>CAVUXI010000001.1:0-215038 GCA_963745385.1 uncultured beta proteobacterium
CAGGTCTGGCTCGGCCGCGGTTCCCAGGCGGCCGAGGGAGCGGAGGAAAGGGAGTCCCAGCCGAGGGGCGACGACGGCGAGGGATTCGTCGGCCTGCTGGAGCTGGCGCCGGAGCTGGCCGCCGACCTGGACGATCTCTACCTTCATCCCGCCCTGCTGGACACCGCCGCCGGCTTTGCCGAGACCTGGGTGCGACGCGCCGGGGGCGCCGGCGGCGAGATACCTGCCCCTGTCGTACAAGCGCATCCAGGTCAACGCCCCGTTGCCGCGCCGGTTTCTACACAGCCATGTCCGGCTGGGCGGCCCGGCCGGGGCTGGCGCCGCTGTCGCCGTCGGCGGGGCCAGGCGCGCGGCAGGCGAGACGCTGGTTTTCGATATCTGCATCCTCGACGAGGCGGGCGGCGAGTGCGTGCGGGTGGAAGAGTTCACGCTCAAGCGGGTCGACGCGGCGCGGGCGATCCGTGGCGAGGCCGCGCGGCTGGGCGGAGCGGACCGGCGGGGCGAGGGCCTGGACGGAGCGGCGAGCATGGCGGCGGCTGGCGCCGCGCCGGCGCCAGGACCAGGAGGAGGGCATGGCGCCCGCCGACGCGGTGGAGGCGTTTCGCCGCATCCTGGCGGGACCGCCGCTGCCGCGGATCGCCGTCTCGGTTCGTCCGCTGCCCGCCGAGATCGAGCGTAGCCGCTCGCTGGATGCCCTCGGGCTGGCCGCGGCGGCTTCGCCCGGGGCAGGGGCGCACGACCGGCCAGACCTCGCCACTCCCTACCTCGCGCCGCGCGATGCCTTGGAAGGCCAGCTCGCCGCGCTGTTCGAGAGCGTGCTGGGCATCGCGCGCGCCGGCGTGCACGACGACTTCTTCGAGCTCGGCGGGCACTCGCTGCTGGGCACGCAGCTGCTGGCGCGCATCCGCGAGCAGCTGCGGGCGGAGCTGCCGCTGGCGCGGCTGTTCGAGGCGCCCACGGTGGCAGAGCTGGCCGCGGCGGTCACCGCGGAGCTGGCAGGTGGCGGGGCCGCGGCGCCGGAACCCATGCCGCGGGTGCCGGCGCGCGGCGGCGACCTGGCGCTCTCGTTCGCCCAGGAGAGGCTCTGGTTCCTGGACCGCCTCGAGCCGGGCAACCCGTTCTACAACGTCGCCCAAACCGCCCGTCTCGAGGGCCGGCTCGACGTCGCGGCGCTCGCCCGCGGCCTCGAAGAGATCACGCGGCGGCACGAGATCCTGCGCACCGCCTTTGTCGAGGTGGACGGCGGCGGCGCCCAGCGCGTGCTGGAGCCGGGGGAGATGCCGCGGCCGCGGCTGCCGATGGCCGACCTGGCGGCGCTGCCGGCCGCCAGGCGGGCCGGCGAGGCGGAGCGCCTGGCGACGCGGATCGCCGCCACCGGCTTCGACCTGGCGCGCCCGCCGCTGCTGGCGGTGGCGCTGCTGCGCCTGGCGCCGGAACGGCACCTGCTGGCGCTGGCGATGCATCACATCGTCTCCGACGGCTGGTCGATCGGCGTCTTGCTGGGCGAGCTGGCGGCGGGCTACCGCGCCCTCGCGGCCGGCGAGCGGCCGGTGCTCCCGGACCTGCCGGTGCAATACGCGGATTACGCCGCCTGGCAGCGCCGGCGGCTGGGCGGCCCGGAGCTGGCGGCCCAGATCGCCGCCTGGCGCGAGCGGTTGGCGCCACCGCCGCCGGCGCTGGACCTGCCCACCGACCGGCCGCGGCCGGCGGTGCGCGGCTTCCGCGGCGCCAGCGAGCTGACGGTCCTCTCCCCGGCACTGACGGCGGCGCTGAAAGCGCTGTGCCAGAACGAATCGGCGACCCTGTTCATGGGCCTGCTCGCCGCTTTCGCCGCGCTGCTGGGCCGCCACACCGGCCAGACCGACCTGCCGCTCGGCTCGCCGGTGGCGGGCCGCGGACGCCGCGATCTGGAAGGGCTGATCGGAGTCTTCCTCAATACCGTCGTGCTGCGCGCCGACCTGGCCGGCGGCCCGAGCTTCCGGCAGCTGGTGCGGCGGCTGCGCGAGGTCACCCTGGACGCCTTTTCCCGGCAGGAGGTGCCCTTCGAGAAACTGGTCCAGGAGCTGCGGCCCGAGCGCCATCCCTCCCGCACGCCGCTGTTCCAGGCGCTGTTCAACATGCAGGATTTTCCGCGCCGGGACTTCGAGCTGCCGGGGTTGCGGCTGACCGGCGTACCGCTGGCGGAGGTGCCGGCGCGTTTCGACCTGACCCTCTACGCCGCCGAGGTGGACGGTGCCGTACGGCTGGAGCTCGAGCACAGCGCCGAGCTCTTCGACCGCGCGACGGCGGCGCGCTGGCTGGGGCGGCTGCAAACGCTGCTGCGAGCGGCGGTGGACGCGGAGGTGGCGATCGACGACCTGCCGCTGCTGCCCGCCGCCGAGCTGGAGCAGCTGCGGGCGTGGAGCGCCGGCGCCGCGTCGCCCGCGGCCGGGCCGGGCGCGGCGGGCTCGCCGGCCGAGGCGTCGATCCATGGCCGCTTCGCGGCGCTGGCGCGGCGGGTGCCGGGCGCCGCGGCGGTGGCAGGCGGCGGCGAGCGCCTGACCTACGGCGAGTTGGACCGCCGGTCGGCGCTGCTGGCGCGCCGCCTGCGCGCCCGCGGCGTCGGAGCGGAGACGCGGGTGGCCTTGGCCCTGCCGCGCGGGCCGCAGGCGATCGTGGCGCTGCTGGCGGCGCTGCGGGCGGGCGGCGCCTACGTGCCGCTCGATCTCGCATCGCCGGTCGAGCGCCTTGCCTGGATGCTCGAGGACTCCGGAGCGGCGGTGCTGATCGTCGAGCGGCAGCCTGGCGACGAGCGGGTGCGGCAGCTGCTCGCCGCTGCTGTTGCCCGCTTGCCGCGGCTGCAAGTCGTGGAGGTCGCGGCCGGAGAGCCCGCCCCGGGTGACGCCGAGGCCGAGCTGCCTGCCCTCGCGGCGGCGACGCCCGAGGCGCTCGCCTATGTCCTCTATACCTCGGGCTCCACCGGCGTGCCCAAAGGGCGTGGCGGTGCCGCACCGCGCCGTGCTGCGGCTGGTCGGCGGCGACTACGCCGCCTTCGGGCCGGACGAGGTGTGCTGCAGCTCGCGCCGCTCTGCCTTCGATGCCTCGACGTTCGAGATCTGGGGCGCGCTGCTGCAACGGCGGACGGCTGGTGATCCTGCCCGCCGAGGCGCTGTCGCCGCGCGACCTCGGCGGCGGCGCTGCGCGCAGCGCGGCGTCACCACGCTGTGGCTCACCGCCGGCCTGTTCCACCGGTGGTCGACGAGGCGCTGGCAGGGCTCGCGCGCGCTGCGCCAGCTGCTCGCCGGCGGCGACGTGCTGGCGACCCGCCGCACGTGCGGCGCGCGCTGCGCCGCTCGCCCCGAGCTGCGGCTGGTCAACGGCTACGGGCCGACCGAGAACACGACCTTCACCTGCTGCTGCCGCCTGAGCGGTCCCGCTGGCGGCCGGCGCCTCGGTGCCGATCGGCCGGCCGATCGCCGGCACCAGCGTGCACGTGCTGGACGCGCGCCTGCGGCCGGTGCCGATCGGCGTGCCGGGCGAGCTGTTCGCCGGCGGCGCCGGGCCTGGCGCGCGGCTATCTGGACCGGCCGGAGCTGACCGCCGAGCGCTTCGTCCCCGACCCCTGGCGGCGCCGGCGGCGGCTCTACCGCACCGGCGACCGGGTCCGCTATCGCCCGGACGGCGAGCTCGAGTTCCTCGGCCGCATCGACCGCCAGGTCAAGATCCGCGGCTTCCGGGTCGAGCCGGACGAGGTCGAGGCGGCGCTGGCCGCCCATCCGGGCGTGCGGCAGGCGGCGGTGACGGTGCGCGACGCGGGCGCGGGCGGGCCGCGGCTGGTGGGCTATGCGGTGCCGGACGCCGCTGCCGTTCCCGCGGTCACCGCCGCGGCGCTCGCCGCCTGGCTCGGCGGGCGGCTGCCCGCCTACATGGTGCCGCCGGCGCTGGTGCTGCTGGCCGAGCTGCCGCTGACGGCTCACGGCAAGCTGGACCGGCAGCGCCTGCCGTCGCCGGAGGAAACGCCCGTCGCCGCGGCGGCGCCCTGGGCGCCGCCGGCCACCGCCACCGAACGCCGCCTGGCGGCGATCTGGGAGGAAGTTCTCGCGGTGCCGCGGGTGGGGCGGCACGATCGCTTCTTCGACCTCGGCGGGCACTCGTTGCTGGCGCTGCGGGCCGCCGCGCGGATGCGCGCCGCCTTCCACTTCGAGACGCCGGTGCGCCTGCTGTTCGAGGCGCCGGCGCTCGCCGACGTCGCCGCTTGGATCGAGCGCGAACAGCTGGCTCTGGCCGACCGCGCCGAGCTGGCGGCGTTGCTCGCCGAGCTGGAGCCGCTCGCCGAGGAGACGGCGCAGGCCAGCCTGGCCGCCGGCGAGGCGCCGGCAGACGCCGCGGCGCCAGGGGGCGGTGAGACCCCGGCGGCCGGCGCCGGTCGAGCCGCAGAGCACGGCAACGCGGGCGCGCGAGCAGCCGCCGGCGGGCAGGCGCCGGAGCGCTTTGGATTCCGCCAGGCACTTGAGTAGATAACCCGCGGGTCGGTCTATCGTCATGACGCACCAAGCTCCCGAAGACATCTACGTCCTGTCGCCAATGCAGCAGGGGCTGCTGTTCCACAGCCTCCAGGCGCCCGGCGAGAGGCTGTACGTCGATCAGCTGATCCTCGAGCTCGCGGGCCGCATCGAGCCCGAGCTGCTGGCGGCGGCCTGGCGGCGGGTGGTGGCGCGCCACCCGGCGCTGCGCACCTCGTTCCACTGGGAGGGGCTCGACAAGCCGTTGCAGGTGGTGCACCGCGAGGTGGCGGTGCCGTTCGCTGCCCACGAGCGCCGCGGCGAGCCGCGGCAAGGCGTCGAAGAGTTCCTGGAAGCGATCCGGCGGCAACCTTTCGATCTCGGGCAGCCGCCGCTGCTGCGCCTCGACTGGGTGCGGACGGGCGAGGCCGCGGGACTCCTGGCCTGGACCTACCACCACATCCTCCTCGACGCCTGGTCGGCGTCGGTGGTGCTGGCGGAGGTGGTGGCCACCTACGCGGCCATGGCGCAGGCCGGCGAGCCGGACCTGCCGCCGGTGCGCCGCTTCGGCGACTACATCGCCTGGCTGCGGCGCCGCGACCCGGCCGCCGACGAGGCCTTCTGGCGCGCCAGGCTCGCCGGGTTCGCCGCCGCGACGGCGCTCGGCATCGACCTCGACGGCCATCACGGCAATGGCTTTCAGCGCGGCGCCGGCGACGGCGCCGGCGCCAAGGGCGGCGAGGATCGCCGCGGCGATGCCGTCGCGACCGCCGAGCGCGCGCTGCCGGACGGGGCCGCAAACCGCTCCCGGCACGGCGCCCACGGTGAGCGCGAGATCGTCCTCGACCGCGAGATCACCACCGAGCTGCGCGCCTTCGGCCGCCGCCACCGCCTGACGCTCAACACGCTGGTGCAGGGCGCCTGGGCGGCGCTGCTGCACCGCTACAGCGGCGAGCCGGAGGTGGTGTTCGGCGCCACCGTCTCGGGGCGGCCGGAGGAGGTCTCGGGCATCGAGTCGATGGTCGGGCTGTTCATCAATACCTTGCCGATCCGGACGCGCTGGCAGGCCGAGAGCGATACCGTGTCGTGGTTGCGGGCGGTGCAGTCCTGGCAGCTGGCGGTGCAGGAGCACGCGCACGGCACCCTGGCGGAGATCCAGCGCTGGAGCGAGGTTCCCGCCGGGCGCCCGCTCTTCGACACCATCGTCGTCTTCGAGAACGTGCCAGAGATGGCCCGGCCCGCGTCCCGGGGATCGGCGGCGGCGGACGAAACCGCGGCGCCGCTCGAGCTGCGCGGACAGCGCTACGTGTCGCGCACCCACTACGCCTTGAGCCTGCTGGTGGAGCCCGGGGAGCGGCTGGCGATCCGCGCCACCTTCGAGCGCCGGCGGCTCGAGGACACCGCCGTGGCGCGGCTTCTCGGCCACCTGGCAACGCTCCTGGCCGGTCTCGCCGCCGAGCCGGCGCCGCCGCTGGCATCGTTGCCGCTGCTCTCGGCGGCCGAGCGCCACCAGCTGCTCCGCGAGTGGCCCGACCGGCCGCGGCCGGTCCCGCCGCTCCCGGCTCCGCAACTGCTGCACGCCGGCTTCGAACGGCAGGCGCGTGCCGCTCCCGGCGCGGTGGCGCTGGTCGACGCCGAAACCGGGATCAGCCTGACGTATGGCGAGCTCGAGCGGTTGGCGCTCCAGCTCGCGCACCGCTTGCGGGCGCTGGGGATCGGGCCGGAGGTGCCGGTGGTGGTGGCGGTCGAACGCTCGGCGGCGGCGGTGGTGGCGCTGCTGGCGGTGCTCGCGGCGGACGGCGTCTACGTGCCGGTCGAGCCTGGCGGGCCGGCGTCGCGCCTGGCCTTCGTTCTCGCCGACACCGGCGCGCCGGTGCTGATCGCCGGGCCGGGCCTCGAGCTGCCGGCGCCGGCGCCGCCGTTGCGGTCGCCGGTGCGCCTCGACCCCTCTCTGCCCGCGGCGTCGGCGGCGGTGGCCGGAGAGGCGCCCGGTCCGCCGCGCCCGGCGCCGCGGGTCTCGCCGGCGGGCCTCGCCTATGTCGTCTACACCTCCGGCTCGACCGGGCGGCCCAAGGGCGTGGCCGTCGCTCATCAGGTGGCGGCGGAGCATTTCGCCGCCGTCGCGACAGAGTACGGCATCGCCGCCGGCGAGCGCGTGCTGCAGTTCACCTCCTTCGCCTTCGACGCGGGCCTGGAGCAGATCTTCATCGCCCTGCTGCACGGCGCCACTCTGGTGCTGCGCGGCGAGGAGGTCTGGGACACCGCCGATCTCGCGTCACGCATCGCGCGGTGGCGCATCGCCGTCGCCAACCTGCCGAGCTCTTACTGGGCGAGCTGGGTCGCCGCGCTGCAGCGTCCGGCTGCTGCCGGCGATCCGTCGCCGCCCCCTGACGCGCGCCACCGCACCGGCGGTCCGCCGCCAGGCGGCGAGCTGCCCGCCAGCCTGCGGCTGCTGATCGCCGGCGGCGAGGCGATGCCCGGCCGCGGCGCTCGCCGGTTGGCACGGTTCGCCGCTGGCGCGGCGTCCGCCTGCTCAACGCCTACGGCCCGACCGAGGCGGTGGTCACCGCCACCCTCTACGAGCTGCCGCCGTCCGTGGCCCGGGCGCCGCCGCAGCGCCGCTCCTCGGCCGCGCCCTGACCGGCCGCACCGCCTACGTCCTGGACGGCAGGCTCCAGCCGCTGCCCGCCGGCGTCCCGGGGGAGCTGTGCCTGGGCGGGCGCCTGGCGCGCGGCTACCTGCGCCGCCCCGAGCTGACCGCGGAGAGCTTCGTGCCCGATCCATTTTCTGGCGCCGGCGGCGCCCGCCTCTACCGCACCGGCGACCGCGTTCGCGCCCTGCCGGACGGCCGGCTGGAGTTCCTGGGCAGGCTCGATCGGCAGCTCAAGGTGCGCGGCTTCCGCATCGAGCCGGGGGAGATCGAGGCGGCGCTGTGCCTGCACCCGGCGGTCGCCGCCGCCGCCGTGCTGGCGCGCGACGGCGCCGGCGGTCCGGCGCTGGCCGCCTGGGTGGTGCCGCAGTCGCCGGACTCGCCGCCGGGGCCCGCCGAGCTGCGCGATTTCCTGCGCCAGCGGCTGCCCGCCGCCTGGATCCCGGCGGCCTTCGCGACGCTGGCGCACCCGCTGCGCACCGCCGGCGGCAAGCTCGACCGCACGGCGCTTCCTCCCTGGGGGGAGCCGCCGGCAGCCGCCGTGGCAGCCGGGGCGGCGGCTGCCGGCGTCGCGGACGGCGCGGCCACCCGCCTGCCGCGCCATCCGGTCGAAGACCTGCTGGCGAGCCTCTGGTCCGCGGTCCTGGGGGTGCCGGAGGTCGGCATCCACGACGATTTTCTCGCCCTCGGCGGTCACTCGCTGCTCGCCATGCGCCTGCTGTCGCGGGTGCGGGAGGCGTTTGGCCTCGAGCTGCCGCTCGCCAGCCTGTTCGCGGCGCCGACGGTGGCCGGCCAGGCCGAGCGGGTGCTGGCGGCGCTCGCCGCCCGCTACGAGCCCAGTGCGGAAGGAGATGCCGCGAGCCCGCGTCGCGCCATTCCGCCGCTGGCGCCGGCGCCGCGCGAGGCGCCGCTGCCCCTTTCCTTTGCCCAGCAGCGGCTATGGATCCTCGATCAGTTCGACCCCGGCCTGCCGGCCTACAACATCCCCGTCGCCCTGCTCCTCCGCGGCCCGCTGTCGCCGGCCGCCCTGGCCGCGGCCCTGACGGCGCTCACCGCCCGGCACGAAGCGTTGCGCACCCGCTTCGCCGTGGTGGAAGAGCAACCGGTGCAGCGCATCGAGCCCGCCGGCCGGCACCGGCTGCCGGTCGCCGACCTGCGCCGGCTGCCGCCGGGCCGCCGCCAGGCCGAGCTGCTGGCGCTGGCCCGCCAGGAGGCGGGGCGGCGCTTCGATCTCGCGCCGCGGCCCGCTGCTGCGCACCGAGCCTGGTGCTGCTGGACGAGGCGGAGCAGGCGCTGCTGTTGACGGTGCACCACATCGTCGCCGACGGCTGGTCGCTGGGCATCCTGCTGGCCGAGCTGGCGGAGCTGCTACGCCGCCGCCGCCGGCCGCCGCCCCGCGGCCGCTGCCGCCGCTTCCCATCCAGTACGCCGACTTCGCGGTCTGGCAGCGCCGAATGGCTGCGGGCGAGGAGCTCGACCGCCAGCTCGCCTTTTGGCGCAGCGCCTGGCCGACCTGCCGGCGGGGGTGGCGCTGCCGATCGACCGCCCCCGGCCGCCGCTGCAGACCTTCCGCGGCGCCCGCCTGCCGGTGCGCCTGGACGCCGCCGCGACGGCGCGGATGCGGCAGCTGGCGCACGGCGAGCGCGCGACCCTGTTCATGGCTCTCCTCGCCGCCTGCGCAGGAGCTGCTCGCCCGCTACACGCGGCGCGCGGACTTCGCGGTCGGCACGCCGGTCGCCAACCGCGGCCGCCTGAGACCGAGGGGCTGATCGGCTTCTTCGTCAACACCCTCGTGCTGCGCGCCGACCTCGGCGGCGAGCCGACGGTGCGCCAGCTGCTGGCGCGGGTGCGCGAGGAGACGATCGCCGCCACCGTCCACCAGGACGTGCCGTTCGAGAAGCTGGTCGAGGAGCTGCGCCCGGACCGCAGCCTGGCGCTCACCCCCTTCTTTCAGGTGCTCTTCACGCTCGACAACCCGCCGGCGCCGCCGCCGCTTGCCGGGGTGGTGCCGGAGCCGCTGGCGGTCGACAGCGGGATGGCCAAGTTCGACCTGACGCTCAGCCTGACGGAGGTCGGCGAGATCGGCGAGGTGGGCGAGATCGGCGAGGCTGGCGAGGCTGGCGGCGGGACCGCCGCCGCCGCGGTGGTGGCGCGCCGTATCGTCGCCGGCGGGATCGAGTACAACACCGATCTGTTCGACGCCGCCACCGTCGCCCGTTTCGCGGGCCACTTCGTCAACCTGGCGGCGGCGTTCGCGGCGCATCCCGAGCGGCCGGCAGCCAGCCTGCCGCTGCTCGCCGCCAGCGAGCTGCACCAGGTGCTGGTGGAGTGGAACGACACGCGGCCGGCGGCGGTGCCGGTGCCGATCCACCGCCTGTTCGAGCGCCAGGCCGCGGCGACACCGGCAGCGGTGGCGGTGACCGGCGGCGGCGATACGCTCACCTATCGCCAGCTCGACCGTCACGCCACCCGCCTGGCATGGCGTCTCGCCGCCCTGGGCGTCGGACCGGAGGTCCCGGCCGGCATCTTCCTCGAGCGCACGCCGGAGCTGATCGTCGCGCTGCTCGCCGTGCTCAAGGCCGGCGGCGCCTACGTGCCGCTGGACCCGGCCTACCCGCGAGAGCGCATCGCGGCCACCCTGGACGACTGCGGCGCGCCGGTGGTCGTCACCCAGGAGTGGCTGGCGGACCGCTTGCCGGCCACGGCGGCGCGGCCGGTGCTGGTCGGCGCCCTGCTGGAGGAGGACGAGGGCGGGCCGGCGGGCGAGGCCGCCGCGGGCGCCGCCTTGCCGGCCGAGCCGCCGCTGGCCTGCCTCGCCTACCTGATCTACACGTCGGGCTCGACCGGCCGGCCGAAAGGGGTGGCGATCACCCACGGCGGCGCCGTCGGCGCTGCTGTCCTGGGCGTTGCGGCACTTCGCGCCGGCCGAGCTGGCGACGGTCTTCGCGGCGACCTCGATCTGCTTCGATCTGTCGGTGTTCGAGATCTTCGCGCCGCTGGCCGCGGGCGGCCGGATCCGACCTGGCCGACAGCGGGCTCGACCTGCTGGCGCTCGGACGACGCCGATCGCGTCACCCTGGTCAACACCGTGCCCTCGGTGCTCGCCGAGGTGGCGCCGCAGTCTCTGCCGGCCACGGTGCGCACCCTCAACCTGGCCGGCGAGCCGATTCCGCTCGCCCTGGTGGCGCGGCTGGCGGCGGCGCCCGCCCTGTCGCGGGCCTGTGAACCTCTACGGCCCCTCGGAGACCACGACCTACTCGACGGCGGCGCTGGTGACGGTCGCCGATTTCGCCGCCGGCCGGCAACCGCCGATCGGCCGGCCGATCGCCGGCACCACCGCCTGGCTGCTCGACGGCGAGCTGGCGCCGGTGCCGCATCGGCGCGCCGGGCGAGCTCTATCTGGGCGGTCGACGGCCTCGCCCGCGGCTATCACCGGCGGCCCGACCTGACCGCCGCGCGGCTTCGTGCCCAACCCGCTGGGCGCCCCGGGCGCCCGCCTCTACCGCACCGGCGACCTGGCGCGCGCCCTGGCCGACGGCCGCCTGCGAGTACCTCGGCCGCCGCGACCACCAGGTCAAGGTGCGCGGTTTCCGCATCGAGCCGGGGGAGATCGAGGCGGCGCTGGCGCGCCACCCGGACATCGCCCAGGCGGTGGTGACGGCGCGCCGCGACGGCGCCGGCCTGCCGGCGGGGGCGGCGGGCGTGGAGGGTGGCGCCGGCGGCGAGCGGCGGCTGGTCGCCTACGTCGTGCCGCAAGCCGGGCGGCGGGCCGCCGCGCCGGGGGAGCTGCGCGCCTTCCTGCGCCGGACACTGCCCGAGTTCATGATCCCTGCCGCCTATGTCGAGCTGGCGGCGCTGCCGCTGCTGCCGAACGGCAAGGTGAACCGCGCGGCCTTGCCGGAACCGGAGGCGGCGGGCACGCCGGCGGGCAGCTACGTGGCGCCGCGCACCGAGCTCGAGCGCACCATCGCCGGCGTGCTCTGCCAGGTGCTGCACGTCGACCGGGTGGGGCTGGCCGACAACTTCTTCGACCTTGGCGGCCACTCGCTGTTGATGATCCGCGCCGCCGGGACCCTCGAGCAGCTGCTGGGCAGGAAGCTGCCGGTGCTCGAGCTGTTCCGCTTTCCGACGGTGGCGGCGCTGGCCCGCCACCTGAGCGGCGAGGAGCCGGCCGCCGGCGCCACCGAGCCGCCCGGCCCGCCGTCGGAGAGCGCCGGCAGCGGCCGCCGCCAGCGTCGCGAGCTGCGGCGGCAGCTCGACGAGGTACACCGCTCGTGACCAGCCGCCACGCTTGCGGGACACGTTCTGCCGAGAGAGGTAAGCCATGTACAAGGTCACGCTGATCAATATGCCGTTTGCCACCGTGCGGCTGCCGTCGATCGCCCTGACGCAGCTCAAGTCGGTGCTCGAGGACGAGCTCGGCGACCAGGTGGGGGTGCGCCTGCTCTATCTGAACCACGACTTCGCTCACCTGCTGGGGCTCCGCCTCTACTCGGAGATGTCGGACTCGCTGGAAGCCAACATGTGCGGCCTGGGCGACTGGTTCTTCCGCGGCATCGCCTTCCCGGAGCTGCCCGACAACGCCGAGGAATACTTCAAGCGCTACTTCCCGCAGCGCGACGAAGCCTTCGAGCTGCGCCGGCGGCTGCTGCTCAGCAAGCGCCAGGGGCTGCAGGGCTTCATGGCGCGGTTGATCGCCAAGCACCGGCTGGCCGAGGACGATCTGGTGGGCTTCACCACCATGTTCTCGCAGAACGTCGCCAGCTTCGCCCTGGCCCGCAAGCTCAAGGAGAAGAACCCCGGCCTGGTCACGGTGCTCGGCGGCGCCAACTGCGAGGCGCCGATGGGCGGCCACATCGCTGCCCAGGTCGACAGCGTCGACTTCGTGTTCTCGGGGCCGTCGCTCAAGAGCTTCCCGCAACTGGTGGGCCATCTGCTGGCCGGCGAGAGCGACCTCTGCCACGACATCCAGGGGGTCTTCTCGCGGCGCAACTTCGCGCCGGAGAAGCTGCGCGGCCCGCAATCGATCGGCGAAGAGGTGGACATCGACGTGCCGGTGGGCCTCGACTACCGGCCGTTCCTCGATACTTTCGAGCGCAGCTTCGCCGACGCGCCGGTCAAGCCGGTGCTGCTGTTCGAGACCTCCCGCGGCTGCTGGTGGGGCGAGCGCTCGCACTGCACGTTCTGCGGCCTCAACGGCACCACCATGCGCTATCGCGCCATGAACCCGGGGCGCGCCGTCGAGCAATTCGAGCAGATGTTCGAGCTCTACGGCACGCGCTGCTCACGTTACGAGTCGGTTGACAACATCATGCCGCGCGAATACCTCAAGGACGTGTTCCCGCGCCTCGCGACACCGCCCCACGTGTCGCTTTTCTACGAGGTCAAGGCCGACCTCAAGGCGCACGAGATGGAGGTGCTGGCGCGGGCGCGGGTGATCGACCTGCAGCCGGGAATCGAGTCGCTGGCCGCCTCGACGCTCAAGCTGATGCGCAAGGGAACCACCTCCTTTCAGAACATCAACTTCATGAAGAATTGCGTCACCTACGGCATCAAGCCGCAATGGAACCTGCTGCTGGGCTTCCCGGGCGAGACCAGCGAGGTCTACGAGAAATACGTGGCCGACATCCACGCAGTGCCGACACCTCTTCCTAGGGAGATATGGCGCGGTTCAACGCGAATGCGTCGCCCTAGATCATGTGGCCAATTTGCGCCGGCCCACAACGGAATGGGCGACGGATCCAGAACCAAGCCGAAGATCGATCAAAACCCCGCCGGCCATGCGCGCCACAATCACGCAGGGAATGCATTGATCGCGGCCTACCATGTCGACGAATCGGACTTCGACTTCGGCGAAGATTGTTTCCCGTCGTTTGCACAGTTCCCAAAATCCGCATCCCACCGATTCGACGCGCGAGAAAAAAAGACGGAGCTCGTCGAGGGCGGCCGTTTTTCCGATGGCCGGCGCCGCATTGCCAATCCGGACATGGATCTCGTGCGCGATGACCTCCTCCACGCCACGTCGTCAAACGGACGCGTTGTGATCAGCTGCTGCAGGTTGATCTCCACGGTTCGCCCCGCAGGGCGCCGACTCGTCGGCTTAGGCGCAATTAGAGACGGCCTTCTCGCAACGAGAGAGGGCGGCAGGAGCGCATACGCGTGGAGGATCGGACTGAACGCCTCGATGTTTGCAATAGTGGCTCCGAGTATCGCAAGTCCGCAACGCCACTCACACTCGGCACTCGCTCGGGGCTCGGCAACTCGTTGGCCAGTTAGCGATGAGCGACGGATGGCAGAAATAAGCGTCGACCGACATTCGCATGTACGTGAAGGATGCCGGATGCGACGCAGCGCACCGCCACATTTGGAACAGCTCGACGCCGTGTGTCCGGGCGAATACGCGTTCGAAGCCTACGCGCGATTTGGCGGCGCGGGGTACCCGGACTTGCTAAAAGCAAACCGCTCTTGTCTCAAATCCGCACCAAGTCGGGCCGGAACCGGTCGCCTTGTCGCCGCTAGGCAGCGCTGGTGCACCGATATTCGAGCGGACTTGTCCCTACCTCTTTCCGAAAGGCGCGCGCCAGGGCTTGGCTGGAGCCGTAGCCCACTCGCTCGGCGACCTTGGTAATCGGAAGCCCAGTTTTGGTTAGGAGGTCCTTGGCGCAATTCATGCGCAGCATTAATTGATAATGATGCGGGGGTACGCCCGTTGTGTGCTTGAACGCGCGCGCGAAATGCCAAGGTGAAATGTTCGCCGCCGCTGCCAGATCGGCAAGCGGGATATCTTGCATGGACTGCAGCATTTCCATCACCCGCCGCAACTGCCAGTCCGCAAGCCCTCGCTTGGTCGCCGCGCGAACTCGCTTGCCATGACCGGCAAGTGCCGCAAAAATCGCCAAGACAAGAGTGTCGGCGAATAAGCTTGCCCCGTCTTGGCGCGAGCGTGTTGTTGCCCAAAGCCGGTTGATAGCGATCCGGATGAAATTGTCACAGAGAGGACGGGTATACAGCTCCCGAAAGCCGGTTTCGGGTTGCAAGTCCAAGCCAGGCAGCAGCGCGCCCAATGTCGACACAGGGAGAGATAGCATCAGGATTTTGACCGTGGCCTGAAACGCGTTCTCGATCGAAACGAAAGGCCTGCAGACAAAAAGCTGGCCGGGCACACTTCGCACCGGGAACTTGCCAACACCTAAATCGAACTCGGCCAGAAACCCGCCATTTTGAAGCATCATCACCGCGAAGTTGGGCCTGGCGCCGTCTCGGTAGTGCCCAGCGCTGCGCTCGAAGCTTGCTACAAATGCGCCGTAGCTCCCGACCGATTGACAGTCGTCGGTGATGCCCTCATCTCTGATAGCGCGCACCTCAACATCTCTCGAAATGAGCCCGACATTCAGCATGAAACATTACAACATGGCCATATAATTCCGGTCAACTTGTACGCTACCGCGCGACCTAGTGTGTAGCGTAATGGCAGTGCGTACCGCAAAAAACTGGCCGTTCGACAAGGGATATGCAATCAGAACAGGCTGATGTCAGGCATCTGTCAGAGACGTCTCGGATTGACGGCTACCGCGCCAAAATCCTTTTGTTCGTTCGGCCCTAGGCGCGCGCGGCGCTCGCGATAGCTTGTTTGCAAGAGGGATCAAACATGGCAGGTACCATCCACGGCGCCACGCTCAAGAATCCGTGGCGTTATCGACGCCCAGATCGGCGAAGCGCTGCCATTCCCGCCGGTCCGTGCCTGGTCGAGTCGCTAACAGGGGCTTGGTCATTGTCATTTGGGGAGACGACGGCGAATTATCGGCGGTTATCGCGGCCCTGGAGATAGAGCAGGCGCTGGCCAAACGCGACTTGGTGTTTTTGGACTAGTGACCCTCGACGGCAAATAAAATGTTTGCAAACTCCGGAACGGTTTTGGTACGCGCCCAATCGCGCTGAAGCTCACACGCGAGTTGCACCCAGCTCGCCGCCCTGGCGCCGGCCTGAACGACACGGTCGAGACCCGCACGATGCGCTTCGAGTGACGTTCCTCCAACCGCGTCCACGATCGGATATACCTCGAATCCTTCGCGCAGCGCATCGAGAGTCGGGAACGTAAGACATGCTTCGGTCCAGAGCGCCGTCATGATTAGCTTCATGCGGCCTGTCGCCTTTACCGCCTTTACGAACTCTTCACAATCGAGATCACCTGCACCGGCTGATAGTCGATGATGATTAGCACGGAATTCTGCGGTGTCAGAAGCGTGTCCTGCACTGGAATCGCGCATTGCTTCGCTTGTCATCTTGTACTCCTCCTCAGAAGAACATCGAGTGAGCCCATTTCCAGCTGCCCATCACGAGGATCAGTGCTTACCGAGGGTTACGGACATGAGTGATACGAAAACGATCGTTGCATCTCGCGCTATGGACGAAGCCGTAGCGTCGGACGACCGCTTCGACCAACGGCTTTGCCGCGCGCCACGACGAATGTCGTTGGTCGGTCGGGTGGGATAGCCGATTGGTGCTTCCCACCACACCTGCCGGGTCCGGTGTGCGCTGCTACGGTAGCGCTAAAATCACAATCGCGTTGTCGCCCTTCGCCTTATAGGTGCCGTTGTTGTCCCCCGCTGCCACGGCGATGAACTGCTTGCCATTCACTGCATACGTGATGAGACCGCCATCGATGGCGCCAGCACCAAGACGAAGTCGGTTCAGCAGCGCGCCGGTCTTCGCATCGAGCGCGAAAACGTCACCCTGCGTGTCGGCGGTCAGAATGAGGCCGCCGGCAGTCGCGGTGAGTCCCGCCACCGGCGGAGCCGGAATGCGATAGCGCCATTTCAGTTGGCCGTTTGCAGGATCGATGGCATTGACCAGGCCGAACGCCTGCTCGATGGGGTCGCGATCGCCGTAGCCGGTGGGTGTGGCCCAACCGAGATAGGTCTTGCCTCGGACGTATTCGGGCATCGGCCCCTTGATCGCCTTGGCGCACCAATCGATGCCATTCATGTACAGCAGATTGGTGTCGGGGCTGTAGGCGGGCCCGTTCCACTGTACCGCGCCAATCGGGCATAGTCGGATGTTGGTATCGGTTGGAATCGCGGTCGTGCGATTCGTGTACTGCGAGACGATCGAGGTCGTGAACCGAAGCTTGCCCGTTGCGCGATCCACGACATGCAGCACCCCGTCTTTGCCCGCGCCGGCTGCGAGATGGCTGCCGTCGGCAGGATCGAACGCTGCGACGACCGCGGTATCCCAGTCGCGGTCCTCGGGACCGATCAACTGATGCCACCACTTGAGTTGCCCGGTCATCGCGTCGAGTGCGACGATCGAGTTAGTGAAGAGGTTGTTGCCCGGGCGAGCTTCATTGTTGAAGTCAGGACCCGCATTGCCCACGGGGATCAACAGCAGTCCGGCCATCGGGTCGAGGCTGTAGCTGGTCCACGTGCCGCCGCCGCCATGCTCGACGCTCGCGGGATTCTTCCATGTATCCGATCCCGTCTCGCCGGGACCTGGAATGGTATGCCACCCCCAGATCTTCGTGCCGTCTGCGGCGCGGAAGGCCATCATTTCTCCGCGGATTCCTAAGTCTCCGCCCGCCTTGCCGATGAAGATCATGTCCTTCCACACCAGGGGCGCGGCGGTCGCGTACTCGCCACCGCTTGCGTCCATGACCATGCGATCCCAAAGCAACGCACCGGTCGCTGCGTCGAGCGCGATCAGATGACCGTCCGGCGTGCCGCGGATAACACGCCCGCTTGCTATCGCTGCGCCCTTGTTGTTCTGCTGCCCCATGTGCTCGCCGGGGTGATACTGATAGCTCCAACGCTTGGCGCAAGTCGCCGCATTGACGGCGAACACCCCGAAAGCGGAGGTCGTGTATAGAACGCCGTTAAAAACAAGTGGTGCGCCCTGGAACGACCCCTGTTCGCCCAGCTTGAATGAACACACCGGCCTTAGATTGCGGACGTTTTGCGCATTGATCTGCGTGAGCTTCGAGTACCTGTACCCAAGGTAGCCTTTGTTGGAGGTGAGCCAATGGCTCGGGTCGAGGTCTGCCTTGTCCATATCGGCTTGCGTCGGCCCCTGAGTGGTCGGTTGCGCGTCGGCGGAACGTGGCGACTGGGGTCCCTGCGCTTCCGCACAGAAAGCGCAAAACGCGAGTCCTGCGAGTGCGGTCGCGAAGGCGCATCGCGATCGTCGCTGGATGCTCGGCTTCACGATTGACAGTTCGCTGCGCGCATCGATGCCTAACGCTCGCTGCCGTGAACCGAGGTCGGTCGTCATAACGGTACCTCCGAAAAACCTTGTGCAGTGGGCGCCGACTTGGTCCCAGTCCTGTCGCAGACGAGCATGGTCAACGGCATTCGCGATAACGTCCTAACGATTGCTGCGAAGCTCTGATTAACTGCGGAGCTTCGTCCAAGGCCTGCACCTGCCGGATACCGTACGTTGCGCTCCCTCTGGTCGCGCTGCGTTGCCGAGTTTGCTTAAAGCAAACGATTCTTGCGCAAATTGCCTCTTACCTCAGCAACAGCGGTCGGGCTTGGATCGTTCGCGCGGCGTCGCATACCTCATAAAAAGCGGCCGCGGTACATAGGCGCTCCGCAGAGCAGACCGTACTTACTCGATGCGAGTGCGTTGTGAATGACACTTGCAGGCCCGCGTTGTGCCAGGCGCCCGAGCTGGTCGACGTAACGAAACGTATCTAAACCGCGCGCGACGGAATAATTTGTGGCCGCTCTTGTTTCGCGCGCACTCTTCTTGCGGTCAATCTTCAATGGACGCACCTGCTTGATTACGCTTACGAGTAAGTTGGAGCGCATAGCTGTCGCAATTGGATGAACCCGGAGGCGCGGTCGAGATTGGAGCGACACACAGCCTGGGTCAAAAGGAAGCGCCTCAGTAAACCGCGAACCGGATAACGCTGAGACCGTCGATGGCTGACGCCGGTCTAAATTTTCATGGCAAGGTCGTCGCGGTCGATCTGCGCGTCGTGTTCGTTCGCCTGAAGCTGGCTCCGTCGGAGAGGCTGACGCCGACTGGGCCGTCGCGAATGGCGGATACGGGAATCAGGAAGTGCTGCCCGCGGCCGATCTCGCCGCCTCGACGGGCGACGCCGACGCATTCTCCTATCACCATTATGGCGCTGCGTCGCAGCGGTGCGCGGCCATGGGCCATCAGACTAGCGTCGACGAGGCGTTGTCTGAGGACTGGCTGGGCCGTACCGACCAGACGCTCACCTACTATCGCGGCGTGCGCGACAAATTCATGCCGGGCAAGCCTTTCTGGAACACGGAGACGGCGGACGCGGCCTGCGGTGGCAATCCTTGGGCCGGCACCTTCCTGGACACCTTCCGCTACCGCGATCAGCTCGGCCGGCTCGCTCGGCAGGAGGTTGACGTCGTCATCCATAACACGCTTGTCGCTAGCGATTACGGGCTCCTGGACGAGAATACTTTCGAACCCAAGCCAAATTTCTGGGGCGCGCTGCTATGGCGCCGCTTCATGGGGACGACGGTCCTTGACCCACGGTTTGCCAACCGCGCCGGCACGCACGTCTATGCGCATTGCTTGCGGGGCGTGCCCGGCGGCGTGGCGTTGCTTGTCCTGAACACGGAGCGCCATAAGGCCAGCTCGCTCGCCCTCCCGGCTGCGGCGAACCGCTACACGCTGACGGCGGCGAGTCTGACCGATAAGACGATCTCGCTGAATCGTGCGCCATTGCGGCTTGGGCCGAACGACGCGCTCCCGATGATGACGGGTACAGCGACTGCGGGCGGGCAATTAGCCTTCGCGCCTGCAAGCATCACGTTTCTTGCGATTCCGTTTGCCAAGAACGAAGCATGTCAGTGAGTGCGGCAATGTGTCCGAGCTCGGTCTGCATTCCCGTGGCTACGCCACACTGCTTTTCCACTCCGATACATGGCCGACGTGCCCGCTGAAGGAAGTTGTCTTAAGAAGACGCCTTCGTGGTAACGAGGCGTACGAGATCGTGCTGGTCGATGAAATAGCCGAGCACCCCGCCGAACGATTTCCAACACAGAGAATGTGCCGTTGAGCACGAACGGGATCCGGAACAGCAACCGGATTTTTCTTTCATCAGGCAGGGTCGCCGGCACGAGAGCCGCTGGAGCGAGAGGGCGCTTCATCTGTTCATCTTTTGCACCAGACGAATCATCTAGAAGCCTGTCACCGCTAACGATAGCGCGGCTCGGCAAGATCGATCTCGCGGACCAGCTTGCGTGAGGTCTCGTCGGAAATCTTCGCGTGACGCGCCAAGCTGAAAATCGCTTCGCGCTCCGCCTGCAAGCCGGCCAAGCGTAGCGTGCGGTCCGCCTCTTCGGCCTGGCGCAGGTTCCCAGGCTCCGCCCCGCTCGGGACCATGCGGTCCAGCCGACGTTGATAGAGCGCGATCACGCGCGCTGCCGCTTGGGCGCAAACTTCCGCGTCAGCGTTCTGCCGCACCAGGTGTTGAGCCTTCTCAATGGCCGCGATCGCCGCAATGGCGGCGTCGCGACGCGCCCGGTCCTCTTCCAGTTGCCCTGCGGGCTCATCCGGCAGTTCGAGCCCCTTCATAAGCTTCGGAAGCGCGATGCTGGCCATCATCAGAGAAAGCAGGATTACCGCCGATGCCAGGAATATCGTCAGATCCCTTGCCGGGAAAGGCGTGCCGTCACCCATCAACAGCGGCAGCGTCATGACGCCGGCCAACGTGATGGCACCGCGCACTCCAGCCAACGACGCTGCCATGACCAGGCGCGGATTCGGCCTGGTCACTTGCGCGCCGCGATGGCGTGCCCTGAACACTGTCAGCCTCAGCGATGTCCATACCCAAACGAAGCGCAGCAGCGTCAGACCGACGCTGATCGCCAGCGCGTACACGGCAAGCCACCACGGACTCAGATGACCGCTCTGGTCAATGGAGGCCATTGCGCCACGCAGAATGCCGGGCAGTTGTTCGCCCAACAGCACGAACATCACCCCATTCAGCGCAAATTGCACCGTATTCCAGACCGCTGCGCGCTGAAGCCGGGTGGTCGCGAGCGCGCGGCCGCTGAGCTCGACATAGCTCATCGTGATGCCCGCCGCGACCGCTGCCAGGATGCCGGACGCCTGCAGTTTTTCAGCCAGCAGATAGGCGCCGAACGGGATCAACAGGCTGATCAGAATCGGCGAGCCGCTTTCCTCGCCCAGATGCCGCGACAGCCACCCTTGCGAGAATGTCACTGCCAGCGTAAGGCCGACGCCAATGGATACCCCGCCCGCCGCGAGCCAAAGAAATGTTATCGAAGCCGAAGCCAGCGAAAAGCTGCCGGTCAGCGCCGCTGCTACCGCGAAACGGAAGCAGACCAATCCACTCGCATCGTTTAGCAGCGACTCACCCTCCAGAATATGCATCAGCCGTTTCGGCATCGGTACTCGCGCCGTGATCGATGAGACCGCCACCGGATCGGTTGGCGACAGGATCGCGGCCAACGCGAACGCAACGGGGAAGGACATCGCAGGAATAAGCCAATGGATCAGGAATCCGCCCACGACCACCGTGAACAGCACCAATCCAAGCGCTAATTCCAGAATCACCGCCTTCTCGCGCAACAACGTATCGTTGGGAATGCGCCAGCCATCCAGGAACAGTAGCGGCGGGAGAAAAAGTAGAAAGAAAATGTCCGGATCCAGGGCCACGCCATGGCCGGACAGCCCGTCGATCACCGCTCCCAACGCGATCTGCACGAGCGGCAGAGGCAACGACACGGGCAGGAGGCGCACCAAATATCCGCTAACGACTACCGCCAACGACATCGCCAACGCCACGTCTATCGAGTTCATTCGAGTTCCTTGACTATGGTGTTGCCTCTGACTCAATAGACGCTGGACTGGCTTAGCGTAACGGGCGACACCGCCGCGCCGAGGCAATTCCCGCCGGACCTATCCGACAGGACAGGTCCGCACAAGTGTAGACTCGAATTGAGGAAGCAGCGACTCGCATGGCCAGGACTATTAACTGTGCCGCAGTGAGACCTAGCCCTCGCAAGTAACGCGTGAGTAGTGGTCGGTTCTACCGTCATCAATCTGCAAGGCGCACCAGATGAAGATCGCGTTATTGGGTGCAACAGGCTTCGTCGGTTCGGCAATTCTGAACGAAGCGCTCAGCCGAGGTCATACTGTCACGGCAATCGTCCGGCATCCGGAAAAACTCGAACCGCGCGGCGGACTCATTGCAACTTCCGGCGACGTCAATGACACGCCGAATCTGGCGAAGCTGTTCGCCGGTCAGGACGCGATAGTGAGCGCCTTCAATCCGGGCTGGAAAAATCCGAATCTGTACGACGACCAAGTGCGCGGCACAACGTCGATCATCGCGGCGATCAAGCGTGCGGGCGTTAAACGAGTGCTATGGGTGGGGGGTGCCGGTGGGTTGGAGGTGAAACCTGGTGTGCGCGTCGTTGATGACAAGAACCTTCCTGAGTGGGTCCGCCCCGGCTCGATGGCAACCATTGATGCACTGGAACAACTGCGAAAGGAGCCGGAACTTGAATGGTCGTTCCTGGCACCTTCAGCGAACATGAAATCGGGCAACCGGACAGGCACCTTCCGCCTGGGTAGCGATCGACTCCTAGTTGGAGCGAATGGCAAGAGCGAAATATCCGTTCAGGATTATGCGGTGGCCATGATCGATGAACTCGAGCATCCTGCACATATACGACAGCGCTTTACGGTCGGCTACTGATGGTCCTTGAAGCGGCGGTCGCCTTCTCCTGCCATCGCGGTACCACTTGCGAGGGCTCACGGTAGTCCCCGAGATCTGGTGGTCGCCTTTGGGCCTTGCTGCTGTTACGGTTCGGCTCGGGATCCTCCCGTGCAATTGTCTGGATCGTTTGGTGGCGCGCGTGATCATTGCGAGCGCGTTGCGGCGCCGGTGCCCTTCGGAGGTTCGTCGCCCCGTTCGGCGGTGATAAGGTGCGTGATCTTCGCCGGTCGCTCCAAGAATCGCTGAATCCGCTCCTGCAACACGCTATCCGCTTTGGTGACTCGCTCATGCTGACGCAAGTGCTCTAGCCAGGATTCGACAAGGAACGTCTCCACGAACCGGCCCGCCTCCGACGCATCTTCGAAGACACCCCACGCATACGCACCATCCCGGCGACGTTCCAAGGCGACGCGATCGAGCGCAACGAGAAAGGCGTCACGGTCCTTCATGGCGATGCGGTATTCGACGGCGATCATCACCGGACCCGCTCGCTCTTGCAGATCCGCGGCGACGATCGGCTCGGGCCAGCTCATGGAAGGCGTCAGGTCGAGCCCGGCACCTGTTTGCAGCTTCGCGCGCCACGTCAGCGGAATGGCAACCAGGACGCCAATCGCCGCGAGGAAATGCGCCATCGGTAGTCCACCTCTGGCAGCGATTTCCCCCCACGCCACGCTGCCGACCGTCATTGCGCCGAACAACACGGTGACATAGATCGCGAGCCCGCGCCCGCGAACCCACTCGGGCAGCGCCAGTTGAGCCGATACATTCAGGCTCGACAGCGTGGCAATCCAGCAGACACCGGCAATGAGGCTGGCCAGAAGGGCGGTGGCTGCACTGTGCGCGATGCCGAACAGGGCGAGGGCTGCGGCGGTGCCAACGGTCCCGGCGGCCACCAGCCGATCGGGCCCAAGCTTCGCTTTAAGCCGCGGCAGTGCGAAGGCTCCTCCAATCGCGCCCACTCCGATGGCTCCGAGCAAAATACCATACAGTTGCGCGCCGCCCGCGATCTGCGTGCGCGCCACAAGCGGCAGCAGCGCCCAGTAGGCGCTCGCAAACAGAAAGAATGCAACGGCACGAAACAGGGTCGCGCGTAAAGGCGGATTGTTGCGTGCATACCGTGCGCCCGTGCGAATCGCACTAGCGAGGCGCTCAGCAGGCAGGCGCCGAGCCGTTCTCCGCGGCGTACGCCACCAGACTAGTGCGCCGATGGTGCCCAAGTTGCTGAAAGCGTCCAGCCAGAAGGGCGCAGCGATACCAAATCCTGCCGCAATTATCCCGCTGAGGGCCGGGCCCACGGCGCGGCTAATATTGATTCCGACACTGTTCGCGGCCACCGCCGGCGGTAAGTCGGACTTAGGGACAAGCGCCGGCACAATCGATTGCCAGGCCGGTGCCGTCAGCGCGCTTCCGGTACCGATCACGAACATGAACAACAGTAGAGTCAGGGGCGTAACGAGATCGAATGTAACCATCGTGGCGAACAAAGCCGACACGACCATAACGCCGAGCTCGACGACGATCAGGAAACGCCGCTTGTCGATGGTGTCGGCCAAAGCTCCCGCCGGTAGTGCGAACAGGAACATCGGCAGGCTTGTCGCGACCTGAACCAGCGACACCATGACTGGATTGGCATCCAGGCTCGTCATCAGCCACGCGGCCGCCGCGCTGTACATCCAGCCGCCGATGTTGGAGACGACGGTCGCAGTCCAAATGACCGCATACGTGCGGTGATGGAACGGACTCCAGGGAGAGCGTACGGGTTTGGACGACGTCTCAGCGGCCATTTGGACAGAATCCCGCGGTCGGTATGTGTGCGACTGCGCGTGGTCGCCGGGTAGCCTGCGTCCCATCTCGTCGTATTTTCCGCCGTGCCCTACCGACGATGCGATTATTCAGCCCTCTCCGAGCGGGCCGTAGAGAAAATATCCCACGCAGCCATGAACATCGCCGCGATAACGGGCCCGATCACAAAACCGGTTAGACCGAATACAGCGATGCCGCCCAGGGTGGAGATGAGCACAACGTAATCGGGCATCTGGGTGTCTTTCCCTACCAGGAGCGGACGCAGAATGTTGTCAACCATGCTGATGACGAGCACGCCGTACGCGAGCAGCACGATGCCCTGCCACGTAGCACCCGTCAGCAGCAAATAGACTGCCGCCGGCAACCAGACCAGAGCAGCCCCGACAGCGGGCAGCAGCGAGAGAAATGCCATCAATGCGCCCCACAACACTGGCGCATGAATGCCCAGGAACCAGAAGGCCACGCCACCCAGCACTCCTTGCACGACAGCCATGGCGATATTTCCCTTCATCGTGGCGCGAATGACGACGGTGAACTTGCTGGAAAGATTGCGCTGCTGCTCGGCCTGCAAGGGAAGCGCACTCCTGATGCGCTCAGCAAGGACCTCGCCGTCGCGAAGTAGAAAAAACAGCAGATACAGCATGATAAAAAAGCTGATCACAAAGTCGAAGGTGTTCTGGCCGATGTTGAAAGCTTTGCCAGCAATGAACTTGCTGCCCGTGGTCAGGCTGGCCACCAGTTTTTCTTGCACCGCGTCAGGGTTTGCGAGCCCGAATCGGGCTAGCAGATCGGTCAACCATGTGGGAAGGGCGGCAAAAAGTCGCTGAAAATACTCGCCGAAATTCAGTTCGCCCGACTGGATCCTGGCGAAGACGCTCGCTCCTTCCTGCAGTAACAACGCGGTGATCAACGTCAATGGTAGGATCACCATAATCAGAATAATCATCACTGTGGCAAGCGCGGCGAGGTTCCGTTTCTGACGGATTGCCCGCGAGATTCGCCGATACAGGGGTGCAAATAGGATTGACAGCACCATCCCCCAGAACACTGCTTCGTAGAACGGCGAGAGAAGCCATCCGAATGCTAGCGAAATCGCGATCAACAGCAACAGGAAGGTCGTATCCTCGAGGGCACGCTGCTTGGATGAGCTTGGAACTTTCATGGTTTCGAGGAATAGGGGCGGTACGAGAATATAGGTACGATGGTCAATAAATAGCAAGACACATCAAGTTCCACCATACTTCCGACGTGACTCAGATCGCCGTCCAATGTCTTGTCCGTTGAACGTGCGCGCAGTCGCACTGTACGTTCTGCTGTTTTGCCCGGAACTGGGCGTGATTGGGGGATGCGCCGCTGTGCCGTCGCTTGACACTCGTACGACGTCGACGACGCTTTTCGAAACGGGGGATACTCGGCTCGGACAGGCGATTTCTCCGCTGGTCGTCGCGCACCCAGGCGTATCCGGAATCTACGCTCTGCCTGACGCGCGCGACGCGTTCGCCGCCCGGGCGCTGCTGGCACGAGCCGCCGAGCGAACTCTTGATGTGCGCTATTACATCTGGCGCAACGACATTTCCGGTACGTTGCTATTGGAGGCCTTGCGCGCCGCCGCGGATCGGGGCGTCCGAGTGCGGTTGTTGCTGGACGACAACAACACGTCTGGGCTCGACTCATTGCTCGCTGCCCTCAATTCTCGTCCGAACATCGAAGTTCGACTCTTCAATCCCTTTGTCATTCGTGCGCCGCGCTGGATCGGCTATGCGACTGACTTCTTCCGGTTAAACCGGCGCATGCATAACAAGTCGTTTACCGCCGACAATCAGGCGACGATCATTGGCGGCCGCAACGTCGGAGACGAGTACTTCGGTGCAACGGAGGGCGTCCTGTTTGCAGATCTCGATGTACTTGCCGTCGGTCCAGTCGTAACCGAGGTGTCAAACGATTTCGACCGTTACTGGGCCAGCGGATCGTCGTACCCCGTTGACCGCTTGTTGCCGCCGGCCACGCCTTCACAAAGCGCGGAGCTCACCGCGGCTGCGGCGCGGGTCGACCACGATCCCGCAGCCGTGGCTTACATGAACGCGATACGCAATCTGACGCTCGTCGATGAATTGACTCAGCGTACATTGCATCTGGACTGGGCCCCAACGATCATGATCAGTGACGATCCCGGCAAGGGCTTGGGTTTGGCTGCGCCTGAAGCGCTGTTATTTCAGAAGCTGAGAGAAATTATCGGTGAGTCGGCAGTTCAAGTCGATCTGGTGTCGCCTTACTTTGTGCCCACCGCCGCGGGTGTTGCCGCATTCGTTGCCTTGGCTAAGCGACGCGTGAGGATCAGGGTCTTAACCAACTCGCTCGAGGCAACCGATGTCGCCATCGTTCATGCCGGCTATGCCAAGTGGCGCAAGGCTCTACTCGAGGGCGGCATTTCGCTCTACGAACTGCGGCGCTTGTCGTCTGATTTCGCAGCAGGCAAGCATGCCGACCGAATCGGCAGCTCGGGCTCCAGTCTGCATGCGAAGACGTTTTCGGTGGACCGTTCGCGCGTTTTCATCGGCTCGTTCAATTTTGATCCACGTTCGTCGAAGCTGAACACTGAAATGGGATTTGTCATTGACAGCCCGGCGCTCGCACAGGAAATCGAAGCCGCTCTGGATCGCCGTGTTCCCGAGAGTGCCTACGAGGTGCGGCTGTCGGACGCAGGGCAGTTGTATTGGACCGAACGTCAGGGAGGGCAGGTGCTGCGCTACGATACCGAGCCTGGCACTACCTTTTGGCAACGGGCCGCGGTCCGGTTCATGTCGGTATTACCCGTGGAGTGGCTCCTGTGATCCGTGCGGGGGTAGATCAATGCGATTCCCAGAATGACACGCGGTGCCTGATGGGCCACTGCAAGATTCAGCGCAAGATTGGTGCGCTTGCGGCAATAGTGGCCACAGCCGGTCGGAGCGGCCAGGTCGACGAGGCGGCCGCTTTGGGCGCATGCTCGGACAGAAGTCGATCGCCTTGGCCGGTCCCGAGGGATTGCATCAAGCAACGGCGCACCCGCGGTTCGTCACAGCTCGTTCTGGCTAGCCGAACATGCCTTTGAAGGTCTTTGCGTAGTTCCGGATTGATGGAATTCTTCTCCCTGCCTGACGCGACTGCGACGGCCCTGACGTAGCCAGGCTATGACATCGATGTCTGCTCATAAGCGTTTTGCCTGTTGATGTCTTCTCGTCCAAACCATCGGAACACGACCCCTGGGCCGAAGTCGTCATCGAAGATAGTGGTCTATGCCGCTCTTGTCTGCAACCTTCTCATAGCCGTCACCAAGGCTGTCGCAGCATTCTGGACAGGTAGCTCGGCCATGCTGAGCGAAGCGGTTCATTCCTTCGTCGATAGCGGGAACGAAGTATTGCTGCTTTACGGCCTCCGTCGTGCCGCGCGCCGTCCCGATCGGCAGCATCCTCTCGGCCATGGACGCGAGCTCTATTTCTGGAGCTTCATCGTTGCGCTGTTGATCTTCGCACTCGGGGCCGGGGTGTCGATCTATCAGGGCGTGACCC
This sequence comes from uncultured beta proteobacterium, assembly GCA_963745385.1. GTDB lineage: Bacteria > Pseudomonadota > Gammaproteobacteria > Burkholderiales > Casimicrobiaceae > PALSA-1003. The sequence continues at coordinate 27,211 of CAVUXI010000001.1, forward strand.
AGGTTCGCCATCCGTCGCCCGTGAGCGATCCGTTCGTCAACTACGTGGTCTTGGGTATTGCCTTTCTGTTCGAAGGCGCGTCCTGGCTCGTCTCGCTGCGGCAGTTCAAGGCGGTCAAAGGTGAACTTGGATTCTATGAGGCCTTCCTCAGGAGCAAGGATCCGCCTTCGTTCATGGTGCTCTTCGAGGACAGCGCCGCATTGCTGGGTATCGTGATCGCGGCCATCGGCACGTACGTGGCCACCAGTCTCAACGCGCCACGTTATGACGGCGTGGCTTCGATTTTGATCGGCCTTGTTCTCACTGCCACCTCCATCCTCCTCGCGCGGGAGAGCAAGAGCCTTCTGATCGGCGAGCAAGCCGATCGCGAGCTTTCCGACTCGATCCTGCGCATCGCGGAAGATGTGAGCTCGAAGTCAAAAGCAAATGGGTTGCTGACGGTGCAGCTCGCGCCCGATCAGATCATTGTCACACTGAGCCTGGAGTTCGCGGACGACCTTCGTGCATCGCAGATCGAGAAAGAAGTGATCGAGATCGAGCGCAAGGTTCGGCAAGCTTATCCGCAGGTTGTCGCTCTTTTCATCAAGCCCCAGACCAATAAGACTTTCAAGCGAAACCTCCGACAACACTTTGGGAAGCGGAGGTCGGAGAATGAGTCCTCTGGAGCGGGAGCCAAAACGCCATGATCAGTGCCCTGCTGCTCTCGCGGCTGCAGTTCGCCTGGGTCATAGCGCTGCATATTCTCCTGCCGGCATTCACGGTAGGACTCGCTGCCTACATTGCTGTACTCGAGGGCGCGCACTTCTTCACTCGCCGCCCGGTCTTTCTGCGCTTGTCCAAGTTCTGGTTGCGCATCTTCGCGGTGTCGTTCGGGATGGGAGTGGCGTCGGGGATCGTGATGCCATTCCAGTTCGGTACGAACTGGAGCCGCTACACGGACGTCACCGCCAATGTCGTCGGGCCGCTGATGACGTACGAGGTCGTGATGGCGTTCTTCCTGGAAGCTGGGTTTCTCGGCGTCCTGCTGTTCGGACGCGATCGGGTCCCCGCATGGGTTCATTTTTTTGCGGGTGTGATGGTGGCAGTGGGCACGTTGCTATCGACTTTCTGGATTCTTGCAGCAAACAGCTGGATGCAGACCCCGGTCGGCCACGCGATCGTCGATGGCCGGTTCGTCCCCCGAGATTGGCTGCAGATCGTGTTCAACCCGTCTTTTCCTTACCGGCTGATGCACACGACGATGGCGTTCTTCATTACCACGGCGTTTGTTGTCGTCGGAGTGGCCGCGTATCACTTGCGCCGCGATCGCCACGTCGACGAGAGCGTGACCATGCAGAGAATGGGGTTTGGTCTGCTGGCGATTCTCGTGCCGCTGCAGATTGTCACCGGCGATTTGCACGGCTTGAATACGCTTGAGTACCAGCCGACGAAGCTTGCCGCCATCGAAGCCAATTGGGAGACACAAGCCCGAATGCCCCTGCTCATTATCGCGTGGCCCGACGAAGCCGCTGAAAGTAATCGCTTCGAGATCGGCGTCCCGGCCGTGGGCTCGCTGATCCTGCGTCACGACGTGAACGGCGTGGTGCACGGCCTGAAGGACTGGAAGCCGGAAGACCGGCCGCCCGTCGCCATTCCATTTTTCTCGTTCCGGCTCATGGTCGGCGTGGGCGTCATCATGCTGGGCATCACGATCGCCGGGCTGGTGCTATGGCGTCGCGACCGCCTCGCGACGGCGCGGCGTTTTCAACGGCTGTGCATGTTCGCCCCACCGCTTGGCTTCATCGCGGTGCTGGCAGGTTGGGTCACGACCGAAGTCGGGCGCCAGCCATGGGTCGTGTACGGACTCATGCGCACTCGCGATGCGATGACTCCATCTCTGAGCATCGGCGGCGTTGCTATCTCGCTTCTCGTGTACGTTGTGGCCTATGTGGCGATCTTCGGCACCGGGCTGTACTTCATGGCCAAGCTAGTGCGCACGGGCTTCGAGGCCGACGCCCAATTCGCGTCCGATGCCATCGTCGCAACCGCGACGCGGCCGCTTTCCGGGGCAACGCACGCACGCTAGGGACTCATGGAACTCGACCTTGTTCCGTTGTGGACGGCAATCCTGGCCTTCGGCGTGTTCATGTATGTGCTGCTGGACGGTTTCGATCTTGGGGTAGGGATTCTGTTTCCATTTGCGCCAGATACGGCCGATCGCGACGTGATGATGAAATCGGTGGCGCCGATTTGGGATTTCAACGAAACCTGGCTGGTGCTCGGGGGCGTCGGTCTGCTGGCCGCTTTTCCGCTGGCTTTTGCGATCGTGATTCCCGCAGTATATTTTCCGATCCTGTTCATGTTGATCGGACTCATCTTCCGCGCCATCGCCTTTGAATTCCGGGGACTCGCGCAGCGCCGCCGCTACTGGGATCGCTCCTTCTTCGCCGGATCGCTGATCGCGACGTTCTCACAGGGCATCGTCCTCGGAACCTTCGTGCAGGGTATTCCCGTCGAAGGCCGGGCCTACGTCGGCGGCGACCTGGGGTGGGCAACGCCCTTCGCGACCTTGACGGGGGCGGGCTTGGTCGCGGGATACGGCTTGCTGGGCGCATGCTGGCTGGTGCTCAAGACTGAAGGCGGCCTGCGGGAGTGGGCCCGGCGCAAGGCTCGACAATTTGCGATCGGCGTGGCGGCCTTCGTGATCATGGTAAGCATCTGGACGCCAATCATGCAGCCACAGATCCGCGAGCGCTGGTTCGGCGGAGCGCATCCCTTATGGCTGTGGCCGGTGCCGCTCGTTACGTTCGTATTGTTCGTCCTGCTCTGGCGCTCGCTCGCGCGGGGACGCGATGCGGCCCCCTTTTTAGCGGCGCAGAGCATCTTCGCGATAGCCTACCTGGGATTGGCTATCAGCATCTTTCCTATGGTGGTGCCCTATACGATCGACTTATGGCAGGCCGCGGCAACGCCAAAGTCGCAGGGATTCCTGATGATCGGCACCTTATTCCTGTTGCCGATTGTCCTTGGCAACACCGTGTGGTCGTACTGGGTGTTCCGCGGCAAGGTGCAAACCAGCGGTGGTTATCACTAGTTCGAACGTCGTCTTCGTGTATCGCGCGGCGCGGCGGGTAACGCGTCCGAAAAAGATCCCGCATCACGAGATAGAGGAGAAACATGCCATGGCGAGCTCGAACCCGTGTATCGAGAAACTGTTTCACAATGCGCGCACGCACAGCGCCTGGACCGACAAACCCGTTACGGACGAAACGCTGCACGAGCTCTACAACGCCCTGAAATGGGGACCGACCAGCGCCAACGCGTCGCCCGCCCGCTTCGTGTTCATCCGCTCGGCGAAGGCGAAAGAAAGGCTGCGGTTATCGCTGTCCCCCGGAAACCTCGAGAAGACCATGAAAGCGCCTGTTACGGTTATCGTCGCCTACGATCTCCACTTCTATGACAAGCTGCCGAAGCTGTTTCCGCACAACCTGGCGATGCGCGATCTGTTTGCAGCCAACGCCTCGCTCATTGAGACGACGGCGCGCCGTAACTCATCGCTCGAAGGCGCCTATCTGATGCTTGCTGCACGCGCATTGGGGCTCGACTGCGGGCCGATGTCAGGATTCGACAACGCAAAGCTGGACGAAGAGTTTTTCGGCGCGGGCAAGGAATGCGAAGGATGCGACCAGGAGTTTTTCCCTGTCGGTCACGTGAAGTCTAATTTTCTGTGCAATTTGGGCTACGGCGATCCATCAAAGCTACTTCCGCGTAGTCCGCGTCTCCAATTCAAAGAGGCGTGCACATTGATGTAGGGTGGAGCGTCTCGGGGTAACTGCAGGTGACCGCACTACCGGATCGACCGCCGTACGGCAGGCCGCAGATTTGAGGCGTCTTGCGTGACGCTGTGCGCTCTGGACATCCAGACGGCCCCAAACAATGCATGCGCATCCCCACGCATGCGTCGCCGACACCGGCACTGTCGGGGGGCGCCGCGCCTACGCGTTAATCGTCTTAAGCGCTTGTCGCAATACCGAGGCGCTCTGTCCCAGCCGATGATCTTCTTCGGACGACAGTGTCGGCATGATGATCGCTGAAACCCCGTCGCGACCGAGGCGCGCCGGCAGAGTGAGGGTTACACCGTATTCGTTGCTATAAGCGCCAATCGGCACCACGGCGCGCTCGTCTCGCGCGATGATTTCGACGATCCGGGCCGCGACCACGCCGATGCCCAACTGGCTCGCTCCGGTCCCCTCGATAATTGCGATGTTGGCGTAGCGCACCGCCTCCTCGACATCGCCACGAAAATCGTCTGCAGCAGTGTCGCGTGGCACCAAAGACGGAATGATCGCTTTGCCGGCGACGCACGCCGTTGACCACAGAAAAACCTGCGACGTTCCGTGCTCGCCAAGCACCTGTGCCTGTATGGAGTTGGGGCTGACGGCGAGTCGTCTCCCCAACTCGAATCGAAAGCGCAATGAATCGAGAAATGTGCCGCTGCTCAGAATGCGATCGTGCCCGGCGATTTGCCTAGCGACGTCCGCTAGCGCATCGGGCGGGTCCGTAATGACCAGCAAGATAGCGCCCGGCGCCGCGGCAACGATCTTTGGCACGATTTCGCGATAGACGGTCGCATTCGCGCTCAGCAAGCGCAATCGTCCCGACGTGTCGTTACGGTCGATGGCTCCGCCGTTCTTTTCATTGGTGCCCGCAGTCAAGACCACGACCGCCGCATGCCGCAAGTCGTCGTAGTCGCCGGCGCGCAGGACCAGGGCAGGGCCCAGCAAGGTACCGTATTGGAGGTCGGTGACAATACCGGCTGCGCGCTGTCGATTGCGATTGACGAGCACTATTTCGCTCGCAGATCCGCGAAGCGCCATCGACGCCAGGCACGCCGCTCCGACCGCCCCTGCTCCTACAATTCCAACCTTCATGTAGTCCTCCTGCCGATGATGAGTAGCCGCGGTCTCGATTGCCGAAGCGCATGCCGCACAAACGGCGCTCGCGCAGCGGACTTCGGTTCAGTTCAGGGCGATGTTCACCGATCCGCGCACATTTCCGCAGGGTCGCAAGGCGCGCGATGTTTCAGTTCATCGAGCTACAACAAGCGAGGTGACTCGGGATAGGCTACCTGCGGTCCGCCGGTTTCTCATTTTCGGCGATGAGATTGAACGCGGTGCGTAGTTTCGGCAATACTGCCTGCCATTTCGTGTCCGATGCATCTCCCCGGATACGTCTGATAGAGGCATTCCAATTCGCGCCGGTGTCGTCCGGATCGTGACGCCAGATCCCAAAAGAAAAGTCTGCAGCCTTGTCGACTTTGTCGAGGTCATCGCGTATCAGTTGATAGAGCGTACTTATATCCACTGCGGCGCGCGCCATGACTCACCTTTTTCGCTGTATTCGAGCTGCCGTCAATCGCATCGCTTCGAGACTGTGACTGCCCGCTCACCTTCCATACTACGGCAGAAAGCTGAAGCCGAGCTGGCGAACGTGCTACGGATTTTGACGAAGTTCAGACGAGTTTTGCCACCACGCCACAGGATTCTGCCATCACGTGCCAGCGCCCAGGCGAGGGCCGCAGCAACTGCAATCCGGCAGGGCCGCGAACGCTCCCCGGGTCCAGAAGTCGTATCATTCGAACGCGCGACATCTCGACGTCTTCCGGCTCGTCGAGATGACGTCGATGGTGGCGGCCGTCGTGCTCAGCATGCCCAGCTGCACTTGCACGCGCGAAGCCCCACCGGATGCGGCATTGTCGATCGAAGTTCAGGCTGAAAGCTCCAGCGCAGCCAGGCGCTGAACGCACGTTCCGTACGGACCAAGTACAAAGATGCCGAGCGCGACGAAGCGCCCGGTGAGGTCCGAGATCGGCGGCCAATCGGGGGCATTCATCTTCACCGATGTACCCAAGCGGAACCAATTGATGGAGACGTGAGGACCGAACGTTCCGCCTTTTGCGGGGTCGCCGACGGCGTCGAAGCCGGTGCGACGGATGTTGTCGCCTATCGTCCCCGATTGAAGGATCAACTCGCTGAACAGGCGGCCGCCCCCGTTCCTCTCTACCAGAAGATTGCCTCTGAGCGGATTGACCACCGAGAGGACGTCATCTTGGAACTGCATCAGCCGAGATGCGGCTTCGTAACGGACCTCGAAGGAACCCTCATCCGCGTTGGAGCGGTATTCCGTCGCGGCGAGAACAAAAGGAACGATTGACGTCAGCTTGACAAGTGCCCCGAACATTTGATCGAGGTCCTTCGTCTTTATCGCAACTTGGTAGACCGTGAGGTGTGGTGTAAACGCCAGTCGCGGGCCAGTGCCGGTCAACGTAATGACTGCCGGGTACTGGCTTGCCATCTGCTTGCTCAGCGCTACGTGCCGGTCGGCAAGCGCGTTGTCCGGAATGAGTGCCATTTGCAGTTCGGCGATCAACTCCTGTGTCATACCGTTCTCCAATATATGGTGCCTTTTAGCACCTGCTTTCCAGTCTCAAGTTGCATCGACCTTGTCGGGCCAGACGAGTAGCACCGGACATGGGGCGTGGTCTACCACGAAGCGGGCGGTAGGACCGAGGCTGCGCGGACCCTCGCGCGCACCGGCGCAGTCGCGTGCGACTACGAGCAGGTCCATCTTCTGCCCGGCCGCTACGACCTCCTGTTCAACGCGCCCGCGCCGCGCATCGAGCGTAGCGTTCCGGCCGAGCAGCGTCTGTGCGTCGGTGAGCAGCCCGCTCGCGACCCGCGCTGCGATCGACTGAAGTTCCTCGGCAGACTGGATGGGCCGCCGGCCGAGCAGTGCGTGCCGGGCGTCACGGGCCACGGCCTGTGCTTCGGCCGGCACGACATGGAGCAGCGTGATGTCGGCATCACCGGGGGCGAATTCCTTCGCTGCGGCCACGGCCGACTTCCACGTGCCCTCGACGACCCAGACGAGAACGCGCATTTCACGCTCCCAACTGTGTCGCCGCCCAGAGCAGCACCGTTGACACGAGGAGAGCGGGCGGCACCGTTAGCGCTCCGAGGCGAAGAAATTCGCCGAGGTTTACTTCACTGTCCTCCGCACGGAGCATGCGCCGCCATAGGAGCGTGGCTAGCGAGCCGACATAGGTCAGGTTCGGCCCGATGTTGACGCCCACAAGCGCCGCGAGGACCGCTTCGTGGCCCGTCGAGGCAAGCGCGGGCGCGAGAATCAGAATGGCGGGGAGGTTGTTAACTAAGTTGGCGAGCACGGCACTCACCGCCGCGATACCGAGCAGGCCGATGAATGAGTTGCCTTGCGGGAGAATGGTGCGTACCGCCGCCGTAAGGCCGTTGTCGCTCGCCGCTGCGACGATGATGCCGAGCCCCAAGACAAAAATCAGAAAGCCAGGCTGGAGCGCCTGGAGAATCGCGCGCGGCGTTGTCGTGCGGCGCGCTAGCGCCGGGACGATGAGTGCCGCAGCGCCTGCCGCAGCGATCCAGAGCAGGTCGATCCCTATAACCGAGCTCAGGAGGAATCCCCCGAGGGTGATACCCAGCACAGTGAGTGCGAAGCGCGGTAGGTTTGCCTGATCGGACACCGCGACGCGTTCGCGCGGACGGCTGAGCTCGGCCCCGAAGAACCGAGTCAGGACGACCCACTCCACCGCGATCGCACCCAAGGTCGGCAAAGCCATCAACAGCGCGAAATGGATGAAAGTCAGGCCGCTCGCATGGAACGCGAGAAGGTTCGTAAGGTTCGAGATCGGCAGCAGCAACGAGGCCGAGTTCGCCAAGTGGGCGCAGGCGTAGACATGGGGCGTGGGCGACATGCGCAGACGCGTCACCGTCGCGAATACGACTGGGGTAAGCAACACAATCGTCGAGTCCAGACTGATCGCCGCCGTGATGCTGGAGGCGACGATGAACACGAGCGCCAGCAGCCGCCGAGGGCTGTCTTGGGAGCGGCGCGCCATGAGCGTGCCGAGTGCATCGAACAGCCCCTCGCGCCGGCAACCATCGCCGACCAGGAGGAGCGCGGCAAGGAACCCGATCGTCGTGGCCAGATCGCCGAGCGCCTGGCGCGTGCGATCGATGCTGATGGCGCCGGCGGCTACGAGGATCACGGCTGCCACTACCGCAGCCACGGCTTCTGGAAGCCACGGCGGCCGCGCAACCGCGGCGGCAAGCGTGACCCCAAGGCCGACGAACGCCAAGACCAGCGGCAGGTTGAGGGACACTCCTCATCTCTTCCGTTGATCGGGGCTCACGGCCTGGGCTCCACCTCCTCGACGTCTTCTCGAAGCGTGCGCCAAATGTCGGCCAGCGAGTGCTTTTGCACCATCTTTTGCCACTCGTCTCGGGTTTGCGCGGGCCACGCGAGCCAGTACTCGAGGACGTAGGCCGTCCATTCCCCCGGCAGTGATACGCCCACCATTCGGACGACGTCGACCAACGGGAACAGCCAGCGAAGAAGGCGCTTGAGATACCGGTCTGGGTTCATGGCCCCTAGATGCTTCGGCATAATCTGCGCGAACCACAGGACCGTGAATGTGGTCCAGGCCAGATCGAACAGGCCGAGGGCAACCGTATCCGTGGTCTGCACCGATGTCCAGGGGACGACGAGCACGTCCCGGTTCGCGAGCAGGGTTGCACCGGTCACGATCGAAGCCACGAACAACTGCCGCGCGGCGATCCAACGCGCCAGATACGAGGTCGAGCGACCCGGCCATATCTTCTGCCAACGATCGATTACCGCAACTTCGAGACCTTCCATTGCGCCCAGCACCACGAGCAGGGCGAGCGCGCCGAATGCGGTTACCGCCGCCATTGGGCTGCCGTGCGCGACCGAGTAGACCGTGCTCGCCAACCACACGACGGTCAGGATGATCCAGGCCACAAAGAGCAGGGCCCCAAAGGCTGCACGCAGCGGATTCGGTCCGCGTGACACCGGTCTTGTCACTTCCGGAGGCGCGGAATTTTTTGCAGGGCCCGCATCGTTCGGGCCAGGAGCACCTTTCTGACCCGTCACGGGCTCGTTCAGGACGGCCGGCGTTGGCACCGGCGGCACTCCAGAAGACGGGCCGGAACTTCGCGCGCGCGAAGCAGGGGTCATCTCGCTGGCCGATTGCGGTCGTTCGTTCTTTTCCGATCCCATAACACTCCTCCTATCGATTGGACGATAGGGGTACCCACCGAGGCGGGCACCCGGTGCCATGCGCGTCAGTCGCGAGTCGACGCAATGGCGAGAAACCGCGACGCAAGCGCGTCATGGGCTTCACGAGCAGTTACTTTCCCGATCCGGAGCTCGACGGCGGTGTGTTGCGGCAGCAGCGCAACCGGCGACTTTTCGACATCTAACACGGCTTGCAACTGCCGCGGATCGATGTTGCGGTTCTTGATAAAACGTGCGGTGCGCGCACCGTCGCTACAAACAGGGGATCATCCGCCGCAAGCGCGGCGTACAGGGTCGTCGCCTGGTCCGCCGTCTGCGCCAGTCCAGATGGCAAGAGCGACGCCATGTATGCCGCCAACATAGTTTTCAGCAATCGGCGCCGCTCGAGATTGCATGTCTCAATGGCGTGTTTTCGAGTGCCATCATTCAACAGTAGGCGTGAGAGTTGAAGTGCGTTTCGCAGGTGAATAGCAACAGTACCAAGCACATTATGCAAGCGCTGGACATGATTGCGTTGCCGGCCTTGCTGAAAGCGAACCACTCTTGCGGTAAACGCGATGTTCTGAGCGATAGCCCTCGCCGAGTGGTGGACACCCCGGCGTTTCTCGCGTGGAATGTTGAATGGGACGTAACGGCGCGTGCTGCCTGCCGCGTCCTCCCCATGCCAACAAGCGCGAGTCGGCTTATCGAAATCGGTCGCAGATCCGTGTGAAACTAATATTCAATGAGCCTCCCTGCGAGTCGCCGTTACCCCCACGAGGATTGGACGCGTCATTGGTGGATATCCAGCTCGGCAATCACGATGGCGCCCGCGAGCATCAGAAATGACGCATGTCAATCGTCGCGCGCAAACAAAAGCGCAAGCGTGTGGCAGACTAACCTTGTAGATGCCGTCAACGGCGACCCCGAGGCCGCCACGTATGTGCCACGAATAGGAGTACTTCATGGCTGAGCATTTCAACCCGAACAGCGCGTCCGCCGTGCTCGCAGGCATCGGCAAGCTGCTGCCCGACCTCGAGGCGCTCTACAAAGATGTCCACGCTCATCCCGAGCTGTCAATGCAGGAAACCCGAACTGCGGGGATCGCCGCCGATACGCTGAAGAAAGCCGGCTATGAGGTGACGACCGGCGTCGGCAAGACCGGAGTAGTGGGACTGCTTCGCAACGGCGAGGGACCGACGCTGATGCTGCGCGCGGACATGGATGCGCTGCCCATCGCGGAGGACACCGGCCTTGCGTATGCAAGCAAGATTACGGCCACCGACGCCGAAGGAAACACCGTGCCGGTCGCGCATATGTGCGGCCACGACATGCATGTAACCTGGCTGGTCGGTGCGGCTACGTTGCTATCGCAAGCGCGCGACGGCTGGAAGGGCACGCTGATGGTCGTCTTCCAGCCGGGTGAGGAAACCGCTCAGGGTGCACACGCCATGATCGAGGACGGCCTGCTCCGACGCTTTCCCACACCCGCCGTAGTGCTTGGCCAGCACGTCATGGTTGGTCCCGCCGGGACTGTCGCGGGGAGCGCAGGTCCGATAACCTCTGCCGCCGACAGTCTCCAAATCCGTTTGTTTGGGCGCGGCGCGCATGGCTCCATGCCACAAGCAAGCATCGATCCCGTCGTGATGGCCGCGTCCACCGTCCTACGGCTGCAAACCATTGTGTCCCGAGAAGTTGCCGCTTCCGATGCAGCGGTAATCACGGTCGGTGTGTTGCAAGCTGGCACCAAGGAGAACGTCATTCCCGACGATGCCATCATCAAGCTCAATGTGCGGACATTCGATGCCGGCGTGCGCAAGCACGTGCTGGCGGCAATCGAGCGCATCGTCAATGCCGAGGCGGCGGCGTCGGGCGCGCCGCGAAAGCCTGAAATCACGCCGCTCGATCGTTACCCGTTAAACGTGAATGATGAGACCGCGAGCAACCGCGTCGCCGAGGCGTTTCGTGGCTATTTTTCTCCCGATCGGGTGAAGCACACCGGCCCGGCGCCCGCAAGCGAGGATTTCGGCTGCTTCGGCACTGCATGGAAGGTCCCTTCAGTGTTCTGGTTCGTCGGCGGGAATGATCCCGACGTGTATGCGAAGGCCCGGGCCGAGGGCAAGCTGAACGAACTGCCGGTCAATCACAGCCCGAAGTTTGCGCCTGTTTTGCATCCGACCCTTGAAACAGGAGTTGAGGCACTAGTGGTGGGCGCGCTGGCATGGCTTAGCGCGAGCTGACGTCGTTTACATGCGCTCACGCAAGCTATCCGCAGCGACGCGAAATTGTGTTGTCACGCCGCGCGTCCGGCGCTCACCGGCGGGATACGCATGATCGATACGCAAACGTTCGTAAAGATCCTGGACCTGGCTGGTACCTTCGTCTTTGCAATCAGCGGGGCGGTTGCGGCCGTGAACGGCCGGCTCGATATTTTTGGCATCCTCGTGCTGTCCTTTGTGGCAGGGAATTTCGGCGGGATTGGCCGGGACGTGCTGATCGGCGCGGTGCCACCCGCGGCGTTAACGGATGGGCGTTACCTGCTGGTGTCGGTGTTGGCCGGTCTCGTTACGTTCTTCTGGTATTCCGGCGTCGACAGGCTGCGCAGTCCCGTGCTGCTCTTCGACGCGGCCGGGCTATCCCTCTTCGCCGTATCGGGTGCGCAGAAGGCGATTGAATTCGGACTCGACCCGGTGATGGCCGCACTTCTGGGTATGGTGACGGGCGTTGGCGGCGGCATGACGCGCGACGTTCTTCTGGCAGAAATCCCTCAGGTATTGAGGTCGGACCTTTATGCTGTTGCCGCCCTGGCTGGCGCATCGGTGGTCGTGGTCGGCGACATGCTCGGCGTTTCCTACGGGATTTCCGCTCTGGCGGGAGCCGCTTTGTGCTTCGTACTTCGATTCATGGCGATCAGACACGGCTGGCATCTGCCGGCTGCCCGTTTGTCGGCACGGCGGCGGGCCGAAACAGATAGATCAGATGACGAGAGCACGCACTGACCTGCAATAGGAAAGTCGGGTCACTGCCGTGTACAGCGGCGCAAGGACTCGGGGCGGGATGATGCATTGACATGATCGGCAGTGTGTTTTGCCCTTTACGGAACCCGCGTCAAGCCGGTGCCGAAAGCGCCACTTACATAGTGAGTCCTCTGCCACACGATATGGCACATTGACATGGAGGGATCGAGCATCGAGCTCGTCGTCTAGTGTGTCCTGCCAGGCGTCAACGATGCTGCGTAGATCAATGTCGACGTCCAGATCGCGGACTGCTTGCTGGGCCTCGCGATGGGCTTGGGCGATCAGCGGACCGTTACCGATCGGGAGACTGACCTCGATGAGGCGGCCGTCGCGATCGATCAGGCAATTTCCAATGGCGCAAATGGCGATCCGCAAACGTCCCTGGGACACGCGACCGTTTCATACGTCGATTGTCGCCGAAGCGCGTGCGAGGAACCGTACGAGAGGTTGTGGTCAGGCACGGCGGCAACCGCTAGACTCTTAACGTTTTCGCCATGCTTGCGGCCATGAATCATGTTCCGCACGTCGTCGTGGGTTTCATTATTGCCGCATGTTGTGCCGCGTCGGCTATTGCGGATCATCTTCTTCCGGACCTAGCGAAAACGCCCGGTGTATCGCGGAAGGGACTTACGAAAACGATCATCTGCAAGACGAAATGGTGGAAAGACGAGCGGCATGTGGGCGACGCAATGAAACAGCAGGTATTCGACCGTTACGGATATTCGGGATATGACGACGCGCGTTGCATCCACGACACGGGTGGAAAGACCTGCGAGATCGATCACCTGATAAGCCGCGAACTTGGCGGCGCGGATGACCTCGACAACCTGTGGCCCCAAAGCCATGGCGGACATTGGAATGCCCACCACAAGGACACGTTGGAAAATCGGCTAAACGAGGAAATGTGTGCGGGGCGCATCGGTCTTCAAAAGCGCGTGACATGTTGATTCACGATTGGCGGAAGGCGTACAAGCAATACTATGGCGAGCCGGGAATTTTCGCGGAGTGGACGGACGCTCCGCGACACTGCGACAATCTAGACGGCGTGTTCGTCACCTGAAGGCCCGAAACGGCGTGTCAAAGGAGACCGGCTAAGCGGTTGCGGCCGTTGAGTTTCTCGATCGCCGCTACTCGCACCAAACGCAGGTCGTTGTCAGCACCGTGTCAGGATGTTCGCCAAAGGCTGCGATACCCTTTGAGCCTGCTCGCGAACTGCAACCCCGGATAGGTTAGTTCCGACATGCGCTCCTCACTGTACCTACTACTCATAGCCCAGGAAGAAGTGAATCAGCTGGGTCGCCTCGCGAAAGGCGAACCTGTCTGTAATCACACAGATCATTTCTATGCCGACAACACATAGAATCGGTAAGGACGAACTTCAGAGCATCGCGCACCAAGCGATGCTCCAGCGCGGACTGCTGCCGGATTTTTCACCAGCCGTCATCGCCGAAACCAATCACATCACGCAGCCCGCTCGGGAATCCGGCGCCGCGATTCGCGATTTGCGCGGCCTGCTCTGGGCGTCGATTGATAACGACGACTCCCTCGATCTCGATCAGCTCTCGGTTGCTGAACCAGCGGCGGGTGGTGTAGTAAAAATCCTCATTGCCATCGCGGACGTCGATGCCCTTGTAAAGAAAGATTGCGCAATCGACGGCCACGCATTGACCAACTCGACGTCTGTCTACACGACCGTAGAGATCTTTCCCATGCTGCCGGTGAAATTGTCGACCAATCTCACTTCGTTGGCCGAGAGTCAGGAACGGTTGGCGATCGTGATCGAAATAGTGGTCGCAGTCGATGGCACAGTGGCTTCTTCCGACATCTACCGGGCCATGGTTCTGAATCGCGCTAAGCTTGCCTACAATGGGGTCGCCGCATGGCTCGAGGGCACGGCGCCCGCGCCTCCAAAGCTTGCGGCCGTGCCCGGATTGGAGGAACAGCTACGCGTTCAGGATCGGGTCGCGCAGGGACTGAAACGGTTGCGCCACGCGCACGGCGCGCTACAACTGGAGACGCTGGAAGTGCGGGCCGTATTTGAGGACGGCGCCTTGGCCGATCTAGTGCCGGACGAAAAGAACCGGGCGAAGGAACTGATCGAGGACTTCATGATTGCAGCCAATGGCGTAACGGCCAAATATCTCGATAAAAGGGGTTTGCCGTCGCTCCGGCGGGTGCTGCAGACCCCCAAGCGCTGGGACCGAATCGTCGCGCTGGCGGCGGAGTCGGGGGAGCGTTTGCCGCTCACGCCGGACGCCGCTGCGCTGGACGCCTTCCTGACAAAACGCCGCGATGTTGAACCGGCGCGCTTTCCCGACCTTTCGCTCGCCGTCGTCAAGCTACTTGGCTCCGGCGAGTACGCGCTTCAAGTGCCCGGCCAGCCGCCCGAGGGTCACTTCGGGTTGGCCGTGAAAGACTACACACACTCGACAGCACCGAACCGCCGATTTCCCGATCTCATCACGCAACGCCTGTTGAAGGCGGCGCTCACCGGGCAACCGTCGCCGTACACCAACGACGAACTGACGACGCTGGCGCGTCACTGCACCGACCAGGAAGACAATGCAGCAAAAGTGGAACGGCAGGTCGAGAAGTCTGCCGCAGCATCGCTCCTTGCCTCGCGAATCGGTACGTCCTTTGATGGCATCGTGACCGGGGCGTCGGATAAGGGAACGTGGGTGCGCATTTCCGGGCCTACCGCTGAAGGCAGGGTCGTCCGCGGATTCGAGGGTCTCGATGTCGGTGACCGCGTTCGCGTGCAACTTGTTCACACCGATGTCGCGCGCGGCTTTATCGATTTTGCAGCAGTGCGCCAGAAACCATGACTCCGATGGATAGGCCGCACAATCCACTCGCCTACAAGAACGAGCAATTCCTCGACAGCGACGAGGCGCGTCCGCTGCGCATCCTTGCCGAATACCTGGAACCGCTGCACGCTTTCCGTCACGAACACGTTCGCGACACGATCGTGTTCTTCGGCTCCGCGCGGCTGGCGCCCGAAGGCCCGCTGGGCCACTACTACGACGCGGCACGTGAGCTGGCACGCCTGGTCACGACCTGGTCGAAGAATCTCCCTTCGCACACTCATAGGTACGTCGTTTGCACCGGCGGCGGCGGCGGCATCATGGAGGCCGCCAACCGCGGCGCTTCCGACGCAGGTGGCAAGACCATCGGCCTCAACATCGGGTTGCCGCACGAGCAGCAGCCAAACCCTTACATCACGCGCGACCTGATGTTCGAGTTCCACTATTTCTTCATGCGCAAACTCTGGTTTGCGTATCTGGCGCGCGCGCTGGTGGTGTTCCCAGGTGGCTTTGGCACTCTTGACGAGTTGTACGAGATCCTGACGCTGATGCAGACCAGAAAGATTGATCGTCGCATTCCGATCGTGCTCTACGGGTCGAGCTACTGGAACGAGATCATCAATTTCGATGCCCTCGTCCGGCACGGCATGATCAACCGCGAAGATCTCGGGCTGTTCCAGTTCGCCGACGATCCGGAAGTCGCGCTCGGGCTATTGCAGTCGGGCATCGCAGCTGAGCTGGAGGAGACGATTCCGTCCATCGCACGCTCGCGAACACCACAACGCTGAGGCGATCGAACGGCTGCTATCTGGAAAAACTCGCAATGGCTGCCACGGGTTTATGCGTCGAGGTACTTGAAGAGGCCATCGCCAAGTACGGCGCACCGGAGATCTTCAACACAGACCAAGGCAGCCTAATTGTGAACCGATGTAGTCGCTGCGCAAACGTTGCTGCTAACGACGAGGTCGCGAAGAGCGCTTGGCCTTGGGCTCAACATCGCGATTTGCCTTCGTTGGTGCGTTTTTTCGGTAGTCTCGCACAACCTCTAGTAGGCCGTGGAGCAGAGGCGATGCCTCATCTCTGAGATATGCGCACTGAAGCTCCATCGCACTATACGCACGCACTTTCGACGTCAGCGGGCGATATACCAGACCGGGTAACTGAAGTGCTTGCACGGACTCGGGAACGATTTGTACGCCGAATCCGTTCGACGCCATTATGACACCCGTGACCATATCGCCCGCAAATTGACCGGCCTTTGGCTCGAAACCGTGCGCGTTGCACAAGTTGGTGAGCCACTGCCGGTGGCCTGCGTCCCGTGCCATCACCATCGGCTCCCCCGCAAGCGCGTTAATGGGTATGACGGGCAGCCGGGCGAGGGGGTTCGTCTTATACAGAGCGAGCGTCAACGATTCCTGCGCAACCGTTTCCACCGCCAGATCCGAGTCGTTGGGTAGATAACGGTCAAACGTGATCAATATCCGCCGTTGCCGCAACGCCACCAGCTGAGATGGCTGAGGTACGTTGAGCACGATGATCTCCACATCCGGATGGGACTTCAAATAACGACGAAGGATCGCGGGAACGATACTGATTCCACCTGTCCCGAATACCCCGACATCCAGCCGCCCTATGGCGCCCAATCCAGCTCGGCGCGCGCGATCCGACGTATAGTCGACGAGAGCCTCGATTTGGACGGCGCGGGCCAGCAACTCATCGCCGGCTGGCGTCAGATTCACTCCCCAGTGTGTCCGCTCAAACAGCAACACCCCGAGTTCGGCCTCGAGCCTCTTGATTTGCCGCGTGATCGGAGGTTGCGAAATATGAAGACGCGCGGCGGCGCGACCAAAATTTCGTTCTTCGGCAACGGTCACGAAGTATCGCAATTGCCGCAGATCCATGGTCGTCTTCACTCGTTGATACCGAAGGCGTATCGATATCAGGAAAAAAGGTATTGGACGTAACGGTTCGTTGACATTATCAATAGCAGGGGCCAAACGCAAGGCGCTTGCAGTTTGCTTTGTTCGTATTTTCGAGGAGGATATTCATGAACAGATCCGATGGACGCTTTCCGGCTCGAGCTCGGGCCGCATTCGTATTGCTGGCGGTAATGGTCGCGACGCCTTTCGCCGCGGCGCAATCATTACCGACGGTGCAGGCTCGGTTCTTCCCTGACACCATCGATCTGCGCTCGCCAGGCTTTGTTACGGTGTCGCTTAGCGCCACAACCGGCGACCTTGCTGGTTGCACGTTGACTAACCTGCACATCGGTCCGGCCACGCCGCTGTTTGTGGCGAACGACGCACACTTATACAAAGCGGCGTTCAACAAGAGCGACTTGTCGGCGATTTTGCCGGCCTTCGATTCGTGGGACGGTATCGTTACCGGGACGTTGCAATGTAATGGCGCGGCGACCATGATGATTGCGCATGGGACGGCTCGCGTCCTGAAGGCAATCACGGTCAACGCGACGGTCAAGCCGATCATGACGATCGACGGAAGCTCGTTCAAGGATTTGAATGGCAACGGCCAGCTGGACCCGTATGAGGATTGGCGCCTGCCAGTAGCGCAGCGTGTCGAAGACCTTCTGTCGCGGATGACGTTGGCGGAAAAAGTCGGGCTGATGCACATCGTCTCATTCAGTCAGACCGGGAACCTCAATATCATCCAGAACCAACAGATCCACTATCTGACCCTGCGCGGCGGGTTCGCAACCGCGGGCGCGGCTGCGTCATCGCTGAATGATTGGCAGAAGGTGGCAGAGGGGACGCGACTGGGCATTCCGCTGGTGATCAACTCCAATCCCCTCAACAACCTCGGCGGTGGCAACGCGGTGTTCGAGCCGGGCGGCGGCACCGGGCTGTTCTCCGTATGGCCAGGCACACTCGGCATGGCCGCGACCAACGATCCGCAGCTCATCAAGGACTTCGCGGAAATCGCACGTGCCGAATGGCGTGCGACTGGCATTCGTAAAGACTACGGTTACCAGGTCGATGTCGCGACCGAGCCGCGCTGGACCCGGAACCGCACCACCTTCGGCGAAGGCCCGCAGCTCAACGCGTCGATCACACGCAGCATCGTGCTTGGCTTCCAAGGACAGCAGCTCGGTCCCGATTCGGTTGCCCAGACTATCAAGCACTTTCCGGGTCACGGACCGCAGCCCAACGGACTCGACGCACACAACTTCGAGGGACGGTTCACTGCGTATCCCACACCTGGCAGCCTGTTCGCGTACCACATC
The DNA here is from genome assembly GCA_963745385.1 of uncultured beta proteobacterium. Taxonomy (GTDB): domain Bacteria; phylum Pseudomonadota; class Gammaproteobacteria; order Burkholderiales; family Casimicrobiaceae; genus PALSA-1003. The sequence continues at coordinate 45,360 of CAVUXI010000001.1, forward strand.
GTGCCGTTCCAGGCTGCGGTGGACGCCGGCACGAGCGCCGTGATGTCGTACTACCCGATACCCTCGAACGATCTCAGTAGTGTGCAGCTTCCGAGCGATTGGTGGCAGTCGCCGACGCAGCAGTTCGAGGAGGTCGGCGCTGCGTTCAACAAGACCTTGATCACGACGCTGCTGCGCGGGTACATGGGTTTCAAGGGCTACATCAATACGGACTCGGGCGTTATGTGCAATCCGCCGGCTGGTGTTTGCACGGATTGGGGCGTGGAGTCTCTGACCGTGCCGCAGCGCTATGCCAAGGCGGTGAAGGCTGGCGTCAACCTATTCTCGGAAAGCACGATTCCGCAGGGCATGATCGATGCGGTGAACCAAGGATTGCTGACCGAAGCGGACCTCAATCCGTCGGTGCGCTTTCTTCTGACCGAGATGTTCAATCTTGGTCTGTTCGAAAACCCGTATGTCGACCCGGCCCAGGCGCAGGTCGTCGCGAGATCTGCTGGAGCGCAGATGGTGGCAGATCAAGCGCATCGTGAGTCGATCGTCCTGATGCGCAACGACCGACATGTCTTGCCATTCACGAACCCTGTGAACCTCTACGTCGAAGTCGTGACGTCGGGCACCGCGGCGGCCACCCAGACGGCGAGCCTGAAGGCACTCTTCGCCAACGATCCGGTCGTGCACGTCGTCGACAACGTTGCTCAGGCGAACGCGGCATTGCTGTGGCTATTTCCGAACCAGGTCGAGCTTGCGGACAAGTCGAGGATCGACATTGCGCTGTCGACGACGACCGGCATCGATGTCGCCCACGTGCAACAGATCGAGGCGACCGTGCCCACGGTGCTCGCTACCAACTTGGCCACCGCGTGGGTGATGGACAACGTCGAGCCGCAGGCTTCCGCCGTGATCGGCACATACGACGTCACGGCGCAGGCGTTGATCGATCTGCTACGCGGGCGCTTCCAACCGAGCGGCAAGTTGGTGATGTCGATTCCGGCGAATCAGGCGGCGATCGACAACAATGCTGTCGACGTACCCGGCTACCTGGAGTCGTTCAATTACTCGTACAAGAACGCTGCTGGCGATACGTACATCTTCGGCTTCGGCAAGAGTAGTTTCTGAACCGAAAGTTGCATAATCCGCTCAGCAAACGGCTGCCGTGCAACGTCCAATGAGGCAGAACCAAGTGAATGAGCTTCATAGCTGTACATGTCGACTGTTTTGCGCAAACGCTCTGTTCAAGCTTGGCGTCTTCGATCGTCCAATTACGGTCTATTCTGGTCACTTAGTTAACGGTTTATACCGAAGACATAGCTAACACTTCGGCTCGAGCGCGTTGGCAACGGGTTCGAGCCGATTGCATCGTCGCCGAGATCCACCGGGCCATCGACAAGCTCGGCGGATCAGCGCGACCTACTACTCGAGACGAAGCCCGGCGGGCGGTGCGCGATCTTGGCGCCAACGTCGATCTGCGCAGCATCCTCGACTCCTGGCGGGACACGTTGGACGACGAACTGATTCTGGCGATGCTCAGAAACTGGAACGCCGGGCTGCCGCTATTCCGACCGTCTACGCCCGTCCTGTCCAAAATTACGAACGAGGGCGGGACGGTAGAATGCGGGCATGGGCTCGGTGCCACCGCTGCTGTCGTTTCTGTTGATGATCGCCGCTGGCTGGGTTCATCGCCATCAACTGATCGTCATCGAATTTCTGCAAGCTGAGAACCGACTGCTCAAGAAACGACTCAGGGGCCGCCGCATCCGTTTCACCGACGCCGAGCGCGCTTTCCTGGCGCGGAAGGCTAAAGCCGTGGGCCGAACGGCGCTGCTCGAACTCGACACTGTCGTCTCTCCGGACACCCTGTTAAGGTGGCATCGGCGGTTGGTTGCGCAGAAGTGGAACTTTGCCGAGCGACGAGGGGTGGGACGGCCGGGCATCATGCGTCACATCTCGGAGCTGATCGTACGCATGGCGCAGGAGAATCGAGGGTGGGGATACACGCGAATTCAAGGAGCCTTGGCCAATCTGAAACGTCGATCACGGCGTTCGTTCGACTGCGCTCGGGCGCTGGCTCGATACCGTTGCGCTTCAACACATTGGCAATCGTCCCGCGCCCGAACGCGGAGGCGGCCGGGATTAGCGCAACGAAGAATGTCCTCTTTTCACCCGGCGCGAGTGGGCAAGGATTTCGGATCGTTGTAGCTCTTGATATCGGTGCCGCGGTAGAGAATCCTGGCGTTGCGCTCAGTAATCCGTTTGTGCAACGCGGCGAATTCGGGATCCATGTCGCGTGAGGGACGCGGCTCGAGCTCGAAATGATGATAATGGTCCGTGCCGCGCACCAGCGTGGCGCTGTCCTCACCGGCGACTTGTCGCACACTGGTCGGGATGTAGCGAATGGCGAAGCCGATGCGCCGGTCATCTGACGGATTCGGGGGCGACCCGTGCACGACCCGAACGTGATGCAGCGACATTTCCCCTGGCTGCAAGTCGATCAGCCTGGCTTGCGATGCATCCACTTCGACGGCGACTTCCTGCCCCCGGGTCAGAAGGTTGTTCTTGGAGAAGGTGTCGCGATGCGGGATCTGATCCGACGTATGCGTGCCCGGAATGAATTCCATCGCGCCGTTCGCCCGATGGCTGGGCGTGAAGGCCACCCACGCCGTCACCACGTCCGGCCTGCTCAATCCCCAGTACGTCGAGTCCTGGTGCCAGGAGACAAACGCCGGGTTGTTCGCCTCCTTGATAAAGAAGTTGGTCGTCCAGCACAGCAGATCGGGGCCGTAAAGATCGGCCACGGCGTCGACGATGCGGGTGTCGCGGACCAGGTCGCTCAGCCACGAGAAAAGCAAATGCGATTTGTGGCGCAAGTCGCCGCGCAGAGGCCCTCCGGCAGTTGCTTCGAAGGCTTCGAGCCGCTTCCTCAATGCCAGTGCATCGGACTCCGGCATCACGCGGATCGGGAAGACGCAGCCGTCGAGCCGGTATTGCTCGATTTGCGAGGAGCTAAGAACGTTCGCCATGACGCTTCTCCGTTGAACGTTTGGACGGCTCAAGTGCCCAGGTAGTTTCGCCGCACCGCCTCATCGCCGGCAAGCTCGGCGCCGCTTCCCTCCAGCGAGACCCTTCCCGTTTCCAGCACATACGCGCGATCCGCGACACCGAGCGCGATGGCTGCATTCTGCTCCGCCAGAAGGACCGTCATACCTCCATCGACAAGAGCTCGGATGATGCGGACGATCTCCTCGACGAGGATCGGGGCGAGACCGAGCGTCGGTTCGTCGAGCAAAAGGCACTTCGGCTTGGCGATGAGTCCGCGGGCGATCGCCAGCATTTGCTGCTCGCCACCCGACATCGAGCCCGCTTTTTGGCTGCGCCGCTCGGCGAGGCGCGGAAACATTTGCGAATAATGTGTCGAAATCGCCATCGAGATGGTTGCGATCGCGACGGTGGTAAGCGCCCATCAACAGATTCTCGATAACCGTGAATTTCGGGAAAATCTGGCGGCCTTCGGGGACCAGCACGAGGCCTCGATGCACTCGTTCGTTGGTCGCCACGTCGTTCATCCTCTTGCCTTCGAAGACAATCGACCCGGCGGCGGGCGCCTTCAATCCCATGACGGTGCGTAGCGTGGTCGTCTTCCCCGCGGCATTGGCGCCGACCAGCGCCACCACCTCGCCGTCGTTCACCTTGAGCGTCACGCCCTTGAGAACGTGGTTCTTCGCGTAATAAACGTCCACGTGGGAAAGCTCAAGCATGATTGCGATGGGTGCGGCCGAGATAGGCCTCGATGACCGCTGCGTCGCGCAGGACCGCGTCGGGCGGGCCCTCGGCGATCTTGGCGCCATGATGGATGACGATTGCGCGATCGGCGAGCTTGCCGAGAAATCCCACGCGATGGTCGATCACGCACAGCGTCATCCCGTGGTGGCGCAGCTCGCGAAGCACCTCGTCCAGATTGCGGATCTCGTCGTGCCCGAGACCGCTCCCCGGCTCGTCCAGCAGCAGCACCTTCGGATCGCACATCAATGCCATGGCGACCCCCAGCATTTTTTCGCCGCCATAGGACAGGCTGCTCGCCGGCTGGTCGCGGAACCGCTCGAGGCGGCACAGACGCAGGATTTGATCGATCCGCGGCGCAAGATTATCGGCGCGACGACGCCCCGGCAGCAGCGTAGCGGCGCGCCGCCACCCTGCTTCGCGCTTGAGTCGCAGGTGCCCGGCGATCGCAACGTTGTCGAAGACCGAAAGCTCGTCGAAGAGCTGCGGATTCTGGAACGTCTTCACGATGCCCGCTTCCGCGATCTCGTGCGGCTTCCTGCCATTGAACGCGCGTCCCTTCCACATCAACTCGCCTTCGGTCGGCAGATAGACACCCGAAATGAGATTGAGGAGCGTGGTCTTGCCGGAGCCGTTGGGTCCGAAGACGCCGACGATGTCGCCTTCCTCGAGACCAAACGACAGGTCCGAGACGGCTGTCAGACCTCCGAAGCGTTTGGTGAGGTTGCGCACTTCAAGCAACACGGCGCTGCCTCGCGAGGACGCCGACGATGCCGCGAGGCATCAGCAGAATGGTCAGGATCAGGATGAGGCCGTAGATCAGAAGGCGCGCTTCGGCGTTGACATCGATCACGTGGGGCAGCGCCGTGAGCACGAGCGCTCCCACGAGCGGTGCGGCGACGAACTCGCGTCCGCCGAGCAGCGCCATCGCGATGATCGCGAGCGACTGGTCGATCGAGAAATACCCGGGGTCGATGTAGCTGATGTAGAACGAGTAAAGGCTGCCCGCGACCGCCGCGCCGGCGTTGCCCGCCACAAACGAGATCAGCTTGTAGCGAAAGACGTTGATGCCGAGCGTGTCGGCGAGCTCGTCGTTCAATCGAATCGACGCGAAGCATCGGCCCATCCACGAGTGCACGATGCGGGAGTAGAGAAGGACGGCCAGGATGACGGCGACGAGGCTCAGGTAGTACCACATCAGCGTGCCGGCGACTGGAATCACGCCGCGCCCCGGCAACCAGAGGTTCGGCGTCAGGGTAAAGTTGATGCCGAGCGAGCCGTTGGTGAAGCTGTTCCAGTTGAGAATGACCAGCCGCGCAATCTCGGAAAAAGCCAGCGTCACGATTGCGAAATAGAGCTCCCGGAGCTTGAACCGGAAGCAGATCGCGCCGATGACGATCGAGATCAGCGTGACGAACACGATGCCTACGACCATTCCGAGCCAGAACGACAGGCCCCAATGAGTCATCGACAGATAGGTCGCGTAGGCGGACAGCCCGAAGGCTGCGGCATGAAACATCGACAGCTGGCCGGTGAAGCCGAAGATCAGGTTGAAGCTGATCGCGAGGATGCCGAGGATGAACGTGAAGATCAGAATGGTCAGGACCACGTTGTTATCGATGAAGGCGGGCACCAACAACAACGGAAACCAGATCAGCAGCGATTTCATCGGTTCGAGCCGAAGAGGCCGGCCGGCTTGAACAGCAGGATCAGCACCAGGAATACCAGTCCATAGGCATCGCTGTACGCCGAGGACAGGAATATCGAGCCGATGCCCTCGGTGACGCCGATGATGATTCCACCGACGAACGATCCCATCACGCTGCCGATGCCGGCGAGGATCGCGGCTTCGACCGCCTTTGAGGATGTACCCGCCGCCAATCTCGGCGTGATCGAATACAGGCTCGCGTAGAGCGCACCGCCCAGGCCCGCGAGCGCGGTGGAATAGACGACAACGCCCGCCTGCAGGACGCCGGTGCGCACTCCCATCAGCGCGGCGGCTTCGGGATTCTGCGCGTACGCGTAGGCAGCGCGACCCGCCCAGGTGCGCGTCAGCGCGGCGTACGTCGCGAGGATGACGCCCAGCAGCACCGCGAAGACGACCGCCTTCATTTTCGGCACGATCACGCCGCCGATCCGGAACACGCCGGGCAGCACGTAGTGCATGTTCTGCGGCGTGGTGGTCCAGATCATGAGAACGATGGCGACGATCACCGAGATCAGCCCGATCGAGACGATGAGGCCGTTGATGAGGTTGTTGCGAGTGAACCGGAACAGCAGCTGGTCGACTGCCAGTCCAAGAATTGCGATGCAAAGAACCGCCAGGGGAACCGCGAGCGGGTAGGGGATGCCGACGCCGTCGGTGAGATACCAGGCGATATAGGCGCCCAGCATCATGAACGCGCCGAGGGCGAAGTTCACGATGCCGGTGATGCCGAAGGTCAGCGTCACGCCCAGTGCGATGATCCCATAGAGCGTTCCGACGATGACGCCGTTGAGCAGCTGCCCTACGACGAGCTGCAGCATGCCCTACTTGGGCTGCTGGTGATTGACTGTGATCTTGCCACCCTTCGTCACGTCGACGACGTCGAAGTCGAACACCTCTTCGCCGGTTTTGTCGTAGCGGATGTTCCAGACGCCCTCATAGGTGAACGACACCAGCGCCTGCTTGACCTTGGCGACGTCGTCGACCGTGCCGGCGCGCTTCATCGCCTCTACCAGCATGAAGACGTGGTCGTAGCAGGACGACGAGCACAGCGGCGCCTGATCGTAGGGAAAATCCTTGGTCTTGTAGAACTCCTTGTAGGCTTCGACGAATTTCTTCACCTTCGGCTCGGTCTTTTCCGCTTCCTCGAAATACTTCGGAATATAGGCGACGTAATCGTCGATGTAGTCCTTGTTCTTCAGCGCCGGACCAAGCGAACCGCGCACCAGCCAGAACTTGGTCAGCCCGAGCTGCGTCGCCTGTTGAACGATGTCGTAGAGCACGGCATCGGTGTAGCCGGGGAAGAGATAATCCGGCTTTTCCGCGCTGATCTTCGAGAGCACCGCCGAGAAATCCTTCGTGCCCGGCTCGAACCAGTTTTCCTGGAATTCGATGCCGGCGGCCTTGAAAGCCTCGCGATAGATGTCCGCGGCGACGTGTCCGAAGGCGTCGTTCTGCATCAGCATCGCCACCTTCTTTACGCCTTTCTTCTTCAGATAGTCGACCATCAGCGTGCCGAAGCCGCTTGCGCCGGCGTCCCAGTTCCACGTGCGCACGAGATAGCCGTTGTCCGGGCTTGCCGAGTTCGAAGTGGATCTGCGTCGCGCCGCCCATCATCAGGAACTTGCCGTCATGCTGCCTCGCGTAGCGCTCGATGCCCTTGTACACGTTGGTCAGGAAGGGGCCGAACACGTACTTGACCTTGTCCTCTTCGAGCATTTTCTTGAGCTGGATCAGCGCTTGCTGCGGATTGCCCTGGGTGTCTGGATTGACGAGCTCGAGCTTGTACGTCTTGCCGGCGACCTGGAATCCGCCTGCCTTGTTGATCTCGTCGACGGCCATCCGCATGCCCTGCGATCCCATCCATCCGTACGTATTGAGCGAGCCGGTCTGCGCCTCGATTTCGCCGATCTTGACGACGTTTTGCGCACTGGAGGCAATCGTCCATGCGGCGAAACCCAGTGCAATGAAAAACCTAACTGACGGGACTGAAATATTCACGGTTCCTCCAAAAATTATGAATTGTTTAGTTGACGGGCTGCGCTTCGGCTGGCCGCAATCGATCGGTGATTCTCATGGAAACATATCATTCGCGTTCGAACTGAAGCAATGGCGATCGACGCTTGCGGCTTTCGCAGGGCAGGGTGCCTGCGCGAGTTGCGATCTCATTTCGCTGTCTCCCACGTGTGCTACATGGTTGCGTCGGCCGGCGCGGCTTGCGAGTCTTCGCGCTGCTGCAACGCGAAGATGGATGTGTAACCGTGCGACCAGTCAGGAGGCACCTCGCACGGAATCGGATCGATATGCGCGAAGCGAGCGGGCCTCCCGCGAATCATCGCGGCGTCGTACTTCGGCGACGGAATCGGATTGGGCGTGTAGGGAAACGCATCGGCGGAGGTGAGGACGTAGAGCAGCAACGGCCTTCCCTTGTCGGACGTGTTCGCCGGCGAACCGTGCAGAGTGCGGCAATTGTGAATGGTCAACGAGCCCGCCGGCCCCACCATGTACTTCGCTTTGCCGACATCGATCGCCGCAACGTCGCGCTCACGCAGGCAGCCGATCCAGCGCCCGTCCTCGTCGTACTGGCTGGGCATCTTCCACCGATGACTTCCCGGCAGGAACCCGACCGGGCCCTGGTCCATCTCGCAATCGTAGAGGTAGGTCCCGACCGTGAGCGGCGAATAGTTGGTGTGCGGCCAGAAAGGAATGTCGTAGTGCCATTTCACTTCGGCGCCGCCCTTGGCCCATTTGAAGTTGAGCTTCGACTGGTGATACTTCACATCGGGCCCCACGAGGTCCGCGACGATGTCGCCCAGGAACGATTCCGACAAGTAGTCCCAGAAAACGGGATCCTGGTCCACGGGGCTCGAGACACGACGCAGTCGCGGCGCTGCCGGCGTATGGTCGGGCTCCAGGTCGAACACGGCGTCCGATTGACGCACGGAGCGACTCCTTTCAACCAAGCGCTCGGTCGCCGACCGCAGTTTGGAGAGCCACTCGTCCGGAACGACCTTCTCGAGCAGGATGAAACCGTCTTCGAAGTAGCCTTCGCGCTGACGTTGGGTCAGCACACGAGGGGCGATTGAAAGTATCTGTTCGGGTGTCATGGAATTCCTCGGTTTACGCGTTTGGCCCGGACGCAACGCGCATGCGGCGAATATCGTGCGAACACGAGAACGGAGCGGAGCGCGCTGTCGATGCTTGGTCGCGCCCACAGAAATGGGCCCCTTCCCGACCCAGCGCTTGGCGCTTTCAACTCTCGGCTCCGACGGTTGCACGGGTGAACTGCTCGATCTCATCGATCAATCGGTCGAGGGCGGTCGCGGCCGCGTGCTCGTCTCCTTTTGAAATCGCGCGCGCGATATTGGCGTGCAGCTTGGCGGTCACCGGAAGATCGGCGGCCTGCTGGTAGTGGATGAACCAGAACCGACGCGACAACGAATGCATCAGCGACATGGCGCCGGCGCCGAATTCGTTGCGCGCCGCGAGGGAACAGAGCTCGTTGAATTCACGATCGGTGCGAATGAACGTTGTTTCGTCGTTGGATTTCGCGGACTGCTCGAAAATGCGAGCGATCTCCGCGAAACGCGCGCGTTCCGCCGGAAGAGCGCGGCGCGCGGCGCTCCTGGCTACCAGACGTTCGACTTCGCGACGGACCTCGAGCAGCCGCAGCTGGCTCTTGACGTTGATCTCCGACACCATGATGCCCCGCCGTGGCAGGATCGTCACGAGCCGCTCGCGCGCCAATCGCTGCAACGCCTCGCGAATGGGTGTGCGGCCGATGCCGAGAGCCTGACTGAGGCGCGCTTCCGACATCGCGCTGCCGGGAGCAAGCTTGAGAGTGACGATCATTTCCTCGAGCATGGAGTAGGCTCGCTCGGTCAAGCTCGGCTCGACTTCCAGCAGCAGGCTGACATCGACACCATTATCGCCGCCGACGGCGGCCTTGGGCCTTCGAGTCACTCCGCGACCCTCGGATGAAAGGATGCGCTCATCACGCATGTTTGCGCCGCTCGACAAGGTTTAGGAAAGTCTCGAATTCCTTCGCGTCGACCGAGTAGCTGTGATCGTCGTCGGGAAAACGGCCTGCTCTGACTTCCTCGGCGTACTTCGAAAGGCCGGCGACGGCGACCTCGGTGAGGTTGGCGAAGCGCTTGGTGAACTTGGGCTTGAAATCGGTGAACACGCCGAGCAGGTCATAGCTCAGGAGGATTTGACCGTCGGTGCCGACGCCCGCGCCGATTCCGATCGTGGGGATTTCGAGCTGCTGCGAGATGACCTTCGCGATGGGCGCCGGCACGGCCTCGAACTCGAGCATGAAGCAACCCGCATCCTGGATGGCCAGCGCATCCTCGAGAATCTTCATCGCCGCCTCGGCGGTGCGGCCTTGGATCTTGAAACCCCCGAAGACCGCGATCGTGTGCGGCGTCAGCCCTATATGCGATGCGGTCGGAATTCCCGCATCGACAAGCGCCTTCAGGATCGGTCCCTGCGATTTCCCGCCTTGCGGCTTGACTGCATCGCAGCCCGCGTCCTGCATGAAACGGGCGGCATTGACGAGCGCACGATCGACCGTGTTGTAGCTCTGGTAGGGCATGCAGCCGAGCACGAACGTATTGGGCGCGCCACGCCGCACCGCAGCCGCGTGCATGATCATCATGTCCATCGTGGCGGGGATGGTGTTCGGATGTCCGTGCGCCACCATCGCGAGACTGTCGCCAACCACAGCGACGTCGATGCCCGCCATTTCGGCCCACCGCGCCGACGTGTAATCGGGTACGGAGGTGTACACCATCTTTTCGCCGGTCTTCTTCGAATCCCGGATCTCGCCGATCGTGCGCTTCTTGCGAGCGGGCGGTTCCACGATCTTTTCCCTTGAGTGCTTCGGGGCGCTCAAACGTCGGTCCGCTCTTCTTCAACGCGCTTGCGGTCGCGCATATTGAAGCGGCCGTCGTAAATCGGCCGTCCTCCGGTCGCGGGTCCCTGGTACTGCACGAACAGCATCTCTCCGCCCGTTTCCGTGAAAAGGTCCTGCTCGAAGTGCGGATCCGCGTGGTAGACCATCGTGCCCGGACCGTAAACGCGGCCGCCGATCCGGAACTCCCCAGAAAGGATGTACCAGACCTGCGCGAAGTCGTGCTCATGTCGAGGATGGTGGCTGCCCGGCTCGTAGCGGACGATGCCGGCATTCGGCTCGGTCGGACGATCGTTGCTCGGATGAAACAGCATCTTGCCTGTCTGTCCCGGCCATCGGATCGTCTCCCATTCCCGTTCGTCGCGGTGAACGTATTCCGGCGGATTGTGTTCGCGAGGTTTTTGATCCATCACCTGCTCCCGTTGAAGTGTCGGACGATGGGTTTCATTGCGGCACGATGGATCCGGCGATCGACGATGTGTTCAACTCACGCGTCGGAACGGACCGATACCGCGTCTGTCCATGCTTCGCACGGCGTCGATCCGAGCTGGGCATCATCGCGGTTGAGCGCATCGCGAACGGCGACGCCGTCGATGTTGCGAGGTGCGAGGCGCTCGCGGACGGCAATTGCAGCGGCGTGGCCGATCGCGTGTCCATACGAAAAACATTGCGCCGTCACACGCGCCGACGCCATGGCTTCGTGCTCCGCTGACAAGCAGCGTCCGGCTGCGAGCAACGACTCCCCCCGTTTCGGCACGAAGCATTCGTACGGGATCTCATAGTAATCGTCGATCAGCCACGACAGGCGCGGCTTCGCGCCGGCGTGAAGCTCGATCGGCCACGCGGATCGTGCAATTCCGCTCGCAAACTTGGTCCCTGAAGCGACGTCGCGATTGGCAAGGATGTACATGCCGGCGATCTGACGGCTCTGGCGCACACCGACCTGAACGCCGGTATCGTTGACGAAGCAGCGCTCGCAGCCGACGAGGTGATCGCGGAAGAAACGGGCATACTCGGCGACCTGCCGCCGTCCCTCGATTTCCGCTTCCGTGAAATCGGACACGAAGATGCTGTTGAGCTCACGGCCGTCGGCTCCGACGATCCGGGTGCAGTTGCACAAAAGCTCGCCGGGACGCGGCGTCGGAAACAGAAAGATCTTGGCGCGGGGAAGCGCATACGCGCCCGTTGCATTGAGCTCCACGATCTTGCGCGACACGGTTGCGTCCATGATGGTATCGAGCCCATAGGCGGCGACAAAACGCGGGACGTCGACGCCCTGGATCCTGAACATCATCGTGGGGTTTTGCACGACACCGCGGTCGCCCATCGCCGTCGGCAATCCAGTCATCGCGAAGACGTCCGCATCGCCGCTGGCGTCGATGGTGAGAGCGGCCTCGATGCGAAACTTGCCTTGCTTGGTAAAGGCCTGCACGCCGGCGACGCGCTCGTTACCTTCGAGCAGAACTTCAGTAGCCGTCACGTGAAACATCATCCGCACGCCAGCCTCGCCGAGCAAAGCATCGGCGACGCTGCGCCAGACGAGCGGATCGTGGACCAGAGTGAAAGTCTTACCATAGCGCACGGGCGGCGTGAGCCCACCCGCAGCAGTCATCCGTCGGGCGAACTCAGCAGCGAAGCCGTGCACGAGATGTTGTGGCGGCGCACTCGGGGCTTCGCTCGCCATGAACATGCCGCAGATCGTCCCGGACATTCCAGCGACGGCCCCACCGCCGCAAAAGCCGTAGCGCTCGAGGAGTATGACGCGCAATCCCCGGCGCGCAGCGGTGACGGCCGCCGCTACCCCTGCAGCGCCGCCTCCGACGACGAGCACTTCGGTCTTGATCCGCTCAGACAGACGCCGATCCGTGACTACGTTCGGAAGCTTCATCGCGCGGCGAAGATGTGAGCGGCGGAGCATCTGCGCACCGTGCTAACGTCTGAAGGCCGATGCTTGCAATCTACGCGCATGCGCGCTCACTTTGCCTTTGAAAGCGGTGGCGGGATCGAGAGCCTTCGGCGACCAATGGTCCGCAATCCGCGATGCACCATGACATCACGCGTGCTGGCGAGGTCATTCACGCGTTCGTATTTTGGCGACACGCATTGACAAAACAACTGGTCGACCACTAATATATCAGTTATGTTACCAGCGTGCAAGCCGGGAGGCCGACCATGATGACCGAGCGCCAGCGCAGATTCCGGGAACAGTACAAATCCGACATCAGTCCCCTCTACAACGGGCTCGTGCATATCGGCGTCATGTACGCGGCCGGGATCGCCGCGATCGCATATTGCGCAACGAGGCTGCAAGCGCCGACGTGGGAGTGGTTGTTCATCATTCCGACCTTCATCGGCGGCAACTTCGTCGAATGGGGGATGCACAAATACGTCATGCATCGCAGAGTCGACGTTTTCGCACTCCGCGCCATCTTCGAGCGGCACACACGGCAACACCACCAGTATTTTACCGACAACGACGCCACCATCGATACGACGCGCGAATTCCGCATCGTGTTCTTCCCGTGGCGAGTGCTTATGGTACTGGGCGTGTTCGGCGGCCTCCTAGGCATGCTCACCGGGCTGCTCGTCAATCCGAACGCCGGTTATATCGTGTTCATGACGATGGTCGGCTATTACATGACCTACGAAACTTTCCATTTTTGCTGCCATATTCACGACAACTGGTTCGTACGCAACATGCCATTCATCAACACCATTCGGCGCCACCACACCGCACACCACAACATGGGGATCATGATGCATTTCAACATGAACCTCACGTTTCCAATCGCCGACTGGTTTCTCAATACAAGCGATCTCAACCGCGGGTTGTTGGGCCACCTGTTCAATGGCTCGAGCAGCCGACACGTGAAGCCGGAGCTGATGCCGGTCATAGCGCGATTTCGTACTGGCGAGACGCAAGATACCCGGTGCACGCTAGATGGGCCGAAGCTGGAGCCGGAGGAGCTGCGCGTTTTGGCGAGCGTTGGCTCCCATATCTAAAGCGCGTGCGTCACAGTTAGCATCAGACGCTCGTTGAGCACTGCGCTTCCGCAGGCGCTGGCCGAGGAACCGCTAGGCAAAGCGTGGGAGAAAGTCAATGCGGAAGGCGCGGTGAGAGATGCTTTGCGTTCCGGAGCGGTGGTCGCAGAAACGTTCGCAAAGCACCGGACCCTTTGAATGTCCCCGGGCAACCGCCACAAAAGACAGCGGGTCGCAGACGATGTCGCCAGCATCGCCGCGGGCGGCATGATCATTGCGACTGTGCTTCTCTTGCTCCTGCCGCTCGTCATGACGCTTTCGATGTCCTTCGACGCCCGCGATTATCTGGGGTCTTTTCCTCCATCCGAGCTTTCCTTGCGGTGGTATGAGAAGTTCTTTTCCGATCCCTATCTCGTGAAGGGGCTGAGCACCAGCTTGCAGCTCGCATCGCTCACCGCTTTGATCGCTACCGCCCTCGGAGTCTCCGCGGCGGTCGCGCTGGACAGGTTGCCGGGCCGGCTCGCGGAGCTTGCGATCTCGCTGTTCCTCTCGCCGCTCATCGTGCCGGGTGTCGTCATCGGCTTCGCGCTGCTGCTCTTTTACTCGCGCGTAAGTCTGGACGACACGTTCCTGCGACTGCTTGGCGGGCACGTGCTGATCACGTTTCCCTACGCCGTTCGCACTGTGCTCGCGGCGCTCGGGGGGATTCGCCCGTCGCTTCGTGAAGTCGCGCAGTCACTCGGCGCCAGCCCCACCAAGACGTTCTGGACGGTTACGTTTCCTTTGGCGCGTACGGGCATCGCCGCAGGCGCCATCTTTGCGTTCGTGTTCTCGCTGGACGACGTCGCGGTGAGCATATTTCTGTCCGGGCCCGACCGCTACACGCTGCCGGTGGCGCTGGTCAGCATGCTGCATGCAAACTTCGACTTGACGATCGCTGCAGTCGCCGTCCTGATCATGGGCGCATCGGTCGCGCTGATGTTAGTGCTCGACTGGGTTGCCGGCATCGATCGCGTGATCGGCGCGGGCTACTACAAGACGTAGCGATGGTCAGCACCGTTCTCGAGCTGCGCAACGTGAGCAAGCGCTACGGCAACACGTCAGCCGTGAGCGAAGTCTCGTTTTCGGTGCGCAGCGGGCAGATCCTCGCGCTGCTCGGGCCTAGCGGCTGCGGCAAAACCACAACGCTGCGCATGATCTCGGGATTTGTCGACCCCGACGAAGGAACGATCGAGATCGGCGGTCGCAATATGCGCGATGTGCGTCCGCACGAGCGCAACGTCGGTCTCGTTTTTCAGGATTATGCGCTGTTCCCACATCTCAGCGTGGAGCAGAACGTGGCGTACGGCCTGCGCCAGCGCGGCGATGCAAGAGACGCGATCGCCCGCCGAGTCGGGGAGATGCTGACGCTCGTGCATCTCGAGGGTTTCGAAGGTCGCCGGCCCGCGGGACTCAGCGGCGGGCAGCAGCAGCGAGTGGCACTCGCCCGTGCCATGGCGATCACACCCGAGGTGATGCTGCTTGACGAACCGCTTTCGGCGCTCGACGCGAAGCTCAGGCAGGAGCTGCGCTTCGAACTCAAGCAAATCCTCCAGGCGGCGCATTGCACGACGCTGATCGTGACCCACGACCAGGAAGAGGCCATGAGCCTCGCCGACGAGATCATCGTAATGGATCACGGCCGTATCCTGCAGCGCGGCATCGCCGCCGCGATCTATCACACGCCACGGACACGGACCGTCGCCGAGTTCATCGGCCGAACGAACTGGTTCGAAGGCAAGCTCGGACAGGCGATCACGCCCGCGTTACGTGAATTCTCAACCGCGGAAGGACGCTTCGTGGTCGCTGCCGATGCGTCGAGTGACAGCGAGATCTCGCAGTTCTGTGTACGGCCCGAGCGGCTGCGCATCTTCGCTGCCGACGAACCGCCCGGCGAGGGTCTCAACCTCGTCCAGGGCACGCTCTTGAGTGCGGCGTATCTCGGCTCGGAGATTCATCATGCGGTCAAGCTCGCGTCGGGCCGCACGATCATCTGCGTGGAACAGAACCGAGATCAGACGCTTCCCGCCGTGGGTGCGCAGCTCATGGTCGTATTCCGTCCTGGCGATTGCATCCTCATCGCGTGAGCCAACGATGCCGTTCGTGAACACCAACGGGGTACGGACGTACTACGAGACGGTGGGTGAGGGCGAGCCCTTGCTTCTCATCGCCGGCAACGGCATGGACCACACGGCGTTTCGAGACCAGGTCCCAGCCTTCGCAGCCCATTTTCGGTGCATCACCTACGACCTGCGAGGCATCGGCCAGTCGGACATTCCGGAGTCCGGCTACACCGTCCCGGACATCGCTCGCGACGCGTTCGCCTTGCTTTCTGCGCTAAACCTGTCGAGCGCGCACGTCGCGGGATACTCGCTGGGTGGCGCAATCGGCATGCAGATGGCGATCGACGCGCCCGAGCGCGTGAAGTCGCTCTCGCTCTATTCCACGTTCTCGCACGTCGAGCCGTATCTTCGTCGCAGGTACGAAATCCTGGTCAAGATCCTTCTAGAGACCACGCCCGAGTTGTGGGCGATGTTCACGGCATTCAGCGCCTTCGGCGAGGAGTACATCAACGCCCACGATGCGGAAATCGAAAAGGAGGTCGCGTTGCGCATCGCACGCTGGCGCGGCGCCGATGCGCCATCGAAGGTAGGCCTGCTCGGTCACTACCGGGCAATCCTTGGGCACGACGTGCGGCGTCGGTTGCCCGAGATCCGCTGCCCGACCTGGATCGCGGTGGGTAGCTCCGATCCCGTTGCGCCGCCGTCCTACGCGCATTACCTGCGCGACCATATCGCTGGCGCGCGACGCTCTGTTTATCCCGGCGCGCCGCATCGCTTGCTCAATTTCACGCCGCAATTCACGGCAGACGCACTGGCCTTTCTGCTTGAAACGCGGGACTCGGGTCGATGAAGCGCAGGGCTTCGGCACCAGGCTTCGGGTGTATATTCGCGGTTCGCAGCGACATCAGCAGCAGGATCGTGCGATGACTGACTCCTCGGCAAACCTCATCATCTCGGCCGACTCGCACGTGCTCGAACCGGGCGATCTCTGGACCAAAACTCTGGGCAAGCGCTTCGGCGACGCGTTGCCACGCATCGTAAAGGGCTTCGGTGGCCACGAGGGGACGTTCTTCTATCTCGGACGCCCGGGCGAAGCGGCGAGGATCGACGAGCTCGTTAATGCGGTGGGCGACGATGCGCGGGTGAAGGAGCTGGTCCAGGCCGGGAGCGACCCCGTGTTCCGCCTGAAGCTGATGAAGGCCGACGGCGTCTCCGCGGAGGTGCTTAACCCGACGTTTGCCTTGTGGGTGCCGCGGATTCCGGATCCCGCGATGCGGCGTGCGTGCGCTGAAGTGTTCAACGACTGGATCGTCGAGTACTGTGCTGTCGCTCCGCAACGACTTCTAGGCGTCGGTATCGTTCCCATCGACGACGTCGCATGGGCAGTGAAGGAAGCCGAGCGCATCGTACGGCGCGGCGCGCGCGGCATCATGGTGCCAACGCAACCGATCGACGGAGCGGCGCCGTACCGCAGCTCGGCCTATGACGGTTTCTGGGCTATCGCCGAGGAGGCGCGTGTCCCGGTGACGCTGCATATCGTCACGGGCCGCGTGCGCGATCCGTTCACCTACCATGGCGCCGACGAGCGCGGCGAAGTGCCTCGTTCGTTCCTCGAACTCTTCGGCGAAGCGGCGCCGGTGCTCGCCAACGAATTTATCTTTGGCGGCATCTTCGACCGGTTCCCGAAGCTCACGATTTTTCTCTCCGAGTACGACGCCTCGTGGCTGCCGATCCTCAAGTACCGCGTCGACCGGATCGAGAAGTTTCCCGGTCTGGCGCCACTCAAGCGTCCAGCGCGCGCGTATCTCGATGAGAACGTCTTCGTGGGCATCATCAACGATCCGCTCGCGGGGAAGCTCCGCCTTGAGATCGGCGTGGACCGCATCCTGTGGGGGTCGGACTTCCCGCACCCGCCGTGTCCGTATCCACACACGCGGGAGCGCATTGGCGAGATCCTCGCGGGCATTCCGGACGCGGATCGGAAGGCGATCGTCTCCGGGAACGTGATTCGCCTCTACGGCATCGATGCCGCTGCGGTGGCCACATGAAGGGAACGCTCGACATCATCGGCGGCAGCGTGATCGACGGCATCGCCGACAAGCCGCGAGAGAACTGTTCGCTGCGCGTGCAGGATGGCCGGATCGCTGCGCTGTGGGAAGGTCCTCGCGCGCCCCCTGAAGCTTCCACGCGCGCGGATCGCGTGATCGAGGCCGCGCGCAAGACTGTGTTGCCGGGGCTGATCGACGCGCATTGCCACATCAGCTATGGCGAGGGTCGGACCGCCGAAGAGGTCGACGTGTACGGCGGCGCGGAGTGGGCGGCGGTGCGCGCGGTCTGGAATTGCGCTAAGGTCCTGCGCGCGGGCGTCACCGCGTTCTGCGATCCGGGTTCGACCTGGCTTGTGGCCGTGACCGCGCGCGATGCGATCGCGAGCGGGATGTTTCGCGGGCCCCGCATCTTCGCGGCGGGCCGGCACATCGTCGGTGATGGAGGTTTCGCCGATTATTTTCCGTCGTGGCTCGGGATGCCGGTGTCGGCCGAAGGCGTGCTCTGCCACAACCGAGACGAGATGCTGCAGGAAGTGCGGCAGCAGGTGAAGAATCGCGTCGACCTCGTGAAGATCAGCGGCGACAGCCAGGCGCAGGAGCGGCACGGGAACGCGGGGCCGTGTCTCTCCGACGAAGAGATGCACGCGATCGTCGCGATGGCGCACGGCCTCGGCCGCAAAGTCACGATCCACGCGCGCTACGCCAACACGGTACTCGCCGCTGTCCGCGCAGGCGTCGATTGGGTGATCCACGCCTCGTACATGCGCCCCGAGGACATCGCCTTCGTGCGCGATGCGGGGACGCCGATCTGTCCGACATTCACGTTCACCGCCAACATCGTGGAGTGGGGGAAGGACGTCGGCGTCGATCCCAATTACATCGATGTGAAAAAGCGCGAGCTCGACGCGCTCGCCGACATCCATCGGCGCGCGCACGAGGCAGGGATCCCGCTCCTCGCGGGATCCGAGGCCGGCTTTTCGGTGACGCCCTACGGGGACTGGCATACCCGGGAGCTGGAGATCTTCGTCGACGTCGTCGGCATGAGGCCGATGGAGGCGATCAAGTCGGCGACGAGCCGCAACGCGGCGGCATTCGGCTGGGCGGGAGATGTCGGGACATTGGAGAAGGGCGCCCGTGCCGACATTCTCGTCGTCGACGGCGATCCGCTCACCGATATTGGAATCCTCGCCGACGCGAAGAAGATCTCGACGATTCTGCACGATGGGGATGAAGTGGATCGGAGCCAACCGATTCCGGAACGTAGACGGATGCCCCATGAACGGGGGTTCAACGTATCGACGGCCCGATTAGGCCGCGCGGAAGCCAACAGGAGGAAATCGAAGCCATGAGCAATTTCACTCGCCGTAGTTTTCTTGCCAGCAGCGCCGCCTTGATCGCCGGGGCGAGCCTGCCCGCGCGCGCGCAAGCCGTCGCGCTCACCGGGATCGACTGGGGCGGTCCGCTGATCGAAGCGACACGCAAGATCACCGCGGGCGACAAGGCTGTCGACATCACCTGGGATCTGCACGCGGGTGGCGCGGGCACCGTGCTGCCGAAGATCAAGGCTGCGTGGCCCAATCCCAAATACGACATCGTCGCCGCCTGGAACCCGGTGTACGTGACGATGGTCAACGAGGAATGGCTCGAGCCGCTGACGCCGGACGAAATCCCCAATCTCAGGGACGTGCCGAGCGAATATTTCTTCAAAGACAAGAACGGCGCGATCGTGAACGTGCCGCGCAGCCTCGCCGGCATGTTCTGGGGCTATCGCAGCGACAAGGCGCCGGTAAAGGTCGAGAAGATCGAGCAGCTCTTCGATCCGAAGCTCAAGGGACAGATCTGCTGGCCCGGTCCCAGCATCAACTCGAACCTCCAGCTCCTCTCGCTCGCGCTATCCGCTGGAGGCAACGAGAAGAACATGGAGCCTGGGTGGGAGCTTTTGAAGAAGCTTGCCAAGTCCGGAAACATCGGCCGCGTGGCGAACACCGAGACCGACTTCATTAACTCGATGTCGACGGGCGAAACGTCGGTCGCTTTCTGGAACATGTCGCCGTGGAAGAAGGTGTCCGCCAACTTCCCGATCAAGGTGCTGACACGCGTGGCCGATGAGAAGGGGATGAAGGCATTCATGTACCAGGATGGCTGGGTGGTGCTCAAGAGCTCGAAGCAGAAGAAGGCGGCGAAGGACTATCTCAACTTCTTCATCGACCCCGAGAACAACCAGGCATTCAACGAGATGCTAGGCCAGGGTCCGACCAACCGTAAGTCGAAATCGACCGGCTTCGCAGAGAACATCGCCTTCAAAGGCGACGAGCTCGGGAAGTACGCGTACTTCCCCGACTTCACGGTGCTGGCGGCGCAGCTCAACGACACGGTCAAGCGTTTCGAAACCGAGATCGTGCCGTTGATGTAAAGACGGGCTGATCCGCCGATGAGCGCGCCTCGCGGTCGCGGGCTCCTCCTGCCTGCCATCGCGGTCGTGGTCGTGCTGCTGGTCGCGCCGCTCATCTTGGTCGGCGACGAGAGCGTGCGGCTGTTTGTTCCGGGGCGCGTCGGCTCGGCGCGCGACGCGCCCTTGACGCTGGACAACTATGGCGAACTCTTCCGTCCGGCCTACGCGCGCTACTTCGCTGACACGTTCCGGCTCAGCCTCATCGCTTCGCTCGCCGCGCTGGTGCTCGCTTATCCGGTCGCCTACAAGGTCGCGCGCGAGCACCGGCCGCGCGTGCGGCGAGCGTGGATCGCGTTTCTGGTCGTGATGCTCTTCCTCAGCATCCTCATTCGCGTCTACGCCGTGTCGCTCGCGGTTGGCCCAGCTGGCTTCGGGAGCGCTCTCGCGGATCTCGTCGGGCTGTCGCTCAACAGCCGTGGCTATGCCGAGATCTCGATCGTGCTCGGGCTGCTGCACTGTCTCATTCCGATGGCGGCCATCGTATTGCTCGCGCCGCTGCAGGCGCTGAACCCGCGCCTGGTCGAAGCGGCGCAGGCGCTCGGCGCGCCGATGTGGAAGGCGCATGCGACGATCACGCTGCCACTGTCCGCGCGAGGGCTGCTGGCGGCGTTCATGCTGTGCTTCACGTTTTCAATCAGCGCCTTCGTGATTCCGATGGTGCTGGGCAAGGGCCGAGTGCTGTTCGTCTCGAATCTCATCTACAGCCGCTTCGGCGAAATCGGCAACTATCCGGGCGGGGCAGCGCTGTCCGTCACGCTGCTCGTCCTGTCGCTCATAGTGGTCTACGCGCTCGACCGAGCGGCGGGCAGCCATTGGCGGAAGCGCTGAGCGCGGGTCACCTCGCGACTCGAGAGTCCATGCCCAAGCAATTCCACAACCCGGAACCGTTCAAGTCGGAGAATCGTCCGTATTCGATGGCCGTGAAGGCTGGAAAGGTCGTCTTCCTCGCCGGTCAGCTCGGCGTCGAGTTCGTTGGCGGCGAGAGAACGGTCGTGGCACCCGGCGACGCCGCGCGCCAGATCGAGACCATCTTTGTGAACATGCGGACGATGCTGAAGGATGTCGGCGCCACTCTGCGCGACGTCTGCTGGCTTCAGATCTTCGTCACTAACATGGACGATCGGCTGATGATGGATCCCGTGCGCCGGCGGTTCTTCGGCAAGACGGAGCTCCCTGCCGCGACAATGGTCGAGGTGTCGCGGCTTGCGCTGCCCGGAGCAGTGGTAGAGGTGAACGCGATCGCAGTGATCGAGGACGGCTGAGACGCGGCGGCGGCCTACAGCGCAGCGGTCGCCTGAAATTCGATCAGCAGACCCGGGTCGGCGAGGTGATTCACTTCGACGATCGTGCTCGTCGGCAGTCTGTCCTTGAAAAACTCCATCCGTGCCGCGACTATCTTCTTGAACTGGCGGATGTCGGTCGTGTAGACGACGATGGAGACGATGTCGGCGAGCGTTCCGCCGGCAGCTTCCAGCACGATCTGCATGTTGCGGATCGCCTGCCGCGTCTGCTCGGCCATGTCGCCTGGGCCGACGAGGTTGCCGTCCGCGTCGCGTGAGAGTTGCCCAGAGAGAAAAATCAGCGTCGACGGATTGTCGACGCGAATGTAATGGTGGTAGATCTTCGAGCGGACATTCTTGAGGTTCTTCGGATTGCCGCGCGTGATCTTGGTCATGTGTTCTCCTGTTCGGGGTCGACGATGCGGGTGCGCAACGGGGCGAATCCTTCGATGGCGATCTCCACGACGTCTCCGGGACGCAGATAGAGCTCGTCGGCGTTGGGCTGGCCGACCGCAACGCCGGCCGGCGCACCCATCGCGATCATGTCGCCGGGTTCGAACGGCATCCAGCGCGAGAAGTGCTCGAGCACGTCGCCGATGCGGAAGATCATGTCGCCCGTGTGCACTCGCATGCGCTGCTTGCCGTTGACGTGGCAAGTGACCCAGAGATCGTGCGGGTCGTCGATTTCGTCGAGCGTGATGACGTAGGGACCGACCGGACCGAAGCCAGGCATGTTCTTCGCCGTCCAGAAGCGCGTGCCTGAAGCGACCTCCTGCTTCTGGATCTGGCGCGCAGTGAGGTCGTTGGTCAGCGTGATGCCGGCGACGTACGAAAGCGCGTCGGCTTTCGCGACGCGGAACGCGCGTTTGCCGATCACGAACGTAAGCTCCGGCTCATAGTCGAGCGTGGTGATTCCGTTCGGACGAACGACGGCGGTATCGTCGCCGACCATGACCGAGGAGAGCTTGACGAAGCCGGTCGGCTCCTTCGGGATCTCCTTGATGAGGTTGTTCCGGACCAGCTCATCGAGGTGCGACTTATTGTTCTTGCCGACACAAAAAAAGAGGCGCGCATCCGGGATCGGCGGAAGCAGCCGCACCTGATCGCGCCGCAGAAGAGCACCTGCGCGCGTGGTCGATCCCGCTTCAATCGCTCGGCGTGCGACCGCCATCCCGGTCGAACCCGACGCGATGAGCGACTTGAGCGAGTCGGGGAAAGCGTCGGACTTAGAGTGAACCTCGCGGTGAGCAGCCTCGAGATCGATGATGTCGCCGTCGAGCCAGGCGCCGATCCGCGGCCCCGCGTCGGCGTGGGTAAAGGTGAGAAGTTTCACGGTGGATGTCGCCTAGCACATTCCGATCGAGTCACGACAACATACCACTATGGCGACTCCTCGTCCGGCCACTCCACGACGTGCGCTGCGAGGTCGAGTGGCAGCGGCGGTATGGGAGGGGTGGCGTGCGTGCCGAGATACAGAAATCCGACGATCGCATCGGTCGGCGCGAGGTCGAAGGCGGCCTTGATCGCGGGATCGTAGGCGGCATCGCCGGTCTTCCACGCGCAGCCGTAGCCCATCGCGAACCCCGCGACCATGATGTTTTCCGCCGCGGCGCCGGCGGAGATGATCTGCTCGATCGCGGGGATATGAGATTGCTCGTTCACCTTCGCCGCGACGACGATGACCAGCGGGGCCCGCAGCGGTTTCTTCGTCTCCTTCTCGACTTGCGCCGGCGTCGCGTCGGGCCAGCGCTTGTGGTATGCCTCGGCCATCAGCGCGGAGAGACGTTGGCGCGCGGCGCCGCGGAGCACGATGAATCGCCACGGACGAAGCCGTCCGTGATCCGGTGCGCGCATTGCGGCAGAGAGGATCGAGTGCAGCTCGAGCTCGTCCGGGGCCGGATCGACCAATGCGCTGCTCGATACTCGCTTTGTCAAGGCATCGATTGCTTCCATCGCCCGGCACTCCGCTGCATTAAGAACTGCCTGAATACCCTCGCAAGCCCATAGTGCACACAGCCCTGCATTCGCCTGCTCCAAGCAGCGTTTCTAGGGTGCGATTGTCTGCCTCATCCATGACTACTCGCAACCGTCGTCCTAGACGGACAATGGAGCGAGATTAGACAGAAATCCGCGACATGAGCGAACTATGCGTAAATTGTAGTCTTGTTGAGAAAGGGCGCCAGCTGGCGAATGAGTTCCGCGCTTCCAGCTGTAGGGATCCCCGCGAAGAGATCTTTTTTTCGTCCTGGACGGCATCTACTGGTGGTCCGGAACTACCGTGAGATCATGCGCCGCCGCTTCACAGAATGGCGTGAACTTGTGGGAGTGCAGTCCGCCATCTGATCCTAACCCTGTGCCGGTAACCATCTTTACGGGCTCGTCGGCTTTCGTCATCGGTCCGAACGGCAAGTTGACAGTACCCTTTTCTTCACCCCACCGTAGGTGTCGTGTAACATGGAATTCGCTCGTCGAAACGCCGGCTTCGGACCGGCGCCGCTACAACGACGTTTCCAATGGAGAAGATCGAATGAAAGTTTCATTAGCACCGCGATCCCTGCTGCTCGCGACCATACTCTGCATCGCGGTCGGGTCTCGCATGGCGACCGCAGACGACATCGCCATTGCGAACTACGGGGTCGCGATGAACGGGATGCCCTTCGCCATCGCGATCAGCAAAGGCTATTTCAAGGAAGAGGGCGCTCCCAATATCGCGGGAATCATGACGGACTCGGGCGGGGGCACCACGATCCGCAACCTGACCGCCGGAGATCTTCTCTACGGCGAATCGTCCCTGGCCGCGGTCGTGTCGGCCATCCAGAGCGGCGCGGATATCAAGATCATCAGCGAAGACGCGAGCCTCGTGACCGACATCTGCTTCGTCACACTGCCGAATTCGCCGCTCAAGTCGATCAACGATATCAAGGGGAAGCGGCTCGGCTTCACCAATCCCGGTTCCACCACGCAGGCGCTCACGCTGCTTCTGCTGGAGAAGGTCGGGCTCAAGCCCAGCGACGTGACGATGACTGCGGCGGGTGGCTTCGGGCCCGGACTGACGGCTCTCGAGAACGGAGGCATCGACGTCATGGCCCTCACCGATCCGTTGACTTCCAAGTACGGCGACAGGTACCGAGTCATCGCCTGGGGCAAAGACCTGTTTCCCCCGATGAACAACGTCGTCGGGATCTCGACGGCGAAGGCGATGAAGGAACATCCCGATACGCTGCGGGCGATTATCCGCGCCCGCCGTCGGGGCGCGGAATTCATGAATCAGCATCCCAAGGAAGCCGCGGAAATCATCGCCTCGGCTTACAAGATGGAACCGGCCGTGATCGAGAAAGCGATCAAAAACACCGGGGTGACGGTGCAGGGCGTGACGTATTGGGGGACCGGCAAGATCAACTACCAGGGCCTCGACAACATGATCCGCGCGCAAAAGCTGGTCGGCGCGATCAAGGGGGATGTCGACTGGTCCAAGATCGTCGACGAGAGTTTCTTGGCCGACGACCTCAAGTCGAAGAAGTAGAGTCGACTCGGAAGACGCCAACGTGGATACGCTCGTTACGGTGCGTGGCGTGACGCGCGTCTTCCAGGCGAAGGGAGGCGTCGGCGAGGTCCACGCTCTGGGACCGATCGATCTGTCGTTGCCGTCCGGCGAGTTCTTCGCGGTGGTAGGTCCGTCAGGATGCGGCAAGTCGACGCTCCTCGAGATCATGGCCGGGCTTTCAGAGCCCACGACCGGCGAGGTGTTCTTCGACGGCAGCCGCGTCAGCGGCTTCGTGCCTCGCGGCATCGGCATCATCTTCCAGGACGATGCGAGCTTTCCCTGGCTCACGGTGCGCGAGAACATCGCGTTCGGTTTGAAGCGTCGAGGTGTCGATACGCCGACGATCCGGCGCAAGGTCGAGGACGCGCTCAAGCTCACCGGCCTGCAGCAGTTCGGCGACGCCCATCCCGCGCAATTGTCGGGCGGCATGCGGCAGCGGGTATGCATCGCGCGCACCCTCGTGCTCGAGCCACGGCTGATCCTGCTCGACGAACCGTTCGGCGCGCTAGACCAGCAGACGCGGTTGCTAATGGGCGACGAATTGTTGCGGCTCTGGCGGGAGACCCGCGCGACGATCCTGCTTATCACGCATGCGCTGGACGAGGCCGCCATGCTCTCCGACCGCGTCGGCGTCATGTCCGCACGCCCCGGCACGTTCCTGGAGGTGGTGACGACGCGCTGGCCGCGCGAGCGGGACAGCACGATCGTGACCAAACCGGAGTTCGGAGAGATCACGAGCCACCTCTGGGCGCTGCTCCGCGCCCAGTCGATCAAGTCGATCAGCGAGACCGCCGCGCCGTAGGCCAGCGACATGCGCAAAGCCACGACCATCCGACTGGTCATCATCATCGGTGCCGTCGCCGCACTCGAGGCCGCGTGCAGGCTTGGCTGGATCCGGCGCTTCACCATCATCCCGCCTTCGGAGATGGCGGAAAGCCTCGCTCGACTGTTCGCGAATCCCGATGTGCTCTCGGACATGCGCCAGACGCTGACCGCAATCGCGATATCGCTCGGCGCCGCCCTGGTGATCGGCTTCCTGACCGGCGCCTTCCTCTATGCCGTGCCGCGCGCGAGGCGGATCGCCGACCCACTGCTCGCTACGTACTACTCGGTGCCCGTATTCGTCTTCTATCCGTTGCTTATCGTGCTGTTCGGTCTCAACGCGATTCCCAAGACCGTCATCGGCTTCCTGTACGCGTTCGTGGCGATGATCATCAATACGCTGAACGGGCTCGACCGGGTTCCGGACGTCTACTGGAAGAGCGCCAAGGTGTTCCAGCTCGGACGCTGGGACCGCGCCGTGCATTTGATCCTGCCGTGCGCCGGGCCGTATCTTTTCACGGGCGCGAAGCTCGCGGTGATGTATTCGTTCATCGGCGTCATCGGCTCCGAGTTCATCCTGTCGAGCGGCGGGCTCGGGTACCGCATCTCGTTCTCGTACAACAATTTCCAGAGCGACGTGATGTACGGGCTCATCCTCTTCGTACTGCTCGTCGTGATCGCCATCAATATGGGTTTGTACGGGTGGGAGCGCGTGCTCATGGAGCGGAGAGGCGGCCGATGACCAGCGCGAGCGCCGGCGCACGGCCGAAGCTCGAGCGCGCCGGCGAGCTCGCCGTGCTGTTCGGACTGCTGCTCGCCGCCTGGCAGCTGATGCATCACATCGCCGGCGATATCGCGATGACGACGCCCCTGGAAACGATCCTCTATACCGCGAAGCTGCTCGCCTCCGCCGATTTCTGGCCTCACTTCCAGACGACCGCCAAGGCATTCGTCATCGCGCTCGCCCTCGCGCTCGTCGGCGGCTCGTTCATCGGTATCCTGCTGGGCTTCCACCGTCTCTCGGGCGAAGTCGCAGAGCCCATACTGGTCGCCATCTATTCCATCCCCAAGGTCATTCTCTATCCCATCATTCTGCTGGTTTTCGGACTCGGCCTCGTCTCCGAGGTCGCATTCGGGACGCTCCATGGGATCGTCCCCGTCATGGTGTTCTCGATGAATGCCGTCCGGAACATCAAACCCGTCCTGGTCAGGACCGGACGCGCGCTGGGACTCTCAATGTGGTCGATGATGCGCACCATACTGCTGCCGGCCGCCTTTCCCGAGATTTTCACGGGACTGCGCATCGGGTTCTCGGTGACGCTCCTCGGCACCGTCATGAGTGAGATGTTCGGCTCGAAGCGGGGGCTCGGCTTCCTGCTCATGAACGCCTTGGGCGTCAACGACGTGCAGCTCATCATGTCGCTCGCCCTCGTGCTCGTCACGTTCGCCGCGATCGCCAACTCGATGCTGATGGCGATCGAGCGGCGCATCTATCGACTCAAATGAGCGGCGCCGCAAAGAAGGTTTCGCGGGAAGCGGATTACCGATCGGCTGGGTTTCGAGGCGACATCGGCTTCGGGACGCGCGCCGCGGTCGTCGTCGTCGACGTTGTGCTGGCCTACTTCGATCGGTCGTCGCCGATGTACGCAGGTGTGGAGGACGTGCTCGACAGCACGGTGCGGGTGGTTCGCGCCGCTCGGGCGACGGGGATGCCGGTGTTCTTCACCCGCCAGCTCTTCGAGGAGCCCGATGATGACGGGGTATATGCGCGCAAGGTGCCGGCATTGAAGCTCCTGCGGCCCGGATCCAAGCTGGCGGAGCTGCATCCCGACCTGCGGGCGGATCCGGAGGAGGTGTTCGTCAAGCATTACCCGAGCGCGTTCCACCGCACGGGTTTCGCCGATCGGCTGCGGCGGCTTGGCGTCGACACGCTGATCATGACCGGCCTGACGACCAGCGGCTGCGTTCGCGCGACGGCGATGGACTGCCTGCTTCACGACCTGCACGGAACCGTGGTTCGCGAAGCCGTCGGCGATCGCGATCGCGCCGCGCACGAGGCCAATCTGTTCGACATCGACAGCAAGCTCGCGGATGTGAAGTCTCTGGCGGACGTGATCGAATGGATCGACTCGCAGCAAGTGACGGCCCCGCCCCCGCGCGCGCCGAACAGACGCGGCTGAGCTGGACTATGATTGCGCTCGAGAAGATGGGCAGCTTCTTCGTCGGAGGTCGACGGGTGCGCGTATCGGGAAGATCGACACGGACAGTCGCCTATTCCTCCAATGTAATCACCGAGTACGACCCGAACGGTACGTTTCTGGTCGAACAAGCCTACGTCCAATACTTCCTGCCGCAGGACCCGCGCTTTCGAACGCCGTTGCTCCTCGTCCACGGTGGCGGCTTGACGGGCGCACAGTGGGAGGACACGCCGGACGGACGCTCCGGCTGGCTTGCGCATCTCCTCGATGCGAGGATCGCCGTATATGTCATCGACAACGTAGAACGCGGGCGAGCAGGCTGGTGCGCGATCGAAGGCGAGTGGCCGGACCTTCCAGTCGTACGGAGCGACGAGGAGGCCTCGCGCTTCTATCGGTTGGGCTTCCCGGGAAACCAGTTTCCCGCCGAAGCCATGGATCAGCTCTCCGCGCAAACAGTGCCAAGATGGCCGAGCACTTACCCATTGCAGGTCGCGGCGCTGATCGCGGCGATCGGCCGTATCGGGCCTGCAATCATGGTCGGCTTCAGTCAGGGCGGCGGATTGTCGTTCATCGCGGCTGACCGTCTGCGCGATCGCGTGAAAGCCTGCATCGGCCTGGAGCCGCACGGTCTGCCGACGGCATACGCCGCAGGCGTCCCCGGCACCCCCGCGCTCATGGTCCTGGGCGACTACATCGCGGACGACGACTACTGGCGTGACATGGCAAGGCGCGGTCGCGAGTCGATGGACGCCTGGACTGCGGCAGGCGGCCGTGCGGAAGTGTGGGACCTTCCTGCTCTAGGCCAGCACGGGAACACCCATATGATGATGATGGATCGGAACAACGACATCCTGTGCGGCATGTTGATCGAGTGGCTCGATCGACGCTTCCGTGCGGGAGATTTCTCTTAGATTCGCCGAACCCAGGAGGCTATCTCCATGAAACGAAAGCCCCGTACTTTCAAGCTCCCTCGCGTTTGCATGTCGTTCTGCTTCGTATTGTCGATGGTGGTGCCGGGCCTCGTTGCCGCCGAGGAAATCGGCGCCGCCAACTTCGGGTCCGCCGCCAATGCGATGCCGTACGCGGTGGCTCTCGAGAAAGGCTTCTTCAAGGAAGCCGGCGTCGACATCACCGGGGTCATAAGCTCACTCGGCGGAGGCCCGGACCTGCGCGTCCTGCTCGGCGGCAACCTGCCTTATGCCGAGGCAGGCCTCTCCGCCGTCGCCGCCGCGAACCAGGCGGGCGCGGACCTCGTGATCGTGAGCGACAACGTTCACACCGTCTCCGACATCCTGTGGGTGACGCGCAAGGATTCGCCGATCAACTCCGTGAAGGACCTCAAGGGGAAGAAGATCACATTCAGCAATCCCGGTTCGACGACCCAAGCGCTCGACTACTGGCTGGTTGACCACGCGGGATTCAAGCGGGAAGACGTGCAATTCATCGCCGCGGGCAGCTTAGGCGCGGCGCTGACGGCGTTGGAAAACGGCGGAGTCGATGTCGCACCGATGGCGGAGCCCGCCTACACGCTGAACGGCAGCAAGTACAAGACGATCGCACGCGGAAGCGAAATCTTCCCGCCCATTTCCAACACGATCGGCGTGACGTCCCGGAAGACTCTCCAGGAAAGGCCGCAGGTCGTGCGCGGGATCATCCTTGCCCGCCGGAAGGCCGTCGAGTACATGAAGGACCATCGCCAAGAATCGGCACAGCTCATCGCGAAGTACTACAAAATGGAGCCGGCGGTCATCGAAAAGGTGATGTCCAATCTCATGGACCACGGAACCGTCCACGGCGTGCCGTACTGGGGTCCCGGAAACTTCGAATACGAGTCGCTCAACAACCTGGTGCGGGCGATGAATCTAATCGGCGTGATCAACGGTCCTCTCGATTGGAGCAAATACGTCGACGAAAGCTACTTGCCGCCAGACCTGCAATCGAAGAAGAAACCATGATTCGCGTCAATTAAAACCGGCACAGATCGTCGACCTATTCGAAGAAGTTCAGGCGAAGGCACTTAAGCGCGCTCTCTCCGAACAACTGGAGGAGACCATGCAGGCAGCGAAGCTGACCAAGCTGGACATGGCAAAGAAGATTAGCGACCAGCCGCTCGGAGCTCGACCGCGCGTTAGATCCGAGTAATGTTTCGGTTCAGTTGGATACGCTGATCAAAGCAGCGCGCGCTCGGCAAAGAGATAGAGATCAAGATCAAACGCGCCACCAAAAAGGAGGCGACATGAACGGTGGACATGAACGGTGCCCGCGACAGGGCGCTTGCCGGACTTTTTGCCGAAATCAGTTATGCACTGTTGTGCACGGTCATGCGGTTTGCAACGGACCTGACCGCAAAAACAACTAAAATTCAATAACCTGGGCGCCAAGTACCTGGCTACGAGGGGTCAGGTCACTCAGAGTCCTTGGCAATGCGGCTCGAATGAGAATGCGAACGGACTATTGAGGCAATATTTGCCCCAAAGGCATCGACCTCTCAGCCTTCACCAATCTGTTGCATCGACCGCCTGATCGAATATTTGGGTGCGACATGTAAGCAAAGACCTTGATCGTTTTTCTTAATGTCTATACAATTAAATAGTGATCACGTGGGACGAGGCGAAGCGCCAACAAAACATTGCGAGGCATGGAATTGACTTGGCGCATTGCGAAGTGATCTTCGATGCACCGATGCTGACGGTTGAGGACAAGAGCGAAGACTATGGCGAAGAACGCTTGCAGAGTCTTGGGCTGTTTTACGGTGTCGTCGTATTCATGGTGTGGGTCGACCGTCCTGCAGCCCCACACATAATCTCGGTTCGCAAAGGTGTCAAACATGAAGAGCGCAACTACTGGCAAGCCATCCAAGGCTGATCTTGCGAAGCTGAAAAGGCGAAGTGACAGCGAGATCGATGTCACTGACGCTCCGTACAACCCGCATCGCGCGCTGGATGTGAATCGGTTTTGGGCGAACGCGACTGTTATGCCCCCGCGCCTGCGCGGGCAACGCGGACCGCAACGGGCGCCGACAAAGCAGCTGGTGTCCATACGGCTCGATCGCTTCGTTGTCGACCACTTCAAGGCACACGGCCCGCATTGGCAAACTCGTGTGAATGATGCGCTGTTAAAAATCGTAGGGAAATCGATTGCGTCGACAAGAGGCGGCGCCAAGGTGAATGTCGAACGCCTCGTTTCAACAAGCCAGCGACCAAAAGCAGCAAGAGATGCGAAGACCGGCGCGCTTGGCGGCCGACTAAGAGCAAAGGGCAAGCCTACTGCTAAGCGCGCGTAACACGTCACGTATTCGTGTCTTGGCGATTAGCGGCGTTTGCGACCAACTCACATTGACTGTGCCGTAACTGTGACTGGATGACGTTGATTTCGATATTGGCAAGCGTTGCAAGTTATTGATTAACAAAGTGCTGCGATACGCAAAATCCGCCTCATAACCCGAAGGTCACAGGTTCAAATCCTGTCCCCGCAACCAACAATTCAAGGGCTTGCGTTTACGCGAGCCCTTTCAATTTCCGGACTGTGACGTAGTTGTGCCGTGAATTTCGGATTCCACGGCCCGCAACGGCGCACAGGCGTTCCGCAAAGGGCGCCAAGTGATCCGCAGCGAGATGCGCATAGCGCCGCACCATCTCCACGCTCGACCAGCCGCCCATTTCCTGCAACGCGAACAACGGCGTGCCATTCTGCACGTGCCAGCTCGCCCAGGTGTGACGCAGATCGTGCCAGCGGAAGTCTTCAATGCCGGCACGAGCCAACCCCGCATACCACGCCTTCGTGCTGACCTGCGTGATCGGTCTGCCGCGGTAACTGAACACGTGCGTCGGATGCTTTCCGAGCCACTTGCGGATGATCAGCACCGCTTCACTATTGAGCGGCACCGGAATGGCCCTCCGCGCCTTGGCTTGATCGGCATGCACCCACGCCAATCTTCGTACAAGGTCCACCTGCGTCCACTGCAAACCGGTGACGTTGGCGGCACGCAGCCCTGTCGCTAGGGAGAAGGCCGCCATGTCGGCCAAAGGTGTCGGCGCGCAGTTGATAAGCGGCGATTGCATCGTTGTTGCCGTTTTAAGCGGCCGGCTGCGAGTACAGCGCCACGCCGAAGACATCAACGGCAATTCAATCGACCGGCAACGCATTCCGCTGATCGAGCGTGAGCGCCGCGGACCCGTCCTTCACATCGACAGGCGCATTCCACATCACGTGCCGGTTGTCCAGCTTGCCTTCGCTGACCACCCAATAGCGCCCCGCAGGCAAGGCAGGCGTCTGCGCATGGCCGGTCGCATCGGTGGTTGCGATGCCGACCGTATACGTCTTGAGCGCCACCGCGCCTTGCTGACACTCCGGCGTTTTGCTCTGGCAAGCGCGGATCCAATTCTGGAGAACCGTCCCGTACGGTGTCTGCTGCAGGCCGGCTTTGATCAGCGCGACCTGAGCATCGGTCTTCAATACCAACAGCGTGCGACCCGCGAGGCCGCTGCTCCCCGCCGGTGAAGTCACCGACAACGAAAGCACTCCGCCTGAGCTCGGACCCTGGCTTGCAGGCGGCATCGTCGCGCGAGCGCCTGCTGCGGGGACCGACGCGGCAGCGCTGCCGGCCGCGCTGACGCGCACTAGAACGCAATGCTGGCTCGCCCAATTGATCCGGTTCGGACTTTCGACGTCCCACTCCATGAGACGGATCGTGGTCTTTGGAATCACGACGACATGTCGCGAGTCGCCGCGATATTCGACCCGGTCGAGCTCCTGCTCGTGCGTACGCTCGTCGAACCCGACCAACGCGTTCGGCCGGAATTCGAACACCCCGCCACCGAACAACGCTTCGCACAGCCCGCCCTTGGCCAACGCCTGGAGCGCCGCGAACGGATCGGAGGACTGGCCGCCGGCCGATGGAGGACGCGTCCATCGGCCGAGCAGAGGATTCCGTTCCGGAGACAGAGGCGGTTTCTGCTGCCAGCTGCTGCGTGCGGCCTCGAGGTTCGCCCCAGCCGCGCCTCCCGATGCCGCGCCAGCGCCGCTGGGACGAGTGTCCGGCTGCTGCTGAGGCTGTTGGGCCGGTTGCGGCTGTTGCTCCTGAAGCTTCTTGCTTCCCTCGTAGGTCCAGGGCTTCGGAATCTCGCCCGGCGTCTCCGCGAGGCCAGCGCGCGGCGCCCATGCGAAGACGGCGACTGAGAGCATCACGCCAGTTCGTATCGATCGGCACACCGAGCTCATCGCTTTCTCCTCATCCGTCTACGTCGAATGTTGCCATAAATAGGGTTAGCTCATCACTCACTTGTTTCGCGTTAGCGCCGGGGCGACGAGAGGCACCTCCGCGTAGGGCTAGATCACCATGCGTCCTTTGCAACGACGGCTGGCGGCTCAAATGGGAGTCTCGTGGAGCGATTTTGCCCTGACCTCACAGCCGGGACTGACGCCTTCGAGATGCGGGGCGTCAATCGCGAGCAGGGCTGCATGGTCGTTGTCCGACCGGACCAGTACATCGCGCATGTTCTCCCGTTGCGCGGCTTCGACGCACTTGCCGAGTTCTTCGCAGGATTCATGCTCGACGGTAGACGCTAGCCGCCGGACAGAAAGTCCGTTAGCCGTGCTTGGTAGTCTTCCGTCCCCGTAAACAGCGTCGTGCGCAGAAGCGCTGAAGGGCGACCCTGGCCAGGGGAGAGACGCCCGAAGAATTTCGTTGGGGTCTGCCGGGTGATCCGGCCGATCGGCAGGCTTTGCTTGACCAGCCCGCGCAATTTCCTACACGGGAATCAGACGAGGTCTGATACTAGGACGCTGATCGGGACATGTAGAGTGCGCCAAAGTGGTCACCCGCGGTGACTGCCGCACAGGGAGTGCACATGCGAATCGCCATCGTCTGGATCGCGGTTGCAAGCGCCGGGCTGGCCTACGGCAAGCTGCCGGCGCCATCCGACGCGGCCAAGGCCCAGGCTGCGGACACCGCCGCCAAGGCAACATGGACCGATAAGGTCACGGCCTACAAGACATGTCTAGCCATGGATCGCACGGCCGAGGTATACCGACGAAATCTGAAAGCCGAAGGCAAGGACGTGTCGACGCCCGTTCCAACATCGCCTTGCGCGGACCCCGGGCCTTACGTGGCTCCCGTCCCGCCCGCGGAATCAAAGCCGCTCGAAGCGTCCGGGGCGCATTCACCGCCAGAAACGGCCACCTCACCGCCGAGTACAAACATACCTGCGGCGGAAATGCCTATACCCGCGAAATAGACTGCTAACCGCGTGTTCGGAGCCGGCGAGGCATCGCGCCATTGATATCTCAGCCCTTACAGTTTCAGGCCGTACGATGTCAGCGCTCCCGATGCATCGCGGCGACTATTGGAGCGCGAGCGACAAATGTGATCACCGGGTTCGAGCAGGGGCGGACACACGGATTCCACCGCGTGTGCACCTTTTCGTATGATGATCCACGCAACGTACGGTGAGCGCTTACCGACGCGGCGGTGCGATCACATGAACGATAAGACAGTTTTGATCGGTCAGGCCAACCTTTTCGCGGTCAATATCCTCGACGCGCGAGGATGTAAGGGCGAACGCATGATTGTTAGGGGATCCAATCAGCCGACGCGACGCGCGGTCAGTCGTCTCGCGCTGTGGTTGATGATCGCGGTTGGATCGCCCGCGCTGGGCGCGACGATTACCCTGCCGTCCACCAACACCGGCGATTGGCCCATGCCGGCACGAGACTACGCGAGCACGCGCTTCGCGCCGCAGGAAGACATCTCGCCGACCAACGTCGCGACACTGAAGCTCGCGTACACGTTTTCGACGGGCGTCGTGCGTGGACACGAGGCTGCACCGATCGTGGTGGGTGGCACGATGTTCATCGTCACACCCTACCCCAACGTCGTCTATGCGCTCGACCTTTCGCGTCCTGGAGCGCCCCTGCGTTGGCGCTTCGAGCCCAAGCCGGAGGCATTCGCCCAGGGCGTCGCGTGCTGCGATGTCGTCAATCGCGGACTCGCTTATGCCGATGGCAGAGTTTTCCTCAACACCTTGGATAACCAGACGATCGCGCTCGACGCCGCGAACGGAAAGGAACTTTGGCGCTATCGGTCGGGAGACATCCGGGCAGGTGAAACGCGAACGATGGCGCCTCTGATCGTCAAGGGCCGTGTCCTCATCGGCAACAGCGGCGGCGAATATGGCGTGCGCGGCTGGCTGACCGCAATCGACGCGCAAAAGGGGAAAGAGCTCTGGCGAGCGTATAGCACCGGGCCCGATCGTGACGTTCTGATCGGCACCGACTACAAGCCGTTTTACGCGAAGGATCGTGGCGCCGATCTCGGGGTGAAGACGTGGCCAACGGATGCGTGGAAGATCGGCGGCGGCACGGTGTGGGGTTGGATCTCCTACGATCCGGATCTCGACCTCGTCTACTACGGGACTTCCAATCCCGGGCCATGGAACGCCGAGCAACGGCCCGGCGACAACAAGTTCACCTCGGGGCTGTTTGCGCGCGACGTGTCGACCGGACAGGCTCGGTGGTTCTATCAGCTGAGCCCACACGACGAATTCGACTATGACGCAGTGAACGAGAGTGTGCTCGTCGACTTGGTTATCGACGGCAAAGCGCGCAAGGTCCTTGTCCATCCCGATCGTAACGGCTACGTCTACGTGATAGACCGCTCGACCGGCGAGGTGCTGTCGGCAACGCCGTTCGTGTCGATCAACACCTCTACTGGTGTCGACCTCGAGACAGGTTCGCTGCATTACGCCTCCGCCAAGCTGCAGCGAACCGGCACCGTGGTGCGCGACATCTGCCCGGCGTCACCCGGCGGCAAGGACTGGCAGCCCTCCGCGTATTCGCCCCGCACGCGGCTGCTCTACATCCCGCACCAGAACCTCTGCCAGGACCAAGAGGCCACGCAAACGAGCTACATCGTCGGAACACCGTATGTCGGATCGATCATCAAAATCAAACCCGGCCCCGGCGGTCATCGCGGGCTGGTAACGGCTTGGGATCCGGCGGCTGCCAAGTCGCGATGGGTCATCGAAGAGGATCTGCCCGTCTGGAGCGGTACGCTCGTCACGGCCGGAGACGTCGTCTTCTACGGCACCATGGACGGATGGTTCAAGGCGGTCGACGCCAAGGACGGCCATCTTTTGTGGCAGTTCAAAACCGGCTCGGGAATCGTCGGACAGCCGATCTCCTATCGTGGTCCCGACGGCAAACAGTACGTCGCGGTGCTCTCCGGCGTTGGCGGGTGGGCAGGGGCGGTCGTCTCAGGCGATCTCGACACGCGGGACGGCAGCGCCGCCGGCGGAATGGGCAACGTGATGGGCGATCTGAAGCAGCGCACGACCAAGGGAGGCATGCTGTATGTCTTCGCGCTTCCTTGAAGGGTGTCCGGTCGACCTGCGTGTTGGCATTGATCGCGTGCTGCAGCGGCGCCGAATCACGCGACCTCCTGGTTTGCGCCGATCCGGACAATCTCCCGTTCTCCCATCAGGATGGCAGCGGATTCGAGAATCGGATCGCCGAGCTCATTGCGCAAGATCTCGGGGCGCGACTCGACTATCGCTGGCTGCCCCTGCGCCGGGGCGTCGTCCGCAAGACACTCGACACGCGGCTGTGCGACGTGCTTATGGGCGTACCGGTGGATCCGGCAGGTGTCGCCACGACGATCCCCTACTATCGATCGAGCTATGCCGTTCTCACGCGCGCGGACTGGGGCGCGCCCGTTTCATCGTTTGACGACACGCGCCTCCGCGCGAGCAGGATCGGCGTTCCGTTGATCGGCGCCGACGGCGCGGCAGCCCCGCCGGCCTCGGCGCTCGCCCAGCGGGGGATCCTGGACAACGTGCGCGGCTTCCCGGTCTATGGCGCCTCGCCGGTAGCG
Source organism: uncultured beta proteobacterium (assembly GCA_963745385.1). GTDB lineage: Bacteria > Pseudomonadota > Gammaproteobacteria > Burkholderiales > Casimicrobiaceae > PALSA-1003. The sequence continues at coordinate 82,051 of CAVUXI010000001.1, forward strand.
CAACGCATGGTCGAGGCACTCGCGACCGGTCAGCTCGACATCGCGGTCGGGTGGGGCCCAGCGGTGGGTTACTACGCACGACGGACCAAGGTTCCGCTCGACCTCGTGCTGGCGCGCGACGAGACCTCGGCGGTCGAATCGTTTTCGATCGCCATCGCCGTGCGCGATGACGAAAGCGAACTGCGCGATGAGCTCAGCGCCGCGCTCACCCGCGGGCGAGCACGGATCGACGCCGTTCTGGCGGAATACGGCGTTCCGCTGCTGCCGCTGAGTCGCCGGATCGAGCAGAAATGATATTCATCCGCCGCGGCGCATGGATCATCGTCGTGTTCGCGCTGTCGACGCTCGCGGCGTGCGAACGGGAGTCGCGCGATTTCCCACGACCTGCGCCCGGCGCCGAGGTAGGCGATCGGGAGACCGCAGCCGCGATGATCGCGCGCGACGAGCGCAACGCTTATGCGTTGGCCACCGGTAAAAAGCTCTGGGGCTGGTACAACTGCAGCGGCTGCCACGCCAACGGCGGCGGTGGCTCGGGTCCCGCCTTGATGGATGACGTATGGATCTACGGCGGCGATGCGACCTCGATTTTCGAAACCATCTCGCAGGGGCGGCCGAACGGCATGCCTGCCTTCGGCAACCGGATTCCCAAGGACCAGATCTGGGCGCTCGCCGCCTATGTGCGGTCGATGGCGGGCCTCGCACCGCAGGACGCAGCACCCAATCGTGACGACGCCTTTCTGACGCGCACACCCGAATCGTTCATGGATTCGCAAAAACCGGAGACCGCAAAGCCATCGTCCGGCAGCGGTCGGCCCCAATGAACGGAATCCACGACGTCCGCGTCCCTGCGGGTCCGCAAGCCGCTGCGCTGTTCGACTTGTGGACATTGATGCTCGTCACATGCACCGTGGTGTTCCTGGTGATCATCGTCGTACTCGCGGTTGCCGTCTGGCGCGCGCCGCGCGCCACCGAGAAAACGGTGCCCGATGATGCTGTGCATCCGCGAAAAGAGATGGCGCTGAGGCGATCGGTTGGCTATGCGGTTGTCGTCTCTTCCTTCCTCTTGTTCGTGCTGCTGTTTGCGAGCTTCATCGCCGATCGCGCCCTCGCCACGCTGCCCCTCGACGATGCGGTTCACATCGACCTTATCGGGCATCAATTCTGGTGGGAGGCGCGGTACGACCCGAGCGATCCTGCGCGCGCCTTCGCGACAGCCAACGAACTTCATGTGCCGGTCGGACGGCCGGTGCTGATGAGCCTTCGCGCGGACGACGTCATCCACAGCTTCTGGGTGCCGAGCCTCGCCGGCAAGAAGGACCTGATCCCCGGCCGGGAGTCGACGATCGCGTTTCGCGCCGATCTGGCGGGCGTCTACCGGGGCCAATGCGCGGAATTCTGCGGCTACCAGCATGCGCACATGGCGCTGGTCGTCGTCGCGGATGCACCCGCCGATTACGAGCGCTGGCTAGCCGTTCAGCGCCAGCCCGCGAACGAGCCTTCCACTGCGCAGGAGCAGCGGGGACGCGACCTCGTCGAGCACGCGAGTTGCGCGATGTGCCATACGATTTCCGGGACAGCGGCCAAGGGACGGCGCGCACCCGACCTCACCCATGTCGGAAGTCGATCGTCGCTCGCGGCCGGCACGCTGGAAAACACCGCCGCCTCGCGCGTGCACTGGATCGCGGATCCCCAGTACTACAAGCCCGGCGTCGACATGCCGCCGCTGGCCGCCGCGCCGGCCGATCTCGTCGCGATTTCCGCGTATCTGGGGTCGTTGCAATGACGGCCTTGAGCGGATCTTTTCCGTCCAGGCCGGCCTCGGGCGGACGCGCGCGCACCCAGTCGCTAGGGAAATCAGGCGCAGGTCGGCATCTGCGCGACGGAACGGGCGCCGGGTCGCCCGCCGCCGCGGAGCTCGAGCGCACGTGGACCGACAAGCCCGGCGTAATCGGCTTCCTGAGGGCCAACGGGCACAAGACCATCGGGCTGCGCTTCATCGTCACGGCACTGTGCTTCTTCGGCGCGGCCGGCGTGATGGGCGGGCTGATGCGCCATCAGCTCGCGACCGCGAACAGCCAACTCGTCGGTCCTGATTTTTACAACCAACTGTTCACGATGCACGGCACGACCATGATGTTCCTCTTCGCCGTGCCGGTGATGCAGGGCTTCGCACTCTACATGGTGCCGCTAATGATCGGCACGCGGAACACCGCGTTCCCGCGCATGACCGCCTGCGCATACTGGCTGTATGTCATAGGCGGCCTGCTGCTCTTCGGCGCATTCCTCTCCAATACCGGTCCGGACGCAGGCTGGTTCGCGTACGTGCCACTCGCCGGGCCCCAACACGGGATCGGCAAGCGCGCTGACGTGTGGAACATGCTCATCACCTACAGCGAGGCGATGGGCCTGATGGTCGCGGTCGACATCACAACGACCATCCTGAAGCTTCGCGCGCCCGGCATGACGCTTCGCCACATGCCGCTGTTCGTGTGGGCGTCACTCGTCACGTCGGTGATGATCATCTTCGCGATGCCGATGGTCATGCTTGCCGCCAACCTCGTGCAATTCGATCGCATGCTCGGGACTCATTTCTTCAATCCCGCCGAGGGTGGCGATCCGCTGCTCTGGCAGCACCTGTTCTGGTTCTTCGGACATCCAGAGGTCTACTTCATTTTCATTCCGGCCCTCGGATTCGTCTCGGCCGTGATTCCGACCTTCGCCCGGCGCCCGATGTTCGGACACGACGCGATCGTGCTGTCGTTGATCGCCACCGGCTTCCTCTCGTTCGGCCTGTGGGTACATCACATGTTCGCGACCAACGTCCCGGAGCTCAGCAAGAGCTTCTTCACGGCGATGAGCTTCATGATCGCGATTCCCACGGCGCTGCAAATCTTCTGCTGGATCGCGACAATCGCGTCCGGCCGACTGGTGATGAGAACACCTTTGCTCTTTGTGCTGGGCTTCTTTTTCATCCTGCTGATCGGAGGCCTGACCGGCATCATGCTCGGCTCGGTGCCGCTCGACCTGCAGGTCCATGACACGTATTTCGTCGTTGCGCACCTGCACTACGTGCTGATCGGCGGCGCCGTCTTCCCACTGTTCGCGGCCATCTACTACTGGTTTCCGAAGATCACCGGGCGGTTGCTGAGCGACCGGCTGGGGAAATGGCAGTTCTGGATCTTCTTCCTCGGCGTCAACCTCACGTTCTTTCCGCTGCACATTCTCGGCCTCGCGGGAATGCCACGGCGCATCTACACCTACGCCCCGGAGACGGGCTGGGGCTTCCTGAGCTTTCTCTCCGCAGCGGGTCAGGTGATCAACGATCTCAGCATGTTTCTGTTCCTGTTTAACATCGTGCGCAGTTTCATCTGGGGTCAGCGGGCGCCCGCCGATCCGTGGGGCGGAGGCACGCTCGAATGGTCCGTAAGCTCGCCGCCGCCCGCCTGCAACTTCTTCGCGTTGCCCGTCGTTTCATCGCGCGAGCCGCTCTGGAGGCCTTCCAGCGACGTGACGCACGTCCGCGGATTGTCGGCGGAGATCCGCGAGGGCCTCACCACAACTGTGATCAACGCTTTGCCGGATACACGCTACGCCTATCCTGCGCCGGAGATCTGGCCGTTCGTGGCCGCGCTGGCGGTGACATTCTGGCTCGTCTGGTCGATCTGGTCGGTGCCCGGCTTCGTATGGGGATTGATACCGCCGGCGATCGCCTTCATTGCCTGGTATTGGCCCAACAAGAAGGAGTCGATCGAAGAAATGCCCTGGGAGACTGAGCCGTGACGCGACGCGAGTTCGTCCCCGCCAGTGTGCCGGCGGTGCGGCAAGGCGACGCGCTTGATGTCGCCGGGCTGCCGAGCTACGGCTTCGCCAGTCGGAGCCTAATGTGGTGGGGCAATGGCGGGATGATGGCGATCGAAGGTATCGCCTTCGGCTTCATGATCGTCATCTATTTCTATCTGCGCAGCCTCTCCAATTCATGGCCGGATGGGGGAAGCCCGCCGGACCTTCTGTTCGGCAATATCAACCTCGCCATCATCCTCGCCAGCGCAGTGCCTAACTGGCTCGCGCAACGCTCCGCCGCCAATCGCGACATTCGGCGGGTCCGGTTTTGGCTCTACATCTGCTCTGCCTTCGGCGTTGCGCTGTGCGCCGTCCGCTGGTTCGAGTTCACCGCGCTCAACGTGCGGTGGGACGAGGGCGCGTACGGGTCCACCGTGTGGGTACTGCTGGGGTTGCACACCTTCAATCTCGTGACAGACGTGGCCGACACGTTCGTGCTGACGGCCGTCACTTACGCCAAGCCCTTCGAAGGCAAACGCTTCGTCGACATCGCCGAAAATTGTGGCTACTGGTATTTCGTGATGCTTACGTGGCTGCCTATTTACGCCGTGGTCTACTTCGGCGCGCGGTTCTAGAGATGCGCATCTGGGTCGCGCTCATCGTGGCACCGCTGCTCGCGCTCACCGACCAGACCGTTGCCTCGGCGCTGGTGCCCTGGGCATGTGCGAATCAGAACATTGGAGTCGTCCATCTCTCGCATGTTCTCTTCCTGGCGCTCGCAGCCGCCGCGGCAGTCGTTGCGTGGCTGCAGTGGCGCGAAATTGCGATCTCGGCCGGTACCGGCGAAACGACGGTCGAGTTCCACTTTCTCGCTGGTGTCGCAACGATGATCGCCGTGCTTTCCGCGCTCGCGATCGCAGCGATGTGGATTCCGACCTGGATGATCTCATCGTGCATCGCCTAATTTGCTTGGCAGTGGCGTCGCTCGCACCATGCGCGGCGTTCGCGCACGCCGTCGAAGCCACACCCAGTCGAGTCGAGCAGGGATTTCTTGTTGTGCTAGTCGTGGCGATCGTGCTCGGCGCGCTGCTATACGCCTGGGGAGTGGTGGCGCTTTGGCGGAAGGCCGGCGTCGGGCGCGGCATTCGACGCGCCCAATTGCTGAATTTCGCACTTGGATGGGCTGCGCTCGCCGCTAGTCTGCTGTCGCCCATCGATGCCTGGGCGGAACGGTCCTTCGCCGTGCACATGATCCAGCACGAGCTGCTCATGGTAGTCGCGGCGCCTTTGATCGTCCTCGGCCGGCCGCTCGAAGCGTGGACGTGGGCATTATCAGGCCCCGCGCGCCGCTTCTTCGCCGCGGCGGCGAAGACAACAGTGCTTCGCACGCTCGGTGTCATGATGACGCTTTCGCTCAGCGCCTGGGTGCTGCATGCCCTCGCGCTTTGGATATGGCATTTACCGATACTCTTCCGAGCGGCGCTATTGAATCCGGTCCTGCATATCGTGCAGCACGCCTGCTTTTTCGGCTCAGCCCTTGCCTATTGGTGGAGCGTGGTTTGCGGGCGCGCTCGAAATCCGAAGGCAACGTCTATCGCGTCGCTTTTTACAACCATGCTCCACACGAGCGCTTTAGGTGCATTGCTCACGTTCGCTCCAGCGCCGTGGTACGTCACCAACGGTGTGCACGCCCTCGGACTTTCCGCGCTGGAGGATCAGCAGCTCGGAGGGCTCATCATGTGGGTACCGGGCGGCATGGCTTATATGATCGTCGGGTTGATAATCGTGGGCAGGTGGCTGGCACCTCCGCCGCACATGCCCGCGACGAGATAAGCAGCGCTAGATTCAGATAATGGTGTAGGACTACGGGAAGCTATCTTGAATTCCAGAAAGCTGATGACGCGGTTAGGGTGCGGCAGTATTTGTTGGACGTGACTTCCGCTTCTGAATGATTACTTGGCAGCGCTGAGATACAAGGGAGCTAAAGTGCATCGTTTTTACCTGACAGGGATTGCATCCCTTTTATATTTAATTGCAATACTCAACGTCCAAGCGGGCGTTATCTACCAACAATTGCCCGGTACCAATTCCAATACAGAACAAATCTCCAGCACCTTGAACAATTTCGGACAACTCCCAGGAATCATAACGGCAGACGACTTTGTTCTTGCAACGAATGCAATCATCACCGAGGTGCATTGGTGGGGCGAGTCAAATTCCGGTGGAAATGCCTTCCGATTCACATTTTATGCTGATGGCGGTGGTGTCCCCGGATCGATCCTGCACACGAGCCTTGGATCTTTTCTCGCGTCGACCGTCAATGTGGGTTCCGGCTTCGATCCAGTCAGTGTTTATTCGTCCATTCTTGATTCTCCGTTCAGCGCTAGCGCGGGCACGACATACTGGTTATCAGTTTTTAACCAAGCGGGTGATGCAAGCTGGCTATGGCTCACGGCCGACGACTCAGGGAATGGCGCGGCGCTGGGAGTACCTCCGGGTCCGCCTCGGTCGCACAGCCAGCTAAATATGGCATTTCAACTTACAACCGTTCCCGAGCCCGCCAGCCTCGCGCTACTTTGCGCAGGGCTCGCCTGCTTTGGGCTGCTCAGCTGGCGCAGGGTGGGTGGCGTGAAATCCAAAAACGGTTCCGGTGCATCTAAGGGCTGCGCACGCAATCGACGGTTCTCGGCCGACCAATCGATTCTCATGCGACGGCACGTTCCCAGTCGGTCCGGAGCGATCTGTCGTTAAGCGGACGGCCTCGCCCGAACGAAAATTGATTCCAGTGACCGTGTTAATATATTTTAACGGCCCTGCAAAATCGCGATGCACTCTGGTATTTCCCTGTTTAACGAGTCCGGAGGATCGCCTGCGGGTGAAGCGATTTATTTGACCGAAAGCCAGTCTGAAATATTAGCCCCGATCGATCGCACAGGAAATATCCTGCGTCGTCTAAGCGAAGGTGATTGTCACATTGTAATGAACCGTGCGGTAGTGAAGCATGTCGGCAAGAACGAGGCGCTTTTCACGCAAGGCAAGGCATACGACGGCATTTTTATTATCAAATCCGGGAAAGTCAGGGCCTACTACACATCTCCTGCCGGTCGTGAATATACCCTTGCTTATTGGACGCCGGGCCACTTTGTCGGTGTTCCAGAAGTCTATGGTACCGGGGAGAATTTATGGTCCGCGGTTACCACTGCGCCATGTAACACGCTTGCCGTACTCGGAAGCAATGATATCCGCTGGCTCATCCAGCATCTGCCGACATTTTCTATTGCGCTTGTAGAAGGGCTGGTCTACAAAGGACGATGTCTTTCTGCGGCATTGCAAATGCTTGGTACCCGTTCAATGACAAGTCGGCTCGCGCAACTATTGCTTACGCTCGCCGCAAGGCATGGAGTTGCTTCGGGACGCTGCGTTAGGATCGAGGAGCCATTCACTCACGACGAGCTTGCGAAGTTTATTGGTTCGACTCGTCAGTGGGTCTCCACCACAATCAAGCAGTTTCGCAGTGACAATCTTATCGAGTACTCAAATCAACACATCAGTATTGTGAATTCGCTGGGGCTGAAGAAGCTCCTACGGTAAAAGAAGAGCGATCAGTCCTGCCATCTGAGAAAATACTTCTCTAGCCTGTGCATGGCCTGCGTTAAAGCTGTCGTGATCAATGCGAGAAACAACAGCAGGCCAAACACCTTGTTCATCTCGAACAAATTGGAATAAAGCACGACTCGCATACCGAGCCCGCTTATCGCTCCGATCATTTCGCCTACGACAACTCCCAGCAATGCGTAGACGAGACCTAGCTTCAGCCCGGCAAAGATACTTGGTGCCGAGCTAGGCAATGTAACCTTGCGAAAAATTGTCCAGCGGCCGGCGCCGAGTGATTGACAAAGCCTAATCAGGTTTTGATCAACCGACAGAGCGCCTGCAATTGTATTTAGAAGCAGTATGAAAAACACCAATGACATTCCGAGCACAACTTTAGAGGTAAGACCTAGGCCGAACCAGACCACAAATAGAGGGGCAAGTGCGACGCGCGGCAGGCTATTCAACAGCGTAACGTACGGTCGGGCGATATCGCCCAGAGAACGGAACTCCACGAAGAGAAGGCCGCACCCGATACCAAGAATACTTCCGAACACGAAGGCCATGGCAGTACCAGCCATGGTGTATCCGGTATCCAACCACAGTTGCTTACCTGGCAAGGCTTCGAACGCCAAATAGTGAAAGATCCGGGTCGGTTGGCCAAAAATGAACGGGTCCGCAAGGCCGGTCCGAATGACCCCCTCCCACAATGCGAGCAACGCAACACCAACGGCGATCTGCCCGCCGAGCACCAGGAGCTTTGTCGTCCGCGTTACTTGATTTGTCATTCGCTGTAGACTTGCGTCGCCGAGGTCCTACTGACTATCGCCGTTCGTGCCAGGCTGATCGATACTCGTGATCTCTCCACCGAGCTCGCCCCAGAGGTAGGCATAGAGCTGATGAAACTCCGGCGCTCTCAGTAGTTCAGTGGCGTTTCTTGGCCTAGGCAGCTCGATCCGTATATCGGCCTTAATTCTCGCTGGTCGCCGCGACATCACGACGACACGATCGGACATTACGATTGCTTCACCTAGATCGTGTGTGACGAATAGCACCGTCCGACCCCGATGTTTCTCCCATAGCGTCAGGAGCTGCTGTTGCAGAGTGAGCTTCGTTTGCGGGTCCAACGCGCCGAAGGGTTCATCCATCAACAAGAAATCGCAAGGCAACCCGAACGTTCGAGCCAGTGCGACGCGTTGACGCATGCCTTTCGAAAGCTGGTTGACATACGCGTCCTCAAAACCACTCAATCCTGCTTCTGCCAGAAGTTGCTTAGCTCGCGATAATCGCGCTTCGTGAGCAAAGCCTCGAAGCTCCATACCAAACGCCGCATTTTGCAGTGTCGTGCGCCACGGCAATAAACAATCGCTTGCAAACATGTAGGCAACGTCTTCGCGTCCAATACGAGGAGGTTTGCCATCTAAAAGTATCCGACCCTCTTGAGTCTCAATAAGCCCAGCGACCATGTTGAGCAGAGTCGTCTTACCGCAACCGCTGGGGCCGACGAGAGAAACGAATTCGCCGCTTTTTATGTCCAACGATGCCTCGGCGATGGCCGATAGCATGTGACGTGCTCCATCGCGTTCGATTGGATATTGGTGCCGCACTCCTTGAATCGCAATACCTTGTTGGACCATCGTCTATCCGTTTTCTCGTTTTTGTCACGTTTACCCGACGATATTGATGCATCGTCGGCATCGCGCGTGAGATGCAGTCCACATTGTCACCGAAAAAGCGGCTATCGAGATACCCTGGGTTGAATTACGGCGCCTTAGGACTCATACGCTGGCGGGGGCACGTGACATATCCGTCGTACCGTGTCTTGCCATCATCGCTGCGACGACGCATGTTCCCAAAAGATCCGGTAGCTCCGCGCCGCGCGACACGTCATGATATGAACGCGCGAATCCCTGTGTGACCGGGGCAGTCAATGCTCCGCCAATATGTTCCGCGATTTTGTATCCAATATTGCAACTATCAATACCAGGAAAGACGAGGATGTTCGCTCGACCGGCGACCGTACCTGCTACTCCTTTTGCTAAAGCGACGCGAGGCACGATTGCGGCGTCCAGCTGAAGCTCACCATCGACGTCAAACTCTGTACCCCGTCTTCGGATAATCTCTACCGCTTGACGGATTCGAGCTACGTTGGTGACTGCCGTCGTGCTTCCTTTCGTCGACGCGGACACAAATGCGATGCGCGGTCTTTCACTCGACACAAGCGTCCACGCTCGAATCGCATTCAATGCAATATCGACGAATTGGTCCACTGTTGGATCGACTACGGCACCTGTATCGGTCATCAGGAGCAACTGGCCCGCCAGCGGGCCTGCGACAGGCTCGACGAAACCACTAATGGAAACGGTTCGTACACCAGGAGCTAAACCGACAAACTTCAGGCCCGCACGAAGCACGTCTGCAGACGACGTCGCAACTCCGCCAACCACTGCGTCGACGAGTTCTACCGCAAGTGCGGCCGCGGCGAGTTCACAGGGGGCTCGTGGCGAGTCCGCGGCGGAAGGGCCTGATCTTTCACTCCATGCGCGAAAGATCGCATCGATGGGGAGCACTTCGGCATGCACACCCGTTTCAGAATTGCAGGATGAGTTGCCGGTGCTGCCCAGAAGCAAGACTTCTATCGCCCCTGTCTCGTTCAATCGCGCGGCGGCTTCAAGTACGCGGTGATCGCGAGCTTCCCAAACTAGCAATCGCACTCGTTTGGGCAGCCCGCGCAGTCTCGAGAAGCTCGAGTGAAGCGACGGCATTAGCCACGTAGAAGAGGCAATCCCCGATGGGGAAATCACTGATGCGCTTGGTAACGTGCTGAGAGTCTCGTCGGTGCCTTTAATGCGTCGCGGCGATAAGCCTCGCCAAGCTCTGCGGGATCGAGAAGAATGTGAACAAGCGTCGTCTTTCCCGATGAGAACGCCGCGCGTATGGCGGCTCCAACCTCACCTGGCTTCTCGACGCGGGTCGACTCCGCCCCCATAAGTTTCGCGATCGCCGCAAAGTCAGGGTTTTTGAGGTTTGTCCCAACAAATCGGTTGCTATAAAACTCAACCTGGTTCCGCTTTTCTGCGCCCCACTGGCTGTTATCCAATATAACAATCACTATTGGGATGTTCTCTTGGACGGCCGTGAGTGTGTCAATCATGGAATATCCCCACGATCCATCTCCAATTAACGCCATTACCGGCAAGGTTGGCTGTCCGAACTTTGCTCCGAGCGCAAGCCCGAGGCCGGCCCCGCAACCTCCATAGCCGAGTGCGGCAATATGATGTTTCGGATTTGCAAATCGCAGGTAGGCGCCGGCAACCCCAATTACGTTGCCGATGTCGGTCACGACGACTACGTCGTTGGGGGCGGCTTTTACGATCTCGCGAATTGCTCGTCGGGGGCTAATTGGCGTGCGATCACTTTGCGATAGCTTTTCCAACTCCCTTTCCCATTCCTCTCGTTCTCGCTTGAGATCCTGCTCAAGAGTAGGCGAGGCTTTACTGCGCTTTGAGCCTGAGCGTAGAAGGCTAAATAGCGCCTTTAGGCTGGCTTTGGCGTCGCCCACTATTCCTACTTCGAACGACACGGTGCGTCCGATCTGCATGGGATTTCGGTCTATGTGAATTAGCGCAGCGTGGCTAGGAAAGAAGCTGAAATCATACCGGGGCATCAAAGTGCCCCATTCGCTGATTCGGGAACCGACCACTAACACGACGTCCGCCCGCGACAACGCCTGCATTGCGGCTTTTGAGCCACCGTACCCCACAGGCCCCAATGCCAACGGATGATTGTGCGGAAAGGCATCGTTGTGCAGATATCCCGTGACCACGGGTGCACGTAACCACTCGGCAAGCTGCGCAATCTCATTTACGGCGTCCGCTGAAACCACACCCATTCCAGACAAGATGACCGGAGAAGAAGACTGCCTCAACAGCTCGGCGGCGCGATTTAGGTCTTCCGCATCGCCCGGTCCCAGTTTGTCAACGCGATAGTGCTTCGGCTCAAGCACTTCAGTCTCCATTTCCGCGAAGAAATAGTCGCGGGGGATGTCGACTTGCGCGGGCCTATTTAGACTGTAAGCAGCTCGAAACGCAGTTCGGATGGACTCAGCTATTCGAGACGGTCGCGCGACTCGAACCTGGTATCCAACGATTGGGGCAAAGAGGGCCATGGCATCGAGCTCTTGAATGGCATCAGTGCCGACGTGCACCGTACTCGTCGACGGAGTCAAGACGACCATTGGCGTGTGTGCAAGATAGGCGTCACGAACTGCTGTTACTAAGTTACTGACACCGGGACCGTTCTGCGCAATGCAAATTCCCGCGTGCCCCGTCGCGCGAGCATATCCCTGAGCGAAGAACCCCGCCGTAGCCTCATTACGACATGGCAGGTATCGAATACCTGCTTGTGCAGTAATGTCCAGCATGTCCATGAATGAAGATCCCACCAAACCTGGCATGACTGTGACGCCCTCCGCCCGAAGCGCTTCCAAGGCAGACTCACTTCCTGTCATCCGCGTGCTGTGCTTTCTTTGATCCACCATAGTTCTCCGGGTAAGTAACCTAGCAAAATGCTTGTCGTACACCCTACTAATGCATCCTTGACTTTGTGGGAAGAGAGAGAGTCAGTCGTTGGCCCCGCGCTGAACATCGTTAACAATACGAACGAAAAATTCGCGACGATTCGTCACCCCGTGGCGGTCCGCCGCGCTCTTGCCCTTGTTCGAACCCCCCAACCATCGATGGCGCCAGGTCTCGGCGATATCATGGCTTTCGAGGATGGTCAGCCACCGCGGCTGATCAGGTTGGGCTGGATTGAGTATCTGGCAACTTCTGGATCGCCAGACGCCTGGGAATGTGTCAACGACCTCCTTGGCGTGTTCACCGAACAACCAATCCGTAACGTCCGGTGTATCCGGCGCGTCGAAAAACACCAGAAGTAGGCCGTCCTCTGTTTGTCGCTTTGGGTTATCGGTGACAATCTTCTTGCTAGGAACACGCGTCTTTCCAGACCGTTTCATCGATCCTCTTCTCCACGTCAATATTGGTTGGATAGGCAGCAAATTTCTGCATGAATGTAATCCACGCTCGCAGACCCTCGCGACTTACTTTGGTCTTGGTCACAACGGGAATGTTTTCCTGAATCATCTTGCGAAAGACCGCATCCGCATTAGGAACGTCACCCACAGAAGCTGTCGGTTTCATTATTTCAACGATCTTATCGAGATTGGCGGGATTCTTCTGCCAGGCAGCAGCATCCATGAGTGCGCGATTGAATGCCGTTACTTTCTCCGGATTCGCGTTAATGAAGCTGCGTTTGGCAAAGAAAATTAATTGCGGATCGATTTGGGTAATTTCCTTTGGACCTTGATTTGCTGGCGGCCGCGTATCAACCGCAATTTTTCCTCCCAAGCCGCCATAGAGGACGATCGTTGGAACTGGCTCGAACCCCATATATGCGTCGATGCGTTGCGTGCGGAGCGCTTGGACGGCTGTGGCTGCCAGCCCAACTGCGATGTAGTTGGCAGAGTCAGGACTGATGCCCGCGCCCTCGAAGAGAGCTCGCCAGAAGAAGTGAGTGCTTGACCCCAGTCCCGTCACGCCGAGGTTCTTACCTACGAAATCCTTCATGACCGCCGGGTAACCAGCGCTCAGATTTGGCAGCGGGAGGTTGGGACTCGAGATCGCGACCATATACAAGCCCGATGCCCCACACACGATCTGAAAGTCGGACCCTTTAACGTTCGAGAGCATCGGCAGGTTGGAATCCGCTGCGCCGATGTCGATAGAACCACCCTGGACCGCGGCGATTCCCGTCGGCCCACTGTCTACCTGCACCAGCGTTACTTCAAGGCCATGTTTCTTGAAAAAGCCAGCTCCTATTGCCACCCGAAGGTTCTGTTCATGTATCAACCCTGGGTAGATCAACACGTTCAATGGCTTCAGCTCCTGAGCGGCGCAAATGTTTATGCCGGCGGCGAAGGAAAAAAGAAAAACAACAGCAACTGGGCGCATTAAGCGTGCGCAGCTTTTTGCCAATCGGTTGCCGCTCGTGCGAAAGCTACTCATTTGAATCCTCCTGGTCACGCTGGCGGATTGTGCCCGGCAGCAGGATGGACACTGGGTAAGCGTGCAAGCTGCCGCTTCGCCTTCAATGCCGGCCGCTACGATCTCATATGAGAAGTGCCCTCGTAAGCAATTAATTGCCTATCCGCCAATCAGCGGTGTGCCGATGGGAGTGCCTCTTGCGCATGGCAATTAATTGCTAGGCGCGACGAAGTCTAGGCTGCTCAATACGGGTTCCCATAGAGGGCGCTAGGTTGCCTAGATGATCGCTCGGTCGTTTTCTGGTCGTTTGCAGCCATATTGATTATCCCGCGCTGGAGGCTCCTACTGCCATCAGCTCGGCCCCTGTCTAAGCCACGAAGGCCGTTCTGAATGTCTGAAGATACTTTTGACTATGTTGTCGTGGGCGCGGGCTCTGCTGGTTGCGTACTTGCAAACCGTCTGACGGAGGCGTCGGCGTCGACGGTCCTAATCCTGGAAGCAGGAGGATCTGATCGTCACCTTTGGGTCCGCGTGCCTCTCGGGGTTGGGAAGCTTTTAGGCAATCCCGCACTTCTCTGGCGGGCGGAGACCGAGCCAGAGATAGGTCTGCGTGGCAATCAGATCAGCTGGCCTAGTGGCAAGCTTCTTGGAGGTTCAAGTTCGGTAAATGGGATGCTCGCAGTTCGTGGCCATCCTGCGAAGTACGATGAATGGCAAGCCACAGGGTGCCCGGGATGGGGATTCGAGCATCTCTTACCCTATTTCAAGCGCCTTGAGGATTGCCGGTTTGGAGATGCACGATACCGCGGTCGCAACGGCCCTGTGAAGATCACTGAGGCGGAAAGTCACCTGCTTGGCATGGCTTTCGTTGGGTCTTGCGCGACCGCCGGTATTCCGCAGGTGTCTGACTACAACGGCGCGGTACCTGAGGGAGCCGGCCCCTTTCAGATGTCTGCCGGCAACGGTCTTCGCTGCAGCACGGCTGTGGCTTACCTGCAGCCTGCGTTACATAGACCGACGCTGCAAGTAATGACCAACGCGACGGCGAATCGCGTGATCTTTGAGCAGTCGCGAGCCGTCGGCGTGGAATACCAAGTCGACGGCCAGCGGCGGATCGCCAGAGCCCGTCGGGAAGTGCTACTTAGCGCCGGCGCCATCCGGTCACCCCAGTTGCTAGAACTTTCGGGGATTGGTCGCAGCGATATTCTTCAAGAGCACGGAATTCCAGTTCTGCGGCATCTCCCTGGTGTTGGCGAGAATCTCCAAGATCACTTAATGGTGCGCGTCTGCTACGAGTGCAAGGAGCCCATTACCGTTTACGATTTGCTCAATAGTCGGCTTCGCATGGCTCGAGAGTTGATCAAGTACATATTGTTTAGAAAGGGGATGTTCTCTACGTCCTCGTTTCCCGCAATAGCGTTTCTTCGGAGCAATCCCTCGGCTCCTTTGCCCAACATTCGAATTCAGCTTGGGCTGACCAGCGGCGCACGGCGACTGTCGACTACGAGTGACAGCGGCCTCGATCCGCATTCGGGATTTCATCTTGGCGGATATTCGATCTATCCGCTTTCGAGAGGCTCGCTCCATATTAAGTCGGCAATTGCTTCGGAGTCACCCAAGATAATTGCGAACTATCTTACGCGAGATGAAGATTGCGTCGTCGCGGTAGAGACCCTCAAGATCTTGCGCCAGATCGCGAGCCAGCCAAATCTTGCACGTCACATTGTTCGCGAGGTCCGGCCCGGTCCGGCGATCACGACTGATCAGGAGCTTCTAGAATATGCGAGGCTCAACGGAGACACATGTTGGCATCCATGCGGCACCTGCAGAATGGGAACAGGACCGGACGCAGTGGTCGACTCGCATCTTCGTGTATATGGGGTTGAGGGTCTACGTGTTGTTGACACCTCCGTTTTTCCCTTCCTAGTCGCCAGTAACACAAACGTTCCTACAATAATGCTCGGCGAGCGCGCGGCAGACTTGATTCGGGAAACGTAAGACACACCGCCAACGCCGGGCGGGTCTGTTGGGCGTCGCGGCTTAAGATTTGCACGTTACTTCGTTCCCGCATGGAGGTTCACCGGGCGCATGAATCACGTTCGAAAACCAATTTCGGATCCCGATCGTGTCTTGCTGAGATTGGTTGTGCGGGCATGAATGGCCGTTATGTCCAGTGGTGCGCGACGGGTTTTCGGGACCGACACCAAGGTGAGGGCAACCGAAGTTGTAACAAAACGCAACGGTGGCGTTGCGTTTTCGCACGATCGCTGCTATCTTAGGCTCCGCGGGCATTCTTTCTCGCATCTTCGTCAGGAACCGCAATGACCAAATTTAGAGTCCTATCCGCTTGTGTCATCTCCGGCGCTCTCGCACTTACCCCGATGTCGTCCGCCGTCGCCGGTGGTTCGCACTGGTCGCATGGGCCGTCGTATCACGGCAGCTATCACGGCGCTTATTGGCACGGCGGCGGTGGCTACTGGCGTGGCGGCGTCTGGTGGCCGGCCGCGGCTGCTGCCGTCGTCGTCGGCACCGCGGTCGCGCTGGTGGCAGCGCCGTTCGTAGCAATCGGCAACGCGGTGGCCAGCTCGGCGTACGTTCCGCCGCCGAACCCGGCGCCTTACTACGCCCCACAGCAGTACTACCCCCCGCAGGGGTACAACGCGCCCCAGCAGTATTACGCGCCCCCGTACGGCAGCGCGCCACAGTACGATCCCTCGGTGCCGTCGGATTATCACGCGCAGCCGGCTCCGCGGCAGTACTACAACAACGCGCAGCCCGTCTCCACGTACGCGCCGCCGACGCAGGGCTATTACGCACCACGGCAGACGTACAACGGGGTGACGTACTATCCGCCCGCCAGCAATAGCTACTATCGTTAGGCGCTGCGGCACCGATGTCGTACACCTACTACGACGGACGTTGAGCGCGATGCGGTTCGTTTCGTACCGCAAGGTTGAGGGGAAATTTCCTCGTGGACACCCAGACCGTTCCTTCTGCCCTAGGGAGCGGGATCTGTGACGAGCTGAGTCGCCAATGCCGCAGGCGCGCCGGGGAGGGCGCCCGTCGCGTGAAACGTCCGAGCAGCTTGGCGCGCTGATCCTCGACGCGGCGACGGAACTCTTTCTCACCCACGGTTTTGGTGCCACCAGCATCGAAGCCGTGGCGCAACGTGCGCGCATCTCAAAGCGCACGTTCTATCACCGTTTTGAAGATAAGCCAGCGCTGTTCGCTGCTGTCGTCCATCGCATCATCGAGAGGCTGCGCCCATCCACCGGCATTCCGCTCATCGAAGGGGCTGACGCCCAGGTGACGCTCGAGCGCCTCGCCGCGCTCATCCTGCGAGCCGCGCTCTCACCCGCAGGCGATCGCGCTGCATCGGATGATCGTCGCCGAATCAGCGCGCTTCCCGGAGCTCGCCGTGGTGGTCACGCGTGAAGGTGCCACCGAGGAAGCGATCAAGCTCATCGCCGGTCTACTCGAGCGCGAAGCGAAGGTGGGCCGCCTGAGGCGCGTCGATTCAGTCTTCGCCGCACACCAGTTCCTGCTGATGGTGATCGGGCTGCCGCAGCGTCGCGCGATGGGCCTGGGCGCGCCGATGAGCAAGCGAGAGCTCACGGCGTGGCCGCGCAAGGTCGTGGATCTATTCCTAAACGGTTGCAGAGTCGAGGAGCCTACGCGCTGAGCCGGGCTTGGGCGGACGTTCGTAATGATCATCCATCTCGTCGACGGAACCTACGAGCTGTTCCGTCACTTCTACGGCCTTCACCGCGTCACCACGGGCAACGACCGGCCGTACGGCGGCGTGGTCGGTGTTTTGCAGACGATCCTTTGAGATGCTCGAGAACGGCGCCACGCATGTTGGCGTGGCCACCGATCACGTTATCGAATCTTTTGCAACGAGGTCTGGCCCGGCCACAAGAGCGCTGTTGTTAAAGAAGCTCGACGCTCCCTTTCGCAAGCGTCGACAAGCCGCGCTAGCGCGGGCCCACCGATGCCTTCGCGGCGTGGACCGAGCGCATGGAGGTGCCGCGCCTGCTCCAGCGCTGCCTGAAAGTGCAGGAGTCCAAGCGCGAGTAAATTCCCTCATTCTGGTTTACAAATTGCCAACACGGGCCAAAGCCGCTTACGAACCATGGGTTCGAATCTCGCCGGGGCGCACAATCATTCGGGGTTTGCAAAAATGCAGGCCGTTTTGCTATACGCTGGGTAGCTGGCGAGCTTTCAGAGAGCGATCGCGAAATTGTGACGCACTCATATTTGGTGTGCCGTAACTGGAATAGATTGGGTTGGACATTGGCAAGCGCCGCAAGTCATTGATTAATAAATTTATGTAATACCCAGAAGCTGCCTCATAACCCGAAGGTCACAGGTTCAAATCCTGTCCCCGCAACCAACAATTCAAGGGCTTGCGTTTACGCGAGCCCTTTCATTTTGAACGCGCCTTCTTCTTGTTGACCAGCGTTTGTGGGGTCTTCTTAGCGCGCGTGCTTGCCGCTGCCTTCTTCTTTGTCGTGCCGCCGGTCTTTTGCGCTTTCGCCTTCACATCCGCAAACGTCCGCCTCCAGTTTTAGCCTGTCCGGCGACGTATCTCCCTCGGATCGGGCTTCTGCGAGCGTGGACTCGATGACCGCGAAGTCGGCGGCGCTACCTTTAAGCATTTCCCGCCACGCGGCGGATTTCAGCCGCTCGAGCTCAGTCGACTTCCTGGACTTGGTCAGCACGTCCCAATATCTTCGAAAAGAGGTCCCAACGTACTTTGGCGACCCCCCACTTCTACGCCGTCAATGGCATCATGTTCCCCCGCTCGCTGGACTCTGTATGCAATTTGCGTGCACTTGAGCGTACTTCTTGGCACACGTTTCGTAACTACGTCATGTACGGAGAGGCTGCAGCGATACGGGCTCTCTTTTTTGGACCGGGCTTAGCAGGGCCACGCCAAGAAACAGGAATTGCGGCGCGCAGACAGCCAAGTGAAAGGCTCGATCACTACAGTGATGCGTTCCAAGACCTCACCTTGTTCATTTGCAGATCCGTCAGTGGCGCCGCCAATGACCGCCATTGGCATCATGGCTGATTTGCGCGGTCTTCCAGGGCGACAACGGCATCGGCGGCAAACACCCTGTCGATCGTTGCTGATTGGCATGGTTCTGTCTTTCGGTGCGCCGCAAGTTGGCGCCTATGACTGGCTGCAGTTCAATGGCGATCCGCAACACAGCGGAAACAACACCATTGAGACCACGCTTGGCGCCGGGAACGTCAGCAGTCTGGCCTTGAAGTATCACGCAGCACTGCCAGCGATAGCCGATGGTGCTCCTGTGTTCCTCGACGGGGTCACGACTCCCGCCGGCGTCAAGGACCTGCTTTTCATCGCGACCAAAGCGGGCGATCTGGTTGCGCTCGATGTCCGCACGGGTGCGCAAGTCTGGATCAAGCAGTACCCCAATACGTTGCCTCCCGCCAGCTGTCCAAGTGGGAATCCGCCATGTTCCACGACAAGCTCCCCGGCGATCGACCCCAATCGACAATACGTTTATGCGTACGGCCTGGACGGTTACGTGCACAAGTTGCAAGTCGGTGACGGCACCGAAGTGCTGACCGGAGGTTGGCCGGAGCCCACAACGCTGAAGCCGGGGGTGGAAAAACAGTCCTCGGCGCTTGCGGTTGCGAGCGTGGCGGGGAACGGGTATCTCTACGCGACGAGCAGCGCGCACTTTGGGGACTCGGGAAATATCCAGGGCCATCTCACAACGATCAATCTTGCAACCGGTACTCAGAATGTCTTCAACATGGTCTGTAGCGATCAGCCGGTACATTTTGTCCTGTCGCCGGGATCGCCAGACTGCCCAGCGCAATTGGCCGGAGGTTGGGCGAGACCGGGCGTCATATACGATGCCGGCACCGGCAGGATTTTTGTGGGCAGCGGCAACGGCCCTTTCAATGCCGCGGTCAACTATTGGGGCGATTCGATTCTTGCCCTCAATCCCAACGGCACCGGCGCCGCCGGCAAGCCGGTCGACTCGTACACGCCCACGACGCAATCGACGCTCGAAGGCAGCGATCTCGATCTCGGGAGCACGGCACCGGCAATCCTGCCTGTGCCGTTGTCGTCCAACGTGCAGCATTTGGCGGTGCAGGGGGGCAAGGACGCAAAGCTTCGGCTGCTCAATCTTGCCAACCTGAGCGGTGCCGGAGGTCCGGGCAACCTCGGCGGCGAGGTGGGCGCTGTGATCAATGTGCCACAGGGCGGTGTGGTATTGACGCAGCCCGCGGTCTGGGTCAATCCCGGGGACGGCAGCACATGGGTTTTCGTCGTCAATTCTGCCGGCTCGTCGGGACTGAAACTTGCGATAGACGGCAGCGGCAACCCATCGCTCGCGCTGCAGTGGCAGAAATCATTTTCCGGTGCTTCACCGCTGGTCGCCAACGGCGTCTTGTACTTCGCTGGTGGCGGCACTTTGCGGGGCCTCGATCCAACGACGGGCAATCAGCTTTGGAGCACCACGCAGATCGGCGCCATACACTGGCAGAGCCCGGTCGTCGCGTGCGCGACAGTCTACGTCCTGGATCAGTCGAGCCAGCTCAGCGCGTTTACGCTGCCGTTGTCCCTCTCGTCGGTGGCCGGCGGCAATGGCCAGTCGACGATCGCCGGCACCGCGTTTGGTGCGCCGTTGTCCGTCCGCGTCACGGACGCGAGCAATAATCCGCTGTCAGGCGTGCTGGTGACCTTCATGCTGCCGTCCTCGGGCGCGACCGCCATGTTTCCGGGAAACGCAAGTTCTGCAACGGCCACCACCGACGCGAGTGGAATCGCAAACTCGCCGCTCGCGACCGCCAATGCCGTTCCGGGCAACTACACCGCGACGGCGACGATCTCGGGCGGAGCGTGCTCCGCAATTTTCAGCCTGTCGAATACGGCCCCGATGGCAGCGGGAGCCAGCACAATCTATACGCCAATCGAGCCATGCCGGATCATGGATACCCGTAACGCCACCGTTGGAAGCGGCGTGCAGGGTCCGATTACCGGCGGCGCGTTGAAACAGATTCCGGGCTACATCACCGCGGGCTCGAACTGGGGATCGTACGGTGGGAATGGGGCTTCGGATTGTGGACTGACCAATCCGCCGGGCACGTCGATCAAGGCCGTTGCCATCGTGATCACCATCCTCAATCCGAACTTCGATGCCTTCGTGGGCGTCAGCGACATCGGTGACATCAGCACGACGCTGTCGACGGTGGCGCTGAACTACACGCACGGACAAGGCCTATCGACCATGTACATCGTTCCGCAGATCGCGAGCAACAACATCTATTTCGCGATGCCGACGGGCTTGTCCGCGCACCTCATCTTCGATGTGGTCGGTTATTTCGTGGTATCCGACGCCACTGCCCTCGCCTGCACGACGGTGACATCGGGCCCGGTCACCATCGGCGCGGCCAGCACCGGCAGCGCCGTCTCGCCTGCCTGCGGCGCCGGCTACACGCTGAACAGCGGCAGCTGCGACAGCGATTCGACAAGCATGAAGCTCACCTCGGACAAAGCGTCCGGCGGCAACACGACATGGACCTGCACTGCGAACAACGCGGGTGCGTCAGCGCATTTGACCGCGACGGCGAATTGCTGCCGCGTACCCGGCAAGTGATGCCGGCAACCACAAGATTGGTTTCCAGATTCTCGATCTCGCCGCGGAGCTATGGAAGCTATGTTGCGCACCTTGCGGTGAAAAGGATCGTTGCTACTTAAGAGGTATCCGCGGCAAATAACTGCAAAATCCTGTCCCCGCAACCAACAAATCAAAGGGCTTGCAGCGATGCGAGCCCTTTTTATTTGTACCGCGGGTAGCGCAGGGGCAGCACTACGTCAGCACTACGTCGGTCATGACATTGACGCCGTCGACGCTCATCGCGGTCAGCGCGCGCCCACTGCCCGTGTTGCGCACGCGCACGGCGTATTCGTTGCCTGGCTTGCCAAGACGTAGCGGCGGCCGTCGTGCTCGTAGATCGGCAGAGCGCGGCCTTCGCTGCGGTCAACGATCTCGACGTCTACGCGGGACGCGGGCGAGCGCGCCTTCGCCGGGCCGGACGCGACGATCGACGCCGCCAGCGCGGTGGCAGGCGAGCAAGGTTTTGCAAAAACGGGTAGTGTTAAACATGAGGGTCTCCGGTGTGATCGCTTCGATCCCAGCTGTAATCGCTAGTCGTTCGCGAAAGGGGTTGCGAGGGCGCGGCTGCCGCGGTCCCGCTGCGCATCGGTTCCATAACGGGGAGGACGAGTGCTTAGACTCGACGAAAAAGTCGCGCTGGTCACCGGCTGCGGGTCGATGGGAGAAGGCTGGGGCAACGGCAAGGCCATTGCCGTGCTTTTCGCGCGGCAGGGCGCGAGCGTGTTCGGCGTGGACATGAGCCTCGCCGCAGCCGAGGCGACCCGCGCGCTCATCGTCGGCGAAGGCGGCATCGGGGAGGTGAGCAAGGCCAACGTTACCGTCGCGGCGGACATCGAGAAGATGGTCGAGGCCTGCATCGCCCGCTTCGGGCGCATCGACGTCCTCGTCAATAACGTCGGCCGCTCGGAGCCGGGCGGCCCGGTGGAGATGAGTGAGCAAACCTGGGACGAGCAGATGGACGTGAACGTGAAGTCCGCGTTCCTGACCTGCAAAGCGGTGCTGCCGATCATGGAGCGCCAGGGCGGCGGCTCGATCGTCAACGTTTCATCGGTCGCGGGCCTGCGCTACGTCGGCAAGCCGCAGGTGGCCTACGCGGCCGGCAAGGCGGCGCTCATGCAGCTGACGCGAACTACCGCCGTGCTGTACGCCGCACGAGGGATCCGCCTCAATTGCGTCACGCCCGGGTTGATGTTCACGCCGCTGGTTCAGCGTCTCGCGGACCAATACGCCAAGGGCGATTTCGAGGGTTTTATCGAGACGCGCAACAAGCAGGTGCCGATGGGCCGCATGGGCGACGCCTGGGATGTCGCGCACACGGCGCTGTTCCTGGCCGCCGACGAAAGCAAGTACATTACCGCGCAGCAGATCGTCGTAGACGGCGGCTTGACCGCCACCACGCGATAGGCGCGCTTCGCGCGACCGGATCGCAATCCCACGGCTGCGCATTTCCCGGAGCTCGCGACATGCCCAGAATTCCCTATCTCCCCATCGATCTAGCCGAGCCGGCCGAGCTGGTCCGCGCGATGCGCGTGCGGCGAGGCGGCCAGCTGTCCCATCTCGATCGCCTGTTGCTGCACAGCCCGGCGCTCGCCAGCGGCTGGAACAGCTTCCTCGGCGCCGTGCGCACCAAGCTTGCGCTGTCGCCCAAGTTGCGCGAGCTCGCAATGTGCGGCGTGGCGGTGCTCAACCGCACCGAGTACGAGTTCCATCATCACGCGCCGGAATTCGTGAAGGCGGGAGGCACGCCGGCGCAGGTGGACGCGATGCGCGACGTGCAGGCGGCGGCCGGCAACGCGAAGCTGTTCGACGACGCCGAGCGCGCGGCATTGGCCATGACGCTGGAGATGACGCGCTCGGTCGAGGTCAGCGACGCGACCTTCGCCCAGGCGGTCAAGGTGCTCGGCAACCCGCAGAGCGTGATCGAGCTCATCGCCGTGATCGCCTGCTACAACATGGTGTCGCGATTCCTGGTCGCGCTGCAGGTGCAACCAGAAGCGAAGTAGCGGCCAACGCCGTCATGCAACCACGGTCGGGCGCGGGGCTACGGTGCACAATCTCAATCTGAATCACCTGTCGGCGTTCCTCGCCGTTGCCGAGTCGAACAGCTTCAAGGCCGCCGCGGAGCAGATCCACCTTTCGCAATCCGCGGTCAGCGTGCGCATCAAGGCGCTCGAGACTCGGCTTGGCGTTTCGCTGTTCCACCGCACCACCCGGTCGGTGAAGCTGACCCGCGAAGGTCAGCGCCTGTTCGTGGTCGCCAAGGACGTTTTCGCGGAAATGGCGCGCGTGGCCGACGAGCTGCGCGAGGAATCGAGCCTGCAGCGGGGCGTGGTCACCATCGCTGCGCCACCCTCGCTGGCGGCGAGTCTCATGCCGGCGGCGATGGCCGAGTTCGGCACCCTGTATCCCGGCATCACCCTCAAGTTGATCGACGTCGACTCCGGACGCGGCCTCGAGATGATCCTGCGCGGCGACGTCGACATGGGCCTCTTATCCGAGAGCGCGCGGCCGCGCAACGTGGATTTCTCGCCGCTGTTCTGGGATGAATGCCTGGTCGTCGTGCGCAACAATCACCCGCTGGCCGCTCGCAAGCGAATCTCGGTCGCCGACATCATGGCCTACCCGCTACTGCTGAGCCCGCGCGGCACGATGCTTCGCGAGGCGCTCGACGACGCCTTCCACGACGCCGGGCTTCAACTGGAGGCGGCGCAGGAAACATTCAGCACGCTGACGCAGCTGCGTCTGGTCGAGGCGGGGATGGGCATCGCGCTGATCACGCGGGTTTCCATGTCCGGGCTCAACCGGTCGAAGTGCGTGACGCTGAAGCTGCGCGAACGGGTCGGACGCACGATCGGCCTCGCGCGGGCGCTGAATCGATCCGAGTCGCCGTCCGCCGCGGCATTCCGGGCATTTCTGCTCGACAAAGGCAAGGCGCTGGCGGGCGCCAAGACGTTTGGCAGCCGGCGTCATTGATGAATATGCTTAATGAATCGGTTAGATAATTTCACTTGTTTAATCCGTGGTCGCCGATGAAAATGTTCTAAAGTCCGCTGGGCCCGCCGGTGGCGCATAAGCTTTCGACAGATTTGCAAGGAGGAGTCATGCAACGTCAAGCGAGCGTTCGTTTTCTGGTGAGTAACATCCTGGCCGTTGCAGCGTGCTTCGCAGCGCTGCCGGCGATGGCCGCCGAAACCTGGAACTTCTATGAGTACTACCCGGCGGTCAACGCGTCGGTGAAGCGCCTGCAGCAGATGGTCGAGGACATCAACAAGGCCGCCGGTCCCGACCTGAACGTGCGCATGCACCTGGGCGGCTCGCTTCAGATCGACGCCTCGAATGTCACCGGCGCGGTGGCGGACAACGTCGTGCAGATGGGGGACGACTCGTTCTTCACCGGCAACATTCCCATCGCCGGCGCGCTGCGCCTGCCGTTCCTGATCACGTCGTACGACGAGTTCGCCAAGGCGCAGACCGTCATCGACCCGATCATGGAGCAGGAATACAAGAAAAAAGGCATCGTGGTGCTCGGCCGCTACCACTATCCACCGCAGACCATCTGGTCGCGCAAGAAGCTCACATCGCTGGCCGACATCAAGGGCCAGAAGCTGCGCGTGCTGTCGCCCGAGCAGTCTGAGTTCATCCGTCGCTTCGGTGGCTCCTCGGTGACGATCGGCACTGCCGCGGTGGCGCCGGCGCTCGAGCGCGGCGTGGTCGACGGCGTGCTCACCGCGAGCGCCGGCGGCGGCGTGCTGTGGAAGGACCTGCTCAAGTACAACTACCGCATCGTCGTCAACTTCGCCGACAACGTGCTCATCGCCAACGCCGAGGCATACAACAAGCTCTCGCCCGAGACGCGTGCCAAGGTGAAGAAGATCGTCGCCGATGCCGCGCCCGAGGTGACCAAGGCGCTGCGCGACGACGAAGACGAGCAGACCAAGAAGATGATCGCGTCCGGCATCATCGTCACGCAGGCGACACCCGAAGACATCAAGAAGGCCCAGGAGGAGATGGTTTCGTACTGGGACTCGTGGGGCAAGTCGCGCAACGCCGAGACGGTCGAGGCGATCGCGAAGCTGCGCAAGACGCTGGGTCACTAGGCCACCGGGAGAAGTTCACTGAGGGTCACTGAGGGTCACTGAGGGTCACTGAGCAGCTGTGGACGTCATCGGCCACGAGCATCCGGAGGACGAACTCCGCATCACCTGGGTGGAGCGCGGCTGCGAGCTGCTGTGCGAGATCTCGCTGATCGCCATGATCGTGCTGATCAGCGCCGAAACGATCGCGCGCACGGTGCTCGGCGTCTCCTTCGAAGTTTCCGACGAAGTCGGCGCGTACCTGCTGGTGGCGATCACCTTCTTGAGCCTGAGCGTCTGCGTAGCGCGCAACGAGTTCCACTACGTCGAGCTTGTGCAGGCGCGTATCACGCCGAAGGCGCGCGCGATGTCGCGGGTGTTTTTCGACGTAATCGCCCTCGTATGCTCGGCGGTAATCCTGTGGCAGGTGATCCGGCTGGAATGGATCTCCTGGAATTCGGGTGACATGGCTGCCACTTGGCTCGCCACGCCGGTGTGGATGCCGCGGCTGTCGCTGCCCATCGGCATGGCGGCGCTTTGCTTCACGCTCACGCGCTCGCTGATCAAGCATTGGCGCAGGCTGTCGGCGATTCGCCGCGACACCGCGAGCTAGAGCCCGCGCATGGATCCGCTATTACAGATCACGATCGTCTTTGCCGTCTTCCTGGGGCTGCTGGCCGCCGGGATGGCGGTGCCGCTGGCGATCCTGGTGCCCGGCGTCGTCTACCTCATGCTGCAGGGTGGACTGCCGGCGCTGAAGGGCTTGGGCCTCGTGAGCTGGGGTAGCATGAACAGCTTCACGCTCACCGCGATCCCGCTGTTCCTGCTCATGGCGGAGATCCTGCAGCGCAGCGGCTTGAGCAAGCGTGTCTACCGCGGCCTGTCGGGCTTCGTGGCGCCGCTGCCGGGCGGACTGCTGCAGACCAACATTGCCGGCTGCGCCGTGTTCGCCTCGATCACGGGCTCGAGCGT
Organism: uncultured beta proteobacterium; assembly: GCA_963745385.1. Classification (GTDB taxonomy): domain Bacteria; phylum Pseudomonadota; class Gammaproteobacteria; order Burkholderiales; family Casimicrobiaceae; genus PALSA-1003. The sequence continues at coordinate 108,172 of CAVUXI010000001.1, forward strand.
CGCCACCGCGGTCACCATCGGCCGCGTCGCGCTGCCGCAGCTCCTGAGCCGTGGCTACAGTCCGTCGTTGTCGGCAGGCTCGCTGGCCGCGGGCGGCACGCTCGGCATCCTGCTGCCGCCGAGCCTGGCGATGATCGTGTACGGCGCCTTCACCGAGACGTCGGTGGCGCGGCTGTTCATCGCCGGCATCATCCCCGGCGCGATACTCACGGCGCTGTTCATGACGTACATCGCGATCCACGCGCTCGCACGGCCGCAGGACGCGCCACGCGAGCACGGCTTCGCTACGCTCGCCGCCGCGGGGCGCGGCGCGCTCGAGCTCCTGCCTTTCGTGGTGCTCATCGGCGGCATCCTCGGCAGCCTGTACGCGGGGCTCGCGACGCCGACCGAGGCGGCGGCGCTGGGCTGCGTGATGTCGATCGTGATATCGCGCATCTGGGGCGACCTGACGTGGAAGACGTTTCGCGAATGCGTGCGCGACAGCGTGCCGGTCATCGGCAACATCCTGCTCATCATCTACGCCGCGTACGTGTTCTCGTACGCGATCAGCATGGGTGGCCTGGGCGAACGGCTGACGGCATACGTCGTGAGCCTCGGGCTCACCAAGCTCCAGTTTTTTTTCGCGCTGTTCGTCCTGTACACGATCCTCGGTTGCCTCGTGGAGAGCCTGGGCATGATCGTGCTCACCGTGCCGCTCCTGCATCCGGTGCTGCAGAGCTACGGGATCGACTCGATCTGGTTCGGCGTGATCCTGGTGCTGTTCATCGAGCTGGGCCAGATCTCGCCGCCCATCGGCATCAACCTGTTCGTCATCCAAAGCATCTGGACCGGCAAGCTGGCGCAAGTCGTGCTCGGGACGATTCCCTTTCACATCCTGATGTTCGTGCTGCTCGCGCTGCTCGTGTTCTTCCCCGAGCTCGCGCTCTGGCTGCCGTCGAAGATGACCCGCTAGGCGCGTCCTTCCCGCCAGCATCTCGCTACAACGCAAGGACACTTCCATGTTCGCAGCGCCGCCCGTCGTCCAAACCGAAGTCTATGCGCGGTTGCCGGATGCGCTGCGCAAGTCCAAGCCTGGCTCGGAATGGTTCGAGCACCAGCCCGGCTCGCTGCCGGCGCATTCGCTGCTCGAAGGGCCATCGTTCGATGGGGATGGCAATCTGTACTGCGTCGACATTCCCTGGGGCCGCGTCTTTCGCATCGACACGGCCGGCAACTTCAAGCTGATCGCTGAATACGACGGCGAGCCGAACGGGCTCAAGATCCATCGCGACGGGCGCATTTTCATCGCCGACTACAAGCACGGGATCATGGTGCTCGATCCCGATTCAGGCACGGTCACGCCGTTCCTGCAGCGCGTGCGACTCGAGCGCCTGAAGGCCGTCAACGACCTCGTGTTCGCGTCCAACGGCGACCTGTACTTCACCGACCAGGGATTGACCGGGATGCACGACGCGACGGGGTGCGTGTTCCGCGTGCGCGCCGGCGGCCAGATCGATTGCCTGCTCGACAACGTGCCCAGCCCGAACGGGCTTGTGCTCGACCCGAGCGAGTCCATGCTCTATCTCGCGGTCACGCGCGCGAATGCGATCTGGCGCGTCCCCCTGATGCGCGACGGCACCGTCGCCAAGGTCGGCAACTTCATTCAGCTCTCGGGCGGCGTCGGCCCCGACGGCCTGGCAGTCGACGAGAACGGCAACCTCGCCATCGCGCATCCCGGGCTCGGCGTGGTGTGGCTGATGAGTGCGCGCGGCGAGCCGATGCTGCGCATCGAATCGTGCGCCGGCCATCACACGACCAACATCGCGTTCGGCGGCAAGGATCGCCGGACGCTGTTCATCACCGAGTCGGGCACGGGCTCGATCCTCAAGGCGCCGATGCCGGTGGCCGGACGGGTGATGTTCTCAGGTTTCTAGATTTCGCGACGGCCGCCGACCGGAGGCCGCCGGTAAACCCGACAGCGCACAGGAGACAGCAAACCATGAAGCGAATCAAGTTGCGTGAAGTTGCTCACGCTCGCTCGGGCGAGAAGGGCAACGCCGCGAATATCTCCGTGGTCGCGTTCAACGAGAGCGACTACCCGATCCTGCGCGACCAGGTCACCGTCGACAGCGTAACGCGGCTGTACGGCCCGATCACCAAGGGCAGCATCGTGCGCTACGAGGTGCCCGGCATCGCCGCGCTCAACTTCGTGCTCAACGACGTGCTCGAAGGCGGGCGGTCGAGGACACTTGCATTCGACGAATCGGGCAAGGCGCTTTCGTCGCTCATGCTGACCATGGATGTCGAGGTTCCCGATGCGTACGTCGGCCGATCCGCGGCGCAACGCTAGGCATTCGATGAGGAGACGAACATGAAGAGCATCACGATGGGGTCCGCCACCGCGTGGTCGAGAGACCGTTTCGAGCCCGCGATGGACCTGCTGACCCAGGGCAACGTCAAGTATCTCTGCTTCGATGCGATGTCCGAGGTGACGATGAGCGCGGCGCAGGTCGCGCACATGGAAGACGCCTCGATTCCCGGCTACGACCCGTATCTCGCGCGGCGCATGCGGCCCATCCTGCGCGAGTGCAAGAAGCGCGGCGCGCGCATCATCACCAATTCCGGCTGGCTGGATCCGGTGGGAGCCGCCAAGCTCATCCTTTCGATCGGCGAAGAGCTGGGCCTCAAGGATCTCAAGGTCGCGGCGGTCGGCGGCGGCATTCTCACCGACCGCATCGCCGACCTTAACTTGCGCTTCACCGAAACGGGCGAGGCCATTTCCTCGTATCGCGACCGCATCGTGTCGGCGGAGGCGTATCTCGGCGCGCGCGGCATCGTCGAAGGATTGCGCCAGGGCGCCGATGTCGTCGTCACGACTCGCGTCGCCGACGCGTGCCTGTTTCTCGGACCCATGATTTACGAGTTCGGCTGGGACATGGAGGACCACGACCGCATGGCTGCGGGGATGATCCTCGGGCACCTGGTCGAATGCGGCGCGCAGGTGTGCGGCGGCTACTTCGCCGATCCGGGCTACAAGGACGTTCCGCGACTGGCGGAACTGGGCAATCCGATCCTGGAAGTGCGCGAAGACCTGACGGCGTTCATCCGCAAGGTGCCGGGCTCGGGCGGACTGCTTTCGTCTTCAACGTGCAAGGAGCAGCTGCTCTACGAAGTGCAGGACCCCAATGCGTACTACTGTCCGGACGTCGTCGCCGACCTCACCAAGGTGCGCTTCAAGGATGTCGAGAAGGACAAGGTGCAGGTGTTGATCGACCACGCGGGCAAGCCCAGGACGGACACGCTGAAAGCGCTGGTGGGCTTGAAGGAAGGCTTCATGACCGAGGAGATGATCCTGTTCGCCGGGCCGGGCGCGATGGAGCGCGCCAAGGCGACCGAAGACCTCCTGCGCGAACGCTTCGCGAAGGTGAAGCTGGTGGCCGACGAGATCCGCATGGACTATGTGGGCCTCAATGCCGTGCATCGCGAATCGTCGCCGGCGCCGCAGTCTCCGCCGTACGAAGCGGTGCTGCGCGTGACGGTCAAGACCAAGACGCGACAGGAAGCCGACAAGCTGCGCGTCGAGGTGGATCCGCTGGCGGTGAACGGCGTCTACGGCACCGGCAAGTGGGCCACCAGCGCGCCCGGCTCGCGCGTTCGGCCGGTGATCGGACTGTATTCCACGCTCGTGCCCAAGAGCGCGATCGACGTCAACGTGCTGGTGCTGTCGATGTCATCGAGCACCTTCAACTCGACCGGCGCGAGCAAGGAACAGGCGATGGCGGCGCAGGCGTAGCGCGCGGTTCTGACAACCACCCGAGGTGGACATGGATAGCATCGTTTCGCTCAAGGACCAGATTCGCATCAAGCGCCCGCTGCTGGGCGGCTTCGTCTTCTCGTCCGATGCGAACATCGCGGAGATCTACGCCGAGTGCGGCTTCGACTTCGTGGTCATCGACACCGAGCACGCGCTCAACGACCTGCGCATCGTGCACAACCACCTGCGCTCGTGCGCCGCCGCGGGCATTCGCGCGGTCGTCCGCTTGGGCGTGGCCAACTTCGCCGACGCGCCGCGCCTGCTCGACGACGGCGCGCAGGGTTTCATGATTCCGCATCTCGGTCACGGTGCGGGCACCGCCGAACTCCTGCGGTCGATGAAGTACTGGCCCGAAGGCTCGCGCCCGACCTGCAGCGGCGTCCAGATGGCCGGCTACGGACTGCGCAAGTTCGCCGATTGCGCCGAGCGCTCCAACCGCGACGTGCTGTCCATCGGACTGGTCGAGGACCGCGAATGCGTCGAGTCGATGGACCGCGTCCTGGACGAATCCGGCGTCGACTGGATCATGCCGGGTCCGGCCGACCTGGCGTCGTCGCTGAGCGTGCATGGCAAGCTCACGCATCCGAGCGTGCGCGCCGCGACCGAGACCGCGATCGCCGCGGCGCAGCAGCGCAACGTCGTCGTCGGCGTCTACGTCAACGATCCGTCGGAGATCGCGAGCTGGATGGACAAGCAGATCGGATTCTTCATCTATTCCATCGACTACAAGGTCTTCGCCAATGCGCTGCGCGGCGTCGCCGGCGCGTGCCGTGAGGCCTTTGCTGCAACCGCCGCGGTGACACGCGCGTGAGTGCCGGCGTACGCGTTTCCGGCGGGACGTTTCTCATCACCGGCGGCGCGAGTCTCATCGGCTCGCACCTCACGAAGAACCTGCTCGACGCGGACGCGGCGAAGGTCGTGCTCTACGACAACCTGAGCCTCGGCGCGGCCGAGGTGCTAACGGCGCTGCAAAAGGACTCGCGTGTCGTGTCGGTGCGCGGCGACATCCTTCGCCTGCCGCAACTTATGCAGGCCATGCAGGGCGTCGACGGCGTGTTCTCACTGGCGGCTTTTCTCACGCTGCCGCTGGCGAGCGACCCCGGCCTGGGCGTCGAGGTGAACACGCTGGGCGCGCTGAACGTGCTGGAAGCGGCGCGCTTCGCCGACAATGCCAAGGTCGTGTTCGCGTCGTCGATCGCGGTGTACGGCGACAACATCCACGACCTGGTCGAGGAAGCGACGCCGTTCAGCACGCAGGGAATTCCGGCGGCGTTTGCCTGCTACGCGTCAACCAAGCTGCTCGGCGAGAGCCTGTGCCGGCTCTATTTCGACAAGTACAAACTGCCGGCGTGCAGCACGCGCTTTTCCACCGTGTACGGCGAGAACCAGCACAACCGCGGTGTCAACGCGCTGTACATCGTCGAAGCCATGCGCGCCGTGCAGCAGGGCCGCCGGCCCGTCGTGCGCGGCGACGGCAGCGAGGCGCACGATTACCTGCACGCGGATGACGCCGCGCGGGCGATGGTGCTCGCCATGCAACAGGGCGCGGCGGGCGAGGCGTACAACGTCGTGTCCGGCGTGTCGACCAGCGTCAACGAAGTCGTCGCCACCGTGCTCGCGGAATATGGCAGCGATCTCGAGCCGGAACGCGTGGCCGACACGCGCACGACGCGCGCGACGAGTCATTCGCAGCTCCTGATTTCCAATCGCAAGGCGAAGGACGCGCTCGCCTGGGAGCCGCGCGTCACCGTCGCCGACGGCATTCACCGCCTCCGCGGCTGGCTGGAGCGCGCGGCCGGCTCTTAACGGTGCGTACCAGCGCGCGGTTCTTGGCATCGCTGAACAGGGGGGACTGTGGGGCGTTTGCGCAGCAAATAGAAGTTTCTGTAACACATGGGTTTAGTCGGCCCGCTTAGCTATCGAGTCGTCTTGCGGTCGAGGCGAGGTGGACGCCGATGACGAAGTGGCGAGGTGAGGCTCCTATCGGCGCGCGTTAAGATTGGTTGTCGCGTCAGTCACGCAACCTGCTGCTGGGTATGTAGAGCGCAGGAGGCCGTGTTCGCGACCGCCTCGCACTCTTGGCAGTGCGAGGGCGCCGATGTGCGCCTTGCGTATCTAACTGCGACGTTTGCTTGGCCGCAGAGGCGAACGACTGCCAAATTGTGACACTTCGGGCCTGTGCCTGATTTGTGGGAGTGTGCTGATTCGTTCCTCTCTTGCATCCTTGCCGATGTCAGGCAGAAGGCCGGGTAAGACACGCATCAACGTCGCCCGGCGCCACCTGCCGACTAGGCGCAGGCCACAGGGCCAAGGTGTGTATCAGCGTGTCCGACGTCAGTGGTCGACGGTTGCGTCAAGCGAAACGACGCGCCAGCCGCCGTCCATCCACTCGGCGAGGACGACGACGGTGTCATAGGGCGCATGGCGAAGCTTCGTCATCGCCACGGCTCGTTTATTTCCTGCCGCCGAAGGCTCGATAGTGCTGATCACGAAGCCCAATAGCGGCTGCGCCTCGGGTCCCTTCACTTCGAGAGGGAAGAACGCCTCGCCCGGCGACGCGTAGTGAGCAAGCGCCTTGCCGTCCTTTGAGATCGACGAAATCAAATTTCGCTGGCTGGTCGTAAAAGGAATGGGTGCGTGCGCCAAAGCTGCCACGCGACCATGATCGCGAATCCGCCAGACTCGCAAACGCGCGGCAAGCTCTGCCTTAGTCAGGGCGGGGAAAGGAGAGGCCGCGCTCGCGCGCTTTGAAGGAAGCGCACCGAAGGTCGCCGCCAAGCCGTCGAAATCATCGGTCGACATCCACTGAGTGAAAAAACGGCTGTAGAAATCGAGCAGCTCGGGATTGATTCGGTGCTGGGTCGATTGCAGGGTCGAAAGGCGAGGGAGCCGGTGGCCGGCCCAGCGAAGGTCGAACGTCTCCACACCGTTCGGAAGGGTGATGCCTTCGAGGAACGACACGTCCGTAATGCCCTGTGCGACGAACCACTTTTTCTTTTCAGTTTTGGTGGCAGCGCGGACAAAGGCGTCAAGCGATAGCCGCATCTGGCTCCATTCCTGGGGAGAACGCTTCACGCCGCCGATCGCAGGATATTGCTGCAATAGCTCGTAGGTCGCCTTTGCCATCGCTATCGTGTCGTCAGGCCACTCGTGCGTCAGATCGGCCTTGTGACTGTTCCACCCGCCGCGGGAGCGCGGGTGCGCCCACGCCAGGCTTGCATCGCAGACGACTGCGCCCTCGAGTGGGCGAGGCACGTCCGGGACGCCCTGATGCGACCACGAGTCCTGCAACGCGTGCAACGCCTCCCCGAATTTAAGCAGCAAGAAACCGGCCTGCGTCGGGGTTACATTGGCTGCACCGAGCGCCAGCTTGCGCACGTAATCGCTACCAGCGACCACCTCGCGCTCTTCCGGCGGTCCGGGGACCGCGCCCGCGGATGGATATTGATGTCGCTCGACAAGCGCGGAGCTTTGCTTGTTCTTTCCAAGGCATGCATACGCGGTAACGAGCTCGATGAATTGCATGTCGCCGGAATCGACTCGCTGATCGCCGGTCGCCAACGCGTCGGCTTCCTGCGGCTTGAACCCGGCCTTCAGTGCGAGCCATTTGGTGAGCCCGAAATGCACATCGCTTTCGAATGCGGAAGCGGTGCCGGGGACGAGCAACATAGCCGCAAACAAAAGAGGTGCATTGCGAGGCAGGGAATATTTAGGGCTCAAGGCAACTCTCGGATAGTGATCGGTTGCGTTCTGCGGTGACGCAAGGCTCCGACGGTGTTGCCGAGCCAAGCGCGCAGACCTGTGGGCTCTCGGTGAGACGTGTCCGCCGATCCTACTCGGCAGTACCATCGACTTGGAATTCATCGGTGGACTCGAGCCAAGCATATTCTATGTGCAGGCGGATCGTCGCGCCACCGGGTTTAAGGGCCGTCAGCGAAGGAACCCATTAGACCTAAGTCGAATTTGCTCCTGAACCATATGCGGCCACATTTATGGATAACAGCGCGTAGCGAGGCCGTCCGCGCAGCGCGCTGCAGCCCGAGTGGCTTCGCCGATTCTCAGGTCGCGATGCAGCGCGGCTATAATGCGCGCGATCCACTTCAGTTCCTACCCCACCGTTCATGCGATTCCTGCCTCTGCCTATCGCGACTGCGCTCTTGGCAGCATTGGCCGCTTGCACGCCGGGCAAGAGCGAGACGGACCGCGCCAACCAGGCAGCGACGCAAGAGTTGTTCGTGGACGCGACCGAATCGAGCGGCGTTCGCTTCCAGCATTTCAACGGAAGGAACGGCGAATTTTATTATCCGGAAATTATCGGGTCCGGTGTTGCGTTGTTGGACTACAACAATGATGGCAAACTCGACATATTAGCGCTGCAGGGCACTCCGCTGGGGCCCGGGAGTCGGGCCGATGCGCCAGGGCAGCGGTGTGCGGCCAGCCTCTATCGCAACGACCTTGCGATAAATCCCGACGGTACAAGCAATCTGAAATTTACCGATGTAACGGAAGCCTCGGGGCTCTGTTCTCACGGCTACGGAATGGGGGTCGCCGTGGGAGATTTCAACAACGACGGCTGCATCGACGTGTTCATCACGCATTTTGGCGCGCCCAATCAGCTTTTCCGGAACAACTGCGACGGGACGTTCACCGATGTCACCAAGAAGGCGGGCGTGGCGGGCAATGGACATTGGGGTGCGAGCGCGACATTTTTCGACTACGATCGGGATGGCCTGCTCGACCTGTATGTCGCAAACTACGTCGACTATCGCGTCGAGAACAACCAGAAGTGCTACGCGAGCACGAGCGCCCGCGACTATTGCGCGCCGTCGGCTTACAAGCCTGTCCCCGGGATCCTCTACCACAATCGCGGCGATGGAACGTTTGAGGACGTGTCGCTCAAGTCGGGCGTCACGGGTGCATTCGGTGCGGGCCTGGGCGTCATGGGAATCGACTTGAACGGCGACGGTTGGCCCGATATCTATGTGGCCAACGACGGCAATCCCAATCAGCTGTGGATCAACCAGAAAGACGGCACGTTCAAGAATGAAGCAGATATTCGCGGCAGTGCGGTCAATGCCGATGGCGCCGCCGAAGCCGGCATGGGCGTGGACATTGCCGATTTTGACGGCAACGGTACCGAGGACATTTTCCTTACTCATCTCACCCGCGAAAAGAGCACCCTGTTCGTCAACCGCGGGGAAGGTTATTTCGAGGATCGGAGCGTGGAAACGGGTGTCGCCGCGCCCAGCATTCCGTTCACCGGGTTCGGCACGGCCTTCCTGGACTACGACAACGATGGATGGCTCGATATCGTCGCCGCCAACGGCGCCGTGCACCTGATTGAAGAGCTGAAGACGCCGCAAGACCCCTATCCCCTGCAGCAAAAGAAGCAGCTTTTTCACAATCTCGGCAATGGCCATTTCGAGGAAACCACGCAAGCCGCGGGCGCGGTTTTTCAGCTCCTGGAAGTCGGCCGGGGCCTTGCGGCGGGCGATCTCGACAACGACGGCGGCACGGACCTCGTCATCAACAATAACAACGGCCGCTTGCGAGTGATCCTCAATAAAGTGGGGAGCGCGAAACCCTGGCTGGGTCTGCGGCTCGTAACGGGCAAGCGCGATGCCTACGGCGCCAGGGTCGAGATCAAGCGTCGAGGCGCGCCGACACTCTGGCGTCGCGTGCGCGCCGACGGGAGCTACCTATCGGCGAATGATCCGCGGATCCTAGCGGGCTTGGGTGCGGGCGCGCAAATCGAGAGCCTCACCGTCTACTGGCCCGACGGAAAGAGCGAGGCCTTCGCGGTTCCCGCGCTGCGGCAATACACCACGCTCGTCCAAGGCAGCGGCGTCGAGGTTCCCGCCAAATGAAGATCGGCCTTCACCGGCGTGCGGGATTTCTGATCGCCTTGATCGTCGCGCTGTTCGTCGCCGGTTGCTCGGCGCCCGTGCCCGATCTGGTACCGGTTCCGGCCCCCGACGCAAGCGGACTCGAGCCGTCGGTGCGCAATGCGCTGGCGCGTGCGCGTGCGGAGCTCGAACGCGTCGCCGCGGGAAACCCCAAGCGCGAGGCGTTGGCCAACGCCTACGGCGAGCTTGCGATGACCTATCACGCCCAAAGTCTCGTGCCTGCGGCCGAAGCGGCGTACGCCAACGCTCGAGTGCTTGCTCCTCGTGACAAGCGCTGGCCGTACCTGCTCGGGCACCTTTACAACGATTCGAGCAGAGTATCGGAGGCGCTTACTGCGTTCGAGGCGGCGCTGGCGATCGACGACAGCGACGTCGCGATCCTGTTCTCGCTCGGCGAGGCTTACTTGCAACACGGCGACCTTGACAAGGCGCGGACGATGTATAAGAAGCTGGAGTCCAACGAAGCGACGCGAGCTGCGGCATTGACGGGACTGGGCAAGGTCGAGCTTGCCAACCGTCAATATAAGGAAGCTGTCGGCTATTTCGAGGGGGCGCTCAAGCTGTGGCCCGCCGCGACTCGTCTGCGGCAACCGCTGGCGATGGCTTACCAAGGTCTGGGAGATCGCGCCAAAGCCGAGGAAAACCTTCGGCAATATTCCGTTGACGGAGTCGAGCCCGGAGTCGTCGATCCGATGGCCGATGCGCTCGGCGCCAAGGTCGCCGCGTCGCGTGTCTTGTTGCGGCGCGGCCAGCGGTTCGGAAAGGCAGGGCGATTCGACTTGGCGGAGCCGGCGTTTCGAGCGGCGGTCGAGGCGGACCCCAAGAATGCCGAAGCCGTGGCCAATCTTGGGATCTCGCTTGCCAATCTCGGACGCCTCGACGAGGCGCAGCGTTATCTCGGCGAATCGCTCGCCATGGACGATCGCAACGCGCTTGGCCACCTCAGTCTCGGCGTGGTCCTGGATCGGCAAGGGCAGGACAAGGCCGCTATCGACCAATACGTAGCCGCTTTGAATATCGAATCGGCCAACGTGCAGGCAATGGTTTACCTCGCTGATGCGAAAATGCGCGTGGGGCTTCCGGAAGAAGCCGCGCGACTGTACGCGCAGGCGCTCCAGGGTTCACCCGATTCCGCCCGCATCCAGTTATCCCTCGCGTTGGCGGACGTCAAGGCGGGGCGCCATGGCGACGCGCGCAAGGTCCTCGAAGCCGCTTTAAAGACGCAACCGGGCAATCCCGAGATCATCAACGCGCTCGCGCGGGTCTTGGCGACCGCGCCGGCGCCGGCTGTGCGCGATGGCTCGCGGGCGCTCGACTTGGCGAAAGCTTTGTTCGAAACGACAAAAAATCCCGAGGTCGGACAGACGTACGCAATGGCGCTTGCGGAAACGGGACACTTCGATCAAGCCGTGGTGCTGCAAAGGGAGACCATCATCGTCTTCGAGCACACCGGTGGAGAAGGGCGAAAGCCGTTCCTCCAGCGCAACCTTGCGCTCTATGAGCAGCACAAGGCAGCGCGCGAGGGCTGGCCTTCGGACGATCCTGTATTCCAGCCGCGCAGCCCTGCGGCGCGACTGGCCAAGCGTCAGTGAAGCCGTGGCCCGCGCACCCTTGATCGCGAGCCCATGAGGGGCGATGATCCTCCTCGCCCCCCGACAATCTCGAGTTCGACTTTGGTCGAGTTGACCGAAGAATTGCCTTGCATGACTATCCGCGTATGGGTGTAGCCATTCGATGTTTATTCGAGTGACTCTTTGGCGACAGGGGTAAATCCGTGGACCAGCAGAAATTCCGCATGACAAGGCTGGGCGGGGTGCGCTTTCACCACGCGGGAGCGTTCTGGTTCGGCGTGGTGGCGGTTACAGCCGGGGTCATTGCCCATATACCGATGTACCTGATGGGGAAAGATATACGGGTACCGGCTCGCCGGGATGCCGATGGATGCACCGATGTTGATCGGTATGGGCGCCATCGTGGTCGGATTCATCGCGAGCTTATACGGGCTTTATCCGGTCTCCACGACGCCAGGCTCGCGCATCGCGTCCCACATCCGGGTGCGCGCGCTCGACGATGCTCCGATGAACTGGGCGCATGTCGGACTATTGCTCACGATGGCGGTTGCCGTAACCATCGATGTCATGAAGCCCACCGCGCTTGCATTCGTGATGCCCGGCATGACCCTGGAATACGGGCTCAAGTCTCCCCTTAACCCTACGGGAACCGTGCCCGCCGCGTGGGTCGCTTTATCCGGCATCGTTGGAACCGTCATAGGCTCTTTCCTCTGGGGATGGCTGGGCGACAAGATCGGGCGACGCGCCTCGATTCTGTATGCAGGCATCGGCTTTATCGGTACTTCGATCTGCGGCGCGATGCCGAGCTTCGAATGGAACTTGGCCATGTGCTTGCTCATGGGCATTGCCGTAGGGGGCATGCTTCCGATCTGCTATGCGCTATTGGCCGAGACCATTCCTGCCCGGCATCGTGGCTGGCTGATGATCTTGATCGGAGCCGATATTGCCGGCGCTTACATTTTGACGAGCTGGCTCGCCACCGCGCTCGTACCTACCTATAGCTGGCGGATTCTCTGGCTGATCGGCCTGCCCACCGGCGTTTTGTTTGTCGCGCTCAATCGCTGGATTCCGGAATCTGCTCGTTTCCTGCTCGCTCAGGGTCGCGATGACGAAGCGCGCGAGGTCATGGCCCGCTACGGTGCCGTCGTTGTTGAGGAAAAAGAATCGGAGCTCGAAATTGAGTCGAACGTGAAGAATCGCTGGAGCGAGCTCGCCAAGCCGCAATTCCTTGGGATGACGCTCGTCGTGGGCTGCCTTGCGCTGGGTTCGGGGCTGGTGCTGTTCGGGTTCAATCTGTGGATTCCCACCAACCTGCGAAAGCTGGGCGTTACCGACTCCGACGCAATACTCCGGAATGCAGCCCTGATGGGCTTTCCACTTACCTTCCTCGTTGCGTGGATGTACGGTTTTTGGAGTAGCAAGAAAACCATCGTCCTGCTCTCTTCGCTGACCGCTGTTGCGCTGTTTGGATTCATCATTGCGGGGGACGCCGTGGTGCAGAATCGCGCGCTTCTGCACGGGCTGCTCATCGTACCGATATGGGGGATAAGCTCTGTGATCGCCGTCCTTTCGGTGTACAGCTCCGAGATTTATCCGACGCGAATCCGCTCGCGTGGTACGGGGTTCGCCGCCGGTGCGAGCAAAGCGGGCGGGGTCGCTATCATCGCGCTCGTGGTCTTTGGAATTGCCGCGCCATCGATCGCCACGGTCGCATTGATCGGAGCGATTCCGATGGCCCTTGCCGTGCTCCTCGTGCTCCTTTTTGGAGTTGAGACCAGGAAGCGCCGACTCGAGGAGATCACCGCCGATGAACTTGCGCGGGCCGCCTAGCCTGCAGCGCTCGCAGATCAGCGAAGTTGATCGAAATTTTCGACACCCCGTCAGTGAATCGCAATCGCTTTCGCGGCGGCCGCGCGCCGTGATTCCAGCCACATTTCGATCAGGAGCGCGGTGGGTCCGACGATGAAGAGCGCGTAGTACGGAGCATAGATAATCTGATAAAGGCGCAGTACCATCTCCAAGAGGGCCACCGCGAAGGCGACGATGCATTGGCCAGCTCTTCGAGCGAACCGTGGTTTTTGGATCGGTGATCATGAAGAAGATAAAGAGTTGGTACATCGGTCCCGTGATGGGCGCGATCTCCGATTGCCAGGGGCTGCCGGTTATCCAGCTTCGCAGCAACGCGAACGCGATGAACGAGACGACATACGTCGCCGGTGATGTGAAAGCGCCGGAGCCGCCAGATGATGATTGAGCCAAGCGCCCATATCACTAGCATCGGCCACAGATAATTGCCCCATTGAATGCTCAGGCTGGCGACCGTGTCGCCTGCCAGGAAAAGCATCACGGAAATGCCGAAGTTGGACGGATTCCACAGGTGGCGGCCTTTGACCCGCAACACGTATTTCGACGTGATGGAGATCGCGCTGCACAGCGCGTACGGCCAGAAAGCGGGCGAGCGAATCAGAATGCCGACGCTGATGCCGGTGATGTACGCGCTGGCGGGATGAATCCATTTGCGGTAAAAAATTCGGCCGAGCAGCCAATCTCGAGCAAGATACTTACGACAATCGCCAGCAGGGTCTTCGGCCAGCTCTCGAGGATGCCGAAGGACAGATGGCCTACAAGCAGGATGCACGTGATGAACGCAGGGGGAACATAACGATTGTCGAGACTGATGAGTCGACTTCCACCCCGTTGGCGCCGGGGGTGCGACGCGAGGGTCGAGTCGTTGACTCATGCAGGTTCCTTCATCTTGTGTAGCCGACCCGTAGCCGGCGGTCGATCGGTCTGCACCTTGCCGGACGGCCAGCGGATGACGGCCTTCTCGGGCCGGTCATTCTTGCCCAAGCCAAAATGCAGCCGCCGCTGATTCTGCGCGGCGAAACCGCTGCCTCCCGAAACCTCCTGGACCTGCTGCTGGCCACTCCAGAACAACGTTACCTGGGCACCGATCGCGCTACGGTTGCTCGTCGTTCCCTCCAGTTCGAATTCAATCCACGCGTTTTGCGGTGTCACCGTATTCTTGTACAGCAGCAACGGTCCATTTTGGTTGGCGACGACAACGTCGAGGACGCCGCGATTCCACAAGTCGGCTAACGCCACGGAACGCCCGTCATAGGTATCCGTGACTCCGACCGCCGGCGCCACATCGACGAATCTGCCGGCGCCGTCATTGAGCCAGACCCGTTTTGACTGGTAGCCCGCCAGGCTGCGGCCTTCGAATGCCGGCCAGTTCTTGGCATCGCCGATGATCGAGCTGTTGCCGCCGGCTACTTTGGAAAAGTCGTACCAGTAGCTCCGATTTCGATCCAGCGAGATATAGCCGTTCGTAAGATAGAGGTCGAGCGTGCCGTCGTTGTTCAAGTCGCCGAACTGCGCTCCGAAGCTCCATCCGCCGAGCTCGACACCGAACTCGCGCGCAAGGTTCTCGTATTTCAATCGCCTCGACCGTCGCCCCTTCCTTCGGCATCCACAGGTTGTTTCCCTGAATGAGAATGCCATCTTCCGAAATGTTTGAAACGTACACGGCAAATCGGCCCTGTATTGAGGATGTCGCCGAACGCCACATTCATACCGCTCTTCGGCGCGAAGCCCACTCCGGTCTGCTTGACCCACTTCGTGGAACCGTTTGCCGTCGTTGAAGTAGAGCTCCGAAACTCCATAGTCGTTGGCGATGAATAGATCGGGATGGCCGGTGCCGCGCAGGTCCGCCGCCGAAGCTGCCAACGCCCAGCGCCGGCTGTCGATACCGAGCTTGGCGCTGACTTCCTCAAACTTGCCGTTGACCGAGATTGTGGAACAGATATTTTCGGCCGCCGTTCTTCGCGTACTCAAAACTTTCCGGCATGATTCGCGTCGTGGTGAGATGCCAGAGGTCGATATCCTCCGCGTAGTAGCCGCCGATGAACAGGTCCAGGAGTCCGTCGCCATCGTAGTCGAACCAGATGGCTGTATTGGCGTTGATCCAGGGCGGCAGCCCCGCCTGCTCGGTGACGCGCGTAAAGCCGTGGCCATGATCGTTGTGGAAAAGCTCGGGGCGGCCCCACTTGATCAGCAACAGGTCTTCGTATCCGTCGTTGTCGTAGTCGCCCCAGACCGCGCCCATGGAAACGCCGGTGCCTGGCTGATTGACGTCGGCGATACCCAGCTCAGCCGCGACATCTTTGAACGTCCCGTCGCCAAGATTGCGGTACAGCGCATTCTTGCATCCCTCGCAGCTGTTGGTCACATAGATGTCGGGCCAGCCGTCGCGGTCGAAATCGACGATCGACACCGCGGCTCCCATCGATGCGACCTCGGGCATGATGTGATCCAGCTGGCGGTCGAGCGTGGGCGCACGATGAACGAAGTCGATGCCTGCCGCGTGCGCGACTTCTTCGAGATAGAACCCGTAGCGCGCCAGCGCTGCCGCTTTCGCATCCACCGTCGATGCGGCGACTTGCCGGGTCGACATCTGCTTCATCACGACAGGCGTGGCCAACAGCGCTAGGAAGAAAAGGCCGAGAAGGACCCGCGCTATCGGATTGTCCCTCATTGGTCCGCTTGATCCCTCAACGCGTTCTTGAAGACATCCGGAGTGACATAGCGCGTGTGATAGGTTTGCCAGTCCTCGGGGTGTTGGCGGTAGACCCAGTCATCCTCGAGACGCCCCGGTGGCGTGGTGTACTCGCGTTTGGAGTGATACGGCAATGGCAGCACCGTCTTGGAGAACGTCGAATTGTAGTCGCCATCCTTGATCCATCCGTCGCCCACGATGACGAAGTCGCGCACCCACCCCGCCGGTGGTGACGGTTGTTCGGCGAAGCGCAACGACATCTCGTCTCCTGAATTCATGATGACGTAGCGATCGTCCACATGCTTCAGCAGCTCTCGCACATCGCCGAACCGAGTGTAGTAGCCGATCAGATCGCGCCAGCGCTGCTTTGTCCCCGAGATCCGGGAGTATTCGGGCACTTCGGGCGCCCGTGTGCCGGGCGTACTCGATGACCGAGTAGCCGCGATAGTGCAGGTCCGCTAGCGTCGGATCCAGCCGCACGGTCTTGAGCGGCGTCTCGGGAAGTCCGTGCGCCCACTCGATGGCATCCCAGTAGATTTCGAGGTTCGTCCGCAGTCGAACCCGCCGCGGTGTACCGGCACGAAAGACGCCGGTGAGATTCGACGAGCATGGTCTTCTTGCGACCGGCCGGAAAGCCCAGATTGGCTCGGCGACGATCCAGCCGCCGTGGCCATCCGGCACTTCGAGACTCAGGCCGATGTGCGCGCCAGCGCTCGCCCTTGGCTCATCGCGACGTTGATCGACGAGTCGGTAGGATAGATCGAGCCGTGCGCTATCAGGTAGAGCGGACCGCTTTCGGGTACGCCTTCGCCCAGGTCCACCTCCAGATAATGGTCGCGCGTCACACCCTGATACTGACCTCGCCCGAAGCTGTCGAGGGACTTGCCGTCGAGAGTGCTTACGATGTCGGTGACGTCCCGTCCGGTGTCGTCGATGGCGCGTGCGATCTTGTGCGGTGTGGCGACGGTCGTGATACGCGAGCTTCGCCGGCGGGATCACGAACCGCTCGTCGACGAAGATCTCGGTTCCAATCGGGTGGTCCACTGTCATGAGCGCCAGGTAATCGTAGTAGTAGACCTCCCATAATTCCGCGGTGATGCGCAAATCATAGTAGCCGTCGTGCGGCGCCAGCTCGTCGCGGCCGATCTTGTACCATTCTTCCGTCGCTGCGATGTCGGCCGAGCCAAGGGTATTGATGCGCAGGCCGATCGCCGAAGCCCACGGAACCGCATCCTTCACGAACGTCATCTGCTTGCCGTCGAAGGCGAATAGGAACGGACACGATCCCTTCAGGCGCTGCTCGGTGACGACTTCCTGATCGGCATTCACTTCAAACTCGGCCCGCACCGTGCCATTCGGCCAGATGACTCGCACGACGTCAGCCCGGGTCTGCTCTCCGAGCCCGAAATGAAGCTGCGGCCCCGTGATCGGCTGCTTCTGCAATAGGCTGCCGGAGCGGATTTCGACTTCACCGCCAACGCCGAATGGATTGATCCGCTGGTCACCGAAGGCTTGTGCGGCGCGCGGTCGAACGACCTGCCAGTGATAATTCTTGGACCCCTGGTTGACCGCTTGTATCGCTTGCCCCTCCTCGGAAAGGCCGAGTAGATCGAGCCTGCCGTCGCCATTCAAGTCTGCCGCGTCAAGGACCACCGCTGGCACCGCCGGATGGTCCAGTAAGGTGAATTCGCCTTTTCCGTTGCCGAGCCAAATGAGCGCACCAGCCGCGCTCTTCGAAGTCGCCGGCGCGACAGGCGTCAGATAGAGATCGATTGCCCCGTTATTGTCCAGATCAGCGACGCGCAGCCGCACTTCACCCGCGAGGAAGCCGGTTGCATCTGGGACTCGCGCGATCTCGGCCACGTCCCAACCCTGGCCTTCGTTCTTGTCCGAAATCCTAAGGATGGCGCCGTCAGCTTGGATCGCCAGCAAATCGAGCGCTCCGTCACCATTGACGTCAGCCACCGCGATCGCTTTGATGGTCGCGAGAGTATCGGGAACAGCACGTTCGCGGAATTGGCCCTGCCGCTCATTGATGAAGACGTGAAGCCGTCCCGAAGCATCGATGATCGCCGCATCCGGCACGCCGTCTCCGTCGAGATCGAACCAGGCGAACTGCCGCAGGCCGGAGATTCCGGCAAAGGGATGAATGTCCACGAACCTGCCATCCCCGTTGTTCCTCAAGACCAAAGGGGTGCCCTCGCTCGATCCAAGTACGATATCGAGGTCGCCATCGGACTCGATGTCTGCCGCCCACGCACCGGAATAGGGGGCATCGATCACGGACTTCGGCAATTTGGTGGCGGCCGTCACATCGGTGAACGTGCCCGGATTTTCCTGGCGGAACAGGCGGACGCCCCCGGCGCCGGCAAGCACCAGATCGGTCTTGAAATCGTAGTTGAAGTCGAGCTGCAAGACACCTTCGGGCAACGGCGCCGACTTGGATGATCCGCCGGGGAACGGAAGCGTGGCGCCGGTGGACAGGTGCACTTGGAGACCATTCGCTACCGCAACGACCGGCACGCCGGCGCCGCCCGGGTAGACGACGCCGATCCAGCTCCAGGGACCGTCGCCAGCGCTGGCAACGTGCTGAGCGGCGAAAGTGAGCGCAGTGTCCGCGGGCGCCGGGCTGAAGGTTGGTGATTCCATGCGCAGAAAATGAGTGAAGGGCTGAGCCTCTTCCCCTGGGGGCGCCTTGATCCTCGAGAAATCTTGCCGGTACTCGGGAACGCGCATGAGCGCGTTGCGGAGAACGGTAGTCCGAGTGGCGGCGGCACGCAGATCCGTCCCGGCTGCGGCGGCCTGAAGCGCTGAGAGCTGCTCCTGCGCCTCCGGCGGCCATGCGGACGATCGGGCGGCGATCTTCGCGACGGTCGACTTGAGCGTGCCGGCCTCGCCGCGCTTCGCCGAGATGCGGCTCAATTCCAGCAACGCCGCGAGATTGAGCGGTTGCGCTGCGAGAACTTTCTCTATTACTTGTTGGAATTCACTCTCGCTGTTCCGGTCGCCTTGGCGCTCGATCTCTTGCGCAAGCGCATAGGCCGCGCGCAAGTCCTTTGGATCGAGCTCCACTGCCTTGCGCAAGTCAGCGATCGCTTGGGCGGAATGGCCTCGATTGCTCTCGAGAATTCCCAACAGGCCGTAGATGCGGCCATCTTGCGGAGCGAGCTCGCGAGCTCGCTCAATCCTTTGCGCCGCCGCCTCGAAGTTTCGCTGGCGCAACGCCAGCACTCCCCAGTTGGCCCACCCCGCAGGCTCGCCCGGCGCGAGCTGCGTTACCGCGGAGAGCCTCTTATCCGCGTAGAGGTCGTTGCCGACTTGCAACGCTGCCAACCCGCCGTAGAACGCTGAAACAGCGCTGCGGTATTCCCTCGAGGATTTATCAGGCAGCTTGGCTCCGGAATCGCAGCCGTCGGACGTCACCAGCAGCACTCCCAAAAAGAGCCGCACTGCCAAGCCTCGAAAGCTACCGGGGCCCCCGCTGTCGGAAGTGGATTCGTCGTGGGCGGAGTGATCCATGGCCTGCTGCATTGCAGTTTGGCGAAACGAGGGCGGGCTCTCGCGCAGCTCGAAAGAAACGATCGATTTCGACCGACGAGGACCCGGCGGCACCCTGGCGCGCGCAATCTCTCAACCTGCCACGGACCGCGGATTGCCGGTGGCGCGGCGCCGTCAGGCGACAGCGCTGAATCGTACTATCGTCTATCCGATGGGGCTAGGGGCTGGGGGAGCGACGAATCCGACGACCTGGCCGGTCGATGGAGTGATTACCTGACCTGCGTCGATGGGCAGCGACAGGATCCACAAACCGATCGTGGTCAGCAATACCATCAGGGCCAGCACGGGCAATTGGCTCAGCACCGCGTGCCGCCTGTCGGGAAAAACCTTCAGCGCTTCGACATGCGCGAGATAGACGCTCACTATGTGACCGAAAAGAATAAGAGCCACTTGAGTATGCCAGACGCCGCCTGCGTCGAGAACGATGGGGTCAACGAGCCAATTGCCGGTTCCAAACAGGTTCCACCCGAGGTTGAACGGATCGGAGACCATCCGCACGATCTGCACGCCCTGCGAGAAGAGCTCGGCATAGTAGTGCGTCACGTTGTAGACGAACGCGATGGGAATGAGCGTGAACGCAAAACGTAGAGCCAGCGTCCGCAGCGGGATCGCGCTGCGCGTGACTTTCTTGGTTATCCAGAGCAGCCCCAGATAGATCGCCAGATAAAAGAGCGGCGAGAGAAGAAGCATGGTCCACTGCCACGCGTAGTAGACGTTCACGAAGAACAGGTACGGTTGGGTAATGGCGGCTGCAAGGGCCGGGTAGATGACCTTCCAGAAGATCCCGACCCACGGCAGCGTCTCGTGCGCGCCATCATAGGCGGTCGAGGAGAGCATGAAGATGACGAACAGCAGCAGGCTGACGTGATCCGCGCGCACTTCGAGCAGCCCGACAAAGGGCTTTCGTACGCGTATGCGATAGGGCCTGTCAGAATCCGACGTGGGCACATAGTCCAACGGTGCCATCTTGCCGACGAGGCGGAAGAAGACTGAGAAGAACTCGCAATAGCGGAACCACGCGTCCTTCCCGATCAGCCAAGCCGCGATCAGATTGAGCCCCGTGTAGCAGATGAGGATCGCAGACAGTGTTCGCGGTTGAGTCTGACCGAAAAGCTCGATCCACACGAATGCCATATACAGCGCAAGCGCCGGGTAGTAGCCGAGCCATTCGGGGTACTGCACGCGGCCACGGAAAACATCGGCACCGAACCGCTCGAGCGATTCGGATAGTCTGCGCCAGGGATTTATCAGCGCGTACATGTCGCCGAGCAGCGCCGTGGTGTAGGTAAGGCCCAGGCCGAAGATGATCCAGAAGAACGTCATGTTGAAGTTCACGAAGGAGCTCGGGCTCCCGTAGAGCCCTGTTGCGACCGTAAGCAGCAGACCGAGTACGCTGGCCCATGCGAGGCAGTTCACAAGCCAGCTTGGGATGCTGGCCACAAGCCCATCTGCGGTGCCGAGCCGGCTCGCCTGCGAGCCCGCGCCAACCGGCTGCCCCTTGAGCACGACGCCAACGATCACAAACGATGCGATCAATGCGGCGCTTGCGCCGGAAGCGTACATGCCGAACGGAATCGGCAAGTTATACATCACGCCCATGACGCACGCGGTCGCGCCGCCAGACAACAGGACGAGCAAAAGGGCTAACGCCACGGATGTCGTCCGGACTGCTTTGTTCATGCCATCGTTCCCATCAAAGCGCGTCATCGCGGATAGACTTCAACCGCGCCCAACTGCAGTTCCGCCTTGTGCAACTCGTAGGTGAAGCGGCCCGTGAGCGTGGCGGTGAATTGCAGCGCGGCGGTCTTTCCCGGCGTCAATGACGCATGTAGATTGTAACCGTGCAGATGAAGCTCGTCGGCGCGGTCGCTCGTAATGCGCAGAATCACTTCGTCGCCTTGATGGACCTTGAGCACTCCCGGCTCCGAGATCCGCCTGCCATTTTGGATCACGACGTCGAAAAAGACGGGCTTCGCGTCGAGGACGCGAGTCGGCTCACCGGCTTTTTGCGCCGCCGCGGCGGCCGCGCCCGACGTGGGCTCCAGGATCGAGAGCGCCGATTGAGCGGTGGATACGCGCGGCTTATCGTCGCTGGCGCGCGACGGACGAAGAGCCGCGTACAGCGCACTCAAAGCGACCATCGCGAACACGAAGTAGAACAGCGGACCCACCCTCATCGACTTCCTTTCACCCGCACCGCCGGCTCGTTCCCGCGGCGCCGCCTTGCGCAGTGCAACATCGCCCGGATCTTCGCCAGCAAAAGCGAGACCCCCCGCCCGAATGGACCTCGCCACTTCGTAGAGCGTTGTCGGTGGCTCCGCCGCAAAAAGCCAACGCTACCTCAGCCGCATCTTTGGGTCTCGCGGGTGCCGCAATGCGCATGCGAGCAGCAATGCGTGTCCGCAACCGTCGGCGTCTAACTATAAGCCAGTCCGCGGCGGCCGGCCATTAGACCTTTGTCGAGCCGACCGCAACTCACGCGTGCCATTCGCCGCCGGCGACGCTGCCGTCGAACAACGGACCCGGGACAACCGCCCTGCCGATCGCGGTCCGCACTCCGCGATCTTCGTTGGCCGACGTAGCGATGCGTGCTCGACCTTGGTCTAATTTACATCGGTGCGATGGTTCAATAAACTAATAGCGGATTCACGGCGTCACGACGCTGGTGTGCGTGCCAGCACCGAAACGAAACGGACGCCACCGGGAGGAGGAAGCTATGAAGGCGTGGCTGCGGCATCGGCGGTACGGCGGTCCGCTGACATCTACACTGTTGGCGTTTCTGTGTCTTTCAATACCGGCATTTGGCGGCAATCCGCCGAGCGAGAAGGCGCTGCCGGTAACTGTGCCGAGAGCCGTGTGCGGTCCCAACGACCATGTCGAATCCGGCCTGCAGGGACAAGTACCCGCGTTCCTGCGCGCGTCGGGTTTTCACGGGTTCAACTGCAACCTGCAGCTCATCGGCCAGAGCAGGGGCGATGGAGCCAACTGGCAGACAACGGAGTTCAAGGACAGTGCGGGCCACACCTGCGGCTATCACGGCACCTCATTCAGTACGGTCAACCGAACGCATTTGGGTGTGCCGGTCGTCGACCTCACTGATGCAACCAATCCAACGCCGACTGCCTATCTCACGACGACCTCGATGCTGGACCCGTGGGAGTCGCTGAAGGTCAACGAGCGCCGTCAGCTGCTTGCCGCGGACAATGGCCATAACGGCGGGGGCGGCCCGGAAATCGATATCTACGACATCTCCAGCGATTGCCGCTTTCCGCAGCTCCTGTCGTCGATCGCGGTCGGTACCGCCGCGGGCGGAGGTGACGTGGCGCCGGTCGTCGGCCACGAGGGCGCATGGGCGCCCGACGGCCTGACGTACTACGGCGGCGATCTCAGGACCAACGGCGGACAGTACTACGCGGTCGACACCATCAATCCGACGGCGCCCAAACTGATCACGACATGGGTGCCGGGGATCGCCAACGTGCACGGGATGTCGATCAGCGACGACGGCACTCGGGGCTACTTCGTGTCGCTCGGCGGACTGTCGGGAAACCCCATTGCCGACCTCACGGACCCGACCAAACCGGCCACTAACGGGCTGCTGATCTACGATCTGAGCCAAATTCAGGCTCGGGTCGTCAATCCCCAGGTCCGATTGATCAGCACGCTATTATGGAAAGACGGCTCGGTTGCGCAGCACACGATCCCGGTCAAGATCGGCGGCAAGCCCTACGTTATCTTCGTGGACGAAGGCGGTTCGGGCGGTCTTAGCAGCGTGGCACAGGCGCAAGCCGCATGCGCTGCCGGCTTCCCGCCGTTCCCAATGGCCCGTATCATCGACATCAGCGATGAGACGCACCCGGCGATCGCATCGAGGCTCGCGCTGGAAATACACGCGCCCAAAGCCTGTCCCTTCGTCGTGCCGGATATTGTGGGCCTTTCCATCTTCACCTATGGCAGCCATTACTGCAGCGTCGACAACAAGCAGAACGCGACCACGCTCGCTTGCGGTTACTTCAATGCGGGCATTCGCGTGTTCGATATCCGCAATCCGCTTCAACCGAAAGAGATCGCTTACTTCAACCCAGCCGGCCAAACCACGGTCAGCCCTGGGTCCAACCACACTATCGGGAACAACTTCGTTCCCGGTGGCCCGGACTGGTGCTCGGCGCAGGTTCACCTGGATGCGGCGCGGGGCACGCTGTGGACAACGTGCCAGGACAACGGCGTGTTAATGTTGAAATTCACCAACGGCGCATGGCCGTTCCCGGAGAGCTCGACACCTCCGGGCCAGCAAAACTAGGAGGGGACGCAATCGGTCGCCACGATTGCAAATGCGGCTGTTGGTAAAACATCGAATTTCTCGGAGGAAGTCATGAAGGCCTGGTTGCGGCATCGACGGTACGGTAGTGCGCTGGCATCTACGCTGTTAGCGTTTATGTGTCTTTCAATATCGGCATTTGCAGGCGGCCCGCTCGCCGAAAAGGCGATGACCCTCCCGGTGCCGAGAGCCACGTGCGGACCCAACGATCATCCCGAATCCGCATTGCAGGGACAAGTGCCCGCGTTCTTGCGAGCGGCCGGCTTTAAGGGGTTCAACTGCAACCTGCAACTGATCGGTCAGAGCAAAGGCGACGGGGCCAACTGGCAGACGACGGAGTTCAAGGACAGTGCGGGCCACACGTGCGGCTATCACGGTACGGCATTCACCACGGCTGGCCGTACGCATACCGGTGTGCCGGTCATCGACCTCACCGATGCGACCAATCCTGCGCCGACCACCTATCTCACCACGACCTCGATGCTCGATCCGTGGGAGTCGCTGAAGGTCAACGAGCGGCGCCAACTCCTCGCCGCGGACAATGGTCATAACGGTGGCGGCGGGCCCGAGATCGATATTTACGACATCTCGAGCGACTGCCGCTTCCCGCAACTACTTTCCTCGATCGCGGTAGGGACGACACCGGGCAACGGTGACGTGGCGCCGGTCGTCGGCCATGAGGGCTCGTGGGCGCCGGATGGGCTCACATACTATGGCGGCGATCTCAGGACGAACGGGGGACAGTACTACGCAGTCGACACGGTTACCCCAACTGCGCCCAAACTGATTACGACTTGGCATCCCGGCATCGCGAATGTGCACGGCATGTCGATCAGCGACGACGGCAATCGCGGTTATTTCGTCTCGCTGGGATTCGGGGACAACCTGACCGATCCCAACGCACCCGCGACCAACGGGCTCCTGATCTACGACACCAGTCAGATTCAAGCGCGGGTGCCCAACCCGCAGGTGCCCCTGATCAGCAAATTGCTGTGGAAGGATGGGTCCGGAGCGCAGCACACCATCCCGGTCAAGATCGGGGGCAAGCCCTATGTGATCTTTGTCGATGAGGCTGGTTCCGGCGGTTTCGCCAGTCTCACGCAAGCGACCAACGCCTGCAACCTGGGTTTCCCGCCGTTCCCGATGGCACGCATCATCGACATCAGCGACGAGACCCAGCCGGCGATCGTCTCGAGGCTGATGCTGGAGATACATACCGCCAAAGGCTGCAAGATGGCTCTGCCTGACGTCGTGGGCTTATCAACATTTACTTACGGCAGCCATTACTGCAGCGTCGACAACAAGCAAAACGCAACGACCCTGGCTTGTGGTTACTTCAACTCCGGCATCCGCGTGTTCGACATCCGCAATCCGCTGCAGCCGAAAGAGATCGCTTATTACAACCCGGCGGGCGTGACGACGGCGAGCCCCGGATCCAACCACGTGCGCGCGGGCGGTTGGGTCGCCGGTGGGCCCGACTGGTGCTCAGCGCAGCTTCATTTGGATGCGGCCAAGGGGACACTCTGGACCACCTGCCAGGACAACGGGGTGTTGGTGCTCAAGTTCACGAACGGTGCTTGGCCGTTCCCGGAGAGTTCAACGCCGCCCGGCCAGCAAAACTAGCGACGGCCGCGATCGTTTGCGGCGGAGAAACCGTCACCCGTCGACGGCCCCGGCGATATCCGCCGGGGCCGTCCTTCGCGTTCGGCGCGCGGTTCGTCGGTGCGGGCGCGTTGCACGTCGTGCGAGGCGCAGGGCAAAGGAAGGCGGGCAATTGGCGCGGGTGGTGAATGCGGGCGCGAAGGATGCCGCAGGCAGGTCGCCGCGGTCGGGCGGTCGGCGGCTATCGGCGGTTTGCGCGATAGCCGCAGTGGCTGCTTTTGCGCCAGTCGCGGGTCCGGCGGCGCTCGCGCAGGAAATCCGGATCAGCGCCGCCGGCTGCGAGTCGGGGGTCCATCTCATCGCGCGTGACGCGCACTTCTCCGACGTGCTGGAGCGACTGGCGCGGGCACTCGACTTTCAGCTCAGCTTCCGATCGGAGAGCGATCCGCTCGTCAATGTCGATGTCGTGATGCAGCCGAGCGACCTGGTGGCGCGCTTGTCACCCGACGCTAACATCAGCGCGACACAGGCGCGCGACCCTCGCTGTCCGCAGCAGCAGCGCATCGTCAAGCTTTGGGTGTTGGCAAGTGCGCGGGGAATCCAATCGCCGCCCGCCGCGGGCGCCCGACCGTTCCCGCCAGTTGTCGAGACCCCGGAGCAAGCGCGCCAGGCGCAGGAGGGAATTGCCCTGCATCTCAAAGCCCACGGCTTCGATCCGCGCCCGCCGCAACCGACCGAGTAGCGAACGGCAATGGCCGATGCGGCGCGTCGACCGGCCGAGGGGCCCCAGCGCCCGCTACGCCGCGATTATCTCGCTGCCTGTGTGCCGCTCGGGGCACCCAGCTCCACCGGCTTCAGCTCCGCCTTGCCCTCGGTTATCTCGTAGACGCGGTCGGCCGTTATCGGTCCTTTGAACTGCTGCACAAGTCCGCTGCCGGGCCATCTGATTTCCAACAGGTCGATCGTCGCCGCCTTCCCGACGCCGATGTGTGGACGGAGGCTGGACGCGCCGAAGCTGCCGCCGCTATTCACGTCACGGAAAATCTCGCGGGGGGTACCGTTTTCGGTAACTGCGACTCGCAGCCGCGCACCCAACGCGAAGCGGTTGGCCTTGACGCCGATCAACCGCAGCTTGAGCCAATGGTTCGAGTGACCGGGATTCTTGTAGAGAACGCTCCAAAACTTGTCCGTCGGATAGACGCCGCCCATAACCTCGAAGACGTCCTGATTGCCATTGTTGTCGATGTCGCCGAACGCAACCCCGTGACCTTTCTGCAGATGACCGAATCCGCCGACCGTGCTCACGTCCTGAAAGTATTTGCCTTCAGCATTGCGAAACATCCGATTCGGAACCAGCGTCGTCAAACGCGGATCGCCGGTGCCCAGATAGAAATCGAGCCACCCGTCATTGTCGAGATCCCCGAAATTGGCGCCCATGGTGAGCAAGAGTTTGTCCAACCCGACTTCGTGCGAGACGTCGGTAAAAGTGCCGTCTCTGTTGTTGTGATACAGGCGGGCTCGCTCGCCCTTGCCGTCGCCTGGTTGACCCAGATACTCGCGGACGATCTCCGGCAGCGAGGCCGAGTATCCGGATACGAAAATATCCGGCCAGCCGTCGTTGTCGTAGTCGAAGAACCATGTGGTGAAGCTCTTCATGGGCTCCGCGACTCCCGCTTTCCGAGTCACCTCCTCGAACTTCGGTATCCCGCCGGCGTCGGTCCCGATGTTATGGAACAAGTGATTGCCTCCGCCCCATGTCGTGACGAACAGGTCCGGCCGTCCGTCGTTGTCGTAGTCGCCCCATACGGACCCTTTGATGAACCCGTCGAGGCGGATCCCGGTCTGGGCTCCGACCTCCCTGAAGGTGCCGTCGCCGTTGTTGAGATAAAGCTCGAAGTTCTTGGTGTCCGCGGGCCAATCGACGTGCGTTCGATCGATTTCGTGGCCGACGAACAGGTCCAGCAGGCCATCGTTATTGACATCCGCCCACGCCGCTGTATGCGTGGGGTAATAGTAGAGCAGACCGGCTTCGGCAGTGACGTCGGTGAAGGTGCCGTCGCAATTGTTGCGAAGCAGGGAAGGCGGCCATTTGCCCTTGTCGTGAAGCCACGCGCCGCGCAGGACCAGAACATCGATGCAACCGTCGTTGTTGTAGTCGGCTTGTATGATGTTGAGGCCGCCGACGATCCCCTTGAGTCCGGTCTTTTCGGTCATGCGGGTAAAGCTTCCGTCGCCGTTGTTGTGAAAGTACTCGAGCTGGTCCCCGATGCCCATGTGCGAGATCATCAAATCAAGATGACCGTCGTTGTCGAAGTCCTCCAGAATGACACCGCCGGCCGCGCCGAACTCGTCGACTCCTCGCGTGACCGCGACGTCGCGGAACTGGCCGATGTCGTAGCTCGACTTGAACGTCTCCGGAGGGATCAGCCAGCGCTGCGGCACGCGATCCGGGTATTGCCCGAGCGTCATATAGCTGATATTGAGCAGCCAGCGGTACGCCAGCGCGTTGTCCGGATTGGTATGCGGATCCGACAGCAGCTCGGTGTAGATCTTGGCGGCTTCGGTCGCTCCGAGCTGGTGCTTGTGCACGCCTTCACCCTGGATCGGGAAGAGACAGGAATCGGAGTTGTGATTCCACGTGCAATTCTGAGTCTCGCCCATACGGAAATAGGCGAACGCCTTGTCCGCTTTGAGAAGCTCTCCGTAGGCGGCGGGAAGGGTCTTTCCCACTTCCTTCTGCATATCTTCCAGCGTGGCCACGGCGGCCTCGCTGGCGTTGGCGTAGACATACCGCTGTGCCAGCTCGCGCTTCAATTCGAAGCGTTTCTGCGGATCGCGCTCGGCGCGGATCAGCTTGAGCACGCCCTCGATCTTCTCCTTCGGCTTGTCCCACTCGTTGTCCCAGGGACCCTCGTTCGCAACGAATCCCGCGAGCGTCGCGACCATGTCGAAATGCTGACGTGGCCATGTGAAATAGGCGAGCGGTGCGCCGATGGCGAGAACGATGGCGCCAAGGCCGATCCATATTGATGGAGCGATCTTCATATCGTGTGATGTCTGCGCGATTTTCCGTCGCGGCGGTGCCGTTGACAAGCTGTGTCGCGTTTGCCGTTCAGCATTCTTGCGCTAAGCGCCCGATCGGCGGGGCCGCTCGAGTCCGCGTGGACGCTTATCGAGCTCGATCTTCGACCAAAGTCGGATATGCCTTGCGCGAGTACGACGTTAAAATAGTGCGAGGAGAGTGGGCCATGACGCAACCGACACTGATCATTGCCGATGATCACCCTCTCTTTCGCGCTGCCCTGAAGGAAGCCGTTGGCCGTCATATTCCCGGTGCGCAGATAGTCGAAGCGTCGTCGCTGGACACGCTGCAACGCGCGATTTCCGACAATCCCGACGCGGATGCGATCCTTCTGGACTTGCGCATGCCGGGCGCGAAGGGATTCTCGTCTCTTCTCTATCTGAGAACGGAGCATCCCACCGTGCCGGTGATCGTTGTTTCGGCCTCGGAAGATGCGAGCGTCGTTCAGAGGGCCCTGGATTTCGGCGCGTCGGGCTTCATTCCGAAGTCGGCGCGCATCGAGACCATCGGCGAGTCGTTGCGCACGGTGCTGAGCGGCGGCGTGTCGGCACCCCGCGTACACGAGCGGCGCGCGGGCGCGCAAGAACAGGACCGCGAGCTGGCGCGAAGACTCTCAACCCTGACGCCCCAGCAGCTCAAAGTTCTGATCATGCTGGCAGACGGTCAGAGCAACAAAAATATCGCCGCCAACCTGGCCATTACGCTGGCAACGGTGAAGGCACACATCACCGGGATCCTTCGCAAACTCGGCATCGAGCGCCGAACGCAGGCAGCCATTCTCGCGCAGCGCTTGCTGCAGACGGGCGACCCGGTCGAGATCAACGGTTTGGAGGACGACGACTGAACGTCAGGCAAGCATGCTGTTCATGACGGCACGCAGCGCAGCGGGCTTGACGGGTTTGCGTAGGATCTTGCAGCCACGAGCATTGGCTGCGGTATGCGCGTCCTGCGTGTGGTCGGCGGTGATCACGATGCTGGGTACGCGACTGCCCCACAGCTCCTGCATTTCTTCCGCCAACTCGAGCCCGCTTTCGCCGCGATCGAGGTGGTAGTCCACCAGCAGGATGTCGGGAAGGCCTTCTCCCTTTCGAATCCAGCCCATCGCCGATTCTCGATCGCGCACCGCAACCGTGTGACATCCCCAGCTCGAGAGGAGCGCTTCGATGCCGGACAGCACCGCAGGTTCGTTCTCCATGCAAAGAACGCGGCGACCGGTCAGCCGATCCTCCGCAAGATTAGCGGCGGCCGGGCGCGGCAGCGGAACGGCAGCACTGTCGCCGAGCGGCACCGAGATCGCAAACACGCTGCCGCGCCCCGGCCACGAGCGCAGCGACAGCGAGCTCCCAAGCATCCCGGCGATCCGGTCCGCGATCGCCAGGCCGAGACCCAGGCCACGTTCCTGGTCATCGTCGAAGTCATCCAGCCGCCGAAATTCTTCGAAAATCTCCTTGCGCTTATCCTGTGGAATGCCGGGGCCCGAGTCCCACACTTCTATGCTTAGCTCATTGCCTCGACGCCGACACCCGAGCAGCACGCGTCCGCGCCGGGTGTAGCGTATCGCGTTGGACAGGAAGTTCTGTAACACGCGGCGCAGCAGTTGCGGATCGGAGTAGACGATCTGGCCGCAATTCGCCGTGCGCAAGACCAGCCCCCGATCACGAGCCAGAACCGTAAATTCCGCGGTCAGAGGGCCGACTACTTGAGAGAGCGGAAAATGCTCCATGTGCGCTTCCTGGGTGCGCGCGTCCAGGCGGGATATGTCGAGCAGCCCGCCAAGAAGATTCTCGCCTGCGATAAGCGCGGCTTCGGATTGGGCGACGAGCGCGGCGTTCGACGGTTCAAGCTGAGCACAATCGACCGAGGATATAAAAAGGCGCGCAGCGGTCATCGGTTGCACAAGGTCATGCGACGCAGTTGCGAGAAATCGTGTCTTCGCGTCGTTGGCACGTTCTGCGGCAATCTTTGCCTCCGCCAGCTCCGCGTTGAGTTCGGTGAGCTCTCGCGTCCGCTGCAGAACCCGGTCTTCCAGAGTCTCGTTGGACTCCTGGAGCGCCCGTTGAGCGCGCTTGTATGCGGTAACGTCGGAATAGCTGGTCACGAATCCGCCACCCGGCATCGGATTACCAAGAATCTCCACGACGGTACCGTCGGGAAGCTCCCTCTCATGCGAGTGGGCTTTGCCTGCGCGCATGAAGGACAAACGTCGCGCCACGGCCGCGTCGACGTCAGGGGAGACGAGCCACCCGCGCGTGGCGTTATAGCGGATAAGGTCTTCGATCGGCCGACCCAGGGCCACCATGCCGGGAGGGTAGCTGAACAATCGCTGGTAACGCTGATTCCACGCCACAAGGCACAGGTTGGCATCGACGACGCTCACGCCTTGGGAGAGATTCTCCAAGGCCGCCCTCAGCAGCTCCCGGTTGAACTGGATCGCGTGCGAAGTTTCGTCCAACAGGCGAACAACGTCCTCGGGTTGCATGTCGCGACCGCGCAACGTCGTTCCAAGCACCAGGCGCGCGCTCGAAGTGCCGAGGACGCTTGCCAGCAGGTGTTCGACAAAGCGCGCCAGCTCGGGAGCGGCGTGGTCTCTGCGGTCGAGCGTCCCGCGGCCGATTCGGGCGGAGTATTCGGCAAAAGCCGCCGTCGTGCGTTCTGAGCCGAGAAAGCACTCGACCAATTCATGCAGATCGCCGACCGTTGCGGAGCTGCTCGGAAGGCCGCGCTCCGGCGCTTCCGCTCCGACGGCCTCTTCCAGAAACTTCACCGCCTGGAGCCGCTCCCGCAAGCCCGGCGATCTCAGGAGAGAAACGCCAATATAGGAAATGAGATTGAGCGAGAGGCTCCAGAATACGCCATGGGTGAGCGCATCCATGCCCGACGTGCCGAACAGCGCTTCGGGACGGAGCCACGAAATGCCGAACGCGCCGTTGTGCAGGATATCGAGGTCGAATGCCATTGCCTGCAACACGGCCGGCATGAGCAGCGTATAGGCCCAAGTCGCGAAGCCGACCACGAGGCTCATCACCACGCCACGATAGCGCCCACCTCGCCAGAGAACGCCGCCGACGAGGCTGGGCGCAAATTGGGCGACCGCGGCGAATGAAAGAAGGCCGATCTGGGTCAGCGTACCCGGCCCCGTGAATAGACGGAAATAGACGTACGCCAACGCGATGATTATCACGATCGCAAGGCGCCGGACGGTTTTGATCAATCCCGACAAATCCTGGCCGGGAAGCTGGCCCGGACGCTTCGACCGCAGCAGTATCGGCATGACGACTTCGTTGCAGATCATGGTCGAGAGCGCGATCGTCTCCACGACCACCATACCTGTCGCCGCCGAGAAGCCGCCCAGGTAGGCGGCAAGCGCCAGCCACTCATGGTTGCCGGCCAACGGCAGCGCAAGAACAAAGGTGTCCGCGGGAACGGAAGTGCGCCAGAACCGCTCGAGCCCGGCCGCCGCGATGGGCAGTACGAAGACGCTGATGATCGCCAGGTAAGCCGGGAAGATCCATCGCGCAGCGCGGAGATCCGACAGGACCGTGTTCTCCACGACGGTAACGTGGAACTGTCTGGGCAAGCAGATGATCGCGGCCGCGGCCAGCAATGTCTGCGAAAAGAATCCTATGCGCCACGAGTCGCTCATCGCGCTCGATATCTGGGGCAACGCGAGCGCGTGCGTGTACGCATCGCCGATGCCGTTCCGTAGCCAGTACACCGCGTACACGCCCACTGCAAGAAATGCCGCCAGCTTGACCAGGGATTCGAACGCGATGGCAAGCACCATTCCGTGGTGGTTTTCCGTGCTGACCAGATCGCGCGTGCCGAACAGAATTGCGAATGCGGCAAGCATCAGCGCGATCGTCAGCGCACCGTCGACAAGGTGCGCAGCGTCCGCGGGCGTTCCGGCGAGAACTTCGAATCCGGATGAGACCGCCTTGAGCTGAAGAGCGATGTAAGGCAGAACGCCCACGACCGCGATCGCCGTCACGAGCATGGCTATCGATTGATGGCGTCCGTATCTCGCGCCGATGAAGTCCGCGATCGACGTAATGTTGTGACGTTTGGAGATACGAATGACCCGGCGGAGGAGCGGTCCGCCGAACAGGAAAACCAGCACGGGGCCCAGGTAAATGGGCAGAAAGTCCCACCCGCTGCTGGCTGCGCGTCCAACGGCTCCATAGAACGTCCACGACGTGCAGTACACGCAAAGGGCGAGGCTGTAGACCCATGGTTTGCGCACAGGAGGACCGACGATGCGCGCGCGACGATCGCCGAAGTAAGCGATCGCAAAAAGAATGGCAACGTAGCCCGTAGAAATGGCAAATAGCGTCCAGCTATTCAGCATTTTGCCAACTCCTCCTGTCGACATCGGCGTTTTATGGAACCGCCTTCCGCCGACCAAGTGCGCGCGCGATCGTCCGTGCAAACGGCGCGGGCGTTTCCCGCGACGCCGCCGGGATCGATCCGTGTGTCCGCGTGCTGCGCCGCCGCTCGCAGCCCATTCGACCTTAGTCGAATATCCAACCCTGCACCGGCGCGCTATAACTGCAACCGCATGTTACCAGCGGCTTGCGACGGATTCGATACTCATCGCGCCCTCGCCGCGAGCTTCTCCTAGGATTGCGCCTGGTTCGCTCGGATCGCAAGCTTCGCATTCTAATTGCTCGGGAGGATAAGCCAAGTGAGCACAGTCAGTCGACCCGTTGCACACGTACAGCTCGCAAGCAAGACCGAAGAGCGCCGAGTCATTTTCGCGTCGTCGCTGGGGACGGTCTTCGAATGGTACGACTTCTATCTCTATGCGACCCTGGCGCCCTTTTTCGCGGCATTGTTCTTTCCCAAGGGCAATGACACGGCGGCGCTTTTGTCGGCCTTTGCGACATACGCGGCCGGTTTTCTGGTGCGACCGTTTGGGGCGTTGGTTTTCGGGCGCGTCGGGGATCTGGTGGGGCGGAAATACACCTTCCTGGTGACCATCGTCGTAATGGGCTTCTCGACGTTCGCCGTCGGCTTGCTGCCTACCTTCGCGACCATCGGCTGGCTGGCGCCCGTTCTGCTCGTCAGCCTGCGTTTGCTGCAGGGTCTGGCGCTGGGCGGCGAATATGGCGGGGCGGCTACGTATGTGGCCGAGCACGCCCCGCAGAATCAGCGCGGCTACGATACTGCATGGATCCAGACCACTGCGACGCTTGGGTTTTTCCTGTCGCTCGCGGTCATCTATATGTGCCGATTCACCGGTTGGATGTCCGCGCCGGATTTTGCGGAATGGGGCTGGCGCATCCCGTTCCTCGTCTCCCTGATCCTCCTGATCTTCTCGGTCTATATCCGGCTCAAGCTCAATGAGTCGCCGGTATTTCAGCGGATGAAGGCGGAGGGCAAGGGGTCCAAGGCGCCGCTGCGTGACAGCTTCCTCAAATACCCCAATAACAAGTACGTGCTGCTGGCGCTTCTCGGCGCGACCGCCGGCCAGGGCGTCGTCTGGTACACGGGGCAGTTCTACGCGCTGTTTTTCCTGATCATCACCCTGAAGCTCGACGGCGCCACGACCTATACGCTGATCGCCATCTCGCTTCTGATCGGCACGCCGTTCTTTGTCGTGTTTGGCGCCTTGTCGGACAAGATCGGACGGCTGAAGATCATTCTTGCAGGGTGCCTCATCGCGGCGCTGACGTATTTCCCGCTGTTCAAGGCGCTGACGCATTATGTGAACCCGGCGCTCGAGACCTACCAGACAGCGAACCCCATCAACATTGCCGCGAAGGACTGCCATTTCCACATCTTCGTCGGTCCCTGGTCCAAGTTCAGCGACTGCGACAAAGCCAAGGACTTTCTGACCAAGGCCGGCCTGTCGTTCACGTCGACCGATCTGCCTGCGGACTCGCCCGACACTGTCGTAACCAAGGTCGGGAATACGGACCTCAAAGGATGGGACGAGAAGAAATATACGGACGCGCTCACGTCGTCCGGGTATCCGAAGACCGCCGACAAGTCCAAGGTCAACTATCCGATGACGCTCCTCATCCTGGTCATCATGATGATCTACGTGACCATGGTGTACGGGCCTATCGCTGCATTCCTTGTGGAGCTTTTCCCGACGCGCATCCGATACACGTCAATGTCGCTGCCGTACCACATCGGAAACGGCTGGTTCGGGGGAATGCTCCCCCTGCTTGCGACGGCCATGGTCGCCGCCAGCGGCGACATCTATTACGGACTCTGGTACCCGATCGTCGTTGCACTCATGACCGTCGTCGTCGGGGCGATTTTCCTGCGCGACAACAAGGATCGGGACCTCGAAGCCGGGTAACATCGCGTTCGAAGCTCGGTCGCAGCGGGCCCGGCGTCGGGAGCGTCCCGGGCGAGGCGTTTGGTCAAGCCGACACGTCCACATCGCCGGACGCGACCCTCGGCAAGCTCGGGTTTGCAATTCGGCGTCAGCAGGGATCAAGGAAATCGAATCGATGTCGCGGCAGTCTTGGCTGACGGGATGGATTAGCCTCGCGGTCGGCGTGGCAACGATGCTGGACCACGCGCCCCTCCGGGCACAGGAGGTCAGCGTCAGCGCGGCCAACTGCGGTTCGCGCGTTCACGTAATCGCCAGGAACGCCCCGTTGTCCGAGATATTGAGGCGGATGTCGAACGAGTTGAGCTTCGAATTGCGATTCGAGGGGAACAGCGATCCGGTGCTGGATATCGATGTAGCTCAGGAACCGCGCAATGTAGTCGCCAAACTTGCGCCTTGGATAAGCATCATCATCCGCGAGGCGCACGATCCGCGCTGTTTGGGCGGTAAGCGCATCGCAGCGGTTTGGGTACTGCCGCAGGGCGCGGAAAGTTCGCCTCGGGGTCCGGTTTCACCCCCTCCAACGCCCAAGCGAGTACCGATGACCCAGGAGGCGCAAGAAGCACTGGGCAGATAAACACAAAACCTGCGCCGTTCAGCAGGCGCGCGCCAATAAAGGAAAAGGCTTCGGCGGTGGCCGCCGAAGCCTTTCGAGTGATGCGCGCTTGAACGTCGCTTTCGACTAGTTCTGCAAACCGGGCGGCGTTGTACTCTCCGGGAAAGGCCATACGCCGCCCTCGAACTTCAGCGACAGGAAGCCGTTGTCCTGGCAGGTGGTCTGCAGGCTCGCCGTCGCCACATCCAGGTGAATTTGAGCGTTGCACCAGTCCGGACCGCCGGCCTGGGTACCCGACTTGATCGTCGAGTTCGGGTTGAAGTGGTTTGAGCCGAGCTTGGGCGTCGTCGCTCCCGGCGGATTGAAGTAAGCGATCTCTTTCGGCCGCAGCGGGTCGCGTATATCGAACACGCGGATACCGGAATTGAAGTAGCCGCAGGCGAGCGTCGTCGCATTGTGCCGGTTGTCCACGCTGCAATAGTGGCTCCCATAGGTGAACGTGGACAGACCCACGAGATCGGGCAGGACCTTGGAGCAATTCGCCGGGTCGTGAGTTTCGAGCATCAGCCTGGATACGATCTTCGGTTGTGTCTCGTCGCTGATGTCGAGAATCCGAGCCATGTTGAACGGCGGCAGCCCCGCACTACAGGCAGCTTGCCACGCGACCGTACCGCTTCCTCCAGAACCAATTTCTTCCACGACGACCAGATAGGATTTGCCAGCAATCGTTACCGGGATCGTGTGCTGCGTCTGACCGCCGTCTTTCCAGGTAAGCACACTGACCTGCTTGGCCTGTGGGTTCGCTGCGCGTTTCTGAAAATCGCTCACATCCAGAATTATTACTCCGTTGGTAGGCACTGCCGTGGTGATCTGCGTTGGATCGGCAAGAACCCCTGCTTGGGAGACATATGCGCGGCTCCCGTCGTCGCTGACCGTCAAACCATGGGTCGTGGTCGACGTGGGATATATCTGAGGCAGGTTCCACGTCCCCATCAGCATTGGATGGACGGTATTGCTGATATCCGTTGCCGTATACTTCTTGGGAGTGCCGCGGTCGCCGCTGTACCACGTCAATCCGTCCGGCGTGAAGTTGCCCTCGTGGCCCAATAGGTTTTGTCCCGCCGGCAGCGCTGCGGCATCGCCGTTTCCAGGCGTTCCTGTCGCGACGCTGGATAGCAACTGCGGATTTCTGCAGTCGCCCGAGATGTCGTAAAGGTCGAGCTCGGGGCCGCCGGCGGCATTCGTGCCGTTTTCTGCGCCAAGCAGCTGACGGCGCTCGTTGACTTTCAGCGACTCCCACGGATCCAGCATTGCCGTCGTGGTCAGGTACGCCGTCGGCGTCGGATTCTTGGGATCCGAAACGTCAAGCACGACTGTACCGAGGTGCGTTCTACCGACGGTCCCATCTTTCGGACTTGCCGTGTCGTAATACGCGCATTTGTGCCCGGCGCCATCCTGGAACCATGCATGTTGCCAGCTCGCGCCTTCGCCCTGGCTCTGCCCGATGAGTTGAAGGTTGCAGTTGAAGCCCTTGAACCCGCTGGCCCTCAGCGCAGCCGGTACCTGACCCTGCAGGCCGCTCTCCGGATTGTCGCTGGGTTGGCAGGCTGCTTTGGGCACTGTCAGCGGTATCGACTGATCATTTGACGAGCCGCCGCCACCGCCGCACCCGCATAACGCGACCGTCGTCGCGGCGACGACACCAAGACCGGCAAACCTACGCCACGAGCGCGCGATACTCATGAACTCCTCCTCGAGTTGATGTCTTCTGAGACTTATGCGAGTGCTTCACATGAAACAGCCGCCCACCCGCGGAACGCTACGGCCGCTGGTCTGACGCTCGCGGCAGCAACCTCCAATATGGGATGCATTTTCCCTCCGGCGTTCACTTTTTTTGTTTATATATCACGGGGGAGAAGACGTCGCTATTCGACTTAGGTCGAATGGCCAAAACGCCCGTGGACGCGTTCCGGAGCCGCTCTTGAGGCGTGACCGAGAGCTGTTATAAGAGTGGGGACGCAGCACCGGCGCACCGCGTGCAATCGAGCGTTCGCCGGCGCGCGGTCGCGATGGGTCTGACAGCCTGACCCGGCCCGGTTGAGGTCGCTGAAAGTTCAGCGTCCCGGATCCGACGAGCGTTCCGACACCAAAACGGGATTGAGTGGCACTGCGTTGCTGCGCTGCAAGATCGTGATACGGCAGACCTGCGGGCAAATGATTTCGCGACCGGATTATCATTCTTGGCTCTGGGAGTGGCATCCATCCAATTGTTCTTGAACGGAGGTGAGCGATGAAGATGACGCTGGCGGGACTCGTCGTGACGACATTGGCAGCCGGGTTTGGCCAGGCGGCTATGGGAGCCGACCCTGAAGGATCGCCAAAGCCACCTCGCTTCGCCGCACTGACGATGGATCAGCTCGACGTGTATCAGAAGCCGCTAGGCGAGCAGATCATGAAAGTCTCCAGCGTGGGACTCGGCGGGCCGTATAACCCGTTGCTTCGTAGCCCCGTTCTCGGACAGCGCATGTTCGACCTGCTCTACTATCTGCGGTGGAATTCGTCGGTTCCGTTACGCCTCAACGAATTCGCCATTCTGATCATCGGACGACAGTGGCGGTCACAGGTCGAGTGGTTCGCGCATGCGCCGCTCGCCATCAAGGCGGGACTTTCGCCGGAAATCGTCGCTGACCTGAAGGCGCAGAAGCGTCCGGAGAACATGAAGCCAGATGAAGCGATCGTCTATGACTTCGTTACAGAGTTGACGCTCAAGCACCAGGTCTCGGATGAGACGTTCGCCGGTGCGAAACAGGTTCTCGGGGAACAGCAGGTAGTCGATCTGACGACGGTGGCCGGAACCTACATCACGGTTGCCATGCTGCTCGCGATGGCCGAAGAAGGCGTCCCCGCCGGCAAGGAATTGCCGTTCAAGCGCGGGGAGCCTTGACGTCTGGTCCGGCCCGAGCGCCTGCTCGATCGGAGACCGCTATTGCTGAGTAATCGCGCGAACGACCATCTGCAGTGCTGTCGGCGAAGCGATGATATCGGCATGCCTCATGTTGGGCACGATTGTGACCGGAATGTTCAGGTTGAGGCGCTGCAGCAGGGGCACAAATCGATCCGCGACTACCTGCTCGTCCGCACTTCCCACCAACACTGTAGCCGGCTTGCGGATGTTTCTAAAATAGGCTTCGTACTGTCTTCCGGCACCGAAGTTTCCTGCGAGGCGATATGAGTAGCTGGCCGTCCCTCCCAAGTTGTCTGGCGACACCGCGTAGCTGATGACGGGAAAGCCATCGAACCAGCGTATCCCGACGCGATCCAGCGAGGTGATGGTTATGATGCGCGGGAGCGAAATGGTCGTCCGGCCACCGGAGTTAGGACGTAACGTTGGCGCCCCCGGTAAGATCGGGGAGAGAAAGATGTACCGATCAAACAACAGGCCATAGGGACCGCCAGCGAACCGAATTGTGAATCCGGCCCCAGCAGAGAAACCGACAAGTGTCCGCCTCTCGCCGCTCCTCGCCGGCCCGAGCCGACTGACAAAGTCCGCGAGGTCGTCGTCTATTTGTCCGATGTAATCGATATCGCCACGTCTGCCGGAGCCGCCGTGTCCTCGAATATCCAGCACGTAAGTCGTGACGCCGGCGGCACGCAACGACTTTGCGAGAGCATGCATAGTCATTCCGGGACCGACTGAGCCATGGATCAGGACAGCAACTTCGTCCGATCCGGCAGGATAGGCGTAATACTGGAGACTGGAACCATCTCGCGCCTTGAATTGCCGCGGGGCTGGAAGATCTTCGAAGCTGATTTGTTTGAAAGGCGCCACAATGGAGACCATCGGTGGCGGCGATTTCGGCGCACTAAACGCAATGATAGCTACCGGGACCACCGCTGCCACGATGAAGAGCCCGATCACGCCTGCAAGGAGAAGCCTGCGCATAGTTATCATCCTCACATCTGCGCCAGCACACTGAGGCACTTGCTGTTGCGGTTTGACTAGACGATAGCGCAGCCGCGCGTAGGCACGGAGCTAGTTACGGCATTGGATGCGGTCAAACACTATCTCGGATTCAGACAGTCGAGCAGCTCCTTGCCAACACGGTCCAATAGTCCTGACGATGCGGCTTCTCCGACGCCGGTTGCGCGCCTTTTCGATGTCCTCAAGCTCATAGCGAGCATGGGCATGGCTTCTGCCGCGGACATCGTATACATGCTCGACATCCCGAGGCCGACAGCGCATCGGCTCGTCAATACTCTATCGAGAATGCAGCTCATCCAGAAAATGCCTGTCAAGGGCAAATATGCCGTCGCACCCAAGTTGCTTGATTTGGCGACGTCGATTCTGCATTCGACAGTTGTCTACGTGCCACTGCAAACTCTGCTGAATGAATTGGCACGCAAGACGGGCGAGACGTGCAGCCTAGCCGTAATGTCGACTGGTGGCGTGGAATACATTGCAAGCGCCATTGGTCATTCACCGTTGACGCTTCAGTTCCAGGCAGGACAGAAGACGCCGCTTCATTGCACATCAAGCGGCCGCGTGTTACTCGCTTCGCTTGACGAGGAGACGCTGTCGAGGTTTCTCTCGACTGGGCCGTGGGAGTCAGTCACCCCCTTCAGCACGACCGACCCCAAGGTTTTGCGAAGGAAAGTACTAGCGGTACGCACGGACGGGTATGCGCTAAACGACTCCGAGTACGTCGTTGGTGTTGTTGGTGTTGCGGTACCTGTAAAGAACAGAGATGGCGACGTTGTGGCAGCGTTGACGTTGTCCGCGCCAAAGAGCCGGCACACAGCTGGCGACATGGCAAAGTTGGTTCCTACCATTAGGGGCTACGCCTCTCGCGTGAGCAGGATCATCTAAGTGCTTTAGCAACGCTAACCCAGGCCACCCCAAATAGGCTGGCCTCGGATTATTTTGTCTCAAATTCCGGACGGTCAGATACCTTCTGTTGATCCATAGCCCGGGTCGATAGAAAGATGGAGATTGACCTCCGTTTCTCGTACCTCCTTAGCTCGTTGACTCTCGGAATCCGAGACGTCAGCGCTTAGAACCCTGCTAGCCTTTCATCGTGGAGTTCGAAGCGACTCCGGACACATCCCAACACTATTCGCGGAACGATTTTGATGACTGAATACTTTGACGTGGCAGCAATGCGAAGGGAATTCGCAGTGACCAAGCGAATGCTTTACTTCGATTCTGCGCACCAGACTCCGCTGGCAGGAAGCGTTCGTGAGGCACTCGACGATTTCTACAGCGAAGGCTACGAGAACGCTGGGCCCAAACCGATCTGGATGCGGCGGGTAGAGCAAGTGCGGGCTCGGGTTGCCAACCTGCTTGGAGCATCTCCCGACGAAATCGCGTTCACGAAGAACACCTCAGAGGGACTGAATATCGCAGCCAACGCGATTCCATTGAACCCCGGTGACAACGTCCTGATGATAGAAGGAGACCACCCGAACAATGCTTACGCGTGGCTTAACTTGCGTCGTAAGGGCGTCGAAGTACGTTTGATTGCATTGAAGAGTGATTGGGCCGACGTTTCGACATTCTTACCGCACGTGGACAGCCGCACGCGCGTCATTTCCCTCTCGCACGTTACCTTCCATGCAGGCCACCGCCATGACATTGCCAGCATCGGTGAGTTTTGTAACCGCAAGGACATCCACCTCGTCGTGGACGCAATGCAATCGGTGGGCGTTATGCCGGTGAATGTCGATTCGCTGGGCGTCTCGATACTAGCGGCGGGCTGCCATAAAGGACTGCTCGTACCGCAGGGTTTGGGCATCTTGTACGTGCGGGGAAGAACGCTCGAGGAGCTCCAACCCGCCTACTTGGCAATGGCGAGCCTGGCCGAGCCGCCGGACGATTATATCGCCCGTCCCAATCAACTCGCTCTTCATAAGACCGCGCGACGATTCGAGATCGGCAACTACAACCTCCCCGATATTCACGCCCTTGGGGCAGCACTCGATCTTGTGTCCCGCATAGGGGTGGACAATATCGCAAATCACGTTCTGGACCTTGGTGACTGCCTCATTGATCACATGGATCGGCAGGGCATTCGCGTCGTTGGTCCACGGCAACGCGATTACCGCTCACATATCTACGTGCTCGATCTCCCAGGCGAAGGGTGGCTCGACTACCTCGCCTCGAAACAGGTGCGAGCATCCCCCGAGCGCGACGGAATTCGTTTTTCGTTCGCCATGTTTAATAC
The DNA here is from genome assembly GCA_963745385.1 of uncultured beta proteobacterium. Taxonomy (GTDB): domain Bacteria; phylum Pseudomonadota; class Gammaproteobacteria; order Burkholderiales; family Casimicrobiaceae; genus PALSA-1003. Next base: position 149,680 of record CAVUXI010000001.1, read on the forward strand.
CACCGATGAAGTTGATCAGCTTGCCGAGATCATAAGCCGCCGCGGTAAGCGGCCGAAGAGAACGACGGATACGGTCGAACAGATCGATTAGGCGGTGCGTGCGCCTGTCTGTATTACAGCCGAATCAGCAAGCTCTTGTCCCAAATTGGAGGATTACAAATGAAGTTCAATCAAGTTCTATTGCTAATAGCATGCTCGGCTACGGCTCTCACCTCGGCGCAAGCTCAGGCGCAGAGCGACACGCTAAAGAAGATCAAAGAGACCAACACGATCACGCTCGGATACCGTGAGGCCTCGATACCGTTCTCATATCTGGACGCCGAACTAAAGCCCGTTGGCTTCTCCGTGGACCTTTGCAAGTCTATTACCGACCGCACTAAGCAGCAGTTGAACTTGCGCGACCTAAAGGTCGATTACGTAGCGGTCAACTCGTCGAACCGGATTCCATTGGTCCAAAACGGAACCGTTGACATCGAATGCGGTGGCACCGCCAACAATCCAACGCGCCAAAGAGAGGTAGCCTTTTCCGTTGCGACGTTCATCAGCCAGCCTAGATGGCTCGTGCGGGTGGATTCGGGAGTGAAGACTGCGACCGATCTAAAGGGCAAAACGGTGGTAACGACTCAAGGGTCCAACGCCGTAGGGTTTGCGCGTCAGATCAGTCAGGCTAACGGGCTTGACCTGAAAGTCATCCAAGCCAAGGATCACAGCGAGTCCATGCTCATGCTTGATTCTGGACGCGTCACAGCTTTCCTCGAAGATGACATCTTGCTCGCCGGTGAAAAGGCAAACTCGCGCAACCCTGCTGCATTCGCGTTTCTGCCTGATGTTTATGACATTATCTACTACGGACTCATGTTCCGCCGTGATGACCCGAAATTCAAGGCGCTGGTCGATGAAGTACTGACCGCCATGATGAAATCGGGCGACTTCGAGAAAGCTTACAAGAAGTGGTTCGAGTCTCCGATTCCACCACGCGGTAACAACCTACAGTTCCCGATGTCGGAATTGCTCAAAGAGCGGGTCAGGAACCCAAGCGACAAGGTAAGCTAACCGTTGCTCCTGACAGTCGGCGGTCGAACGCAGCCGTGTCGATCATCTCGTAACAAAATATTTCACGGGCCTATCCGCGTCGAGTGAGGAGTATATTTTTCGAGGGCAGGCGCTTAAGGTGCGGGCGCTCTGGCACGCGTCGGCGTGCCTGCGAGGAGGACGATGACAGAACGAATGTCGTCGCTCGTCGAATGCTCAATCCACGTGCGAGGCCAACGTCGCAAAGATCATAGGAGGAAAACCATGCAACCGTATCGCAAAGCCGGTTCAGCGTCGAAGTTCGCTGTTTTCTGCCTAACGTTGGGATTTGCCCTGGGATTAGTTTCGCGCGCGTACGCTAGCGGTCCGTGCCCGTTCATCGAGGAGAGCTCGACGCCTCCGGGATCGTGTACGTGGTACGTTCAATCCGGCGCTCCGGCGAGCGTGGACGGCGGCGTTACTTCACCGTTCAACAATCTTGCGCAGGTGCAGGCGGCCTCCAACCCGGGCGACACGATCATCATCGTCTCGGTTCCCACTAGCGTCCCGCCGCTCGACGGCGGCATCGTGCTGCAGCCGGGCCAGACCTTGGCCGGCGGCAACACGGCGGGCAACCCCGGGATAGCACCGTGCACCAACGTGCTGCAGGCCGGCCCGACACCGCCGCTGCTCTTCCCGCTTCCCAACTTCCCTGTCATCACATCGCTGCCGACGACGGTGCCCGTCTCGTCTGGCCTGCCATCGCTGCCGCGGATAACCAACACCAGCGCGACGGGGAATACCGGCACGGGCGACGCGGTCACACTCGCCGCCAACACGACGGTAAAGAACCTGGTCATCGGCGGCGCGGATGCGGCATCGCAGATTAATCGCGGGGCGATCTATGGCCTCGACGCCAGCGGGAACATCATGATCACGTGCAACGACGTGTCCTTCTTCAACACCTCCGGCGCGGTCGGATTCATCGTCCAGCCGTTCTACCTGGAGCAGTACACGCCGGGCGTGGCGAATCACAATGGCGGCATCAAGGCAGGATGGGCCGGCATCATGATCGATGCGGCCACGGTGCGCACCAATGTGACGATAAGCAACAACTACGTGCATGACGGCGTGTGCGGCGATGGAATAGATCTCCGCAACGTGGTTCCGGGCAATTCGGATGCGTTCATCCAGGCCACCGTGACCGGCAACTACATGGCCTTTCTTCTGCAATGCCGCGGGCCGAATGGAATCGGAACGCTGGAGGGCATCGCGACACAAACCGAGATCGGAACCAGCGGCACGGTTATCGCATCGCTGGTCAACAACGTCCAGAACAGCATCGGCAGTCCCGGCGCGAATGCGGACAGCCTCTTCGTCAACCCGGCTGGCAATGGACCCTTGACCGAGAAGATCAGCAATCATCTGTTCTTGAACGGCATCGGCGGTGCGTCGACCAACGGCCTCGAATACATCATCGCCGCCGGTCACAACACATCGTTCGTCTATATGACGAACAGCGTCTTCCAGCAGGACCCCGGCGACATGCTGGAGTTGTTCAACCGCGGCAATGACGGCACCGATGCAGGCACGACCGCATCGCTCATCCTCAACAACGTAGTCGTCCAGAAGACGTCCATCAGCAACGGACTACCGGCATACGCCAATCCTCCGGGTGGCGTCGGATCGGTGCGTCTCGCCGGCTCGCCTGACAACACCGGCGAGTGCCTCGGCATCGGCTCGGTCGGCGGCGGCGACGTCAGCGTGCTTCAGATGACGAACACCAGCTTTACCGGATGTGGAAACAACGGCATCGAAGTGACGAACAACTACGCGACGGGCGACGGCCCGCCGACGGATCATCCGCAGACGATCGTGCTGAACATTCTCAACAGCCGAATAAGCGGCAGCCACTATTACAACCTGTGGGTCAACAATATCTCGCCGCTGACCAACTTGAACGTGAAGGTGCAGAACAGCGACCTTTCCGGGTCGACGGCGGGTGTGGGCGTGGGATTCGACTCGTTCTTCGGCTACGCGATCGCCAACGCCAACATCGATCTCGGCGGAGGCCCGATGAACAGCGCGGGGAACAATTGCTTCTTCCCGCGCAGCTCCATCAACGACCTCGAGGCAACCACCACGACGACGATCTCGGGCGACCCGACGCCTCCGGCCCATCCGGTCAGCAGTCAGTACGCGCCGACCGTTTACGCGGAGAACGGCTGGTGGGGCGGTGGCGACCCGACGTTCGGCACCGGGGCGACGAACGTTCCGGGATTCCAGGTGTTCACGACGCAGCCCGGCCCGTACGCGACGATCAGGACCACCCCGTCGCTCAGTGCGGTGCCGCTGTGCGGACCGGGACCGGGGTCGGGGCCCGGGCCGCAACAACTCGGCCTCGACTGATCCGGCCGGCGAGGGCGTCGCGTGCTGGCTCGTACTGCGGTCCTGATCATGGCTACGGTGGCGTTGAGCTTCGTGGCCGGCTGCAGCACGATGTCGGCGGCCAGCGCCGACAACGACCCGATCCAGGCGGCGTGCCGGACTGGCGACGCCGCGACCGTGCGCGCGCTGCTTGCCGCGAACCCGGATCTCGTATTCGCCAAGGACCGCAACGGCAACACGCCTCTACATACGGCAGCGGTCAAGGGGCACGTCGATGTCGTTGAGGTGTTGCTGGCCAACCACGCCGACATCGACGCGCGGACCAAGCTTGGCGCAACACCGTTATACCTCGCGGCGCTCGGTGGGCACGAGGGCGTCGCCGAGGTACTGGTGGCCCATCGGGCCGATGTCAATGCGCAGGAAGTGCACGGGAAGACCGCCTTGTTCTGGGCTGCGCTCGCCGGGCACGGCGACATGGTAAGGCTGCTGCTCGCCAACCACGCGGTGATCGACGTCAAGGACGATGACGGCAAGACGCCTCTGTACGCGACGACCTTTACCGGTCACAAGGACGTCGTCGAGCTTCTGCTTTCGGGCAAGGCGGACATCAATGCAAGCGATAAGCAGGGCAAGACGCCCCTGGAGATCGCAGCCTTTGCCGGCAACCGCGATATCGTCGAACTGTTGCTGGCCCATCACGCCGACGTCAACGCCAAAGATCACGAGGGAAAGACGCCCTTGCATGCAGCGGCATTCACCGGTCACACGGACGTCGTGGAACTGCTGCTGGCTGGAAACGCAGATATCAACGCGAAGGACAACGAAGGCAAGACGCCCCTGCAGGCGGCGACGTTCTGGGCCAGCAACGACGTCGCGGAATTGCTGCGCAGGGCCGGCGGCCACGACTAGCCGCCCAGCCGCCTGGTGGCGGTCGAGGCGAGGGCCAAAGGGCTTGCAGAAATGCGAGCCCTTTCAATTTCCAGTCGGGGAAATAACCCGAGGGGTCAAATTGAATTCGCCAGAAACCGTTCAAATCTTGGCGGCTATCGCTAGCCGTGTGCCGCCATATCGAACTGCACAAGCTCATCGAACCCGCCGTCCCCGATGAGTGCCTGGATTGCGGCGAGATCTGCCGCCATGTAACGGTCCACCACATAACGGGGAACGACTGTGCGAACTTGTTCAACCGCGCGCTCCAACGTCGAAGACGTCGTAAGCGGGCGGTGAAATTCGACAGCCTGAATTGCAGCGAGCATCTCGATCCCCACAATCGTCGATACATTGCTGGCGATTTCCATAAGCCGGCGAGCCGCAAACGTCGCCATGCTGACGTGATCCTCCTGGTTGGCTGACGTGGGCAGGCTGTCGATGCTTGCCGGGTGCGCGAGCGATTTGTTTTCCGAAGCCAGCGACGCAGCGGTAACGTGCGCGATCATGAACCCCGAGTTGAGACCGGGCTGCGCGACCAGGAACGGAGGGAGGCCACTGACCGAACTATCGATCAGCATCGCGATGCGACGCTCCGATAGCGCGCCGATTTCAGACGCGGCGATCGCCAATTGATCGGCGGCGATAGCGACAGGCTCTGCGTGAAAATTGCCGCCAGACAGAACCTCGCCTGTGTCGACAAATACGAGCGGATTATCGGTCACGGCATTCGCCTCGATGGTCAAGATACGAGCCGCAAAACGCATCTGATCGAGAACAGCGCCCATGACTTGGGGCTGGCATCGCAGCGAGTAGGGGTCCTGCACGCGGTGGCACTCTGGTCCTTGGTGACTGGCGCGGATTGCGCTGCCGGCGAGCAGGGCGCGGAACATTGCCGCAACCTCGACCTGTCCGACTTGGCCGCGAAGCGCGCTAATGCGCGCGTCGAAGGGTCGATGGCTGCCCTTGACTCCTTCCACCGATAGTGCACCGGCAACGATCGCGGCCTTGAAAGCGCGCTCGATCTCGAACAGACCGGCGAGCGCCAATGCTGTCGATACTTGCGTGCCGTTGATCAGCGCAAGACCTTCCTTGGCTTTGAATGCGATAGGTGCGAGGCCGGCGGCGGCAAGCCCTTCGGCCGCGGTGCACAACTTCCCTTTGATACGCGTTTGGCCAATGCCAAGCAGCGCACAACACAAATGCGCAAGCGGCGCCAAGTCTCCTGAGGCGCCAACCGATCCTTTGGATGGAATGACCGGGAGCACGTCTGCTGCATGAAGGGTGAGCAACGCATCGACTAGCAACGGCCTCACGCCGGATGCGCCGACCGCGAGGCTTGCAGCCTTCATGGCAAGGATCAGCCGCACGACAGCATCGGGCAGCGGTTCGCCCACACCCGCGGCGTGCGAAAGTATCAGATTGCGCTGAAGCGTATCCAAGTCTGCGGCGCTGATCCTTCGGTCGGCAAGTTTGCCAAAGCCGGTGTTGACTCCATACACCGCTTCGCCACCAGCTGCGATACGTTCGACGATTGCGCGTGATTGCTCCATTCGCGCATATGCGTCGTCGGAGAGCAGAAGCGTTGGCGTGGCCCGGTAAATTTCGAATAGATGATTAAGCGATAACGTGCCAGGCATGATCGTGATTGAAGTCGAATTCGTCATGCGAATAATTTCCGTAGCGTATCCTTGAAACGACGCGCAATCGCATCCTCATTAGCGTGATGTCCGCTCCGAACGATCACGCGACCACCAACAACGACGTCGCGCACCAGCGACGTGTTGCCGGCGAAGATCCAGCTATCCAGCAGCGCATCGCCCGAGCGAGCGGCAAGCAATGGATGTTCGCTATCGAGCACGACGAGGTCGGCGCGATGGCCTACCGCCAATTGGCCCGCCGTAATGCCACAGGCTTGAGCGCCGCCCAATTGCGCGTGCTCCAGTAATCGACGCCCCGTGGAGCGATCAGGGCCGCCCGCGAGAACGTTGCGCCGTCCTGTCGCAAGCCGCATCGCGTATTCAAGCCAGCGCAGCTCCTCCACAGGATTCACTGAGATGTGGCTGTCCGATCCAATGCCGAAGCGCCCGCGGCACGCGAGGAAATCCTCCGCCGGGAAAATGCCATCGCCAAGGTTGCCCTCGGTAGTTGGACATAGTCCGACGATCGCGCCGCGTTGCGCCATACCCGCTATTTCGGCCGGCGTTACATGTGTCGCGTGGACGAGGCACCAACGGCTGTCGACGTCGTGGCTCTCGAGTAGCCATTCAACGGGCTTGCGGCCAGTGTGCACCAGGCATTCGTCGACCTCCTCTTTGCGTTCGGCGACATGAATGTGGATCGGGCCACTATCGTGTACGGACGCTACTTCGGCGAGCAGATCAGGCGGCACCGCGCGTAGCGAATGCGGCGCGATGCCAATTCGCACGTCAGTCGCGAGCCGGTACGCTGAGCGAAGGCTCGCTATCATCTTGCTGAAGCTTTGCGCATCGTGGATGAATCTTCGCTGTGCGAATGTTGGAGCCGCGTCGCCGAATCCTGAGCTCGCATAGAGCACGGGCAGTAGCGTAATCGCAACGCCCGCCGTGCGCGCGGCGGCGATGGCTCGATGACCGAGCTCCGCGGGATCGCTGTAGTGCCCACCATCGCGGTCATGATGCAGATAGTGGAACTCGGCGACCGCGGTAAAGCCTGCTTTCGCCATCTCCACGTAGAGCTGTGTCGCGACCGCCTCGAAGTCGTCCGGGTCCATGCGATCGAGTGCCCGATACATGACCGCGCGCCACGTCCAGAACGTATCGGGTCGGTCTCCCGAGTGTTCGGTCAGACCGGCGATTGCGCGTTGATGCGCGTGCGAATGCAGATTGGGTATACCGGCGATCGCCGCGCCCGCCAAGCGCTCCGCGTGCGGCGGGCAGACTGAATCCGATACCAGGGAAGCAATGCGACCGTCCGGCGCGAGCATTACGAGAACGTCGCGCGCCCAGCCGTCTGGTAACAACGCGTTGGTCAAAAATAGGGTTTGCACACCGAGTCTCTATTCCGCCTCGACGAAGTGATCCTTGTTCCGTCGCACTCGCGCACGCCGCCCGGGCATCAAGCCCAAGCTCTCGACAAAAGCCAAAGGGATAGGCTAGCGTAGTGAGTCGCAAGGTCCTTGCATAAACTACCGTCATTCCGGCCAAGCCCGCAGTGCGGGCGAGAGCCGGAATCCATTTGTTTTCAAAGCCACTGGATTCCCGCTTTTGCGGGAATGACGGCAAGAAATATATCGCGAATTTCGGATTCACTACACTAGCGTATTAGCCTATACAAGCTTATACAATGCTATGCAACCGGGGCAAGCGATCGCCGCGATTTGATGCGCTTAAGCGGACAGTCATAAAAGGGAGGCAGCTTTGCCGGGATCAGACGATTCATGCACCGGCCACGCACGCGTCGTTCGTGCGCCGCGAGGCTCCAAGCTCAGCTGCCGCAGCTGGCTCACCGAAGCCGCCTACCGGATGATTCAAAACAATCTTGACCCGGAAGTCGCGGAGAATCCAGCGAAGCTTGTCGTATATGGCGGCATCGGCAAAGCCGCGCGCAACTGGCAGTGCTTCGATCAAATCCTCGCCGCATTGCGCGCGCTTGGCGACGACGAGTCGCTACTGATTCAGTCCGGCAAGGCGGTGGGCGTCTTCAAGACGCATCCCGATGCACCTCGCGTGCTGCTCGCCAATTCCAATCTGGTTCCGCACTGGGCTACCTGGGATAAGTTCAACGAGCTGGATCGTGCCGGGCTGATGATGTATGGACAGATGACGGCCGGGTCCTGGATTTACATCGGCTCGCAAGGCATCGTGCAAGGAACCTATGAGACCTTTGCCGAAGCCGCACGTCAGCACTACGGCGGAAGGTTCGCCGGCAAATGGATACTTACGGCGGGATTAGGAGGCATGGGCGGCGCGCAGCCGCTCGCTGGTGCCCTGGCAGGAGCAAGCGTGCTGGTCGTCGAGTGCGATGAATCGCGAATCGATTTTCGATTGCGCACGCGCTATCTCGATCACAAGGCGACGAGCGTCGACGAGGGCCTGACGATGATTCGTGAGGCGACCCAAAACAATCGCGCCGAATCGGTCGGGTTGCTCGGTAATGCGGCGCAGGTTTTACCTGAGTTGGTGAGGCGCGCCGAAGCAGGAGGCATGCGTCCCGACCTCGTCACGGACCAGACGTCGGCGCACGACCTTGTTCATGGTTACCTGCCTCTCGATTGGACTCTCGATGAGTGGCGCGAAGCGCAGGAACACGATCCCAAGCGATTGGAATCGGCCGCTCGAAAATCGATCGTGCAACACGTGGGTGCGATGCTCGCATTCAAGCGAATGGGCGTGCCCACGGTCGATTACGGCAACAACATACGACAAGTGGCGTTCGACGAAGGCGTGGAAGATGCATTCGACTTTCCCGGCTTCGTTCCTGCCTATATCCGGCCACTGTTTTGCCGAGGCAAGGGACCGTTCCGCTGGGTGGCGTTGTCGGGCGATCCCGAAGACATTTACAAAACGGACCGTAAGATGAAAAACCTCTTTCCAGAGGATAAGGACCTCCATCGCTGGCTCGATATGGCGGAGGAACGCATCGCTTTCCAGGGCCTCCCTGCGAGGATCTGCTGGGTCGGTCTTGGCGAGCGCAATCGGGCCGGCCGCGCCTTCAACGACATGGTGAAGAGCGGCGAGGTCAAAGCGCCGATCGTGATCGGCCGCGACCATCTCGACGCAGGCTCGGTGGCGAGCCCCAATCGCGAAACCGAAGGCATGCGCGATGGCTCCGATGCAGTATCCGATTGGCCATTTCTCAACGCATTGCTCAACACTGCAAGCGGCGCCACGTGGGTCAGCATCCATCATGGCGGGGGAGTCGGCATGGGGTTTTCGCAGCATGCGGGCGTCGTGATCGTCTGCGATGGAACCGAAGCCGCTGGCGCAAGAATCGACCGGGTGCTCTGGAACGATCCCGCCTCCGGCGTCATGCGACACGCCGACGCGGGTTACCCCGACGCGATCGCTTGCGCCCGAGAACATCGATTGAATCTGCCTTTCCTGACGTGAATCGTTTGGACGCTGACGCAGGCGATTCGCGCTACGCCTCACCATGCGATGGTGTCTGGCTCAATGCGCAGCTCGCGACCATGGAGGAAAGAGAGCCTTACGGCGCAGTGCGCGACGGCGCAATCGGCGTTAGATCGGGGAAGATCGTATGGCTGGGTCCGCGCAAGACGCTGCCGGATTCTGTAACTCGCCTGGCGACGCTTCACGACGCCGGTGGGCGCTGGATCACGCCGGGCCTCATCGATTGCCATACGCACTTAGTGCACGCCGGCGATCGTGCGCACGAGTTCGAGTTGCTCCTGGAAGGGGCGAGCTACGAAGACATTGCGCGTTCCGGTGGCGGCATCGCTTCTACCGTTGAAGCAACTCGCAACGCGACTGAGGAAGAGCTCCTGCAGCAATCGGCCAAACGTCTCCGCGCGTTGCTGCAAGAGGGAGTCACGACGGTGGAGATCAAGTCAGGATATGGACTCGATCTCGACACCGAGCTCAAAATGCTTCGGGTCGAACGGCGCCTCGGGTATGACTACCCGGTCTCGGTTCGAACCACTTTCCTTGGCGCGCATGCGGTTCCGAAAGAGTACCAAGGTCGCAGACAAGACTACGTCGAGTTTGTGTGCAACCAAGTCCTGCCTGCTGTCGTCGCGCATCGTCTCGCCGATGCGGTCGATGTATTTTGTGACACCGTCGGTTTTACCGCCGCAGAAGCCGCGCAGGTATTCGATGCAGCCCGCAAGCTGGGCCTTCCGGTGAAGATTCACGCGGAGCAGCTATCCGACCAGGGTGGGGCCGCGCTCGCCGCGCGCTATGGTGCGCTATCGGCCGATCATCTCGAGCACCTCTCGGAAGAGGGCGCCATGGCTCTCGCGAATGCCGACACCACCGCTGTCTTGTTACCCGCCGCGTTCTATTTTCTACGCGATACTCGAGCTCCGCCTATCCATCTATTGCGCCGGTTGCGCGTGCCCATGGCGGTCGCAACCGACTGCAACCCGGGAAGCTCTCCCACGACGTCATTGCTACTGACGCTCAACATGGCGTGCACGCTTTTTCGGCTTACGCCGGAGGAGGCGCTTGCGGGAGCAACCCGGCATGCTGCGAGAGCGTTGGGGTTGCAACATCGAAGCGGCGTCTTGCGCGAAGGAATGGATGCGGACTTCGTGTTATGGGATATCGATCAGCCCGCGGAGCTCGCCTACCGCCTCGGATACAACCCATGTCACACGGTCGTGAGGCATGGACAGACAGTACTGCAAAGATAGCCATTGGCGATCACGCATCGCCTTCGATGAGACTGCAACCTTCGTTCGGCCGTTTTTGCGAACGTTATTCGAAGCCATGCTCGAATACTTGGGGTATCCTGCTGGTCCGGCAATTGTGTGATCACAGGGCGCGGATCGCTTCACCTCGATCCACGGAAACAACGCGCAACCACCGCTAGGCAAAGACACTTAACAGCGTATAGGACCCATGCTTCGCATCGTCATCATCGGCGGCGGAATTACCGGCGCCGCCGCAGCTGCCGAACTGGCGCGTGAAGGCCACGCCGTCACCCTGATCGAGAAACAGGGCATCGCAGCGATGGCGTCGGGCTGGACGCTTGGCGGCGTACGCCAGTCGGGACGCGACCCCGCCGAGCTGCCGCTGGCGCGCGCCGCGGTCGCGATGTGGGGTGAGCTGGCCGAAACCTTGGGCGCCGATGTCGAGTATCGCCGGACCGGCAATCTCCGACTCGCCCGCACGCCGGCTGAGGTCGACGTCATCCGTGCACTCGTGTCGACCCAGCAGACGCTGGGCCTGGAGCTCCGCTTTCTGCCCGACAATGCCGCGATCCGGGCCGTTGCACCGGAGATATCGCCCAATGTTCTCGCCGCTTCGTATTGCCCAACCGATGGACACGCCAATCCGGTCAAGGCGACGCAGGCATTCGCACGGTTTGCGAAGGTGCACGGCGCTGCGATCCGTGAAGGTGTGACCGCGCTCGCGATCAGGGTCGAGGGCGATCGCGTGACGGGCGTCGACTCGTCCGAAGGGTTCATTGCCGCCGACCGCGTAATCGTCGCTGCGGGCGTCAATACGCCATCGTTGCTCTCGCCACTCGGCGCGGATCTGCCGCTATCGATCAGGATCACACACGTCGTTCAGTCCGAGCCGTTGCCGAGTTGTCTGCTGCCTGCGTTCGGCGTGGCCAATGCCGATTGCGCGGGACGGCAGGAGGCCGACGGACGCTTGCGCTTCAGCAGCGGCGCCGGTGCATGGCCCGGCGATCCTTCTGAATGGACAGAGAGCTCGCTTGCGCCGTCGGCATCCGATGTTCGCAGCATCGTGGATCGTGTAGCCCAGGTGCTTCCGATCGCGGCCGACGCGCCGATTGCACGCGCCTGGGGCGGCCTCATCGATCTGACGCCTGACGCGCTGCCGGTGATCGATGCGCCCGAATATCCGTCCGGCCTGGTGATAGCCGCCGGCTTTTCGGGTCATGGATTTTGCCTCGGCCCGGTCAGCGGATTGCTATGCGCCGATCTCGCGCTCGGACGTGTTCCGAGGCATGATCTTTCGGCTTTCAGGCTGGCTCGTTTCGCGGGACGCGTGACGACGCCGTCCGAACTCACCTTGCACGGATAATGGATGCTTCCTCAACGCATGTTATTGCGCATTACCGTCTACAATCGCGTTACCTAGCAGGAGGGCCGATCAATGAAAAAGATCGTATTCGCCATCGTATGCGCGGCGCTGATGTTTGTGCCGCCGGCTTTTGCGCAAAAGAAGAGCCTGGTCGTCGGCATGGGTTCCGCCGATGCCGGCAAGCTCGATCCGCACATCGCTTCGACCACGCCGGACAAGGGTGTGCTGAGCTGGATGTTCAACGGTCTCGTCCGCGTGCGACCCGGCAGGATCAGCCCGGAATTCATCGAGCCCGATCTGGCCGAGAGCTGGACGTCGAACCCGGCCGGCACCGAATGGACGTTCAAGATCCGCGCCGGCGTGCAATGCCACCATGGCTACGGCGAATTCACGGCCGACGACGCCGCGTATTCGCTCAAGCGAGCCAGCAACAAGGCGACATCCTCGTATTCCAATGATTACTCGGCCGTCGACAAGGTCGAAGCGCTCGACAAGTCGACGCTGAAGATCACGCTGAAGAATCCGGTCGCCGGATTCTTGGGCTACGTCGCCAACGTCAATGGCGGCAACATGGTCTGCAAGAAGGCCGCGGAGGAGATGGGCGAGAATTTCGCGAAGAAACCCATCGGCACCGGACCGTTCATGTTCGCGGAATACCAGCCGCAGCAGTTCGTCAAGCTGGTCGCCAACAAGCAGTATTTCCGTGGCGCGCCGCAGATCGACGACATCACGTATCGCTATATTCCCGCGGATTCGAGCCGCGACCTCGCGTTCCAGTCGGGCGAGCTCGACATGGTCTACGGCAAGCAGGACCAGACCTGGGTCGACCGGATGTCCAAGCTGCCCGGCGTAAAGGTCGTGGCGATGGACCCGGCCGAATTGTCGGAGCTGCATCTCAACGTCACCGTCAAGCCGCTCGACGACATCCGCGTGCGCCAGGCGATCGCCTATGCGATCGACCGCAAGGCGATCGTCGCGTTCAAGGGCGCGGGCAGCTTCGCGCGAAGCGGTTTCGGTCGTCCCGTCGGGCTATCTCGGCACCGACCAGAAGGCGCCGCTGTTCCCGTACGACCTGGCCAAGGCGAAAGCGTTGCTGGCCGAAGCCGGATATCCGAACGGCGTGACGATCAAGACCATCCACACGACGCTGACCGGCATGCAGACCCTGATCGAGGCGGTGCAGGCGCAACTGAAGAAGGCCGGCATCAATCTCGACATCGAGCTCGTGGAGCACGCGACCTTTCACGCGCAGATACGCAAGGATCTGTCGCCGATCGTGCATTACCAGGCGGGGCGCTTTCCCGTGGCGGACGTGTATCTGACGCAGTTTTTCGATTCGCGATCGATCGTCGGCACGCCGACGGCGGTGACCAATTTCAGCCACTGCAACGTCGCGGATGACGAGATCCGCGCGGCGCGCGTCGCGACCGATCCGGCCAAGCAGTTGGCGCTCTGGAAGACCGCGCAGGAGAAGATCATCAAGGCCGTCTGCGCCGTGCCGATCTACGAGCAGCTCCAGCTATGGGCGTGGAAGGATACGCTCGACATGGGCTACGAGGTGCAGGGTTCGCTCAACCTGTCGCCGCCGGTCACCGAGAAGACCCGCTTCACCAAGTGAGCGGACGATCACGAATGTGATCGGACACGCTGGCCGCAGCACAGGGCCTGCTCAGGTCCGCAGATCGGGATGTGACCACCTTCCTGATCCGCCGTCTGGCGTTTGCGTGGGTCACGCTGTTCGCGGTGCTGACGCTGGTCTTCGTGCTGGTGCGGATCGTCCCCGGCGATCCGGCGCAGCTCATCCTCGGCGACCAGGCGAGCCGCGAGGCGATCGACGCGCTTCGGCAGCGGCTCGGTCTCGACCTGCCGCTCTCCAAGCAGTACACGGTGTTCCTGCTGGGCGCGCTGCGCGGCGACTGGGGCGTCTCGATGGTCTCCGGCCAGCCCGTCATCGGCGAGGTGCTGCGCGTGTTGCCGTGGACGATCGAGCTGACGCTGGTCTCGCTGGTCATCGGCATTCTCCTCGGCGTTCCGGCGGGCGTCTACGCGGCGATCCATCGCAACCGCTTCGTCGACTACGCAGTGCGTATTTCCTCGCTGCTCGGGTTGTCGTTCCCGCCGTTTGTCTCGGCCATCATCCTGCTGCTCGTCTTCGCGATCGCCCTGCCCTGGTTCCCGGTGATCAGCGCGCGCTCGGGGAGCGTCATGGCCTGGTACCAGTCGATCACGCTGCCCGCGATCAGCCTCGGCCTGATCTCGGCTGCGTATGTGACCCGCGTCACGCGCTCGGCGATGCTCGAGGTCCTGTCCGAAGATTACGTGCGGACAGCGCGCGCCAAAGGCGTGCCGTGGAACGTCGTGATCTGGCGACACGCGCTGCGCAACGCATTGATCCCGATCATCACCGTGGTCGGACTCTATCTCGGCATCCTGATCGGCAATTCGGTGCTGACCGAGATCGTTTTCAGCCGCCCGGGCCTGGGCAAGCTGCTCATCGGCGCCCTCAACCAGCGCGACTATCCGATGCTGCAGGGAATGATGGTGATCTACACGCTGATCGTGGTGCTGGTGAACCTGCTGACCGACCTCGCGTACGGGTTCGTCGACCCGAGGGTGAAACTGAAATGAGACTGCAATGAGCGCCGCGTCTACACACAGCGGCGCCGTCGCCGTTCGCCTATTTCGCGTCGGCGACGCTGAAGGCGTTCAATACCAACAAGACGTCATGGATCGGGCTGGCGGTCTTTCTGATCGTGGTCGTTGCGGCAATCCTCGCGCCGGTGCTCGCGCCGTTCGATCCGAACGATCAGAACATCCTCGAGAAGTTGCGCGCGCCGACCGCTCGAGCACTGGCTCGGGACCGACAGTTTCGGCCGCGACACGTTGTCGCGCCTGATCTATGGCGCGCGCATTTCGCTGATCATCGGCGTCGTTTCGACACTCGCCGCGATGGTCATCGGGACGGCGATCGGCATGCTGGCAGGGTGGCACGGCGGCCGCCTCGATACCGTCACGATGCAGGCGATGGACGTCCTGCTGGCGTTCCCGTCGCTGATCCTGGGCCTGATCCTGGTGGCGATGCTCGGCCCCTCGATGGTGAACATCATCATCGCCATCGCGTTGACTTCGATCCCGCCTTTTGCCCGCATTGCCCGCGCGCCGACGATCGCGGTCAAGGAGCGCGAGTTCGTCGACGCCGGCCGCGCGCTCGGCTATTCCGACACCCGGATTCTCATCGTCCATATCCTGCCGAACATCCTGCCCGAAATCCTGGTGATGGGCTCGCTCTGGCTCGCCAACGCCATTCGCACGGAAGCCTCGCTTGCCTTCGTCGGCCTTGGCGTCAAACCACCGACTGCGACCTGGGGCGGCATGATCCGCGAAGGGTTCGAGAACATTCTCGACAGCTACTGGCTGGCGCTGGTCGCCGGGCGTTGCGATTCTGATCGTCATCTTCGCGCTCAACCTGCTCGGCGACGGCCTGCGCGACGCGATCGATCCGAAACTGAAGGGCGAAGCGTGAGCGTCAGTGCCGCTCAGTTGCCAGTCCTCGCCGTACGCAACCTGACGACCGCGTTCCGGGTCGACGACGAGTGGACCACGGTCGTGAAGGGGATTTCGTTCGAGATCGGGCAGCGCGAGACGGTGGCGATCGTCGGCGAATCGGGTTCGGGCAAGAGCGTCACCGCGCTGTCGATCATGGGGCTGCTGCCGGCAGCCAACAGCCGGGTGACCGGAGAGATCCTGCTCGAAGGACGCGACCTGCTCAAGCTACCCGAAAACCAGATGCGCCATGTGCGCGGCAACCTGATTTCGATGATCTTTCAGGAGCCGATGACCAGCCTCAACCCGGTATTGACCCTCGGCTTCCAGATCGCCGAAGCGCTGATCTACCATCGCGGCCTCGATCGCGCGCAGGCCGAGGCCGAAACGCTGCGCATCCTGGAGCGCGTGCGCATCCCGTCCGCGGCGTCGCGCTTGCACGAGTATCCGCACCGGCTCTCCGGCGGCATGCGCCAGCGCGTGATGATCGCGATGGCGCTCGCCTGCAAGCCGAAGCTGCTGATCGCGGACGAGCCGACGACCGCGCTCGACGTCACGATCCAGGCCGAAATCCTCGAGCTGATCAAACTGCTGCAGGACGAGGAGGGCATGTCGGTCGCCTTCATCACCCATGACATGGGTGTGGTGGCCGAGATCGCGGACCGCACGGTCGTCATGCTGGATGGCAACGCCGTCGAGCAGGCGACCACTGCAGAGCTCTTCGCATCGCCCCGGGAGCCCTATACCCGCGCACTGCTCGCCGCGGTTCCGCGCCTCGGCTCGATGAAGGGCCGTCCTGCCCCGCAGCGCTTCGCGATCGTCGATCCGGTCACCGGCGCGGCCGAAGTCGTCCCCGATACCGCGTCGACCGCGGTGGTGACCGAGCGCCCGGTGCTCGAAGTCGCCCACCTCGTGACCCGCTTCGACATTCGCTCCGGCGTGCTGAGTCGCGTCAGCGCGCGGGTTCACGCCGTCGAGGATATTTCATTCTCGCTGCACGCCGGCGAAACGCTGGCGCTGGTCGGCGAGAGCGGTTGCGGCAAGTCGACCACGGGCCGCTCGATCCTGCGTCTGGTCGAGCCCGATTCCGGAACTGTTCTGTTCGAGGGAGAGGATGTCCGCGCGCTCGACCGCGCGGGCCTGCGCGCAGCCCGCCGACGCATGCAGATGATCTTTCAGGATCCGTTCGCGAGCCTCAATCCGCGCAAGACCGTTGGCGGCGCGATCGCCGAACCGATGATCGTGCATGGCCTTCTCGGTCGTGCGGATGCGCACGACCGGGTTAGCGAACTTCTCCGGAGGGTCGGCCTCTCGCCCGACATGGCGAGCCGCTTTCCGCATGAATTCTCCGGCGGCCAGCGGCAGCGGCTGTGCATCGCGCGGGCGCTCGCGCTGACGCCGAAGCTGCTGGTCGCCGATGAAGCCGTATCGGCGCTCGACGTCTCGATCAAGGCGCAGGTCATCAATCTGATGATGGACCTTCAGGCGGATATGGGCCTGGCGTATCTGTTCATCTCGCACGACATCGCGGTCGTCGAGCGGGTCAGCCATCGCGTCGCGGTGATGTATCTGGGCGAGATCGTCGAGATCGGACCGCGCGCGGCGATCATGGAAAATCCGCAGCATCCGTACACGAAGCGGCTGATGGCGGCAGTGCCGGTGCCGGAAGCAGGTCGCCGCAGGCTCCGGCGCGGACTTTCGACGACCGAGATTCCCAGCCCGGTGCATCAAGCGAACTACGTGCCCGCGCCACGGCTTTATCGCGAGATCGGCCCCGGACACGTTGTGCAGGCGTTCGACGCGTAATGCCTGAAGACAAGCGCAGCAGCTGCATCACAGAAGTTGTCAGGGAGTTCCGAGTCCGGAAATGTAATCGACCAGCACGTCGATGTCTTTGTCCGTCAGCGCCTGCGCCGCAGAAGTCATGTTGCCGTCGAGATCGGCTCGGGTCTGGGCCTTGAAGCCGCGCAGTTGCGTCTTCAAGTATTCGTATTGCTGCCCCGCGAGCCGGGGGATGTGCTGCAAGCCCAGCAGGGCCGGACCATGACACTGCACGCAGTTGAATTGCTGCGCGAGCTTCGGCGCGGCGGCGGCGCTGGCCGGGTCCGTCTTGTGCGTCGTCGGCTCCGGTTTCTGCGCAGCGAAATAGGCCGCGAGATCGTTCATGTCGGCATTGCTGAGGTTCACCGCTATCGGCGTCATCTGCGGGTCTTTGCGGTTGCCCTCGCGAAACTGGAATAGCTCCGTGGAGACGAACTGTGCTGGTTGTCCGGCGAGAGACGGTATGACGGGATTGGTCGAATTGCCCGCCGGCCCGTGACACGCGACGCAGATCTGCGCCTTCTGCCGGCCCGCCTCGATGTCGGCACCCGTTACGGCTTCGACCCAAAACATGAGCGGCAGCGCGACGACAAACGGCGCTGCTCCCGCCACACCCCTTTCGGGACGACTGCATTTCACTGCTTGTAGCTGACGCGATAAATAATGCCGTTGTAGTCATCCGAGACAAGCATCGATCCGTCCTTCATCACCAGGACGTCCACGGGCCGGCCCCACATCGGCGGATCGGCTTTCTCGTCGATGACGAAGCCGGTGAGGAACGGTTCGGCCTTGACCACGCCGCCCTTGTCGTCCAGCACGACGCGATAGACATCGTAGCCTTGCTTGATTGTGCGGTTCCAGGAGCCGTGCCGGGCCATGAAGATATTGTTCTTGTATTCGGCCGGAAACATGTTGCCGGTGTAGAAGCGCATCCCCAGCGGAGCAACGTGCGCGCCGAGCTTTAGCACCGGCGGCGTGAACTCCGAGCAGGAGCGATTCTTGCCATATTCGGGGTCGAGTGTGTCGCCCTGATGGCAATAGGGGAAGCCGAAATGCTCGCCCTGGTGTTTCACTACATTGAGCTCATCCTGGGGCAGGTCATCGCTGATCCAGTCGCGGCCATGCTCGGTAAACCACAGCTCTTTAGTGCGCGGGTGCCAGTCGAACCCGACCGAATTGCGGACCCCTTGCGCATAGTTCTCGAACAAGCCTGAGGCCGGGTCCACGCGCATGATGACCGCCTGCATGTAGGTGGGCATGGTGATGTTCTGCGGAGACCCGATGTTGAAATAGAGCTTGCCATCGGGACCGAGCGCGAGGAATTTCCAGAAATGGCCTGGTTGAGTCGTCGGGTCGAGGTTATCAACCACGATCTTGCCCTCCGGCGGATTGTCCAGTCTGTGCTCGATGCCGTCGTAGCGCGTGATGCGACCGCGCTCGGCGACGTAGAGCGTGCCCTTGCTGAACGCGATTCCGTTCGGCGCGTTGAGGCCCTTGAGAATGATCTTGACCTCGCGCTTGCCGTTGCGATCGACCACCGCATACACGTTCTTCGCGAGGCGATTGCTCACGAAGACCGTGCCCTCGTCACCGAGCGCGAGCGAGCGCGCCTCGGGAACGCCGTCTGCCCAGACTTCGACCTTGAATCCCGCCGGCACCCTGAGCTTGTCGATCGGCAGCTCGCTCGCCGGTCGGCCCGTCATCTGCGGTGCAAACGGGTGCAGGGTCGAGGTCCCCTGTTCTGGCGAGCGGCCTTGCTGCCACGCTGGCGGGGCGGCCGGCGGGGTGGCCGCTGGAGCGGCCGTTGGGGCCTGCTGCGCAAGCACCGTCGTGGGCGCGATCAGCACGGCACAGGCAAGCGCCGATGCCAACACATAGCGGATCGATACAGTCGACATGGAACGTCCTCCCCTTTTCCGCGTGTCCATTTCCTCGAGGCACGTCGCCACGCGTTAAGCGCGCGCAACAACATCATAACCATACGATGCGCTGACTACAACGCGGCCTTCGACGTACGCGGAAGCATCCGCAGAACGATGGCTCGGCGCCGAGCCCGGACACCTGAATCAGATCATTTGCTTGCGTCGCTGCGCAATAAGACGCTCGATCACATCGATGTTGCGCCTCACTCCGTCCAAGTTGGGGTTGATCTCCAGTGCGCGGCGGGAATATTCGAGCGCGCGGTCGTAGTACTCGAGGCGCGTGTAGATCTGCGCGTAACCGGAGAGCGCGCCGAAGTGATACGGATTGCGCTTCATGACTTCGTCGCAATCGGCGAGCGATTTACGAAGATCGCCGACAAGAAAATACAGGGTTGCGCGCTTGTTCCAGCCTTCCGCGAAGTCGGGCTTTATTTCGATGATGCGGGTGAACGTCGCGATCGCTTGCTCGAGGTCACCGGCATTCATCTGTTCGATACCCATTTGATAGAGCCTGTCCACCTCTTGATTCTCGGAGCGACCCCAGATGCGCCATATGGCCTGTTCGGCGTATTGACGGATGTCCTCGCGGGGATCGTGCAGTGGCGTTAAAAGCGGTTTCACATCGGCCATCCTGCCGACTTCGCCCAGACGAAGGATGGCTTCGAGGCGTGCCTGCGGCTCGGTTTGGGAAAGTCGTTGAAGGGCCTGTTCCCGACTGAGCTCGTCCGCCCGGGCGGCGATGCCGGTGAGCAACAGCATCGATAGGAGAGCGGGTAACAGGGCGTGCACGTCAAAGGTCGGTTCAGGAGCTCGAATTCGCCGGCCTACCTTGGGCCGACTCGCCCATGCCGTTGCGGTGAACTCAAAAGCATGCTCAAAAGCCTCCGGCACGTCCCGCGCGGAGCTGCCAACTCGGGAGCCGTGACAGCGGTCAGGTCTGTCCGCGGCTGTTCATTGTTTCACATTGTGCCTACGTAGTACCGGCTATCATTCAGCCGATGGCCGAACTCGACGGAGACCGCGAATCGTGACAGCCAAATACCAACCCGCCTATACCGCGGAGGAGGCACTCAGTCGCCTAAAGGACGGTAATGCGCGCTTCGTCAGCGGCCACGCGCGGTTCCCGACGGTGCAGAAGGAAGTCTTGGCGGAGCTCGCCAAGGGCCAGCAGCCCTACGCTACCGTTCTCGGATGCAGCGACAGCCGGGTGCCGCCGGAGCTCGTGTTCGATGCCGGATTCGGCGAGCTGTTCGTCATACGAGTGGCAGGAAACGTCCTCGGTCCCTCGATCGTAGGGACGCTGCAGTACGCGGGCGCGCAACTCCACACGCCGCTATTCATTGTCTTGGGGCACGAGGGTTGCGGGGCGGTGAAGGCGGCGATCGCATCGAAGTTCCACGGCACTCGCCATCAGAGCCGAATCGCACTGCTGCTGGAGAACATCGTTCCCGCCTTGGACAATCTCGACCCGACGTTGCGGCCCGCGGCGCTGCTGAAAGCGGCAGTCGAAGCCAACGTGCGCTGGACCATTCGGCAACTGCACGAATCGCCCGAAGGCAGGGCCCGCGCGGCCCAGGGCGACGTGAAGTTGGTGGGCGCCGTGTATGACCTCGACACTGGCCGCGTTCGGTTCCTGGAGTAGCGCGACCCGCCATTTCGATCTTCTGTCGTTCGCTCGCGGCTGCGTTTGATCTTACCCACGAACGATGGACACCTTACCAGGCGATTTCATCGCCTCGAATGGTAGCGGGGCCTCGTAGCTAATCGATGAGTGCCGTCGCTGCCGGTTGTAAAACACTTCCATGTAATCGAACAAGCTGACCCGCGCATCGTCGCGTGTCTTGTAGTCGCAGTGCATGACCAATTCGGTCTTGAGCGTATGGAAGAAGCTCTCCATAGGCGCATTGTCCCAACAATCACCCTTGCGACTCATGCTCTGCCTGATGCCATAGCGGTTGACGATTTCCCGGTAGCTTCCGGTGGCGTACGTTGACCCCTGGTCGGAGTGCAGCGTTACCGGTGGACCCCGATGCGCGATCGCCATGTTCAACGCGTCCATCGCCAGCTTGGTGTCCAGAGTTCGGCTCATCGCCCAGCCCACCAAGGCTCTCGAGTACGCGTCCAGAACCGCAGCCAGGTAGAGCCAGCCTTCGCCGCGTCGGGATGTAGGTGATGTCGCTCAGCCAGAGGTCGTTGGGATGTGTCTGACGTGAAGTCCCGGTTGATCAGGTTCGGCGACGCCTTGGTCTTGCGGGAGTCGGTGGTTACGCGGAAGCGCCGGATCGCCTTGGGCAGGATCTCCAGCCTTGCGCATCAGCTTGGCCACCGTGTTGCGGCAGCACGGCACCTCTTGGGCCAGCAGCTCGACGTGCACCCTGGGAGCGCCGTACGACTCGCGGCTGGCCTGGTGGATCGTCCTGATACGAGCGGTGAGGTCGACCTGGCGCTTCTGGCGATCACTGGGACCGCGGTGCCGCGCAGCGTAGTACCCGCTGCGCGAGACCTGCAGCGCCTCGCACAGGGCCGGCACGCCGTACTGCCGTCGATTCTTCTCGACGAAGGCGTACTTCACTTCGCTTCCCGAGCGAAGTAGATGGCCGCTTTCCTAAGAAACATTCACTGTCGCCTGCAAAGTGAGCCCGAATTCGGCCGCCCGTCGATGCAACTGCTTGATGACACGCTCGCGGTACTTTTGCTCGTAGTGCGTAGCACCGGGGTCCTGATAGTCGATGCCGAAGCGCATGGCGTTGTAGAACAGGACCGCGATCTTGCGCGCGGTCGCCGTCACCGCTTTGGACTTCCCGATGCGCGCGGCCAAGCGTCGGTAGAAGGCGCCCAGCGCGGTGTTGGTACGACCCACGGTGACGGCGGCGAGTCGAAGGTGCGCAGCTACGCGGTTGGTTGTCTTTCGCGTATGCGCCGACAATACCTTGCCACCGCTGATCTTGCATCCCGGAGACAGCGTCAACCACGAGGTGAAGTGCTTGGCCGATCGCCAGCGGCTCAGGTCGGTACCGCATTCGGCAATCATCCGCAGTGCCAAGTACGGACCGATGCCATGAATCTGGGTCACATCAACACCCGCCAATTGATGCGTTCGGCCAACAGCAGTCATAGTGCATTGCGCCCCATAGCAGTCATTGATTGATTTTGCCGGCTAACTCCGGATGTTCGCCGAAGCGGTCAGCCGGGGCTGCTATCGAAGCAGCAATATCCGCGCGGGAGCCCGTGCCATTGCGCTTTCCTACATTGGACGATCGCCGCTGATTCGGCATCGTGCTTTTCGTACGGCTCGGTGATATACCAAAGCGTTTGCGGTATTCGAGGGCGAACGTGGTTGGACTGCGGAAGCCGAAACGCGCCGCCGCCTCGGCGACTGTCAAACCGCGTTCATCGAGCGCACTGCGGGCATGGTCCAGTCGCAGATTGCGCATGTGCGCGACGGGCGTGAGACCGCGCAAATCGGCAAAGGCCTTTTCCAGACTCCTCTGGCTTACGCCGCAGTGCTGGGCCAACCGACCCACCGAGAGAGCTTCGCGGATATGTTCCAAGATGAACCGGTCCGCAGACTTGAGAAAGAAAGGCTCGAGCGGACGCTTGCGAACCCCCGCCGGCAGGTCGTCGGCAGGTGAAGCCGGGGCGTCCCGATTCCATGCGCCTACGAGTCGAAGGTAGCGACGATAGCTCGCCTGGGCGCCGGTCGTGTCGCCGAGCGCGCCAAGGACGATCGAGCGGTCGTACTCGAGAAATTCGAGCAGGACGTTGAAGGTGCCTGTCTCGCGCGCGAGTTTGAGCGCGACGTCGAGCTCATGCAAGGCTTCGCGGTGGTGCCCCAATGTGCGCAAGCCCCAGGCGAGGTTCGAGCGCGTTACGATCTCGTCGTATTGCGCCCCTCGCTTCTGCAATATTTTGAGCCGCTTCCGTATCGCGGGCACAGCGCGCTCTGCGTGACCTAGGACTATCTCGAGTCGTTCAATGTTGCCGGCTACGTACCACGCGGCGAATTCATAGTGAGCTCGCGTAGCCAGTGCGCGGGCCCGTCGGAAGTAGCGCAGTGCCTCACGTGCGCTGTCTTCCATTGGCGCGGCATCGGTCGGATCGAGCGACGAGAGGTGGGCGCGCGCGTGCGGCTCGGGAAGCTTCGAGGTGGCGCAATCGAAATGAAAAGCCCCAAGGAGATTGAGGACCTGCACCGTGACATAGTCGTCGCCGCTTGCCTCGGCATCCCGAATGGCGCGATCGGCCTGCGCTGCAACACCTCGGTAATCGGCGCGCGCGAGAAGTATCGCCATGCGAATCCGCAGCGCAAATGCTGCGTACGCCCAGTCGCCGTCTTTCTCGAGGCGATCGAGTAAACGATCGATGATTTTGTTGGCTGCCGAATAGCGCCCTTGGAAATACGCGAGTTCGGCTCGCCACGTATCGACGCGAAACGCCAGGCCTGCATGGGCCTGCGGTGAAGAAGCAGCGTGACCCGCTGCGTCGAGCTCACGCATCGCTTCGGAATGAAGCCCTTGGCGCATGGCGCAAAACGCAGCCACGAGATGGAGTTCGACGCGGTTGCCTGGCGGCGCATCCGATCCCAGGTTGCCCAGAGCCGCGCGTGCAGCGTCGGCCGCGCCGCGAAGGTCGCCCGAGCGAGCGCGCTCCCAAGTAACGCGGATGGAGGCTGGGGGACGGGAGGCGCGCTTCATGGCCGACATTGTCCCGATTTGGCGACGCCCTGTGTGCAGGTAGGGGTAAAAAAATGCGAATTTCGATAGGTTTGCCTCGGGATGACGCCTCTGACCGTCGATAAGGCCTACCATCGCTGCAAATAGCTGTCGACAGGGAGTCGCGATGAATGCCGTCCGAATTGTTTCTTGCGCTGCCTTGCTTCTTGCGCTCGGCTTCGAAGTCGATGCTTCAGACGTTCTCTGCTTCAGGAACCACTACATCCTCGGTGCCCCGTGCCTTGTTTCGCTGCCGCCGTTTCCGCAGGTTCCCACGGCCGGCAGCTGGACGGCGATCGGACCGGATGGCGCCAACGTTGTGGCGCTCGTGATCGATCCGGTCAAGCCATCGATTGCTTTCGCCGGCACGATCGGCTCGGGTGTTCTCAAGACCACCGATGGCGGCGCGAGCTGGGCGACCGCCAACGTCGGCTTGGCGACGACCAACATCGTCGCGTTGGCCATCGATCCATCCGCTCCGTCCACGCTCTACGCCGCCACAGACTTGGGCGTCTTCAAGAGCACCGACGGAGGTCAGAGTTGGGCTGCTGCCAATTCAGGCCTGGACTGGCAGGGAGTCGTGGTCTACGCCCTCGCGATCGATCCTCGTTCGCCGGCCACTTTATACGCAGGCACGCCCGCGGGGATCTTCAAGACGACCAATGGAGCGGCTACCTGGACGCCCGTCAATGCGGCGTTCGAGGGGCAGCCCGTGGGCCCCATTTCCATCGATCCGACTGTTCCCTCCACCATCTATATCAGTGTAGCGACCGCATTCGATGTCACCACAGGCTTCAAGAGCATCGACGGCGGAGCAAGTTGGGCGAGCATCTATGTAGTGGGGTGCGATTTGGGGTGTGCAGACCCACCCACGGTCGCGACCGTCGCGATCGATCCGCAGTCGCCGTCCCGGCTCTATCTGCTCGCTGGCGGCGGCCTGAAAGCGAGTGCCGATGGCGGCGCGAGCTGGTCCGACATCGCGACACCTCCGGAGTACATCTTGCTGTTGTCGGTTGATCCCACGTCTTTCGCGACCGCCTATGTCCATACCTCCTCGGGCGCGACTTACCGAACCAGCGACGCAGGCAAGACCTGGACGTCAGTAGCGGATGGTCCCCTGACGGCGGCCGGCATCAATGTCATTGCGATCGCCAACCCGGCGACGATCTACGCTGGCGGCAGCACCGGGGTATTCCGAAGCATGGATGGCGCCCAGTCATGGACGCACCTCACCTTGGGTGTGAGGAGCGTTGGCGTCTCCGTAGTGGCGGTGGATCCCGGCACGCCCTCCACGATCTACGCCGCCGCCGGTCTTAAGCGTGTGCTCACGAAGACGACGGACGGTGGCAGTCATTGGGCCGACGCCGAGAGCACCGGCCTTTCAGGGCAATACGTTGATTCGCTCACGATCGATCCCGTGTCTCCGTCGACTTTGTATGCTCTAACACATGCAATCCAGGGAGGGAGGTCTGTCCTCTACAAGACTACCAACGCAGGCGCCCAGTGGACACCTGCATCCGATTTCTGGTTCGACCTGCTCGATCCTCTGGCGATCGCTCCGACGCAACCCTCCACGCTCTACCTCGGCGACGGCGAAGGCGATAGCGGCGCGGGCATCTTGAAGAGCACCGATGGCGGAGTGTTCTGGGTCAAGAAAGGGCCGACCGCGGGCGGACAAATAGTCTCGGCTTTGGCGGTCGATCCGACGACAGCGGATACGGTGTACGCGGCCACGCTGAACACCCTCAAGATCGGACTGGCCGCAACGATCTTCAAATCCACCGACGGCGCTACCCACTGGGCACCACTCACGATCCCTCTTCTGTTGGGGAGCAGCATCAACCCCCTCGCCACCATTCCGTGGGGGGCGAACGTCAATTCCCTCGCCGTCGATCCAGCCGAGCCCTCCACCGTTTATGCGAGCTACACTTACAACTACTACTACGACCCTGCGGCTCAAGCCGGTATCCTTAAAAGCAGCGACCGCGGTGCAACCTGGGTTGCCGCCTCAGGGGGCCTTCCGCCCACGGCGTGGGTCGGGGCACTCGTGATCGGGGCGGGCTCGCCTTCGCAGGTTTACGCGGCAACTTCAGCGGGTGTTTTCAGAAGCACCGATGGAGCGACCAGCTGGACGCCGATCAATACGGGTCTGCCGAACGTCTTCATCTCGAATCTTTCCATCGACCGCGCGGGTTCGATTCTGCGAACCGCGACGAACGTCGGCCTTTTCGAGTACAAGCTCTCTGATTCCTCGCCATCGGCGAGCGTTCCGGTTATCGAGTACTACGATGCCGGCTTCGACCATTACTTCATCACCGCGAATCCCGACGAAATCGTGGCTCTCGACAGGGGAGACATCGCGGGTTGGACGCGCACGGGATTCCAGTTCCATGCCTATGCGACGGGGGCAAACGGTACCTCACCGGTCTGTCGGTTCTTCAGCACCGCGTTCGCACCGAAGAGCTCGCATTTCTACACGCCGTTCGCGTCCGAGTGTGCCGCGGTAAAGACGAACGCCGCCTGGTTGCTCGAAAGCGACGCTGCGTTCTACATCGCCACTCCTGCGGGCGACGGATCGTGCGCTGCTGGCTCGGCACCTCTTTATCGGTTGTACAACAACGGGATGGGCGGCGCGCCAAATCACCGCTACACCGATGACCTCGCGGTGCTCAATCAGATGGTCGCGCAGCGTTGGTCTTTCGAGGGCGAAGCCCAGACGAAGGTGTTTGCCTGCATTCCGTCGTCGCTCTGACCGATTATCGCAGCCGAACCGACGACAGCGTCAAAGCTCGTGAGTCGTTAGCGGTCACTCGCAATCGACGGCTTTCGATTGGCCGCGTTGCGAGTGGTCTTCTGCCTTGCCGCTTGCGCGCGGGTTCTCCATTTTTTGTTAGGCACCTTGTGGAGGGCGAAATGAACAACCATCCGATAGCGCTCCTCATCGAAAAGGCAGACAAGGCGATCAATCAGGAGGACTTCGACACCGTAGTCAATCTCTATACCGAGGACGCTGTTCTGGTGATTAGGCCGGGCAAGCATGCCGTAGGCAAAGTCCAAATCCGCAGCGCGATGGAAGCCATTGCAGCTCACTTCGATCGGAGCTTGGACGTGCGACAAGCTGGAATGGTGATTCTTGAAACTGGGGACACCGCACTCGTGTTGGCGAAGACGCTAGTGTCCGCAAAGAACTTTCCGGTGATAGAACGTAAGGCTACTTATGTGTTCAAGAAGGACACAGGAGATCGTTGGCTTTGCGCTATTGACAACTCTTACGGGCACGAAGTCCTCGACGCAAGTGCCTGACCTCGGGTTCAGTGCGAGCACCCCGTAGGCAGCGCCTCGCGCCGGCACAAGAGCCGCCAGCTAAGCGGTATGTGGAATGTCCGGTTCTCGCGTAGCTCAATGGCTGGAGTGGGTCGACTGCGGACCAAGCTTGGCTATCCGCATCTACTCGTCATAGGTCAAACTTGCAACCGTTAGAGCGTTTCGTTGCGAGTGCCAACGTGGTCCAGATGTCGGCCAGCGGCAAGAAGCGAATACTGAGATAGAACCGTCCCGACTCCTTTGAACGAATCAGGCTTAGCAACGATCTCGCGGTGTGAACTTGCTGCGCGAATAAGGCGACGATGAAGCAAACCGACAAAAAAGCCGGGCACGTGCCCGGCTTTTCGTGCAACGAGGTTCTAGTGGGCATTACGCTGCTTGAATGTTGGCAGCTTGCTTACCCTTCGGTCCTGTCGTGACTTCGAACGAAACCTTTTGTCCTTCCTTGAGCGATTTGAAACCCTGCATGCTGATCGCAGAGAAGTGTGCGAACAGATCTTCACCACCGCCATCGGGCGTGATAAAACCAAAGCCCTTTGCGTCGTTGAACCACTTTACTGTTCCATTTGCCATTGGTAATTCCTTAAGTACGAGAACAAAACGGGACGTTGCCCGACCGATGTCTCGATCTCAAGGAAAGTACGGCGGTGGAACGACTGGTGGGCGGTCGTGCAGAGCGCGCTTTACTGCTTGGAACAAAACACGCCCATCACTATACACCGCTTTGGGAGGACCCTCAGGAAGGGACGGCCTTGACCGCTGGCGCTGAGCCGGAGTTTTGCCGCGACCGGAATGGCTACTTCCGGGCAACGCACATGTGCGCTCAGAGGTCGTTTGCAGCCTTTCGGCTCGGTACCGCTCTAGGGCGAACTCGCAACCGTTCAATTTGCGCACCTCTGAGCGCGGTTTAGAAGGTCGACTCTTCGACGACACTCTATCTCGCGACCGCAAGCGAGTTTTCAATCGAACGCTCCAGCATTTCGTAGCGCGTGGTCGATAGGGGCTATCCGTCATTGTCGACCGTCGGTAGACTTAAGGCTGGTCGCGATACCCCAATCCGTTCGCGCCATACTGCGCCAACCCACCGGACCGCCCCGCGGTCGTTAGGTCGCGAAAGGACAACATGAGTGCAACAACCAGGCGTTCGCTGTTCTTTTGGATCTTCCCCTTGATCCTGGCGGTCCCGGGCGTGGTCGCCGCCGCACCGGAAGGAACTGTCGTCATCGGATTATCGTCTCTTGGTGCGGAGGACTGGCTCGTCCCCGCCCGCCCGCAGGCAAACGCAATCGCGATCATTCCGGTCTTCAACACGCTGCTCGAGCGCGACGACAAGACTGGCCTGCCGGCGCCCGGACTCGCACTGAAGTGGGAGCAGTCGAAGGACGGCAAGACCTGGAGTTTCGACCTACGCAAAGGGGTGAAATTCCACGACGGAAGCGACTTCACCGCCGAGGATGTCAAGTTCAGTTATGAAGTCGCGTTACGCGCCGATTCCACGAGCGACATGAAGGGTGTGTTCACGAACTTCGTGCAGGGCGTCGACGTGGTGAATCCCTACCGCGTCGTCTTCAACATGAAGGCGCCAAACTGGGAAATCATCTACAAGTTCCTGGAGACGCCGCCTTTCTTTCCCATCGTCAGCAAGACGTATTTTGATAAGGTGGGATGGCAAGAAGCAGGCCGGCGTCCGGTAGGGACGGGACCCTTCAAGTTCGTCGAGCATAAGCTCGGCGAATATGTGAAGCTCGAGGCGAACGACGCGTACTGGAATGGTCCGCCGCGCGCGAAGACCCTTATCATCCGCGGGATTCCCGAGGAAGCCACGCGCGTCGCTCTGCTTCAGACTGGCGAGATCAACCTTGCACCGATCGGCGCGGACTCTCTGGCCAAGGTAAAGTCCGCAGGCCTCAAGGTCGTGCGTTTCGAGAAGCTGATGCAGATGGTCGCGGGGTTGGAGGGCCAATACCTGCCCGACCGCGAGGGCTACGATCCGAAGGTGCCGTGGGCGCTTCCCGATCGCGCCAAAGCGCTGAAGGTTCGCCAAGCCCTTTCGCTTGCAATAAATCGACAGGAAATCGTAAACAAGGTGCTGCAGGGCATGGGCAGTGTCGAAGGTAGCGCAGGCATCCAGGCGTTTCCGGGAATGCCCGGGTTCGATACCAGCCTCAAAGTCGACCCGTACGATCCGGAACGCGCCAAGAAGTTGCTCGCCGAAGCAGGTTATCCGGATCCCTCGAAGATCACGATCATCGTCGACTCGACGCCGCACGCGGCGCGTCCTATCAATGGCCCGGTCGCGCAAGCGCTTGCTCTCTATTGGCGCAACATCGGCATCGACGTAAAGGAGCGTACGAGCGATTACGCGAACCTGATGGACCAGGGCATCAAGCGCAAGCTCGCAGGCGTCGTCTGGGTGTATCCCACGCCGGCGTTCGACGAGCCGATCATGCAGCTCTACACGGTGACCTACAGCAAGGCTCGCACACAGCTCTTCGCCGAATATACGGAACTCGATCAACTGATGGAAAAAACGGTTGCCGAGATGGACCAGAACAAGCGCTGGGCGCTGCAGAAGGACATCGGCAAGTGGATGTACGACAACGCGATCGCCATCCCGATCGCATATGCGGACATGCTGTGGGCGGCGTCGCCCAAGCTGGAATGGCGCAGCCTTCCCGGACAGGTCACAGTCGGTTATTTGAACAACGTTGAGACGATGTACGTTGGCAAGTAATTCTCCGCACGCCGGCTGCGTCCTGGCAGGACGCGCCTGCGTGGCACGGGGTAGCACGGCGTGCGTCGGTGGTCGGCGGGCGACTGAGCGCGGAGATTGCTGCTGATGTCCAGGTTTATCGTCGGACGAGCGCTCCAGTCGTTGCTCAGCCTGTTTGTCGTCTCGTTAGTCGTCTTCTACGCGGCGCGTCTGACCGGCGATCCGACTGTCCTGATGCTATCCGAGATGGCGACGAAGGAAGACGCGGCACGACTGCGCACGCATCTCGGGCTGGATAAGCCCATCGCGCTGCAGTACGGATTGTTCCTCAAGCAAGCCGTTCAGGGCGATCTTGGCGAGTCCACGCGCTATCGCCGTCCGGTCACAGACGTGCTGGCCTCGCGCTTTCCGGCGAGCCTGCAGCTCGGCTGCGTCGCCATCCTGATCAGCATCGCGATTGCTCTGCCGATCGGCGTGTACTCGGCCGTGCATCGAGGCACGGCGCTCGATTTCGCAGGCCGACTGTTCGCGGTACTCGGTCAGTCGCTGCCGTTGTTCTGGCTGGGGCTCATCCTGATTCTGATCTTCGCCGTATGGTTCGGGCTCCTGCCGGCGGCGGGGCGCGGCGGCCCGGCCAATTTCATTCTCCCTGCGATCACCATGGGCTGGGCTACTACGCCGGCGATCATGCGGCTTACGCGCTCGGCAATGCTTGAGGTCCTGGAAAGCGAGTACGTCAAGCTCGCGCGGATCAAGGGTCTGCCGGAGTGGAAAGTCGTCTGGAAGCACGCACTCAAGAACGCGCTGCTGCCGGTCGTCACGTTTTCGGTGCTGCTGTTCGCGGAGATGATCGCCGGCGCGATCGTCACCGAAACCGTGTTCGCATGGCCGGGCGTGGGCCAGTTGCTGATCATATCGGTGAATACACGCGACTTTCCGATGGTCCAGGCGACGGTCCTGCTCCTGGCGGCGCTGTTCGTACTCGGGAATTTCGCCGTCGACGTCATGTATGCGTGGCTCAATCCGAAGATCCGGTACGGTCGATGAGCAACGCGGCGATCGCCTCTCCCGTGTTGAACGTCCGCGGACGCCGCCGCCGGCTGCGCCTGATTCCTTGGGTGCCCGGCCTGATCCTGTTCGCGCTCTGCGCGATCGCGGTGCTCGCGCCACTGATTGCACCGTATCCGCCGCTGCAGGGCAGCTTGGGCGACAAGCTGCTGCCACCAGCATGGCTCGCGGGAGGAGCCTGGAGCCACCCGCTCGGAACCGACCTCTTTGGACGCGATATCTTGAGTCGCCTGTTCTACGGCGCGCGTACTTCCCTTGGCGTCGCGGCCATTGCAGTGCTGGTTTCCGGAACCATCGGCACGAGCGTTGGCCTCATCTCCGGTTATTTCGGCGGCGCGCTCGATGCCTTTCTGATGCGTCTGACCGACGTGGCGCTGTCGCTCCCTTTGATCCTCGTGGCGATCGTCCTGGTTGCCGCGCTCGGAACGAGCTTCACCAATGTCGTGCTCGTCATCGTCTTACTGCTGTGGCCCCGCTACGCGCGACAGATCCGCGGAGAAACGCTCGCGTTGCGCGAGCGCGATTTCGTCGCGCTGGCGCGCATCGCGAACTGTTCCCATTTCCGGATTATCCGGCGGCACATCCTGCCCAACGTATTCCCGACGCTACTCGTCCTCATCACGCTGCAGTCCGGCTACGTCGTCCTGCTCGAGTCGACGTTGAGCTTCCTCGGCGCCGGCATTCCGCCCTCGACGCCCGCGTGGGGTCTCATGATCTCGGAAGGGCGCACGGTGATGGAATCGGCGTGGTGGGTCGTCATGTGGCCCGGACTCGCCATCCTCGCCCTTGTTCTGTCGGGCAATTTGCTGGGCGACTGGCTGCGCGATCGCCTCGATCCCACGTTGAGCAGGCTGCGATGAGCACGTCCGCAGGCAAAGTGCTGCTGGACGTTCAAGATCTGCAGGTATCGTTCCTGACCGACCGCAGTTTCATTCGCGCGGTCGACGGCGTCAGCTTCAGCGTGCGGCGCGGCGAGACGCTTGGGCTCGTCGGCGAGTCGGGCTCCGGCAAGACGATCACGTGCCTTTCGGTGCTTCGTCTGCTGCCGAAGGCTACAGCCGGCATCACGGGCGGGCGCGTCCTGTTCGAAGGATCGGATCTGTTGCAGAAGTCCGACGCGGAGATGCGCGCGATCCG
The DNA here is from genome assembly GCA_963745385.1 of uncultured beta proteobacterium. Lineage (GTDB taxonomy): Bacteria > Pseudomonadota > Gammaproteobacteria > Burkholderiales > Casimicrobiaceae > PALSA-1003. Next base: position 181,961 of record CAVUXI010000001.1, read on the forward strand.
TGGCGCGCGCATCTCGATGATCCTTCAGGATTCGCTCACGTCGCTCAATCCGGCGTTCACCGTCGGCGCACAGGTTTCCGAAACGATCGCGTTGCATCAAGGCGCCCGCGGAGCGGAACTTCAGCTACGCGTGATCGACGCCTTGCGGCGCGTCCGCATTCCAGACGCCGAGACGCACCTCGGCGATTATCCGCACGTGTTGAGCGGCGGCATGCGCCAGCGCGTAGCAGGCGCCATCGCTCTCGCCTGCAATCCTGAACTTCTGATCGCCGACGAGCCAACTACGGCCCTCGACGTCACCGTCCAGGCGCAATACCTGCGGCTGCTCAAGGATGTGCAGCGCGAGTCGGGCATGAGCATGCTGTTCGTGACCCACGATTTCGGAGTCGTCGCGCGTATGTGCGACCGCGTCGCCGTCATGTACGCGGGCCGGATCGTCGAGACCGGGTCCACGCACGAGATTTTCGCGAATCCGCGCCATCCGTACACGCGCGCTCTGCTGCGTTGCCTGCCCCGCGTTGACGGACCAATGGGGGAGCTGGTCACCATCGAAGGCCAGCCGCCGGACCTCGCGAAACTCCCTGCCGGATGCCGCTTCGCGCCGCGCTGCTCGATGGCCATCGATGCGTGCCGCGTATATCCCGACGAGCAATCCGTCGGCCACGATCACCAGGTGCGATGCTGGCGCGCCGCTGATATTGACGACCGTATGGCTGTTGCGGCGGCGCCGGCGTCGCGATGACAGCGGGCGCGGACATATCTCGGACAGCGTCCGTCCGCGGCCGCGACGTTCTGCTCGAGGCGCGGCAAGTCCGCAAGTACTTTCCGATTCGTGCGGGCTTGTTCGGCACGACAACCGCCACTATCAAAGCGGTCGACGGGATCGACTTCGTCGTACGCAAGGGCGAGACGTTCGGGCTGGTCGGTGAGTCCGGCTGTGGCAAGTCCACGACGTCGCGGCTGCTGTTGCGGCTCGAAGCTCCCACGTCCGGTGAGATCCTCTTTGAGGGCAAGGAGATCGGCAGCCTCGCGGGGACCGAGTTGCAGACGTATCGGCGCGCGCTCCAGGCCGTCTTCCAGGATCCCACGACGTCGCTCAGTCCACGCATGCGTGTCCTGGAGATCGTCGGCGAGCCGGTGATCGCCAACGAGGACGTGCCGCGGCGCCAAATGCGGGCCCGCGTCACGGCCGTGTTAAACGAAGTAGGATTGCCGCCCGACGCCGGCTCGCGTTATCCCCACGAGTTCAGTGGCGGGCAGCGGCAGCGCATCGCCATCGCGCGGGCGCTTGTATCGGGCTCACGTTGCATCATTCTCGATGAGCCCGTTTCGGCGCTCGACATTTCCATCCGTGCGCAGATTCTGAAGCTGCTGAAGACGCTACAGCAGCGTCACGGCCTCACGTATCTCTTGATTTCGCACGACCTCGCGGCCGTGCGCTACTTGAGCACGCGGATCGGTGTGATGTACCTCGGCAAGCTGCTCGAAGTGGCCGATACGGAATCAATCTACGCGTCGCCGATGCATCCATACACGCAGGCGCTGCTGGCGGCGGTGTTACCGCCGCACCCTGCGGACGAATCGCCGGCGACGCTCGCCGGAGAGGTGCCGAGCGCCCGGCACCCCCCATCGGGTTGCGCGTTCCATCCCCGCTGTCCCTACGCGCAACCGATCTGCAGCACCGAAGAACCACCGCTGCGCAATCTATCGCCGCAGCGATCCGTCGCTTGTCACTTTGCGGGAGCGCTAGGGAGTGGAATCCCGCTGCAGCCCGACCTATCCAGGAGGCTCTGATGTTCGGAATCGACTTGAAAGACCAACGCGCGATCGTCACCGGATCGAGCACCGGCATCGGCCGCGGCATCGCCGTCACACTCGCGCAAGCGGGCGCCGACGTCGCCGTGCACTACACGAAGAACCTGCAGGAAGCCCAGAAGACGGCCGCCTTGGTGCGCGAGGCGGGACGCAAGTCCGTCATCGTGCGCGCCGACTTCCTCAAGCCGGCCGAGATCGACAGAGGAATGAAGGAGGCGGTGGCCGGACTAGGCGGGTCCGTCGATATCCTCGTCAACAATGTAGGCGACCTGATCCAGCGCGTGCCGTTCGACGATTTCGAGACGTCGATGTGGGACAACGTGATCGCGCTTAATTTATCGAGCGTTTATCACGCTGTGCGATCGGTGCTTCCCAGCATCCGGCCGGGTGGACGGATCGTCAACATCTCGTCGCTCTCGGGGCTCAACGGTGCCGGCAAGCACGCGTTCGCCTATGCCGCCGCGAAGGGCGGCATGGTGGCACTGACGAAGGGCCTGGCGAACGAATTCGCCGCGCGCGGGATTCGCGTGAACTGCGTCGCCCCCGGCGTCGTGAAGACGCCATTCCACGAACGCTTCAATACACCGGAAGTCCTGGAGACCGTGCGCAAGTCGCTGCCGCTCCAGCGGCTCGGCGCGCCCGAGGATATCGGCGCCGTCGTGCTCTTCCTGGCGTCATCGATGTCGACGTACATGACTGGCCAGGTGGTGGAAGCTAATGGCGGCGCGCACATGGGGTAACGCACCGATTGCGGACCACCGTTCTTGGATTTGATCTCCCGCCATAGCGCGAACTCGCACCACTTTAAGAGCCACCACCGAGACGGCAGAGCCGCTCCGCCGACGCGAGTATGACAACCGGTACTTAATTGCGAGGGCGGCGATCTGTTGTTGTTGCAGAGTAAAAAAACTAGCTTCGAGTCCAAATGGCCATATAGCTATACAGCGTGACTACTACCCACTGAACGCCGGCGAGGCGATAATAATTGGGCGGGGGTTCAGAAGGGGACCGAACAAGCCCCCGCGACACTGCGGGCCGGCGTCCCGCTGGCTCGCTCCATCTAGCAAAAAGGGGGAGAAGCCATGTCCTTAGCCAGAGTGTTGACTCGCGGCGCGGCCGCTCTATTAGTATGCTCAGGGGTCGCTGCTGCGCAGCAAATCGTTCCCAATCCGCTGCTCACCGTCGATCAGAACCGCACGACCGTGGTCGATCGCATCGTCGCCGAATGGGGCGACGCGCTCGCCAACTCTGGATCGGGCCTTGAAGCACCGCAGTTGCGAGCCATGCTTTCCGGACTGCGTGCCGATCACCTGCTAACGGCCAGCCTCGCCGGCAGTCTCGACGGTTTGCGCAACGCGCTGTCGACCGCGGTGACGTCGACGGCCGAGGGCAAGGCGAGCTTGATCCGCCCGAAAGCGTTGGGAGACGCCAATGATGACCTGGTGTATACACCTGTGGTGCCGTGCCGCATCCTCGACACGCGTAACGGCACGGCGCCGCCGTACAACATGCAGCTGGTCGGAGGAAGCGCCTTCCCAGTGGCTGCGAACCTCGCCAGCTTCGCCACGCAAGGAGGCGCGGCTACGAACTGCAACCTGCCGCCTTCGTTCTCCGCGATTGCGGTGGTCTTCACGGTGCTCAATCCCAACTTCGACGCGTTTATGGCGGCGAGCAACAGCAGCAATTTCTCGACATTGACTCAAGCGGTAGTGATGGACTTCAGCGCCAACAAGGGGCTCGCCAACACGGCGATTGTGCCGGTGGACGGGACGGTGAAGTTCTACCTTGGGCTGCCGGCGCTGGTTTCGACCCACGTGATCGCAGATGTCGTCGGCTACTTCAAGCCGCCTTCGGGGACGATTCAGCCATCGCGCATCCTCTGGGTGGCGCCGTCCGGAGGCAACTACACCTCCGTGCAGGCCGCCATCGATGCGGCCGCCACCGTCGCTACGGCCAACAGCCGGTGGGTCGTTAAGATCGCACCCGGCGTCTACGTCCAGCCGGTGACGCTCAAGGACTTCGTCGATGTCGAGGGATCGGGATATTTCGTGACCACGATCGCCTCCACCGCCGCCGGTGGGACGCTGACTGCCGGGGCGAACTCCGAACTGCGCGAGGTCTTGATCTACAACAACTTCAACGGCGCATCGCCGGGCGCCATTGCAATCGCGCAGTCGGGCAACAGCCCGAACGGAATGACGCACCTGCGCAATGTCATTGCGGCGACCGACGGACCGACCGACAATACCGCGGTCTATGTCACCGGAGGAAGCCTGCAGATCGTGTATTCCGGCTTGGTGGCCGCTTTAAGCGCTACGCAGACCGGTGTGGAGACCGCACTTTGGGGGGCGGGCGCGACGACCGATGTCTCCGTCTTCAGTAGCCTCCTCACTGTCGGCTCCGGCACCACGAAGATCTCGGCCCGTCGGGATTCCGGTGCCCGCGTGGGGATAGCAAGCTCGTCGATGTCTGCAACCACGACGGGAACCCCGCTGTGCTTCAACAACTTCGATCCTTCGACGTATACGCTCGCGGCCTGCCCCTGAGGCCGTGGGCTCTGCGTAGAGCGGCTATCGCGCCACTCGCCCCAGCTGCGGGTTAGCCTGATCAATTGACTGGATGTCCGTATATGGACCCCACCTCGTTTGCAAACACGTCGCTGTTCTGGCGTCAAGGTACGACTGCACACGTATATCCGGTCTCTCACAACCGCATCCATCCTCGGATGCTGGACCCTAATGGGCTATTCGCGCACCGACCCCCAATCGCTATGACGGGCTTTAGAGCCTCGGACATTCTCGGGTTCGTTCGGTGCCGGTTCGACCTGTTGGCCATCAAGCGGCATGTTTCGCAACCGTGGTTGAGCTCCTACGTTAGCTGTTGCTGACGATCGATTCTAATGTGCGGCCAGCGCAGGCTGGTAGTCCGCTTCGTGCCTGATCATCGCCCAGGCGATCCTCGCCGTCTTGTTGGCGAGCGCAACGGCTGCCACATTGGGATGTCGAGTGGCGGCGATTCGTAGCACCCACAAGCTCAGGGGATCGGTCTTGGTCTTGGCGCTATTGATCATTGATCGGGCCCCGTGGATCAGCACGCAACGCACGTAACAGTCTCCGCGCTTGCTGATTCCGAGTAGCCTCTCTTTGCCACCCGAGCTGTTCTGTTTCGGCGTGAGTCCGAGTGATGCGGCCATCTGTCGGCCGTTACTGAACTGCGAGGCGTCGCCAACGGTCGCCACGAGTGCCGTGGCAATCAGTGGCCCAACACCGCGCAGTTGCTGCAGACGTTTAGCCACCGGATCAGACGCTGCAATGGTGGTGATCTCCTGATCGAGCTCAACGAGCCGGCCGTCGAGGACGCGCAGGTCATCCCAGAGGCCAGTCAGGAGCCTTCTGAACCGCGGACTCAGACCATTCTCCTGGTCTTCCAACCAGAGCGGTATTGCGCGCCGCAGATGCAAGATCTCTCGGGGAGCGACCAGGCCATACTCGGCCGTCAGGCCGCGGATCTGGTTCACCTTTGCCTTGCGTTGATCCATCAGCTCAGATCGAATGCGGTGGGCCGCCTGCACGTCCTGCTGGTCGACCGTCTTGACCGACACGAAGCGCATGCCCGGCCGGCTCATTGCCTCGCAGATCGCCTCGGCATCAGTGGCGTCGTTCTTGTTACTCTTGACGTAAGGCTTTACGAACTGCGGTGCGATCAGCTTCACGGAGTAACCGAGCGCTCGAAGCTCGCGCGCCCAGTGGTGCGCACTACCGCACGCCTCCATACCGATTTCCGCCTCGAGCGGCACGTTCTGCTGCACCACCTTGATCCACTCCGCACGGCTCAGCTTACGCCGCCACACCACCTTCTCGCTGCAATCGACACCGTGCACTTGGAAGACGCTCTTTGCCAAATCGACCCCGACTCGAATAAGCTTCATGGTGGACCCCTCTTCCCTGTTAACTGGTTGCGCGAACTTCCAGTTTGGCACCTAGATGCCGTTTAGGTGAGGTGGGGTCCATCCCATTGCTTTGGAGAAAGCCGACAGGCAGCAGCGGGTCGGGTGCTGCCGTTTCCGCGCCTCGACTGTTTGCGCTTCATAGCGGACACTCGCAACCGTTCAGGCGCTCTGGTGCGAGTCTAGATGCCTCCCTCGGTGCCCGATATTCGTTTTCCGGGAGACATCGACATACGTCCGGAGGCGCTCTCGGCGGGAGCAAACGATTCCGCTTCGTTCCGAAACTTGAGAGGCCAAAAACAATGCCCCCGGCACGAGGGGACGTGCCAGGGGCAGAGGGCTACCTACACGGCGGGAGGAGGTCGCCGGCATACCAGGGCCCACACCCAATGCTAAGCAACCGATATGCCAGACGCGGCAGTACGGTTGCTGCGCCGAAGGTAACCCCTCCGTAGCATGCTTTGCGACGCTTGCGCATGCCGTACGCGGTCACAAGCTGTCTCGCCCCGTCACTGCGGACATGGGCGCAACCTCAAGAACAGGAACACCGGCGATAGTCATCATCTCGTAGGGTCCTGCTCTAGCCGCTCGGACATAGACGTACCTCGTCGCCGGTTCTAGAGTGCGCCAATTGCGGTGATCAACTCCTTGCCGTCGGGAATCTTGACGGAATACTGCTCCCAGACCGGCGCCATCGCCTTCTGCCAAGGCGTTTTGTCCCTGATGATAATTACTTTGGCACCTTGCTCGACTGTCTTTGCCAATGCAGCATCATCGGTCTTGGCCAGCAGTTCTGGAATGAGGAGCTGTATTTCGGCCGCGCTCTTCTCGATGGCGTCCTGATCGGCCTTGGGCAACCGCGCCCACCACTTGGCATCGACAATCCATGTCGCCATCGCGAAGATGTGATCGAGCTTCGTGAAGTTCTTCGCCACCTCGTAGAAGCGGAAGGTGTAGTAGTTGGTCGTCGTGTTGTCGAAATAGTCGACCACTTTGTTCTGTAGAGAGGTATAGATCTCGGGCGCGGGAATCGGGACCGGATTGGCGCCAACGGCCTTCCACATATCGATGTGGATCGGGCTTTGGATGACGCGCATTTTCTTGCCTTTGACGTCTTCTACCTTCTCGATCGGGAAAGTGCTGATCAATTCGCGCGCGCCATTGACCGAAAAGCCGAGCAGATGAAACCCCTGCGCCTCGAATTTCTTTTCGAGCTTGCTCTTCAGCAGCGCGTTGGCCTTGATCGCATGTTCTTCGCTGCGAAAAATGAAGGGCAGATCCAGCACCTGTACCTCAGGCACCCAGTTGGCCAGCACCGAGCTCGTGACTGCGCCGAATTGGATCGATCCCAACCGGATGCCTTCGGCGGTCTCTAGTTCCCCGCCAAGTTGGCTGTTCGGAAATACCTTGATTTCCACTTCGCCGTTGGTGCGCTCGCTGACCAACTTGGCGAATCGCTCCATCGCGATCTGCTTCGGATGTCCTTCCTGTACCTCGATCGACATACGGCCGACATACTTTGCCGCTGCGCCTGCGTTTGCGGGCAGCAGTGTCGCGGCGATCGTGATGCCCGCCAAAGCCAAAGCCGCTGCCATTCCCCTGGTATTCAATCCTTGCTGCATGGCTCCTCCTGTATCCGGTTATCGATCGAAATAGTCGCTCGGCTGAGATGACCGCGTGGCGCGAGCAAAACCTGGCGCCTAAGAGACGCTCGTGTTATTCGGAGTATGGCGGCGCGTCTCCCGATTGGAGGCGCCTTTCTTGTTCCTGGCGATCATGCGCAGGCTGTCGACTGCCCAGCGATCGACCAGTCGATTCATTGCGGCGCGCGCCGCCGCGGGGTCTTTCCTGGTGATGGCGTCCGCGACCGCCTCATGCAATGCGTGTGAGCTTTTGCCTTCTTCCTTCGATCGGGTTAGCAAGCGAATCGCAAAGCTCAATGCGCCTTCGATGCCGTACCGCAATCCGAGCAGCAGGTCGTTTCCTGCGGCTTCCAGAATGCACAAGTGGAAGCGAAGGTCGGCGGCGTGGTGCGCGTTGAGATCGGTCGTCGTCGCCATGTCGTGCAGCGCTGCTTCGATAGCGCGTACCGCGCCAGGTGTCGCGCGTGCCGCTGCAAGCTCGGCGGCGGCGGGTTCCACGACGCGGCGCAGTTCAATCACGTCCGACACGAACTTGGCATCGAGCGTGCTCGCAAATCGCCAGCGAAGGATGTCCGGATCGAGGTGGTTCCACGCTACGGATGGGAGCACGCGCGTGCCCGTGCGCGTGCGCACCTCGAGCAGGTGCTTGTGCACCAGGACCTTGATTGCTTCGCGCACGACGGTGCGGCTTACGCCGAATGCCTCGGCGAGGTCGTCCTCGATAGGGAGCATTTCGTCGGCCTTGAGCTCTCCGCGTACGATGCGACCACCGAGCTCGTCGATGACGTGCTCGTGCAGGCTCAACGGAAGCTTTCGACGATGTCCGCCCATTGATATTATGATAACATGAATGCGACAGTTTCAACGCACCGGACTGTCGCACGTACGCTTCAACCCGGAGGACCTGATATTGAGCGCTGACGGCCTCTCCGCACCTGCGCTGCACTCGACGAATACTGTTCGTGCGATCGCCCGTCTGCTGGTTTGGCTCGATCATGGGGTCAAGTTGGTCGCGCTCCTCTTGTTGGTCGAGATCGTCGTCACCGTTTTTGCTGGGGTGATCGCCCGCTACGTATTCAATGCTTCGTTCTCATGGACCGAGGAACTGGCGTCGTGGAGCTTCATCTGGCTGATCTTTACGGGCATTGCGGCCGGCCATCGCGGTGAGCGGCATATCGCCGTCGGCATGGTCGATGGCGCTCTCTCGCCGCGTTGGCAGTCCAGAGTTGCATTTCTGGTCGATCTGGTCGTCGCTTACACGACGGTGATGCTGCTCTTCGGGGGCGAGGAACTTGTTCGGTCGATCGGCGGTACGAGTACCGCCCTGCAGTGGCCCAATTACATCAAATACGCGATCATTCCCGCGTCGTGCAGCGTGAGCCTGGCCTATCTGTTTCTGGGCCGCGTCGTCGAGCGCGGGCCTCGATCGATGCTCACCAGTGCCGCGGCGATCGCGCTGGCGTTCGGCCTCTATGCGCTTACCTCGGCCGCGCCCGGGTCGCCGTTTCCTGAGGCGAGCCCCAGTCTCATCATGGGTGTCGCGTTTGGCGTCACGCTGGTCATCGGTGTACCGATCGGCTTCGCCATGTTGTTCGGCGTGTTTCTGTCGACATGGGGCGCCAATCTGCTTCCGGTTGCCGGCGTCGTGCACAACATGGTTGGCGGCGCAAGCTCGTTTGTGCTGCTCGCCATTCCTTTCTTTCTGAGCGCCGGTTATCTGATGAACCTCGGCGGGCTGTCCACCCGCATCATCGACTTCGCGAGTGCCCTGGTCGGCCATTGGCGCGGCGGCCTCGCGCAGGCCAACGTCCTGCACAGCGTAATGCTCGGCGGGATTTGCGGATCGTCCGGAGCCGACGCTGCCAGCACCACGAAGATTCTGGTCCCGGAAATGATCCGGCGCGGATACTCGCCTGCGTTCGCGTGCGCCATCACCGCGGTCGGCTCGATTCTGCCCTCCTGCTTTCCGCCATCGATCGCGTTGCTGATATATGCGGCCGTGGCCGAGGTCTCCGTCGCGCAGTTGTTCACCGCGGGCATTCTTCCCGGTCTGTTGCTCGCCGCGCTGATGATGGTTGCCGTGTACGTCGTCTCGAGGACGCGAGACTACGAACCAGGCAAGCAACGCGCATCGATCGCAGACATTGCGCGGAGCGGTCTGCGTGCAATGCCGGCGTTCATGCTGATTCTGCTCATCCTGGGACTCTTGCGTTTTGGCGTCGTGACCGCAACCGAGGTAGGCGTCGTTGCCGTGCTCTGGGCGCTGGCGCTGGGCAAGTTCGCCTATCGCAGCTTTACCTGGCGTGAATTCTTTGCCGAGATGGCCGAATGCGCGGTTGACACCGCACTGATTGGCTTTCTCATTGCCGTCTCGGTGCCGTTTGCGTGGGTCTTGATCGCGGAGCAGGTGCCGCAGATATTGGTCGAGTGGACCAAACAATTCGTCAGCCATCCCTGGCAGTTGCTGCTGCTGATCAACATTCTGATGCTGATCGCCGGGACCTTTCTGGAGGTCGTCCCGATCATGCTGATCATGGTGCCGCTGTTTGTGCCGGTGATGTTGGCCGTCGGCGTCGATCCCATTCACCTTGGTATCATCATCGTCATCAATTCCGTTCTCGGGTCTTTGACGCCGCCGGTTGGAATTCTCGTCTTCATTTGTGCGTCGATCGCCAAGGTGCCTGCAAACGCCGTCTTCCGCGAATGCAATCCGTTCCTGATTGCCTGCGGCATTGGACTGATTGTCATTACCTATGTCCCGGCGCTGTCGCTAACCCTATGGAAGTTGATCGGCCACTGAGTCGCCCTGCCTCAGCTACGCGGTCGACCGGGCGACGCCGCGAAGCGAAAGCTCCCTCGCTCGATGACAGCTCACGAAGTGGTTGGGAGCGATCTCTTCCAGTACCGGCGACTTCTCCCGGCAGACGGCCTGCGCATACTTGCACCGGGGATGGAAATGACAACCCGGCGGGGTATTGGCCGGGTCGGCTACTTCGCCCTGGAGGATGATCCGGTCGGCGCGAAGGCGCGGATCCGGTTTGGGGACCGCCGACAAGAGCGCCTCGGTATACGGATGCTTCGGAGACGCGAACAGTTCTTCGGTGGGCGCGGTCTCCACGATCCTGCCGACGTACATCACCGCGACGCGCTCGCTGATGTGCTTGACGACGCTCAAGTCGTGAGCGACGAAGAGATAGGTAAGCCCAAGTCTTTCCTGAAGCTCGAGGAGAAGGTTCAGGATCTGTGCCTGGACCGACACGTCCAGCGCGGAGACGGGTTCGTCCGCGACGACCAGACGCGGATTCAAGGCAAGCGCGCGGGCGATGCCGATGCGCTGACGCTGGCCGCCCGAGAAGGCATGCGGGTAGCGCCGCATGTATTCCGGCCGGAGGCCGACGAGGCGAAGCATCTCCACGACCCTGTCGGTTCTTTCCTGCGCGTTGCCTACGCCGTGGACGAGCAGAGGCTCTCCCACGATGTCGAGCAGGGTCATTCGCGGGTTCAAGGAGGAGAACGGGTCCTGAAAGATCATCTGCATCTGACGCCGAAGGGACGCGAAGCCTGCTCTTCGGAACGGTCGCCACGTCCAGGACTTCACCATTGTCCGAGAGCAGAACCTGACCGGCCGTCGGGGTAATGGCTCTCAAAATACAGCGGGCAGTCGTGGTCTTTCCGCAGCCGCTCTCGCCGACGAGGGACAGCGTCTCGCCCCGATTCACGAACAAAGCTCACGTCGTCGACCGCCTTCACAAGGCCGACGGTCTTTTGGAGAAGGCCCCTTCGAATGGGGAAATATTTCTTGAGTCCCTTGACGTCGAGGAGCACGGACTTGCCCGAACCGGCGTGGCCGTTCGTCATTCTCGTCGCGCTCATCACTGGTAGAGAAAGCAGCTTACCGTTCTTCCCTCGCCGACATCCTGAAGCAGCGGGACCTCGGTGTCGCAGCGGCCGGCCATGAAGGAAACGCAGCGCGGATGGAAGGGGCAACCCGTCGGCCGGTTGAACGGGTGGGGAATCGACCCGCTGATGGTCGCAAGCTTCAACCTCGGCACGGACGTCGATGCTTGGAATGGACTGCAGCAGAGCCTTCGTATACGGGTGCTTCGGGTCGTGAAAGATGTCGTCGACCTTGCCTTGCTCGACCACCCGGCCCAGATACATGACCACCACGTCGTCGGCCATCTCCGCCACCACGCCGAGGTTGTGGGTGATGAGCATGATGGCCATTCCGCGTTCCCGCTGAAGCTTCCGCAGCAGATCCAGGATCTGCGCCTGGGTGGTGACGTCCAGCGCCGTCGTAGGCTCGTCGGCGATAAGCAGGCGCGGATCGCAGGAGAGAGCCACCGCGATCATCGCCCGCTGGCGGAGCCCGCCGCTCAATTCGAAGGAATATTCGTCGATGCGGCGCTCCGGCTTCGGGATGCCCACGCTGCGCAGCGCTTCGATTCCCCGGCGTCGCGCCTCCTTCTTGCTGACCGCATTGTGGAGGAGGACCGCCTCGATGAGCTGCGCGCCAATCGTATGCACGGGACTGAACGAGGTCATGGGCTCCTGAAAGACGAGACCGATGTCTCCGCCTCGAATCGAACGCATCTCCCGGCCGTTGGCCTTGAGCTTGACCAGATCGACTTGCGATCCGTCGGCGCGGGTCAGAACGATCTCGCCTTCGACGATGCGACCGGGACGATCGACGATCCGCAGGATCGACTGCGCGGTCACGCTTTTTCCGCAGCCGCTCTCGCCGACGATGCCCAGCGTCTTTCCCGGGGAGACGTCGAACGAAGCGCCGTCGACGGCTTTGGTCGTTCCCTCGTCCTGGAAAAAACTGGTCCTGCAGATTCCTGACCGAAAGAAGCGGCCTCGTGTCGCTTCTGCATGATGCAGTGCGTCCGCGATCTTCGGTCTACAGGTAGGGGTCGGCCGCATCGCGTATCCCGTCGCCCATGAAATTGAACGCGAGGACCGCGATGATGACGGCAAACGACGGAAGAAGAAGCCAGGGAGAAATGACCAGGGCCTGGATGTTCTGGGCATCCTGCAGCAGGACGCCCCAGCTGATCGCGGGCGGCCGCAAGCCCAGCCCCAGGAAGCTCAACGACGTCTCGCTGATGATGATCGCGGGGATCGCCAGCGTCGTCGCCGCGATGATGTGACTGATGAACGAGGGCACCATGTGGCGGAAGATGATCCTCGTCTTGCTGCAACCGAGGAGCTCGGCCGCCATCACGAAATCCTCCTGCTTGAGCGAGATGAATCGTCCGCGGACGACCCGGGCGAGCTCGGTCCAGCCGATGAGGGAAATGATGATCGTGATCGCGAAGTACACCTGCACGACGCTCCAATCGGCGGGAAGGGCGGCGGCCAGTCCCATCCACAGGGGAATCGTCGGAATCGATCGCAGGATCTCGATGATGCGCTGGATGACCGTATCGATCGCGCCGCCGAAATAGCCCGATATGCCGCCGAGGACGACGCCCAGCACCAGGCTCAGGGCCACGCTGACCAGGCCGATGGTCATCGACGTCCGCGTTGCGTACATGAGCCGGGACCAGAGGTCGCGTCCATGCGTGTCCGTTCCCATCAGGAACAGCGACTCGCTCGGCTTGGCGCCTTCCACCGCAATCAGATGGCGATCGGTCGGGATGAAGCCCAGCAACTGCCACGGCTCTCCGTGGCCGAAGAACGTGACCGGTATCTTCGTGCTCGTATCGGGAACATAGACTCGCTTGAACGTGAGCGGATCGCGCGTTCCTTTCAACGCGTACACAAAGGGTTTGAAGCTGCCCTCGTCGATCCAGTGAATCGGCTGCGGCGCCATCAGCGATCGCTGGGCTTCCGATTCCGTCGGATCCACATAGGCGAAAAAGTCGGCGAACAGCGCGACCAGATAAAACGCAACCAGGACGATGGTCCCGCCGACGGCGAGCTTGTGCTTCCTGAAGCGCCACCAGATGAGCTGCCATTGCGTGGCGACGGCGATCCGGTCTTCGGCGACGACCCCCGCTATCGGCGGCGCAGCGAGCTCCGCCATCACTCCCTCCCGAACCGGATCCTGGGGTCGACCCACATGAGCAGCAGGTCCGAAATGAACGTGCCGATGACGGTCATGACGCCCAGCAGCAGGATGATGGTTCCGGCCAGGAACATGTCCTGGGCGATCAGCGCCTTGAGCAGCAACGGGCCGACCGTCGGCAGGCTCAACACGAGCGATACGATGATGCTGCCGGACACCACGTAGGGAAGAAGATAGCCGATGGTGCTCACGAACGGATTGAGGGCCACCCGCACCGGATATCGCATGATGACCCGGTATTCCGGAAGTCCCCGCGCCCGCGCCGTCATCACATAGGGCTTCCTCAATTCGTCGAGCAGGTTCGAGCGCATGATGCGGATCAACTGCGCGGTTCCGGCAACGCCGAGGACGATGGCCGGGATCGGCAGGTGCTTGGTGAGGTCCCACACCTTTGCCATGCTCCAGGGCGCCTCGATGAAATCGGGCGAAAAGAGGCCGCCCACGTTCGCGCCGAACCAGGCGAAGCCGACGTACATGACCACCAGCGCCAGCAGGAACCCGGGAATGGCGAGCCCGATGAAACCGATGAACGTGAACACGTAATCCAGGAACGAATAGGGGTAGACCGCGGAGTAGATCCCGATGGGCAATGCGATGCCCCAGGTGAATATGATCGCCGCCACGGAGATGACCATGGTCAAGGTGAGACGGTCGCCGATGACGTCGGACACGGGGCGTCCCCATTCCATCGCCATGCCGAAATTGCCCTGAAGGATGAGGCCCATCCACTTGGCGTACTGAACCGTGATGGGCTTGTCGAGGCCGAGCTGTTCGCGCAGCGCCTGCGCCTCGCCTTCGGAAACCGCGCTGCCCGACGCCGACATCGAGGCGATGTACGAGGTCACGTAGTCGCCGGGAGGCAGGTGGATGATCATGAAGGACAGGACCGAAATGGCCCAGACCGTCAGCACGGCCAGCATCAAGCGACGAACGATATAGTCCACCATGGCAACTCCTCGCCGTGGGACCAGCGCGCGTCGTCCCCCGAAGCGAGCCCGTGCCCAGCGCTCCCGCGGCGCGACCGATGGCCGCCCGCCTGCGGCATGACGCATGGCGGGCGGCTGCGCTCTTCGCCTTACTTGAAGTAGAACGTGATCGGCATCGACGAATGCGGAGTCCGGGCATGCTGTGCGTTCACCTGCCGGTCGGGAACGTTGCCCATGTTGTTCTTGACGATGCGCACGCCCATGACGGCCGGTGATTGCCCGACCGTGCCGATGCTCCACATCTGTTCGACGGCGATCCTCCAGATCTCTTTCGCGTTGGCGACGCGCTTTTCTTCCGACGCGCCGAACGCTTCGCGGAAGAGATCGAACGCCCTGAGCATTTCGGGATCGTCCGGCTTCTTGCCGGCGGTGCCCCGCGACGCATACCACTTGGCGTACGCCATTCCCATGTGGGCTTCGGCGGCGTCCACCGGCAGCGCGTGGCGCGGGAAGAGGTAGATCATTTCCGAGCCGTCGTTCGCCCAGGTGATCATCTGGTTTTCGTTGTTGTTGTCGCGGGTGAAGGCGAGATTGCGCTCCAGTTCCTTGACGTCGAGGTCGATGCCGATCTTCTTCCATTGCTGCTTGATCATTTCGCCGACCGGCGTGTACGGAACGAATTGGCCGCCGACCGTGACCAGCTCGAGACGCAGGCGTCCCTTCCCGTCGGTGCGCAGGCGATAGCCTTCGGCATCCTTCTTGGTCAGGCCGACCTTGTCGAGCAGCTCATTGGCCTGCTTCAGGTCGAGCGTCGCATATTTCTTGTTCCATTCGGGGCCCGGGCTATAGACGGTATCGGGCGCCGGCGCTATCGATCCGGGGGTTCCCACGCCGAGCCAGAACGCTTCGTTGAGCTGGTCGCGGTCGATGCCGAGCGAGAGCGCGTGGCGGAAATCCTTGTTCTTCAGGAATTTCGCAATCTCGGGATCGCCTTCGTAGGCGTTGCCGATGTGAATGGTCGCGTCCGATCCGTTGAGCGCCGGGTCGAGGTGAACGGTGTAGTTGCCCTTCTTGGCGTTTTCGAGGAAGACCGGCAGCTTGGCCAGGCCCATGTGCCGTTCCTGGATGTCGTATTCGCCGGCGATCGCCCGCAGGTTGGCGACTTCGGTGTTTTCGGCCAGCGTCATCGTGATCCGGTCGATGTAGGGAAGCTGGTTCCCCGCGGTGTCGACGGCCCAGAAATAGGGATTGCGTTCCATCGACCACGTCGGCGTGTTGATCGGAGACACGGTCTTCCACGGCGTCATGACCGGCAGCTCGTTGTTCAGCGCCCAGCTATACCGGTTCTTGAGCAGCGACACCCAGCTGTCGAAGCCGAGATCCTTGGCCTTCTTGGTCACTGCCTCCTCCGACGAATACTTGGGCAGGAACTGCTTCAGGTAATGGGCCGGCGCATAGGCGCCGCCAAAGTTCTGGAATCCTCCGCGCGTCGCGAATCCGCCGCCGATGGCGGTGCTGCCCGCGAGCTGAGAAACGAAGAAGGGATAGGGCTCGGGAAATTCGAAGGCGACCGTGTAGTCGTCGATCTTCTTCATCACCCCGTCCTTGCCGTTGATCTGGAACTCGAAGAAAGGCGTCGGGTTGATGTTCTTGTTGAGATAGATCTCCTGGTACCAGAACATGAAATCGTTCGCGGTGAACGGCGTGCCGTCGGACCACTTGGCGCCCTTGCGCAGGTAGATCGTCGTCGTCTTGCCGTCGTCGCTGACCTTCCAGTCGCGGGCGAGGCTGGGGATGATCTTGGTGCCCGTGTAATCGAAGGTGAGGATCTTGTCGAGCGAATTGATCCGGTTGCCGTTCTCGTGGTCGGCCGGTCCGGTGAACGCTCTTCGCCAGTTGCCGCCGTATTTTCCGATTTCGTGCAGGGGCTTCACGACGAAAAGCTGCGAAGGCTCGGGCAGGCGTTTGTCGACCGCGGGCAGCTTTCCCGCCTTCACCTGCTCGGCAAGAATCGGGGCCTCCTTGAAGGTTTTCGGAAAGGCCTTGGCGTCAAGGATGATCTCCGGTCCTTCCAGCTTTCCGATCAACGACGAGCCGATTTTCGCGGGCGCCGGCGTCGCGGATTGCGCGACTGCCGCCCCCGATCCCATCGCGAGGGCTGCGATGAGTGCAAGACCCGCCAGCACAAATGCCGAGCGCATCGATTTCATACGATCCTCCTTTGGTTTGTTCGGGTCGGTAGCCAGGAGGCCCCCCGCTCAAAGCGGGTCGGGCGTTCCTGTGCTATCGCCGTGGACAGAGTTTGCCACAGATCAAGGCTGTCATAGGCGGGGCTGATCGATGCCCCGGTCGACCCAGCTACCTCAGGTTCGCGCCGGCCTCACCACATTGACGCATGGTCTGCCAGCTGACGCGACGACCGATATTGTCAGCGATCGTCTGCTTGCGCCGATTGATCGTTCCGGTTGTCCAGCCCGACATGTGCGGCGTCATCACGACGTTCGGCAATTCGTGGAACGGAAACTTCGAGGGCAGGGTGGCTGGGATGATCGGGGGAGGGATAGCTGTACCAGGTGTCGATGACGGCGCCCGCGATGCGACGGTCCTTGAGAGCGTCGTACAGCGATTTCTCGTCGATCGTGGGCCCTCGTCCGACGTTCAGGATCACTGCGGACGCGCGCATCGCCGCAAAGGACTCGGCGTTCACCATCCCAACGGTATCGGCGTTCGACGGCACCGAGACCACAAAGAAGTCCGCCGAGCTCCAGAATTCGTCGAGCCTGTTCAAGGCAAACGAGCGATCTACGAGAGACGATGCCGGCACCGGGCTGCGATTGGCGACGTGGACCTTCATCTCGAAGGCCTTCGCTCGAGCGGCGATCGCCTTTCCTATGTGCCCGAAACCAAGCAATCCAATGGTCTTTTCGGCGAGCTCGCCGTGTACGCGATCGGGCGAGCCGGCCGCGTACGTCCAATTGCCCTGTCGCAGGTGCCGGTCGGCGTCTGCGAGGGGCACATGCCGTTCCAGCAGCGCCGCCATCACATATTCCGCGATGGCCTGTTCGTGGCCAAAGCAATTGCATACGACGGCCGAATCGGGAATCGCGTCGAGATCTACGGCGTCATAGCCCGCGCCCGGCACATGAAAAAGTTGCAGCTGCCGGGGCCGCGGCAGGTCGCCCGAAAATCTGCCGCCCACGATGACATCCGCGGCGACATAGGTCTGCGAATGCGCCGATCGGTCAGTACGTCGGGTAACACCGAGATCTGTGCCGCCTCGCCGACGAGCCGCTGGAAATCGTGGCTGAACGATGCGGCGTTCTCTCCGTGAAATACTATGCGCATGATTGTCGATATCGACGCCGACTCCGGTCGACTTGAAACGGGCCTGAATTAGTATACTGAAGATTGCTCGTACAGACGCTACGCTTCGACGACAGATCGTCCATCGACAATCCACCTCGATCGAAATGGATCATTGATGAAAATCACCGCTCTTGAAACATTGCGGACCGAAGAGTTCTCGAACGTGCTTTGGGTCCGTGTTCATACCGACAGCGGCACGATCGGTCTCGGCGAGACGTTCTACGGCGCAGGGGCTGTCGAAGCACACATCCACGAAACGTTGGCAGATCGATTGCTCGGCCGCAATCCCATGCATATCGAGGCGCTCAACAAGGAGATGGTCAGCCTGCCGATGGCGCAATCGTCCACTGGAGCGGAATATCGGGCCGCGTCTGCGGTCGACATCGCTCTGTGGGACATCTTCGGCAAAGTCTGTGGTCAGCCGGTGCATCAGATGCTCGGCGGTCTCTGCCGGGACAAGCTTCGCATCTACAACACCTGCGCGGGCTATCGCTATGTCCGCTCGAAGAACATCCGCCCGGTCTCCAACTGGAATCTGGGCCAGAGCGAGGGACCGTTCGAGGATCTCGACGCGTTCATGAATCGCGCGGACGCGCTGGCGGAAAGTCTGCTGGAGAGCGGAATCGATGCCATGAAAATCTGGCCATTCGATCCTGCGGCCCAGGAAAACAGCGGCCTCTATATCTCCGCCGCTCAGATGAAAAAAGCGATCGAGCCGTTCGAGAAGATCCGGAAGGCGGTCGGCGATCGCATGGACATCATGGTCGAGTTTCATTCGTTGTGGAATCTCCCCGCGGCGAAGAAGATTGCGCGGGCGCTCGAGCCCTATGCGCCGATGTGGTACGAGGATCCGATCCGCATGAATTCGCCGCAGGCGCTCGCCGAATATGCGCGTTCGACCGACGTGTGGGTTTGCGCGAGCGAAACGCTAGGCTCGCGCTGGCCATACAAGGATCTGCTCGAAAAGGATGCGTGCACGTGGTGATGGTCGACTTGTGCTGGACGGGCGGACTCACGGAAGGACGAAAGATCGCGTCACTGGCGGAAACCTGGCATCGCCCGTTTGCGCCGCATGATTGCATCGGCCCGGTCGGGATTCGTCGCGGCGGTGCACATGTCCTTCAGTCAACCGAATACCCTGATCCAGGAATCGGTCCGCGCGTTTTATCGCGGCTGGTACAACGAGCTGGTCACCGTCGTGCCGCGCATCGAAAACGGTTACGTGTATCCGATGGAAGGACCCGGGCTGGGTGTCGAATTGCAGCCGGGTGTGTTCAAGCGGCAGGATCTGACGGTGCGGCGGACGAGCGCATGAGCGAAAGATGACGGCGACCGAGCTACGTTTGATGTGCAGTAACTGTGCCTTGGCTAGATTTTTCGCGACTGGCAAGCGCTGCAAGCTGTTGATTAACAAATTGCTGAATAGGCTAAAGACCATCTCATAACTCGAAGGTCACAGGTTCGAATCCATCCCCGCAACCAACGTTCAGAGCGCAATTTCGTCGAATCGGCCCAACGGATAGTCGTAGCCGTGGCCACCAAGGGCGAGTATTTGGCTGGTGGAAAGGGGACCAAGGTCAATGAAGTCGCTGGTTTCATTAACTTCGCATTCGATTCTGTCCATTTGCTTTCACCCAACTTCCGAGTCTAGATCGTATCAAGCGTAGCTGCGTCAATGGTTCCATTTGACGTGTATTAATTACCGCTTGAGTTGCGGAATCTTTGAGATTTAAGAACTGAGAGAATCTTGCCGCAATGGATGGAAGCGTACTTGGCATATGGGAACACGATATGAGTACACGAACGCACCGCAAGGAGCCCGCAATCTAAAATTGCTAAACACGTGCTACGCCCACTCGCCCCTCCCAAAGGCGCTATCCTGGGAAGTGAGAGCATCGGGTCGTAACACCGAGGGCCCTGTCGTCGGGCCGAGGCGATGATGTCTAGAACTTTCTTGAATAGCCCACTCCGATAAAGTACTGCCTCATAGAGATGGTGTCGTCGGTGGTCTGCGGCGCCCCGAACACAGTGAACAGGCTAGGCCCCGTCACGCTATTATTCTGCGCATAGGCGGCAGCGGCCGTGATCTCCGAGTTTGCATCAAGGCGATAGGTCAAGCCACCTGTGTAGTGGTTCTGCACCACCGCAGGCGCAAGGATGTTCAGCGTGACGTCGTTTGGCGGAATGGGGTTACCGCTACGGGCGAACCCGGCTCTGACGGTCCACGCGTCGTTCAATGCATATTGCAGACCAAGCTTCCACACGTCGATGTCGCGCCACCCAAAAGCCGTGCCGGTGCTCCCCCCGAGACAGGCGTCCCGCTGTCCTTGAACACAGTTGCCTATCAAAAAGCTCGAATTGTTGAGCGCTGGGATAACGCTATAGAAAATGCGCTGGTAGTCGAGAGCGATCAGTAACTTGAACGTTGGACGAAATGTTATGCCAACAAGCACGCTCTGTGGGATGTCGAAGGTTCCACCCTCGGCGAGCAATCCTGCATACGACCTCAGGTTGCCCATCCTGACTTTGCTTGCATAGGCAATGCCGAGGGATACCTCGTTCGTGATCCGCCCCATGTATCCGACCCGCGCGCCAACACCCCACCCGTGGTCGTGTCCCCTGTTCGTGACGTGCCCCACGTCCGCGGAAAGAAGCGGATTGTCGAGTGCCTGCAGTCCATCCGCCGAAAAGTGCTGCCACGCGACGATAGGCGCAATGCCGATTGAATGGTCCGGCGCGAATTGCCAGGCGGCATAGGGCGAGAATAGGATCTGAGCAGCGTCAACGCCCAGATTGCCTGTCCCGCAGAGCAAGTTGTAAGGTCCGGGTTGCGAGTTGAAGTGCGCGCATGCGCTTTGTGCGCCAATTGCGCCGGACGGATAGTTCGTATTCAGCCCGTTCCCGTAGACCGAAACTCCAATTGAGAGATTGTCGCGGATCCGCCAGTTGATCCCTATCTCGGGAATGAAGAAGTTGATTCTACCGCTTGTCGCGCTACCATCGAGCCCGGCGGGACCGGAACCGGTTCGCGACGCACTGCGGCGAGGACTGAACCAAGCGCCGCTCGCCTGCCACGTGCTACCGAGAAAGGACATAGCGGCAGGATTTGTGGCGCCCCCAAATGGTTCCTCTGCAGTCGCGGCTGATACGCCGCCCATACCAGCCGCCTTGAGCCCGTACGCGTTCGCGAAATAGCCATCCGTGGCTCCGCATGTCCCTGATGTCAGAAGGGCCCAGACAACGACAGGCGAAACGATTCGACTCTCGACCGCTTTTATTTTCCACATGAGGGCCTCTCTGCACTTTGCGCTATTCGCTTGCGGCGTGTGTCAACCCTCTAGTCGCCTCCACCACTACGTTCGCGGCGTTGAATCCAGTTATCACCGCCGCCTCGACGCAACCCGCATTCCAATCCGAACGCGTCCAGTCGCCTGCCAGAAAGAGATTAGTCAGCTGCGACTCGTCCGCGCGGAGCCGATATTGGGTAGAGCCCGCAACCGACAGCACGTAGCGGTCTGATGGTGTGACGTTGGCGCGAACGTATTGCGCCCTGAGGCTCGTGGGCCCGGTGCTTCCGGACCGGTCATAAAGGAGCGTCCAGTCGAACCGGCCGTTCGTCCAAGAGCGCGGCCAAATGGTATACCCGTAGTTTTCGAGCCAGGCCGCCGTCACGCCCACCGCTGCCGCCATTGCGCGTGCGGGAACGGACGGTGCGTTGGCTGGGAGGCTTGCGTAGTCGCCTTCCAGCGGACCGCAGAAGTATTGAAGGCTGACCGGCCCTCCGGCCGGCCAGCGCTCGCATTTCAGGATTTCGCTACGGTCGGCCCACACATCGAGCGGCTCGGGCGCCGCGTCCACCGGCACGGCTCCGTCGGACCATCCCAAGTCCTGGATCGTCTTGGTCATCCATAGCTGCGCGGAACACGTCTGCACCGTCTGGAGATGATTGAATAGCTCGCGCCAGCGACCGATCCGCGCAAAGTCCGCGCAGACGGTCTTGACTTCCTCGAAAGAAATTCCAAGGATGATGTGGTCGAAATCCTTAATTGCGTGCAACGTCCGATCGGGTTCGACGTCCGTCCAACCGCTCCACTTGGATTCGAGGTCGATTCCTTTGACTTTACCGCCATTGGCGATCTGCTGATAGTCCGGTTCGGACGGCCAAGCCCACATCGGCGCGCCCAGCGGACCGGGCGCTTGGATCAGCGGTTCGTACGAAGCATTGTTAAGAAACACCTGACGGGCAAAATGAACTGCAGCGACCGAGGCGTTGTCCTGCGCGAGTTCGAGCCGCTTGACTCGGTGGAAGAACTCGAACTTGACGTTCCTGCTGCGCAAAAACTGATAAATGGGGGCAATGACCACGTCGCCCATGCCGGCACGCATTTCATAGAGTACGTAGTCGACGTAGTCGAGGGCAACGCATCGAACCGTGTTCAATGCTGCGCCGGCGGCGAAGTTCGCATTGTCCCAATTGGTGATGCCGCGGCGGTAGGCAAAACACAAGTCGTAGAGGGCGCGCACAGGCGCGGAAACGAGCGTTTGCGAACCAGCTTCGTGATCCTGCAACCACTGCCGAAAATCCCTGTCGTCGATGGAATCGAACCCTCGGAAGAGGACTCGATCCGCGATGATGCCAATCGTGGTCGTGTGCGCAAGATCCGCGTCGATCAACGCCCGTCGCAGGTCGTCCCCCAACGATTCCGGGTCGGGATAGAGTTGCCGCAGAAGGCCCCGCGCTTGGCGAACCATTCTGCTGATGGTTTCTAGGGTTTCGGGCTGTGGCAGGGAATCCGCAATGTTGTGGTTCAAATATTCCTGCAGAATGCTGGTAATGAACGCGAGCTGCAGCGCCGGTTCGACCGACAAGCTTGGCGTTATGGATGGCTGTGAAGCGGCTATCTCGCTCAATTGATGCAACAGGAATCGGTTGCGAGCCAGCCCATAACCGAGCACTTGATCGAAAAACCGGGTCGCGCTCGAATGCTCCTCATCATCTCCGATGGCTCCGTTCTTCCGCGGGAAATGGACAGGCCAAACCTTCCATCCCCCATGGTCTTCCATGTAGGGTGTATCAGTCTGTCCACAGAACAACTGCTCCATTTCGGACTCGCGCCCAAGTGCGCGATAGCAATTGCGGAGCATCCCGAACGCACGCGCGTAGCAGCCGAACCAGACATGCAGTCCGTGCTCCTCAACTCGACCGTAAACATTGAGGTTGCGCGAGCTCGCACACTTCCCACCAAGGCGCCATCCGACTTGGTAGAGCGTGATGTCGAAGCGCCGTGGGGCGTCGGGCAGACTGACAAGCTGGTACGCTGCGGCGAGGGCGGCCATCCCGCCGCCGAGGATGATAATGCGTTGTGGCTGATGCCCTTTCGTCATCGCGCCTCCCTGCAGCGCCGCCGAGTCGGGTTTCGTTCTTCCTATTGCGATCAAGCCTTCATCGCCCCCATCCTACCGTCCCTTCTCGTTTCATGTCCATGGCTACGTCGGTATTCCGTACGATGACAGCGGCGGCAACCTGCGCCCAGTCGAATATGGAACCTCCTTGCAACTGTCGCTGCGTGGATTTTCGATGCTACACAGTTACCTGACTGACAGCTTATTACACCGCTTGGAAAGAGGCGGTCCTAACGCTCCGGCCGCGGAAAGCATACAAGCACTGGGCGCGGTGATCATCGTCGACATCTCCGGGTTTACGCTGCTTACCGAACGTTTCGAGGCCCAGGGTGCAGCTTCAGCCGAGTCTCTGAATGGATTGCTGAACGATTATTTCGATGGGCTAGTTACCGTCATTTCCGAGTCGGGCGGAGAGGCAGTCGAGTTCTCCTCCGACGCCGCGTTGGCGATGTGGCCGGTCGCATCTCCGGAGGCACTTCGTGACGCGACCCTGCAGGCCGCTTGCTGCGCGCTGTCCGTGCAGGCGTTCTTCAAGTCACACGCAGCGGCGGCCGATGTCCAGCTTCGCGTGCATACGGGGATTGCCGCCGGCGAAATGTGGAGGTCGATGCTGGGCGGTCTGGCAACGGTAATGAATTCTGTGGCACTGCAAGACGGACTTGAAACAATTGGTATTGAGACGCGAGTACAAACATCGATTGAAATGCGTCAGGTTGCTGAACCATACATAAGAAGAAGAGCAATCAGACATCTGGAGAAGAAACGCGTCGTTATATTTGCAGCTGGTACCGGTAATCCCTATTTCTCAACAGATACAACGGCTGCACTAAGAGCGGCTGAAATTGAAGCTGAAGTAATCTTAATGGCGAAGAATAATGTCGATGGTGTTTATACGGCAGATCCAAAGTTAAACAAGGATGCCAAGAAGTATGAAAGTTTATCTTATATGGATATGCTAAATGAAGGACTCGGTGTAATGGATGCAACTGCTTCATCATTAAGTATGGATAATGATATCCCATTAATTGTATTTTCTATCACGGAAGAAGGAAATATTAAAAAAGTTGTTCGAAGGTGAAACAATCGGGACAACAATAAGGGGGAAATAAATATGTCAGATCTCAATTATTAAACAAATGAAGGATAAAATGGAACAAACTGTACAAGCTTTTTCAAAAAGTCTTAGCAACTGTTAGAGCAGGACGTGCAAATCCGAGTCTTTTAGACGGTGTAAATGTTGATTATTATGGTGCACCAACACCATTAAATCAAATTGCATCGGTTTCGGCTGCAGAAGCAAGATTACTTGTTATTACACCTTACGATAAAACAGCAATCAGAGATATTGAAAAAGCAATTCAAATAGCAGATCTTGGACTTAACACCATCAAACGATGGAAATGTTATTCGTATTAGTATTCCAGCACTTACAGAAGAAAGACGTAAAGATTTTGTTAAAGTTGTAGGGAAATATGCGGAAGAATACCGTGTACAAGTACGAAATGTTCGTCGTGATGCAAATGATCAATTGAAAAAGGAAGAGAAAGATAGTGACATTACGGAAGATGAACTAAGAAGCTCACAAGACATTGTTCAAAAAGAAACAGATAACTTTATTGCGAAAATTGAACAAGTTAGCGAAAGAAAAAGAAAAAGAAATTATGGAAGTATAATATAATAAAGTTATCTATTCTTTAAGTAGAAGAATTCACTTTATTAATAGGTAACTAAAAGTGTAAAATAGTATTTAGAATAGCCCTCTTTTTTTAAGGGGGCTTTTGTATTGTTGGGAGTAATCTTTATCGAATGATCAGATAATTATGTAACAATAAATCGAATATCTGATGTTATGGCATTTTGGTTATTGGGTATAATAATTTATGAGTTTAGATGTTATAATGAAAGACTTCATTCTAACTTGAACACGTAATATTATTTCTTATTTATATCATAATGATTTATGTTAAGAGGAAGTAGTATATTAATCAACACATTCGGAGGACAAACGATGTCTATGAAAATCCCTTTTTTTAAAACTAAACAAATAGCGGAACAGGAACAAGATCTGAACTAGAAAAGTATTCCAAATCATGTCGCAATTATTATGGATGGAAATGGACGTTGGGCTGAAAAACGTGGGTTCCCACGTATTGCTGGACATCAAGAAGGTGTAAAAGCAGTGAATAGAGTAGTAAAAGCGGCTGTAGATAGCAAATATACAAATTCTTACTTTGTATGCATTTTCGACTGAAAATTGGAATCGACCAAAGTCTGAGATTGATTTTATCATGAAGCTACCAAAAGAGTTTTTACATATTTATTTACCAGGACTTGATTGATAATAATGTAAGAATTAATACAATTGGTGAGTTTTCGGCACTCCCAAACATACGCAAGATGCTAGTTCAATATGCAATTGATAAAACAAAAGATAATGATGGATTATTATTGAACTTTGCATTAAACTACGGAAGTAGGTCAGAAATAATGCGAGCAATCAAACAAATTATGACTGATATTGATTGCTCTAAAATATCGATTGATTCACTTGATGAGAAAGTATTCTCTGAGTATCTCTATACGCAGGGTTTAACTGATCCAGATTTATTAATTCGTACGAGTGGTGAGCAACGTCTTAGTAATTTTTTATTATGGCAATTAGCGTATACGGAGTTTTGGTTTACAGATGTATTATGGCCTGACTTTAATGAGAAGTATTTGGACAAGCGCTTGACGAATATCAACATCGAAAAAGACGTTATGGAGGTATTTAAGGTGATGGCAGGTTTATGAAGCAACGAACAATTACAGCATTATTAGCACTAGTTGTATTTGTACCCTATTGTAATTATTGGTGATTGGCCATTTAGGATATTTGTTTACCTTTTGGCAACGATTAGTTTATTAGAGCTTATTCAGGATGAGGAAAATTCGGTGGTTATTGGTTTAGTCATTTTGGCAATATTATTACTTTGGGTCATACTATATCGGAATCAAATAGAAATTTTATCCATTTTTCGGTTCTATCGAGCTTGGAAATTATAACAGTCATTATTTTATTATTATCGCTATACCGTATTAGTAAGGAATAAATTTACATTTGATGATGCTGGTTTTATTCTGCTGGCAACTTTTTATGTGGGATTAGGGTTCTATTATTTAATGGAAACAAGGGATGGGGTTAATGGATTAAGTAATATTTTCTTTGCTTTCTTCATTATTTGGTCAACAGACACTGGCGCTTATTTATTTGGTCGGCGTTTGGAAAACGAAGCTATGGCCGGAAATTAGCCCGAACAAAACAGTTGAGGGTGCTATAGGGGGAATCGTACTTGCGTGTGTTGTGGCGGTTATTTTCCATCTTATTCACCCATTTCCGCATTCGTATGCTGGTCGTTATTGGTGTGACAATACTTGCGTCTATTTTTGGACAAATTGGTGATCTTGTAGAATCTGCCTTGAAGCGGAATTATGGTGTAAAGGATTCTGGGTAAAATACTTCCTGGACATGGTGGAATTCTGGACAGATTTGATAGTTTATTATTTGTATTGCCGTTGTTACATATGATTCAATTTTTGTAAAAGATATGACTCAAGTTGTACTATTGGCTCGTATATAAATGTTAATTAGTGATATTTATAGTTCTCATGGGCTATCGCTCCGGAAATACACTTCGCTTTCCGCGGGGCTGGTGAGCCTCCTCCGTGCTTACGCACTACGTAGTCTCACCTAATGCCCTTCCTCCCGCAGGATAAGTAAAGCTTCAGTGAGATCACATTCGCACGAAGAAAATCGCTCTTTATTTTCGAGGAGTCTCCGTGCATATGCTTCCTCCGGCTGGGATTGTGCGAATATCATTTAACTATCTAAATATAATTGTTGAGATGGCGATACTTCTTTCAAGGCCGTTGATTGGAGCCGAGGACAGGAAACTCCTTGAAAATGCATTCGCATTTTCTACGATGTAAATTCACTGAAGCCTTCCTTATTCGGCGGGATAGCAACGGCTGAAGTTCCATCGGAAGTGGGTTGCGTTGCCCGCGGAAAGGGACTGTCCGTAGCGGAAATCAAAGTTAGCACTTACGTTGGATGTTTATAGCAAAGTACTGTTGTGGGCAGTCTTGAAGATGCACTTACAACTTGAACAGTAGCTAAGATTTTTGGTTAAATACTTATCTATTGGGACAAATCCAAATACCAATTGAAGGAAGGTGCTACATTTGACCACTGTTATTGCGTTTATTTTGATGTTTGGTTTGCTTGTGTTTATTCACGAGTGGGGTCATATGATATTTGCGAAACGAGCGGGAATGCTTGTCCGTGAATTTGCAATTGGATTTGGACCAAAAGTTTTTTCATTCACAAGGAATGAAACCTTATACACGATTCGTTTAATTCCTGCTGGTGGATATGTTCGTGTAGCTGGTGAGGATCCTGAAATCATTGAGTTAAAACCTGGACATCATATTGGACTTGAGTTTAATAAGGCATGGCAAAGTTAATAAAATTATTGTCAATAATAAGTCAAAACATCCGAATGCAAGGGTTATTGAGGTGGAGCGGGTTGATCTAGATCATGAGTTAATTATTGAAGGCTATGAAATTGATGAGGAAGATGAAAAGCTTCGATTTGAAGTTGATGAGAAAGCATTTTTCATTATGGATGAAAGAGAAACGCAAATAGCACCATATAATCGTCAATTTGCATCGAAAACTACCGGCACAACGGGCAATGCAATTGTTTGCTGGTCCTATGATGAACTTCTTGCTTGCTATTGTTCTTTTTATTATTTTAGGCATCATTCAAGGGGTCCCAGTTGATGAAGCGGAATGGGCAAATTCAGCCGGATTCACCTGCAGAGGAAGCTGGGTTGCTGCTAAATGATGAAGTTATTCAAATTGAAGATCTTCTGTTTCCACTTGGGAAGAATTTACTAGTGTTGTTAGGGAGAATCCAGGGCAGGAAATGGATCTCATTGTTTTACGAAATGGTGAGGAGGTAGCAATTTACGGTTGTGCCAAATGAAGTGGAGTCGGTTGATCAAAAAGGTGAGCCAATTAAAATTGGACAAATTGGTGTGTCACAAGCAATCGAAAAGTCAGTCATTGGAACGTTAAAGTATGGAATAGTTCAAACATACAATATTACAAAATTGGTATTGACAAATTTAGTGATGTTAATTACCGGTCAGGTTTCAATTGATATGCTTTCGGGTCCAGTTGGAATTTATGATGCGACAGATCAGGTTGTTCAAACAGGATTTATGAATTTGTTGTTGTGGACGGCAATGCTCAGTGTGAACTTGGGATTGTTAGTTTAGTGCCATTTCCGGCACTTGATGGTGGTCGTTTACTATTTGTTGCAATTGAAGCAATTCGAGGGAAACCAGTGCCACCTGAACGCGAAGGAATCTTTCATTTTGTTGGGTTTGCATTACTAATGCTCCTTATGATTGTTGTAACATGGAATGATATTCAACGTCTATTTCTGTGAGGAAAGACAATACCGTGTAGACCCTTGTCCATTGCTTAGGCAAGGGTTTCGTCATTAGTTGGCAGTTGGGACATGCCTGAGCCCTTGTTTATTAAAATATTAATGTAGATAGGTGAGTGGGAGGGCTATCAATGGATATTTCAAAAAAAGAAAAAATACACTTTCTATTACAGCAGCTTCAAATACCAGAGGAGTTCAGGAAACAATATTTTGCAAATGAAGTTATTCAGAGAAATTAGAAGTATTTAAGAAGACAAAGACATGGCATTTTCATATTCATGTTGCAAACGTATTGCCAGTTAATATGTACTGTCATTACAATTGCAAGAGCTTAAAGAAGCCTTTCACCAGATTGCACAGGTAGATGTGACGATTAGAGCAGAGGACAAAACTTGTACGGAGGAACTCATTTCTGGTCTACTGGAAAAATTATCTTACATCGATTACAAATTTCTCTCCGGCATATGGCGACTTTGTTGCAAACCAAGCTCCTAGAGTAAACGATAATAAGATTATGTTAACAGCTAGAAATGATGCTGAAGGCTAGTGGCTTAAAAAGCGGTTGAGTCAGATAACTTTAAGGTTTATACTGTAATAAGATAGGGACATTATCTTATTCACTGGAAATTGATGTGAAAACAAATTTAGCCGATCTCGAGAAGTTTAAGGAGCAAAAGGCGAAGGAAGATCAGCAAATTGTTATGAAAACTGTAAAAGAAAAAGAGAAGCGTGATCAAGCAAGAGTGGAAGATGATAATCAGCCACTATAATTGGTTATCGGATTCCAGATGAACCAATTGCGATGGAGCAAATTCAAGATGAAGAGCGGAGTGTAATTGTGCAAGGGTATGTTTTCTCTGTGTGAAGTTAGAGAATTGCGGTCTGGAAGAAGTCTTATTATTATGAAGGCTACTGATTACACAGATTCCTTGGAAATTAAGAATGTTTTCTCACGGGGACGAGGATGTCGAAAAGTTTAAATCGGCAAAAAAAGGCATGTGGATTAAGGCTCGAGGTAGCATCCAGACGGATATGTATTCAAATGAATTGCAATGATGGCAAATGACATTCATGAAATTAAAGTGAAAGCAACGTGAGGATGACAGCAGCAGACAGATGTAAAAAGGGTTGAACTTCATGCACATACAACAATGAGTCAAATGGATGCAGTGTGTCTCACCGAGTGCACTTAGTTGCTCAAGCTGCAAAATGGGGACATAAGGCAGTTGCAATTACAGACCATGCTGGTGTACAAGGTTTTCCAGAAGCTCATGCAGCTGGTAAGAAGACATGATATTAAAGTATTTATGGCGTTGAAGCAAATTTAGTCGATGATGGTGTACCAATTGCTTATAACGAAAATGATATCGAACTAGAAGATGCGAACTATGTTGTTTTTGACGTCGAAACAACTGGTCTTTCAGCAGTTTACGATACGATTATTGAATTAGCTGGGTGTCAGAATAAAAGGCGGTGAAATTATTGATCGGTTTGAATCTTTTGCTAATCCACATCATCCTTTATCAGAGACAACGATTGAATTTAACGGGAATTACAGATGAAATGGTAAAAGATGCACCAGAAGTGAAGACGTGTTAAAGGATTTGCATGAATGGATGGGAGATGATATTCTTGTTGCCCATAATGCAACCTTTGATATTGGATTTCTTAACCAAGGCTTAGAGAAAATTGGTATGGAAAAAGTTGCAAACCCGGTGTTCGATACATTAGAATTAGCGCGATTTTTATTACCCCAGATTAAAAATCATCGATTAAATACATTATGTAAGCATTTAGATATTGAATTAACCCAACATCACCGTGCAATTTATGATGCTGAAGCAACAGGTTATTTGACATGGAAACTTGTTCAGAAGTTGCTTGAACAAGAAATAGCCAATCACAATAAATTAAACGATCATATGGGTGAAGGAGATGCTTACCAACGCGTCACGTCCATTTCATTGTACATTACTTGCGCAAACTGAAGTAGGATTAAAGAACTTGTATAAGCTAGTGTCCTATGCACATATCAATTATTTCTATCGCGTACCACGAATTCCGCGTTCTGTTTTAGAAAAACATCGTGAGGGATTATTGATTGGAACTGCGTGTGACCAAGGTGAAGTTTTTGAAACAATGATGCAAAAATCAGAAGAAGAGGCTGAAAAGGTAGCTAAATTTTATGATTATATCGAAGTTCAGCCACCAGAAAACTTTACCCATCTCATTGAAAGAGAATTGGTACAAAATGAAGCGCAAATATTAGATATCATTAAGAAACTGGTGAATCTTGGAGAAAAGTTAAATAAGCCGGTCGTAGCAACTGGCAATGTTCATTACATTGATGATAACGATAAGCAATACCGACAAATTCTTATTACTTCTCAAGCAGGAAATCCACTTAGCCGTCAAACATTGCCAAATACCCATTTCGTACTACAAATGAAATGCTAGAATGTTTCCAGTTTTTAGGAGAAGAGAAAGCTCATGAAATTGTAGTAACAAATACGCAAGACATTGCTGAATCGATTAGAAAATGTGTCACCAATTAAGGATGGGTTATTTGCGCCAACAATTGAGGGTGCAGAGCAAGAAATGCGTGACTTATGTTACTCGAAAGCAGAAGAAATTTACGGTGAATCCTTTACCCAAAAATTGTTACTGATCGTTTAGAAAAAGAATTAGATAGTATTATTGGAAATGGATTTGCTGTTATTTATTTAATTTCCCATAAACTAGTTAAAAAATCATTAGATGATGGTTATCTCGTTGGTTCCGTGGTTCAGTTGGTTCTTCTTTTGTTGCTACGATGACAGAAATAACAGAAGTTAACCCATTAGTACCACATTATGTATGTTTAGAATGCAATATAATGAGTTTATTACAGATGGTTCTGTCGCTAGTGGATTTGATTTACCGGATAAAG
Source organism: uncultured beta proteobacterium (assembly GCA_963745385.1). Lineage (GTDB taxonomy): Bacteria > Pseudomonadota > Gammaproteobacteria > Burkholderiales > Casimicrobiaceae > PALSA-1003. Next base: position 213,557 of record CAVUXI010000001.1, read on the forward strand.
CTTGTCCAACTTGTGGAAGTAATCTAACAAAAGATGGACAAGATATACCATTTGAAACTTCCTTAGGCTTTAAAGGAGATAAAGTACCTGATATTGATTTGAACTTCTCAGGTGATTTACCAGCCAAGAGCACATAATTATACGAAAGAACTATTTGGAGAAGATTATGTTTATCGTGCCGGTACAATTGGTACGGTGGCAGAAAAAACAGCCTATGGATATGTAAAAGGATATGCAAATGACAATGACTTTAAATTCAAACGCGCCGAGGTCGATCGACTTGTTCAAGGTTGTACTGGCGTTAAACGTACAACTGGACAGCACCCAGGTGGGATAATCGTTGTACCTGAGTGATAAGGAAATATATGATTTTACACCGATTCAATTTCCAGCAGATGATCGAAAAAGTGAATGGAAGACGACTCATTTTGATTTCCATTCAATTGATGAGAACTTATTAAAACTAGATATTCTTGGTCACGATGATCCGACGGTAATTCGTATGCTTCAAGATTTAAGTGGGATTGATCCGAAACGATATCCGACAGATGATCCGGAAGTTATGAAGATATTCTCTGGTACTGAATCACTTGGTGTGACTGCTCAGCAAATTAATTGTAAAACTGGAACACTTGGAGTGCCGGAGTTCGGGACGAAATTTGTAAGGCAAATGCTTGAGGATACAAAACCAACTACATTTGCGGAGCTTTTAATTATTTCCGGTTTATCTCATGGGACAGATGTTTGGTTGGGTAATGCACAAGACTTAATTAATGAGGGAATATGTGAACTATCCGATGTAATTGGTTGTCGGGATGATATTATGGTTTATTTGATGCAAAAAGGTTTCCGTTACGGCCAAGAAGGCGGGGCGTCACTGGTGGTGAATGGAATCCGCGCCCAAGCCAACAACTTCATTTTGGACGGAGTTGATAACAATGAAGCGCTGGTGAACACTCTGGTGATTTTCCCACCAGCGGACGCGATCGAGGAATTCAAGGTACAGACCAACATCGCTCCCGCCGAGTTCGGCCGAGCTGGAGGAGCCCTGGTGGTGACCTCGATCAAGTCGGGAACCAACGACTACCATGGCAGCGTTTTTTGGTTCAACCGCAATAAAGAGCTGAACGCTAAGAATTTCTTTGATACCGGCCCGACCCCGGGTTTCGTGCGCAACCAGTTTGGCGGATCTGCGGGAGGGCCCATCATCAAGAACAAGCTCTTTATCTTTGGCGATTATCAGGGATTGCGGCAAGCCGTACCCAGCGGACCATCCTACTCGACGGTGCCCACGGACCTGATGCGAGGAGGAGACTTTTCCGAGTTGCTGAATCCAGCGTTGACTACCAACCTCACCCTGCCAACAGCTTCGACGCCTGGAGTTGCCCCGATCTATGACCCGTCGACTGACGGCTCGGTGCCTGCCACAGCAACCAATCCCAATGGCGCTAGCAATACGTAACGTCGAAGGGGAACCATACA
>CAVUXI010000002.1:0-397039 GCA_963745385.1 uncultured beta proteobacterium
AATGCTGGAGGGTTTTGTCCAGTTAACGGAAAATGTCCGGATATTGCACCCATTTTTGCATTAACATTGGTTACTATTAGTTCTGATAGAACTGATGGAACTAATGGCATTAAATGTCACCAAAAGTTGTTAGACTGGGTATTACCGGAACATTTGTTATCAGATCGATTACTCCTAGGTGAGAGTTTTCAGTCGTTATGCCAGAAAGTTGTTGATTGAAAATTATTTGTTCAGATTTTACTGTAGTTGTTCCAGTCGTAGTTAAATTAGTATCTCCAGAAGTGGTAATATTTGAATCCCCACCTACTGTAATGTCAGCATCTCCTGTAGCGCTAATGGTAAGCTTCCCGCTCTTATCTGCTAAAATAGTAATCGCAGAATGGCTAAACTGAAAGGAACCGTCCGTCTGGATTTCAAATGTGGTTGTTCCTTGAGATGAATCTGTAGGGTTTCCCTCGCTATCAGTAGCTCCATTAAAGGTCAATGCAGTACTTCCATCCGTATTAACTTTTATGTTGACCCCATTGTACTCTCCTTCCAAAAATGGATCTGCAGAAACCAGATTGGTTTGTCTATCTGGATGAGTAATAGAGCCTATAATAATGGCCTTTTCGCTTAGAGCGTCTAAACACAGGAGGAGAACGATGGCACCATTTTGGCCCTTAAAGTTCATTAAGCTTTCATCTATGTCTAGTTTGGTTCTGATCCTTAAAGTTTTTTCAAAATAATCAGCAATAGAGCCCATACCCTCTGAGGCTAAGCAATTTCTATACGTATTAGAGGCAACTCCTTTGTTTTCATCCTGCTGAATCGCAACAACATCATATTCAGTAGTAAGTTTTGAAATGTTGTTGTTGTCACTAACATCGTAAGCATTTATAACCATACCTACACGAAGAGGCGTATTCTTGTAGGTCCTATTAAAACCCCTAGAAAAGTCTTCATAGCTACACCCTAAGAGTCCGTGAGGAAGAACCGTTCCATTTCTTAAAAAGTTATCCATTATTTTTTCCTAGTCGGTTTAATTGGAGGAGTTTTTGTTAACTTTATCTGAGCTGGTTGCGGGAAAGAATTGTCTGGTTGATCTAAAGGCTTTCTTTTATCTATACCCGGAGACCGTTGTGGAATGTCTTGACTTTCAGAAACACCGGGAAGAATTTGGTTGTTTTGATAATCAATTTCTCTTTCTTTGTAGGCGCTTCCGTGATCCATACCCGGATAAAGTGTTCCTCCGTTTTTGCTATTATTGCTAAGCATAGAAATCCCTTGACTAAGGCTTATCATAGTCCTAAAAGTTTTTCTGCCGCTTTCTGGATTTTTTTCTGCTCTATGTGTAATTTGCTCAATGTGATAGATGATTCCATCATATTCTAAATTATCTCCCACTGTTATGGGGTCTACAATACCAACACAATTTAGAGTACCGTTAAACTTGAGATGTCCACCAATTAGTGCGTCTCCAACGATCTTGGCCCAGAAAGGGCTGTTAAATATTTCTTTTTTACTACCAACAGCAGGAACAATATCGAACATTCCACTAACCACTATTGGCCTCAATCCGCTTCTCTGAATGTCGTTTACATCTTGGACATAATTTTGCAAAGTAGTTTCTATCGAATAGTCTGAACCTGTGTTACTTTGACCGGTTTTGCCAAAAATTTGTACATAATTTACTCTTGCCGCTTCATCTCTACCAAGGTCTTGCGCTATAACTATGGAGGGATTTATTTTCCATCTAGGCAAAGTTAGAAAACCGGTAGTGTTTGGGCTTCCACTGGACGATTGGTTGGAGACCACAAAGTCTGGAGTAGTAAAAGGTATTTGTCTAAATGTAACTGTTGGGATTACCCTATCGGCATTTGGAGCCACCCTAAAACACGCGTAAAATTCATTGATTGGCTTATTTACGTATTGACTCAATATATCCCATACCTTTACTTGATCCCAATACTCGGTTTTCAACACTGAAGTGCCGGCACAATCAACAGGCGTGAACCAAAATCTGGTGGGCTTCCCAGATAGACTATCTGGAACTTGAGTGAGACCTGTTGGATTTAATCCTAAATGTGGGGCTAAATCTGGATTTGTTCTATCATAGGATTGGAGTCCGAGTATGAAGTTGTATACATCTGCAGCCGTTTTAACATTTGGATTGCCTAGCAAATTACCAACCACCGCTGGCATAAAAAGAGTACTATTGGGAGTGGTTTGAAATAATGGAGAAAAATTCTGGTTTGTGTCTGGGGTACCAGTTCCTATGAAAGCTGACGCTAATTGAACTATTAAATTCCTCAAAGAAAATGCATCGCCAGATGCTGTTAGGGCCGCCCATCTTTGGAGGATTTGACTGGCGAAAGTTAGGTATAGGATTCTGTAAAGCAACTGCTTGATTAAAATAGATGAGGGAATTGAACTCGGTGAATGCATACCCGGTAATGCTCACCACTCTAGTTTTGGCACCAGTTTGAGTATTGGTAACTGCCAATCTTTCTCTAACTGATTGTACCTTAAAAAAACCCTTAAATCCATCATCAACATTGTTTATTGGTTGCTGTCCATCATCGGCCCTGCTTGCAACATCTTCTGCATCATCTTCCCAGTTTAATATGTTAACGAAAACGAAATCACCAGGAGCAACTTCTGTCAAGTAATCCACATCGGTCTGTAACAAAATAGCTTCCATACTAGGCGTATATGAAGATTTGCTGGATGTTACTGAAACATTGATGCAGTCATTTCTAACAACTAAAGTTTCTTCTACAGATTTTAACTGTGTCAATAAAGAAGAATTGGGATCGCCACCATTAGTAATGGAGTTACTAATTCTTAAAGTGTCTCTATATTTCCATCTAACAAAAGTAAGAACCCAAGTCGGGCTAGATTGGTTCACTAGTCCATCATCAATTCCACCATCTGCTCCATATGCTGGATCTGGACCGACATCATATGTATATGCCCTAGAATCAGACATGCTTATTTGCCTATTGTTGCTTGGAGCTGTAGGTCCCCATTATTTAAAGTCATTGCCCCTGTTCCTCTGTCTAGAGGATATCCAGATTCAAAATTTCTTTGAGCGGGCATTAGTCGTTCATTGTAATATTTTTCTGCTAGAGGACTATTTTCATTTTTCAATCTATTATAGGTATTATAGAATTTCTGCAATTCATCGGAATGTCCAGAAAATGCTCCGGAAGCCTTAGTTGCATTAGAAGCTACTGTACCCAATATATCCGATAATGTTTTTAAAGAAACTCCCGCTTCGGTAGCAGCAGCACCTACTAGTTGATCTAAGCCCCTTCCTGTTCCTTCTGGACCAGCACCAAGTTGTTTTGCTGTCTCCGTCTCATAGTCTTTTCTTAACTTAGTTGTGCCTGGCATGTCTCCCATACCTTGGACTGCCTGCCCAACTAGGAATTGCTGCATTTTTTGAGGACTGGCGCCTTGCAGTTGAGGATTGAAGGCCGCAGTACTTGCTGCAAGATCCTTGTAGACCCCCATAACCGATGGCGACATTGATGGATTGTATCCTTTTGTAGATCCGCCATGCTCACTTGCATACTTGGCAATATCCTTGCCTAAAATATCTAATTTACCTTGTGCTCCAGGAGCTACCAAACCAGAAGCTTGGGCCCCAGCTCTGTTTATTTGATCTTGAAACTGTTCTGCAGTTAAGGGATTTTTTCTACCCTTATTGGCAGCGAATAATTGGGACTGAAATTCAGGACTATTTACGTCTAAATTGCCCCTAGTTTCAATCATTCTTTGTAGAACTAGCGGATTATTTCCTGCAGCCTTCATTAGATCTGGAAAGTTTCTCATAACTACAGCAGCATTGATTGCCCCTGTCCTGCCAGAAGTCTCTGTAGTAGTTCCGCGATAGGCTTCATATGCAGATCTTGCGTTTTCTAAACCCTTCATCGTATTGGTACCAGTAGCAAAATTGGCCATCTGGTCTGCAATGTTAGCAGCACCAGCCCTAGAAGTAATACTGGATTGGCTAACCACCTCTGCTACATTTTGGATAAATTTGCTGTTTTCTGCAGCAAATTTTGATTTATCCAAACCAATAGCCTGCGCTGTAGAAAAAATATCTATTAGGGTAGACTTACTAGTTTCAGCACTACCCAATGTGCCGCTCAATGAACCTAGAACATTTGTAGAATTATTGAGATTTAAATTACGCTGAGCTTGTAAGGCGGTTACAGAATTTCGTCCCATTTCTGTAGATCCGCCAGCTCCTAAAATAGCACTTGAAGCCTGCACTCCTTGCTCTGGCATAAATCCAGCATTGGTAGATGAGCGTAAATAGCCAAACAGCTGGTTATCGTTCAGTCCTAACGTTCTTTGTGTACCTAAGTAGTTTGTAGCATTTGATTGTAATCTTTCAATGGCGTCTCTTTTAAAAGGATCTTGTGCTTTGAGACCTTCCAATGCAGTGTTTCTATTTTGCGCAAATTCTTGACCCTGCATTGCATTATATTTTTCTGGATTAAAAGCTAGCGCTCGGCCTCTTTCCGTCAACAGCCCAATTCCTAAAACATCTTTTATTGTATCTAATGTTCGAGTTCTTTCTTGTTCTACTTGAGCCATCTCTCCGGCTCTTTTTCTTTCCGCACCAAACATACTCTCGTAAACAAATTGTCCAGATTGCATTTGAGAAAGAGTCTGTCCAGTAGTTCCAGAAACTGCAGCACCTCTCATCTGCGTAGTAACAATTGGAGATCTAATGGCCTCTCCAACAACTTCCATTACTTTATTAATCATCAAGGCTGCACTGCCACCAATTACGGCTGACATAGCACCCTTACTTAACATCTCACCAAAACCGCCCCCACCAGAAGTCGGTTTGGTTTCAACCATCCCTCTCGCTCTATCAAAAGCTTTTTGGGATTCCTGCAATCTAGTTTGCAAAACTTGTTGGGTGTTTTGTAGGGATTGGAGGTCTCTTTCTGCTTTCAAACGCTTATTTACAACGTCCAGTCCCTCTTTTTCTAATTTTGTAATTCTTGCAATTTGTGCTTCTTTTTTGGCCAACTCTCTATTGATTTGATCTAGGCCAGATCTTTCTTCTTTTACTTTTTGTCCTAAAGCGCGGCTGGTTTGGGAAGCTTCACGAATGGTCTCTATATTTGGGGCTGCTTTTTTCGCAGTCGGGCTGAGTTTTAATTTCTGGGATTCTTTTTCGATTTTAGACATGGCGTCTTTAACAGCGGCCAGAAGTTCGCTGGTATCGCCCGATATCTTGAGTTTAATATCATTCGCCATTTAAAATCGCCTCAGAATCATTATAAAGCACTATAAGATAAGATTGTCCCTTTTACGCCATATACAACACTACCTATATCATCCAAAATAACCATTGACTTTATTCCAAAATGCCAGTATCCTAATAAATATGGCAAAAAGGCTAAAAAAGAATAAAAAAGTATCTAATAACAAAAACACTAAAGAAATCGACTATTTAAAGAAACTAGTTTGGTATAGCCTCAACGCTTGTGATAACAGATCTATTGAACTTGATGAGCTTTTCGTACAACAAGCCAATAAACTGGTGGATCAAATCAAGAAACTTGAGAAAGTTCAATGACTTATATAAAATCTTATATTAAAACAGTTTTTAAGATTTTAGGCTATCTAGGAGCTGCTCAATTGATCACATGTGCCCTACTTCTTAATCCAGTAGCCCTGTACTTAGGCCTTTGTTCTCTAATTATAGCTCTGGCGGGACCAATCTCCTGCTCTATCAATGAAAGGGAACGATCTTGAAAAAGTTTATCTTATTTCTATTACTACTATCCAATATTTCTATGGCCGATGAAAGTTTCGTCGGATACGGTCTAGGCATTTTTAGAGGAGCTGATACTTTTTTTGGACAAACCAAGTATCTGGATTTAGGATATAGGTATTTCTTGTTTGAAGGTGTTTACTGGCAAACTAAGGTAGGTGGAATCGGAGAAGGTTCTCCAGATCTAACCAGAAAAGGTGGTGGATGGGGATCTACGGGCTTAGGGTTAGAGGTTGATCTTCATCCTGTAGAGCTACGTGGTGGTGGGGCTTTGGCTGGAATTACCGATCCAGACAGTCAATTGGGTGGCTATTTCCAGTTTAATGAGGATATGTCTATTGGAGTTCGTGATAAAAAGGGAGATGGAATTTCTATTCAGTATAGTCACCTATCATGTGGTTCTTTTTGCCAACCCAATCTCGGCAAAGATTTTGTGGTTTTTGAACTATCTCAGAAATGGTGATATATGTTTTTACCTAGTCAAAACGCAACATACTGTTATCCAGATGGTACAGTGTCTGTTACTGAACCGGCAGACAATCAGATTTTCTATATTTGGGATGTGAATGCTACATATCCAAGAGAGGTCTGGCAGTGGAGCACTAAAAGAAAACAATGGCTAAAACTAACTCCTCAGTATGGATCACAAAACAAACTCGTGGAAGACGATTTAAATTTAGTACAAGAATTTGAAAGACTGGTTAAAGAAAGCGTCAAGTGTGAATGTGGGTCTGAGGCAGTAGGATCAAGTCAACATAGTTCTTGGTGTCAGAAGTGGAGTGCAGATTCTTAATCGTATATTGGGTACAGTATTAATAGTTGGTATAGTCTCTGGCTTCATGATGGTAGCATATGAAGATGGTTGGGTCATTACATTATTTAAAAAACTGAAATGTAGACTTGGATACCATAGCATTTATGTAAGATTTGGAAAGGCCAAGATCCATAAATACTATTGTTTGGTGTGCAAGAAACCAAGGAACCATCCGGGATTACGAATTGTTGATGGTGGTAATAAAATGAAAGATAATAAGTTCGAGTTTTAATTAAGGAGATAAAATATGAATTTAAATGTTGTAAGCAAAAGTGAAATAATGAAAAAAATTGGCATAAAAGAATTAGAGAACTAAATTATTTGGCAGAAAAATGTCCCAATGTTCCATATAATACGGGGTCTAGAATTCTTTATAACGTGGAAGCAGTAGTGGAAAATGTAAAAGAAGAAGAGCACAAGCTCTTTTTGGGTTTCTGTTCTACTAGAGAACTGTTTACATACTGCGTATCACAGAATCTTTATTCGGATAATAAAAAAGAATTTAAGAAGATGTCCAATAAACTAACTAGGAAGAGTGCCCCCAAAAATATCGCCGTCCTCATTACAACTATTCATGAAGAAGGCGGATCTAAAACCCAAAACTTCCGTCTTTGGAGAATTAAGGAATCCCTGGGGAAGTTTTTATCCGAACCCGCTTCATCTAAAACAGTAAAAGAGACATCGGCTGTAGAAAATTCTGCTGAAAATGATCTTTTCTTATTGAAAGTAGAGAATGATTCTCTCAAAACATCCCTACAAGATTTAGCCAAGTCCGTGAGTGAGTGGAGATTTTCGATGGAAAAGAAAAATTGAAGATCTTGCTGCTAATTATAAGGCAATCGTAAATGAATTAGTAATCAAAAAGACTTCTATAAATAATACTAAGTCCAATGAAAAAGTCTGCACCTAGATTTTTCTGGATGAAAAATATTCTGAGGCAGCCAAAGGCATAGTTAAAAACGAATACAAATTATTTCCGGGAGGTCCTCAAGGTGGGCATGAGCGTCTTATGAAATCGCTAAAAGAACAAATCAAAAATGATCCAAGCAATATGTGGGTTAGATCTGTCGGGCTTAGAATCTTGAGGGAAAAGCATCAGCAACTAACGGGAGAAGTGTTACCTGAAATTGGGACTTAATAGGTTTGAATTTTGAGGAGATATTATGAATCCAACACAATATGAACAGAACGTTCTTATCACTGAATCAAAAGACTTTTCTGTGATCCAAAACAGAGTTGATGAAAGAATGATTAGGCTTTTACATGCAGGCCTAGGACTAAGTTCAGAGCTGGAAGAGCTTAACAGTAGCCTACGCCGATCCCAAAAACGAAAAAATAGATTGGGTCAATATTGCTGAAGAATCTGCCGACTTATTGTGGTACATAGCTGTAGCCACTAACGCTTTAGGATTTGATCATAATGAAATTTCTTCTCTTGAATCTGAGGTAAATAGCTCTTTAGTGGAAAAGGGCTCTGTTCTTTGTCTGAAGGCTGCGCTCCTGGCTGCAGTATGTGCCACTGGAGAGTATAATGACCTTCTCAAAAAGCATCTATTTTATGGTCGCGAACTAAACGTAGAAAAAATGAAAAAGTATTGCAAGCCCTTTGTTTGGCTGTTTCAGGCCTTTGTTATATAAGTGGAACCACTATTGAAGAAGCTAGGCAGACCAATATAAACAAGCTCAAGGCAAGATATGGGGAGAAATTTACTGAAGCAGCTGCTCTTAATCGTAATCTAGATGCAGAGCGAAAGATTCTAGAGGAGGGCGTAAAATGAATTACCTGCTAGTTTTAACTCTCATTGCACTAAGCGGTTGCGCTCACACATCGGAATATGGCCAGGGTTGTAGGGATGGAATAAAAGGGCTTGAGCCCCAACTGTCTGGATTGGGAATGGTTCTTAGTAAGTCAGATATGATTGAATATTATTGTGATTAAGTAGAATCACATCGAAAAGATAAAGTCGGCAAATAGATTTTTAAGAATTTTTCAATTCTTCTTTAATGATCTTTTTGCTTTTTTGTCTCTCTTTGCGGCGAGCCTTACGACAATCTGATTTTTCACAATATCCATCAGTGGCATGGGCTATTTCCTGATAGCATCGTTTAGATGTTTTTAGGGTATCTCGTTTTGACATATTAAATATCAACTGTAATAGGTTGTTTATGGGTTTATATTCATCTTTACAAATTGCGGCATTGACAAAGATAGTTCCATAATGGGTTCGAATGCCGTCACACGGATGCAGGTGTCCAACGACATGGGTTTTAGGGGTTATCTTTAATTCTGTTTTCAAAAGATGAGGGCATCCAAGATGATCTTTTCGTATTCGCATTTTTCGTCCATTAAATTGCTGAATGAATCCAGAATTCCATGGCATGGTCCGTGGGTAATTAGCACGTCCGTACATCTGGGAATCTGTCCCAGTGTTTCTGAGATTCTTCGCCACGAGTCAGTTCCATGCCCAATTACGAAAATATGGTGAAATGGCCGTGCATCAAATTTTAAGTCCCTCAATCGTCTATAATTCCATCATCTTTAAAAGGGACATCTGGACACATCTGATCTATTTGTTCGATCGGGCGAAATTTTCCTCAAGCCGGTTCGTGGTTACCCTGAGCCGAAATCTTATGTCTAGCCGGTAGCTTATTACGTCATTTATGCAAGTTTCTTACTACATGGGATCTCCCCGAAAAGGAATAGTCTCCCGCATCAACGATAATGTCGCATTCTGGAATGACTTGCGTAGGCCATTTACAGTGTCTGTCACAAATAGCGACAATTTTCATTAATTACCTTAAATTTGATCCAGGGTGAGACTTGCACTCACTTCTCCCAGCTACCGTGCTGTCGCTTCGCTTGCCAAAGCTTCCTGGATATTCGCAGCGGGGAATGGAGGTGGAGGAAAACCGCTGCGTACTTTATTCTTCTTTCTCTTTTCTATATGGTCGAATACCTTTGGTACTGCCGCAGCCGCATAGTATTTCTTATGGCTCTTGTTCGTTCATTGGGTAAAGTCAAAAATCACCTATTTCTTTATATCACATCTTTCAAAATAAGGGAAATCCTTGATAATCCCAATATTTCCGTATATCCATAAAACTTAATAAGACTATCTATCATTTTAATCAATTCTGGAGTATAGCCTTCTGTTTGTGCCAAAAATAGGGCTAGAGCGATTAAAGGACAATGTATAGCGGCTCCAATAGAAGAAATGACTTTTGTTATATCCTTTTCATTTACTCTTTTGTATTCATTCTGAATGTATTTTCTATTAACTTCATATTTGTTAAGATCGAGTTTCATTTTATACCCCGACCAATAAGATTAGTTAAGTATATATATTAATTAAAGATTTTTAGAATGAAGGTATAGGTATTATAGGCAATATAAACAAACAAAGTCATCAATGAAAAAGAAGTTACAAATAGGGCTATCAGTGTTGTAATTTTGAGACTTTTTGTTATTTTTATTGTCAATATTGCTCCTCATCCGAAAGTATTTCCGCTACTTCAAAATAATGATCATAGTCTTCTTCAGTCTTGAATCCAGCCTCTTTGGCCTCATTTAGATTACGCCACGCTTCGTCAATAGTTAATTTACCCAAATACCAGTCCTTACATATAGTGCAAATAAATCACCTCAATAATTCCAATTATGTTTTTCTATCCTTGGGTCATCAAAAGATGGAGATCCAGCATAATAATCGATTGACTCTGACTTTAGATCTTTAATCTTTATTTTTTTATCACTGCATTTAGGACAATAAATAGTATCATGGGGAAGATAGTTGGTATTCCAAGAATGACCGCAGTATTCGCAAGTCAACTGGTATTTATTCAAGGCTTAAATCCTAAGGCCTTCATGTAATCTAAACCCACGGTTCCTTCTAGGTTGTAAATCAATTTTCTAAACTCAGAATGGTCTTTGGAGTGTTCATGTATAGTGTTCTTAAAATAACCAGGACATGACTTTTCAGCTCTATTAAAAAGTCTAAGTCCCTCTTCTTCCATGTACAAAATATAGCAGTAATCGTGTGCCATACTAACAAAACCTTTAGCTGCTATGGCGGGATCTATCTTCTGACCAAATTCATTGAACCAAGCTTCAAGATTTTTAAGCTCTTTGACCAGTTCAAGGTGATCTGCTGGTATGTCCCCAAAGTAATTCAAGACACTTCAATTCCATCAGTAAAAAAATGAATTTCTCCAGTAACACCGGTAACTGCCAGATCTATCCAATATCCCGAATCAGGAGAGGCGTAATCTGGATGTTTTTTATTAAATTTGTCTACAAACTTTCCAAGTTCATCGGTAGTCTTAAACTTCTTAATCTTTGGGGAAGAATCCTCCATATACATTAAGATATGATACGCTTCCGAATTCTTAATCTTCTTAGCATTACTCTTTTTCATATTAAGTCCATCTTTCTTTGGATTCTACCCAGCATTTCAATAACTTTTTCTGCATCGGTAAACAAAAATCCGTTGCGAGAATCAGCCTTTACTAACTTATCCATGAAAGGTTCCATGTCAGAGTCGTCATCTAAAATCACAAAATCTGTAACTTCGGGATGAGCAGACAAGTATTTTTGAATTTCATTGCCTCTATATCTATCTTCATCTACTGGAGTTATCCCAACAATACGATCGGCACATACATGACATTTATCTAATTTCTCTTTAAGTTCTTCAAAAGTATTGAACTTACGCCATGTAGAACTGATTACCAGATTAACATCGGGACACTCTTCTAAAACATACTGAAGATTTGAGCAAGCAATAGGGCAAAGAGATTCGTGGGAAAAATCCTTATTGAGACCCAATAAATTCAATCGGTTGTTATAAATAAACGAAGAAACTGAATTCAGCACTCCGTCAATATCGAGAAATAAAATCTTCATATAGTCACCATACCATAATTTTAAAATAATGTCAATAATTTATTTAATTCATTAAGGTAGTTCGCATATTCCGCCAGTACAAGCCAAAGCCTTAGCTCCTTCGGTATTATCCTCAAGTTCGTATTTGCTTAATTGAGAATAGTCAATTTTTGGAAAACTTTTTGTGAGCCTATCATAATCAGCTTCTGTAATTTCTTCATAGGGAGCTTGTTTATAATGCCCACTATCGTATGGAAGGAAGCTTACTCCATTAACAATATCCCAATTCTTGTATAGCCAATTCCCAACCTCAAACCATTCAGAGTCCTTGACATAAACTGTCATGCTAGCATTGTGTTCGCACCAATTAGTCTGGACTTTCTTATACCACTCTAGTTGGTCTATCGCAGACATGCCCTCTCTAGTAATGCAATTGTCGGGAGACTTCATGGGAAAACTGACGACCCATGTCATTACTTGATCTTCGGGCTTATTTTCTTCCCCATTTTCAGCACTAACCTTAACGCCTTGATCTTTAATCATTTTAAATAATGGATCATTACTAGAAATCCTATATCGACGAATGTAATATTTAGAATATCGAGTATGAATTCCAGAAGAGCTGTCAACCAACTGAGAAACGGTGCCACTAGGCTTAACACATGTAACGGAAGCGCTCATATTTATGCCCATTTTACCGGATGCATGTTTTGCGATCTTGATGGCTTTAGCCTTCATCGCTTTCAAAGCATCGGCGGTCAAAATCTCAGGATTGTCCATTTGTCCAGTCAGAGAAACTCCTAAAAGCCTCTCCTCTTCACAATTTTCTTTCCACTTTTTTGACAGATAGGGAAAGTGGGTAAAAGAAGACTGAATAACGCCTAACCAAACAGCGGTCTCTACCTTTTCAAGTAAGCTATCTAGATCGTCATCTTCTCTAATAACCACTTCCGACAAATTGCACAGCTGATTAGATCTTAACATAATTTCATGGCAAGGATTTGAGCCATCAATAAGATCTTTATTCCTTCTCTTTGGAGCGGTCTTCTTTGCCGCTCCCAAGTTAGAAATACCTCTTTCCCCAGTTCCGCTGGAGGCTAGAGCTGACCACTCCTTAAGAAAGTCTACGGCAGATGGCTTAGTTTCATAAACAGCAGAATGATTAGCCATACTACGCCGAGGATGAAAAGGCCAAGTTTTAGCCCCTCTCATGAGTTCATCATATAGATCTGAAAAGGCAATTTGGCTTGATCGTCTAACTCCGCCAACTACTACTGTATCCGCTATCTGATTTCTGATATCGCTACATTCCAGTGTGGTTAGCTTTCTTCCTTGAGCTTTAATGAATATTTCTCTGATAAATGTATGTAAGTTAATTAAAGGGGCTGGTCCAGAAGACCTCCCTCCCATGGTCATGAGCCTTGCTCCTTTGGGCCTCAGCTTTGAATAATCAAAGTCAACATCAGTTCCTTCAAATAAAGAATTCATTAAAAGACCAACACTATTGGCCCATCCAGCTCGGCTATCTTCTACTGTTGATGTGGATTTTTGATATTGATTTATTTTAGGGACTTGTGGCAGATGATCTGAGAATTCCACATATTGTTTTCGAACAGAATATCCGTCTCCTGTGCCGCACATAAGAACATAAAGCGCTTCGGAAAAAGATGTCACGGAATCAATCCTAGCATAGGAACAATTGTACATGGTCAAATTATCGGATTTTGCAGCTGGACCGGCTGCCCAAAGAGCCCTCATGCTGGGCATAACATCAAAACTTAAAATCTTTTCTTTTATCTTTCGAAGAACTTTTGGAGGAATTTTGTTTCCCCTTTCTTCGTTAATAAAATTAATATATCTGTCGACTGTTTCTGGCCAAGTCTCTCTTCGAGATTTTTCTTCTAACCAACGAGAATACGTGCGAATATATACAAACTCGGCAGCAGGATTGCGAAACATCTAATCTCCTAATTATATGGGAATTATTTACTTAAAACTTCTTTGATTTTACTTACAGTACTATCATGGTTTGCTCTCATTTGCTTATCAAAAAACATAGTAGTGAAAAATAAATTAACCAATAAGCACATGAACCCAAACCCATTTCGCATGCTATCATCCACATTGGATAAGTACCAATTCCCAATCCAAAGGCATGCGGTGTTACTTACAAATAAGGTCAAGGGATAAACAAATCCTATAAATAGGTATTTTAATTTACTTCTATTTAAGATTTTGGAAACTTGTTTCTTTTGTTCTGGAGTCAGATCTAGATTTTCTGGAATCATTTATATTCCATAAGTTTCATTAATTTTTCTTTTTCTTTACGATCTTTTTCAGAGAGAACTACGCCCCTACCATCACACTTCGGGCAGAGTCTTGTTCCTGGGCACATATGCCCATTACAACACTCCACCCATTTTTCTCCATTGCATTCTTTACATTTTACAAGTTTCATATTAATCCCAAAAATTTCTTAAATATTTATAAAGAACAGCATACAACCAACGTTCTTCGCGTTTACGCCTACAGTCGGAAAGTTCGTATTGCTTCCTGAGGAAAGCAAATTCTTCTGCCTTCTCGACATCGGTATTGACCTTTGGTCTAGAAGAGCGAAGGTAAGAACTTCCCGATCCGTCTCCGATTGGTTCAGACCAATTCTTCCTGGGCCCAAACTTTTGGTCTGTTCTGTCCTCCCCACGTTCTTCGTATTTATCATCTTTAAGGCGACCAGCCAACTTGATTGCGAGTTTAATTGCTTTAAGATCTTTAGGTTCCTGTATAGCATGACCATTAATAAGGCATTTTTCTACACGCTTCAATTTGTATTCAATGATAGCGAAAAGACCGTGACCGTCGAAATCATGGTCGAATTGAAATACATTCCAATACCATTGAAAAAGTCTTTTGATCTGGAAAAGTGGGTTTTCAAAAAACCTCCAGCTATAGTTGTAGTATTTATCAGCGAGCCAAGTGTCAATCCACCATAAATATAGTTTGGATCGCTCTTTGTGTTTATTTTTTAATGCTTTAGATTGAAACATTTAAACTCTGTATTTCTTTTCAAATGCTAGCATAGTTTTTTTCAAATATTTTTCGAGATCCATGGGGTCAGCGCCTTGTTCAACCATTATTTCAGCAAACTTTTCAGTTGCTTTGAGAGGATCATCAAATTCTAACATTTCCATTAAAAATACTTGCTCTTCTTTGCTTAAATAAACTCTTCCAGAATTCACTGTTCCGCCTCTTCTGCATCCTCATTAAGTTCATCGTCTTCTAGCACACATTCAAAACAGGGTTTGCTGCCATCTTCATCCAAAAGTTTACCGTCGTACTGCTTTAAAGCGAGATTGATCCGACATAGATAACAGATAACGTTTGACATTTTTACTTACGTTTCCCCTTTGATTTCTTCTTTGTGGGCTTTTTCTTTTAGGTCCAGAATGCCCGGTTTTAGGAATAGCAGGACAGCCTTCCTCTCCATACAGATTTTCTTTTTTGTTTTCTGCTTCAGAAGATGCAATTGCAGATTTAAAATCCTCGTAGCTGAGCTTGATACTAATAGGATCGGGTCCTTTATATTCAACAGGGGGATTGTTCCGAAATAGCCAATTAAAGAATTTCTTGATCCATTTGAACATTAGGTATCTCCTGTCAAAACAAGCGATCGAACATTGCCTTCGTCATCAGAACAGCAAAGATATCCAGCGCGTTGATTAACTTCTACCAATCGGGTGGTCTCAGCCTTACTTGCTGGACCGACCATCTCCCACAAACCGGGCATGTTATGGGTATACCTACGATAGTGGTCGTAAGTTAGATAAAAACTGCCATCAGTGCGTTGACGTAAAGACCACATCTAAATTGCCTCTTACTTTCATATACTCAGCATATACCTATTTTGTTTAAATGTCAAATGCTATTTTCTCTTGCCGGAAAGATCTACTTTGGTCTTATTTTTATGGCAAGAATAGCACAAACACTGAACTCCTTCTAAATTAATAGAAAGTGGCGAGCCACCTTTAAAAATTGGTGTACGATGATCAATTTCAGGTCGCCTTTCTTTTGAGCTTTTTGATTTGATCCTACGCATTAGCCAATAAGAAAGTTGGGTTTTATAGTCATCTGGCTTATCATAGACCCTGCCATTAATCAAGAGTTGCTCTATAAGAGGCTTCCAATCATATTTACAATTGGCGCACTGGAAATCTTGCCTCATGAGCAAATAATTAAGAGCATCTTCCTTCTGTGGAAAAAAATGGGCTCTGGCAGATTTGGCACAATCCTTGCCACAATACTTAGGACCCTTAGTTTTGCTAGAGTAGCACCAAGCACACATCTTGATGCCTTCTACTATAACTGGAGCTATGTGGTCTAGAGAAATGTATCTCTCGGCACAAGATTTAATTAAATCTATCGCTTTGGGATTTAATGGAAGCTTTAACATATCTGGATTATTGCCGCCTATTGTTAAGGGCAGTACAAGGGAGGCAAATTCTTTCTTCTTTGGTGGTCATAAACTCTTTAAGAAGAAAGCAGCAGACCCGATGAACACTGACCGGAATGGATCCGTCTGGACCGGCGAGCGCATCCTCGCGCTTCGGCGGCTCTGGAGCGAAGGCCACACGACCGCCGAGATCGGCCGGCGGATGGGGGTTTCGAAGAACGCCGTGGTCGGCAAGGCGCACCGCCTCGATTTGCCAGCCCGGCCAACGCCCATCCGGCGGCCGGACGCCGGGTATTCGCCCGACCCCGCGCCGTATCGAACGACCGCCGGTCCCACCGCTGGCGGCCTTGGTTCGCCTCGGGAGTTGTCCGGACGAACCGACAGCGGCCCGGACCAGCCCGATCGCGCCATGCATGCCCGTGGTCCTCGGCATCACGGCGTGCCGCTGGCCCGTTGGCGATCCGCGCGCGCCAGGGTTCCGGTTTTGTGACGATCCGACGCTCGCGCGCAGGCCGTATTGCGCGGCGCACCAAGCGGCCGCCTATCGGCCGACGCCGCCGGAGGCACTGAGCCCCCTGATCTGACCAGGCGACCCCTCTCGGTCAGGACCGGCATCCCACTCACCTGGCCAGCCTTCGTTCCCCCGCCTTTCGTTGCCGTCCGTCCCGCTCGCCGCTCATGGGCGCGCGAACAACGGCGGTCGCGCTGACGCTGAAGTCCAGACATGACCGACATGAACGATTTCACCACCGGCCTGTTCGACCACACCGCGTTCGAGCTGATCCGCCCGGTCCCCGGCGTGGACGTCACGCCACCGGCCGCGAGCCTCGACCCGGCCGGCGACGAAGATGCGCCAGACATCCAGGACACCCCGGAGCAGACGGCTCCGCGCGGCCGGAACCTGTATCTCGAGCGCGATCGCGCTCTGGCCCGCGGCTGGGCCGCGCGCGCCAGCGACAACCTCGCCGCGATCCGACTGTCGAAGGAACTGGAAGCAGCGGGACGCGCGCCCACCCCCGGATGAGCAGGCGCGACTGCTGCGTTTCGTGGGCTTCGGCGCGACGGAACTGGCTCAGAACTGCTTTCCACCGCCCGGCGCGACCGATTTCCGGGACGGGTGGGAACAAACCGGCCGTGATCTGGTGGCCCTTGTCACGCCGGCGGAATACGCCGCGCTGCGACGCGCGACGCAGTACGCGCACTACACGCCGGAGATAATCATCCGCGACTCTGGCGAGCCGCCGAACGGCTGGGTTTTAGCGGGGGCCGCGTGTTCGAGGGGGGCCTGGGCACCGGCCTGTTCTTCGCGCTGTTGCCGGAGGCTCTGCGCGGCGCCTGCGATCTCACCGGCATCGAATCAGCCTGGTCACCGCCCGCATCGCGCGCCTGGTGCATCCCGAGGCCCGGGTGCGGTGCGAGGATTACGCGCGAAGCAATCTGGCCGGGCGCTTCGATCTCGCGATCGGCAACCCGCCTTTCTCCGACCGCGTCGTGCGTGCCGATCCCGTCACGCGCTCCCTGCGTTTGCGGCTGCATGATTACTTCATCGCCCGCTCGATCGCGCGGCTGCGGCCGGGCGGGATCGCGCTGTTCGTCACCAGCACCGGCACCATGGACAAGGCGGGCACCACCGCACGCGAGCACATCGCCGCCATGGCCGATCTGGTGGGCGCGGTGCGGCTCCCCGAAGGCACCATGCGCGCGAGCGCGGGCACCGAGGTCGTGGTCGATCTGCTGGTGTTCCAACGCCGCGCGGACGGCGAGTCTCCGGCGGGTCGGCATGGATCGACCTCGCCGACGTCGTGCACGCGGGTGATGACACGGACGGCGCCAACAACGCGGTTCGACCGTCATCCGGGTGAACCGGTATTTCGCTGAGCGTCCCGAGATGGTGCTGGGTGAGCATGCGCTGAGGCGAGGTATCTACGGCCTGGCCTGACCTATACCTGCGGCCGCGCCAGGGTGCGTCCTTCGAGCATGCGCTGAACGACGCGCTCGATCGGTTGCCCGCGGGGATTTTCACCGCGCCACCAAAGTCCAAATCCGACGACGCGATCGAACTGGTCGCGGGCGCGGGCGGCGCCACCGCGCTCAAGCAAGCGCTGATCCATAACGCACCCATGGGGTGGCCTTCGTACACTAGCCCATGCGCCTCCAGATACTTTCGAACGACGACAGATAAATCGCACAATGAACGGTGATCACTCGGTGATCACTCAGTGATCACCATAACCGTCAGTGCATCAGCTCCTGCGGGACCTTGCCGCCGTTTTGAGCAAGCTTTGCCATGACCTGCTTTTGCAGCCAGATATTCATGCTCGCCGAATCATTCATGTCGCCGGTGTAGTGAAGCTCCTGCGCCAGTGCCTTGCGCGCGCTGAAGCTGCTGTCCATCCCGACCAATTTCATCAAGTCCACGATCGACGTGCGCCAGTTGAGCTTCTCGGGGTTCTTGGCGGCCATTCCGTTCAAGACCTGCTCTACGTCGACCGGGGGCGCTGAGAAGGTCGTGCCCGCCTGCGCGGCGGTCGATTGGCTCGCGGACTGTTGGCCGGGATTGGGCGATGGAGTTCCTTGGGTAGCTGCAACCGCAGGATGGCTTGAGGGAAAGATCTTGCTGAGAAGAGTGCCGAAAAGGCTCATGGTTTCCTCCTGGGTTTGATGACGCCGAGGCCCGGCCGAGTGTCGGGTGACGCGCCAATGACGATAGCCAGAGCCGACAAATTGAGGTATCGGTTAACGGCCGAAACGCTTGTAGGACGAAAAGGAGTCTGGCGACGCTGAGCTTTCAGGCGCGCAGGCCGAGCGTCCTCAAGGTGGATGGCGCCCGCTCCAGAGGCATCGGCGATTGTGTTCGGAGCGGGCGCCCTTGAGTCAGCGCGGTTTGTAGCTGAACTTCTGGCCGCCGATAGTTGCCTCGTACATCAGCCCGCCCTTGGCCACCGTGAACGTCGCCATGCCCTTGTTGTATGCGCCGACGACCTTGGCGTCATGCTTGGTTATGCTTGCGCCGGCCGATGAACCCGTAGTGTTCACCTTCGCTCCCGCGGCGGCGGTAATCGCGACTGCGGAGGCCTCCGCGCCGAACTCGAAATTGCCACTCGTGAAATTGTTGAACGCGCGCTGGTCTTCGAAGAAGATGATCTGGCTGTATGCTTCGCCACCCAGCTGGAAGCCGACCGTGAGTTGGGTCATGGTGGTGTCGCCGACGTACTTCCCTTTTGCGTACACCTGGCCATCTCCGAACGCACCGCCAACACCGACACCCCCTTTGCCGATCGTCGGGAAGACCGCATACCCATAAGCCGTCCTGAAGAAGTTCCTGCTCTCGTCGGCTTTCCTGAAGATATTGATGGTGTCCTGATACGAGTCCGCCCAGGCTGCCGGGGCGGTCAGCGCCATCGACAACAGCGCGATAACCGGGATGAGACGCTTGATCACGATGTGCCCTTTCGTGGTGAATGTGCCGCGTAGCTGCGGCGAATGGGTCTAGCTAAGACCATCGTGCGCGCAACGTTGTTCCGCCCGGCATGTGGAGCAAGTACTATTGCATGCTCTCTCGTAAGAGGACCATGCCGCATATGTGACTCGCCAGAGTACTATCCTGCCATTGTCTGCAATTTATCTTCGGAGCCAACGATGCCTTTTCACCACCGCCACGTCACGGCTGCGATTCCTGCGGCTTGGATCCCCCTCATCGTAGGCCTCCTGTCCGCACTTGGCGGCTGCTCGACGATGCGCGCCGACGATTCGCCCATCACTGCGCAGCGCAGCCAGAGTGTCATCGAAAGCCCAATACGCACGGATCAGGATCGGCGCATGGACTCTGCGCGCCATCCCGCTGAATTCCTTCCGTTCACAGAGGTAAGGCCAGGCATGCAGGTGCTCGACGTTTCGGCCGGCGCAGGCTATACATCGCAGTTGTTGGCGCTCGCCGTGGGACCCACAGGCACTGTGTGGGCGCAGCGCGAGCAGCCGGGCACTGCGCTCACCAAGCGACTCAACGACCATCCGCAGGCCAATCTCGTGCTGGTGGTGCGTCCGTTCGAAGATCCGGTGCCTGATCAAGCGCCGAAGCTCGATCTGATCACCCTCATCCTCAACTACCACGACATCACCTACCTTCCGGTAGACCGCGCCAAGATGAATCAGCGGTTGTTTGCAGCGCTCAAGCGCGGCGGTCATTTCGTCGTAATTGATCATTCGGCCAAAGCCGGCGCAGACATCGCAGTCGGCAAAACCCTGCATCGCATCGACGAAGCCATTGTCCTCGCGGAAGTACAGAAGGCGGGGTTCGTCCTCGAAGCCGAAAGCGATTTCCTACGCGATCCCGCCGATACGCGCGAGCAGTCTTCCGGCGACGCGAAAATTCCCACCGACAAGTTCGCGCTTCGGTTCGTCAAGCCGTAGGGGAGAACGACGGCTCCAATTTGAGCATTCCAGAATGCGGTGCACCCAGGCGGATTTCACTTCGCTCATTCGGTTAGCGACCGCGGCCTACGTTGTCTCGCTTGTACTGATGATGGCCGCCGCGACGTCCGTTGCGCAAGCGAGTTCTCCGGAAAACGCAACGCTTCAGCCTCCCCTGCCGATCGAGTTGACCTACGATGAACATTTGCGCGCCAGGGGATTTCCTAGCCCCGCGTTGCGCGTGACCGTCGGTGAAATCAGCGCTGTGCTTCTGGTCGATACGGGCGCGGGTGTCCACACCCTAGCGTCATGGTTCGTGCACGACGCCGGCATCCAAGGCTCGGAATCGACCGTCAGCGCTCAGGACTCCACTGGCCGCGACGTGGCGATGCGGGTCGCGCGACGTGTCACCTTTAAACTTGCGGCTGGCCGCGAGCTGTTGTTGCAGGAAGCCGCGGTGACTGACTTTCCTCCCGTGTTCCAAGAGTTGCGCATCGCGGGCCTTCTCTCGCCACAGCTCTTGGCTGATAGCGGGACGATCGCCGTGCTCGATCTGAGGGTGCCTTCACTACAAGTCACATCCGAGGACGCGGCCGCGCGGGAGTTGAATCCAGCCAACGCGCGGCTAAACAGCGTTTGCCGAGTAGACACCTCGGCGTTTCGCAATTTGCTTTTTGGAGTGCATACGCGTATCGCGGAAACCCACGCACTGCTGACCCTCGACACTGGCGCGACGACCACGATTCTCGATGCAACTCGATCGGTGGCCAAGAATCTAGTCGCGCTACAGCACGATGGATACCAGACCGGTGTGGGGGGCGCTCGCGAGCCAATCTTCCGAAGCGCTCCGTTGTCTATTGATTTCGGCGCCGGCACACGAGAGCTCGCAGTCAGAGTTGGCTCGCCCCATGGAGGCTGTGGCCCCGATGGGCTGCTCGGGATGGATGCTCTTCAAGGCTGTGTCGTGGCGATGTCATATCGGTCAGTCGGACTGACCTGCGATCCACTGCCGCGCACAGCACCTTCACCTCATTAGCGACGCATCGCTGTTCGAGCCAGAGTCTTAACCCACACCGGGTTACGGCGATGAATGACCGATTCGCTGTCAGCCATGTGTCAGCTTGCGCTCGTCGCGGATTTTCAAATGAAGTCGCTCGATCCATTGCGCGACGCCGAATTTTTCGCGCAGCGGAGGGTCCAAACATCACCTGACTTGAATGGCGATTCATTATTAGCGGATCGACGACGTTTCTTTGAGCGCGATCTATGACCGACTGGATATTCCGATGAGGAAAATTTCGCTTGCAAGTGTCATCGCTTTGACCCTCGCAGCATCGGCTGCTGCGCCCGTCATCGCGCAGGTACCTCCGTCTTGCCCTCCTGGGTACTATCTGTATACCGACGGACAGTGCTACCCCGGCCCTGAGCCCGTCTATGCGCAGCCGGACTATGACGTGGTAGCGCCGGTCTACCAACCGCCGGTCGTCTTCGACGGGTTCTCCCTCGGCCTCGGCTTTGGTGCAGGACACGGCGACCGAGGACACGTTGACCGAGGACACGGTGACCGAGGCCACGGCGACGGTGGACATGGTGGCGGTCACGGCGGTGGTGGCGATCGCGGACATCACTGACCACCGACGTTACGTACACTGGCGACACTTCTGGAGAGAATCATGCCATTCCCTATCCATCGAATCGGTAGAACGCTTACCACTGCAGTCATTGTCGGCACCGCCTTGATCCTTCCTTCAGCGGCGATTGCGCAGGCGTCGCCAGCACCGGCAGCGAAGACAATGTCGACCAAGAAATCGACACCGGCTAACGACGCGGTCGAGGTGCGCATCAAGTCTCTTCACAATGCGTTGAAAATTACTCCTGCCGAAGAAGCGCAATGGCAAGCTGTCGCCGATGTGATGCGCGATAACGCCAAGACGACCGGCGCGCTAATCGAGGAGCGGACGGCCAACGCGAAGGCGATGACTGCGATCGACGATCTGCACTCTTACGAAGCAATTGCTGAAGCCCACGTGGCCGGCGTCAAGAAGCTCATTCCAGCCGTAGACGCGCTCTATGCCAATATGCCGGATGCGCAGAAAAAGAATGCAGACGCGGTATTCAGCCATCGCGTGCAGCGAGCCACGGCGAAGAAGAGCAGCTGAACGCCTCTTCGCGATTACTGAATCACCACGTCCGCGCGCAGCAGCAAGGACGGCGGGATCGAGATTCCGAGTGCCTTCGCGGTCTTCAGGTTAATCCCAAGCTCGAATTTGGTCGGCTGCTCGATCGGAAGATCGGCAGGTTTTGCTCCGCGAAGGATCTTGTCGATAAAGGCAGCGTGGCGCTGGTTCAGCTCTGCCAGGCTGACCGTATAGGATAACAACCCGCCGGCCTCCAGCATATCGCCACCCTCGACCAGTGTCGGCAATGCGTGCTTTAGCGCGGCGCTCATGATCAGGTCACGGTTTACTCTGAACAGGCTATCGGCGACCACCACGACCGCCTGCGCTCGCTGTCGAGCCATTTCCGCAACTGCGTTCTCCAATTCGCCAGCAGTGGCGGCGTCGATCATGACCGTCTGCATGCCAAGCGACCGGTACAGGGGCTCGTTCTCCTTATTTTTGACGCCAAAAATAGGGTTGGTTGGATTCTCCAGCACGCCGATGCGTTGCACGGCCGGCAACAGTTCCCGCAGCAGCGCGAGACGCTTGGCGTCGAGCTCCACGGAAACACTCGAATAGCCGGTGATATTTCCGCCAGGCCGGGCCAGGCTCGTGACGACACCGGTTCGCACCGGGTCGCCGGCAGACCAGATAACGATCGGTATGGTGGTCGTAGCGTTCTTCGCCGCAAGCGTGGCGTCCGTGCCATTCGTTGCGATGAGTTCCACTTTGAGCCGAACGAGCTCCTCAGCGAAGGGCCGGAGGAGTTCAGCTCTGCCGTTCGCGTAGCGTCGTTCGACGAGCAGATTCTGACCCTCCACCCATCCGAGCTCGCGCAAGGGCGCGTAAGCCTGCAGGAGCTCGGCCGGAGTCGGCTGCGCGCCGGACCCCAGGACTCCGATGCGGCGGATGGCTGTCGCGCCTTTCTCGCGCGCGCCAAGCGGCGCAGCAATTATCCCTGCCGCCACAGCACCAATGAACGTACGGCGGTCCATCTGAATTTCTTTTGTTGTGAATTGAAGGCTATTGTCCGCTCTTGGATGGCCATCCGGGACGGCCGGCTACTTGGAGACTTTCGCTTCCTCGAGCGCTTGTTTCATAGCCGCCCGCATCTTTTCCATCATCGGTTTCATTCTGGACTGCATACTCGTCATGGACTCTTGCATGACGATTGGCATCTTGCTGGCGAATGCTGTTCCGACCGGACTTTTGATAGAACGAGATCAGTCCGTCAATCTCTTCCTGAGTGAAATTCTCTCTATAGATCTTGAGGTACACGGGTTTGAGGCTCTCCCAGGAAAGCTCCTGTCGCATGACCCCTACAAATCGAGCGGGCGCGGCGTCAAGAAAGCGTTGCTGCTCCGCTGAGAGGCTCTTCCCTGCAACGGCTTGCGCTATCGTTTGACGCATTACTTGCTCCATGTTGCCGTACATGGACTCAAGGAGCGACGCGGTCTTGGTGAGCGTCAGGAGGGTGTCGATCGACTCGTCCGTTGGTGGCGCCGCTCTGCACGTCAGGGCAGAGGACAATAGCAAAAGGAGGATGGCAATCGCGTTACGCATGGCTACGGACTCCAGGAGCGACAGGTGTGCCGATTATTCAAGCGACCCGCTGTTTCACAGGATTGAAAATTCGCAAAGCAGCCCGGTCACCATGACCGAAATCCTTGTTAAAGCGAGCCGAGCTTACCCCTTTGTCTCTCTGCTGAGACATTTGTAACACACCTGCACGGCGCCGATGCTCCGTTTACATCCCGAGCTTCGCCTCGATGGCTTGCAGCCTTCGCGAAGGCCGCTCAATATCTCCCGCAATTGCGCTGAGCTGACACCGGCGTTCGATTGGCTGACGATCCGGTCGACCACCGCAGGACGATTCTGGTCGATGGTTAAGAGAGCACTCGGAACAACTTGCTGCGCTGAGGTGCTCCCGCTAACCACCCCGAGCATGACCGCCGCAGCGGTTACGCATATGCATCGATACATTGTGTTTCCCCTTTGAGGCCCCAGGGGAAGTATAGGCGCGCGCATCTGACTTCTGTCTCGGAATTTAAACGGGCAGGGGCGCAAATCCGTTGCGCGCTTGCGAAAACGAGCGCTGATTTACTGTCGTCGGACCGTTGACTCGCAGAGAATCCGTATTGCGCTGCTGATTTCAGCGCATACCAGCGCGATGCCGTTGGTCCGTGCCGTCCGAGAAAAATCGGTACGTGTTCTTTCCCGCCTGCTTTGCGCGGTACATGGCACTGTCGGCACTCTTGGTCAGGCTCTCGATATCGGTGCCATCGGCCGGATAGATGCTGATCCCTATACTCGCGCTGACCTCACCCTCCGGCCCCGCAAGGGGAAACGGTTCCGCGGCTGCGGCGAGAATTCTTTTCACGACCGCCTCGAGTTCGGATGGGTCCGCAAACTCGTCGATTAGCACGACGAACTCGTCGCCCCCTAGGCGCGCTGCGGTGTCAGACCCGGTGTGCCGCCCAACGGGGTCCGATCTTCGCAGACTTTCTCGAAGTCGCATGGTGAACGTCACCAGAAGGTGGTCACCGGCGTCGTGTCCAAAGCGGTCATTGATTTGCTTGAAGCCGTCGAGGTCGATGAATAGTATCGCCAGCTGCCGACCACGACGTTGCGCCTTGGTAAGCGCGTGGTCCAGAAGTTGATTGAACAAGGTGCGGTTCGGCAGGCCGGTCAGGAAATCGAAGTGGGCGAGCTGACGGATCTGCCTTTGCGCGGCAGTGCGCGCTATGAACTGACCAATCTGCAAGCCGATGGACTGAGCCATGCGAAGCAATGCTGCATCCGGTTGGCAGACGCTGCGGACGAAAAACTCAAGGACGCCGCAAAGCTCGTCCCCTAACTTGATGGGGAACGCGAATGCCCCGTGCAAACCAGCCTTGGCCGCGATGGAAGCACGCAGAAAACCGGGCTCGCTGGAGACGTCTGCGATCCAAACGGGCTCGCCGGTCGACCACACGCGCCGGATCAAGCCTGCTGGCGTCGGCACAAAGTTTTGTTGCTTGCTGAGTGCGACAAACTCGCTGACCTCGCTGGAGTTGACACTCCAGGTGTCGGAGCAGCACAGAAATCGGTCTCGTTTATCCCATCGCCAATAGGCCCCGCAATCCCAGCCGAAGGTCTCGCAAACCATTCTTATGATCTTAGGCATGGCTTCATCGATCGTCTCGGCCTCCGCCAACAGGCGCGTTACGTTGTGCTCCAGTGCCTGGCGATGCTCGAGTTGCTTGCGCTGGTTGATATCCATGAACGTGCCACGCAGCAATGCCGCGTAACCCTTATCGCTAATAACAGGTTCAGCCACCGCGTGCACCCAGCAGATTTCACCTCCTTTTGACACGATGCGAAACTGGCTTTCGCAACGGTGGCCTTCGCGCAATGCGGTTCTAATCAGCTCGTTATAGCGATGGTGATCTTCCAAGTGGATGAGTCGCAGGAAGGCCTCACCAGACAGGGGCTCGCGCGCAGGATCAACGCCGAAGATGCGGTACGTTGCCAACGACCATTCTGTTGCGCCGGTCGCAGGGTCGAATGTCCAGCTTCCAAGGCGCGCGATGCGCTGCGCCTCTGCCAGATTGGCTTCGCTGGCCTTGACCATTTGGAGTGATTCGCGCTGCTGCGCGTTGCTCTTGTGCAGTCGCGCGCGAAGCTCGCTGATGTAGCCACCCATGAGGGCGAACCATGGGAGAGTGATCGCGAGTGCCAGCCATTGGAGGGACTCCAGACGCAGGTCCAGAGTCTCAGGTTTGAATTGCAGCAGCAGGACGATCACCGCTCCATACGCCGCAAGCATGAATAGCGCGTACAGCAATAACGCCCTGGTCTTTAGACGCAGCACGCCGAACAGATAGGCCATCAGAAGGAGGATCAGGAACGCCCCGCGGCCATAATTTGCCGAATACATCGCGTACAGGACGATCAGCGTCGCGGTCAACATTTGCGGTTCGGTGAGACTCGGATCGGGCAGTTTCAGATTAAGCCCGGAGCGGAACACGATGTAGAAAACGAGAATCGCCAAGAGGATGGCCGTGGCAATTTGCAGGAACGCGGAGTTGCTGAGAACTCCCTGCACCTGACATGCAAACAATAGACCGATCGCCAAAAGCGAGGTCCCTGCTGCTGCGAAGTAGCGGCGCAGCCTTAGCGTCTGTCTCGGATCGTGGCCAGGGGTGAAGACAATACGTGCCAACGCGGCTCTAAGCGGACTTTCGGTCGAACCGAGCACACGCGGGCTCACGTCATCCGCGGTGACCGAGGCGCTGGGGTGAGCTGTCCCGCTCGGGGGAGGCAAGTAAGGGGTGGGAGTGTCCATGATAGTCACTTAAGTCACGCGGCAATGACATCGCGCAAATTTCGTCCGATTGTGGCGTAGTGGAGCGCCTCCCATTCGCTTCCAGGGTCTATTAGCGCTTTGCGGGCAACTCAAAGGCTGATACCAGGGGTATCCGCAAGATATGTGCCATGGATTGTTGCTTCCGGTGACTTCGAGACTAGGGCGTGCAAATCTATGGTATTCGTGCAAACCATTGCCCTGTGCCGAAAATCGAAGATGAAATCAGCGCGATGCATTTGGCGTCGCGGCTTTTCCCGAGTTCAGGGAGTGATTTTGCAAGTGGGAATCGGGGCGGCTCGCTCGCACGCGAGCGATCACCCAGGGAACTTCACGTCCGCAATGGAAACCTAATTCAATTCGGCACTCTCAGTGCCGACGGGGTGCGAGTTGTTGCGAGTCGCCTACGCGTACGGAAGGAGGATTGCCAATGCAACAGACCGATGTCGACGACGAATCGAGGCGCACGTCAGCGCTGGCGCTGTGGCGTTACGGCAACGATTACCTCAAGGCTGCTCAGGTGCTATGTGAGGATATGCGAATTACGTGCAACGAGTCGCAGGCACATTACCATCTAGCGGCACAGGGCATCGAGTTCGCGTTGAAGTCGTTCCTGCGGGCCAAGGGGGTGACGCCCGGCGATCTTGGCGCGCGGATCGGTCATTCGCTGCTCGATGCATTGCAAGATGCGCTCGCCCGCGATCTACCATCACCCCCCGTCAAGGTCTTGCGTGCCATTCAATTCATCGCGCCGCACCATCGTGAAGACCGGTTCCAATATTTCGCGGCCACCGATGGCGACTTTCCCGAGTTCATGCCGATGCTCGCCGCTGGAACTTGGATCCTCGGTCAGGTCGCCGCGGACGTGGCCGCGGACTACTTCGCCTACTACGCCCACGGCTCCGCGTCAGAGACCGATGACATGCTCCGCCGCATGCGCGCCGACCTCGATGCAACCGTGAGTAAGATCCCTTTGCAGCAGTAACCGCGAACCGACTGCGGGCGTTGACGCTGACTGTCTGCGGATTCGATCTAACAATCCTGCACGTTCCTGAAGTGCCTTAACGGTGTATCGATGCCGCTTTCGGATCGACGCCGGGCGGGACAAACCACGGTTCACCTTCGAACAATTCCGTCAGGCGTTCCATTTCCGTGTGTGTCCACCGAGGCGCGGACGGATCGATATCGCACAGTCTCGAAATGCGCAGCCAAAGCAATCCATCCGACTTGTATTTGGCCCATGTCTCGCGCACCTCCGTTTCCGACGATATTGCCAGTGCGGCAGCGCGTCGATCGGCCGCGACAAATTCCGACGCCACCCCTAGGGTTTCTCCTGAAAGCATTCTTTCCAGCACCTCCATTGCGACAATGCAACGTGTATCTCGATCGGGATCGGGTCGTCCGCGCATAACGCGGATCATTCCAAATGCCTCTTCGAGCGTTGCGACCCGGACGAGTGTCAGGCCAAGGCGGTCAGCTTCGGGAGCCGGCAGTAGTCTTTTCTCCTCGGCCAAGAAAGCCGCGAAGCAATCGGATACATGCTCAATCAAACGAGGTTCAAGCGAATCTGTACGAGCTTGACGAACAAATTCCGAAATCAGTTCGCGCGCATCGTCGGGCGTTGCGGTGCCATCGGCGACGCTGCTCGCGCGCCAGTGAATATCGCCCGGCGCTAAGCGGTTCCTTGTCATCTTGCATCCGTGCGCTTCCTAGCGCTCCTATGAACGGCCTTCTTCTCCACGCCGTCCAACGACACTTTTGCCCCCGCATCGCCGCGGCAACTATCACATCGACTTATCTGACTCTATCTGCTTCATACGTACTTTCAAGGTGAATATTCACACTTCCGCGCGATCGCCCTCAGGCGAGAGTCGGCACGAGTAAACATTCAGACCGTCCTGCTCTGTCCGGACAGAATCCGCAGCCCGCTGACTGTTGGCGCGCGGGGGGAAGGCATGTTAGCGGGAAGTTATCCCCAAAGTTACCACCTGCCGATAGGAGTCGAAGCGCGGAGCTCCCGGAGCAGCTTCCCGCGCGATGCGCTGCAGTAGGCCCGAATTTATTTGGGCGCGTTGGCAATTGCCGGCGCCACGTGCGAATGAATTGGCACCTGCATGCGCGTCATTTCGCGGCTCTTCCCGCGCGCGGCGCTGCTGCAGGCCCGAATTTATTCGGGCGCGTTGTCGATTGCCGGCGCCGCGTGCGAATGAATTCGAACCTGCATGCGCGTCATTTCGCGGCTCCACTGCGGGTGCGCGACGAGGCAATGCGTCGCGGTAACACTCGCCGGAAAACGTTATCTGGCAGAGCAAGTTTCTGACGAACTGCTGACAGCATTTCGGCGGAATTCACGCGATCATCCATGTCGGTAATTCAGACGGCGGGCGGTCGCATGGTGGTGCGGCTTCTCCGCTTTCAACGCGGAATAAATTCGACGTCGCAGCTGCTGCTTTGGAGGTAGAAAGCGACGCGACTGGGGGCCGCACATCGCCGGGCGCGATCGCTCATTCGAAATCTGGAAACTTTGTCGCCGCGCAGATCAGCGGTATGGGAGAACTCGTGAGAACTGCGAAAAACGGATTGCCGATGTTGTTGTTCCTGGTGTTCGGGGCGCTTTCGAACGCGATGGCTCAGCCCGCCGCGACGAATGCGGCATTGCCTTATCCCACTTCCGCAACGCCTGCGTCTATCGATATCGGCCCGGGTCCATCGGCCACAACGCCGATTTCGGTCACGATTGCCCTCAGGTTGCACAACCTGAACGCGGCAGAAAGCTTGCTCACTTCTCTCCACACAGCTGGCGATCCGCAGTTTCACCAGTTTCTGACCGCGGACCAGTTCGTGGCGCGCTTTGCGCCCACGGCGGCCGACGTTGCGACGGTCGTTGCAGCGCTCGCCCGATACGGGCTGACGGCGCAATCGACCACCGCCACCACACTCAAAGTGACCGGCCTGACCAGGGATATGGAGAGCGCTTTCGGCGTGACCCTGCACAGCTATGCAGTTCCCGCGCAGCAGAGCGCCCCCGGCTACACCTATTACGCGCCTCTCAGTCCGGCGACGATCCCCGCTGAAATTGCAGCGTCGGTCTCAGCCGTCGTCGGCCTCGACACGCGCCCCAACTTTTACCCACATCGCAAGGTTGCTCAGCGGAAGCCGGCCAATCCGCAATCGGCGTCGCCGGCGGCAGCGCCGGGCAATTCACCCGGACTCTGGACAGTTACCGACTTTGCCAACTATTACGACGTGCAACCGCTCTACCGGCGCGGGGTCTCGGGGAGCGGCCGCACGGTTGGCATCATGACGCTCGCGAGCTTCACCTCGAGCGATGCCTTTGCGTATTGGAGCGCGGTCGGGCTTTCGGTAAATCCCAACCGCATCCAGATCGTCAATGTCGACGGCGGACCCGGCGCGCCCAGCGATGCATCCGGTTCGGACGAGACAACGCTCGATGTCGAACAGTCCGGCGGAATCGCGCCGGGGGCACGGATCATCGTCTACCAGGCGCCCAACACCAACCAAGGCTTTGTCGACGTGTTCGCGTCGGCTATCGATGTCAATGCGGCGGACACTCTCTCGATCAGCTGGGGCGCATGGGAGTGGTTGAACAACCTCGAGAATGCTCCGGTCACCGATCCAACCACCGGGCGGACCGTAGGCTCAACTCAGGCGATCCATGAGCTGCTCGTTCGCGCCGCGATCCAGGGACAGACCGTTTTCGCGGCGTCGGGGGATTCCGGCGCCTACGATGCGAACGAGTTTTTCCCTCTCCCCGACTCTACCCGGACGCTGAGCGTGGACTATCCCGCGAGCGACCCGGCAATTACCGCGGCGGGTGGCACGACGCTCGCGGGCGTCCAGGAGTTTTGCCTCAATCAGGCATGCACGACAACCTTCTCGGTCAACGTCCCGCACGAGCGGGCATGGTCGTGGGACTACCTCCAGGGTTTGTGCAACGCGCTTGGGATTCCCGATCCCGTCGCGTGCGGAATCTTCCCTGTCGGGGACGGCGGAGGCGTGAGCATTCTCTTCACGGTTCCCCTATACCAGCTTCTTCTTCCGGGTATTCAACGCAGCCAGCCCGGCCAGCGTTTGGTCGACAATGGAACACTGGTGTATGCACTCCCCGCCAACTATCCGGGCCGCAATGTCCCGGACGTCTCGTTCAACGCCGATCCGGACACCGGCTACGTCATTTACTACACTTCGTCGGCTACGCACGCACTTGAGGTTGACACGTTCTTCGGCGGCACGAGTTTTGTCGCGCCACAACTGGCCGGCGTCTCGGCCCTGCTGGGACAATACGTGGGCGGCCACCGAATTGGACTGCTGAACTACCCGCTCTACGTCCTTGCGCTTACCGGCCAGGCCTATAGCAACCCGGGCGCGCCCTTGCACGCGATCCCGTATGGCAACAACTGGTTCTATCTCGGCCGCAACGGCTACAGCCCCGCTGCCGGACTTGGCACGCTCGATGTCTGGAACTTCGCCAAGATCCTCCACTAGTCCCATCTCTGTCCGCACCCGGAGCCCGCGACCATCGCGGGCTCTTTTTTTGGAATTGACTATACTTTCCCCTCGGACCTCAAAGGGGAAACACAATGTATCGACGCATATGCGTAACCGCTGCAGCGGTCGTGTTCGGATTGGCTGGCGGTAGCGTCGCAGCGCAGCACGTTGTTCCGAATGCGCTCCTGACCATCGATCAGAATCGCTCCACCGTGATCGATCGTATCGTCGGCGAGTGGGGCGATCGCCTGGCCGCGTCGAACGCGGGAATCAATTCTGCGCAATTGCGGGGGATCCTCTCCGGCCTGCGCGCTGATCACTTGCTGGCGGCGAGCCTCGCCGGGAACGTCGAAGGTCTGCGCAATGTCGTCGCCGGCGCGCTGGTGCACACTGGTGCCGCCGTGTCTCCGGTGCTGATGCACGCCAAGGCGCTCGGCGATACCGGCGACGACCTGGTCTACACCCCCATTGTTCCGTGCCGCATTCTCGATACCCGGCATGGAACAACGCCTCCGTACAACGCTCAGATGGTCGGAGGAAGCGCTTTCCCCGTCGCGGGCAACCTGGCGAACTTTGCACCCCAAGGCGGGTCGACGACCAGCTGCGGGCTGCCGTCTTCCTTTGCGGCAATCGCGATTACGCTCACCGTTCTCAATCCCAACTTCGATGCTTTCCTGGCGGCGAGCAGCTCGAGCGACTTCGCTACGCTGACGCAATCGGTGGTGATGGACTTCAGCGCCAACCGAGGGCTGGCCAATACCGCGATCGTGCCTGTGGATGGGACGGTGAAGTTCTATCTCGGACTTCCGGCGCAGGTGACCACACAGGTCATTGCCGACGCGGTCGGCTATTTCCGACGGCCGAGCAACTACGGCGGGAACGCACGTGATCACGGGTCTCAACGCAACCGACAGCGGAGGATTTAGCAACACTGCAAGTGGCAATTTCAGCACCGTCGCCGGCGGGAGCGGTAACACGGCCGGCGGGGGTGCGTACAGCAGCGTCGGCGGAGGCTCTGGCAATACCGCCAGCGGCAACCAGAGTACTGTCGGCGGCGGGAACGGTAACACGGCCGGCGGTGCGTTCAGCAGCGTCGGTGGAGGCCTTGGCAATACCGCCAGCGGCGACGAGAGTACTGTCGCCGGGGGAGCCGGCAACATCGCCAGCAAATTAGAAAGCAGCGTCGGGGGAGGCTCTGGCAATGTAGCCAGCGGTCAATGGAGTACTGTGCCCGGCGGTGTGGCCAACACCGCCGGCGGGGTCGCCAGCTTCGCCGCCGGGAATCATGCAAATGCCAACAATGACGGGTGCTTTGTTTGGGGTGACGGCTCCACCTTCAACGAGGTCAATTGCAGCGGGGGAGCCAACCAGGTCGTCATGCGTGCGCTAGGCGGCTTCTATTTTCTTACCGCCGGGACCGGACCCTACACAGGCGCACAACTGCCAACCGGCGCAGGCGCGTGGACGACTTTCAGCGATCGCGCAGGCAAGGACAGCGTTCGCCTAGTCGATTCGCGCGAGGTGCTGCGCAAGCTCGTGGCCCTTCCGATTGCGACCTGGAACTGGAAGGCGCAGGACGCGTCGATCCGACACATGGGGCCGATGGCGCAGGAATTCAGTGCCGCGTTCGGATTGGGTGAGACCGACAAAGGCATCAGCACTGTCGACGCCGATGGTGTTGCATTCGCCGCAATTCAAGGCCTGCACCAAATGCTGCAACAGAAGGATCGAGAGAACGCGCAACTAAGGCAAAGGCTGAAGATCATCGAGGCGAAGCTCGGGCTGTAGCTGATGCAGGGCTGCGCATGCGATTCTCTGCAACGTCACCTGGGCGTATTGCGAAAATTGCCCTGGGCTGGCGGGCGATACGGCTTGTTTGCCAGGCCTCGTCAGTTACATACTTCCGCTCGTGGCGCGCAGGGAAGGGCCCCACCCTGAGCGCAGCGGGGGGTTGCTGCAACCGCGTTCACCGGCTTTACTCGACATCAAGGAGATTACAAATGTGCAAGCTGACCTCTGTCATATCGCGGACGACATCCGTGCTGGCCGCCGCCGCTCTTGCCATGGCCACGTTGGGCTTCGTAGGGGATGCCTCGGCTGGAACCGCCAAACTTAATGGCACATATAACGTTGGGGCCGTTGGAGCGGATTGTGTTAACGCGGGCGGAAACACCACCAAGGGCACAGGCCCCGGTGGCTACGGCTGTAAGACCCCGAAAGGGGAGGTGTCTTGTACCGCCCAGGGAGTGTGCACCGGCACTTGTCAGGCCTGCGGCGCCCAAACAGGCGGCTCCGCTAATATCAAGAGCATTCTGCAATCGTCTCACAGCGCCAAATCGTCTCCCGTTGCCAAATCGCCTCCCGGTCTCAAATAGGGACCGTGATCCAGTCAGGGGGGTTGAGCCGGATGTGGACGGAGCTTTTCTTCCCCGCTCCTTCGCTATCGCATCCTTGCAGGTCGCAGATATTTGGGCTTCGTTCTGCTTTAAGCAAGCAACGATGCGGCCGCCTCCAGGATGAACTCCTGAGCAGAGCTTCTCCACGTCGGCCTTACAGGCAGCGCGTGGGCCGGTGCTTGATGGTTGGTCGGCTGCCAGGGCGACGCCTGACGACAATGCGACGACTGCGGCTAGCGCAAAGAGAACGCTCTTCATTGGGACATACCTCGGTGGTGGATGACCCGATGATAACGGCCGAGCGGTTGCCGCGGCGACGGTCAAGATGTAACGAACGGTGTCGGTTTGCCCGCGCGTAACACGTACGGAGCACTGAGAACGGATTCAGAAAGCTATTCGCGATAGCTGTAGGTCCATGCTATTGCCACGGCCAATGTGATCGCCGAGAAGATCGTACTCGCGATAATCATCGAGTTGGCTTCAGACGATCGGCGGCCGTAGCTCGTCCCAAACAGCACTCCAAAGAATCCGGACGGCAGTGCTGCCATCACAACGGAAAGCTTTGTTATCTCCACATCGGCTCCGATGCCGATACAGAGAGCAAATGTCAGAAGCGGCTGAACGACATTAGCCACGCCGACGCCCAGCAGTGCGTTTCGCGTGAGGTGGAATTCCCGTTGTGAGAGGACCAGGCCCGTCACGAAGAGCGCCATCCCGCCCGCTGCCGAACCGATCTGTTGGAGGGATGTTTCGATCACCTTCGGAATCGACCATCCAATCCACGAGACGAACAGGCCGAAGACCGGTGCCAGCACAATGGGTTTGGAAAGCGCATGCACCGCTGCCATTGCGGTTCGCGTCCCGCTACTTTTTGAAGTGTCTTTGGTGTCGGATTTCGATGCCGATCTTCGCTGGTCAAGTTCAAGCAAGGCCAGCGTCACCGGCGATGGAAGCAGAGATCCTGCGGCGATGGCCAGCGCGACAGTGGATAGATGTCCAGGGCCGACAAGCGCCGTAATCACGGGGAAGCCCGCGGCGGCAAAGTTTGGTTGGCCAACGGCGAGCGACTGAAGAGCTGACTCGCCGGAGTCTTGTTTCCGCCCGAGGCGCTGGTAGAGATACCAGACGGCGTAGGTCACCATCATCATTACTGCCAGTGAGAGCAGCAGAGCCCACTGCGCGACCAACGCGGACCATTTGGTTGAGGCAACCGCGAGGAACAGTGCTGCGGGCAATGCGTAGGCCATTACCACGATGTTGAGCTCCGCCACGTGCATGTTGTTGACGATGCGTAGCTTCCCCGCGCTGTAGCCGAGCAGCATGACAAAGAAGGTGGGCGCGAGTGCCAGAAGCAGTACGGAAGTCATCTCATCATCCGGCACCCAGCGTGCCGAAGGTGCGATCCCCGTTGCTCGTTGCTGTCCAAAAAAGCAGCGAAGGAGCGGCCGCCGGACTCAGTGCGCTGCGAGGAAGTCCTGCACGGCGGCGATCGTCGCTGCGGGCGCTTCCTCCATCAGCCAGTGGCCGGCGTTCGGCACGACGAGTTCCTGCACGTTAGTCGCCGCGTTGCGCATGACGACCGCCACGTTGGCGCCGAAGGCTTTCGCGGCGCCGATGGCGAGCACCGGCATCGCCAGCTTCGTCTCCATCGCCTTGAGGTTGTCGGCCTCGTCCTTCTGGCCGATCGCGAGGAACTGGGCGAACGCGGAATGCATCGCGCCGGGCCTGGCGTAGATCGCGGCGTAGTGGCGGCGGGTCGCTTCGTCGATCTTCGACGGGTCGCCGGCGAACTCGTTCCAGAAGCGGTCGAGGTAGATGCGCTCGCGGCCGGCGACCAGGCGCTCGGCGTCCGGGCCGCCGAAGTTGAAGTGCCACAACGCGGGCAGGCGCACGATCTGGTTCCACGGCGGGATGCCGGGTATCGGCGAGTCCATCACGACCAGGCGGCTTGTCTTGTCCGGATAGCGCGCCGCGTAGGCATACGCGACCATCGTGCCGATGTCGTGGGCCACGATGTCGGCGCGGTCGATGCCGAGCTTGTCGAGGACGGCGCGGATGTCGCCGGCCTGCGTCCACTTGTCGTAGCCGCCGACGGGGTGCGAGGACAGGCCCATGCCGCGCAGGTCGGGCACGACGACGGTGTGGTCCTTCGCGAGCACGGCGGCCATCGGCGACCACATGTCGCCGGTGTTGCCGAAGCCGTGGATCAGCACGACCGCGGGCCCGTGACCACCGACGCGGACGTTGATCGTCGTGTCGGCGTTCACCACCTGCGAGCTGCGGAAGTCGGCCGGGAACGGCGTGGGCGCGGCGTGCTCCGACAGGGCGCCCAGCGCCATGCTGGCGGCGAGGCCGACTCGGCGGAAGCGGTGGGAGAACGTGGACGAAACGGTTGCGGACATGCTCGGCTCCGTAGGGTGGGGGGACGGGCATCCCGGATTCGAGAACGTTCGCCGGATGCCGTGACGCCAGTCTCTGCCTTCATTGGAGTTGAAACAATGATACAAAGGTGTAGGTCATCACGCTGCGCGAAGTGGGACATCAGATCGCTCGCGGCATCAAGCTCGGGCAATGTCAAGCTGTCCCGCCCCTATACGCGGCGATTTCCCAATCTCCGCTCGTCTCATCGTGTCGAAGCACGTACATATCGCCGTCGTCGGCATCGACTTTGAACCAGCGCTGCGTGGGCGCGAACCAGCGATCGACCACAGCACGCACGGCGAGCCGGCGCTCCCCAAGCCAGAACGCGAGCGGCTCCTGTTCTCCTCGATAGCCAGCGTAGCACTCGACGCGGATCGCCATTCCGTAACGATACTGCTCTAGCTGGCGCCACGCATGGGGGCAATAGCGCATTGCAGCGGCTTTTCTTGAACCAGCGGCTCTGAGGCGATGGCCGATTCACTTCTGCATGCAAGAACGTCTCGCGCACTGCTGAACCCATCTACACGATAAACAATTTTATAATCGCGTCATTCAACCGAGAGAAGCAGATGAGCGCTTGGCAGATCTACCGAGACATGTATCCCGACCTGACGGGCTCGTTGAGGACGGAGCAAGATGCCAGGAGCCACTTCATCCAATACGGGCTCAACGAGGGACGCCGGTGGGTCGACAAGCTGCCGTGGACCATCGCCAACTTCGCCACGATGTACGCTCCTTGTTTCGCGGGGCTGCACGGCATAGAGACCGGCGGCCCCAGCGACGTGTTCGAGGGCGCCGTCCCTGTGTACCGGCTGGCGCGGCGCGTGGACGGATGCAACTTCGCGACCCGCACTATGTGGGAGGGCAACCTGAAGGAAGGCCAGAACTACAGGCCGCGGGGCACCGTCGAGACCGGGCGTCAGTTCATCTGCGAGGCGCGGTCTGTCCCCGTGGCGGACGCGACGTACGACTTCATGCTGTCGAGCCACTGCCTCGAGCACAGCGCCAACCCGCTGGCGGTAATGCGCGAGGCGAAGAGGCTGGTCAGGAGCGGCGGACACCTGCTGTTCATACTGCCGTGGAAAGAGGCCTGCTTCGACCACGGCCGGGAGGTGACACCGTTGGCCCACCTGGTGGACGACGAACGCGCCGACATGGGCGAGGACGACCTGAGCCACCTGGACGAATGGGTGGAGCGCATCGACATCGTCATGACGGGACTGCCGTCGCGCGACTTCCTGCGTCGGCGCGACGCCGACAACCTGGCGAACCGCGGGATGCACCACCACGTCTTCGACCTGGCCCTGCTGCAGCAGATGGTGCAACACGTCGGCGGCCTGCAGGTCCTGCACACCGACCTCCTCCAACCGTTCCACCAAGTCTTGCTGCTGCGCAAGCGCTAGACCGCCGAACAATGTAGGGAGGAGTGGGTCGATCTCGGCCGTTGCAAAACGTGTGAGTCATTTCGATCGTACATTGTCTGGGACTAATAGCGTCTCTGCTTGGACACCTAAGCGCGAAGCACGGAGAACGTTGTACGACCGCTAAGGACGCTTGCTGCAAGGACAGATTGGATGGCAAAGCGACAGACGGAGTCGGCGATTCTGAGAAGCGGAACGCGGCGACATTTTGGTTCCGTGCCCACCTCTATCGTGCGAACAGCGAAGATCCATAGCGAAGGACTGGTTGCATTTCGTCGGCAAGAACATCGGGTTCGTAGATTTCCAAATAATTGACACGGCGCCCGGCATCGTTCGGCTTCATCCCTCGATCGATCGATTTCCTCAAAGCGAGCGCAGGGTCTCCCTCCGCGCCCATGTCGGCGCTGTTGCGCACGCAAGAGGTACGCAGTTGAAAACCGGTGACGATACGTCCGTTATAACTGATTACGAGAGGAACGTTGTGAGGTCCGCGAGCCGGCTCCGGATTTCCATCGAGATTACTGTTCTGAAGGACGAATCGGTGCCCTAGGGTAGCAATTCCCTCCTCGATGACTGCTTCCTTGGTGGGCCTGCGCTCTCGCGCATCTCGTTGGCTCCGGTCGTCGATATTCAGGCCAGTGCCTGCTGAGAGTGAGACGTACTGATTCGGGAAGTCCGCCGCATACGCGCGGAAGACCTCCTGCCAGGCCGCTATGTATTTGCTCGGGGTATAGCCGAGGCTGCGCCACTTCTGCACATCTTCGGGCGTGCCTGGCAACGTGAACTCCGCGGAGACCGATGTCGGTCCCGCGGCAGCGACCGCCCTGAACGCGGGAGATTTTCCGTACTTCGCGCTGAGTTGTTTCAGAAAGTCGAACCAATGCCCGAGGTACACCCGATCCCAAGGGAGCGGAAGCTTTTCGAGTGTGCCTCTACCAGGCCCATATTGAATTGGAAAGGTTGCGGTTTGTGCGCCTTCCATGGCCCAGGGAGGAGAAAAGAAACCAGGAAAGATGAGGAGCTGCACCCATTTCTTCGACGACTCCGCAGTCGCAAAGAGTTGATCGATCTTCGACCAATCGGGCTTTCCCTGAACCGGTTCGACGTCGCGCCAGCGGATCTGCAGAGCTACGCCGCTGATGAAGGGATTGTTCAGCGCTTGGAGACTCAACCGGGCCTCCTGCGGCTTGTTCTCCAAGACCACGACGAGCCCGTTGGGAGGAGAGGTGCCTGAGGACGCCGACGGTGGGGCGGGAGCCCCTATTGTCGCAGCCGAAACCAGGACGCCGCCGAGCAAACCAACGGCAATCTGAACGGCAGGCCTCCAGGCTTGTGAATGTAGGCGGGTCAAGGCCGATACGTCCTCAGCAGACGGCACATTCTACTGCGAGCTCGAAGGTCCGGTACGCCAATCCCAGCTTCGCCATGACGCGATTTAACTTCACATCCGCGCTTTGGTCGCGCGTAACATTCGAGCGCGGTAGTCAAATTAGCGAGATCAGATTGGAGACGCCGACATGAAACGCTTGCATCGGATTTGCGCGAGCCTCCTCCTCGTCGCGACAATGCTGCTCCCAGTGCCGCACGTCTTGGCAAGGGACGCTCCGATCCCACTGGAGACTCTGCGCGTCCCGGGGCTTCGTGCTGCAGCCGAGATTCGTGTCGACCGTTGGGGAGTGCCGCATATATATGCCAGGAGCGAGGCAGACCTCTTCTTTGTGCAAGGGTTCAACGCCGCGCGCGACCGGCTCTTTCAGATCGATCTATGGCGCCGCCGTGGCCTCGGGCAACTTTCGGAGGTGTTCGGTCCGGGGTTCCTCGAGCAGGATCGCGCCGCGCGGTTGTTCCTCTATCGCGGAGATATGGACCGTGAATGGCGCATCTACAGTGCTCACGCAACGCGCGAGGCCGAACCAGTCGCGCAGCGCTTCGTCGACGGCATCAACGCGTATGTGGATTGGCTTGTGAAAAACCCCGCGAGCTTGCCATGGGAATTCAAGCAACTCGACTACCGACCGGCAAAGTGGTCGGCGGAGGACGTGGTGCGTATCCGTTCTCACGGGCTCACCCGAAACGTTATCTCCGAGGTCGCGCGCGCCAACACCTTGTGCAAGACGAACGACGTCGACGCGGACCAGGTTCGCTTCGGACTCACCAACGATTGGAAAGCGCAGGTGCCGGACGGGCTCGATCCATGCCTTCCCGCGGACGTCCTGAAGGTGTTTCAGCTCGCGACGCAAGACGTGACCGTGCCCAGAAACGTGCTTAAGCTCGCCGAAGTTCCGCAAGCCGTTGCGGTACTCC
Organism: uncultured beta proteobacterium; assembly: GCA_963745385.1. Lineage (GTDB taxonomy): Bacteria > Pseudomonadota > Gammaproteobacteria > Burkholderiales > Casimicrobiaceae > PALSA-1003. The sequence goes on from CAVUXI010000002.1 coordinate 39,894, forward strand.
AGGAGGAGTCGGCCCCAGAGGGCAGCAATAGCTGGGTGATTGCGCCTCCGAAGTCGGCGACTGGTCGCGCGATTCTCGCCAACGACCCGCACCGGGCCTATTCGGCGCCGAGCCTTCGCTACTTGGTGCATCTCTCGGCGCCCGGTCTGGATGTGATCGGTGCGGGCGAGCCGGCGCTGCCGGGCGTCTCGCTCGGTCACAACGGCACCATCGCCTTTGGTCTCACCATCTTCAATATCGACCAGGAGGACCTTTACGTCTACGAGTTGAACCCGGCCGATTCCACGCAATACAAGTACAAGGATGGTTGGGAGACGTTTCGCGTGATTCGCGAGGTCATCCCCGTGAGAGGCGGCGCGTCGAAGCAGGTCGAACTGACCTTCACGCGCCACGGACCCGTGGTGTACGTCGATGCGGAGAAACGGCGCGCCTATGCCGTGCGTTCCGGTTGGCTCGAGACCGGCATGAGCCCTTATTTCGGCTCCGTCGACTATATGCGCGCGAAGGACTTCAAGACGTTTCAGGCCTCGCTCGTCAACTGGGGGGCGCCGACTCTGAACCAGGTCTACGCGGATGTGAAGGGCAACATCGGCTGGATGCCGAGCGGATTGGCGCCGCGTCGCCCGAATTGGGACGGCCTGCTCCCTGTGCCGGGAGACGGGCGTTTCGAGTGGGCGGGATTCTGGCGCGGCAATGAGCTGCCGTCGTCCTACAATCCGCCCCAGGGCTTTATCGCAACGGCCAACGCCTACAACATTCCAGCGGACTACCCGGCGCGCCAACGCAAGCTTGGCTTCGAGTGGACGAATCCCTCCCGCGATCAACGCATCCATGAGGTTCTTGGTTCGCTGTCTAAAGTTTCGCTCGAGGATTCGGAGCGGTTGCAAAACGACATCTTGTCGATCCCGGCACGCCGTCTAACGATTCTCCTTGCTCCGCTCGCGTCCGACGACGAAAAAACGCGCCGCGCGCTCGCGTTCCTGCACGGATGGGACGCACGCCTGCGCCCCGATTCGCCACAGGCCGCACTCGAGGAGATCTGGCAACTACGTCACCTGCGGAAGGCCTATCGCGAGGCGGTGCTTGTACCGGAGGCGGCTGCAGCTCTCTCGACCACCGACATGAACGTGATGCTTGCAGGACTGGAGGCGCCGGATGGGCGATTCGGTGACAATGCAGTCGCGAAACGCGACCAGCTTCTCTTGTCGACGCTTAAATCGGCGTGGGAGGAAATGGAAAAGCTGCAAGGACCCGAGCCTGCCTTCTGGCAGTGGGGGAAATTCCACTTCAACTTGAACGAGCATCCGTTCGCGCCCATCGTCGACGATGCGATGCGTGCGCGCATCGACGTGGGTCCGATCGCCAAGGGCGGCAGTGAATTTACGCCGAGCCAGTCGCTCAGCCGCGTCACGGATTTCCGGCAAATGAACGGCCCCTCGGTTCGCATCGTGCTGGACGTCGGCAACTGGGACAATTCGCGCGCGGTGAACCACCCCGGGCAATCGGGCGACCCCGAGAGTCCTCACTACCGCGACCTCGCTCCGCTGTGGAGCGAAGGGCGATACTTTCCACTGCTCTACTCGCGCACGGCAGTTGAGCGCGCGACGGAGCGCGTGATTCGGCTGGTGCCTGAATCGCTATGAACAATCGTCCCGCTAGGCCCAACGATCGATGCTAATGCGGGAAACCCTGGACCTTCTGCGCGCCGTGTGTGTTCGCGCGGGACGATCTGTTTTTGAAGAACCCTCACGCACCCATTGAGTTTTACGAAATTGCGTGACAAATATTGACCGTCGCCCCGGCGGAGGCCGGGGCCCAATTTGCTCGTTGAAATGACTTGGATCCCGGCCTTCGCCGGGATGACGATGACTTGTAACGTACTTATGTAAACGTCAATAGTCCATCCGACAATGCCGCCTTCCGACGCGATCGATCCCGAAGCATTCAAGCAATTCGAGCATTCGGGCTGGGCTGAGGTTGCGAACCAGTATCACGATTCGTTTGCGCCGCTCACAACCCAGGCGATCGAGCCGTTGCTCGACGCGGCGGCGGTCCGTCCCGGCATCCGCGTCCTCGATGTTGCAACCGGTCCGGGATACATCGCAGCCGCCGCGGTTCGCCGCGGGGCGCTCGCGGTCGGGCTCGATTTCTCGGCCACGATGGTGGAGGAGGCGCGGAGGCTCCATCCTGGAATCGAGTTCCGCGAAGGCGACGCGGAAGCGCTGCCTTTTGGTGAAGGCGAATTCGACGCGGTCATCATCGGCTTCGGTCTTCTCCATTTCGGGAAGCCGGAGCGATCGGTAGCTGAGGCTTTCCGCGTGCTGAATCGTGGAGGACGCATCGCCTTCAGCGTATGGGACGCTCCCGAGCGCGCGATCACGTTCGGTCTCGTGCGGCGCGCCATCGAGACGCACGGAAACATGCAGGTGCCCCTTCCTCCAGGTCCGGATTTCTTCCGGTTCAGCGACCACGCCGAGTCTCGCAGACTTCTGGAGCAGGCGGGATTCGCTTCCGCGCGGGTTGAGTCGGTGCCACCTGAGCTGGACGCTGGATTCCGCGGACGCGCTCCTCGACATCATGCTTCGAAGTGGCGTTCGAACGCGCGCGCTGCTTCGGGCCCAGACACCCGAGGCGCTAAAAGCAATCCGCACCGCACTCCGCGAAGACGCGCGGGCGCACCTGCGCAACGGCAGGCTCTTTCTGCCGACGCCGTGCGTGCTCGCGTCGGCAATCAAACCTTGAGGCTCTTCGCCTTCGGCGGGTATCGTCGCGGCGAAGATTACCGGCCTTTCCTGGCGCCGGCGGTCACGTCCGGTGCTAAGTACGAGGCTTGAATGATGCGCTGCGCTTCAACTCGGCTCGAACGATAGGTTCGTTACAGCAAGGCGCGTTGACAATGCGCACCCTCGTTGGATAATGACTCGCGGTAATTTGTCTCGACCAGGACCACCTCACTGTATGGGAGGAACACATGAAACTTACACTCGCGATGGTGATGATCGCCGTTGCCACCGCGTCTGCGGCGCAGACCACCGATCGCTTTCCGATCCTGAAGCCAGATCAGCTGACGACCGATCAGAAAAAACTCGTTGAGGCGCTCATGGCCGGGCCCCGTGGGGGTGACACCGGGCCCGAAGCGGTCAGCCGCATGCTGGCTCGCGGCCCGTTCAATGCCTGGCTTCGCAGCCCGGACCTCGGGGACCGCCTGCAAAAGGTCGGGGAGTACCTCCGCTACAACACCTCCCTACCGCTGCGGCTCAACGAGTTTGCAATCCTTATTGCCGCGAGGGAGTGGACCTCTCAATACGAATGGCATGCGCATCACCCGCTGGCGATGAAGGCTGGCCTGCACCCAAGGATTGCCGCAGACCTCGCGCTCGGCAAGCGACCGGCAAACATGAAGGAAGATGAGGCTGCTGTCTACGAGTTCTGCATCCAACTCCATCGCAACAAGAAGGTCGACAACGCTGCGTATGAACGCGCCGTTGCACTGTTCGGAGAGAAGGGTGTCATGGATCTGATTGGCGTGGCCGGGTATTACACGCTGGTCTCAATGACAATCAGCGTCGCTGAAGTGTCGGTGCCACCTGGTGCGCCGAACCCCTTGAAGCCGCTGGACTAGCCTGCTAGAGCTCACCGCCGTCGTCGGGCTCTCCTAAGGAGGAATCATGGTGAATCGTCGAGGGTTCATCTCGTTACTCGCATGTTCGGTTGGTGCGCCAAGCATTACGTGGGCGCAGGCGCGCTCGGGCAAGGCGGTGCTCTACGCCAGTGTTGGGGCCGAAGTGACGCAATACGACGTGGACATCGACGGCGCAGCTCTCGTCAAGCGCAGCTCGGTGACGCTTCCAGCCGGCGTGCAGTACGCGTGGCCGCATGTTTCGGGAGAATATCTCTACGTTGCGTCGAGCAATGGCGGGGTGGGACTGGGTGCCGCGGCTGGTGACAAGCACCACGCGAGCGCTTTTCGCATCGACCCTTCATCCGGTGCGCTGCGGATTCACGGCGATCCAATATCCCTGCCGTCCCGCCCGATCCATCTCAGCACCGACACTCCGTCCAAGTATGTGCTCATCGCCTACAACAATCCGAGTGGTATCACGGTTCACCGGATTAACTCCGATGGGACCCTCGGTGAAGAGGTAAAGCAAGGGGCACCGCTTGACGCGGGAATTTATGCGCATCAAACACGCGTAACGCCATCCAACAAGTCGGTCATTCTCGTCACACGAGGCAATGACGCCACCGGCGGAAGGCAGGAGGATCCGGGCGCGCTGAAGGTGTTCGACTTCAACATTGGATTGCTCACAAAGGAAGTGTCGATCGCTCCAGGAGGCGGTTACGGCTTCGGGCCGCGGCATCTCGATTTTCATCCGTCGCAGCCGTGGATCTACCTTTCGTTGGAGCGCCAAAACCAGCTCTGGGTCTACAAACTTGATGGAGACAGAGTCACCCCCGAGCCGATCTTCAAGAAGGGCACCCTGGTTGATCCTGCTCACGTGCGACCCCGGCAGCTCGCAGGCACGGTCCACGTGCACCCGAGCGGCCGGTTCGTCTACGGGGTCAATCGCGCCGACGGGACTACGGACTTTGAGGGGAAGCGTGTCTTCATCGGCGGAGAAAACAACATCGCAGTCTATGCGATCAACCAGGACACGGGTGAGCCGACTCTAATACAGAGCGTCGATACACGTGGGATCCACGCACGAACTTTCCACATCGATCCCAGCGGGCGTATTCTGGTCGCGGCTAATATCATGCCGCTGTTGGCGCGAGACGATGCAACTGTTCGGACGGTGCCTGCGAGCCTCTCCGTGTTCCGGATAGGCAGTGACGGCAAGCTTGAATATGTCCGGAAGTATGACGTAGATGTCGGCAACGCGACGATGTTCTGGATGGGAATGGTGAAGCTGCAATAGCGTACTTGGCTCGGGGGACGCGATGAAGGACTTCAGCAACGCCCTGTTGAACCGGCGGAGATTTCTCCAGTTTCTAGCGGGAAGCCCACTGTTCGCGTACTCCGGATTTCCTGCCACCCTACGACTCGGTGGCGCGGGCGCGGCATTGGCAGCCGATGTTGCGATGAATACCGACATTGCGACCGCGGCCCAGGCGTTGAACGTATTCGATCTCGAGCAGGTGGCGGTCAAGAAGCTGCCGGTGGCCCACGCAGCGTATCTGGCGACCGGCGTGGAGAGTGATGCGACCCTCCGCGCCAATCGCGAGGGCTTCGCGAAGTTCCAGATTCGTCCCCGAAGGTTGGTGGACACGACTCTGCTCGATACCCGCATGGAATTGTTCGGCACGACCTGGCCTACGCCAATCGTTATCGATCCGGTGAGCAGCCTGCGTGCATTCCATCCGGATGGCGATGTGGCCGTGGCCAAGGCCGCGAAGATTCGGAATCACCTTCAGATATTTCCGACGCTGGCGACCTCGCCTCTGGACGAGGTGATCTCGGCGCGCGGAGCGCCTGTCTGGTTCCAGCTCTACCCGACGTCGGACTGGAATATCACGCAGGCCCTGGTGAAACGCGCCGAGGCGGCCGGGTGTCCTGTGGTCGCGGTGACTATCGACAACCCGACCTCCGCGGGGCGCGAGACGCTTGCGCGAGCCCGCAGGCTCGACGCCCGCAACTGCGTAGAGTGCCATCTCACGGCACCCGGCGCCTATTTCAGCCGCAAGCCGATGTTCGACGGACTGGAGGTCACCAAACTCACCTCTCCGCTCGCGGACAATCTCTCCTGGGATTTCGTCCGGAGGTTGAAGGCCTCGACCTTGATGAAGGTCGTGCTCAAGGGCATCGTGACCGCTGAAGATGCGGTCCTCTCCCTCCAGTATCAGGCGGATGGCGTCATCGTCTCCAACCACGGCGGCCGGGGAGAGGAGAGCGGGCGATCGACGATCGAAGCGCTTCCGGAGGTGGTCGGCGCGATCGGCGGCAAGATCCCCGTGCTGGTCGACAGCGGATTCCGGCGCGGGTCCGATATATTCAAGGCACTGGCACTCGGCGCGGACGCCGTGTGCATTGGGCGTCCCTATGTGTGGGGTCTGGCTGCGTTCGGTCAGATGGGAGTCGAACGCGCCCTCGAGATACTGAAGGTGGAATTGGAAATCACAATGCGATCGATGGGCGCCGCGAGCATTCAGAGCATGAGAAGCGGATTCGTTCAGCGCGTGTGAAATTCAGCAGGCGCCGGGTCGCTGCCCGTCCGCGAACGACAGCTAATGGACGACATCCGCACGCAAGAGCGCCGAAATTGAATACTGCCGTTAGGTTAGCGGAAGAAGCCTCGACGGCGTGCAGTAGATCGCCGTCGCAAAACGGTTTTCTCAGAACATCCACCGTTTCCAGAGCCGTCTCCGGTCATCATGGACACCTGCAGAGATTAAAGGACGTCTATTCCGAGCGGATCGTAAGCTGTCCCGCGAGCACCTCAGCCCGCAGGTCATACTCACCGTCGCTATTCGCCTTGAACGAGCGCCAGAGGCCGCCCGTGTCGATGCGCCAGGGACGGGCAGTAAGCTCGCCCGCTGTCACCGATGCGCTCACGGTGTGATAGTGCCCAGGCTCAGCGACGCGCAGATCCATATTGCCCGCCAGAAGGTGCGCCTCCACACTGCCTAGAATGCCGTGAACGTCGAGATCTCCCGCCCGCATGCGAATGGCTACGTTGGATTGCTGTGGCACTTCGATACGGTAATGCATGCGGTCGCCGGGACCGTCAACCACGACCGTCGCGTCCTTCCCGCCGGAGCGCTGCAACTTAACGCTGACGTCGCGCTCCTCTTCCGCCGAGCTTGAATGCCACGACACTCTGATCCTGTCGTCAGGCGCGCCGACGATCTCCATGGTCCCAGTGCTGAGATTCATGCGGACCGTTCCACCCGCCTCAAGGTTCATGGTTGTGGGGTTCTCACTGAGATCATTAGCCATCGCCCACGATGCGCATACAACCAGCCAAATCAGGGCAAGTACGGCGTAGCGCGGCGGCAGGTTCACCGACGTCTGAACGCGAGCATTCATTACAACGCCTCTCTTTCCGCAGGAGTGCAGGTGTTTAGATGCCGTGACAGGGACAGAGAGATTCACTAAAGCCAATTACAACCACGCCAAGATCGGGCACAGGCTCTTTCATGGTCAGAGTCTGTCGATCTTTGGTGATATGAATCAGGAGGCACGCGGGCAAGCATTCCAGATGCTCAATGTGCGGTTCGCCGGAATGCACGTGGGGGCCCGTTTTTCGTTGGACGAAGAGCTATACAATTGTCTTACGCGCTTGCTGGATGGCGATAATGCGCTGACCAGGTAGGCGTCGCTTGACTAGGAGTCGCCATGAAAATTAGACCACGCGACTTTATCGCCGTCTTACTTGTTGCCGGCAGCATACAGACTGCGGCCGCGCAGCCGGCTCAGTGTCCGCCCAAAGAGCACGTGGTGTACATCCGCCAAGTCGCGGGCTCGGAAATGGAAGCGCTGATAACAAACCTGATAAATGCACTGACGATGCCGAATACGACGGTCCTCCTTGCATCAGACGTCGCCATCAATTTCTCCTCGAGGGGAGATGGAGAATCGGCAATTATTCGATTTGGGCACTGCGTCACGCTGGCGAGTTACGTTCCAGACGATGGGCCGGTATCGATCGCAAGGACGGCGGGCCGTACTGGCGCACCGGTTGCCTCGGGAGGCCGGGCCGACCATGGTCTCGTCGGCACGGATACCGCAACGGCGGCAGTCGGAGCGATTGGTCCGCTGGGCCCCGGTGGGGATCCCGGGGTGCCCTCGGCGCGCACCCCTCATACGACCGGGCCCTTATTGCAATATGGCGAGAACGACAAGCGAACCGATGGCGCGACATTTATTGCGATTGATTGCACTGGGGATCCTTCCGATCTGACGACAAACGGGGATGGAGCGCGGATTTCGGGATTTCGGTTATGGACTAAACATTTCGAAGACCATGGGACGATCGAATGGGGAATCAACATCGTGGGCTGTCACGACGTTGAAATTTCAAACATGGAAATCGCAGGATGGGGAGGCGCGGCAATCGAGGTTAAGGAAGCAAACGACCATTTGGACATACCCAAAGAGGATCCTCCAGAAATTCTCGTTTTGATTCACGACAATTACATTCATCACAACCAACACTCGACGCAGAGCCACAGTGCCCGGGGGTACGGGGTTGAGGTCGCGGACGCCGCCTTCGCCAAGATCTTCCAGAATGTTTTCGATTACAACAGGCACTCCATCACGGCGAGTGGCTTTGCCGGCGGATACCAGGCGGAGCGCAACCTGATCCTCAAGGGTGGCGGCTATCACGGCAGCTCCTTCGAGAGAGACATACACGTTTTCGACGTACACGGAACAGCGAATTGCCCGGAGCTCTCGAATCCTCTAGGGGGCTGGGATTGGCTCCTTGGGGGAGGTTTGGGAGGGCCTGCGGGCGCACTCTTGGGCGGTCTTTACAACTGGCTGGCTGATTCGAGTCAGCATGTGTTCAATTGCGGCGACGCGGGGCGTACGTTCCTATTCCGCGAAAACGCATTTCAATATAAGAAAACGAACGACATCAAGATCCGGGGACAGCCTACGAATGTCGCCCTCATTGATCGAAACGTCTTCGCCCGGTCTGACAAGGACGCGGCCATCGGCCTTTACGCGGATTGCTGCACGGTGCAGATTAAGGGAAACAATCAGTATGACGTCGACACCTTCGGTCAATACGCGGTGTGCGATATCGACGGCGACGGAGTTGATGATTTGTTTCTTGCGACGGGGGTGACCTGGTGGTTCTCGAGCGCTGGAAAATTTCCATGGACTTTTCTGCGGCGCGACGATAACGCGCTGAAAGACCTGCGATTTGGCTACTTCGATGGCGATCTGCGATGCGACGTGTTAAGGCAGACTGCGACCGGGTTTTGGTTTATCTCCAGTGGCGGCGCAAGTGACTGGACTCAGCTTGGCGACGGTGACTGGATGCCGGGGGTTGCCTTCGACCTGAGCGACATTTACTTCGGGCGCTTTGACCCGAGCGTGAGGGACCACCGACCGGGCGTCACGCGTCAGACGACCCACGCCTTTTGGCGTCGAGGCGACGGCCAATGGTTCGTGACACCTTTGTTGCAACGAGGCTGGAACCCGGTGGGAAGTTCGAGTTTCCCGATGAGCGAGCTCCGCTTCGGTGATTTTACCGGCGACAGCGTCACGGATGTCTTGGCCGTCGAGAACGGCCACTGGGCCATATCGGAGTCCGCGAACTCGCAGTGGCAGACGCTGAATCAGACGTTAAGTGACCCAGTTCGGAATCCGAACATCTTCATCGCCAACATGGATGCCGGCGACAATATCGACGACGTCTTGCGCCTGGATCGAGATGTAATTTCAGGAGGTCAGCAAGGGGTTCCGACAGACAGCGAGTTAACAAAACTGACTTGGTGGCGCTCCAAGAACGGGACCGCCGGTACTTGGGCGCTGTGGAAGAGCTACCAGAACTACCCGTTTATGTACCCTGTTGACAATCCAGACTACGTTCCACCGTCCTTTGGATTTGTGGGACGGTTCGGGGCCGCTCCGGGTGCCGGCACCATGGTCATCGACGCGAGTCGCATTGGCCACTTTTTCAGCCCTTCGCAAGGCGCCCACGGAGCTGAATGGTCGAGTCTATTTCCATACTGAATTGGCCGGCTCTTGTTGGAACTGGCCTTGGCGGATGGGGTGGGATTCGAACCCACGAGGGACTTGCGCCCCTGCCGGTTTTCAAGACCGGTGCATTGAACCGCTCTGCCACCCATCCCCTGCCGGTTTTAGCTTCGACATAACGTTCGCTACGCTTACGTTAGTCTTCGCAGCCGGAAGCCCGCATGCGCGGGCGTCCGGTCAAGACCGGTGCATTGAACCGCTCTGCACCCATCCCCTGGCAACTTTCGGCTTTAGCTGCCAAACCGCCTTGTGGCCGGCGATTTCGCCTCAAACTACCGAAATAATAGCATCGTAGCCAAGGGTTATCCCTGGACAGTCGAGCGCTTGAAACTTGGCCCCGTTCTGCTAGTCTAAGTGCCGCGGCGGAAATCCGCCGCTTAAAGCTCAAGGAAACACCATGGAACCGCAACTGAAACCCATCCCTATCGACAGTTCACAGCGCGCGTGGCCACAATCCTCGCAGACGCTGGACACGACGGCCGTCGACACGAGCCGGGTTCTTCGCAACACCTACTGGCTGCTTGCGCTGTCGATGCTGCCGACCATTGCCGGCGCCTACATGGGCATGTCGCTCAACTTTGCGAGCTTCTTCCGGTCGTCGCCCATCATGGCGCCGCATACTGATGTTCGCGGGCATGTTCGGAATGCTCTTCGTCGTCTCCGCGCTCAAAGACAGCGCGTGGGGCATTCTCGCCGTCTTCGGCTTCACCTTCATATCGGGCCTGATGCTGGCGCCGATGCTGCAATACGCCGCGGGGCTTAAAAACGGTGGGCAGCTCGTGGCACTTGCCGGCGGCATGACCGCGGCGGTCTTCCTGGTGATGGCGACCATCGCTACGGTCTCGAAGCGGGACTTCAGCTTCCTCGGCAAGTTTCTGTTTGTCGGGGTGATCCTGCTCATCATCGCGTCGATCGCCAACCTGTTCTTCCAGGTGCCCGCGGCCGCAGCGACGATCTCGGCGATCGCCGTCATGATCTTCTCGCTGTTTCTGCTCTACGACGTGAGCTCGATCGTGCGCGGCGGCCAGACCAACTACATCATGGCCACGCTGGCGCTGTTCCTGGACATCTTCAACATCTTCGTCAACCTGCTGAACCTGCTGTTGATTTTCTCCGGTCAGCGCGACTGATCGTCGGCAGCAGCAGTTCCCGTACGGGCGGCGTCGAGCCGCCCGTTTTCTTTGTGCGGCTCGCGATCGAATACCGCAATGGACTCGACGTGCGCCGTATGCGGGAACATGTTGGCGATGCCCGCGGCGCTCAAGGCGTAACCCCGCTCCTGCACCAGTACCGCCGTGTCGCGCGCGAGCGTGGCGGCGTTGCACGACACGTACACGATGCGTGAGAGCGAGTCGGGAAGCGCCTTGACCAGCGCGATGGCGCCTTCGCGCGGCGGGTCGATCAAGGCCTTGTCCATCGCACCGTAGGCATCGAGCGAGCCGGGCGTCGTGTCGAACAGGTTCGCTGCCGCGAAGTGTGCGAGCTCGCTCAGGCCGTTCTTTTCCGCGTTGGCTTGCGCCCTGCGCACAAGCTCCTTGTTGCCCTCGACGCCGACGATGCGTGCGCCGCGGCGCGCGATCGGCAGCGTGAAATTGCCGATGCCGCAGAAGAAGTCGCCGATGCGATTGCCCGGCTCCGGCGCGAGCAGGGAGACCGCGCGGCGCACCAGCACCCGGTTCATCGCCGAGTTGACCTGGGTGAAATCGGTCGGCTCGAAGTCGAGGACCAGGCTGAAATCCGGGAGCGAATACGACAGCGGTCCGGCCGCCGCCGGATGGAACAGATACACGCTGGCCGGCCCCTGCGGTTGCAGATAGAAACGGACGCGATGGCGCTCCGCGAACGCGATCAGCCTCTGCTCGTCGGCCGTCGAAAGCGGCGCCAGGATGCGCAGCAGCAGCGCATCGGCAGCGTCGGAGCCGTCCTCGCTCGCTGCAAGCTCGATCTGCGGCAGGCGCTCGCGTATCGACAGGCCGTCGACGAGCGCCCGCATCGCGGGAAGCATCGCCGAAATACGCTCCGGCAGGATCGGGCACGTCGTCATGTCGGCGACAAAGCTCGACTTCTTCTCGTGGAATCCCACCAGCGCACCGCCCTTTTTCGCAACATAGCGAGCCGAGAGCCTGGCGCGCTCGCGGTACGCCCACGCGGGGCCGTGAATAGGCGCGAGGATCTGATCCGCGCGCACCCGCGCGATGTGCCACAGCGTGTCCTCGAGAACGCGCTGCTTGGCGGCGACCTGCGCGGCAGGCTCGAGATGCTGAAGGCTGCATCCTCCGCAGACGCCGAAATGCGGGCAGAGTGCTTGCACGCGCGATGGACTCGGCTCGAGGACCTCGACCGTCGTCGCGAGCTCGTAGGTCGGCCGCCGTTTCACGATCCAGATGCTCACGCGCTCGCCGGCCAGGGCGCCTTCGACAAAGATCGCCTTGCCGTCGAGGCGTGCGACGCCGCGGCCTTCCTGATCGAGTGCGGTGATGAGAACGGTGTCCATACTTGAAGGATGTGCACAGATTGTCGTCATTCCGGCCAATTCCCCCTCAGTTGGCGGATGAGGGGCGGGAGCCGAAATCCATTTATTTTCAAAGCCACTGGATTCCCGCTTTCGCGGGAATGACGACGAGAAATATCCTGCGACCTTCCGATTCTCCACAGTGCCGCAATGACTTACGATATGGCACACGGGGCGGCACGTCATTGTACGCGGTGCTGACACACCATCGATTGAGTTACCGCTCGGTCGGGTAAAATCGACGCCCATGTTCCTCGCCATCGACGCTTCGACGGACGCCTGCTCGGTCGCGCTCGGAGCGCACGACCGCTGGCTGGAACGCTCGCAGGCCGCGGGGCAGCGTCATGCGGAGCTGCTCCTGCCGATGATCGAGGCCCTGCTCGCGGAATCCGCGCTCGCGCTTTCGCAACTGCGGGGCATCGCCTTCGGCGCGGGCCCCGGCTCGTTTACGGGACTTCGCATCGCCTGCGGTGTCGCGCAAGGGCTGGCACTCGGTGCGGACTTGCCGCTGGTGGGCGTTTCGACGCTCGAAGCGATGGCCGAGACCTTGCGCCGCCGCGATGGCTCGGACAAGGTCGTCGCAGCGCTCGATGCGCGCATGGGCGAGATCTACATCGCGGCTTACCAGCACGACGGATCGCGCTGGGACGAGCGCATCGCTCCCGCGGTCGTCAAGCCGCAACTCGCGCCCTTGCCCGAGGGAGAAGGCTGGGCGGGCGCGGGCAACGGCCTCGCGATGCTCGATGCCGTGCGCGGACGATTTGTCGGATGGCACGCCGACGTTCTGCCGAGCGCCACCGCGGTCGGCGCGCTGTCGCAGCCGCGATTCGAAGCGGGCGAGGGCGTGGCCGCGCGTGACGCGCATCCGATCTACGTTCGCCATCGCGTCGCGCTGACGACGGCCGAGCGCGAAGCGGGACTCGTACGATGAGCACGCCGTTCGCCGATGCGCGCAGCGCGACGCTGGATGTGAGCTGGCGGCCGATGCGCGAGGCTGATCTCGACGCCGTCGCGCTGCTCGAATCGCAGTCGCACGCCGCGCCGTGGTCCGAGGGTAATTTCCGCGACGCGCTCGCCGCCGGCTACAGCACGATCGTCGGCGACGCCGGCGGGATGGTGGTCGCCTACGGCGTGCTCCTGCTGGCACCCGGCGAGGCGCAGCTATTGAATCTCACCGTTGCGCCGCACGCGCGGCGGCAGGGTTTGGCGCGCGCGCTGCTTGCGCACTTTCTCGACACCGCGGTCGGAGCTCGGCGCCGAGCAGTGCTTTCTCGAAGTGCGCGTGTCGAACCTCGCGGCGATCAGCGCTCTACGAGCAGGCGGGGTTCGTGCCGGTCGCCCGGCGCGCCGGCTATTACCCGCCGCCGCGCGAAGGCGCGCCACGCGAGGACGCGCTGGTGCTGCGCCGCGCGCTTTCGGCCGGTTGACATGAATCGATTCGAGCTCCTGCACGAGCTCGGCTTGACGCCGATCTGGCGCCTGCGCGCTCCGCCGCGCACGGCCGAAGTTCGGGTCGATCTGGCGCCGGCGCATGAGCTGCGCGAGCCGAGTGCACCCGTGGTGGCGCTGGAGCGAACGGTGCGAATTGCGGCGCTCGACTGGAGCAACTTCGCCGCGGACGTCGCGGCGTGCACCGCGTGCAGTCTCGCGAGTACCCGCAAGCTTTCCGTCCCCGGCGTCGGCGACGTACACGCCGAATGGCTTTTTGTCGGCGAGGCGCCCGGGGCCGAAGAAGATGCGCGCGGCGAGCCTTTCGTCGGACAGGCGGGCCGGCTCCTCGACAACATGCTGGCCGCGCTCGGTGTCAAGCGCGGGCAGCGGGTCTACATCGCCAATGTTCTCAAATGCCGTCCGCCGAACAATCGCACGCCGACGCCGCTCGAAGCGGAAGCTTGCCGTCCCTACCTCGACCGGCAGATCGCGCTGATCCAGCCCAGGATCATCGTCGCACTGGGCAAGAGCGCGGCGACGACGCTGCTCAACGTCGAGGCGACGATCGCGAGCCTGCGCGGGCGCGTGCATCGCTACTCGGGCGTCGCGCTGATCGTCACCTACCATCCCGCGTATCTGCTGCGCAACTTGCCCGACAAAGCGAAGGCGTGGGAAGATCTCTGCCTCGCTCAAGCGACGCTGCGCGGCGTTTCCGCTGGCGCGGCGGGCTTGTAAATCACCTCGACAACCCAAAATAACGCGCCACGGACGATCCGTCCGCAGCGCCCCAAGGGAGAATCATCATGCGCAAGCTTCTTCGTTCCGCTGCCGGGCTGATCGCCATCGCGACGGTTGCGACCCTGATGTCGGGGTGCGGCTATAACGACGCTGCAGACGCCAGGACGAGCAGGTCAAGGCCGCCTGGTCGGAAGTGATCAACCAGTATCAGCGCCGTGCCGACCTCGTGCCGAATCTGGTGAACACCGTCAAGGGATACGCCGCGCAGGAGCAGACGATCTTCATCCAGGTCGCGCAGGCGCGCGCCAACGTCGGATCGATCAAGGCGACGCCCGAGCTCATCAACGATCCGGCGGCCTTTGCCAAGTTCCAGGCCGCGCAAAACGAGCTGCAGTCCGCGCTTTCACGCTTGCTGGTGGTTGCGGAGAATTATCCGCAGCTCAAGTCCGACGCCGTATTCCGCGATCTGACGGCGCAGCTCGAAGGGACCGAGAACCGCATCACGGTAGCGCGCAACCGCTATATCAAGGCCGTTCAGGATTTCAACGTGACGGTGCGCTCGTTCCCGACCAACCTCACCGCCATGCTGTTCAAGATGGACGTGAAGCCGAACTTCACCGTCGACAACGAAAAGGCGATCAGCGTGCCGCCGACGGTCGACTTCGGCAAACCCGCGCCCGTCACGCCGGCGCCCGCGACGCCCGCGCCGGCCACTCCGCCTCCGGCGCCGAAGTAGCATCCGGCATCGCGATGCGCGCGTTGGCCGCGGCTTGAGCGTGGCGAGCCTGCGGCGTCTCGGCGCCGCGATCCTGCTCGCGGCGATGGCCGCGGGCCCGGCGTTCGCCGCGGCATGGGACGCTCCGAAGGATGGTGTGCGTCCCGTGCCCGCGCTCGCCGCGCGGGTCACCGACCTTACCAATACGCTGAGCGAACCCGAGCGCCAGACGCTCGAGGCCAAGCTCGCCGATTGGGAATCGCGGACGACCAACCAACTCGCGGTGCTGATCGTCCCCACGACCGCGCCGGAGACGATCGACGAGTATTCGATCCGCGTGGCCGATGCATGGAAGATAGGCCAGAAGAACAAGGACAACGGCGCCATCTTTCTCATCGCCAAGGACGACAAGCGCATGCGCATCGAGGTGGGTTACGGCTTCGAGGGCGTGCTCACCGACGTGACGTCGCGGCGGATCATCGGCGAGACGGTCGCACCGTATTTCAAGCAGGGACAATTCGCCGCGGGAATCAACGCGGGCGTCGATCGCATCATCGAGGTCGTGTCCGAAGGCAAGCCGCTGCCGCCGCCGAAGCAGCAGAGCGCGTCCCGGGGACGCGGCGGCGGGTTCGACCTCGGAAACCTGTTCATCCTTCTGCTCTTTGCGGTCCCGATCGCCGGCGGCATCCTGCGTTCCATGTTCGGCAATGTGGGCGGATCGGTGATCGGCGCGGGCATTGTCGGAGCCATTGCGTGGTTCATCGCCGGCTCGCTGTTGATCGCGGGCGTCGCCGGCGTCATCGCCTTCGTGCTGATCATCTTTTCGCTGTTCAGCCGCACCGGCGGGTGGATTCCCGGCGGCTTTGGCGGTGGCGGATTCGGGGGTGGCGGCGGAGGAGGGGGCGGGGGATTCTCCGGAGGCGGCGGAGGCTTCGGCGGTGGCGGTGCGAGCGGAGGCTGGTGATATGACCGCGGGCAAATGGCACCGCTTCTGGCGGCACTTCAGCACCGATCACCGGTCGGCGCGGCGCGCATTTCCGCCGCACACGCTCACGCGGATCGGCTCGGCCATCGCCACGGGCGAGCAGACCCATTCAGGCCAGGTGCGCTTTGTCGTCGACCCGGCGCTTCCGCTGTCGCTCGTGCTGCACGGTCAGAAACCGCGCGGCCATGCGCTCGATGTATTCGGCCGGTTGCGCATCTGGGACACCGAAGAGAATATCGGCGTGCTCGTTTACGTTCTTCTTGCCGACAAGGCCGTCGAGATCGTCGCCGATCGCGGCATCCACCGCAAGGTCGGCGACGCGGCGTGGGAGTCGATTTGCCGCACCATGGAGGCGGCGTTCAGGGAAGGGCGGTTCGAGGACGGCGCGGTCGCCGGAATCGACGCGATCAACGCCATGCTCGCGGAACACTTTCCGCGCAGCGGATCGGGACCGAACGAGCTCTCCGATCAGCCCGAGATCATTTAGGGGGCGCTGAACAAATGATCCGTTCGTTGTGAGCTTGTCGAACCACGAACGGGCTAAAGCAGACTTCCCTACCGTCAGCGTCCCGCCGTCGGCTCGGCGCGCTCGCCGGCGAGAAGGTGACGCAGGTCTCCCGAGGCGAGGTTGACGCGATGCCGCCACATGACCAGCGCCATCGTTCCGCTGACGAAGAGTCCGAAGAGCACGATCACCGCGTTGGTCGAGAGTCCGAGATAGACCAGCAGCGCGTAGAACGACAGCATGACGAGCACGCCGATGTTCTCGTTGAAATTCTGCACCGCGATCGAGTGGCCCGCGCCCATCAGGACGTGTCCGCGATGCTGCAGCACCGCGTTCATCGGCACGACGAAGAATCCCGCGAGCGCGCCGATGAACGTCATCAGCAGAACGGACCATTCGAGCCTCTGCACCAAGATCATCGAGATCACGCTGACGCCCATCAAGACGCCGAGCGGCAATACCTTGACCGCGGTCTTGAGCGAGACGAACTTCGCAGCCGCGACGGCGCCCAGGGCGATTCCGATCGCGACGACGCCCTGCAGGTACGACGCGCGCGACAGGTTGTAGCAAAGGTGCGACGCCGCCCAGTCGATGACGATGAACTGCAGGGTCGCGCCTGCGCCCCAGAAGAGCGTCGTCGTCGCGAGCGAGATCTGCCCCAGCTTGTCGCGCCACAGAAGCGCGCAGCAATGGCCGAATTCGCGAATCAGGAAGATCGGGTTTTTGCTGGGCGCGCGATGATCGACGCCGGTGTCGGGAATGTACCAGTTGAACAGTGCCGCGATCCCGTACATGGACATGATGACCGCGATCGCGGCTTGCGGCGGAGTGTCGATCCCGGTGTCGATGCGCGGGATGTCGATCGCAAGGAGCGTGCTTGACACGGGACCGCTGATGAGCATGCCGCCGAGGAGCACGCCCAGAATGATCGACGCGACCGTCGTTCCCTCGATCCATCCGTTGGCAACGACGAGCTGCCGCGGCGGCAGAAGCTCGGTGAGGATTCCATACTTCGCGGGCGAGTAGGCGGCGGCGCCGAGACCGACGAGCGCATACGCCGCCAGCGGATGGAGCGTGAACAGCATCAGCGAGCAGCCGACGATCTTCACCGCGTTCGTAATCAGCATGACGCGCCCCTTTGGCATCGAATCGGCGAATGCGCCGACCAGGGGTGCGAGCAGGACGTAGGAGATCACGAAGCACTGCTTGAGCGCCGGGGTCATCCACGCGGGCGATTCGAGATCGCGCAGCATCTGGATTGCGGCGACGAGCAGCGCATTGTCGGCGAGCGACGAAAAAAACTGCGCCGCCATGATGATGTAGAACCCGGCCTTCATTGTCCTCCAGTTGTTCCAGCGCCCCCTGGAAAACTTTGCACCCGACGGCGGAGGCCGGTGAACGCTGGCTGCGCTTGTGTATAATTGTTGGACTTGACCGGCGCATGCGGCTCGCGCTTTATACCACGTTTTCTCCTCTGACAAAACCGGCCGCCCGCGGTTAGCGCCGTCATGTCTCGGCCTATCCTCGCACAAGTCAATCTCGCCGCGCTGAAAGCGAACGTTCTCGTCGCGCGAGAGCACTGCCCTGACGCGCAACTATTGGCCGTCGTGAAAGCCAATGCCTACGGGCACGGACTTGCAAGAGTTCTTCCGGCGCTTGCCGAAACCGACGGATTGGCGCTGCTGGAGCTCGATGCTGCAGTTGCGATGCGCGAGCAGCATTACGCCCGGCGGCTGCTCCTGCTCGAAGGTTTCTTTTCGCCGGAGGAATTGCCGGAAATCGCAAACCGGCGTCTCGCGATTGTTGTGCACCACATGGAGCAGGTCCGCATGCTGGAGACGACGTCGCTGTCGCGACCGCTGGAAGTTTTCATCAAGATCAACACCGGCATGAATCGCCTCGGCTTCCGGCCCGACGAAACGCACGGAGTCGTCGAGCGCCTTTCAGGTGCCGCGAGCGTCGCCGCGTTGCGATTGATGACGCATTTCGCCCGCGCCGACGAGGACGAGGGCCTCCAGGAACAATCGAAACGGTTCGAGGATGCGTGCAAGGGACTGCCGTATCCGCGCTCGCTCGCCAATTCCGCCGGCGTCATCCGATTCAAGGAGGTCGGCGGCGACTACGTGCGTCCCGGCATCATGCTGTACGGCTCCTCGCCGTTTCCGTACGATACGGCGGAGATGCTCGGCCTTCAGCCGGTGATGACCTTGAGAAGCGAACTGATCGCGGTGCAGGAGATCAAGGCCAACGAAAGCGTCGGCTACGGCGGCGGATACACCGCCGCACGCGCGCATCGAATCGGCGTTATCGCGTGCGGCTATGCCGACGGTTATCCGCGGCATGCTCCCAATGGAACGCCGGTCCTGGTGTGCGGCAAGAAGGTGCGCACCGCGGGTCGCGTTTCCATGGACCTGATGACCGTCGACTTGACCGACGTGCCCGAGGCGACCGTCGGCAGTCCGGTGGTGCTGTGGGGCCCGGGGCTGTCGGTCGATGACGTCGCCGCGGCGGCAAGCACCGTCGGCTACGAGCTGCTGTGCGCGGTCGCGCCGCGCGTTCCCTTCGTCGTCACGCAGTTCGGCAGGCTCGATATCGAGCTCTAGCCTGCTAGCCGGAGGCATACGTGTACATCGTCGTCACCGGCGCCGCCGGCTTCATCGGATCGAACCTGGTCAAGGCGCTCAACGCGCGAGGTGAAACGCAGATTCTCGCGGTCGACAACCTGTCGCGGGAGGACAAGTTCCGCAACCTCGCCGACTGCGACATCGCCGACTATCTGGACAAGGGCGAGTTTCTTCCCCGCCTCGCCGACGGCGATTTCGACGACGACATCGCCGCGGTGCTTCATCAGGGCGCGTGCTCGGACACGATGGAGACCGATGGGCGCTACATGCTCTCGAACAACTATCGCTACTCGGTGACGCTGCTGCATCACTGCCAGGAAAACGACATCCCGTTGCTGTATGCGTCGTCGGCGGCGGTGTACGGCGCGGGCACCAAGTTCAGCGAGGATCGCGAGTTCGAGGCCCCGCTCAACGTCTACGGTTATTCGAAGCATCTGTTCGACCAGTACGTCCGCCGCACGCTGCCCGAGCAGACATCGCAGATCGCGGGCTTCCGCTATTTCAATGTGTACGGTCCGCGCGAAGCGCACAAGGGCCGAATGGCGTCAGTGGTCTGGCACTTTTTTCAGCAGTATCGCGCGACGGGCAAGGTGCAGCTGTTCGAAGGCTCGGGCGGATACGCCGCAGGCGAGCAACGCCGCGATTTCATCAGCGTCGACGATGTGGTCAAGGTGAACCTGTATTTCCTCGATCATCCGCATCGTTCGGGAATATTCAATGTAGGCACGGGACGCGCTGCGACATTCAATGCCGTCGCCGCGGCGACCATCAACGCGTGCCGCGCCGCGGAGCAAGCGCCGCCTCTCCCATTCGAGGAGCTGCATCGCACCGGTGCGATCGAATACATCGCCTTTCCCGCGGGGCTGGCTGCCCGATACCAGAGCTTCACGCAGGCGGATTTGACGCGCCTGCGCGCCGCGGGCTATGCGGCGCCGATGGCCGACGTCGACAGCGGTGTCGCGGGCTGCGTTAGCGCGCTCCTTGCCCAAACGGGCGTCAACCCGTAACATCGCGGCGGCGTTATGGACCTGCAACAAGCCGTTGCATGGTTCCGGGGACCTCGGCGACAGACCGAGGCTCCCCGCGTATTCTCAACCACTTTCCGCTTCAGGGGGATCCATGAAAAAATTCGTGCTGCTGCTCGTGACGCTGCTGTTTTCCGCGTTCGCGCTGGCGGCGGTGAACATCAACACCGCAACCAAGGAAGAGCTCGACGCGCTGCCTGAAATCGGTCCGGTGAAGGCGCAGGCCATCATCGACTATCGCAACGCGAACGGACCCTTCAAGACGCCCGAAGACGTGATGAAGGTCAGCGGGATCAAGGAAGGAACGTTTTCGAAGATCAAGGGGCTGATCTCCGTCAGCGGCGCATCGACACCGGTGCCGGGCGGCGCGCCCGCCAAAGCCGAGAGCAAGGCGAGCGCGGCGCCGCCACCCGCCATGGCACCCGCGCCATCGAAATCCGCCGCACCTGCGGCGCCCCCGCCTGCGATGGCGCCGGTACCCGCCCCGTCGAAATCCGCGGCACCTGCAACGCCGCCGCCTGCGATGGCGCCGGCAACCACGCCCGCAAAGTCGGCGGCGCCCGCGCCGTCCGCCGGACCCGCCATGGCGCCTGCAACCAAGGCTGACACCAAGGCAGCCTCTTCCGCGGCGGCTCCAGCCAAGGACGAGAAGATGAGCAAGGCCGACCAGGCGAAGGCGGACAAGGCTGCAAAGGCCAAGGCTAAAGAGGACGCGGCTAAGGCGAAAGAGGACGCGGCCAAGGCGAAGAAGGAAGCCAAGGCCGCTGAGGAAAAGGCCAAGAAGGATGCCAAGGCGGCAGCCGACAAGGCCAAGAAAGATGCCAAGGACAAGTCGGCATCGACCGCAGCCACGGACGCCAAGGCAGCGGCTAAATCGTCGGACAAGGATGCGGCAAAGGACGCCGCCAAGGACGACAAAGCCAAGAAGTAGGCTCGCTGCGCACGCAACAGCCGAACCCCGCGCAGCGCGCGGGGTTTTGTTTTGCGCTTAGAATGTCGTCGATTCTCGCGCGTTTCGCGGTTCCCCATGTACAAGACCATCGAAGACACCGTCGGCAACACGCCGCTCGTCGCACTGCAGCGCCTGCCGGGGTCGACCACCAACGTGTTGCTGGCCAAGCTCGAGGGCGACAACCCTGCAGGGTCGGTCAAGGACCGTCCCGCGCTGTCGATGGTAGTCGAGGCGGAAAAGCGTGGAGACATCAAGCCGGGCGATACGCTGATCGAGGCCACCAGCGGCAACACCGGCATTGCGCTTGCGATGGCGGCCGCGATGCGCGGCTATCGGATGGTGCTGGTCATGCCGGAGCATCTGTCCGCGGAGCGCAGACAGACCATGCGCGCGTTTGGCGCCGAGATCATCCTCACGCCGAAGGCGGGGGGCATGGAAACGGCGCGCGACATCGCGGAAAAGATGCGCGCGGACGGGCAGGGCATCATCCTGGATCAATTCGCGAATCCGGACAATCCGCTCTCGCACTACAGAGGAACCGGTCCCGAAATCTGGCGCGACACCGAGGGGAAGATCACGCACTTCGTGTCCAGCATGGGCACGACGGGCACGATCATGGGCGTTTCGAAGTTCCTCAAGGAAAAAAACCCGAAGATCGCGATCATCGGCTGCCAGCCCGACGAGGGATCGCAGATTCCGGGCATACGCAAGTGGCCCCCCGCGTATCTTCCCAAGATCTACGACGCCTCGCGCGTCGATCGGATCGAGTACGTATCGCAGGCGGATGCCGAGGACATGGCGCGCAGGCTCGCGCACGAGGAAGGCATTTTTGTGGGGATCTCCTCCGGCGGCGCATGCTCGGTCGCGCTGAGGGTTTCCGAAAGTGTCCGCGATGCGACCATCGTATTTATTGCCTGCGACCGCGGCGACAGGTATCTCACCACGGGCGTGTTTCCGGGTTGATCGAATTCGCTCGATGACACCGACGCTCGTATTCGACATCGAGACCGTCCCCGATGTCGCGGGCCTGCGGCGCCTGCATCGGCTGCCGCAGGATCTGCCCGACGCCGACGTCCTCGAATGCGTCGCGCAGTTGCGGCGCACCTCGAGCGGCGGAGGAGACTTTCTCAAGCATCATCTTCACCGCATCGTCGCCATCGCGTGCGCGCTGCGCGAAGGCAGCAACTTCCGCGTGTGGTCGCTGGGCGAGCCCTCCGACAGCGAACCCGAGCTCATCCGGCGCTTTTTCGACGGCGTCGATCGCTATACGCCGCAGCTTGTCTCCTGGAACGGCGGCGGGTTCGACTTGCCCGTGCTTACCCACCGGGCGCTGATCCACGGCGTCACCGCCGCAAAGTTCTGGGACTGGGGCGACGACGATCGCGAATTCAAGTTCAACAGCTATATCGGCCGATATCACACGCGCCATCTCGATCTGATGGACGTGCTGTCCATGTATCAGCCGCGCGCGTCGGCGGGCCTCGATGCCATGGCCCGGCTGTCGGGCTTTCCGGGAAAGCTCGGCATGGATGGAAGCAAGGTCCATGCGGCGTTCACGGACGGGAAGATCGACGACATACGCCGCTATTGCGAGACCGACGTGATGAACACCTACCTGCTGTATCTGCGTTTCCAGCAGCTCCGCGGGACGATGTCGGCGGCGCAATACGCCGCGGAAGTGTCGCTGGCGCGCGAGAAGGTCGCCGCCACCGGTCTGCCGCACTGGCGCGAATTCATCGAGGCGTGGGACGCCAACTGTGATTTCGCGTTGCGCGCAATGCCGCGATTGACTTCGCGTTGTGTCATTCAGAGGACGGCAGCGAGCGGGGAATCTGCCTTTGGTAGTCATCCCGGCGCAGCCTGCCCCGGCGGAGGCCGGGGGCCGGGATGCAAGGGTGCGATTGTATTGGTCGCCCCGGTGTAGGCCGGGGCCCAATCTGCGCCTGCAGCAGCAAAATTCCCTTCGACCCGCGAGTCGGAATTCCCTCAAGTCCGGAGGATAGGAACCGGAGCGAATTTGCCGCCCAGCGGACCGGCCGACGGCACGCCCCACCAGCGCTCGAGCGCGGTCGCATAGACACTGCGAAAATCGATCGCGTAGCCGGTGTTGCCGTCGCCGCAGAGCCGATCGAGCGACGGCTGCTCGCCGTACAGGCCGCCCGCGACGCGGCCGCCGAGCGCGAAATGCGCGCTCGCCGTGCCGTGGTCGGTGCCGTTGGACAGGTTCTCCTTCGGCCTGCGGCCGAACTCGGCATACGTCAGCAGCAGCGTGTCGTTCCATTTGCCGAGCTCGTCGAGGGCGCTGCGCAATGCGACGATGCCGCTCGCAAGCTCCCCCAGCAGCCGCGCCTGCGTGGCGGGTTGGCCGCTGTGCGTGTCGAAGCCGCCGTGAGTGACGCGAACGACCGCGACGCCGGCTTGATTGGCGACGATCTGGCACGCGGTTTTGATCGCGTTGCCGAATCCGCTTTGCGGAAACTCGGTCTTGAACGCGTAGTTGGCGTTGAGGTGCGACGCGGCCTGCATGATGTCCGCCTCGACTTTGAGAATGTGCTCGAGGGCCTTGTTCTGCGCGTGACCTTCGGCGGCGGCGAGACGCGCCTGCCTCAGGAACTGCTCGGTGTTGGCGAGCGCGATCGCGCGCGTGCCGCCGCCTGCGAGCGGCCCCAGATCGGGCGAGCCGATGATGACGCCGTCCGCGGCGAAAGCTTCGCGGCGTGGGCGCAGAGGCAAACGCGCGCGTGAGCCATCCGTCCTGGAGATATTCCTCGCTGCGCGACGCGGTGTCCCAGATCTCGATCGATCGAAAATGCGACAGGTTGGGCGCGGGATAGCCGACGCCCAGCAGGACCGCGAGCTCGCGCCGGTTCCACAGCGGCATCAGCGGCTCGAGCGCCGGATGCAATCCCGCGGTGTCTGAAAGCTTCACACCTGGTCGCGCGCAATGGCGAGCTTCGGTCGCAGCGCGTAGTACGCCGGGCTCGCATAGGGAACGAGCGTGTTGAGACCGTCGTTGCCGCCTTTGAGCTCGATCAGCACCAGCAGCTTGCGATAGTCGGCCCCGGGCGGCGCGGCCGCCCACGCGACCCGTGTGGCGGCAGCGGGCGCGAGGGCGGCGATGGCCACGCCGCCGGCGCGCTTGAGGAATCGGCGCCTCCCGGTCGAGTGTTTGGGTGTCGTGCTCATCGGAGCGCTCATCGTGTCGCTCATTTGAGCTGGTACGCGGCGTCGAGCACCAGGCCGCGCACCAGTGCCAGCGAATCGTCGCGCGCATCCGACGGGGCTTGCGGCGCCGTAGCGAGCAGAACACGCTCGGCATCGGCCGCCCGCCGCGCGGAGTCGGGCGCGCTCGACACCTGCGACATCCACGTCGCGCTATCGAATTGCACGCTTTGCAGCCCGCGCTCCATCGCCCGCATGAAGCGTATCTGGCGCGCCTTTTCCGGATCGAGCGCGCCCTGCGGCTGCAGCGCCTGGCGCGGCGGATTGGCGGCCATGTTCATGTCTTGAGCCACATCGCGAGGCAGCGCTGCCATGCGCGAAGGATCGTCGCCGCGGAACAGCCGCTCCAGAAACTGCTTGCGCGCGAGCAGCGTGCTGGTGTTGATCCACGTTTCCTGCCCCGGCCAGCCCTTGACGTTGGGCGGCGAAAAGAGATTCTGACCCATGCCCGCGGCGGCGACCGCGAACGGCGTCGGCTCCGACGGCGTCATGTCGAACTGCCGCAGCGTGCCGACGACCAGGTCGATCGGCGACTTGACCAGCGACGCCGCGGTTCTCCTTCGCGTAGAACGCGTCGGAGGTAAAGATGCCGTTCAGCGCGACCTTGATGTCGTAGCGGCGAGTCGCGAAAACGCCGCGCGATGCGGTCGACTTCCGCGCTCGTCCGGGATCGGGCGAGACGAACTCGCGCCACAGTTTGCGCGTGACGAACTCGGCGGTCGCGGGCTGCGCGAGCAGAATGTCGAGCACCGTCATCGCCGTCGAAGTTGCCGCTCTTGCCGAGCACGGTCTTGACGCCGTCGTCGTGGATGAAGCGGCGGAAGACGAACTGGCCGCTGTCGCGATCGAGGCTCCAGCCGGTGAACGCGCGCGCGGCCTCCTTGACGTCCTGCTCGCTGTAGTGGCCCTCGCCGAGCGTGAAGAGCTCCATCACTTCGCGCGCGAAATTCTCGTTCGGCGTGCCCTTGCGGTTCTGCGCGCTGTCGAGGTAGATCACCATCGCCGGGATCGCGCGCGACCGCGTGCAGCAGATCGCCGAAGTTGCCGAGCGCGTTGGCGCGCAGCGTGACGTTCTGCCGGTACATCAGCGCGCGAGAGCTTCACCTTCTGCTGGCTGGAAACGAAATGGTTGTGCCAGAAGAGCGTCATCCGCTCGGTGAGCGGCGACGGCGTCGCGAGCATTTCGGCGAGCCACCAGCCGCGCAGCTCGAGGCCTTCGCGGACCTGCTCCTGCTGGAAGAGCTTTCGTTCCATGTCCGACGCGTCTGCACCGCGCCGGGGGTAGCGCAGCGCGCCGGCTTTCGGCGGTCCACGCCGGCGGGGGCGTAACCGCGGCCGTTCGCGCGCCCTCGAGCAGCCTTGCGGGCGGCCTGCTCGCGGCGTCAGGCCGACGTAGCGCTCGATCTCGCTCGCGGTCGCGCCGAAGCCCGCGCGGTTGAGCAGATGCCGCGCATCGTCGTAGGTTAGTGGTGCGCGGAGGCAAGCGCGTCCGCCGAGGCAAGCACCGCCAGCCCTGCAAACAGGAAGCGGAAGACAAGCGTACGCGCGGACATGAGCGGAAGGGCCGTTGAAGAGCGATGTGCTCCGCAACAACGCCCCAGTGTAGCGATGTGTTGACGTCGTCGATGTTGCCGGATGTAACAGCGTGTTGCCGGCCTGACGCCAATCGCTGATCGTTACATGCTGATGCTGCCGCGTCCCAGCTCGATGACGCGTCCGGAGACGAAAATGCGCCTGTCCGCGTCGACGGCGAGCCGGAGCCGGCACGGCCGCCCGACCGCTTCGCCCTGCGAGATCGTCAGTGACTGCGGGAGGGCGGCGTTTGTCGCAACCAGCCAGCCTCCCAGGTTTGCGCAGGCTGAGCCGGTGCCGGGATCCTCGACGATCGCGCCGTGCTTGGGGAAGAAGAATCGCGCCACGACGGCATCGCGGCCCGTCGTAGGCCCACACGTACGCCATCGCCCGCGCGGCGCCGCCGGGCAGGCTGACGCTGCCGTGGCGGAGCAGCAATGCGGCGTCGGGCGCTGCAATCGCGCACCGCTCGGCGCGGGTCAGCGGGATCACGAGCTGCTCGCTGCCGGTGTCGACCCACACGGGATCGGCGCCCAGATCGCGCCGATATCGACGCCCAGCATCGCCGCCAGCGCTTCGCGCGGCGCCGCGACCTCGCGAACGCGCGGCGCGTTTGCCTCGAGCGTCCATTCGTCACCGCGTTCGGTGACGCGTATCAGACCGGCGTTCATTTCCAGCGTGACGCCCTCCCCATCGACGCCGTCGCCTCCGGCGCGGCGCAGCGCGCGCACGACGTGTGCGGTTCCGAGCGTCGGATGCCCCGCGAACGGCATTTCGAAGGTCGGCGTGAAAATGCGCACGCGCGCGCTGCGCTCGAGTCGACGGAAGAATGAACGTCGTCTCCGACAGGTTGAACTGCAGCGCGAGCGCCTGCATGGTCGCATCGTCGAGCCCGCGACCGTCCTCGAACACCGCGAGCGGATTGCCCTCGAGCGGCGCCTCGGCGAACACGTTGACGATGCGGTAGGCGTAGTCGGCCACGTTGAAATTCCTTTCGATTGCTCTACGCCGCGCTCGCGGTCGTCGACGGCAGAAGATCGGGCTCGAAATTGCGCAGCGTTTCCCGGGCGAGCGCTGTGAAGCCCGCAGCAGACGCGTCGTGCACGTCGAGCGTGCGCGATGCCGTGACCGCTCCGAAGTTGCGCCTTGAGCGATCGCGCGTAAAGCGGGTCGTAGTGCAATTCGAGCAGCTCGGCGATCGAGCGCGTCCCAGTCGCGAGCCTCCGCCATCGCGCTCCACTCCGCGAGCTTCGCCTTGCCGATGCAGCGGCGCGAGCGGCTCGAGCCGCGACGTCAGCAGCGCGGAGTCGCGCAGGAAATGCCCGTACTCATCCTTGAGCAGCGACACCCGCGCAGCGAGCGGCGTCGCCAGTGCCAATCGCTCGCCGCCGCGCATGCGTTCGAGAAGGCGAGTCGGGCAGTTGCAGCGCTGCCGATGCGCTTGCTTTCCGACTCGACAAAGACCGCGCGCGCCGGATCGAGCTCATCCAACGCGCGGAGCAATTGCGTTTCGAATCCTTTTTGCGAGGGCTGCCCGCCGCCGGGAAGCGTCCCGAGCAGCGAGCCTCGATGTTGCGCGAGCGCTTCGAGGTCGAGCGTTTGCGCCCCCTCGCCGCGCAGCGCGGCGAGGAGTCGGCTCTTGCCCGAGCCGGTGAGCCCGCATACGACGACAAAGCGAAGCGCGGGCGGGAGCGGTCGCCAGCTCCGTGACCACGCGCCGGCGATACGCGCGATAGCCGCCGTCGAGCTGCACGTGCGCGCCATCCGATTTCGTTCAGCACGTGGGCGAGCGCCCGGCTGCGCTGGCCGCCGCGCCAGCAGTAGATCAGCGGGCTGCCATTCGCGAGGCTTGTCGAACACCGCGCGATCGAGCATCGCCGCGATGTTGCGCGCGACGATCGCGGCGCCGAGCTTCCGCGCCTCGAAGGGAGACGTCACATAAAGCGTTCCCACGCGCGCGCGCTCGGCGTCGTCGAGCACCGGAAGATTGATCGCGCCCGGAACGTGGTCGAGCGCGAACTCGGCGGGGCTGCGAACGTCGATGCGATCGGGATACTGGGCAAGCGAATCCACGCCGACCCGATCCGTCGACGAATGCCGCTCACTCATCGCTCGCCCGCGTGGCTCACTTCGGCTTGCTCAGCATCGGGCGAAGCTGCGGCCAGACGTTGTCGAGCAGTCTTTGCTGCGCGGATGCGACCGGATGGATGCCGTCCTGCTGAAACATCGCGTTGTCGTCGGCAAAGCCCTCGAAAAAGAACGGCACGAGCGCCGCCTTGCGCGAGTGCGCCACGTCCGCGTAGATCGAGGCGAACCGGTTCACATAGGCGTGCGCCATAGTTGGGCGGCACGCTGCATGCCGATCAACAGGACGCTCGACCCTGCCTTCTGCGCGCTCGCGGTCATCGCATCGAGATTGGCGCGCATCGCATCGAGGCTGCCGCCGCGCAAGCCGTCGTTGCCGCCGAGCTCGATGATGGTGATCGCAGGATGCTGCTGTTCGAGCAACGCGGGCAGGCGCGAACGCCCGCCGGCGGTGGTGTCGCCGCTGATGCTCGCGTTGACGACGCGATAAGGCAGATGCTCGGCCGCGAGGCGCCGCTGCAGCAGTGTCGTCCAGCCCGCGTCGGCGGGAATTCCGTAGCCGGCGGAGATGCTGTCTCCCACGACGAGGATGACGGGCGCAGCGGCAGCGACGCAGCAAAGCGTTGCCAGCGCGATGAGCACGCCCGCAACCGCTGCGATGCGCCGAGGATCGATCATGAAAATCATCGGAATAAAATTCATTCTAGCAGCTTAACGATGCTCCGCCGGTCGCGCCGGTCATGCGCGACGTGCAGGTACAATGCGCCCTTGCGTTGCGCGCCGCCGGCCCAACGTTGTCGACATAACCCTCCTCGATTCCGTTCATGCCCGGCACCGTCATCCGCGCCCGCAATCTTTCCAAGCTCGTCCAGAGCGGCGATGCTCCGCTCACGATTCTCGACGACGTGAGCTTCGATGTGGCCGCCGGCGAGCGCGTCGCGATCGTCGGCGCATCGGGCTCCGGCAAGACGACGCTGCTGGGCCTGCTTGCCGGGCTCGACCGCCCGACGACAGGCGAGGTGTGGCTCGGCGACACGGCGCTCAACGGTTTGTCGGAGGACGCAGCGCGCCGCATTGAGACAGCGCTGGCTCGGATTCGTTTTTCAATCGTTCCAGTTGCTGCCGGCGCTGACCGCGCTGGAAAACGTCATGCTGCCGCTCGAGCTCGCGGGTGCGGGCGATGCGACAGCGCGGGCGCGCGATTGGCTCGCGCGTGTCGGCCTCGCGTCGCGGGTGACGCATTATCCGAAGCAGCTTTCCGGCGGAGAGCAGCAGCGCGTCGCGATTGCCCGCGCTTTTTCCGGCGATCCTCAAGTGCTCATGGCCGACGAGCCCACGGGAAATCTCGACCTCGCAACGGGCACCGAAGTCGCCGATCTCATGTTCCGTCTCAATCGCGAGCGCGGCACGACGTTGGTTCTGGTCACCCACGACGAGACGATCGCGTCGCGCTGCGCGCGCCGTCTCTCGCTGGCGGCGGGCCGGGTGCTGAGCGATCAGGCCACGGGGCCATGAGATGAGAGCCGATATCGCATCGGATCTTTGGCGATGAACACCTTCAGGCTTGCGATGCGAATGCTCCAGCGCGATTGGCGCGCCGGCGAGCTCCGCGTTCTCATCGCCGCGCTGGTGCTCGCGGTCGCAAGCGTCGGCTCCGTCGGATTTTTCACCGATCGCGTCAAGGGAGCGCTGACCCGCCAGGCGAATCTGCTGCTCGGCGGCGATCTCATGCTCTCGGGAGATCGTCCGCTGCCCGATGCGTATGCGGGCGAGGCGCGCTCGCGCGGTCTTGCGGTTGTTCCGGCGATCAAGTTCAACAGCATGGTGCAGACGACGGGCGACGCCGGGGCCGATGCGGTGCTCTCCGACGTCAAGGCGGTCGGCGCGGGCTATCCGTTGCGCGGCGCGATCACCCTGGCCGATCCGCGAATTCGCCGCAAGGGCGGCCTGCCCCAGGCATCCCGCCGCCCGGCGAAGTCTGGATCGACACGCGGCTCGCGGCGCGTCTGAACGTCGCACGCGGCGGGACGCTTCGCGTCGGCGACACGACGCTCACCGTCGGCGCAATCGTGCAGCAGGATCCCGAGGTCGCGGGCGGCCTGCTCGCGCTGGGGCCGAAGCTCCTGATGAACCTCGACGACGTCGCGGCGACGAAGCTGCTGCAGCCCGGCAATCGCGCGTCGTATCGGCTGCTTGTCGCGGGACGCGGCGACCGACGCGTTCCGCGACTGGGCGCAGGCGCGTCTCGAGCGCGGCCAGCGCCTGGAATCGATTCGCGATCTGCGGCCCGAGGTGCGGCAGACGCTCGAGCGCGTCGGACAAATTTCTCGGCCTGGCGGCGCTGGTCGCGGTGATGCTTGCCGCCGTCGCGGTCGCGCTGGCCGCGTCGCGCTATCTGCGCCGGCATCTCGACGCGGCGGCGATGATGCGCTGCCTCGGCGCGCCGCAGCGCCAGATACTGACGCTTGTTCGCGCTGCAGTTCGTGGTGCTCGGCGGCGCAGCGAGCGTCGTCGGCTGCGTCGTGGCGCTCGGCGGCCAGCAGCTGCTGGTCGCGCTGCTCGGCGGCGGTCGTCAACGCGGACCTGCCGCTCCCCGGCGCCATGCCCGCGCTCGCCGCGTTCGCCACGGGATTGCTGCTGCTGCTCGGGTTCGCGCTGCCGCCGCTCGTTCGCGCTGTCGCGCGTCGCCGCCGCTGCGCGTCCTGCGCCGCGACTTGGGGCTCCCGCGCGCGGGCGGATGGCTCGCGTACGCGCTCGGCGCGACGACGATCGCGCTGCTGATCGCCTGGCAGGCGCAGGACGCCAAGACCGGCGATGATCATGATCGGCGGCATCGTGGGGCTGCATCGTCGCGGCGGCGGCGATCGCGTGGGGCGGCATGATCGCGCTCTGCGCTTCCTGCCGCAGCGCGGCTACAGCTGGCGCTACGGGCTCGCCAATCTGCGGCGCCGGCCGCTTGCGTCGAGCCTGCAGATCGGTGCGCTCGGGCTCGGGCTGATGGCGCTGCTGCTGCTGACGCTGGTGCGCGGCGATCTGATGCGCAACTGGCGCGCGAGCCTGCCGGCCGATGCACCCAACGCGTTCCTGATCAACGTGCTGCCCGATCAGGTCGAGGGCGTGCAGGCGCCAACTCAAGCAGTTCGTCGGCGTCGATACGCCGCTCTTTCCCGATGGTGCGCGGCCGGCTCGTCGCGATCAACGACAAGCCGCTCGACACCACGCAGCTTCGCCGACGAGCGCGCGCGCCGTCTCGGCGAGCGCGAATTCAATCTGTCGTGGATGAGCGATCTGCCTCGGAGCAACCGCGTCGTCGCGGGCCACTGGTGGCAGACCGGTGAGACAGGCCCCGGCGCAGTCGGCCAAGTGTCGCTCGAAGACGGCATCGCCGAGACGCTCGGCGTCAAGCTCGGCGACACGCTGACCTACGACATCGTGGGCACGCCGCGTCAGCGCCAAAGTCACGAGCTTGCGCAAGGTCGACTGGGACAGCTTTCGCGTCAACTTCTTTGCGCTGTTTCCGCCGGGCGTGCTCGAGGCGATGCCGACGACCTACATCGGCGCATTCCGCACCGGCGCCGACAGCGGAGGCGCCTGGCTGACGCAGCTGCTGCGCGAATTTCCCAACGTGCTGGTCGATCGATGTCGAGCGATCCTGCACCAGGTGCAGACCATCGTCGAGCAGGTCGCGCGCGCGGTCGAGTTCGTGTTCCTGTTCACGCTCGCTGGGAGGCGTGCTGGTGCTCGAGGCCGCGATCGCCGCGACGCAGGACGAGCGCAAGTACGACGCGGCGATCCTGCGCACGCTCGGCGCCAGCGAGCGCCAGCTCGTCGCGGCGCAGGTCGCGGAGTTTCTGACGCTGGGAACGCTGGCCGGCCTCGTCGGCGCGGGCGGCGCGACCGCGATCGGCTACGTGCTCGCCGATCGCGCGTTCCAGATTCCGTTCGGCTGGAACCCGTGGGTGTGGCTTATCGGCGTCGTCGGCGGCGCGCTGGGTGTCGCGCTTGCGGGCTGGCTCGGAACGCGGGGCACGCTGCGAGCGCCGCCGCTTGCGGTGCTGCGGCAGCTCGCGTAATCGTCAACGCGTTCCGAGGATCGTCTCGCGCGTGATCAGGCGGGACGCCGCCAGGAGTGAAAGCGCGGTCAGTGCGACAGGCGCCGCGGCGCTCGCGAGCCAGTCGATCGCCGGAACGGCTTCGCCGCGCAACGCGCGCGACAGCAGCAGGAACTGGCCCGTGATCGGCGCCCAGAGCAGCCACGGCGGCTCTTTTTTCTGCAGGAAGTGCTGAACGACGGGCAGCATGCTCACGATGAAGAGGAGCGCGGACACATTGGCCTGCGCTTCCTTGAGCGAGCGCCCGCGCAGTCCGATGTAGAGAAGGACGGCGGGGAGCAGCGCGATCAGCGGAAGAAGCACGAGCAGGAAGCGGCCGAGCTCCGCCGCGCCGAACAGAAACGGCACGCCGATCGCAGGCAGCGGCGCGAAGTTGAGCGTGAGGTAGAAGCCCGCGAGCGTCAGCACGACGACGAGCGCGTCGAATATCGCCACCGCGGACCATTTGCCGACGACGAGCTGCAGCGGCGAGAGCGGCGTCGCGAGCAGCGGCTCGAGCGACGCGCGCTCGCGCTCTCCCGCGGTCGCGTCGAGCGCGGCGGCCATGCCGCCCATCAGCGACGCGAACAGACCGTAATAGGCGACCAGGAACAGAATCAGCGATCCCGACTGCTGCGGCGTCGCGAGGTCGACGTCCTCGACGTCGAGCGGGCGCGCCGACATCCGGCGCGACGCCGCGCAGCACCAGCCGCTGCGATCCCCACACGCGGTTGTAGGCGCGCAGCAGCGACTCGGCGGAGTCGATCGCGGCGCGCGCGCGATCGCGCGAGCGGTCGAAGACCAGACGCAGCTTCGCCGCCTTCCCGCTGTCGACGTCGGTTTCGAAGCCGGCGTCGATCACCAGGACGACGTCGAGCTCGCCGGCGCGGATCCTCGCTTCGTAGTCCGCGGGCGCGGGGCTCACGGCGACCTGTGCGCGCTCCAGGAAAGCGATCAGCGCCGGCGCGTGCTCCTCGCCTGCGACGGGAAGCTTGAGCTCGCGCGCCTTATCGGCCTGGCTTGCCGCGACATTGAGGATCAGCACCAGAAACAGCGGTCCCGCGGCAATCGCCGTGAGCAGCGTCACCAGCATCGTGCGCCGATCGCGGAAGGTGTCGACCAGCTCCTTGGCGGCGACGGTAAGCGTTCGGCCCGACGGCTTCATGCGGCCAGGCCTTCGCCGGACCCAAGCAGCGACACGAACGCGTCCTCGAGCGTGGACTCGCCCGTTCTCGCGCGGAGCTCGTCGGCGCTGCCGCTGGCTACGACGCGGCCGTGGCCGAGGATGACGATGGTGTCGCACAGCGCCGCGACTTCCTGCATCACGTGGCTCGAGAAAAGAATGCACTTGCCCGATGCGCGAAGCTCCGCAGGAGCTCGCGCAGCCCGCGGATGCTCATGATGTCGAGCCCGTTGGTCGGCTCGTCGAGCAGTATCGTGGCGGGATCGTGCACGAGCGCGCGCGCGATCGCGACCTTCATCCGCTCGCCCTGCGAGAATCCCTGCGCGCGCCGGTCGGCGAGATCGGTCAAGCCCAATTGAGCGAGGAGCGTGTCGATGCGCGCGTCGAGCGCGGCGCCGCCAAGTCCGTGCAGACGGCCGTAGTAGCGGACGTTCTCGCGCGCGGTGAGCCGGCCGTAGAGACCGCGCGCGTCGGACAGCACGCCGATGCTCCGGCGCACGTCGAAGCGATCGCGGACGATGTCGAGACCGTCGACGGTCGCGCTGCCCGCGTCGGGCGCGATCAGCGTCGCCAGCATGCGCAGCAGCGTGGTCTTGCCGGCGCCGTTGGGTCCGAGCAGTCCGGTGATCGCGCCGTCGGCGGCGCGAAACGACGCGCCGTCGACCGCCTTGATCTCGCGCCTCTTGCCGAAGCTCTTGGCGAGACCGTCGACGACGATCATCGAGGTCCGAGCAGCGACGCGAAAAGCGGCGGCCGCTTGCTCGTCGCGAGGTAATCGAGGCACGACTGCGGCAGCGTCGCGAAGCCCGCGTCGTCGATGAACCTCGCGATCAGACGCGGCACGCACGCGTGCGGCGACACGATGTGCCCGTATCCTGCGGCGACGACGTGCCGGCTGTGGGACAGTGTCCTGGCGACCCGCTCTCCATTGGCCGGCGGCGTCACCGGATCGAGCGCCACCCGAGAGGATCAGCACCGGCGTGTCGCTCGTCAGCGGATCGAAAAAATCCGCCGGCACCGGCGGCCGGGGCCAGCCGACGCACGCATCGAGGTTGCGCTCCGCGAGAACCGGCGCGCGCAGCTTCGCAATGCTCTGCACGTCCGAGGGCGTCAGGCGCGGCACATCCTCGGCGCAGGTCACCGCGTAATGAAGCGCGAGATTCATGGTGCGATTGAGATCGCCGGTCAGCATCATTGCGGCCGCGACAAGCGGCGCGAAGTCGCCCGCCTCGGCGCGGCCGAGAAGCGGCGGAATCAGGCTCGCAAGCTCCGGCGCGTAGACGAGCCCGTGCAGCGCACCGATGACGACGTCGAAAGGCAGCGCCACCTTGTGCGGCGCGCCGGTGCGCGGATCGTCGACGGAGACGCGTTGGGCAGGCTCGAGCCTCGCGCGGATGCGGGCGAGCGTCGCATTCAGATCGGGGTACGCCTGCCTGCACGGCGGATCCTCCGCGCAGGCGCCGATGATCCCGGCGATGGCGGCGTCGCGCGATGGCCATACGTCGAGGCTGATCTTCATGTCCGGCGGCGCGACGCCGTCGAGGACGACGCTGCGCACGCGCGCGGGATAGCGGCGCACGTACTCCTGCGCCACGCGCGTCCCGTACGATCCGCCCCATAGATTGATGCGCTCGTAGCCCAGCGCGGCGCGTACCTCATCGATGTCGGCGACGTAGGCGCTCGTTGCGTATTGCGCGACGTCGGTGTCCCCGCGCTCCTGGATCTCCTTGATGCAGCGCTGTGCGGCCTGCGCGATCGTGTCCGCATCGAGGAGCTCGTCGAAAGGGTCCCGGGGCTTGAGCGCGGCGCAGGAGAGCGGCGAAGAGCGCCCCGCACCGCGCGGATCGATCAGAACGATGTCGCGTGTGCGGCGCACCCCGGATAGTTGTTCGGCGAGCGGAGCGATGGCATCCGACGACTGGCCCGGGCCGCCGGCGAGCATGAACAGGGGATCGGGCCGGGGACTCAGCGTGTTCGCCGGCAGGACCGTCACGGCGATGGAAAGCTTGCGCCCTTGCGGCTTCGACCGGTCCTCGAGCACGTCGAGCTTCGCCGCATTGCGCGGCGTAGACCAGCTTGGGGACGCGGCATTCGGTCAGCTCGATCTGGCGTACGCCGCGCTTGTCGCCGCACCCGACGAGGACACACGCGAGCACGGCGAAAAAACCTGCGCCAAATGACACGGCGCGGGCGGAAGATGCAGGCATGCGCGAATGTTAGCAGACCGTCGGCGACAAGCGATCGCAGGTGGACAGCCGCGGGTTTCGATTCCTATACTGCGGACTTCCTCTCGCAACCCATGACGAACGAACACCTCGAGCCGGGCATCGTCACCGATCTTCGCGATCGGCTGACGTACGCCGGATATCTTTGTCTCGACACGCTGCTCTCCGCGCAAAAGCCGTTGTCGGGCTCGGATGCGCGAGAACCGCGGCACGACGAGATGCTGTTCATCATCCAGCACCAGACGTCCGAGCTGTGGATGAAGCTCATGCTGCACGAGCTCAAGGCCGCGGTCGCCCATGTGCAGCGCGACGAGCTCAATGCCTGCTTCAAGATCCTCGCGAGGGTGAAGCTCATCCAGAAGCAGCTCTTCGAGCAATGGGCGGTGCTCGAGACGCTGACGCCGTCGGAGTACGAGGCGTTCCGCTCCGCGCTGGGATCTTCTTCCGGCTTTCAGTCGGCGCAGTATCGCGCGATCGAATTTCTTCTCGGCAACAAGCATGCTGCGGCGATCGAAGTGTTCGGCTACGATCCGGCGATGCACGCCGAGCTTCGCAGGCTGCTCGGCTTGCCTTCGCTTTACGACGAATTCCTGCGCCACCTCGCCCGGCGGGGGCTGCCGGTGCCGCGCGAATGCGTCGATCGCGACTGGTCGCAGCCGCACGAGCGCGATTCGCGGCTGGTCGATGTCTTCAAGATCATCTACGACGACCCGAAGGCGCATTGGGACGCCTACGAAATGTGCGAAAAGCTGGTCGATGTCGACGAGAGCTTTCAGCTTTGGCGCTTCCGCCATCTGAAGACGGTCGAGCGCATCATCGGCCACAAGATGGGGACGGGCGGGTCGACCGGCGTGGCGTTTCTCAAGCGAGCGCTCGAGCACACGTTCTTTCCGGAGCTCATCGACGTGCGAACCGTCATCGGAGCGAAGTGAACGCCGGCGCTGACACCGCGAGCGAGATCTCGCTTGCCGTCGCTGCGCTCGGGCCGGGCCCGCTCGGCGAGGAAGCGGTGGCGAGGCACGTCGCGCCGCTGTTTTCGCGGGTGCTCGACGAATATCGACCCAACGCTTACTTCGCCAACCATTCGCTCGGCCGCCCGCTCGACGCGACCGCTCGCGACGTCGCGGAAGCCGTCGCGCTCTGGCAGGCGCGGCTGGGCGACGCGTGGGACGATTGGTCGGCTGAGATCGAAGCCTATCGCGGGCGCCTTGCGCAATTGCTCGATGCGCCGCGCGCCGATTGCGTCGTCCCCAAGACCAGCGCCGGACAGGGCTTGAGGACGATCCTCAACAGCTACGACGGCGTGCCGCGCGTCGTCGCAACGCGCGGCGAGTTCGACTCGATCGACCTGATCCTGCGCCAGTACGCGCTTCGCGGGCGCATCCGCTTGCGGCTGATCGAGCCGCGCGAGCATGGTCTGTTCGAATCCGCCGATGTGCTGGACGCGATCGGCGCCGGCGCGGATCTGGTCGTCATCTCGCACATCCTGTTCAACACCGGACAGGTGCTGCCGCGGCTCGCGGAAATAATCGCCGCAGCGCACGGCGCGGGTGCGCGCGTGCTCGTCGACGTCTATCACTCGCTCGGCGTCGTTCCCGTCGACATCGAATCGCTCGATGCCGACTTCGCCATCGGTGGAAGCTACAAATACCTCCGCGGCGGCCCGGGCGCGGCGTATCTGTATCTGCATCCCCGCCATCTCGATGGGCGCATGAAGCCGCTCGATATCGGATGGTTCGCGAAAAAAGACGTGTTCCAGTATCGCCGTCCGGATCCGCCCGAATTCGGCGCCGGCGGCGACGCGTTCCTCGAATCGACCCCGCCGGTGCTCACTTACTATCAGGCGCGTGCCGGACAGCTGTTCACCTTGGCCGTCGGCGTGGACCGGCTGCGCGAGTACTCTCTGGAGCAGTTGCAGCGGCTGATTTCGCTCCTGGAGACGCACGGCATTGCGGCGACCGGCGGGAGCGATGATCGGGGTGCGTTCGTGGTCGTGAGCTTCGAGGGCCGCGCCGACGGTGAGGCGACGCGCTGTGCGCGGGCGCTGGGGGCGCGCGGCGTCGTGTGCGATGCGCGCGGCCCGTGGCTGCGGCTGTGCCCCGACGTGTTGACCCGCGCTGCCGAGATCGACCGCGCAGCGGAAACGTTGGCCGAGGTCATGCGCGCCTAAGGTTCCCTAAGGCGGTCCTGCCGCGTCAATGGGCGCGGGTGATGAAATGCACAAGCGTGGCGAGAACGGCGACGACGATCGCCGCGCCTAGAATTCCCGCGACGATGACGTGAACGGGCTTGATGCTTCCCTCGTCGCGCTCGCCCGACGCCTTGCGGCGGATCCCGAGAAAGCTCCAGAAAACCGCGCCCATCACGCGCAGAAACCCCGCCGGGCGCGGCGGCTCGCGTTGCGAATCCGGGGGAGGAGACGGGGGCACTGGAGGTCTGGAGCGCTAAGAAAAGCATAGCACGCGGGATCCTGCTCGCATCCATGCCGGCGGCGTTCGCGTATCGCGAAATGAACCCCGCATTCGTCGCCGCACCGCGGGGCCTCGATCGCCTTTTCCCGGGCGCCTTTTCGGAATCCTGCGGGCGTCTCATTTCGGCGCACAATGGCGCGTCGCCGACCGGGGTTTCGCTTGAAAGCCCTACGGGCGTCCCCAGCTTGTAATAGGAACAAGAAAGGTTCGACCACCCAAGGGAACCCATGCGCCTAGACAAGCTGACCACCAAATTCCAGCAAGCGCTCGCCGATGCGCAAAGCATGGCGCTCGCGGGCGACAACGGCTACATCGAGCCGCAGCACCTCCTGCTCGCGCTGCTCAACCAGGAAGACGGGGGCACCGCATCGCTGCTCTCGCGTGCGGGCGTCAACGTGCCGCCGCTCAAAGCGTCGCTCGAAAAGGCGATCGCGCGCCTGCCCAAGGTCGAGGGGCAGGGAGGCGAGATCACCCTCTCGCGCGAGCTCAACAGCCTTCTCAACCTCACCGACAAGATCGCTACCAAGCGCGGCGATCAGTTCATCGCCAGCGAGCTCTTCCTGCTGGCGCTTGCCGATGACAAGGGCGACACCGGACGGATGCTCAAGGAGTTCGGCCTCGCGAAGAAGGCGCTCGAGGCCGCGATCGACGCCGTTCGCGGCGGCGCCGCGGTCGATTCTCAGGAAGCCGAAGGCCAGCGCGAGGCGTTGAAGAAGTACACGGTCGATCTCACCGAGCTTGCAAGGCAGGGCAGGCTCGATCCGGTCATCGGCCGCGACGAGGAGATCCGCCGCACCATCCAGATCCTGCAGAGGCGCACCAAGAACAATCCCGTGCTCATCGGCGAGCCTGGGGTGGGCAAGACCGCCATCGTCGAGGGCCTCGCGCAGCGCATCGTCAACGGCGAGGTCCCCGAGACGCTCAAGAACAAGCGCGTGCTCTCGCTCGACATGGCCCTGCTGCTCGCGGGTGCGAAGTACCGCGGCGAGTTCGAGGAGCGGCTGAAGGCCGTGCTCAAGGACATCGCCGCCGACGAAGGCCGCACCATCGTCTTCATCGACGAGCTTCACACCATGGTCGGCGCCGGCAAGGCCGAAGGCGCGATCGACGCCGGCAACATGCTCAAGCCCGCGCTCGCGCGCGGCGAGCTGCACTGCGTTGGCGCGACGACGCTCGACGAGTACCGGAAGTACATCGAAAAGGACGCTGCGCTGGAGCGGCGCTTCCAGAAGGTGCTGGTCGACGAGCCGTCGGTGGAGTCGACCATCGCCATCCTGCGAGGCCTGCAGGAGCGCTACGAGATCCATCACGGGGTCGAGATCACCGACCCGGCGATCGTCGCCGCCGCGGAGCTCTCGCACCGCTACATCACCGACCGTTTTCTGCCCGACAAGGCGATCGACCTGATCGACGAAGCCGCGGCGCGGATCAAGATGGAGATCGACTCCAAGCCGGAGGCGATGGACCGGCTCGAGCGCCGGACGATCCAGCTCAAGATCGAGCGCGAGGCGGTGAAAAAGGAAAAGGACGCCTCGTCGAAAAAACGCCTCGAGCTCATCGAGCAGGAGATCGAGCGCCTGGAACGGGAATACGCTGATCTCGACGAGATCTGGCAGGCGGAAAAGGCGCAGCTCGCGGGCACGCAGCACATCAAGGAAGACATCGACAGGATCAAGCTGCAGATGGAGGAGGCGCGACGCAAGGGCGACTGGCAGACCATGTCGGAGCTGCAGTACGGCAAACTGCCGCAGCTCGAGGCGCAGCTCAAGAAAGCGGACACCAAGCTCGCCAAGGAAGGCAAGAAGCTCAAGCTCCTGCGCACCCAGGTCGGCGCGGAGGAGATCGCCGAAGTCGTCTCGCGCGCGACGGGCATCCCGGTATCCAAGATGATGCAGGGCGAGCGCGAAAAGCTCCTGCACATGGAGGACGCGCTACACAAGCGCGTCGTCGGGCAGGACGAGGCGGTGCGGCTGGTGTCGGATGCGATCCGCCGCTCGCGCTCGGGCCTGGGCGACCCGAATCGCCCGTACGGCTCCTTCCTCTTCCTCGGTCCCACCGGCGTGGGCAAGACCGAGCTGTGCAAGGCGCTCGCCGACTTCCTGTTCGATTCTGAGCAGCACCTGATCCGTGTCGACATGTCCGAGTTCATGGAAAAGCACTCGGTGGCGCGGCTCATCGGCGCGCCGCCGGGCTACGTCGGCTACGAGGAGGGCGGCCATCTCACCGAGGCGGTACGACGCAAGCCTTACAGCGTGATCTTGCTGGACGAAGTCGAGAAGGCGCATCCGGACGTGTTCAACGTCCTGCTGCAGGTGCTCGACGACGGCCGGATGACCGATGGGCAGGGACGCACCGTCGACTTCAAGAACACCGTGATCGTGATGACCTCGAATCTGGGATCGCAAATGATCCAGCAGATGTCGGGGGACGACTACGGCGTGATCAAGCTCGCGGTGATGGCCGAGGTCAAGACGCATTTCCGGCCCGAGTTCGTCAACCGCATCGACGAGATCGTGGTCTTCCATGCGCTTTCGGAAAAGGACATCGCGCAGATCGCGAAGATCCAGCTACGCGGCCTCGAAGGACGGCTTGCCAAGCTCGACATCAAGCTCGATGTTTCGCCGGAGGGGCTGGATGCGATCGCGAAGGTCGGATTCGATCCGATCTACGGCGCAAGGCCGCTCAAGCGCGCCATCCAGCAGGAGATCGAGAACCCGCTGGCGCGTGACATCCTCGCGGGCACTTTCGCCGCGGGCGACACGATCCGTGTCTCGGTGAAAAACAGCAAGATGACGTTTTCGAAGGGTTAGCGCGTACGCAGCATGGAATAACGTGCGTCCCGGCATGTTAGCCCCGGGCTGGAACGGGGAGTTGCCATGCCGACGAAGAAGCGAGTCCTGCCGCCTGTTGCTTTCGCTGTGCTCTGCGCGCTGCTGGCTGCGGCCGCCGTGACGACAGCGAACGCGAGTTTTCACACCTTCCAAGTCGATGAGCTGTACACGAATGCCGACGGCACGGTTCAATTCATCGAGTTGCACGAAGCATTCAACGCCGACAACGAGCAATTTCTGTCCGGGCACATCATCACCGTCAAGCAGGGCCCGACGACGCACAGCTTCACCTTCCCCAACGATCTGCCGAACGGAAACACGGCGGGCGCGCACGTGCTCATTGCAACGCCGGGATTCGCGCAGCTCGGGATCGTGACCCCGGACTACATCGTCCCTGCGGGCTTCCTGTTTACTGCCGGCGCCAGCACGGTCGACTACGCCGGCGTGGACAGCCTGACCTATCCACCGCTTCCGACCGACGGCGTGCGGTCGCTCAACCGCGATGGCACGACCGGTACCAATTCGCCGACCAATTTCGCGGGACAGAGCGGAAGCATACCGGCTGCGCCGCCGCCTCCTCCGGCAGGAGGCAACCGCATTCCAACGCTCGGTCCATGGGGCCTTGCCATCCTTAGCGCGGCGTTGCTCGGCGCCGCATGGCTCCGGCGGCGCCGCCAAGCGACGCGTCAGTAGTACGGGACCGCGCTGCGCGAGAGTGCCGCGCTCCACCGCGCGCGAGCGCGTCCGGCGAGACGCGCAATCCAGGCACCGGCGCGCTCGAGCCGAGTCTCGGAGGAGAGCAGCCGGAACCGTGAATCGTCCTCGGCGACGACGACGGTCCGCCCGGTGCGGTCGATCTCGAAACGCACGCCCTTGACGAGAATGACGTCGCGCGGATCGCGCTCCATCGTCACCCAGAGGCAGCCGCTGTCGACTGCGATCACCGTTCCCTCGCGGTTGTCGAGGACCAGCGTTCCGCGTCTCGGAAGATACCCGGCCTTACTCTTGTGCTGCGTCCCGGTAATCTTGCGAAGCGTCCGCTGCGTGCCGGCGGTCGACTCACCGCCGATCGCGATTCCCAGCGTGTTGCAGGTCATGGCATTTCTCCTTGTAATGCGTACAATGCATGCATGTTCCGGCATCGGAGGTGATTGCGAGTCCGGCTGCATGAGTAGCGATTGTCTGGCTACGGCAGCGGCGCCGCAAACGAATTCCGCGCATCGGTCGCATGAGGAAATGGAATGGCTAAACCAGACACGCCGGCAAGCCGGCTGCCCTCGCTCGACCTGCTCAAGGGTTTCGACGCGGCCGCACGGCACTTGAGCTTCACCCGAGCCGCAGAGGACCTTTTTCTGACGCAATCGGCGCTCTCGCGCCAGATTCAGACGCTCGAAGAGCAGCTTGGCGTGGCGCTCTTCGAACGCAGGCACCGCGAGCTGCGGCTGACCGACGCAGGGCAGATCCTGCACATCTCCGCCAAGAACATGCTCGATGAGCTCTCGCACGCCGTCGCGCGAATCAGGCGCGAGCAATCGTCGCAGCCGCTCACCGTGTCGACCAATCAGCCTTTCGCGTCGTTGTGGCTCATTCCGCGGCTGTCGCAGTTCCGGGAGCGGTATCCCGATGTCGACGTCTTCATCTCGGCCGACAATCGCGTCGTCGATCTCGAGCGCGAACGTATCGATCTCGCGGTTCGTTACTGCACCGAGGCGATGGCGCCTCCGGGCTCGCCGCGTCTGTTCGGCGAGCGGCTGGTGCCGGTGTGCAGCCCTTCGCTCGCCGCGGATCCGGAGCGCCCGCTGAAGCGTCCGGAGGATCTCGCGCGCCACGTCCTGCTGCACATCGACGATCGAGCACGGGCGATTTCCGTGGCTCAACTGGTCGGTGTGGCTGTCGGCAATCGGCATACGCGATTTGAAGCCCGCGGGGTCGATACGCTTCAATCATTTCGATCAGGCAGTGCAAGCGGCGCTGGGCGGCCAGGGCGTCGCGCTGGGACGCGTGCCCTTGATCGACAGCCTTCTGCGCGAGCGCCGCCTCGTCGCGCCTTTCCGGGACAAGTACACGACCAGCCGCGCCTACTTTGTCATCAGCACGAGCCAGGCGTCGATGCGGCCTGCGGCGCGGGCGTTCATCGAATGGCTCCGTGAGGAGGCGCGGACGGAAACCGAGGCGCCCGCGGAGCAGCCGCGCCGTGCCAAGTCATCGC
Organism: uncultured beta proteobacterium; assembly: GCA_963745385.1. Lineage (GTDB taxonomy): Bacteria > Pseudomonadota > Gammaproteobacteria > Burkholderiales > Casimicrobiaceae > PALSA-1003. The sequence goes on from CAVUXI010000002.1 coordinate 82,976, forward strand.
GGCGAGCTCGCGCGCGGTGAGCGAACAGCACGCCTCGCATGTACACGATGCGGCGCCGTCGGCTTGGGTCGTGCGTTTCGCGCCGCTCGTGAGCGGCGGGCGGACGCGTCCTCGACGTCGCGTCGGCCGCGGTCGCCACGCACGCCTGTTCGCATCGCGGGGCTGTCGTGTCGTGGCGATCGATCGCGACGCGGAGGCCCTGTCGGCGCTTCGCGACGTCGGCCTCGTCCAAACGTTGACCACCGATCTCGAGTCCGAACCGTGGCCGGCGGACATCGGCACTTTCGACGCAATCGTCGTGACGAATTATCTTCACCGCGCGTTGTTTCCGAGCCTCCTCGCGGCGCTGGCCGACGACGGCGCCTTCATTTACGAAACCTTCGCGCAAGGCAACGCGCGCTATGGCAAACCATCCAATCCCGACTATCTCCTGACAGCGGGCGAATTGCTGGCCGAAATCGGCGCGACGCTGACCGTCGTTGCATTCGAGCAAGGCGTGCAGGAGGGCGCCCGGCCTGCGGTGATCCAGCGCATCGCAGCGGTCGGCCCGGCGAGAGCGTGGCCGCCGCCGCTGTCGTAGCGCACAACTCGGGCGCGTTGTGCGCCTCGTCTTGCGCTTCGTCCGGCAGGACGCTTAGCGCTTCCTTAATCGGGTAAAATGCCGCTTTTCCCGGATCTAAAGTCGATGCTCACCGGAAGTCTTGTCGCGATCGCGACGCCGATGCAACGTGGCGGCGCGCTCGATCTCCCTGCGCTTGCGCAAGCTGATCGACTTCCATGTCGCGAACGGCACCGCGGGGATCGTCATCGTCGGGACCACGGGCGAGTCGCCGACCGTCGATGTCGACGAGCACTGCCTGCTGATCAAGACCGCGGTGGAATATGCCGGTCGACGCATACCGGTGATCGCGGGCACCGGCGCCAATTCGACCGCCGAAGCGATCGAGCTCACCGAATACGCGAAGCAGGTGGGCGCGCGACTTCGGGCTGTCGGTCGTCCCGTACTACAACAAGCCGTCGCAGGAAGGTCTGTACCGGCATTTCCGGACGATCGCCGAGAGGGTCGACCTGCCGCTTCTGGTGTACAACGTGCCCGGACGCACCGTCGCCGACCTCGGCAACGATACCGTGCTTCGGCTGGCGGAGCTTCCCGGCATCGTCGGCATCAAGGACGCAACCTCGGATCTGGTGCGCCACGTCGACTTGATTCGGCGCCTGCCCAAGGAGAAGAAATTCGCGCTCCTGTCCGGCAACGACGATACCGCGCTCGCGTACATGCTGCTCGGCGGGCACGGCGTGATCTCGGTGACCGCCAACGTTGCGCCGCGCGCCATGGCGGATCTGTGCGCCGCGGCGCTGGGTGGAAGGATCGAGGAAGCGCGCACGATCAACGAGCGGCTCATGCCGCTGCATACGAAGCTGTTTGTCGAAGCCAATCCGATCCCCGTCAAGTGGGCACTCGCCGAGATGGGGCTGATCGCGCCCGAGCTGCGGCTGCCGTTGACCCCGCTCGCGACGCAGTATCACGATGTCGTCCGTTCGGCGTTGCGTGAAGCGGGCTGCTTGTCATGAATATTTGGAGAAATCGCATGTTCTGTTCAATGTCGTGCGCTCTGCGCGCCGCACTGGGTCTGGCCGCCGTCGCGGCGCTCGCCGCCGGTTGCGACACCATGACCGTATCCATGGGCAAGAGGATCGACTACAAGTCGGCGGGCTCGGCGCCCGCCCTCGAGATCCCGCCCGATCTGACCACACCGACGTACGACGATCGCTACCAGGTGAGCACCGCATCCGGCGCCGCGGCGGCGCGCGCGGCGGGACGTCCGACCGAAGTTCTTCCGGCAAATCCGGACGCGCGTCTCATGCGAGCGGGAAGCGAGCGCTGGCTGGTCGTCAAGGCGACGCCGGAAGCCGCGTGGAACACCCTGCGCGAGTTCTGGACCAAGAACGGCTTTGTCGTCGCGCTCGAGCAACCGAACCTGGGGATCATGGAAACGGATTGGGCCGAGAACCGCGCCGCCGTGCCTCAGGATTTTCTTCAGCGCTTTACGAGCAAGTACTTGAGCTTCCTCAACGACACCTACAAACGCGACAAATTCCGCAGCCGCATCGAGCGCGGAAGCGAGCCCGGTACGGTGGAGATCTACATCAGCCATCGCGGCGCAGAGCAGGTTCCGACCAAGATGGCGGAAGGCGCGGGCGAGGATTTTGTCTGGGCGCCGTCCCCGCCCAATCCCGAGCTCGAAGCCGAGATGCTCGGGCGGCTCATGATCGCTTTTGGAACGCCGGTCGCCAAGGCGGATCAATCGGTCGCGAGCGCGGCCAGCGCGCCGGAGCGCGCCCGCATCGAGAAGGGCAACGACGGCATGACGCGGCTCGTCGTCGACGACGCCTTCGACCGGGCATGGCGTCGCGTCGGGCTGGCGCTCGATCGAACCGGCTTCACCGTGGTCGATCGCGATCGGTCCAAGGGCCTGTACTTCGTCCGCTACTCGAATCCGGATATCAACAAGATGAAGGAAGAGGGATTGTTTTCCGGCGTGATCAGCAAGCTGCAGTTCTGGAAGACCGATACGACCGACAAACCCGAGCAATATCGCGTGGTCGTGACGGAGGCCGATCCAAGCAGCCTGGTGACCGTACAGGATCCCGCCGGCGTACCCGACCGATCCGCGAGCGGCGACAAGATACTCGCGCTGCTCAAGGATCAGCTGAAGTGACAGGTTTGCGGTAAGCGACGGTGCGCTTCGCCTGTCTCGGCAGCGGCAGCGAAGGCAACGGTCTCGTCGTCGAGGCCGGGACGACGCGCCTGCTCATCGACTGCGGATTCGGGATCCGTGACACCGTGGCGCGCCTCGGCCGCATCGGGCTCGCGCCCGAGAGCATCACCGCGATCATCGTCACCCACGAGCACAGCGATCACATCGGCGGCGTCGCTGCGTTTGCGATGCGCTACGAAACGCCGGTGTGGCTCACCTTCGGTACGCTCGCCACCGTGGCGGAGCGCTTCGCCGACGTTCCGCTGGTCAGAGGCTTCGACACCTACGATGTCTTTGCCATCGATGCGATCGAGGTGCGTCCCTTTCCGGTCCCGCACGACGCGCGCGAGCCGGTGCAGTTCGTGTGCAGCGACGGCGAGTGGCGATTGGGCGTGCTGACCGATCTGGGCACGAGCACGGCGCACGTCGAAGCGAGCCTCTCCGGGTGCCACGCGCTCGTTCTCGAGTGCAATCACGATCCCGAGATGCTCGCCAACGGCGACTATCCGTATTCGCTCAAGCTTCGCATCGCGGGAAAATTCGGGCATCTCGACAACGACGCGGCGGCGGCGCTGCTCGCCAAGCTGGACAATTCGCAAGCTGAAGCACCTCTTCGCCGCGCACCTTTCGCAGCACAACAACCGCCCCGAGCTCGCGCGCGCCGCATTGGCGCAGGCGATCAACTGCGCGCCCGATTGGATCGGCATCGCCGACCAGCATGCGGGATTCGCGTGGCGGGAATTCGTTTAGGACAGGCACCTATGGAAAAGCGAAAAGAGCTCTACCGCGGCAAGGCCAAGACCATGTACGCCACCGACGATCCCAATCTTCTGGTGATGCATTTCCGCGACGACACAAGTGCGTTCGACGGCGTCAAGGTCGCGCAGCTCGAGCAGAAAGGCGAGACCAACAACCGCATCAACGCATTCATCATGGGCAAGCTCGCCGACGCGGGCGTGCGCACGGACTTCATCCGCGTGCTCGATGCGCACGATTCGCTGGTCAAGGCGTTGAAGATGCTTCCGGTCGAATGCGTTGTGCGCAACATCTGCGCCGGCTCGATGGCCAAGCGCTACGGCATCGCCGAGGGAACGCGGCTGCCTGAGCCGATCTTCGAGTTCTTCTACAAAAGCGATGCGTTGCACGATCCGCTGATCAACGACGATCACATCCGCGTGCTCGGATGGGCGAGCGAGCGCGATATCGCGGAGATGAAAACGCTGACCCACAAAGTTAACGCGGTGCTCAAGCCCCTGTTCGCCAAAGCGGGGCTCGACCTCGTCGATTACAAGCTGGAATTCGGGCACTCTCTGGAAGACCCCGATGGACCGCTGCTCCTGGGCGACGAGTTCACGCCGGACGGCTGTCGTCTCTGGGACATCGAGACGCAGGAGAAGATGGACAAGGACCGGTTTCGCCGCGACCTCGGCAACGTGATCGGCAAGTATCGCGAGGTGGCCGAGCGGATCGGCGCACCGCTCTACTGAGCTTAAGCCGCGAGTTTTCGCGGCGCCGTCGCGCAGAGCGAAAAAAAGCCGGCCCGAGAGCCGGCTTTTTGTCGTGCAGACGATTGCCTACTTCTTCATGTCCTTTGAAGCGTCGGTTGCCTTGTTCGCGGAATCCTTCGCGTCCATGGCAGAGCCCTTGGCGTCCATCGCGGCGCCCTTGGCAGCATCGGCCGCTGCATCTGCTTTGGCGGCGTCGGCAGGCGGCGGGGACGGCGGGGGTGAAACAACGACGGGCGGAGGAGACGGTGGCGGTGTGACGACGGTGGGTGCGGGCTTGTCACAGCCGGCTAACACCACCGCCACCGCAGCAGTAGCGAGTATGGACTTGATCATTATGGTTCCCTTGGTTGGGTTGGAGACAGAAACATTGCGCGCGAAAATCGGCTGGGTGGCCTTCATCAACGCGGAATTCCGACTCACAGGCGGCACCACCGATGCCTAAATTTTAACAATAACGAGACTTGTATTCAACTTTCTGAACAGTCCATCCCTCCCGCTCCGGTAGGACATCGGCCTACAGCGCGAGGGTCCTGATCAGAGTCCGAGCACGGTCCCGCTGACCGCGGCCTCGCCGGTCGCCCATATCTCTTCGAAGCGGGTCGACAGGAGCTGGGTCTGCTCGGGCTGATCGATGCCCATGGCGGCTCGTGGCTGCTCGAAATGGAAGCGGTGGAGATAGTGGCGGCGGTCCACGAGCAACAGCGGGTCGGTGGCGATCTTCGCCTCCGCACCCGTCCGGTAGATCGACATCGCATGCCCATAGGTCTGCAGCAGGCTGATCATCCGCGGACACGCGCTCTGCAGGTAGCGCGTGTCATGGACGATGATGTCCAGACGCCGGCCGCGAACTCCGCGCAGGAACGCCGCAAGACGGTCGATGCGCGCGGCCGAGCTCCAGCCCGTCTGCGACAGGTCCTGATCGAACACGCGAAGGTGATGACGCGCAAGACCGATAAGCTCGTCGATAGCCGCGATCTGGCCGCGCACGGTCGCAATCTCGACGACCCGCGCCTGTTCGAAACTTTCAGCCGAGGTGGAGGAATCCATCGCAATACCATTCATACATGAGCGACGAGGGTCCGCCGCGCTTCGCGCCGGCGCCGATGCGGCGCTCGTTGGCAAGCTGCATGATCGCGCGGGCGCCGTCTGCCGGCAAGCCGATTGCCTCGCCATTCATATACGCATTGCGATCGTCGTACAGGAGTTGCGAGCGCGGGTCCAGGCGCACGCCGCGGCGCGCCGCGGCAGATGCAAAATCGCGCCGGGAAAGCGGACGCCGAGGTTTGGAGAAGAATACGCTCGGCTTTGGCTCGGTGAGATGATGGCCGAGGAATTGCGCGACCGAGTCGCGGTCCCACCGGATTTTCGCGAGCATCCGAGCGCATCGGGACTGCAGCGCTTGCTCGATGCGGCCCGGCTCGGCGCTGGGCCGGCGCCCCGCGTCGGAATAATGCCCGTCGAGCGCGAGGCGATCGCGAAGCCAGTCGAGAAAAGCGGTGCCCAGCTCCTGTGCCGCAGGCGCCCGGAAGCCTATCGAGTACGTCGTGCACGCATCGATCGCAACGCCCTCATGGGCATAGCGGGGCGGGAGGTAGAGCATGTCGCCGGGCTCCAGCACCCATTCCTGTTGCGGCATGAACCGCTTCAGAATCTTCAGCGGCAGCGACGGTACCAGCGTCAGGTCGCGCTGGCTGCCGATGCGCCAGCGGCGGCGACCTTCCGCCTGCAACAGGAAAACGTCGTACGAATCGAAATGCGGGCCCACACCGCCGCCCGGTGCAGCGTAGCTCACCATCAGATCGTCCAGCCGAGTGTAGGGAATGAACGCAAAGCGCCGCAGCAGCGCATCCGCGGCGGCGACGTGCAGGTTGACGCCTTGCACGAGCAGGGTCCATCGCGCCGGCGGAAGGGCGTCGAGCTGCGAGCGGTGAAAAGGCCCCGACGAGAGCGACCATCGGCCGCGATCGCGAACGACCAGGCGAGACTCGACGTCATCGCGCGAGGCGAGCGCGAAGAGCTTGCTGCGGCTGAGCAGGCCCCGAAAATCCGGAATCGCCTGTCGCACGAGCAACGCCTGCCTTTGCCAGTATCGACGCAGAAACGACGCCGGGCTAAGACCGCCGAGCAGCGCGCGCTGCGCGGTGTCGACCATGCCGGGATTATAGCGGCCGCGGACGGTCGGCCGACGCTTGGGGTGCGGTAAAATGAGCATGATCGCCTGGCGTTGCGCAGGTCGAAGGGTCTACGCGTTTTTCATCCACCGGGTCGAATCTTGAACATTTTCTCCAACACGGTCGTCACGCTGTCGTACAAGCTCTTTTCATCGACCGGCGAGCTGATCGAGGAGTCCGCCGAGCCCATCACCTATCTCCACGGCGGGCATCACGGTATCTTTCCGAAGATCGAAGCGGAGCTCGCCCACAAGAAAGTAGGCGACCGCTGCTCGGTGACGCTCGAGCCCGAAGACGCGTTCGGAGAATACGACGCTGAGCTGGTCCGCGTCGAAGCACAGGACCGTTTCCCCGCGGAGGTGAAGATCGGCATGCAGTTCGAAGGCTATGCCTCGAAGGATGACGGTGCGGAAGAGAATGTCGTCTATACCGTCACCGACGTTGCCGACGGCAAGGTCGTGGTCGACGGCAATCATCCTCTTGCGGGGCAGCGCTTGCGATTCGATTGCACAGTGCTCGACATCCGGCCGGCAACCGCGGAGGAGATGGCGCACGGGCATGTGCACGGCGAAGGCGGCCACCACGCGCATGGCGAAGGGCACGACCACTGAAATCCTTCCAATAGCCTGCGTCTCTCGCTCGCAGGCGATGCTCGCCTGTCAGGATTGAGACGAAGCGTCTGCCAGCCGCTTGAGCTCGTAGAGTGCCGCCTGCGCGTCGCGAGGCGACAGCGCGTCGGGATCGAGCGCGGCGAGACGGTCGAGCACGGCAGAGTCGGGGCGGGGCGCGTCCTCGCGCGGGGGGCTGCCCGCGAAAAGGTCGGTTTGAGAGTCGCGGCGCACGCTGAACTGATCGAGCCTCGCTAAGTAACCGCGCGCTTTGCGGATCGTCTCGGCGGGAACACCGGCAAGCTTGGCGACGTCGAGGCCGTAGCTCTGGTTGGCCGGACCGTCCTCGACCGCGTGAAGAAACACGATGCCGTCCTTGTGCTGAACCGCGTCGAAATGAACGTTGGCGCAGCCGTCCAATTCCGACGGAAGCGCGGTAAGCTCGAAATAGTGTGTCGCGAACAGCGTGAGGCCGCGGTTGCTGACCGCGAGCTCGCGCGCGATCGCCCATGCCAGCGCGAGCCCGTCGAAGGTCGAGGTGCCGCGCCCGATCTCGTCGATCAACACCAGGCTCTGCGGCGTTGCGCGGTTGAGGATATACGCAGCCTCGGTCATTTCGACCATGAACGTGGAACGCCCGCCCGCAAGATCGTCGGCGGCGCCGATGCGGGTATAGATGGCATCGAGAGGGCCGACGCATACTTCGACAGCGGGAACGAACAAGCCGCAATGCGCGAGCAGCGCGATCGCCGCGGCCTGCCGCATGTACGTTGACTTGCCTCCCATGTTCGGACCGGTAACGATGAGCAGCCTTCGCTCCGGTGTGAGCGTGAGATCGTTCGGGATGAAGTGCTCGACCTCTCTCTCGACGACGGGATGGCGTCCGGCGCGTATGCGCATGCCGGGCGCATCGGTGAAAGTCGGCCGCGTCCAGCGCCGCGCGTCGGCCATCGCGGCGTGCGAAGCGAGGACATCGAGGCGCGCCAGCGCTTGCGCCGCGCTCTGCAGCGCGGGTATGGCCGGAGCGAGCGCGGACAGCAGCTCTTCGAAGAGCTTCCGCTCGCGCGAGAGCGCGCGGTCCTGCGCCGACAGCGCCTTGTCCTCGAAAGCCTTGAGCTCGGGGGTAATGTACCGCTCGGCGTTCTTGAGCGTCTGGCGTCGCCTGAAGTCCGCGGGAATTTTTTCCGCGTGCGCGTTGCCGACCTCGATGTAAAACCCGTGGACGCGGTTGTATTCGACCTTGAGGTTGGCGATGCCGGTGCGTGCCCGCTCGCGCGCTTCGAGCGCGACCAGGAAATCGCCGCCGTTGTCGTGGATCGAGCGCAGCTCGTCGAGCTCGGCGTCGTAGCCGTCCGCGATAACGTTGCCGTCGCGGATGGCGGCCGCCGGTTCGGGCCGAACCGCGCGCGAGAGCAGATCGAGCCACCGCGGATCGATGTCGAGCGCAGCCGCGCATTCGCGGATCAGACCGGCTTCCGCATCGACGACCGCGTCGGCCACCGCGGGCAGGCGCGAGAGCGTGTCGCGCAAGCCGGCAAGATCGCGCGGGCGCGCCGTGCCCAGCGCGATCCTGGATGCGATACGCTCGACGTCGGCCGTGTGCCGCAGCGCTTCGGCCAGCCGGCGGCAGACGGCGGGCGCCGCGGCGAGCTCAGCGAGGCCCGCATGACGTGCAAGCGCTACGTCGCGCGCCCTCAGCGGATACGTAAGCCAATACCGCAGCATTCTCGATCCGGCCGGCGTCGCGCAGCCGTCCAGCAGCGACAGCAGCGTAGGAGAGCGATCTCCGCGCAGCGTCTCGGTGATCTCCAGATTGCGCCGAGTGGCGGAGTCCATCGCAAGATGATCGCCGACGTGCTCGACGACAAGCATCGCGACATGCGCAAGTCCGGCCTGTTGCGTGGCCTGCGCGTAATGCAGCAGTGCCCCTGCGGCGGCGACGCCCAGCGGTGCATCGTCGGCGCCGAAGCCCCCAAGGTCGTGCGTGCCGAAATGCGAACAAAGCCTTCGCCTCGCGGCTTCGCCGTCGAATTGCCAGGGCGGCAGCGCGCTCGCTGCGACGCCGCCGCGATGCGGCGGCGCTTGGCCTTCCGCATGCAGAATCTCGCTCGGATCGAGTCTATCGAGAAGCGCGCCGAGCTCGGCGAGGGATACATCGCAGATGCGAAGCTGTCCTCCGGCGAGGTTGAGCGACGCGACGCCGGCGCGGGCGGCCGCCGTGTGGATTGAAACCAGAATGCAGTCGCGCCGGGCATCCAGCAGTCCCGCGTCGGTGAGAGTGCCGGGCGTGACGATGCGCGTGACCTTGCGCTCCATCGGACCCTTGGATGCGGCGGGATCGCCGACCTGTTCACAGATCGCGACCGACTCTCCCTGCCGGATCAGCTTCGCGAGATATTGCTCGACCGCGTGATAAGGAACGCCGGCCATCGGAATCGGCGCGCCCGCCGAATGGCCGCGCGACGTCAGCGTGATGTCGAGAAGCGGCGCCGCGCGCACGGCGTCGTCGTAGAAAAGCTCGTAGAAATCTCCCATACGATAGAACACGAGCTTGTCCGGATGCTCTGCCTTGACGCGAAGGAACTGCTGCATCATCGGCGTATGCGCGGATAGCGGCGCTCCTGCAGGGGGCGTGCGCGCATTCATCGGCGCTAATTATAGGCTCCGCCGAAACCGGAGCGAGGGAAGGATGCGCGCCGGGTCAGTTGTCCTGCGTGACGACAGCCGACAGGGCGGCTTGCGCGCCCACGAGATAGATCGTGTAGCTGTGGCCTCCGAGCAGGATGACCGCGGGAAGGCTCAGACTCGGCACCGTGCTGCCCGAGACGTTGAAGTCGATCTCATAGCTCGTGCCCAGCGTCGAATCGGCGTCGAATTCGATGCCGTGCGCCGCCGTGTTCATAACAAGGCCCGCGATCTGTCTGCTGAAATTGACGAACACATCCGCCGACGCGAGGTCGGTCGAGCTGTTGACGAAGCGCACGCGCGCGTGGGTTATGGCCGGCGGCAGATTGTTGTCGGCGAGCACCAGCGATTGCAGGGCACCGAGAGGCCCGGTCAGAACGATAGACGAGTCCGTTGCCGGCAGGAGCGTCGGCATCAACGTGAGCAGCGCCGCACCGGGTGTCGCAGTGGATTGGATCGCCATGGTCGGACTTCCTGCAGGCGTCTTTTGATAGTCCGATGCGCCGATGTAAGGGATGTTGGAGAGCACCAGGTTGCTGTCGACGAACACGTTGAGGAAAGACCCGGGCGATGACCCGTTGATGACCTTGAACTGGGCGAGCAGGTTGTTGACGATGCTTCCACTGCCGCTGGTGTCGAGATTCATGAGCGCGACATTGACCAGCTTGCCGCTGCCGCGCGCGTAGATGACGGCTTGCAGGCCCGCCCGTTCGGGAATCGTCTGCGGCACCGAATCGAAAATGACTTCTTTCGTATTGGCCGGGGTGATGCGGATCTGGACACTGCCGAACGGCACGAGAGCGAACTGGCTGGTGGTGCCCGTCGGGATGCCGCCGATGGTGGGCGTGGTCGTGTCCAGGCTTGCGCCGGGCGGTGTGACATAGATATCGAGCGGGCCGATACCGAGGGCCGCATTGACGATTCGAAGCTCGAAATTGCCCGCACCCGGGTCCACCTCGGGATCGGTGAGCAGAACACTGGTGGCGTTGCCGGCAGGACCGAACGCGACGTAGGTGTAATTCGTCGCGCCGAGAAAATCCGCGGTAGTGCTGCTGACGACGGTGGTGCCGTCGGCAGCGGTCGTCTGGATCGTCCTGCTGATGCCGATGCCGACGGTCTGGTAGGGGGTTTGCGCTTCGAACGCGAGCCCGGAAACGATGGTGTCGCTGTCGAGGGTGACGGTGATCGGGCCACCCGCATTGAAAACGAGATTGATCACGCGCAGCCCCGCCTGCTGGCTGCTCTCGTCGGTCACGCCTTTGCCGGTGTTGCATGAGGTCAGCACTGCCGCGCAGATACACGCCAGCACAACTGCGAACGTAACGGGCCGGCCGATGAATCTTCGGATTGGGCTACTCACTCGCACTGATGTTCCTCTTGTTTGCCTCTGTGGTTCGCGGATTCGTCTTCGACGGCGGCATCATCGTGTACCGGCGCGTGAAGGAGGCGGGCAGTTGCGCAAACGGCTCCGCCGCCCGCGCCCGCGAAAGTCGCGATGCCGCCCCGCCCTCGACGGGCACGCGTCAATTGTCCTGGGTCACGATGCCTTTAAGCGCGGCGGCCGGGCCCGCGAGGTACACCGTGTATTTGTGGCCCGCGGTCAGCAGCACGCCGGGAAGCGACAATACGGCCGCCTGATTGGCGTTCGAGATATTGAAATCGAATTGATATGCCGTGCCGGTGTTGGCCGCCGCGATGAGGCTCACATAGCCGGACGCGGTGTTGGCGGCCAGCGAGGAGACCTGCTTGCCGAAGTTCACGAAGACATCGAATGCCGGCACGTCGACCGAGGTGTTGACGAAGCGCACTCCTGCGGTGCCGCTCGCCGGCGGAAGATTGTCGTCATTGAGCACTACGGCATTGAGCGCGCCTGCGGGTCCGATCAACGCGATCGACGTGTCGGTGGCCGTGGCGAGATTGGTCTGCAGCGCGAGCAGCGTTGCGCCGGGGGTGGTCGTCGCCTCGACGCGGAAATTGTGCACTCCCGCGGTCGTTCGCTGATAGTTGGACACGCCGGTAAAAGGAATGTTGGAAAGCTGCAGGACGGAGTCGACGAAGATGTTCAGCGCGGAGAGCACTTGCGACGCGTTGACGACTTTGTATTGCGCGAGCAGGTTCTCCACGATGGCGCCCGTTCCGGCATCGTCCTCGTTCAACACCGCCACATCGACCAGCTTTCCGCTGCCTTTCCCGAACATGACGATGCTGGTCCCCGAATGCTCGGCAAAGGTCCGCGGCGCGGTATCGTAGATCACGTCCTTGGAGCCGTTCGGCGTGATGCGGATTTCGAAAGAGGCGCCGATCAACACCGGCGTGAAAATGCTCGACGTTCCATAACCGACGCCGGCAACGGTCGGAGAGGTGGCGGTGAGATCCGCGCCGGGCGCGGTCACGTAGAGGTCGAGCGCGCCTGGCCCGGCCGCGGCATTGACCGCGCGCACCGCGAAATTTCCGTTTCCCGGATCGGCAAAGGAGTCGTTGAGCAACAACGTCGCGACCGCGGTGAGCGGGCCGAACACGATATAAGTGTAGTTGCCGCTCGGCACGGTGACCGGAGCGTTCACCAGTGTCGTGGGCGCGCCGGTGACGCTTACCGTGAACGTGGGAGTTCCGCCGTCGATGCCCGCGTATTGCGTCAAGCCCGGAAACGGCAGCCCTGAGGCTACCGGCTTCGCGTTGACGGCTACGTTGAGAGCAGGCGCCTCCGCGAACGCATTCAGGACGCGCATCTGCGCATTGCTGCTGCTGCTCGATTTGCTGCAGCCGGTGAGCGTGATACAGACGAGGCACAACGCGGCAAGCAGGACACGGTAGATACGCATGGGTACTCCAGAATTGTGCGAAGGCGGCGCGGGATTGCGGATTCAGTGCGTGTTTCGAGAGGGCGATTCTAGCGCTTCACATCCGGATCTGTCGACGAACCTTGGTCTCGATCGAGAGACTTGAAACATTCAGTTACCTTGGACCTCTCCAAAAGCGACTCGCAGATTCGTTGCCGTCATGCGAACGGCCATGCATTGCGGCAGCGACGATTTTCGGTCCGTGAATCAGCAGAATGGCGGAATGAAGCAGATGCGGCGGATTGGTCGGGGTGAGAGGATTTGAACCTCCGACCTCTACGTCCCGAACGTAGCGCTCTACCAGGCTAAGCTACACCCCGACGGTCGCAGTGCGGCCCGCAGTGCGCCTTTTGGAGCGGCCCGCGGGGCGCAGGACAAGCTTCAAAACGTCGCGCGTCACCGCGAAAGCCGACAATTCTAGCAGAGATTTCACGGTAAGTCGAAGGCGGCAGCGTGGCCAGACACGCGGCCGCGCGCTTGCTTTCCGCCTCGGCGCAGCGGCGCGTGTAGTCGAGCGCGCCCGTGCGCTGCAGCGCTGCGAGGACCGGCCGGAAATCGGCCAGCCCGCCGTCCTTCGACGCGCGCTGCGGATCAGCGCCACCTCGTCGGCGAGCCCACCGACAAGCGCGCGGATCAGCGGCAGCGTCGGCTTGCCTTCGGCCAGATCGTCGCCGAGGTTCTTGCCGATGGCGGCGTGGTCGCCGGTGTAGTCGAGCACGTCGTCGATGAGCTGGAACGCGGTGCCGAGGTGCATGCCGTAGCGCGCCAGCGCCTCTTCGAGCGAGGCTTCGGCGTCGCCCAGCACCGCGCCGAGCTGCGCCGCAGCTTCGAACAGCTTGGCGGTCTTGCGCTGGATGACGTCGAGATAACGCCGCTCGTCGACATCGGGATTGCCGGAGTTGATGAGCTGCAGGACCTCGCCCTCGGCGATGACGTTGGTCGCGTCCGCGAGGATTTGAAACACGCGCATGTTGTCGACGGTCGACCATCAGCTGGAACGCGCGCGAGTACAGAAAGTCGCCGACCAGCACGCTGGCTGCGTTGCCGAACATCGCGTTGGCGGTGGCGTGGCCGCGGCGCAGCGACGATTCGTCGACGACGTCGTCGTGCAGCAGCGTCGCGGTGTGGATCATTTCGATGACCGCGGCCAGCGTGTAGTGCTGGGCGCCGCGATAGCCGCACGCCTGAGCGGTGAGCAGCAGCAGCGCGGGCCGCAGCCGCTTGCCGCCGCCGCGCGATGATGTAGTCGGCGACCTGGCGGATCAGCGCGACGTCGGAGTGCAGCGCCTCGCGCAGCACGGCGTCGACTGCCGCGCAGGTCGTCGCGCAGCACGGCTTTGAGCAGCGGAATGTGTCACGGAGGCGGCGGATGGGTGACGGTCGGACGCGATCAGCGCGATGCTGTCGCGCGGCCGGCGTCGACCAAGGCATTTTACCCGATGCGCGGAAGGCGATCCGCGACCGATGATCGCCTTTGACATGACTGGCGTAAGGTCTTAAAATAGCGACCTTTTTGCGCAGTGCATCCCATCTGGAGCTTCCTATGTACGCGGTCATAAAAACCGGCGGCAAGCAATACAAGGTCGCCCCCGGCGAAAAACTCAAGGTCGAACAGATACCGGCGGACGTGGGCGCGGAGGTGATTCTCGACCAGGTGCTGATGGTCGGCGACGGCGAAAGCGTCCGGCTGGGTCAGCCGGTCGTCGCCGGCGCGACCGTCAACGCAACGGTCCTCGCGCACGGTCGCGGCGACAAGGTCACAGATCTTCAAGATGCGGCGGCGCAAGCACTACCAGAAGCATCAGGGTCATCGGCAGGGCTACACCGAGCTCAAGATCGACGGCATCGTCGGCTGATCGGCCCGCACGTACGCTCGAGGCAGACATCCATGGCACACAAAAAAGCAGGCGGCAGCTCGCGCAACGGCCGCGATTCGCATTCGAAGCGCCTCGGCGTCAAGGCCTACGGCGGCGAGGCGATCACCGCGGGCGCGCATCATCGTCCGGCAGCGCGGCACCAAGGTTCATCCCGGCAGCCAACGTCGGCATCGGCAAGGATCACACGCTGTTTGCGCTGGTCGACGGCAAGGTCGTCAGTTCGCGACCAAGGGCAGCGACAAGCGCACGTTCGTCAGCGTCGTGCCGGCGGCGCAGTCAGCGCTGATATCGCGGCTGTCGCCGCGGCTCCGGCCGTCGGTATCGAAGAATCCCCGCCTCGGCGGGGATTTTTTGTGTCGCTGCCGCAAAGCTGCTTTAGCGTCGCTCCAGCCACCACAGCATTCCTCGCCGCGACGACGACGAAGGCGACGACCGGAAACGCGGCGGAGAACAGCGGCGGCCAGTCGTTGATGACGCCGAGATAGGAAAACAGGCGGCCGAGCAGGAAGAACACGAGCCCGAGCATCGTGCCGGCAAAGATGCGGAAGCCGACGCCGCCCGCGCGGCGCTGGAAGTACGCGAAAGGCAGCGCCAGCACCATCATCACCACCACGGCGGCCGGGATAGAAGATCTTGTTCCACAGCGCGATCTCGAAGCGCGAGGTTTTCTGCTGGTTGCCGCCCAGCACGCGGATGTTGTCGTAGAGCGAGCTCGATCTCCAGCTTCTCCGGCGCCACCTGGTAGACGGTCAGAATCGACGGCTTGAGCACCGTTTCCCAGGCGAACTTCGTCGACCGGGTGACCTTCGCGCCGTCCGGCGGACAGCTCGGTCGTGCTGCACGTTCTTGAGCTTCCATTGGCCGTCGGCGACGAAGCGTTCCGGAGTCGGCGACGCGCAAGCGTCTTCAGGCGCAGGTCGCGGTCGAACTCGTAGATGCGCACGCCGAGCGAGCGTCATGTCGGCGAGCACGCTGCGGATGTTGAGCGAATCGCGTCGGCAGGTCCTGCTTGAACCAGAATCCCGACTGGAACTGCTGCGCGACGATGCGCTGCGCCTGTCCCTGCGTCTGCACGCGGACCTGCTGCGCCAGGCGCTCGGCGGGCGGCGCCAGGAATTCGCCGGCGAGGAACGTGGCGATCGCCAGCGGAATGCCGACGCGCACGATCGCCCAGGTGATCTGCGTCAGCGACGCGCCCGAGGCGCGCATCACCGTGTATTCGGAATTGCCGACCAGCTGCGCGATGGCGAACAGCGTGCCGATCAGCGCCGCCGTCGGCATCAGCTCGTAGACGTGCCCGGGCAGGCTCAAGCCCGACGAACAGCAGCGCGCGGCCGAGCGGGTAGCCGTCCTTGCCCGACGTTGCCGAGCTCGTGGATCAGGTCGAAGAACGCGAAGAGCATCAGCAGCGCGACGAAGATCAGCAGCGTCGCGTACAGCACTTCGCGCCCGATGTAGCGGTTGAGCGTCTTCATGCCGGAGCGCCGCCGCCGCGGCAACCAGCCCGCGCACCGACAGCCGCTTGCTGGAACAGCAGCGATGACGACGACGGCCGCGATGCGTGTGGATCAGAACGAGCCCGAGCGAGCAGCGAAAGCCGGCCCTGCGCGATGAAGCTCTGCACGATGTTCAGGCAGTTGCTGTAGAGCATGTACATGAACAGCGCGGTGAACAGGTTGAACGAGCGGCCCATCCGCGGATTGACGTAGGAAAGCGGAATCGCCAGCAGCACCAGCAGCAACGCGCTGATCGGCACCGAAATGCGCCAGAACAGCTCGGCCCGCTCCGGTCGCGCCGTCGGCTTGCGACCAGCGACGCCGGTCGGCAGCGCCTTCAGCGACGCCGGCAGCGCGCGCACTTCCGCCGGCTCGATCCGGCGCCCGAGGCGCTCGAATTCCGCGGTGCGGAACTCGGCGCTGCCAGGCTGTCCCTTCGTAGCGGCGGCCGTCCTGCAGCACGATGAAGCGGTCGCCGTTGGGCGCGTCTTCCAGATGGCCCGAGCGCGCGACGGTCGTGACGTCCTTTTCGCCGTCGATCGAGTGCAGGAAGATGTTGCTTGATCGTGCCGTCGAAGCGTGTTGATGCTTTCGATGAACACGACCAGCTTGCGCCTGTCGAAATTCCTTGAACAGTCCGGGCGTCAGCAGCGACAGCTCCTCGCGCGACTCGAGCTGGCGCTCGTACTCCAGCCGCCGCTGCTCCGGCCCAGGGCGAGAGCCAGAGCGAGAGCACGACGATCGCGAGCAGGAACGGGGTGGCGAACAGAGGATCGGCTTGAGCCACGCGGTGAGCGCTCTGGCCCGACGTAAACCAGACGATCATCTCGCTGTCGCGGTACCAGCGCGACAGGGTGAGCAGCACGGTCAGGAACAGCGCGACCGACAGCAGGATGTTGAAGTAGAACAGGGCATTGAAGCCCAAAAGGGCCAGAATGCCCTCGGGAGCGACGGTTCCCCCGGCGGCACGGGCCAGCAGCCGCAGCACCAGATTGGTGAACAGGATGCCCAGCAGAACCAGAAACAGCGCGACTGCCGTCGCGGTCAGTTCTCGCACCAGGCTGCGGCGGAACACCATGACGACGGAAATATTTTGACTTTTTCAGGCTGATTTGCCGATAATGCGGATCGTACCGCCTAAAGGCAAATTTTTCGTTCGGGGAACGGCGATGGAATTTACCATAAAAAGCGGCAGTCCAGAGAAGCAGCGCAGCGCCTGCGTTGTCGTCGGCGTCTTCGACAATCGCAAGCCCAGCCTGTCGGCCGAACTGATCGACCGCGCCTCGGGCGGCTACATCAGCGAGATCATCCGCCGCGGCGACATGGAAGGGCAAGCTCGGCAGCACACTGCTGCTGCACAACGTCCGCGGAACGCTGGCCGACCGTGTCCTGCTGGTCGGCCTGGGCAAGGAGCGCGATTTTCGCGAGCGCGAGTTCCGCAGCGCCATCCGCGCCGCGGTGCGGCTGCTCAACGAAACCGGCTCCTACGAGGCCGTCGTCTACCTCACCGAGGAAAAGGTCAAGCGGCGCGAGGTCGCCTGGCGGGTCGAGCACGCGGTCGTCGTCGCCATGGAGGCGGTCTACCGCTTCGACCAGATGAAAAGCCAGCCGGCCGAGGTGCGCCGGCCGTTGCGCAAGCTGACGCTGTCGGTGCCGCAGCGCAGCGATCTCGGCCGCCGGCGAAGCGGCCGCGGCGCGCGGGCTCGCGATTGCGCACGGCATGGACCTCGCGCGCGATCTGGGCAACCTGCCCGGCAACATCTGCACTCCCGCGCACCTGGCCGAGCGGGCGCAGGCGCTCGCGCAGGAGCTCGGATTCAAATGCGAGGTGCTCGAGCGCAACCAGCTCGAGGAGCTCAAGATGGGCTCTTTCCTCTCGGTCACCAACGGCAGCGACCAGCCGCCAAAATTCATCGTGCTCGAGTACTCGGGCGCCGGCAAAAAGCAGAAACCGTTCGTGCTCGTCGGCAAGGGCATCACTTTCGACAGCGGCGGCATTTCGCTCAAGCCCGGGCTCGACATGGATCAGATGAAATTCGACATGTGCGGTGCCGCCAGCGTCCTCGGCACGTTTCGCGGCAGTCGCCGAGCTCAAGGCGAAGGTCAACCTCGTCGGCCTCGTTCCCGCCTGCGAGAACATGCCGAGCGGCCGCGCAACCAAGCCAGGCGACGTCGTCAAGAGCATGTCGGGACAGACGATCGAGGTCCTGAACACCGATGCCGAAGGCCGACTGATCCTGTGCGACGCGCTGACCTATGCGGAGCGCTACGAGCCGGCGGCGGTGGTCGACATCGCCACGCTGACCGGCGCAATGGTGGTCGCGCTGGGCCACATCGCGAGCGGGGATGTTCAGCAACAGCGACAGCCTGGCGCGAGCGCTGCTCAATGCCGGCGAGGAATCGTTCGATCGCAGCTGGCAAATGCCGCTGTGGGACGACTACCACGAAGGCCTCGCCAGCAACTTCGCCGATTTCGCCAACATCGGCGAGCCGGGCCGGCGGCAGCATCACGGCGGCGTGCTTTCTGTCCAAGTTCGCCAAGAAATACGATTGGGCGCATCTCGATATCGCGGGCGTCGCCTGGAAAGACGGCAAGGAAAAGGGCGCGACCGGCCGACCCGTGCCGCTGCTCACGACCTGGCTGCTGTCGCAGGAGAATGCCGGCCTGACCACGCCTGTCGACCCATGACCTCGATCGACTTTTACACGCACGTCGCCGATCGCCTCGAGGTCGCCGCCAAGCTCGTAGCCAAAGCGGTCGCCCAGCATGGCTGCGTGCGGGTGCTGACGGGTGACGCGTCGACGACCGACGCGCTCGATCGCCGCCTTTGGGTCGAGCCGCCGATTTCGTTTCTTCCTCATTGCCGGATCGACAGCCGTTTGGCGGCGCAGACCGCCGTCTGGATCGACCACGCGCTCGAGCACCGCGGCCGCGCGTCGGTGCTCATCAACTTGAACTCCGCGCCTCCGCCTTTTTTCTCGCGCTTCGAGCGTCTCGCGGAGATCGTCGGGACCGGTGACGCCGAGGCGGCTGCCGGCCGCGAGCGTTTCCGCTTCTATCGCGAGCGCGGTTACGAGCTTCGCACGCACAACCTCTCCGAGCGCGCCTGATGGCAACCGCGCGCGAATTGCTCGAGCAAGCCGACGCGCTGATGCGAAGGAACCGCGCGCGCTCCGACGTCTCCGACATTCCCGTGCTTACGGACATCGTGGCAGGACCGGCGCTCGCCGAGCAGACCGATGTACCGGTGCTCACCGACGCCGTCGAGGAAGTCGTCGTCGACATTGTTCCGCTCCCCGCGGAGACCCCGCGTCGGCAGACCGCCGCATTCGAGGGGGATCCTTCGGACTGGCTGGTGGCCGACACCGTCGATCCAGCGATTCACAGCATCACCGGACAGGCGCCGGATACGTTGGCGGTAGTTCCGGCGGTGACGCTCAAAGCCGCGGGCTCGGGCGTGACGCGGCTACCGGAAGTCTCGCAGCAGCGCAGCTGGGTACAGAGACTGGTTCCATCCGTGTTCGGCTCGCGCGAAGCACCCGCTGCGCAGCCGTCCGCAGAAACCGAGCAGGATGCGATCGCCGAAGCGGCTGCGCCGCCGATCGCCGAAGCCGCCGCGCCGCCTCTTCCTGAAAACGGCGGCGAACCGGCCTCGGATGCGGCCCTATCCGTCGCGGAAGGCGATCCGGGTCACCAAGCGGTCCCCGACGCGCAAGCGCCACCCTCGCTCGATGAAAGCGCGGACCCGCGCGAACCGCCGCTGCACCTGTATTGGCCACGCGAGGAATTCGGGGCTCCCGCGCGCGATGAGTCGGCGGAATTTGCGGAACACGCTAGCGACGACGCGTTGGGATCCGCAGACGGTGCCGCACCGGCGATGAGCGAGTTGCCGCCGGCCGAACCCGAGCCCCAACCAACGGCTGACTCAGCGGATCCTGAGGACGAGGAGCGCTGGCAGGCCCTTTCCGAGCAGATCTCGATGCAGGTCCTGCAGCGAGTCGATCTGTTTACCGATACCGGGCTCAAAGAGCAGCTCGCGGCGCATCTGCAGCCCATTGTCGAGCGCGCGGGCGCGGAACTGGTCGGCGCGATCACCCTGCACGTGGGCCGGCTGTTGAAGGCCTACGTCGCGGAGGCGATCGAGCGGGAGATCGCGCAATGGCGGGACAGCCAGCGCTGAAAGTCTTCTACGCCCATCGGCGCCGCTTCATGCTAGACTGAAGCCATGATTATCGGATCGATTCGCGCGCCGGCCCCGTCCAGCAGGGCCAACGCCAGCTTCGTGTACAGCGTCTTCTATTACTTCGGCATCGATGCCGAGGGCCGCGCTCACCGATAGATTTGCGCAATTCGTAAGATGATCGGGCGGCCCACGGGCCGCCCGACTTTTTTGGGAAAGGAGCTTTCATGATCATCGTGATGCAACCCGACGCGGGCGATGCCGAAATCGACGCGGTCGAAGCCAAGATACGCGCTCACGGACTGGCGGTGCACATCTCGCGCGGGACCGAGAGGACGCTCATCGGTGCGATCGGCGACGAGCGCGCGCTCGAACCGGAGATGTTCGATCCCATGCCCGGCGTCGAGAAATCGATG
The DNA here is from genome assembly GCA_963745385.1 of uncultured beta proteobacterium. GTDB lineage: Bacteria > Pseudomonadota > Gammaproteobacteria > Burkholderiales > Casimicrobiaceae > PALSA-1003. The sequence goes on from CAVUXI010000002.1 coordinate 103,517, forward strand.
CACATCGTCAAGCAATACAAGATGGTGGCGAGGGAGTGGCACAAGGAAAACACCGTTGTCGACGCCGGCGGCGTGCCGATCGGAGGCAACACCGTGCAGGTGATCGGAGGTCCGTGTTCGGTCGAGACCGCGGACCAGATGAGCGCTGCAGCAGTCGGCGTCAAGGTTGCCGGCGCGCGGTTGATGCGCGGCGGCGCCTTCAAGCCGCGCACCAGTCCTTACGCGTTCCAGGGCAAGGGCGTCGAGGGTCTCGAGCTGCTGCGCTCGGCGGCGGACGGTCAGGGGCTTCCCATCGTGACCGAGCTCATGGATCTGCGCATGCTGGAGACGTTTCTGGAGTTCGACGTCGACGTCATCCAGATCGGCACGCGCAACATGCAGAACTTCGATCTGTTGAAGGAGGTTGGCAAGATCGACAAGCCGGTGATCCTCAAGCGAGGGATGTCGGCGACCATCAACGAGTGGCTGATGGCTGCCGAATACATCGCCGCGGGCGGAAATCACAACATCATTTTTTGCGAGCGCGGGATACGAACGTTCGAGACCGCGTACCGCAACGTCCTCGACGTCACCGCGATTCCGGTGCTCAAACGAGAAACGCATCTTCCGGTGATCGTCGATCCCTCTCACGCTGGCGGCAAGGCGTGGATGGTGCCGGCGCTGTCGCTCGCCGCGGTCGCCGCGGGCGCGGACGGGCTGTTGATCGAGGTCCATCCCAATCCCTGCGACGCGTGGTGCGACGCGGACCAGGCGCTGACGCCGGCGGAATTCTCCGCGCTGATGAAGCAGCTCGGTGCGGTGGCGCGCGCGATAGGACGCGAGCTGTGACGCCGCGACTCGTCGCGACTTCGGTCGCGCGGTGTCCGCTATAATTTCACATTTTTGCGACAGAACGCCGCTGCGCGCCCATGGAGATCGCGAAAAGCTTTGATCCGCACGCCATCGAGGCGAAATGGTATCCGTTCTGGGAATCGCGGGGGCTGTTCAAGCCTTCGATGGATCCGGCCGCGATGCCGTTCTGCATTCAACTCCCGCCGCCCAACGTCACCGGCACGCTGCACATGGGCCACGCGTTCCAGCAGACGCTCATGGACGTCCTGATCCGCTACCACCGAATGCTGGGCGACAACACCTTGTGGCAGGTCGGCACCGATCACGCCGGGATCGCCACACAGATCGTCGTGGAAAACCAGTTGCTGGCCGAAGGATCGTCGCGCCGCACTCTGGGGCGAGTGAAGTTCGCCGAGCGCGTGTGGGCATGGAAAGCGGAGTCCGGGTCGACGATCACCCGGCAGATGCGGCGCCTGGGCACGTCGTGCGACTGGTCGCGCGAGCGCTTCACCATGGATCCGGGATTGTCCGCCGCCGTTATCGAGACCTTCGTGCGGCTCTACGACGACGGTCTCATCTATCGCGGCAAGCGCCTGGTCAATTGGGACCCGAAGCTCGGCACCGCCGTGTCCGACCTCGAGGTCGAGAGCGAGGAAGAGTCAGGCAAGCTCTGGGAGATCCGCTACCCGCTGTCCGACGGTTCGGGCTACGTCATCGTGGCGACAACGCGTCCGGAGACCATGCTGGGCGACGTCGCGGTGGCCGTGAACCCGGACGACGCGCGCTACCGCGGCGTCGTCGGCAAGGAGGTGGAGCTGCCGCTGACCGGACGCAGGATACCGGTGATCGCCGATGGGTACGTCGACAAGGATTTCGGCACCGGCAGCGTCAAGATCACGCCGGCCCACGACTTCAACGACTGGGAAGTCGCGCAGCGCCACGGCCTGCCGCCGCTTCCCATCTTCAACCTCGACGCGACGGTGAACGAAAACGCGCCGCCCAAATATCGCGGACTGGATCGCTACGCCGCTCGCAAGGCGGTGCTGGCGGACCTCACTGCTGCGGGACTGGTCGCCGCCGAGAAGCCGCACAAGATGATCGTGCCGCGCTGCGGACGAACCGGTGAAATCGTCGAGCCCATGCTCACCGATCAGTGGTTCGTGGCGATGACGAGGCCCGCTCCGGCAAGCCATCCGTATTTTCCCGGCAAGTCGTTCAAGGACGTCTGCCTCGAAGCCGTCAATGCGACCATCGCCGGGCCGGATGGGGAGACGCAGCGCATCGGCTTCGTTCCCGCGCACTGGACGTCGACCTACAACCACTGGCTCGACAACGTTCACGACTGGTGCATCTCGCGCCAGCTCTGGTGGGGCCACCGCATTCCGGCGTGGTATGACGACGCGGGCAATATTTTTGTGGCGCGCAACGCCGAAGAAGCCGCAAAGCGCGCGGGAAAGCCCGTCTCGTCGCTGCGCCAGGACGAGGACGTGCTCGACACCTGGTTTTCCTCCGCGCTGTGGTGTCATTCGACGCTCGGCTGGCCGGAGAAGACGCCCGAGCTCGAGAAGTTTCTTCCCAGCTCGGTGCTGGTCACGGGCTTCGACATCATCTTTTTCTGGGTCGTGCGCATGATCATGATGACGACCTACTTCACCGGAAGAATTCCGTTCCGCGACGTGTACATCAATTCGATCGTGCGCGACGAGGACGGACAGAAGATGTCGAAGTCCAAAGGCAACATCCTCGATCCGCTGGATCTCATCGACGGCACGACGGTCGACGCACTGGTGAAAAAGCAGACCTACGGACTGGTCCTGGAGAAGCAGCGCGAGGCCATCGAAAAGCGCACTCGCAGGCAGTTTCCCAGCGGCATCCCGGCTTTCGGCGCCGACGCCGTGCGATTCACCTTCGCGAGCCTCGCAACCTTCGGCCGCACCCTCAACTTCGATCTTTCGCGATGCGAGGGCTATCGCAATTTCTGCAACAAGCTGTGGAACGCGTCCCGCTTCGTCATGATGAACGTCGAGGGCAAGGACGTCGGGCTGGACGAATCGAAGCCGGCGCCACTTTCCATCGCGGATCGCTGGATCGTCGCCGAGCTGCAGGACGTCGAAGAGGAAGTGAACACGCAGCTCGCCGAGTACCGCTTCGACCTCGCGGCAAAAGCGATCTACGAGTTTGTGTGGAACGAATACTGCGATTGGTATCTCGAGCTCGCGAAGGTCGATCTCGCCCGTGGCGACGAAGCCGCGCAGCGCGGTACGCGCCGCACGCTGGTGCGCGTGCTGGAGACCATCCTGCGCCTGACACATCCGATCATTCCCTTTGTGACCGAGGAGCTCTGGCAGACGATCGCGCCGCTGGCGGGGAGGCAGGGCGCGTCGATCTCGATCGCGCCCTACCCGGTGGCCGATTTCACCATGCGCGCTCCGCAAGCCGGCACGGCCATCGCGACGCTAAAAGCGCTGGTCGATTCGTGCCGGACGCTTCGAAGCGAAATGGGAATGTCCCCCGCCGAGCGTCCGGCCCTGCTGATCGCGGGCGATGTTGCGGGCGTCGGCGCCGGCACGCTCAAGGACTATCTCGCGGCGCTCGCGAAGCTCGCCGACGTGCGCTTCGTCGAAGAGCTTCCCCGCACCGATTCACCGGTACAGATTGTCGCGGGTTTTCGCATCATGCTCGACGTCAAGGTCGACCCGGCCGCCGAGCGCGAGCGCATCACCAAGGAAATCTCTCGCGTCGAGAACGAGATCGCCAAGGCCGATGCCAAACTCGCCAACGAGAGTTTTGTCTCCCGCGCGCCCGCGCAGGTGGTGGCGCAGGAGCGCGCGCGCCTTGCGGGATTTCACGCCACGCTGGAAAAACTGAAGCCGCAGCTCGACAGACTTTCGAGCGGTCTCGGGACCTAGTCCACTCGCTCGCAGTACCCCGTCACTTCCTCGCGGTCGTGATAGAGCTGCTTGAAGCGCAGCGAGTAGTTGAGCTGCCTGCGGTCGAGCGCGTCACGGATCAGCGCTTCGCAGCGCCGCACCTCGTCGTAGCGCTTTTTCATCGGCAGCTTGAGATTGAAAATGGTCCTGCGGCAACGACCGTCCGCGACCCAGTCGCCAACGAGCGCGGCGATGCGTGAGGGCTTGTCCACGATGTCGCAGACCATCCAGTCGACCGGCCGGCGAGGTCGGTACTTCAGTCCGTCCGCCTGGACGTGATCGACCAGCGGATCGGACCGCACGCCGCCTCGCAGCGACGCGTTGTCGACAGCGGTGACGCGCAATCCGCGCTCGGCGAGCTGCCAGGTCCATCCGCCGGGCGCAGCACCTAGATCGACGGCGCGCATCCCCGGCCGAAGAAGCCCGATTCGCTCGTTCTCGTTCAGAAAGACAAAAAGGGCTTCCGCGAGCTTGATCGACGATCGCGAAGGAGCGGCGCGCGGCATCTTCAATCGCGGAATACCCATCGGCCAGACGCTTCCGGCTTCATGAGTGCTGGTGCCGGCGAAGACCGCCGATTTGCTCGAAAACAGCAAATGCAGTCGCGCTCTTCGCCGATCGTCGCGGGCGAGCAGGCTCGCGCTCGATGCGGCGGCCTCGAGCAACGGCGCCAATCTTCGGGAAAAGGCCGACACGGTCTTGCCTTCGTTGGTGTCGGCCACTTCGAGCCATAGGGCGCTGAAAGGCGGGTCCAATGTCCGGGCAAGCGCGATCAAGGGCGTCACTCGATCGCGATCGGGCAACGGGTGCGGACCCAAGCCCACGAAGACCGAGCGCGCAAAGATCGGCGGGCAGTCGAGAAGCGCGCGCTCCCACTTTCGCGGGACGAAAGCCTCGATGGCGGCTGCAACGAACGCGCGCCTGGGCGTGTCGGCGATGCGGATGGGTAGTCGGGCGGCGTGCGCGACCGCGCTGAGATCCGCGGCGCATTCGCCTTCGAATCCGGCGCGGCAGTGAGCGACGGCGACGGTAGTCATGTGGCGGCGTCGCCGTCACGAGGCGCACGCTCCCGCGCCTCGCGCGTTGAGAGAGGGCCGCGGGCCGCGGCGATCAGACCTTTTCGGGTTCCTTGGCCGGTCGGCGCAGCAGCAGCGCCGCGACCGGCCGGTTCGGGCGTCGCGAGTGATGCGCCGGCGTGTTCGAGGTGAGGGCGGCCGGCGCTCGAGCTTGCTCGGGTTTGCGCGCGATCAACGGCTGGTCCGGATTGAGATCGTCGGCCACGCGGTGTGCTCGTGACCGTTCGTTGGCCCCCCGGTCGATCCGTTCGCGCGGTTCGGCGGCGCGCTGGTGAGCGCGCGGTTCGGCGGCGCGCTGGTGAGCGCGCGGTTCGGCGGCGCGCTGCTGTGGTCGTTTAGCGTGCGCCGATTCGCGGGAGGTGCGTCGTTCCTGGGGTGAGTCGGTTTCGACGGTGAACCCGTCGACCGGCATCACCGGAATCGTGCGCTTGAGCAGGCGCTCGATCTCGACCAGGAGCTTGTCCTCCTCAGGGGCGCAGAACGATATCGCCTGCCCGGCTGCGCCGGCGCGGCCTGTACGGCCGATGCGGTGTATGTAGTCCTCGGGAACGTACGGTAGCTCGTAGTTGACGACCAGCGGCAGGTCATCGATATCGAGGCCGCGCGCCGCGACGTCCGTCGCCACCATCACCTGAACTTTGGCGGCTTTGAAGTCGTCGAGTGCTTCCAATCGCGCGGCCTGGCTCTTGTCGCCGTGAATCGCGGTGGTCTTGAGCCCGTCCTTCTCGAGCTGGCGCGCCAGGCGCGACGCGCCATGCTTGGTGCGCACGAAGCAGAGTACCTGCCACAGATCGCGGGATCGAACGATGTGCGCCAGGAGGCGGCGCTTCTGGTCCGTCGGAAGCTTGTAGACGCTCTGGGCGACCGTTTCGGCGGTGGTGTTGCGCCTCGCGACCTCGATGAGCGTCGGCGCATTGAGCAGCTGGTCGGCGAGCTTTTTGATCTCGTTGGAAAATGTCGCCGAGAACAAGAGGTTCTGACGCTTCTTCGCGGCAGGCAGCAGCGCCATGATGCGCTTGATGTCGGGGATGAATCCCATGTCCAGCATGCGATCCGCCTCGTCCAGCACGAAGATCTCGACCTGGCTCAGATTGACCGATTTCTGCTCGATGTGATCGAGCAGCCGACCGGGCGTCGCGACGAGGATCTCGACACCGCCGCGGACGATGGGCAGCTGCTGGCGAATGTCGACACCGCCAAAGACGACCGTCGATCGGAGACCGGTGTACTTGCCGTAGCTTTTGACTGCCTCCTCGACCTGGATCGCCAGCTCGCGCGTGGGTGTGAGTATCAGCGCCCGGACCGGATGACGCGCCGGCGACGGGCTCGCGTTGGCGGCTGGAAGAAGCTTTTGAAGGATGGGCAGGGCGAAGCCTGCGGTCTTTCCCGTTCCTGTTTGCGCGCCTCCCATCACATCGAGGCCCTGCAGTATGGTGGGAATGGCCTGCGCCTGAATGGGCGTGGGCGTGGTGTAACCCGCTTCGGTCACGGCCCGGATCAGCTCCGGCCGCAAGCCGAGCTGATCAAAGCTCGAGGTGTTGCTCATCTATTAGAAGCTCCTGGCGCGGCCCGCTCGCGCCATGCGCGAAGCTCCGGTCCAGGCTGCGAATATTTCTGTGAAGCGAAAGTGTCTGCCGGCAAAGCGGCAGACTACGATCCGCTGGGGAATCGGCGGTGACCGGAACGGCCGCCGAATGAGTCGAGTATAGGGCTAAATACCGGATTTTGCAACCTATTTTTTGGCGCGACGCGCCCAAAGGGGTATAATATTGGGTTTTGGTTTCGCAGCGCACCATGCCGGCCCCCCGTCAACTCCGCAACATCGCCATCATCGCCCACGTCGACCACGGCAAGACCACCCTGGTCGATAAGCTGCTTGGCCAGGCCGGGACGTTTGCGGCGCATCAGCACATCGCCGAGCGGGTCATGGACAGCAACGATCTCGAGCGCGAGCGCGGCATCACCATCGTGGCCAAGAATTGCGCGATTCGTTACGGCGACACGCACATCAACATCGTCGATACGCCTGGCCACGCCGATTTCGGTGGCGAGGTCGAGCGTGTGCTGTCGATGGTCGACGGCGTATTGCTCCTGGTCGATGCGGTCGAAGGGCCGATGCCCCAGACACGCTTCGTCACCCGCAAGGCCCTCGCGCAGGGCTTGAAGCCGATCGTCGTTGTCAACAAGGTCGACCGGCCGGGCGCGCGCTCGGAGTGGGTCGTGAATCAGACCTTCGATCTGTTCGACAAGCTGGGCGCAAGTGAGGACCAGATGGACTTTCCCGTCGTCTACGCGTCCGCGCTCAACGGCTATGCCTCGCTGGACCCGTCGATCCCGGGAACCGATATGCGGCCGCTGTTCGAAACGATCCTGGCCCGAGTGCCTGCCCCGTCAGGCGATCCCGACGGGCCGCTGCAGCTGCAGATCAGCGCTCTGGACTATTCGAGCTATGTGGGCCGCCTCGGCATCGGGCGCATCCGCCGTGGGCGGCTGGTCCCCGGCCAGGAAGTGAGCGTTCTGCACGGCGCGCCGCCAGGCACGCGGGCACGCGTCGGTCAGGTGCTGGGGTTCGCGGGACTCGACCGCGCGCCGGTAGAGTCGGCTGTCGCGGGGGACATCGTGCTGGTGAGCGGCGTCGACGACCTGCAGATCGGCACGACGCTGGCCTCCGTCGACGAGCCGGAAGCGCTACCGATGATCCACGTCGACGAGCCGACGCTGTCGATGCAGTTTCAGGTAAACACCTCGCCGCTAGCCGGCAAGGAAGGCAAGTACGTCACCAGCCGCAATCTTCGCGAGCGTCTTGGCAAGGAGCTCCTGACCAACGTGGCGCTGCGGGTCGAGGACACCACCGACACCGACATCTTCACCGTCTTCGGCCGCGGCGAGCTGCATCTTACGATCCTGCTGGAAAACATGCGGCGCGAGGGCTACGAGCTCGCCGTGTCGCGGCCCCGTGTGGTGTTTCGCGATGTCGACGGAGTGCGCTGCGAGCCGTTCGAACAGCTTTCGGTCGATGTCGAGGACGCGCATCAGGGCGGGGTCATGGAGGCTTTGGGCGCGCGGCGCGGCGAGCTCTCCCACATGGAATCTGACGGCCGGGGCCGCACGCGGCTCGACTACCGCGTGCCGGCGAGAGGCTTGATCGGCTTCCAGGGTGAATTCATGAATTTGACGCGCGGAACGGGCCTGATGAGCCATGTCTTCGACGGCTATTCGCCCGTCGGCGGCGATATCCCCGAAAGGCGCAACGGCGTGCTCATTTCCGCGGAGCACGGCGACGCCGTCGCCTACGCCTTGTGGAAGCTGCAGGAGCGCGGGCGGATGTTCGTGTCTCCGGGAGATCGCCTGTACGAAGGCATGGTGATCGGCATCCACAGCCGCGACAACGACCTCGTCGTCAACCCGATCAAGGGCAAGCAGCTCACCAACATTCGCGCATCGGGCAAAGACGAGGCGATCGCGCTTACGCCGCCCATTCAGCTGACGCTCGAGTACGCCGTTGAGTTCATCGCCGATGACGAGCTGGTCGAAATCACGCCCAAATCGATTCGCATACGCAAACGCCATCTGCTCGCGCACGAGCGCAAGCGCGCCAGCCGCGAAGCCGCGTAGGTCGCGCGTTAGGGAGCCTTAGGGGCGCCACCCGGGGCCGAGCCACGCAAGCCTGCCGGCCGCGAAAAGCATCAGCAGGCCGATGATCGCGAGCAGAAATCCGATGAAAACCTGCAATGCGAACTGCGTGTACGCACCGCCGTCGTCTGCAATTGCTATCGATGGATCGGCGGGGTCATAGATCACGTCGACCGTTTGTCCGGCATCGAAAGGCACGTCGCCGATGGTCGTCTCCTCGTCTTTCCGCGCTCCGACGCGGCTCAGAGTGATGCGCCTGCTTACCGTGCGCATTTTCCAGAGGCTGTATGCCTTGTACTGAGTCGATCCGACCAGGAACTCGACGAGGAGGCGATAACTGCGCGCCATGTCGGGCCCTACGGGAATTTCGGCGGCGCGGCTGTACGACCTCACGGCCGAACCGGAGCCGCCGGTCTCGATCGCCACTATTTTTCCGACCGCTCGGCCGCGAAAACGCCGCACCCTTCGTGCAATGGGGGTCACAACGCCAATGATCGCAAGAAGACCCAGCAGGACCATGAAGCATCCCGCGACGGCAAGCAAGGTCATGTCGTCCTCCGTCTGCGTGCGGCCGAAGCGGCCGCGTGCACCAGCGCGGCGATCCGTTTGGGATTTTGTTGCGGCGTTCTGTCGCGCGATGGATTATAGCTGCGCCTCGATGCGGCAAGCCGGCAAAGAGACCCCGCATGGATCTTAGGAATGCGGTTGACGCGCTGCCGCTCGATCTGGCGTCGCGCCTGGCACGGATGGCGCTCGGCAACGTCGAGCGCGAGTTCCCGAACAAGCTCGACCATGTCATCAGCGACGCGACGTTTGTTCTGCCTCCGCGCGCGCTGCATCCCGCATTTTTCGGCAGCTTCGACTGGCACTCCTGCGTGCATGCTCACTGGATGCTGGTCCGCGTGCTCAAGCTTTTTCCGGAGCTACCCGAAGCCGGCGCCATTCGCGCGACGCTCGACTCGAATCTCAGATCGTCCAACATCGACGCCGAAGTCGCCTATCTGTCGCGTAGCGAGAGCCGCTCTTTCGAGCGCACGTACGGCTGGGCCTGGCTGCTCAAGCTTGCCGAGGAGCTCGCATGCTGGCGAGACCCCGATGCGCATCGATGGTCGCGCGATCTCGCCCCGCTGGCCTACGCGATCGTGGCCCGGTACCTCGACTATTTGCCGGATGCGACGTACCCAATCCGCCACGGCTTGCATTCCAACAGCGCGTTCGGGCTCGCCTTCGCGCTGGATTTTGCGCACGCCTGCGACTCCGCCACGCTGGCGGAGCTCTGCGAAGCCAAGGCGCGTCTGTGGTACGCCGGCGACCGCAATGCGCCGGCGTCGTGGGAGCCATCGGGGACCGATTTTCTGTCGCCCGCGTTGATCGAGGCGGATCTGATGCGCAGGATCCTCGCAGGACGGCATTTTGGGGAATGGCTCGCCGCGTTCCTGCCAGGGATCGAGCGCGGGGAGCCCGAGTCGATTTTCACGCCGGCGAGCGTGAGCGATCGCGGCGATCCTTTCATCGTGCATCTCGACGGGCTCAATCTCTCGCGCGCATGGTGTTGGTGGGCGATCGCGGCATCGCTGCCCGGCGACGATCCGCGGACGGCGATTTGCGAAGCGGCGGCGCACCGTCATCTCGAAGCGGGGATGACGGGCGTCGCAAGCGGCAACTACGCCGGCGATCATTGGCTTGCGACCTTTGCCGTCTTTGCATTGACAACGTAAACTCGACGCGTGGAATCGATGACGATGTTGACGATCCTGGCGATCGGAGTGGCGCTGGTCGGGGTCATGCTGGTGCTGGTCGTGATAAGGATCGGCGCGCTCTCGCGGGGGTCCCGCGACGGCGACGTTGCGACGCGCCTCGACGCGATGGGAATCCAGAACGAGCGACTCGAGCGGGAACTCCGTACGGAGCTCGCCCACGCGCGCGCCGAAAGCTCGGAAAATGCCAAGGCCGCCCGCAGCGAGCTTTCAGGCAACCTGGGCCAGTTCACGCAGGCGCTGCAGAGCCAGCTCGCGAGCATCGCTCACGTGCAGAACGAACGCCTGTCGACGTTGACGCAGAGCAACGAGATGCGTCTGGAGTCGGTGCGCGCGACGGTCGAGCAGCGGCTCGACCTGCTGCGCAATGAAAACGCGCAGAAGCTCGAGCAGATGCGCACGACCGTCGACGAGAAGCTTCATGCGACGCTGGAGCTGCGCCTCGGCGAATCGTTCAAGCTCGTGTCCGATCGCCTCGAGCAGGTCCACAAAGGCCTGGGGGAGATGCAGACGCTTGCCATCGGTGTCGGCGATCTGAAAAGAGTGCTCACCAACGTCAAATCGCGCGGGACCTGGGGCGAAGTGCAGCTCGAAAATCTCCTCGAGCAGATACTCACCTCGGGGCAGTACGACAAGAACGTCGCCACGCGGCCGGGCAGCAGCGAACGTGTCGAGTTCGCGATCCGCCTCCCGGGACGCGATCCGGACGGCATGGCCTGCTGGCTGCCCATCGACGCCAAGTTCCCGCTTGCCGACTATCAGCAGTTGGTCGACGCGCAGGAGCGCGGGGATCCGGTCGGCGTCGAGCAGTACGGCAAGGCGCTCGAGCGCAGGATCAAGGAACAGGCCGCCAACATTCACGCCAAGTACATTTCGCCGCCGCATACGACCGATTTCGCGCTGCTCTATCTGCCGGTCGAGGGGCTGTACGCGGAGGTGCTGCGGCGGCCCGGGCTCGCAGACTCGATCCAGCGCGACTGCCGCGTCAACGTCATCGGGCCGACAACGCTTGCCGCAACGCTGAACGCCCTGCAGATGGGCTTTCGCACCCTGGCGATCGAGCAGCGGTCGAGCGAGGTGTGGCGGCGTCTGGGCATGGTCAAGACCGAATTCGCGAAGTTCGGCGACATTCTTGCCGCGACGAAGAAAAAGCTGGAGCAGGCGAGCAACTCGATCGGCGAAGCGGAAGTGCGCACTCGCGCGATCTCGCGCCAGCTTCGCGACGTCGAAGCGCTTCCGGTCAGCGACGCCGAGCGGCTGCTGATACGCGAAGGCGGCGCGCTCTACGACGAGGGCGAGATCGAGGATCAGGCGCAGTCAGGGGAATCCGCCTGATCGTCGTCCGTCACGCCGGATCGACACTGGGCCCTAAATGCTGGAAACCCTGCGCAACTGGAAGCGCAAACGCACGCTGGCAACCGCTGCAATCCCGGAGCCGCAGTGGCGCGAGGCGCTCGAGTCGCTGCCCTTCATGGCGATCTATACAGACGCCGAGCTCGCGAGCTTGCGGCAGCGCGTCGTCTTGTTTCTGACGAGCAAAAGCATCGTGGGTGCCGACGGGTTCGAAGTCACGCCCATCATGCGCGTGGTCATTGCGCTTCAAGCCTGCGTCTTGACGCTCAACCTCGCTGCCGGCTACTACGATGGCTGGGAAAGCGTGATCGTCTATCCGGACGAATTCATTACGACACTCGAATATGAAGACGATGCGGGCGTGATGCACAAGCACAGGGAATCGATGGCGGGCGAGGCGCTTCCCGGCGGGCCCGTGGTGCTTTCGTGGCCCGATGTCGAAGCGGATTGGACCAGCGCAGGCATGAACCTGGTGATTCACGAGTTCGCACACAAGCTCGACATGCGCAGCGGCGACGCCAACGGCTGTCCTCCGCTGCCGCAAGAGATGCCGCCGAGATCGTGGCAGAAGACGATGAGCTCGGCATACGAGCACTTCCGAAATCGCGTCGAGGGCGGCGAGGAAACGGCGATCGATCCGTACGCGGCGGAGAGCCCGGCGGAATTCTTTGCGGTCCTGTCGGAAGTATTTTTTGTCGACCCCACGCTGCTGGTGCAGGAATACGCAAAGGTCTACGAGCTTTTTGCCTGGTTTTACCGGCAGGACCCGGCGAGCCGCGCGCAGCTCCTGCTCGACGAGTATTGAGTCCTCCGCTGAGTGCGTGGCGTGACCCGCAACGGGGCGCGACGCGACCTGGTCGAGCTATTGCCGCAAGCCCGACTCGGCGATGACCCGCGCGCAGTCGATTCCGCCGGGCAGAGTGCCGAGCGCCCCGCCGTAGCCGTCGTCGAGGCGGGAGGCGCAGTACGCATCGGCAATCGCGTGAGGAGCGTCGCGCACGAGCAGCGCAGCCGCGAGCACGGTCGCAATCTGCCCCGAGACGCGGCGCGCACGGCCCTCTGACAGCGACCGGTCCGCGAGCGTCGAGCGCAGCGTTGCGATGTTGCGATCGACGCGCGCATCGGAATGCGAGGAGAGCGCGAGCTCGCCGATGAGTGCCTCGACGGCCGCAGGCTCGCGCTGCGCTGCGCGCAGCACGTCGAGGCACATCACGTTGCCGGATCCCTCCCAGATCGAGTTCAGAGGCGCTTCGCGATAGAGCCGGGGCAACGCGCTTTCCTCGATATAACCGTTGCCGCCGAGGACTTCCATCGCTTCGGCGACGACCGCGGGCGCGCGCTTGCATATCCAATACTTGATTGCGGGCGTGGTCAGCCGCGCCAGCGCCCGCTCGGCGTCGCTGGCGCCGGCTTCAAAAGCCCGGGCGAGCCTCATGACCAGCGCGAGCGCGGCCTCGGATTCCACTGCGAGATCGGCGAGGACGTTCTGCATCAAAGGCTGCTCGACGAGGTTTTTACCGAACGCGCGGCGGTGCCTCGCGTGATGCAGGGCCTGCGCGAATGCGCCGCGCGCGAGTCCCGCGCTGCCGATCGCACAATCGAGCCGCGTGTGCTGAACCATTTCGATGATCACCGTAATCCCGCGGCCTTCGGCGCCGAGGAGCCACGCATGCGCACCGTCGAACTCGACTTCCGCCGACGCATTGGAGCGATTGCCCAGCTTGTCCTTGAGCCGCTGCAGGTGGACCGAATTGCGCGTTCCATCGGGAAGGATCCGCGGCAGCAGGAAGCACGACAAGCCGCCCGGCGCTTGCGCCAGGACCAGGTGCGCATCGCACATCGGTGCGGAAAAAAACCACTTGTTGCCGGTCAGGAGATATTCGCCGTTGCCGATCGGCTCGGCGCGCGTGACGTTCGCGCGCACGTCGGAGCCGCCCTGGCGCTCGGTCATCCCCATCCCGATCAAGGCCGACGTCTTTTGCGGCACCGGCAGCGATCGCGCGTCGTACTCGCGCGCGAGGATGCGCGGGAGCCAGGTTTCGGCGAGCCAGGGGAGCTCGGTTGCATATCGAGTCAGCACAGGCACCGCAGCGAAGGTCATCGTCAGCGGGCATTGCGTGCCGTTCTCCACTTCCGCGTGCATGAGATACGCGGCAGCGCGTACCTGCTGCGCGTGCGGGTGAGGATCGGTCCACGGCGATGCGTGCTCACCTTCGCGCATGGCAAGCGCCATCAGCTCGTGCCAGGCTGGATCGAACGCGACCTCGTCGATGCGGTTGCCGAAGCGGTCGTGCGTGCGGAGCTCCGGCGGATAGCGGTTGGCGCGCGCCGCCAGCGCGAACGTTTCCCCGCGACCGAGGATCGCACCCCACGCCTCGAGTCTCGACTGCGCCCCGGTCGCCCCTTCACGCGCGATCCCGCGCTGCAGCGACGCGTCGGTGAGATAAAGGTTGCGTCCTTCGAAGGGAGGCGGCTGATTGAAGTCGGCCGCGGGCGGGTCCGGAACGCTCACGCGGCCGTCGTGCGCGCGGACTTCGGCCTGAACGCCTTGCACACAGTTTCGTTCGTCTCGACGTACGGGCCGCCGATCAGGTCGATGCAATACGGGACCGCGGGGAAGACGCCGTCGAGCGTTTCCTTGATGGCTTTCGGCTGGCCGGGCAGGTTGAGAATCAGCGCCCGGCCGCGAACCACGCCGGCTTGCCTCGACAGGATCGCTGTCGGGACATACCTGAGGCTGACTTGACGCATCTGCTCGCCAAACCCGGGAAGGACCTTGTGTGCGACAGCCAGGGTCGCCTCGGGTGTCACGTCGCGGGGTGCCGGGCCGGTTCCGCCGGTCGTGAGGACGAGATCGCAGCCCACCACGTCGACCAGCTCGATCAGCGTCCGCTCGATGACCGCCTGCTCGTCGGGGATGAGCCGTGTTTCCATCCGCCAGGTGCTCTTGAGCGCCCGCTCGAACCACTCCGTCAAGCCTGGGATGCCCTTGTCTTCATAGACCCCCGACGAAGCGCGATCGCTGATCGACACGAGACCGATCAGCAATGAGGAGGGCGTCACGGGCGGAACGGGGGCAGGGAGGACGCGGCGCCGGTATCGCGCACGTCATGCGCTCGCCGAGAACAAGCTGTTCAACGCTCGAAACAACTCGCGATACGCGTGCGGAGGCGCATTGGCGGCACGCTCCCTGTTTACGCGTCCGATCAGTGCGGCGAATCGTGACCGGTCGGCGTGCGGCGCCTCGGCGCAGAGGCGATCCAGCGCCTCTGCGTCCTGGATCAGGCGCTCGCGCCAGCGCTCGACGGCCGCCAGGCGCGCCTTTTCCGCTCGGGAGGCGCCGTTCCATTCGGCGATGCGCGCCCGGATGGGTTCCGGGTCGACGTCGCGCATGAGGCGGCCGATAAACTGCATTTGCCGCCTGCGTGCTTCCCACTTGGTGATTTCCCGCGCCTGCGCGACGGCGTCTTCGAGGCGCTCGGGAAGCGAAAGGCTCGAAAGCCGGTCAGGGCTCAAGGCCACCAGCGTCTCCCCGAGGTCCTGCAGGGCGTGCATCGCGGCCTTGCGCTGCGTCTTCGAAGGCAACGGGTGGGCGGAGTCCGCGACACCGCCCTGACTCGAGGGGAGGGCCGGGAGGCCTTTGCGGGTCGGCGCGCTCGCCGTCCACCTGTCCGGGTTGCCGGGGTGCTTCGTCGGTTGGTGTCATCGGGCCGGCATAGTCGGCGCAAGGGGTTTGTTATGATAACCGATTCCTCATCCCGCCCTGCGGTCCCCACGTCGATGGCCGTCCCTGCAACCCGGTTTCCACTCGCGAAAAATGCGCTGTCCGACATCGCCAGCGACGTGCTGCGCGAGGCGAAAGCAGGCGGCGCGAGCGCGGCCGAGACCGAGGTGTCGCAAGGCTTCGGACAAAGCGTCACCGTGCGCAAAGGCGACGTCGAGACGATCGCGTATAACCGCGACAAGGGCATCGGCGTCACTGTCTATGTGGGCACGCGGCGCGGCCACGCCAACACTGCCGATTTTTCTCCGGGCGCCATCAAGGACACCGTCGCCAAGGCGCTGACGATCGCGCGCTACACCGCCGACGACGCATGCGCCGGACTTGCCGATCCCGCGCTGCTTGCGCGCGCGTGGACCGATCTCGACCTCTATCATCCCTGGGACCTGCCGGTGGAAGACGCCATCGCGATCGGACGCGAATGCGAGGCTTCCGCGATGGCGGTCGACCCGCGGCTGACCAACTCCGAGGGCGCGACGGTTTCGCTGCACGAGGCGCAATTCATCTACGCCAACAGCAATGGCTTCACCGGCGGCTACGCAAGCTCGCGACACGGCATCTACTGCTCGGTCATCGGCGAGGATGACGGCGCGATGCAGCGCGACGACTGGTACACGTCGGCTCGATCTCCCACAGATCTCGAAACGGCGCAGGACGTCGGCCGCATCGCCGGTTTGCGCACCGCGCGCCGCCTTGGCGCGAGACAGCTTCCGACGATGGAGTGTCCCGTGCTCTACGAAGCACCCGTCGCGGCAGGGCTCATCGGACACTTCGTCAATGCGGTCAGCGGCGGAAGCCTCTACCGCAAGTCGTCATTCCTGCTCGACAGCCTGGGCGAGCAGGTGTTCTCACCGGCGATCCATATTCGCGAGGAGCCGCATCTGAAGCGGGGTCAGGCATCCGCGCCCTTCGACGACGAAGGTGTCGCCACCGGGCCGCGCGATGTCGTGCTCGGCGGTGTCGTCCAGGGCTATTTTCTGGGCAGCTATTCGGCGCGCAAGCTCGGACTCGCATCGACCGCCAACGCAGGCGGCAATCACAACCTGGTCGTCAATCACGACGACCTGGACCTGCCCGCGCTGTTGCGACGGATGGGGCGTGGCGTAATGGTGACCGAATTGCTGGGGCAGGGCGTGAACACCGTCACCGGCGACTATTCGCGGGGCGCGGCAGGTTATTGGGTGGAGGACGGCGAGATCGCATACCCCGTCGAGGAAATCACCATCGCCGGCAATCTCGGCCGCATGTATCGCGATATCGTCGCGATCGGGGACGACGTCGACCGCCGCGGGTCGCGTCATTGCGGCTCGATGCTCATCGGCGCAATGACGGTGGCCGGAAATTAGCCTCGTCGCCGCACCGCGGACCATGGTCCCCAGGCGTCGACTGCGCGACCGCTTGATGACGTGGCGGCGGTCGCTTGCCGATCCGCTCCGCAATGCGCCGGCGGCGGCGCGCTGGATCGCAACCCTGCCGGCCGGCGATGCGCTTCAATTGCAGCGCGAAGCGCTCGATCTGGTGGCTTCGTTTCCCGGCACCCGCCGCATCATTGCGCCGGCGCAGGCCGAGGCGCTGATGCGCATCGACGCGCGCTTCGAGCCGATCATCGCGCAGCTCACCGCGCAATACTCGGCCAACTATCAGCGATCAAGCGGCGTCGAGACGCGGCTGTGGCATGGCGTTTTCGATCTGGTCAAGGCGTTTACGGCGGCATATCAGACGGTCTTGAAGAGCGGCTATGGCGGGGAGCAGAAACGCTGGAAAGGGGTGTTGCCCAAGATTCTCGTCCGCCTCGCCTACTACAAGGGACTCGACGGCAAATTCCGACTGTTTCGCTACGGACACTGGATCCCCGCCCAATGGCGCGAGCTGCACGAGCTCTACGAGTTCGCGCGCATGCGCGGATGGCAGCGTGAGCCGCTCGCGCTCACCGAGGAGGGCCTCGGACGAAGTGCGACGTCGGTGGAGCAGGAATACATCCGGTCGCTGATGCTCATGCGCTTGGACAGCGGTAATTTCACGCCGGATCAGGTCGACTGGGTCGCGCGCTCGCTGGAGGAATGGGTCGCTCCGCTGTCGCTCACGCCGCCCCCGGGAACGGGTGCCAACTTCTACGTCGACCTTTCAGGGACGAAAGGACTGGTCCGCCAGGATCGTCCTCGCGCCGGCGGTCGCCTGATGTTTCTCGACGCCACCGCCGTCTATGGCCGTATCGTCGAGCGGATGCGCTGGCTTCCCGATCACGACGACGATCAGTCGCGGCCCGGCGATCTTCCCTCGCGTGAGCAGAAGCTGCTGCTGATGCGGCTCGCCGCCCTGTACGGACCCGACGCGCTCGCGTTTTCGCCGCGCTCGCCGCGCCGCTCGGCCGAAACCGAGTTGCGCGTCGTGGTGGGCTTGCAGGCGCTGACTCGCGCGGTCGCGGAGGTGGAGCGCCTTTCGTCGGAGGCTAAATCGAGCGGGGCGCGGCACAGCTACGACGAGATCACTCAGATGGTCAATCCGACGGCGAACCCGGACTCGGTTGCCCGGCGCGTTCGCGGCTCGCATTGGCGGATGGTCGATCGCAGCGAGACGGGTTGCCGGCTGATTGCACCGTCCAAAGAGGCCCCGACCCGGCTGGGAGAGATGATCGCGTTTCGCGGTCCCGACGGCTGGTCGCTCGCGGTCGTGCGGCGCATGCAGCGCCAGCAGGTCGACGAAGTGATTTGCGGCGTCGAGGTGATCGCGCGGCGCATCGTCCGGGTCCTTCTTCGCGGATGGGTCGCGCCGGTCGACTCCGCGCGCGCGGCGGTGGACCGGCCTTTCTTCGGCATCTACCTGCCGGCCCACCCCGACAACCGGCAGGCGTCGCAACGAAGCCTGATCGGACCGGACGATCGCTTTCTCGCCGGCGGCATGGTCGAGCTCGACACCGGAAATGCCCGCTATCTTGTCCGGTTCACGCAGACGCTGGAACGCCAGGCGGGCTGGGCGTGGGCGCTTTTCAGCGCGGTTCGCAAGCTCTCGTAAGTCGCGGGGCCAGATCGGATCGGTTAGAATCGCCCCGAAACAACCTGCCGCGGTCCTGCCGCAAGGACTGAAAGAGCGGCTGCCGCGCGCATCGACCAGCTTGCACGCGACCAGAAGATACGCAATGCGGTCTCATTTCAACCGGAGGGATTTGATGGAACGTCGTTCATTTCTTAAAAAGGCCGGCGCCGGCCTTGCGGTCGGCGCAGTCGCCGCACCCGCGATCGGACAAGGCACGCAGCCGGAAGTCAAATGGCGCCTGGCGTCCAGCTTTCCAAAGAGCCTGGATACGATTTTCGGTGGTGCGGAGGTCATATCGAAGCGCGTTGCCGCGGCGACCAACGGTAAGTTCCAGATTCAGACGTTCGCCGCCGGCGAGATCGTCCCGGGATTGCAGGTGCTCGATGCAGTGCAGAACGCGACCGTGCAATGCTGCCACACCGCGCCGTATTATTTCTTCGGCAAGGACCCGACGTTTGCCTTTGCCTGCGCGATTCCCTTTGGCCTGAATGCGCGCATGCAAAACGCATGGATGTATCACGGCGGTGGAATGGAGTTGTTGCGCGAGTTCATGAAGGACTACAACGTCTACAACATCCCCGCGGGCAATACCGGCGCGCAGATGGGCGGCTTTTTCCGCAAGGAGCTCAAGACCGTCGCCGACATGAAGGGTCTCAAGATGCGCATCGGCGGCTCGGCGGGCGTGGTCTTGAGCAAGCTCGGCCTGGTGCCGCAACAGCTCGCAGGCGGCGACATCTATCCGGCGCTCGAAAAAGGCACCATCGACGCGGCCGAATGGGTCGGTCCCTATGACGACGAAAAGCTCGGCTTGTATAAGATCGCGAAGTTCTACTATTACCCGGGCTGGTGGGAAGGCGGACCCGAGCTCGACCTGTTCGTGAACACCAAGGCCTGGGAAGCGCTGCCTAAGGATTACCAGTCGATTCTCGAGTCGGCATGCGCGGAGGCGAACGTCGACATGTTGGCGAAATACGACGCGCTCAACCCTGCTGCGCTGCGCCGGTTGGTTGCGGCAGGCGTGCAGCTGCGCCCGTTCCCGCGCGAGATCATGCAGGCATCGTGGAAGGCAGCTGTGGAGGTCTACGACGAGTTCGCGGCGACGAACGCGAAATTCAAGAAAATTTACGAGCCGTGGAAGAAGTTCCGGGACGAGGAGATCCTGTGGTTCCGGGTGGCGGAGCAGAATTTCGACCAGTTCATGGCGACCGCCAGCCAGCAAAGCGCGGCACCGGCAAAGAAAGGCTGAACGTCAGGCCGGGCTCCGGTAAAATTCAAAAGCCCCGCGATCGCGGGGCTTTTTTTGGTGACCGTCGCCAGCGGGCTCCTGCTGCGTCCTACTTCTTGGTCTCCGGCGCCGGCGCAGCCTTGAACTGATCCTCGAGCGCCTTGGACGCATCGTCCTCGCTTTTCTGCTCCTGCTGCTCGCTCGGCGCTGTTTCCGGCTGGCCGCTTGGTGTCATCTCCATAGGCGGCAGCTGTATCTGGATCTTGGTGGGATCGATCGTGCTCTCTTTGCCCTTGTACACCATCACCATCTGCGGGAACGAGATGACCAGCGCAACCATGATGACCTGGATCAGCACGAACGGCACCGCGCCCCAATAGATCTGACCCGTGGTGACCCGCGGCATCAGCCTGCCGGTGAGCTTGTCGAGATAGTCCTTGGCGGGCGCGACGCTGCGAAGATAGAACAGAGCAAAGCCGAAGGGCGGATGCATGAACGATGTCTGCATGTTGACGCCGAGGAGCACGCCGAACCAGATCAAGTCGATGCCGAGCTTGTCTGCGACCGGGCCGACAAGAGGAATCACGATGAACGACAGCTCGAAGAAATCGAGGAAGAATGCAAGCACGAAGATGAGGATATTGACGACGATCAGGAAGCCGAGCTGGCCCCCGGGCAGATGGAGCAGCAGATGCTCGACCCAGACGTGGCCGTTGACACCATAGAAAGTCAGGCTGAATACGCGCGCGCCGAGGAGAATGAAAACAACGAACGTGGAAAGCTTCGCCGTCGTGTCCATTCCCTGCTTCAGGAGCTTCCACGAAAGGCGCCGGCGCGCAAGCGCCATGATCAGCGCCCCGCTCGCGCCCATCGCACCGCCCTCGGTCGGCGTGGCGATGCCGAGAAAGATCGTCCCCAATACCAGAAAGATGAGCGCCAGCGGCGGAATGAGCACGAACACGACGCGCTCCGCGAGGCGCGAGAGCAGCCCGAACTTGAAAACGTGATTGATTACCGCTGCGACGAATGCGACGCCGGTGCCGACGCTGGTCGCGACGACGAGCATCTCGTCGGTCGGGTCATCCGGCCCGTATTTCCAGTGTGCGAAGGCAACCGCGCTGACGGCGGCGACGATGGTGAGCACCAGCAGCGATCGGGTGCCCGCGGCGCCATCGGGCTCGCGCAAGGTGCGCGCTTCCAGCGGTAGTGCGGGTGCCCAGCTCGGCTTTACGACGCAAACCCCTGTCGCGTAAAGGGCATAGAGGCCCGCCAGCGTGATGCCGGGAATGAACGCGCCTGCATACATGTCGCCGACCGACTTGCCGAGCTGGTCGGCCATGATGATTAGAACCAGCGAGGGCGGAATGATCTGCGCCAGCGTCCCGGACGCCGCGATGACACCCGACGCAAACCTGCGGTCGTAGCCATAGCGCAGCATGATCGGGAGCGAGATCAAGCCCATCGAGATGACCGACGCCGCGACGACACCGGTCGTTGCAGCAAGCAGCGCACCGACGAAAATGACCGCGTAGGCGAGCCCGCCGCGCACCGGACCAAATACCTGTCCGATGGTGTCGAGCAGATCCTCGGCCATGCCGCTTCGCTCGAGTATGAGTCCCATGAAAGTAAAGAAGGGAACGCACAACAGCGTGTCGTTCGACATCACGCCCCAGACCCGCTCGGGAAGTGCGCCGAGCAGCGCAGGAGTCAGCAGTCCGAGCTGGATGCCGATGATCGCGTATGCGATGCCGACCGCGGCGAGGGAGAACGCGACGGGATAGCCGAGCAGCAGCACGATGACCAGCGTCGCGAACATCAGCGGCCCGATGTATTCGATCAGGAAGGCGGTCATGGCCGGTCCTTCTTGGCCTGTTGAACGATCTCCTCGGCGACGGCCCTTTCGCCACGGGCTCTGAGAATCTCCTCGGCCAGCTCCTCCTCCGCGGTCTTCACGACGTGCTTCTCCGAGGGGTCGGGGATCAGGCCCTTGAGGAAGGCGACGCGCTTGATGAGCTCTGAGACGCCCTGAAGGAGCAGCAGGAAGAACCCGATCGGAACCAGCAGCCGCGCCGGCCAGATGATCAACCCGCCGGCGTTGGTTGAGACTTCCTGGCGCTGATACGCCTCAGTGAACACCGGCCACGACAGCCACATGAGCAGGAAAGCCATCGGAAACAGAAAGAACACCGTTCCGACGATATCGATCCAGGTTTGCGCACGCTTCGACAGCCGGCTCGAGATCACGTCGATGCGCACGTGCTCGTTGCGCAAAAACGTGTATCCGGCGAGAAACAGGAAGATTGTCGAAAACAGGTACCACTGTATCTCGAGCAATCCGTTGGAGCTGTAGTTGAAGACCTTGCGCACGACGGCGTTGGTCGCGCTGATGAGGACCGTCGCCAGGATCAGCCAATAGAAGGTTTGTCCGATGCGCTCATTCAGGCGGTCGATGAGCCTGGACAGCGAAAGAAGAGATGACACGGCTTCCCTCCCGGGTCGATCGACGTTGTCCGGCCGGACGGGATCCGGCGCGGCTGCGTCTCTGGCCATCGCAGAATGCGACTGCGCGGACGCTTTCAGCGGCGAAGATTAACCCGCTGAGTCGGCGATGGCAATCGAATCGCTTTCGAGTCGTGCTGCCGGATCGTGAAATGGGGACGGGATGGTAAAATAAAACCTTTTCGTCGAAGCGCTCCCATGTTCAGCCGTTCGCAGAACCTGAGCCAGGCCGATCCAGACCTTTGGCGCGCGATCAGCGGCGAGAACGACCGCCAGGAAGCGCATATCGAGTTGATCGCGTCCGAGAATTACGCGAGCCCGGCGGTCATGGCTGCGCAAGGTTCGCAGCTGACCAACAAGTACGCCGAGGGATATCCCGGGAAGCGCTATTACGGCGGCTGCGAGTTTGTCGACATCGCCGAGCAGCTCGCTATCGACAGGGTCAAGAAGCTCTTCGGCGCCGAATTCGCCAACGTTCAGCCGCATTCGGGGGCGCAGGCGAACCAAGCGGTCTTCTTTGCGACGATGAAGCCGGGCGACACGCTCATGGGCATGTCGCTGCCGCACGGCGGCCATCTCACCCACGGGTCGCCGGTGAACTTTTCCGGCAAATGGTTCAACGTTGTCGCCTACGGGCTCGATGCCAAGACCGAGTTGATCGACTATCACGCCGCAGAAAAGCTGGCGCGCGAGCACAAGCCCAAGCTCATCGTTGCCGGCGCATCGGCGTACTCCCGAGTCATCGACTGGAAGCGATTTCGTGACATTGCCGACGGCGTAGGCGCTTACCTGATGGTCGACATGGCGCACTATGCGGGACTCATCGCGGCCGGCGTGTACCCGAATCCCGTAGGTATCGCGCATTTTGTGACCAGCACCACGCACAAGACCCTGCGCGGTCCGCGAGGCGGGATCATCCTTGCGGCGGCCGAGCACGAAAAGCTGATCAACTCGGCGGTTTTCCCGGGCATTCAGGGCGGGCCGCTGATGCATGTGATCGCGGCCAAGGCGGTGTCGTTCAAGGAAGCGCTCACCCACGAATTCAAGGTATACCAGGAGCGCGTCATCGAGAACGCCCGCGTGCTCGCCGTCGTCCTGCAGCAACGCGGCTTGCGCATCGTATCGGGCGGCACCGACTCGCACATGTTCCTGGTCGACTTGAGGACGAAGAAACTCACAGGCAAGGATGCCGAAGCAGCGTTGGGGCGCGTACACATCACCGTCAACAAGAACGCCATTCCGAATGATCCTGAGAAGCCTTTCGTGACCAGTGGAGTGCGCATCGGGAGCCCCGCCATCACGACGCGAGGCTTCACCGAGATCGAATGCGAGCAGCTTGCGCATCTGATCGCCGACGTGCTCGACGCTCACGGAGACTCGAAGACGAACGAGCGCGTCAAGCGCGCGGTTGCTGCGCTCACCGCCACGTTTCCGGTGTATCGTTGATCGGAAATCGGACGTCGCGAATCGGCTGCCATGCCGCTGATTCAGCCGCTGATTCCGCCACTAAAAAATGAAGTGTCCGTTTTGCGGCAGCCCCGACACGCAGGTGGTCGATTCCCGCGTTTCGGAACCGGGCGACTCCATCCGACGTCGTCGACGCTGCTTCGCGTGCCAGAAGCGGTTCACGACCTACGAGACCGCCGAGTTGCGGCTGCCGCAGATCGTGAAGCAGAACGGTACCCGTGCCGACTTCGACGTTGCCCGAATACGCAACGGCTTCCAGCGCGCGCTGCACAAACGGCCCGTTCCGACCGAGTACGTCGATCAGGCGGTCGAGCGTATCGTGCAGCAGGTGCTGGGTCTGGGCGAGCGCGAAATTCCCTCTAGGCAGGTCGGCGAGATGGTCATGCAGGAGCTCTACAAGCTCGACAAGGTCGCCTATATTCGTTTCGCGTCGGTCTATCGCAGCTTCCAGGACGCGGCGGATTTTCGCGATGCGCTGAAGGAAGTCGAGCCTGCAGCGCCGCGACGCAAGCCTCGCTAGACGGGCATCACATGCCTGTGCAGACCCACGAGATATCGGCGGCGGGTGATCGCCGGCTGATGATGCGCGCGCTCGAGCTTGCGCGGCGCGGCTTGTTCACGACCACGCCGAACCCGCGCGTCGGGTGTGTGATCGCCCGCGACGGCACCGTGTTGGGCGAAGGCTGGCACGAGCGCGCAGGGGAGGCGCATGCCGAAGTCCGCGCCTTGCAGAGCGCTCGGGCGCTGGGCCATGACGTGCGCGGCGCGGTCGCGTATGTCACGCTCGAGCCGTGCAATCATCATGGCCGGACGCCGCCGTGCACGCAGGCGCTGCAGGAAGCGGGGATCGGACGCGTCGTGGCGGCGATGAAGGATCCCGATCTTGTCGCCGCGCACGGGGCCGATTACCTCGAAGCCGCCGGTGTACAGGTCGACATCGGGCTGCTCGAGGACGAAGCCCGCGATCTCAATTGCGGCTGGATCAAACGCATCGAACGCGGCATGCCGTGGGTACGTGTCAAGATCGCCGCCAGCATCGACGGCCGCACGGCGCTTCACAACGGCAGCAGCCAGTGGATCACCGGCGAAGCGGCTCGCAACGACGGTCACTTCTGGCGGGCGCGTGCGTGCGCCATACTGACCGGCATCGGCACGGTGCTGCACGACGATCCGCGCTTGAGCGTACGCGCAGTCGAGACGACGCGTCAGCCGATCAAGGTGATCGTCGATCGAAACGGAGACCTCCCGCATACGGCGCGTCTACTCGACGGCGCAGAAGTGATCGTCGTGACGGCGGTTCCAGCGCGCAAGCCCTGGCCCGACAACGTCTCCGCCCTGATCCTGCCCGACGCGGGCGGCCGTATCGATCTTCCCGCGATGCTCTCTGCGCTGTCTGCGCGCGAGATCAACGAGATCCACGTCGAGGCGGGCGCAAAGCTCAACGGCGCGCTGCTTTCGGCAGGTCTCGTCGATGAGGTTCTTCTCTATCTTGCGCCGTGCGTGCTGGGCGAACCCGCACGCGGAATGTTCGACCTGCCGGCGCCGATCTCGGACCTTTCCGATCGCGTCGCACTCCACGTAAGCAGCATCGAAGCGGTCGGGGAGGATTGGCGGATATTGGCGCGCCCGGCTCGCGGGGTCGGCTGATGTTTACCGGCATCATCGCGTCGGTCGGACACATCGTGCAGTCGACGTCATCGGCGGACGGGCGCCGCATCGAGGTGGACGCATCGTCGCTCGGTGCGACCGACATAGAGATCGGCGAGAGCATCGCGGTCAACGGCTGCTGTTTGACCGTCGTCGCGCAGGACGGTGCGACACTGCGCTTCGATGTCTCCGCCGAGACGCTGGTCTGCACGACGGGCTTCGACCGCGGCGCTCGCGTCAATCTGGAGAGGGCGATGCGGCTCTCCGACCGCCTGGGAGGGCATCTGGTCAGCGGACACGTCGACGGCGTCGGCACGGTCGTGCGCTTCCTGCGTTCGGCGGACGATGGAAGTGCACTGCTCGAAGTCGAGGTCTCGGGCGACATCTCGCGCCTCATCGCGCGCAAGGGCTCCATCACAGTGGACGGCGTGAGCCTGACGGTGAACGACAGGTCCGGCCGCCGCTTTTCCGCAAATCTGATACCGCATACACTGGCAGCGACAACGCTGGGTGCGCTGAGGGAAGGGAGCGGCGTCAACGTCGAAGTCGATCTTCTCGCGCGCTACATCGAGCGGCTGCTGCCCGAACGCGCTGAATAGGAGGTACACCATGGATCTCACGACATTGGAACGGCTGCCGCTGTGGATCGGCGGCCGCACCGTTGCCGCGCATACGACGCGGTATGGCGAAGTCACCAATCCCGCCACCGGAGAAGTCCTGAGGCACGTTCCGCTGGCGGACAGCGACGACGTGAACGCCGCCGCAGCCGCGGCGTTAGCCGCGTGGCCCTCTTGGCGCACCGCGCCGTCGTTGCGCCGAGCGCGGATACTGATGCGTTTTCGCGAACTGATGGAAGCGCACAAGAAAGACCTCGCCCGCCTGGTTTCGCAGGAGCATGGTAAGACGATCGCCGACGCCGAAGGGTCGATCACGCGCGGCATCGAAGTCGTCGAGTTCGCCACCGGAATTCCGCAATTGCTCAAGGGCGAGTTCAGCGACAACGTGGGCACCGGAGTCGACGCATTTTCGATGCGGCAGCCTCTGGGTGTGTGCGCCGGAATCACGCCGTTCAACTTTCCCGCGATGGTGCCCATGTGGATGTTTCCACTCGCGCTCGCGTGCGGCAACACGTTTATTCTGAAGCCCTCGGAGCGGGATCCGACGATGGCCTTGCGCATGGCCGAGCTCCTGCAGGAGGCGGGCCTGCCCGACGGCGTCTTCAACGTCGTTCACGGCGACAAGGAAGCCGTCGACGCCATACTCGCGCATCCCGACATCAAGGCGATCTCGTTTGTCGGCTCGACGCCGATTGCAAAATATATTTACGAGACGGGCGCGCGGCACGGGAAGCGCGTCCAGGCGCTGGGCGGGGCAAAAAACCATGCGGTCGTAATGCCCGACGCGGAGCTTGCGTTCGCGGCGGACGCGCTCATCGGCGCCGGGTATGGCTCGGCGGGGGAGCGCTGCATGGCGGTGTCCGTGGTCGTCGCCGTCGGCGACGCGGGCGATCCCCTGTGCGACTTGCTCGCGCAGCGCGCGCGCCGCATCGCGGTCGGCCCGGGCGATCGAGCGGAATCCGAAATGGGTCCGGTCATCACGTGCGCAGCCAAGGACCGCATTGTCGGACTCATCGATCGCGGCGTCGCCGAAGGAGCGTCGTTGATCGTCGACGGGCGGAAACTCTCGGTGGCGGGCCACGACGCGGGATTTTTCGTCGGGCCGACGCTGTTCGATCATGCCACGCCGGAGATGGCGATTTACCGCGAAGAGATTTTTGGCCCGGTGCTCGTCATCGTGCGCGCGGATTCGCTCGATGACGCGATCGCGATGGTCAACGCCAATCCCTACGCCAATGGCGCCGCGCTTTTCACCCGTTCAGGCTACGCCGCAAGGCGCTTCGAGCAGGACATCGAAGTCGGCATGGTGGGAATCAATGTGCCGATTCCCGTGCCGATGGCGTTCTACTCTTTCGGCGGCTGGCGCAATTCGCTGTTCGGCGATCTGCATGTGCACGGCATGGACGGCGTGCGCTTCTACACTCGCGGCAAGGCAGTGACCGCGCGCTGGCCCGACGACGGAAGCGCGGCGCCCGGTTTCCACATGCCGACCCTCGGTTAGGGAACCTCTGCAAAAGCCCCACATGAGTCGCGTTTCTGTCGCAATGGCTTCAGATGCTAGGCGCCGCGGCGCAGCGAATAGTTCATCCTATTCGCAAGCCGCGCAACAACGCAGATGAGGCCATTGCGGCGAAACCCGGATGGGACGGGGCCTCATTTGGCAAGTAAGGGGCGATCTGCTGTGTCGCGACGCTTAGCCATGGGGCCTGCCATTGGCTTCGCGTCGGCTTCGTGCATCTCATCCCGGCGAGCCTCCGTCGCGACCACGCGGGACTTATGCAGAGGTTCCTTAGCTCACGCCGGCGGACGCGGCTTCGCGGCCTCCCGCATGCTGAAGACGAACTCAAGGATGACCCAGTAGGGCATGGGTTGTGCGTCCGCTTCCGCGGGCGCGAAGCGTGCACCCTTGAGCGCGTCGACGATGGCCGGTCCGAACAAGGGCTCGTCGGGGAAAAGCGTCGTGTCCACGATCCGCCCGGTCGCATCGAGCAACAAGAGCGCGGCGATGCGCGCTTCTGCGTGCGCTCGCGCGGCGCGCGGCGGGTAGGCCGTGGTCAGCGGTTCGCGCAGCCGAGGGGGTTTGGCCGTCGCGACCGGGAAACGCTGTGCAAGCCGGAGCGCTTGCGCGTGTCCGAGGCGTTCACTGTCGGTGACGGCGCCGACCGAAACGTCGCCGGGCGGCGGCGGACTGTCCGGACTGAGCGGCTCCGCGTTGACGTCGCCTTGCACGGTCACGCCGAGGCGAGGCGCAGTCACGGGCGCTGCCGGCGACGGAAGTGGAGGCGCAGCCTGCGGTAACGGTGCAGTGCCCGTGGACGGCGATGACGGTAATTCGGCCGCCGGCGCGGGCGCTTCGGGCGGCGCGCTAAAGGCGATCGGCCGGACGGCGACGATCGCGACTTCGATCGGCGGAGCTTGTGCAGCCCGGCCGGAATCGGGCATCAACATCGGCTTGAGCAATCCGGCGATCATCATGATCACGACCGCGTGCGCAATGACCGACAGCGCAAGCGACAGCCTGAGGCGTAGGCCGGTATCGCGTGGACCAAGATGGCCGGGCATTGAAGCCGTGACGGTTGTCATGACTTCGAAGTCTACCTTTCCAAACGCAAGCGGCCACCCCGCATTGCGCGGGATGGCCGCTCTCGACTCAAGGCGCGCCTTGCTTACTGGCCCAGCAAGCGCCACGACATGCGGTGCTGGAAGAACGCTTTCGGGAGCTTGGGTTTGTAATAGCGCACGGTTCCGTCGGGCAAGGTGATTGCCAGTCTCACGTCCGGCGTGCTGGACGTACTGCCATCGGGCGCCTGGAAGGCGACGATTTGCAATCCAACCCCGCCTTCAGCGATATCGAGGCTCGGGAGGATCGCTCCCGTACCGTCGGCGTTTGCGGTAAGCAGCGACTGCCCCGTTCCGTACTCTCTTGCATAGAGCGTCACCGGCAATCCCGTCAGGCACGGATCGGTCTGCGGCTTGGTCGCGATATAGGCAATGACGCCGAACGCTCCCTGCGGCGCAACGACGATGCGCGAGCCTGCCGGCAGGTCGTCGTACCAGCCTTTATCGGGCACGTTGGCCAAGCCGAAGTTGTGCGCCGGATCCGCAGCAGGGAGCACCACCATCCCCGCGGTCGTCCGGTCGACCGGCGTCGCAGGCAGAGCCCATGGCGCTGACGCCGTGCCGTCGCGGAACGCGTAGAACGTCTGCAATTGAGGATCGGCGAGATCCGAATCGTCATACAGCTTGCCGGTACCGACGAAGACCCACCGGTCGATGCCGTTGTTGACGTCGATCTTGATTTCCGGGGGCGTGGTCACCGGCTGCGGACGACCGGTGTCAGGCGCCGTCAGCGACGCGTATTGGCCAGTGACCCAACTGGTGTCGGCGGGATCCGAGACGTCGAACCGCCACAGCTCACCCAGAAGATCGCCGGCATAGATCTGCTCTGCGAGTTGGTTGTGGAAGTCCTGCGTATAGCCGGCAGGATGCGTCAGGCCCGCGGGCGCCCCCGCGCTGCCCGCGCCCGTCGACATCGTTTTTTCCACTCCGCCGGTGCTCGCCTTGAGGAAGTAGAGCTTGCCCGCGCCGCTTGGATTGTCGTAGCCGGTGCCGACCACCACCAGCCATTCGCCGCCGAAGGCTCGCGTCTTCGCGATCATCGGCTTGCCAAACGTATAGCCCATGTCGGTCGCGGTGTCGGCGACGGGCGGGAATTCCCATAGGATCTGGGTCGCGGCGATGGCCTCGGTCGTCACCGCCGATGGATCGGTCACGTCGAGCGCGTAGTAACGATTGCCGCCCTTGCCCATGCCGCCGACAAGCAGCGTCCGCCACTGGTTGCCGCTGGGCGCGTTGAAGTCAACGTCGACGATCTTCGGCGTCAAGTCCACGTAGTAATGATGGCGGAACGCGGGGAGCGCTCCATCCTGATACGCCAGGGCGCCCAGGCCGGTCTTCGCATCGCCCGCTACGGTACCGCAAGGCACCGCAGGCGCGGGTATCGACTGGCAGAGCGGAACGCTGGCGCCCCGGTAAAGCGGCGTCGGGACGTAGGCCCAGGTCTCGTTGCCCGTAACATCGTCGACTACGTGCAGCATGCCGTCGTTGGCGCCGACATAGAGCTTCGCCGGACGCGCCGCGAACGTGCTCTTGAAACCGGAGTAGCCCGGATCGCTCGCGTCGAGATAAGGCGCGCTCGGCGGACCGATGTACACCGGCGACGAATCCACGATGTCTCCCAGCGGGCCGGCGCGCACACGGAGCTGGCCGACTTTCTCGCCTTCCTTGCTGCGGTTTCCGCGCAGGAACTCCAGGATCGCCTGGCCCTTGAGAGGCTTGCCCGGCGCAAGCGAGTCCTTCTGGTTAGCTCCGAGATTGCCCCACAGGAAGGGTACCCTCACGCCTGCTTCATTCATCGTGACGATCCGGCGCTCCGTAAACCACGGCGTGGGCTTGGCCACGGTCGGGGTCAGTACCGCCGTCAATTGGTCCGACAGATTCCACGTTGGCGGCTGCACCAACGCGACTCCGGTCGTCGGATCGATCTGGATCTTGGCGAGGCTGCCCGACCAGTCCTGCTCGAACCGCACACGGTAGATGAAGTTCGCGGACGCGCCGAACGTATTGCTCACGAATCCCACGCTGGTGCGCGTGCCGGGGAGGTTGGTGACGCCTGCGAGAATCTTGCCGATACCGAGCTTGACTTCGTCGATCGAATCCGCATTCACGAAGTCGCCGTGGCCGTTCATCGCCGCGTGCCAGAGATCGTCGACGCCGGAATTGTCGGGCTTGTTGACCGACGGATACGGCTGGGGCCACTGCAGCGCGCCGCTCTTGAGCGCCGTCTCGGTTGCGACCTGGTTGCCGGTCGGCAGCTTGCCCGCGGTTCCCAGCGACAGCGCCGCGAAGTTCAAATGCTGCCACTTGGCCGAGTATCGGTCGGCGGCGAGCGGCGGAGTATTGGTGACCGGCACGTTGTCGGGCATCGATGGCCGCAAGTCCGTGACCCAGTAATGCAACGCGTAGTCGGACAAGGCGTTCGACGCCGAGGCTAACGGGTCCTCGCGGTACGGATGCGGCCAGGGTTGGCCCGGAGTGAGTCCTATGATCGGATTCGCGAGCAGACCTGCGCTGGCCGGAACGATGTCGTCCTGGTTGCCCACCGTCGTCGTCGGCAGCGCGTTCTGATTGGTGAATCCGTCGGTGAACAGCATGTGGAAGTTCTGCTGGCAAGACAGCACGATCGGATCGCTCGAGCCGCTGAGCTGCGGATGTGTGCCGTTCAGGAAATAATCGCCGATGCGCGCCACGGAGGTCAGCGTCGGTGTTTCCTGGCCCAGCGGAATGGTCACGCCGAACAACTTCGAGAACCATGCGGGCTTCTGAACCGTGTTGTCGAAGTCGGCGACGTTGAGGAACGACGGCAACGAGAACATCGCATGGAAGCCGACGCGGTACTTGGCGTCGAGTTCAACAAAGGTCGCCGAAGTCACGGTCTTCACCGCCTGGATGCGCGTGCGGTAGTACGCGAACCAGTTGGCGTAGTTGGTCATCTCCGACACATCCGGCGTGGCTCCGCCGAAAGTCCGGATGATTTCCTCGGGACCATTGTCGTCGGTCCAGTCGTGGGTATACGTCGCGCCCGGGATGAGGTCGGTGCGCGCAAACGCGGGCGTCGCGTAGTTGTCGGTGCCTGGAGCCTGGCCGAACTGGTAGAAGCGCGGATAGATGTGCGTCGCGTCCTGCGAATCCTGGCACGTGCCGCCAGTCGGCGTACCGTACCCCAGCCACTTGTCGCCGGCCGTCGCGACCGCCTTGTCGCACCATTCCAGGCCCGTCTTCCAATAGTGACGCGGCACGGACGCGTAGCGTGGCGAAGCGACGCATGCGTTCGGACCCGTGCCGGCGGTCACCGGCGTGTTGTAGGTTGCGTTCGGATACGAATACGGTCCCGAGACATAGGCGCCGGCCAGTCGATTGTTGTGGCGGCAGACGGTGCCTGCTCCGTTGGCGTCCTCGAGCAAGGACTTGGAATTGTCCTTGAGCATGTCGCTGCATGACGCGTCGCCCGAGGGCCCCTGCGTCGCCGGACACCATGCGTCGCCGAAGCAGACCGTGCCCGTGTCGATCGAGCAATGGCCTTGAACATTGACGTTCCCGCAAAAGCCGATGTCATAGGAGAAGAAGGGCGGGAAATTAAAGAAGAAAGGAGTGCAGGGCAGATTGTCGACCGAGCAGGTTCCCCCTTGAATCGGGCAATACGACGGCTCAGAGCAAGTCGTCACGAAGTCCGGCTGGCAGATCGGGAAATAGGGAGTCGAGCTGCATGCCTCTCCCGTAATCGAGCAGTTCTGCCCCGTGTTCGGGCAATCGCTGTTCTGCGTGCAACCTGCGTTGGTCGCGCTGCACGTTCCCCCCAAAGGCGGACAGTTTGCATCGACGGTGCAGGCGTTTCCGGACGTCGAACAGGTACCCGGAACGACCGGACACTCGGCGGGGTCGGGGCCGGCGACGTGGCACGCGACGGTCGTCTGAACGCTGCAATGGCTTGCCTGGCCGCAGTCGGTATCGACGGAGCAGGCGGCCGCGTCGATAGTGCAATGGCCGCCGACGGGCGTGCACTGGGGATCTGTCGTGCAGGCTGCATTCGAAACGCTGCAATGTCCGCTGCGAACGCACGACGCGTTGTCGAAGCAGGCTGCGCGGTCGACGGTGCACTGCCCGGGTTGCGTCGGGCAGTCGGGATCTATCTTGCAGATGGCGTTGGTGATCGTGCAATGACCTTCATTCGGACAACTGGCATCGGCCATGCAGCTGCTGTTGTCGGTGCTGCAGTGACCGGGCAGCGTGGGACATTGGCTGTCGAGCTGGCAGGTTGCCGCGAGATTCGTGCTGCAGTGTCCGAACGCGGGACAATCGCCGGGGGCGAAGCAGGAGGACGGCACGACCGAGCAGGTGCCGGCTTGCGTCGGGCATTGGCTCGAATCGGTACAGGCATTGCCCACTACGCTGCAGGTCCCGGAGCTCGGGCAGTCGGCCGCTGTCGCGCAGTTGGCGTTGTTGCTGCTGCATTTACCGGGCGGGCAGGTCGTGATCAGCGTACAGACCGGGCATTCGTCGCCGACGCACGGACACACATCGGGTGGATCCCACGCCGTCGTACACGTTGCCGGATCTGGCGGAATACAGGTCGGCCCGACCAGATTGCAGACCTGGGGCCTGACGTTGTTGCACGCCTGGCCGGTGATGTTGGTGCATGTCTGCGGCGTCACCCCGTTGCATGTCTGAGGCGCAATTCCGCCGCAGGTCTGGTTGCCGATGCCGTCGCAGGTCTGCGATATGGGAGGTACGCACGTCTGAGTTGCTGCGCCGGCGCACGTCTGCGGCGTCAACGGGCCGCAGACTTGCGTCTGCGCGCCATTGCATGTCTGGGGCGCTGCGCCGACGCAGGTCTGCGGCGTACCGGCGCTGCAGGTCTGGTTGACGCGATTCTGGCAGGTCTGAGGCACCGACGACCCGCCGATACACGTCTGCGGCGTCGAGGGCCCTTGGTGCGGCCAGTTCGGATTGGTGGCATCGCACCACAAAATGTTGTCGTTCTCGTAGAAGAACTTCGAATCCTGCGCAGTGGCCCATGCGGGCTTGAGCGCATGCGTGACGCTGTCGACCTTCGAAAAGGCGATCGACTTGGCGATCGTCGGACCGCCCGCGGGATCGATTCCGGTAGGCGCCCACGGATAGTTGTAGTCGCCGTCAGCGCTCGCCGTCGACGAAGTGAACGCGCTCGCGCCAGCGCCGTTGGTGCGGCAGTACGACGGATCCGTCTCGTGTCCGATGCTCCAGTCTGAATTGCACCACAGACCGATGGTCACCGCGGCCGTAAGATCGACGTACTGCACCGACGCGGCCCATGGATCGGCAGGAACGTGCGTCCAGTTGGCCGTGTTGGCGGCGTTCATCTGCGGGTACGGCGTGCCATCCGCGTTGAGCGGCGGGTCGTACTGCGCGCGCGGATTGTAGTAGACGTGATTGAGCTCGCTGTTGTGCGCGGGCGCGGGCCACAGGGTCCAGTATTCGTACGGCAGTCCGGCCTTCGGCGACTTCGCGGGCGGCGGTCCTGCAGGATTGGGGTAGACGTCGAGCCCCGGCAACGGGCCGGGAGGGATCGCCGCCCGAACAAGTCGCGCTTCCTGGAGGCGAGACTACGCAGCCCGCGCCCGGGACCGCTGGGGTCGAACGCGGGGTTGTAGGCGCGGAAGGGCATTCCGTATTGCTCGAAAATAAACCCCGGCGTGACGTATTTGCCGCGGCTTTGCGCGGTGAGGTCGGTGTTCTGCCCGGAAAGGCCGCAGTTCGCACTCATGCGACCGGTCATGTCGCGGCAATAGCTGCCGACCACGGTGTCGGGCAGGTAATCGAACAGCATCGACGTCGAATCGTCGACGGTGAGGACGATGTTCGGCTTGGCCTGGTTCTGGGCGTTGAGCGGCTGGTCCGCCAGCGCGGTCAGCGCCGCGTAGGAAGGTGTGGCGAGAGGCCCGAGCCCGATAAGGACCGCGAGTACGCCGGCAAGAATGCGGCGGTATTGCGGGATGCGGGCGGCGTGGGTCATGGTTATCCTTGGAAGGTCCTACTTCAGCATTGCCTGAACGAACGACGCTGTGTTCTTGGGGCCGTCGACGCGCACGGTGACGCGGTAGAACGGAACGCTTCCGCCACCGAAATTGTTGTCGCCTATCGTGTCTCCCGGATTCCCCTTCGGTGGCACAAGGTCGCAGTTCCCCGTCGTCGCCGGGCCGTTCGCAAGGCACATGCGCTCGATCACATAAGCAACTTCTGTGCCTGTCGGAGCTATCCAGGAACCGCTTAGGGAGGACCGAAGCGGTCGAATGCTTCTGAAGCTTCACAGGAACGCCGCGAGCGTCTTCGCCGGCCTGCCTCGAGGCAAAATAATTTTCGGCGGCCAGATCATTGGTGGGATCGGGGATATGAGCGACGTTGGCGATGTCCGCATCCGGAAACAGCGCCGCGGCCGCAGTCTCGATCGAGCCGTTCGCCGGGAGTATCGACGCCAGACGAAACGCGAGATTGCCGACGACCGCGTTGGTCGTATCGACCGAGCGAATGAGCGCAATCGCCGCAAGGCTCATTGCGACCATGACGATCAACGCAACAAACAGCACGATGCCGTCCTGGCGTTGGCGGGGGCCAGGTTGCGGGTACGCCGAGCGAAGTCGAGTCATCTCAAATTCCATTCCATAGCTCGTTGCGAACAGGTATCACCGTCTCGTACGACCGATACCGATAGTTGCCGGCAGGCGAGCCGAAGCGAGCAAAGGTCTGCGTAAAGGTGCCGTCGAACATCGTGATGGTCTTGTCGGGCGCGTCCCGGTCCCATTGCTCGCCGCGCAGAATCATTCCGATGCGTACGGCCTTGAGCGTCTTGAGCTGCGGGACCAGCAGATTGGCGGGCAATCCGGACAGGAGATCCGAAGCGCGCCAGGGAGAAGCGTCGGCATTTTTCCACACCAGCACCCCTCCGGCCACTACGCCGTACTGCAGCTTCATGTTGACGACGTTGGACGCCAGCGGATTCGGGATCGGCGGGTCGACGGGCCGACCGGTATCGCGATCGAGCAAGGCCGTGCTGCGTAACACATCGCCGTTGATGTCGTAGAGCATCTTCTGCGCGGAGGCCGAGGGCCCCATGTTGAACAGCACTGAACCGCTCGTGAAATTCGCCACGATGCCCGGATCGCCGTGCGTGATCGTCACGACGCCGAGCGCATCCGGCGCGCTGACTGCGCTGACCACCGATGCGCCGCACGCGCCCACGGTGTCGCTTGCGACAATGAGGTCGCCCACCTTGAAGCCGCTCGGGCTCTGCACCGCGTACGGAGCGGTCGCGGCGGCGTTCGCGGTGAACGGCGCCGGAGCGATCACGGCGCTGGAGGTGCTGTAGGTGACCACGAATGAATCGGGTGTGTTCGGTGCGCCGCCGTCGTTGATAAGGACGGGAATCGGGCGCCACGTCAATGCGCTTGTAGCGCCGGTGGGACACGATCCCAGTTCCCGCGCCGCGGCCGCCAGGCCATTGCCCGAGTTGGCAAGCTCGATCCCCAGCATGAACGACGAGAACAGCCCGTTTTGTTGTGCATCGCCGACGCTGGTCGTGTTGCGCTTGATTCCTTCGGCGGCCGCGAACACCTGATAGATGATCAGCACCGCGATCAGTCCTATCACGATGCCGATCATGATTTCGATCAGGCTGAAGCCGTGCTGCAAACTGTTGTGGCGTCTGATCATCGCCGCCTCTAGTTCTGTCCGATGACGCCGGTGGTGGTGTAGTTGTGCAAAGTCGTATCGCCGGGCAGCTGCCACTGGATGCGGACCTGCACGACGCTGCTCGTGTTCGACGGTGCGGGGGGCATCGCCGTGACGCCGTCGATAGCGGTGAGGGAATCGACCAGCACGTCGGGGTCGGGAACCGTTGCGCCGCCCAGCGCGGCTGCGACCTTGGCCTTGAAAATGCCATACTCGGCGCCGCCGACCGTGCTGTCGTACTTGGTCTTCAGTTGCGTGCGGTCGTCGGTCCACATCTGCGAGATCAGGCCGTTGGCGAGGTATACCGCTTCGGCGCGGTATTCCGAATCGTTGGTGAATCGCATCGCCTGTGCCTGGAGGCCCACGATGCCGAGGATGCCCAGCGAAAAGATCAGGATGCCGATCAGTGCCTCGAGCAGATAGGCTCCTTGCTGCCTCCGACCGGGCATCGTGCGCTCGCGGCTCTGCATTGTCGACCTCATGGACAGGCGCGCGCGTCCGGCGCGGACACGGCGGGATCGCACAGTTTGGTACCCGAGTTCACTGCGCCGATGATGATCTTGAGCGGACGGCGGTTGGCGGCGCTGAGGTTGGTGTTGGTGACGTCGATCTCGGTCAGCGACGTGCTGGCGTCAGCGTTCGGCATGACACGGCCGAGACCGTTGAAAGTCACTTGCGTGGCATCGGCAGGAACAGGCGTCACGGTCGTTCGCAATGCGCCTTCGATCCACTGATACGATTGCGATGCCCCGCGCAAAGTAGTCTCCGGCGTTCTCATCGAACTCGTAGACCGCCCAGCCGCCCGTCGTCGCAGCAGGGTTCAGCACGAACTTGACCGGCCGGTTGGTCTTGATGGCGGTCGTCTGCGCGTA
The DNA here is from genome assembly GCA_963745385.1 of uncultured beta proteobacterium. GTDB lineage: Bacteria > Pseudomonadota > Gammaproteobacteria > Burkholderiales > Casimicrobiaceae > PALSA-1003. The sequence continues at coordinate 140,561 of CAVUXI010000002.1, forward strand.
CCGCACGCCGGTGAGAGCGTTCTCGGCGGCGTTGCGAATCTGCGAGTTGCCCATGAAGTCTGCGTACATCGGTCCAGCAAGAAGGATGAGAAAGACGAAGATCGCCAGCGCGATGAGCAGCTCGATCAGGGTGAATCCGCGGCGGCGCATGTCGTGTCCGAGGTCAGTTGCAGGAACCGTCTTTGCGGGTCGCCCAGCACGCGCCATTACCGGTCCAGCCGGTAGCGGTGATCGTGCTTACCTTGTTGTTGGCCTGGTCGATCGAGTAGAAGAAGTTGGCCATTCCCTCGGTCGCCTTGCCCGTCGCAGTGCCCCTGTAGGTCCCAACGGCCTCGGTGTCGCAATCGATGTCGAACGCTTTCACGGTGGGTGCGACCGCAGGCTTGATGAGCGCGCAACCGCCGACATACGTCCGATTATCGAGGAAGAACTGCTCGTAGCGGGTTCGAAGGTCCGACAAGCCCGACGTGGCCTCGATGATCTTGCCCCTCTTCACGTAGTCGCTGTAGTTCGGAATTGCGATCGCGGCGAGAATCGCGACGATCGCAACCACGATCATCACCTCGAGCAGCGTGAACCCGCTGTCGATCGAGCGCGGCGGAAAGCGATCCAACGTAATCCTTGTCATGCGTCCGTCCCCTTTTTCAGGCAGTCGCATGGTATGTCGCCATTGCGCCCCCCGCAATTGAAGCCGATTAGAGGTATGCGTGGCGGAACAAACGGTTAGGAACACCGAGGCGTCGCAGCGCATCGAAGCTCGATGTTCCGACTTCAGGCGCAGGGTTGCGTGGTCTTTTCGATTCTGAGCCGACCGCTGTTGGCCAGGACCACGTGCAGCGCGTTCTGGCCGGGTTTGCATACGACGAAGGTCCCCATTTGCAGCGCACCATTGAGCAGACGGGCGTGGCCGAGGCTCGTGTAGGACACGTAGTCCTCGACCGGGCGATTGCCGCGAACGGTGATCTCATCGCGTGCCGGTCCTTCCCGGCGCAGCACGAGTTCATCCGGGTCGACTTGCCCGTTGCGGTTTTCGTCGACGAAAACGAGCCATCCCGCCTCCCATCCGCCATCGTCGGCGCATGCATGGCCATCGCGCGTCTTGCACACATTGATGCGATATCCATGCTTGATCGCTTCGCTGCGCGCCTCCTCCAGCGTATTTACGATGAAACGCGCTTGATTGGCCAGCTTTTGTGACGCGATCCAGTCGCTATAGGCGGCTGGCGCGATTGCGCAAAGCAATCCAAAGATCGCGAGCGCGAGCATGAGCTCGATCAGTGAAAAGCCAAGTGCTTCGCGATCGCCGGCCGAGCGCGTTGAAAGCATGACGGTCCTTTGGGATGGGTGCCCTGGGAGCGTAGGGCGCAGCCCGGAAAGAGATCTCCGACCGTCGGTCTAACGCGTTGGTCTGATTGACAAAATCTCGCGCGTTTGGAGAACCCTGCGGGTCACCTGCGACATCTCGGAGCGTCCTATCAGGCCCCCGGCGCAAGCGGCGGCTCTCCTTAAAAGGGACGTGAGATAATTTCCCGCGGCACACCATCGGCAACGCCTCCCGCTTCGCTTGAACCGCTCCGAACATTCGCAAACGAGCAAGTCAGCCCGCTTCGCCTGGGACGATCCTCTGTTGCTGGAGGCGCAGCTCGCCGAGGAGGAGCGACTCGTGCGCGACACCGCGCGTTCGTATGCGCAGAACAAGCTCCTTCCCCGTGTGACCGATGCGTTCCGTCACGAGCGGACCGACCCGTCGATCTTTCGCGAGATGGGCGAGCTGGGCCTTCTCGGCTCGACGCTGCCGCCGGAATTTGGCGGCGCGGGTCTCAATTACGTGTGTTACGGCTTGATCGCGCGCGAAGTCGAGCGGGTCGATTCCGGCTACCGTTCGATGATGAGCGTACAAAGCTCGTTGGTGATGCATCCGATTTATGCCTACGGCTCCGCCGGCCAGCATCAGAAATATCTCCCCAAGCTCGCGAGCGGCGAATGGGTGGGCTGCTTCGGCCTGACCGAGCCCGACCACGGATCGGATCCCGGTTCGATGATCACGCGCGCTCGCGCGGTCGCGGGCGGCTACGAGCTCTCCGGCGCGAAAATGTGGATATCCAACTCGCCGATAGCGGACGTGTTCATCGTCTGGGCGAAGACCGACGACGGCGTCATCCGGGGCTTTATCCTGGAGCGCGGCATGAAAGGGCTGTCGGCGCCCAAGATCGAAGGCAAGTTCAGCTTGCGCACGTCGATCACGGGGCAGATCGTCATGGACGAGCGTGTTCGTCCCTGAAGAAAACCGGCTGCCGAATGTCGAAGGCCTGAAAGGGCCATTCGGCTGCCTGGACAACGCCCGTTACGGCATCGCCTGGGGCGCGCTCGGCGCCGCGGAATTCTGCTGGCACGCCGCGCGGCAGTACACGATGGATCGAAAGCAGTTCGGGCGCCCGCTCGCGGCGAATCAGCTCGTACAGAAAAAGCTCGCGGACATGCAGACCGAGATTACGCTCGGGTTGCAGGGATGCCTGCGTCTCGGCAGGCTTAAGGACGAAGGCAAGGCGGCTCCGGAGATCACCTCGATCATGAAGCGCAACTCATGCGGCAAAGCGCTGGACATCGCGCGAATGGCGCGGGACATGCACGGCGGCAACGGCATCGTCGACGAATTTCACGTCATCCGCCACGTGTTGAACCTCGAGACCGTCAATACCTACGAAGGCACCCACGACGTGCATGCGCTCATCCTGGGCCGCGCGCAAACGGGCATATCGGCGTTCAGCTAGTGTCGGTTCCGCAAGTAATTTGACAGAATCCGTTCGGCCTGAGCTTTTCGAAGGCCGATCCGTAGAGGCGTCCATGGTTCGACAAGCCTGTCCTGAGCGAAGTCGAAGGGCTCACCACGAACGGCTGAAAGTAATGCGAGTTACTAACGAAACGCCACAGTAGGAGCCCAAGTGCGTTTGTACAACTACTTCCGCTCGTCGGCGGCGTATCGCGTCCGCATCGCGCTGAACCTGAAGCGGCTCGACTTCGAATATGTTGCCGTTCATCTCATCAAAGGCGAGCAGCGCACCGAATCGTATCGCGCGCTCAACGCGCAGGCGCTCGTGCCTGCGCTCGTCGACGAGCGCGGCACGTTCACCCAGTCTCTGGCGATCATCGAGTATCTCGATGAGCGCCATCCGGATCCGCCGCTGCTGCCCGGGTCCGCCCAGGAGCGCGCGCGAGTACGCGCCATCGCCCTGGCGATCGCTTGCGACATTCATCCTCTGAACAATCTGCGCGTGCTTCAATATCTCAAGGACACACTTGGCGTCGGCGAAGAGGCGAAGAACGCGTGGTACCGGCATTGGATAGAGCTGGGCCTCTCGGCGCTGGAAGCGCAGGTCGCGGCGAGCCAGCAGACCGGGCTTTTCTGTCATGGCGCCGCGCCAACCCTTGCCGACATCTGTCTGGTGCCGCAGCTCGCCAACGCCCGCCGGCTGCCGATCCCGCTCGAGCCGTATCCGACACTTTTGCGCATCGAGTCGAATTGCCAAACAATCGACGCGTTTGCGGCCGCCGCGCCTGCGAAGCAGCCCGACGCGTCGTAGGATGTTCGCAAACTCCACTGGCGAATCGGCGATGCACTGCCGAGGCGGCATCTCCAACAAACAACATGGGATACACATGAGTTACGTGATTGAGACTTGGGAGCCGCCGTCGATACCGGTCGAAGGCTCTTCCGACGCGTACCCGGTTCGTCATATTTACTGTGTGGGTCGCAACTATGCGGAGCACGCCAAGGAGATGGGAGGAGACGCCGCGAAGGAGCCGCCGTTTTTCTTCACCAAGCCTGCGGACGCGATCGTGGCGGTCGTTCCGCCTGCGGTCGGTGCCGTGAATTACCCGCCCGCGACGCGGAACTATCAGCATGAGGTCGAGCTGGTCGTCGCGGTCGGCGAGCGCGCGTTCCGGATCGATGCGCAGCGCGCCAACGACGTGGTGTACGGATATGCCGTCGGCCTCGACATGACGCGGCGCGACCTGCAGAACGAGATGCGCGAGATCAAGCGCCCGTGGGACATCGGCAAGTCATTCGCGCAGGCAGCGCCTGTCGGGCCCATCCACCCGGTCAGCCGCGTCGGCTATCTCGCTCGCGGAAGGATCTCGGTGGAGGTCAACGGCAAGGTCAAGCAGCAAGGCGATCTGTCGGACATGATCTGGGACGTTCCCCATATCCTGCAATTCCTGTCGCGGTATTACGAGCTCCTTCCCGGCGATCTCGTGTTCACGGGCACGCCGTCGGGCGTCGCGGCGGTGGTGCCCGGCGACACGATGGTTGCGCGGATCGAGTCGCTGGGCGAGCTCAAGATCCGCATCGGCGATCCGGTGGCATGACTGCGCTTGCCGCGGACTTCGTCGAGCGCGAATACAATCTGCGCGCTGCCTTCCCCGATCACCCGTCGTGGTTCGAGCGCTGGGCCGCCGACAGCGAGCAAGCGCGCTCGCGTCTCGATTCCGTGCTCGACGTGCGCTATGGCAAAGGCCCGAAACAGACGCTCGATCTGTTTCCTGCGGAGCATCCGCGCGGCGCCCTGCTGTTCGTGCACGGCGGATACTGGCGGGCTCTGGACAAATCGGATCACTCGTTTGTCGCCACCGAATTCGTCGCGCGCGGCATCGGTGTCGCCGTCGTCAACTACGATCTTTGCCCCGGCGTTGGCATCGCGCGCATCGTCGAAGAATGCAGGGAAGCGCTTGTGTGGCTGCGCCGCGAAGGCGGGCGTCACGGCGTCCCGTCGGACAGGCTCGTCGTCGGCGGGCATTCCGCGGGCGGGCACCTCACGGCCATGCTTTTCGCTACCGATTGGTCGCGCTACGGCTTGTCGCCGCGGGTTATCGCGGGCGGATTCTCGGTGAGCGGGGTTTTTGATCTGGAGCCGCTGGTCCACGTATCGTTCAATACCGATTTGCGCCTGGATGCTGGCAAGGCGCACGCGGTCAGTCCGATCTACGTCACACCGCGCGTGCAGGCGCCGCTCGTGCTCGCTGCAGGCGCCGGCGAGACCGGCGAGTTCATCCGGCAGAGCTGGTTGTTGTGGGAGCGCTGGCCGGAGTGCCACCCTGCTGCGATGAAGGGACCGCTATTCGTCGAGGACCGCCACCATTTCAGTGTCCTCGGCGATCTGGCGGATCCGAAGGCCGCGTTGTTCGCCGGGACATTGGGGCTTTTCGACGACGCTTGACGAGCCCCGCGCGTGCCGGGCTTTCGCCGGGATCGACGACGGCCGCGCAGTATAATGAGGGGTGATGATGCAAAGTCCCGCGCCATGACCCCGCGACCCCTCAAAGCCATCGACAGCGCCAAGGATTCCGTCCCCGCGCGCTCGCCCGCGATCAGTCCTATTCCGGAGATCGTCGCCGAGCTCAAGGCGGGACGAATGGTGATACTCGTCGACGAGGAAGACAGGGAAAACGAGGGCGACCTCGTCGTCGCCGCCGACGCCGTCACTGCGCAGGTCGTCAATTTCATGGCCCGTTTCGGGCGCGGCCTGATATGCATGCCGATCACCGAGGAGCGCGCGAGCCAGCTCAATCTTGCGCCGATGACTCTGGTGAACCGCTCGGTGCACGGAACCAACTTCACCGTATCGATCGAGGCGGCCGAGGGCGTGACGACGGGAATCTCCGCCGCGGATCGCGCGCACACGATTCGCGTCGCCTGCGCGCCGAACGCCGGGCCCGACGACATCGTTCAGCCGGGGCACGTCTTTCCGCTGGTTGCGCACGCCGGAGGCGTCCTCGCTCGCGCCGGCCATACCGAGGCGTGCTGCGACCTCGCTCGCCTGGCGGGCTTTTCTCCCGCTGCGGTGCTGTGCGAAGTGATGAACGACGACGGCAGCATGGCGAGGCTGCCCGATCTCGTGACGTTCGCCCGCCAGCACGAGCTCAAGATCGGCGCGATTGCCGATCTCATCCACTACCGCAGCCGGACCGAGCGTCTCGTCGAACGCGTCGGCGAGCGGAAAATTCTGACCGCCGAGGGCGAGTTCCACCTCGTCACGTTTCGGGACAAGCTCACCGACGCGACTCACCTCGCGCTCGTGCGCGGCGAAATCGCGCCGGAGCGCGAGAGCGTCGTGCGCGTTCACGAGCCGCTGTCGGTCATCGACTTGCTCGATTGGAGCAGCCGCACGCATTCCTGGACGATACCCGCGGCGCTCGAGAGGATCGCGCGCAGCGAGCACGGCGTGCTCGTGCTGCTGCATCGGAGCGAGTCGGCGCAGGAGCTGCGGCACCGCGCGGTCACCGAGCAGCCGCGGACCGAGACGAAAATGGACCTGCGGAATTACGGCATCGGCGCGCAAATCCTTCGCGATCTTGGTGTCGGACGCATGCGCCTGCTCGCGCGGCCGCGCAAGATGCCGAGCATGGCGGGGTTCGACCTGGAGGTCACCGGGTACGAGGAGACCCCTCCGACAAGCCGGTCAGCGCGGGCCCACTGAGCTTTGCGGAAATGACTGACAGTCAGCAAAGCTCAGCCCTCACCCCCATCCCCTCTCCCGCTGCTGCGGGCGAGGGGCGCCGCGTGACCGAAATGGCCGTCTGCCATTTCGGTCAGACGCAGTAGAGCCGCCATCTTGAATCTGCTCCATCACGGCGCGGCGCGCGCTTCGCCACGATGACCTTCCGCAAAATCGCCAGCAACACCCGCGCGGGGCACATGCGGGTCGGGATTGTCGTGTCGCGATTCAATCGTCCGATCGGAGACGCCCTTCTGCAAAGCGCGTTGAAATCGCTGGCAGACGCCGGCGTGGAGGAAGCATCGATTTCGGTGGCGAGCGTCCCGGGCGCGCTCGAGGCCCCGCTCGCGCTCCAGCGCATGGCGCAGACGGGGGATTACGACGCGCTGGTCGCGCTCGGCGCGGTGATCCGCGGCGAAACGTATCATTTCGAGATCGTCGCCAACGAGTCGGCGGCGGGCATTGCGAGCGTGCAGCTCGAGTTCGGGATTCCCATCGGAAACGGCATCCTCACCACCGAAACCGAAGAGCAGGCGCGCGACCGCGCTTCGGCAAAAGGCGGCGAAGCCGCGCTGGCCGCGGTGGAGATGGCGAACCTGATGGACGCGATCGATGAAGAATAGCGCGCGATACCGCGCTCGCGCATTCGCGCTTCAGGGCCTCTACCAGTGGATGCTCTCGGGCACGGACCCGTCGGCGATTCGCGGCAACCTCTCGGAGGCATCGGGATTCGCCAAATGCGATCGCGCGTTCTTCGACGTGCTGTGGTCCGGCGTGACGGACGAGTTTCAGGTGTTGGTCGATGCGTTTGCGCCCTATCTGGATCGCGCGCCGGCGGAGGTGTCGCCGATCGAGAAGGCCATCTTGGTGATCGGCGCGTTCGAGATTCTGCGCTCGCCCGAAATACCCTATCGCGTCGCGATCAACGAAGCGGTCGAGCTTGCCAAGGCTTACGGGGGCACTGATGGACACCGCTATGTCAACGGCGTGCTCGACAAGCTCGCAGCGAGCGCGAGGGCGACGGAAATAAGCGCCAGCCGGGTTGCTTCGTAGCGCGCCGAGAGAGGCTGCATGCGGCTTCCGGGATTGCCATGGCGGCGCTGACCGAATTCGAGCTGATCGATCGTTATTTCCGGAGGCCTTCGCCATCCGCGGTTCTGGGCGTAGGCGACGACGCGGCCATTATCGCGCCGGCACCCGGCTGCGAGCTCGCGGTCTCGGTCGACATGCTGGTCGAAGGCCGTCACTTCGCGGCCGATGTCGATCCGCGATCGCTCGGCCACAAGACGCTCGCGGTGAATCTCTCCGACATGGCGGCGATGGGCGCGGCGCCGCGATGGGCGCTGCTCGCTGGCGCATTGCCCGGCGCCGACCCGGCGTGGATCGAAGCGTTCGCGCGAGGCTTCTTCGAGCTTGCCGACGAGTATCGCGTGGAGCTCGTCGGCGGCGACACGACGCGCGGCCCTCTCAACCTTTGCGTGACGATCCTCGGCGAGGTTCCCAGGGGACAGGCGCTCCGCCGCGACGGTGCAAAGCCCGGCGACTCGATCTGGGTTTCGGGACGCCTGGGAGACGCCGCGCTCGCCTTGGCGCATCGACAGGGAACGTTGGAGCTTTCGCCGGATGAGCTCGAGTATTGCCTGCGGGCGCTTCTGTGGCCGCAGCCGCGGGTTCTTCTCGGCTCGGGGCTGCGCGAGTTTGCGAGCGCCGCCATCGATATTTCAGACGGCCTCGTCGGCGACCTGGCGCACATCCTGCGATCGTCCTCGGTCGGCGCAGAGATCGCGCTGGCATCGCTGCCGCGCTCGCCCGCGGCAAAACGACTGCTCGCGGGCGATCAGCGAGCGATCGCACTTCGGTGTGTTCTGGCTGGCGGCGACGATTACGAGCTTTGCTTCACCACCCCGCCGGCGCACGATGGAGCGGTCGTCACGGCAGGGCGGGCGCTTGGCGTGGCGGTCTCTCGCATCGGCGCGATCGCCGAGGGCTGCGATCTCCTCGTGCGCGACGCCAAAGGCGCGCCGATACCGCTTCCACGCGCGTTCGATCACTTTGCATCGTCATCGCCGTGAAGCGATCGCCTACAATGCGCTTCCTGGTAGCGCATCCGGCGCACTTCCTGGCGCTTGGCTTTGGCGCGGGGCTTTCACCGGTGGCCCCGGGCACGATCGGGACTCTGGTGGCCTTGCCGCTCGCCGCGCTGCTGCGAGGTGCGACCGGCGACGCGGGTTATCTGATCAGCGTCGCCGCCGCCTTCGGCGTCGGCGTATGGGCGGCGGATCGTACCGGCCGCGATCTTGGCGTGGCCGATCATGGCGCCATCGTGTGGGACGAGATCGTCGCGTTCCTCCTCGTTCTGTTCTTTGTCGGCGCCGATCCCGTGCGCCAGGCATTCGCGTTCCTGCTGTTCCGGCTGTTCGACATCGTCAAGCCGCCTCCCGCTAACATGATCGACCGCGAGTGGCACAATGGCTTCGGCGTGATGGCCGACGATATGGTCGCCGCGTTTTATGCGCTGCTGGTGTTCGCGCTGTGGCAACGCCTCTTCGGTTGAGCACTGAATGGGCGTCGCCTGACGCGCGGCGTCTCGAGGAGATGGCGCTCAATGCCTCCGGAGCGTTCCAGTCTCTCGTGTACGACGGCTGGCTTCTCGGATACAGGCGCGGCCGTACCAAACGGCTGCGCTGCGTCAACCCCCTCTATCCGTCTTCGATCGCCGCTCGATTGGAAGCTCGAATACTGCATCGAGTTCTACCGGGATCTCGGATTGCCGGCGATCTTTCGTCTGCTGCCGTTCTCGCAGCCGCCCGAGCTCGATGGATTTCTCGACGCGAACGGCTGGTGCGTGTTCGATCGCACGCTGATGCAAGTCGCGACGCCTCGACGTGGCAGCATACCGAGGCGACGGCCGCGGCGGAGCTCGTCGATCTGCCGGCATGGGTCGAGGTGACGTCGCCCTTGCTCGACCTGGGCGAGGAGGCGACGGCGGAGGCGCTCGAGCGAGCGCGAGGCTATCCTCTGCCGCAGGCCGGCGCGATCGTGCGTCAGGACGCCGAGCTTGTCGCGTGCGGAATGGCGAGGTTCGAAAGCGATTATGCCGGCATTTTCGCGGTCAAGACTGCCGACCGTCATCGCGGTCGAGGTTTCGCGCGCGCGATCGTCGCGGCTCTGCTCGCGGAGTGCCGGCGCCGGCGCGTGACCCGCGCCTATCTGCAGGTGACCGCGGACAACGCCGCGGCGATCGCGCTCTACCGCCGCTTCGGCTTTGCGACGGTGTACGAGTACTGGTATCGGGCGCGGCTGGGGGAGCAACGCTAGTGGAGCAACGCTAGTGACTAATAAGCGGCATAGCGAGGCAACCTTCGAGTTGGCGTCCCGGCTGGGCAAGCTCGCGGCCGGGCAAGGTGCGCGGATTGCGACGGCGGAATCGTGCACCGGCGGTCTTGTCGCCGGTGCGATCACCGACGTCGCCGGCAGCTCGGCATGGTTCGAGCGGGGCTTCGTGACGTACTCCGACGAGGCCAAGAGGCAGGACATCGGGGTGCCCGGGAGCACCTTCGCGCGCCACGGCGCGGTGAGCGAAGAGACGGTGCGGGCAATGGCGGAAGGCGCACTGACGGCAAGTCCGGCGCAATGGGCCGTCGCGGTGACGGGGATTGCCGGGCCCGACGGGGGCACCCCGGAAAAGCCGGTCGGAACGGTCTGGTTTGCCTGGGCACGAAAGGGTGCCACCGACGCCGTATTGCATCGCCTCGAAGGCGACCGGGCCGCGATACGGCAGGCTTCGGTTCGCATCGCCTTGCAAGGCCTGATCGACCGAATGGCCTAGGTAAAAAGGGTGGCATCGAACGATCGTTCTATGCCATAATGGACCTGTCTTGAACAGCACATCTCTTGAACGCACATGATAGGCGCCTCGATGAGCAACGCAGGTCTGGTCAAATCCAATGGAATGAATGCAATGGACGACAACAAGAGCAAGGCGCTCACGGCTGCCTTGGCGCAGATCGAAAAGCAGTTCGGCAAGGGCTCGATCATGAAAATGGGCGAGGCCCAGGTTCAAAACGACCTCCAGGTCGTCTCGACCGGCTCGCTTGGGCTCGACATCGCCCTGGGCGTCGGCGGCCTGCCGCGCGGTCGCGTCGTCGAGGTCTATGGGCCCGAGTCGTCGGGCAAGACAACCTTGTGCCTGCAGGTGGTCGCGCAGGTGCAGAAGGCCGGCGGTGTGGCTGCCTACATCGATGCCGAGAATGCGCTCGATCCCGTCTACGCCGGCAAGCTCGGCGTCAATGTCGGCGAGATGCTGATTTCGCAGCCCGACACCGGCGAGCAGGGGCTCGAGATCGCCGACATGCTGGTCCGCTCGGGCGGCGTCGACGTCATCGTCATCGACTCGGTCGCGGCGCTGGTGCCCAAGGCCGAGATCGAGGGCGAGATGGGCGATCAGCTTCCGGGCCTGCAGGCGCGGCTGATGAGCCAGGCGCTGCGCAAGCTCACGTCGAATATCAAGCGCGCCAACGTGCTCGTGATCTTCATCAACCAGATCCGGATGAAAATCGGCGTCATGTTCGGCAACCCCGAAACGACTACCGGCGGCAACGCGCTCAAGTTCTATGCATCGGTGCGGCTCGACATCCGGCGCATCGGCTCGATCAAGAAAGGCGACGAAGTCGTCGGCAACGAGACGCGGGTCAAGGTGGTCAAGAACAAGATCGCGCCGCCGTTTCGCGAGGCGCTGTTCGACATCCTCTACGGCGAAGGCATTTCGCGCGAAGGCGAGATCATCGAGCTCGGTGTCCTGCACAACATCATCGAGAAATCCGGCGCGTGGTATGCGTACAACGGCGACAAGATCGGCCAGGGCAAGGACAACACGCGCGACTGGTTGAGAGAGCATCCCGACGCGGCGGCCGAGATCGAAAGCAAGATTCGCGGCGTGGTCGGCGTGCCGGCCGCATCGACGCGCGCTTCAGTCGACGCCTAGCATTCGCGAGGCTTGCGTACTCGGACGCTCAAGTCTCAGGCGATACGGCTGCTTGCGCGGCGCGAATACGCGCGCAGCGAGCTGCAAGAGAAACTCGCCGCGAAGGGCGCAGACAAAAACGAATTGTGCTCGGTGCTCGACGAGCTTACGTCGCTCGGATTTCTCTCGGACGAACGCTATGCGCGCTCAGTCGCGAAGCAAAAGGCGGGACGCTACAGCCAACGCAGCATCGCAGGCGGACTGAAAGCGAAGGGCGTCGGGCCGGATGCCATCGAACTCGCGCTGTCGGAAGGCGAGGGAAGCGACGAAGCTACGCTTCTCGCGCTGTGGCAGCGGCGGTTCGGCCGGGCGCCCGGGAACGAGCGCGAAAAAGCACGGCAAGTCCGCTTTCTGCAATCGCGCGGGTTTGCCCTGTCTGCGATCCTGAAACTGCTGCGTGCGGCGCGGAGCGATCGCTGATCGTGCTAACATATTGAATTTGCAGCCCGTCCTGAGGCGTTTCGGATTGCCGACCATGGATAAGCCGGGCCACGCGAGATCATGAAATCCGCAGACATCCGCCGCACCTTCCTCGACTACTTCGCCGCGCGCGGGCACACCATCGTGCCGTCGGCGCCGCTCGTGCCAGGCAACGATCCGACGCTGTTGTTCACCAACAGTGGAATGGTGCAGTTCAAGGATGTCTTTCTGGGAAAGGAGACTCGCAGCTACGTACGCGCCGCGGACGTGCAGCGGTGCCTCCGCGCGGGCGGCAAGCACAACGATCTCGAAAACGTCGGTTACACCGCGCGGCATCACACGTTTTTCGAAATGCTCGGTAACTGGTCCTTTGGCGATTACTTCAAGCGCGAGGCGATCCGCTTTGCCTGGGAGCTTCTGACCGCCGTCTACAAGATATCCCCCGAGAAACTCTGGGTGACCGTCTACCACACCGACGACGAGGCCTACGAGGCCTGGGCAAACGACATCGGCGTTCCCGTCGGCCGCATCGTTCGCATCGGGGATAACAAGGGTGCGCCGTACGCGTCCGACAATTTCTGGCAGATGGCCGATACCGGACCTTGCGGCCCCTGCAGCGAGATCTTCTACGATCACGGGCCTGAAATCGCAGGCGCACCGCCCGGCTCCGCCGACGCAGAGGGCGATCGCTATGTGGAGATCTGGAACCTCGTGTTCATGCAGTTCAATCGCGACGACAAGGGCGTGCTGACCCCGCTGCCTAAGCTATGCGTCGACACCGGAATGGGCCTGGAACGGCTTGCCGCGGTGCTGCAGAACGTCCACAGCAATTACGACATCGACTTGTTCCGCGACTTGATCGCGGCGGCGGCGCAGGCGACAGGGGCGCGCGATCGCAACTCGCCGTCACTGAAGGTGATCGCCGATCACATACGAGCCAGTGCGTTCCTCCTGGTCGATGGCGTGATACCCAGCAACGAGGGCCGCGGCTACGTGCTTCGGCGCGTCATCCGGCGTGCCATCCGTCACGGTTACAAGCTCGGTCGGACCCAGCCGTTCTTTTATTCGCTGGTTCCCGAGCTGTCGCGACTGATGGGCGATGCCTATCCCGAGCTTCCGCTCAAGCAGGACTACGTGATGCATGTGCTGAAGACCGAGGAAGAGCGCTTTGCGGAAACGCTCGAGAATGGAATGAAAGTCCTCGAGCTCGCCCTTGCCGAGGCGGCAAAGAGCAACGACAAAACGCTGTCCGGAGACGCCGCATTCACGCTTTACGACACCTTCGGGTTTCCTCTCGACCTCACGGCCGACGTTGCCCGGGAGCGGGGAATCGCGATCGACCAGGCGGGGTTCGACGCGGCAATGGCCAAGCAGCGCGACCGCGCCCGGGCCGCATCGACGTTCAAAAGCGGTGACAGCTTGCCCTACACGGGCGCGAAGACGCTGTTCAACGGTTACGACCGCCTCTCCGAGGAAGGCCGAGTGACGGCTCTGTACCGCGATGGCAGTCCTGTCGATGCGCTCTCCGCCGGGCAGGAGGGCGTTGTGGTCCTCGATCGCACGCCTTTCTATGCGGAATCGGGCGGGCAGGTCGGCGACCGCGGAGAGCTCTCCAAGGGCGGCTCTTGCATGACGCTCTTTGCCGTGCGCGATACGCAGAAAGTGCAACCCGACGTGTTCGGTCATCACGGCGAGGTGAAGACCGGCGAGCTTCGGGTCGGCGATGTCGTCGCCGCTCATGTGGATCCGGATGCGCGCGCGCGAGCCGCAAACAACCACTCCGCCACGCACCTCATGCACGCCGCGCTGCGAAGAGTATTGGGGGACCACGTCCAGCAGAAGGGTTCGCTGGTCGACCCCGATCGCACGCGGTTCGATTTCTCGCATTCGCAGCCCATGACCCGCATCGAGATCCGCACGGTCGAGGCGCTGGTCAATCGAGCGATCCGCGCCAATTATCCCGTCGAGGCGGAAGTGATGAAATACGACGACGCGATGAAATCGGGCGCGATGGCGCTTTTCGGCGAGAAGTACGGCGACAGCGTGAGAGTTCTGCGCATGGGCGATTTCTCCACCGAGCTCTGCGGCGGGACGCATGTGCAGCGGACGGGAGACATCGGCTTTTTCAAGATTACGTCCGAGTCCGGCGTAGCGGCAGGCATCCGCCGTGTCGAGGCCGTTACCGGCGAAGGCGCGCTCGCGTACACCCACGAGATCGAAGCGAGCCTGAACCAGGCCGCCGATGCGTTGAAGTCCCCGCCCGCCGAGATTGGCGGAAAGATTCAGCAGCTGCTCGATAGCGGCAGATCGCTCGAAAAGGAGCTCGCTCGAGTGAAAGGAAAGCTTGCGACCAGTCGCGGCGGCGATCTGGCATCGGAAGCGGTGGAGATCAACGGTGCCCGCGTGCTCGCCGCAGAGATAGACGGTGCCGATGCTAAGACGCTGCGTGACACGCTCGATCAGCTCAAGACTAAGCTCAAGTCCGCGGCGATCGTTCTCGGCTCGACCGACGGAGGCAAGGTAACGCTCATTGCCGGCGTCACGGCGGATTTGGTCTCGAGGATCAAGGCCGGCGATCTCGTCAACCACGTCGCGACCCAGGTCGGCGGGAAGGGCGGGGGAAGGGCCGACATGGCCCAGGCAGGGGGGACCAATCCCGCTGCGCTATCGGCTGCGCTCGCCAGTGTGAAGAACTGGGTCGAGCAGCGGCTGTAAGCGGATAGCGGCATCATGGCACTTCGGCCGGAAGCCACGCTGGACAAGTTCACCGAGCGCGGCCAAGGGCGCCTGCCCGCGCTGATCGGCATCCGGTTCACGGGAGTCGCCGAGAACAGGATCGACGCCGAGCTCGACATTCGCCCCGAGCTCATGGCGCCGAACGGCTTTCTCCACGCAGCGACAGTCATCGCGCTCGCCGATACGGCGTGCGGCTACGGCTGTATCGCGCACCTGCCCGACGGAGCGGACAATTTCACCACCGTCGAGCTCAAGAGCAACTTCATCGGCACCGTCCGAGACGGAACGATCGTCTGCGTCGCTACCCCCGCGCATCTGGGCAACATCACGCAAGTTTGGGACGCGGTGGTGAGCGACCGTGCGACGGGCCGGAAGATCGCGCTCTTTCGTTGCACCCAGCTCGTGATCCGGCCTCGGAAGCCGTGAATACGGGTTCCGCGTTGATGTCCGGCCATTTCGATCATCGCACCAAGTCCCTTGGTGTTCGAGTGCCTAACCGTCTGTTCCTTTTCAATTACCTCTAATCGGCCAAGCTTTCCCCGAAGGCGCGGCGGCCCTATGATGCTGTCCTATTCCCGCCGCGCCGGTGTACCGGCTGAAGCGGGCACTTTTCAACCACGACGAAACCTCATCCATGAAAAGCGGATTTCTGCGATACCTCGCCGCGTTCGCGGCGGCCACAACCCTGCTGGGCGGCATCACGGTGGCACGCGCCCAGGGCATCACGTCGGAGCAGGCGCAACAGATTCTCGACGAACTCAAGGCGATTCGGAAAACGCTGGAGCAAAAGCCGGTCGCCCCGCCTTCGCAGCCGCAAGCCCAAGCGCAGCCGGTGAGCGACAAGGTGAGCATGGCCTTCACGCCCGGCGGCTTTTCGGTCGGCAAGGACGATGCGCCGCTGGTTCTTGTCGAATACACCGATTACCAGTGCCCGTTCTGCCAGCGCTTTCACAACGACGCGTACGCGCAGCTCAAGACCAATTTCATCGATACCGGCAAGCTGCGTTTCGTGAGCCGAGATTTCCCTCTGGACTTTCACGAGAACGCGCGGCGCAGCGCGGTCGCCGCACGATGCGCGGCGGAGCAGGGCAAGTATTGGGAGCTTCGGCACACGATGATTGTCAATGCCAGCCAGCTCCAGCCCGACAAGATTGTCGGATACGCCCAAAGCGCGTCGATGGATGTCGACAAGTTCAAGACATGTGTTGCCTCGGACAAGTATCGTGCGGCGATCGACAAGGATGTCGCGGAGGGGACCGCGGCCGGGGTCAACGGGACGCCGTCATTTGTGCTCGGACGGGTCGAGAATGGCAAGCTCGATGGCGTGCGGCTGGTGGGCGCAATGCCCTACCAGCAGTTCGAAGCCAAGATCAACGAAATGCTGGCACAGGGCGGCAAGAAGTAAGCAGCGCGGCTCACGCCGCAGCAGCGGCCGGAAGCGTGCTCTCGCGCGCGATCCGGCCGTTTGTTTTTGCGCGCCTGGCGCAACGCCTTGTCGGTCGCGCACCTCGCGCGCTGGGTTGAAGTCCCGATGCGCTGGCTGCTGCTCGCATTCGCGCTCGGCGTCATTGCGTTGCAGCAGCAGCCGGCGCTGCCCTCGAGCGCCTACGCGCTCTACGCTCTCATTCCATTGGTGCTCGCGCCGGCGCTGGTGCGCTGCGCCGCCCGCGCTCGCTACCGGCGCGCGGCCGGCATCGCGTCACACGGGTTGCTTGCGATCGGCGTCGCGGTTCTCGCCTTTTTCTATGCAGGGTGGCGCGCCGAGATTCGTCTTGCCGATGCATTGCCGCCCGTCTGGGAGGGACGGGACATCCGCGTCGTCGGAGTCGTCGACGAGCTGCCGCAGCCCGCGGAGCGAGGGATCCGCTTTGCGTTCGCGATCGAACGCACGCTCACGCCCGGTGCCGTCGTTCCGTCGCGCGTTTCGCTCGCCTGGTACGCCGACAGGGATCGCTCAGACGAGGCGAAGAGTCTGCCACGCCTTCACGCAAGTGAGGTCCACGCAGGCGAGCGCTGGGACCTTGTCATGCGGCTCAAACGGCCTCACGGAAGCGTCAATCCCCACGGATTCGACGTGGAGGCTTGGCTGCTCGAAAACGAGTTGCGCGCGACCGGTTACGTTCGCGCGGAGGAATCCAACCGGCGAGTCGATGCATTCGCCGGAAGAATGTCCGACTACGTCGCCCGTGCGCGGGAATCGATTCGCGATCGGATCCTGGAGGCGCTGGGCGATCGGCCCTATGCGGGCGTGATAGCGGCGCTCGCTATCGGCGACGAGCGCGCCATTCCCAATGAGCAGTGGCAGTTGTTTAATCGCACCGGCATCGGCCACCTCATCAGCATCTCGGGGCTCCATGTCACTTTTTTTGCGACATTGATCGGCGCCGCGGTGTTCTGGTCGTGGAAGCGCATCCATGGTCTGACGACGCGGCTTCCCGCCCGCAAGGCCGCGGCGCTTGCCGGCGTCGCCGGAGCGTTCTGCTACGTACTTCTCGCCGGCTTCCAGGTTCCCGCGCAGCGCACTCTATACATGCTCACGGTCGCCGCCATCGGCTTGTGGCTTGGACGCCCCGGCACCGCGTCCATCGTCTGGCTATGGGCGCTCGCCGTCGTGCTCGCGTTCGATCCCTGGGCATCGCTGACGCCCGGATTCTGGCTTTCGTTTGGCGCCGTGGGACTCCTCCTCTACATCGGTGTCGGCCGCGCCGGAAGGATGCAGGCATGGAACTCCGCGGTGCGTGCGCAAGCGGCGATCACGCTCGGCTTGATTCCGTTGATGCTGGTTCTGTTTCAACAGATTTCCATCGTGTCTCCGGTCGCCAACGCGCTCGCGATCCCCGTGGTCACCTTTCTCGTCGTGCCGCTGACGCTCGCTTCGATCGCGCTTCCGTGGGACGCGCTGCTCGTCGCGGCGCACCAGATATTCGCGTGGCTAGCGCTTTTCCTCGAGGTGTTGAGCGGGCTGCCCGATGCGGTGTGGCAGCAGCATGCACCGTCGACATGGGCAGCGCTGTTGGGTGCACTCGGCATCCTCTGGCTGCTGGCGCCTCGCGGCGTTCCCGGACGCGCCTTCGGGTTCGTCTGGCTGGCGCCTCTTTTCGTGCTTCTGCCGTCGAAGCCGGCGCCGGGCGTGTTCCAGATGACCGTCCTCGATGTGGGGCAAGGGCTCGCGGTACTGGTGCAAACGCATGCGCACGCCTTGCTCTACGACACCGGCCCGCGCTTCAACGAAAGCGCGGACGCCGGCAATCGAATTATCGCGCCGACGCTGCGCGCGCTCGGCGTCGCGCGTCTTGACGGCATGATCGTCAGTCACCAGGACAGCGATCACAGCGGAGGCGCGCTGTCGCTGCTGCAAACGGTTCCGGTCGACTGGTTCGCGTCGTCGCTGCCACCCGAGAATCCCATCGTCAGGGCACGCGCGCTTGGCGGCAAGACAGCGGAGCGCTGCGTCGCGGGCAGGCGATGGACATGGGATGGCGTCGATTTCGCGATCATTCATCCCGTCGACGCGAATTACGCCAATCCCAAGCTCAAGCCGAACGATCTTTCGTGCGTCGTTCGCGTGAGCAATGCGCACGGAAGCGCGCTGTTGACCGGAGATATCGAAGCGCGCACCGAAGCCGATCTGGTTCGCCGCGAACCCGCGTCGCTTCCGTCGGACGTGCTGGTCGTGCCGCACCACGGCAGCCGGACGTCGTCGACCCCGGCTTTCATCGCGGCGGTCCACCCGGAAATTGCCGCGTTTACTCCGGGATATCTCAACCGTTTCGGCCATCCCCGCCCCGAAATCGTCGAGCGATATGCGGCCGCGGGCGCCCGGGGCCTGCGCACCGACTACGATGGAGCGCTTACGTTCACGTTCGCGCCCGGTGCCGGGCGCGAGGTCAGGCTCGAGCGCGAACACGCTCGCCGCTATTGGCGCGACGGCCCACAGCCCGAGCCGGTCGCGCTCGAATAGCGACACGAGAAGCTTGCCGCCGGGCCCTCTACTACTGAGCTTTGCATATATGACTAACAACAGCAAAGCTCAGCCCCTGACCCCCATCCCCTCTCCCGCAGAAGCGGGAGAGGGGAGCATCGTGACGGAAATGGTCGACAACCATTTCCGCAAAGGTCAGTAAGCAGGCGCCGCCCGGTATCCAAGTGAACGATCGCACGGCCGCATTGCCCATGGAGAGATGGAAAAGCAAAGCAAGCGACGCACACGGGTCAGCCGCGGCCTCTGTCTTCTGCTGCTCGCAGGATGGCCATGGATTTCGATCGCGCAACAGCAGGGGGCCGCCGCCACTCGGGAACTCACGCTTTCGACGGCAATGGGCCCCGCGTATCCCCTCGGCAAGGCAGGTCAAATCTGGGCCGCCCGCATCGGCGAGCGATCCGCTGGCAGACTCGCGGCGAGACATGTTCCCGGCGCCGCTTTGTCACAGCGGGATCCCGCGCGCGAATTCGCGGCGCTACAAGGCGGCGGCGTCGATCTCGCGGTGGGATCGACGCTGTCGTGGTCTCAACAAATCCCTGAGCTGAACGTCTTTACTCTTCCGTGGTTGGCAAGCAACGATGCCGGACTCGACGCGCTGGTCGGTGATCCCATCGTGCGCGCAATACTGGCGCAGAGGCTGCAGCGCGCGGGCGTTGTCGCGGTCGAGTGGTGCGCCAACGGATTTCTTGAGCTCGCGACTCGCTCCGCTGTGCATCGACCTGCCGATCTCGACCGATCCAGAATTCGCATCGTGCGCTCGCCGCTCATCGAAGACACACTGGCTGCGCTGGGTGCGGCGCCGACGACGATGACTCCCGCCGAAGCACGGGTTGCATCCGCCGGCGGCGCGCTCGACGGCCAATTGACGAGCGTCGCAGCATACGCCGCGGCGCGCACGTACGCCGACGGGTTCGTGCACCTGCTGCTTTGGAACGCTCAAGCGGACGCGTTGGTGTTCGCGGTCAATGGAAGCTTCTGGGCCGCCTTGGCCGAAGATGATCGCGCAACTATTCGCGAAGCCGCCAAGGATGCGGTGCGCCTGGTATCGGCGATGAGCCGGGATTTGAACGGAGATTCCGAGTTGAGCGCTCTCGCAAGGCAAAGTGTTGCGGTGAATCGACTGACTCCCGCGGGCGAAGCCGCGTATCGACAGGCCACCCGAGCGGTCTACGAAAAATGGTCCACCGCGATCGGTGCGGATCTCGTGGGCGCTGCGGAAGCTGCCGTTGCTTCCGACCGTCCGCCGCGATGACGCAGGACTTATGCAGAGGTTCCTTAGCCGATATACCGGCCAAGGCGCACAGCGGTCTCGCCGCGCTTGGGTTTTCGCGTAGGCATGACCAGGATGCAGTCCCCGTGAGGCGTTCGAATCTGTGCGCCGCCGTCGATCGCGTAGATGGTCCCCTCGTCGCGGATGGTCTCGAAGCCGCGGACGGGCCGCACGAAATGAAATTGATCGGTTTGGATGGTGACTGTCGCGGTGACCTCGACCACGCGCTGAGGCGGCGTGGGCGAGCGGTCGATATGCGAATCGAGCCACTCGACCTCGAGGATCTCGAAATGGCGCAGGAAGCGCAGCACCGCCTGCTTCGCCATGACGGGAGCTTGCGCTTCCCAGTGCTGTCCGCATTCGACCAGAAGCGCGTTCCGCTCATCGTCGGGGTCGTCGAAGCGGCCGTAGTCCCGAAGCCGCGTTCCGGCGGCGTGTCCTCTGTCGACCACGATGTGCTCCGGGATGGCGATCGAGCGCGCGAGCTCGACGCCCTTGCGCTGCCGTCCCGCCATCGCCAGAGGCACGCAGGGCTCGGACATCGAGTGGAGATCGAGCAGGTAATCGACGCTGTCGTAGAGCGGCCGAAGCGCGCGTGCGCGCGTGAGCTCGACGCTGACGCGCGGCCCATCGAGGACCGCCGGCGTCCAGAGACGGTTGAAGTCTTCGTCGACGCAACGCGAACCGAACGGGTCGCTGTGATCGAATCGCGCATAGGCGGCCACGTTGGCGAAAACAATCGACAGCTTGCCTCGCTCGGGCCGGACGTTTTGCCGCAGCAGCCAATCGAGCGCGATCGCTCCGCAGACCTCGTTACCGTGCGTCAATGCCTGCAGCAGCACGTGCGGCCCAGGGCGCTGCGAGCTGAACGTCCAGGCGTAGGCGATGCCGGCATTTCCTGCGGCATGCGCATCGAGGTCCGGGAACTCCACCTCGATCGGCGGAGTCGTCCTGCCGTCGGACGCGGCGGCGCGTTCAGCGGCTTCGACGGCGCCTTGCGCCTTGCTTTTTCTCACTTATGCCGCGCAAACGTTGTCGCCGAGTCGGCGCATGAAGCGCTCGCATGCGGCGAGCTGCTCCAGCGAGATCCATTCGTTGGGCTGGTGCGCCTGCTCGATGTGTCCCGGGCCGCAAATGATCGTGGCAATGTCCGCGTTGTGGAAGAGCGCCGCTTCGGTTCCGAAGGAGACTTTGGCGTAGTCGCGCTCGTCGGTGCACGCGCGGCCGAGCTCGGCGATCTGGCTCCCGCCGTGTGTATCGAATCCGGGCATGGCGGAGATCGGTTCGAACTCGATGTAAGTCGACGGATCGACGGCATGCATCTCGGGGATGAGTGTCTGCGCGAAGCGCTTGACGTCGGCGAACAGCGCATCCGGGTCGTCGAAGGGAAGGTGGCGAAACTCGAAATCGAACGTACAGTCCCGCGGCACGATATTGAGCGCGGTGCCGCCGTGGATCACGCCCGTATGCACGGTCGTATAGGGGACGTCATAGGCGGCATCGAAGCCGCCGCGGTCTCTGAAGCGGTGCGCGATCTGGGTGAGGAAGTTTACGATCTCGCATGCGATCTGCACCGCGTTCACGCCCAACGGAGTCAACGCCGAATGAGCTTCACGGCCGCGCACGCGGCAGCGGAAGCTGCGCTTGCCCTTGTGCGCGATGACGAGCCGCATGCCGGTAGGCTCGCCGACGATGCAGCCCGAGGGCCTGATGCCGCGGCGCGAAATGTCGTCGATGAGCCGGCGCACGCCGATGCAACCTACCTCCTCGTCGTACGACAGCGCAAAATGAAGCGGCCGCGAGAGACCTCGGCCGAGAAATTCGGGAACAAAAGCGAGGCCGATCGCGGAGAAGCTTTTCATGTCCGCGACACCACGGCCATACAGCTTGTCGCCTTGCAACGTGGCGGTGAACGGATCGGTTTCCCACGGCTGACCATCGACGGGAACCGCATCGGTATGCCCGGAAAGCACGATGCCGCCTGTCGTGGCGTTACCGTCCCGGGAGGGAAGCGTGGCAAAGAGATTTGCCTTTCGCCCGTCGTCGTTGGTGGTCAATTGCGAATCGATGCCGTGTCCCGCGAGGTAGTCGCGCACCCAGTCGATAAGGGCCATATTCGATCCGCGACTGGTCGTGTCGAAGCCGACCAGCGTCCGGATCAGATCCAGGCTCAGAAGGCGGGGAGAAATCTCAGTGGCGGCTGGGAAGCTCATCGCAGCACATTGCGCTCATTGCAGCTCATTGCAGCTCATTGCACAGTTTAGGCCTTGCAGGGAACAGGATAGGAACCGCCGAAGTCTATGTCAATGTTGTCGGCCGACAGCATAGGAACGTCATCGGAGAAGCGTCGAATGTCCCGGCTCATCGCCATGCTCCTCGCAACTGTTCTTGCGTCCGCCGCGTTCGCGCAGGGCGCCGCATTGCCGATCGAAACCATCAAGCTGCCCCCGGGTTTCGCCATCGAGTTGTATGCGCGAGTCGACAACGCGCGAGCCATGGCGCTCGGCACCCAGGGGACCTTGTTTGTGGGTTCCATGCAGGCGGGCAAGGTTTACGCGGTCCGAGCCAGGCCGGGCGCGGCGGCCGAGGTCGTGACAATAGCGTCAGGCCTCAATCTGCCGCTGGGCGTTGCGTTTCGCGACGGGTCGCTCTTCGTCTCGTCAGTCGATCGCATACTCCGCTACGATAACATCGAGCAACATCTGACGAGTCCGCCCGCGGCGGTCGTCGCGAGCGACAGATTCCCGAAGGACACGCATCACGGCGGGAAATTCATCGGCTTCGGCCCCGACGGCAAGCTATATGTTCCGGTGGGCGCGCCATGCAATATCTGCGAGCCGGATCCCAACCGCTACGCCAACATCATGCGGATGAATGCGGACGGTTCCGCGCTGGAGGTCTACGCGCGGGGCGTCCGCAACTCTGTGGGTTTCGACTGGGATCCGCGCACGCACGAGCTTTGGTTCACCGACAACGGCCGCGATTTGCTCGGCGACGACCTGCCGCCCGACGAGCTCAATCACGCGCCCGCAGCGGGGATGAACTTCGGGTACCCGTATTGCCATGGAGGGACGATCGCCGACCCGGAATACGGAAAGCGCCACGCGTGCAGCGAATTCATCCCGCCCGCCCAAAACCTGGGGCCGCACGTGGCGTCGCTCGGGATGCGCTTTTATACCGGCTCGCAGTTCCCTGCCGAATATCGGAATCAGATCTTCATTGCCGAGCACGGCTCCTGGAACCGAAGTGCCAGGATCGGATATCGCGTCACCCTCGTCAGACTCGAAAATGGAAAGCCCGTCGCGTACGAACCGTTCGCGACGGGCTGGCTGCAAGGGGAAAAGGTTTGGGGCCGTCCGGCCGACGTGCTGGTGTCGCCCGACGGCTCCCTCCTCGTCTCCGACGACTATGCCGGAGCGATCTACAGAATTACCTACACGGCGCGGCGTTAGCGATGCCAGTAACGGCCGTGCCAATAGTACGGCCGGTAGTAGGCTCCGTACGGTCGCCCATAGGCATAGCGCGGTCCATAGACCACCGCCGGCGCGCCGTAATATGCGACGGGCGGTGCATAGGCCACCGGTGGCGCGTAGTAGCCATAACCGTATCCAGGCGTCGCGTAGCCCACAGCGAAACCTGGAGCGCCGATGGAAATGCTGAACGAATCCCGGGCCGACGCCGTCGTGGCTAGCGTTGCACCGCCGGCAAGCACAGCCGCGGCCGCGGCGATGATGGCAATGCGACGTTTCATATCGATCTCCTCTTCAAGAGTCGCGATCCTCGCGACATGAACACCCAACGCTGTGATAGACCGCGTCGTTGACACCAAGTTTCAGTGATAGAACAGCCAGTTACATTCAGTTACGTTTCGGCTATGCTGCGCTTTATCGTCCCCACCAACGGTCGCTGACGCAATGTTGCATACGATTTTCCTGGCCACCTGGCTCTTGTCGTCCGGCGGGGGCGTGGCCGGGGCGATCGCTTCCGCATCCGATCTCACTATCGGCATCGGCGCCGACGTCACTTCGATCGACCCGCACTATCACAACCTTACTCCGAACAACAACGTCGCGGCCCATATCTTCGACTATCTGGTGCTGCGCGACGAACGGCAAAGGCCGATTCCCGGGCTCGCGGAATCCTGGCGCACCGTCGATCCGCTGACGTGGGAGTTCAAGCTGCGCAAAGGGGTCAAGTTCCACGACGGCAGCGACTTCACCGCGGCCGATGTCGTCGCGTCGATCGAACGCGTTCCCGAGGTTCGCAACAGCCCGTCGCCGTTCACGGCTTACACCAGGCAGATCAAGGAAATGACCGTGATCGACGCGTACACGATCCGGTTCAGGACGGCCGCGCCTTATCCGCTGATGCCGACCGACATGACCCAGGTCGCCATCATTTCTCGAAGCGCGCGCAAGGCGTCGACCGAGGACTTCAACAGCGGCAAGGCGGCGATCGGTACCGGGCCGTATAAGCTCGTGCGCTACGCCAAGGGAGATCGCATCGAGCTCGCGCGGCATGACGCGTATTGGGGAGGAAGGACGCCATGGGAGAAAGTGACTTTGCGCCTCCTTCCGAACGATGCATCGCGCGTCGCCGCGCTGCTGGCGGGGGACGTCCAGGCGATCGAGTACGTCCCGACCTCCGACGTGGCGAAGATACGCGCCGACAAGCGCCTGAACGTCTACAGGATCATCGCCGACCGCTTGATCTACCTGCACATGGACAGCGACCGCGAGACATCACCGTACGTCACGGACAAGCAGGGAAAGCCGCTTGCGAATAACCCCCTGAAGGATCCGCGCGTGCGCAAAGCGTTGTCCAAGGCGATCAATCGAAGCGCGATCGTCGACAAAGTCATGGAGGGTGAAGCCGTGCCTGCGGGCCAGTTGCTTGCGGATGGCATGTTCGGTTCGACGGCCAACCTCAAGGTCGAGGCCTACGACCCGGAGGGTGCGAGGAAGCTCCTCGCCGATGCGGGATTTCCCGACGGGTTCGGAATCACCATCCACACGCCCAACAATCGCTACGTCAACGACGCCAGGATCGCGCAGGCCGTGGCACAGATGCTGACAAGGGTGGGTATAGCGACGCGGGTCGAGGCGATGCCCTCGGCAACGTATTTTCCGCAGGCGACCGATCTGAAATTCAGCTTCATGCTCGTGGGCTGGAGCTCGGGGACGGGCGAAGCGTCGAGCCCGATCAAGGCCTTGCTGGCGACGTACAGCAGGGAAAAGGGATTCGGAACGGCCAATCGCGGTCGTTACTCCAACCCGAAGGTCGACGCCTTGCTCGAGGAGGCGCTGGCCACCGTCGATGACGCGCGCCGCGAAGCGGTCTTGCAGCGCGCGACCGAGGTCGCCATCAACGACACCGGGATCATTCCACTGCATTTCCAGGTGAACCTGTGGGCGACGCGAAACGGCATCACCTACGCGCCGCGAACCGACGAGAACACGCTCGCGCACAAATTTCGTCCCGCGACCGCCAAGTAGCTTCGATGCCGCAGGAGCTCCTGGGCGCGATCGTCGCGGGGCGGAGAGTCGCGGCGCTGCGCTACTCCGTGCGGACGATCAGGCTCTCGAGCTCCGCAACGATCGGCTTCGCCGGACCCATCCCGATGCGCTTGACCAGCGCCTGCGCGAAGTCGGGCAAGAGATCGTGGAGGTCGCGCAGGTTCTCGGCACGCTGCAGCCGCATCATCATCAGATAGCCGCGGAAACCGAGGTGCTTGTTGATCGCATCGCTCATGCGCTGATGCGCAGCCATGAACTGCTTGACTTCGTTTTCGCTGCGCGGCGCTGCCGCCGCGCTTGTTTGCTGGGAGGAAGGCGCGCCGAAGCGCTTCGCGATGAGACCTGCGGCCTCGAGCTCCACGAGCGCGGTCTTGTCGAGGCGCAATGCCCGCGCCCGATCCAGAACTTCGGCTACCGTGCGAGTGCCGTCCACCATGATGAGAAGACTGCGAAGTGTGATGGGGAGGTTGCGCTTGCGTTCCTTGAGCTCGCGCAAGCCTTCTTCGGTTTTGGCGTAAATCTCGCCTGAATCCATGCTGTGCCGTGATGCGCCGCGGCATGCCGCCGGCGACTCCCTCCCATTGTCCCATTATAGACGATGCACCGGGCGCGCCGTGACAGAGCGCCGTCGCAATCGAGGCAGCGCTTCGCATAGTACGCAGCGGGGCTTTGTGGAATAATCGCTCGGCAACGTCCCATCCATGCTCGATTCAAACGCGCTCGCCGCGCTCGGCGAAATTCTTCCCTCGTCCGCGATGCTGACCGTTGCGGAGGACACTCGCCCCTACGAGTGCGACGGCCTGACGCTGTTTCGGGAACAGCCGCAGGCGGTCCTGCTCCCCGATGACGAAGCGCAGATCGTCGCGATACTTCGCGTTTGCCACGACGCCAACATCCCGGTGGTTGCGCGCGGCGCAGGTACCGGGCTCTCCGGCGGCGCAACCCCGGAACGGACCGGGGTCGTGCTGTCGCTTGCGAAGTTCAAACGCATCATCGCGATCGATCCGCTCGCGCGCACCGCGGTCGTCCAGCCGGGTGTGCGCAATCTTGCCATTTCGGAAGCCGCTTCGCGGCACGGACTCTACTACGCGCCGGACCCGTCGTCGCAGATCGCATGCACGATCGGCGGCAACGTGGCGGAGAATTCCGGCGGTGTGCATTGTCTGAAATACGGTCTGACCGTACACAACGTGCGGCGCGTGCGCGGCGTCCTCATCACAGGCGAGATCGTCGAGTTCGGCGGCGACGGTCTGGACTCGCCGGGATACGATCTGCTGGCGCTGATCAACGGCTCGGAAGGATTGCTCGCGGTGATCACCGAAGTGACGGTCAAGCTACTGCCCAAGCCTCAGGACTCGAAATGCATACTCGCGGCATTCGACGATCTCGCGAAGGCGGCGCAGTCCGTGGCCGCGATCATAGGCGCCGGGATCATCCCCTCGGGCCTCGAGATGATGGACAGGCTCACGATCGGCGCGGTAGAGCCGTTTGTGAATGCGGGCTATCCGATGGACGCCGAGGCGATCCTGCTTTGCGAATCCGACGGCACGACCGACGAAGTCGCCGCCGAGGTGGGACGGATGTGCGCGGTGCTGGAGTCCTCCGGCGCCACGCTCATCGAAGTCTCGCAAAGCGAGGCTCAGCGCCTGCGGTTCTGGTCGGGGCGCAAGGCTGCGTTTCCCGCGGCGGGTCGCATCTCTCCCGACTATTACTGCATCGACGGGACGATTCCGCGCCGCGCGCTGGCGCCCGTGCTGATACGGATCGCCGAGCTCTCGTCGGAGTTCGGCTTGCGCTGCATGAACGTGTTTCATGCGGGCGACGGCAATCTGCATCCGCTGATCCTTTTCGACGCCAACCTTGCGGGCGATGCCGAAAAGACCGTGGCCTTCGGCGCGAAAATCCTCGAGTTGTGCATCGAAGTCGGCGGCACGATTACCGGAGAACACGGCGTTGGCGTCGAAAAGATCGACCAGATGTGCGCGCAGTTCGCGTCGCCGGAAATCGAGCGTTTCCACGCGATCAAGCACGCCTTTGACGCGAAGGGCTTGCTGAATCCGGGCAAGGCGGTGCCGACGCTGCACCGCTGCGCCGAGATGGGGCGCATGGTCGTGCATCGCGGACAGTTGCCCTTTCCCGACCTGCCGCGTTTTTAGGATATCGGAAGCCATGGACACCATGATTCGCCCCACGCCCGGCGTCGTTGCCGAGCTCGTTTCGCAATTGTCGGGACAGTTCGGCTCGCGCGCGGTGACTACGCGCGCCGTGCGCGAGCATCACAGCCACGGCGAGGGCCTCGCGGATCCGGCGCTGCCCGACGTCGTCGTTTATCCGCACTCCAACGACGAGGTCGCTGCGATCGTTCGCGTGTGCCATCTGGCGCGCGTCCCGGTCATTGCATTCGGGGTCGGGACGTCGCTCGAAGGCCATGTCGCAGCGCTCTACGGGGGCGTGTGTCTGGACCTGTCGCAAATGAACAGCGTGCTCGAGATCAATGCCGCCGACCTCGACTGCCGCGTCCAGGCGGGGGTGACGCGCGAGCAGCTCAACGCCGAGCTCAAGGGAACGGGTCTGTTCTTTCCCATCGATCCGGGCGCGAATGCGACGATCGGCGGAATGACGGCAACGCGCGCATCCGGGACCAACGCCGTGCGCTATGGCACGATGCGCGAAAACGTCATGGGGCTGACCGTGGTCACCTCCGACGGCCGGGTCATTCGCACCGGCGGGCGCGCGCGCAAGTCCAGCGCCGGTTACGATCTCACACGCGTGTTCGTCGGCGCCGAGGGAACGCTCGGCGTGATCACCGAAATCCAACTGCGCCTGTACGGCGTGCCCGAAGCGATTTCGGCGGCGGTGTGCCAGTTCCCCGATCTTGCGAGCGCGGTCAACGCAGTGATCGTCGCGATGCAGTCGGGCATCCCGGTGGCGCGCATCGAGCTCCTGGACGATGTGCAGATGGACGCCAGCATTCGTTATTCCAAGCTCGAGGGCTTTGCGGTCAAGCCTACCCTGTTCTTCGAGTTTCACGGTTCCGAGGCCGGTGTGCGCGAGCAATCCTCCGCGATGGAGGCGATCAGCGACGAATTCGGAGGCAGCGCGTTTCAATGGGCGACACGGCCCGAAGAGCGCACGCGCCTGTGGAAGGCGCGCCACGACGCGTACTATGCCGCCCTCGCCTTCAGGCCCGGGATGACCAGCTTCGCCACCGACGCATGCGTTCCCATCTCGCGTCTTGCCGACTGCATCCTGGAAACGAAGGCCGATGTCGAGAAAAGCGGGCTCGTCGCACCGATTCTGGGCCACGTAGGCGACGGCAACTTTCATCTCGTCGTGCTTTTCGATCCCGCGGAAAGCGGCGCGCGCGATCGTGCCGAGGCGCTCGCAACTGCGGTGAGCATGCGCGCCATTGCGATGGGCGGCACCTGTACCGGTGAGCACGGCATCGGCTGGCACAAGCTCGACCTTCTGGTAAAGGAGCACGGCGAGGCGGTCGATCTGATGCGGGCGATCAAACGCGCGCTCGATCCTCACAACATCATGAATCCCGGCAAGACGATTCCGCTTTGAGGCTTGCAATCCGCGCTTGCCGGAAAGAAGAGCTCAGGATCAAGAAAAACGCGTTGTCGAGCCGTTGTCAGGCACCGCAAAGGGCGCGCGCCGCGTTCCGTCGCTTCGCTTCGCGTCGCAGCGGATGAATGATCTTGTCGAAGCGTGGAGCGAGCGCATTCGGGCAGCGGTGCAAACGCAGTCCCCGATGCGTATCGTCGGCGGCGGCAGCAAGGATTTCTATGGCAACGAACTTCGGGGCGAAATATTCCGCACCGGCGCGAACGCGGGAATCGTCGATTACGATCCCACCGAGCTGGTCGTGACCGCGCGCTGCGGAACGCTGCTTGCGGATCTCGAGCGGACTCTGGGAGAGGGTGGCCAGATGCTCGCCTTCGAGCCCCCGCATTTCGGCGCATCGGCGACCCTGGGCGGCTGCATCGCGTGCGGCCTGGGCGGTCCGCGGCGGCCGTATGCGGGAAGCGTGCGCGACGTCGTCCTGGGCGTGCGCCTGCTCGACGGCCGCGGCGACGACCTGTCTTTCGGCGGGCGAGTCATGAAAAACGTTGCAGGCTTCGACGTTTCGCGGCTGATCGCCGGTTCACTGGGGACGCTCGGGGTGATCCTCGAGGCGTCGCTCAAGTGCGTTCCTTTCCCCGAGACCGAGAGAACGCTTGCTTTCGAGCTCGACGCGGCGGAAGCATTGCGCAAGATCAACGAATGGTCGGCGACATCGAATCCGCTGTCGGCAAGCTGCTGGAACGAGGGCATCCTCCACGTGCGGCTCTCGGGTGCGGAGCCTGCAGTGAGCGCCGCGGCGCGACGGCTTGGCGGCAGCGCACGCGCGGACTCGGAGGAATTCTGGCAATCGGTGCGCGAGCAGACGCATCGCTTCTTCGTGACGGCAACGCAGGCAGGGGCGCTGTGGCGCTTGTCGGTGGGTTCCACCGCACCGCATGCGGCGCTGGGCAGCGGTCAATTGATCGAATGGGGCGGTGCGCTGCGCTGGGTCGACGCCCGCGAGGATTGCGGCGCCGACGTGCTGCGCGCGTGGGCCGAGCGGCACGGCGGCCACGCAACCCTTTTTCGCGGCGCGGACAAGTCGGCAGGCGCCTTTCATCCGCTCCCGCCGGCGCTGCTGGAGCTGCACAGGCGCGTCAAAGGCGCGCTCGATCCGGTAGGAATCTTCAACCCCCGCCGCATGTACGCGGAGGTTTGACGTGGAAACCCGGCTCGCGGATTTCATCAAGGACACTTCCGAGGGACGCGAAGCCGATGCGATTCTGCGCGCGTGCGTTCATTGCGGCTTCTGCACGGCAACGTGTCCGACGTATCAGCTGCTCGGCGACGAGCTCGACGGACCGCGCGGCCGCATCTACCTCATCAAGCAAATGCTGGAGGGCGGCGAAGTCAGCGAGAAAACCCAGCTGCATCTCGATCGCTGCCTGACCTGCCGCAGCTGCGAGACGACCTGTCCATCCGGCGTGCGCTACGGCCGCCTTGTCGACATCGGCCGCCACGTGCTCGAAAAGAAAGTGCCCAGAAATGCCGGGGACCGAGCGACGCGGTGGATCCTTCGGCGCGGCCTTACGCGCGGTCCGTGGTTTTCGGTGGCGCTGGCTTTCGGACGCTGGGCAAGGCCGCTGCTGCCGCCAGCCCTCGCCGCGAGGGTCCCTGCAAAAAGCAAGGCAAAGCGGCGCCCGCCCCGGCGACACGCCCGGCGAATGGTCTCCCTCGGAGGGTGCGTGCAGCCGCACCTTGCGCCCGCGATTGACGCGGCACTGGCGCGCGCGCTCGATCGCGTCGATATTTCACTCGTTCAATCGTCGCGAGCAGGCTGCTGCGGGGCGCTCAGCGAGCACTTCGGCGCGCATGAAGAGGCGTTGCGATTCGCCCGCCGCAACATCGATGCCTGGTGGCCGCACATCGAGCGCGGCGCCGAGGCCATCATCGCGAGCGCGAGCGGGTGCG
This sequence comes from uncultured beta proteobacterium, assembly GCA_963745385.1. Lineage (GTDB taxonomy): Bacteria > Pseudomonadota > Gammaproteobacteria > Burkholderiales > Casimicrobiaceae > PALSA-1003. The sequence goes on from CAVUXI010000002.1 coordinate 171,522, forward strand.
GCGTGGTGATCAAGGAGTACGGCTATTTGCTGCGAGACGATCCCGACTATGCGGAAAAAGCGCGGCGGGTCGCGGAGCTTTCGAAAGATCCGGTGGAAGTCATCGCCGCCGAATGGAAGCGCTTCGCGCCGCTGGTTGCGATGGATCACGGGCCGCTTCGCGTTGCGTTTCAGTCGCCCTGCACGTTGCAGCATGGCCTGAAGCTCGGGGGCCGCGTCGAGGAGATTCTGGAAGCGATAGGCCTCGAGCTCACTCCGGTGCCCGATTCGCATTTGTGCTGCGGCTCCGCGGGCGTCTATTCCATCCTTCAATCCGATCTTTCACGACGCCTGAAAGCGAACAAGCTCGCCGCGCTCGAAACCGGCGAACCGCAGGTCATCGCGACGGCCAACGTCGGCTGCCTGGTGCATCTCGCCGAGGGAAGCGCCCTGCCCGTTCGCCATTGGCTCGAAGTCTTCGAAGCGCGCTTACGCGGCATCCCGTGAGTGCCGCCGCGGCCGCTTCGCGCTCCTACTATCGCCGGTTTCTCGCCATTCCGACGCGCTGGATGGACAACGATACTTACGGTCACGTGAACAATGTCGTCTATTACGCGTACTTCGATACGGTGGTGAACGAACACCTTATCCGCGAAGGCGGCCTCGACATCCGCAACGGAGATTCCATCGGCGTGGTTGCGGAAACGGCGTGCCGGTTCATGCGCGCCCTGTCGTTTCCGGAAGTCATCGACGCCGGCCTGCGGGTTGCGCGCCTGGGAAACTCGTCGGTCACCTACGAGATTGGATTGTTCGGCGAGGGACAGGAAGAAGCCGCCGCGACCGGGCGGTTCGTGCACGTCTGGGTCGATCGGCTGACGCGGCGTCCGACGCCGCTGCCGCCGAAGATTCGTGCCGCGCTCGCGCACCTCGTGCACAGCGACTGAGAATGCAGGTCGCGCGCCGCTAAGCGGTCTTGCCGATGGGAATGACGACGCGCGCGAGCGTTCCTCCGCCCTCGCGCGGCAACAGGTCGAAGCCGCCGGTGTGCATGCGGGCGATTCGATCGACGATCGCAAGCCCCAGGCCTGCCCCGGCGGCGCCCGAACGCGCAAGCTCGCCCCGGGTGAAAGGGCGCTTGAGCCTTTCGACCTGGTCGGGCGGGACGCCTGCACCGCGGTCCGCGATGTCGAGCACCACCGCGTCCCGCGTGCTGCGCGTGAAAACCTCCACCGGCGGCGCTCCATAGCGAAGCGCGTTGTCGATCAGATTGACGATCAGGCGCGACATCGCCGTCGGGCGCAAAGCTATCGGCGGGATCTCGCCCGGCGCAAACCGAACATCCTGACCGTCGAGGCCGTAGCGGTCGACGACATCTGCGACGATGTCGTTCAATTGCCTGGGCTCGAGCGGCGTGTTGCGATCGTCCCGCGCGAAATCGAGAAACTGACCGATGATCTTGTCGATCTCCTCGATGTCGCCCACCATGGCCGCGCGCTCACGCTCGTCGCGCGCGCCCACCTCGACGCCGAGACGCAGCCGTGAAAGCGGTGTGCGCAGATCGTGCGACACGCCGGCGAGCAGCAAGGCGCGATCTTGCTCCGCTTGATGAAGGCTTGCGAGCATCTGATTGAATCCGCGCTTCAGGCTGACGATTTCCGAAGGACCGGTTTCCGGGAGCGGGGAGGGGGATCGGCCTTTGCCGACATTGGTCACCGCGTCGTTGAGCTGACGCAGCGGCCTCGCGAGATATCGCGCGAAAGCGTATGCGCTCGCGAGCAATACCGCGAGCGCGATCAGGCTCCATTCCAGCGCGCGCGATTGTACGTCGTCGCCCGGGCGCGGCGGGAGCGGGAAACCCGCCCAATACGCGTGGTCTCCCGCCTGCAGCTTGATCCACAGAAGTTGCAGACGTGGCTGGATTCGCATTTCGGTTTGCGGTCCGAGCTCGGTCTTGAGGCGCTCCTCCAGCTCGACCAGCACTGGGTTCTGAGGCGCGCCGCCGACGAATCTGCGCTCGTCGCCAGAAACGATGCGCGCCTGGTATGCCTCACCGAACTGCGCGAGCGTCGCGTTGGTCGCGTTCGGCGCGGCCGCGGCGAGGCCCGCTCTAAGCGCCTTGAGCTGGACGATCTTCGTGTCGCTGAATTGCCGCGCCAGCAGCGCCGCGCGGTCCTGCCGGAACAGGTAGATGGCCGTTGCCTGGCTAATCAGGATGACCAGAAGCAGCAGGAGAGCCAGCCGGCCGAACAGCGACCGCGGCCAGAGTCGGATCCTCAACCTCCGGCGTCCGTCGCCGGCGCCTCGGTGGCCACCTCATCGGGCACGAACACGTATCCGAAGCCCCAAACGGTCTGAATAAAGCGCGGCGCCGAAGGGTCCGCCTCGATGAGCTTGCGCAGACGCGAAACCTGCACGTCGATCGCTCGATCGAACACGTCGTGATCGCGCCCGCGCGCGAGCAGCATCAGCTTCTCGCGCGCCAGCGGCTGACGCGGATGCATCGCGAGCACTTTCAGCAGGCCGAACTCACCGGTCGTCAAGGCGATGCTCTTGTCGCCTCGCATGAGCGTGCGCGTCGCGAGATCGAGCCGATAGGGGCCGAATGAAATCTTACCGTCGGCCGCGGGCGCGCCGGGGGCGAGGCGTTCGGTCTGACGGCGCAATACCGCGTGGATGCGCGCGACCAGCTCGCGCGGATTGAACGGCTTGGGAAGGTAATCGTCAGCGCCCATTTCCAACCCCACGATGCGGTCGATATCTTCGCCTTTCGCGGTGAGCATGATCACCGGGACGGTCTCGCCCGATCCACGCAGGCGGCGGCATATCGCCAGCCCGTCCTCTCCGGGAAGCATCAGATCGAGAACGAGCAAGTGCGGTGGATCGCGCTGCAATTTCTTGTCGAGGTCCCGCGCGTCGGGCAGCGCCTGGACCTGGAAGCCCTGTTCGGTTAAATAGCGCACCAGCAGCTCGCGCAACCGCGCATCATCGTCTATCACAAGGATCTTGGGATTGACCTGTTTCATATTTTTCATCGTACCGCCGGACCGGCGCACGCCGCATTTGCGTTGTGACGAATTGTAACGCCCTCGACCGTGCGCAACGTTTGGTTACATGACCGGCGCCGGATGCCGCACCGGCGCCCTCATAATCGATGTCACTGGAGTCGCGACCCCATCGCGGATCTTCCGAACGGGCGGATTGTTACAAAACATCCGCCGCCAGCAATGGTCTCGCAACAGCCGTTCATTAGTGTTGAGCCGTCTGCCGCCCTCGGCGCGAATGTCCGATCGCTCACTCGATGAAAGGATTGGTCCAATGAGACGCAGCGTAATTGCAGCAATTCTTGCCGTCGGATTATCGGGCGTAGCGTTTTTCGCATTGGCGCAGCCGCGTGGAGGCGCGCCGATGCACGCCTTCGGCGACCCTCTCGCGGCAATCGCCGCGGTGAAGGCTCAGCTCGGGCTCAGCGACACGCAACAAGCGCAATGGGACAGCGCGGTCGCGCAGAGCAAGGCCGCGCATCAGGCGGCACGCACAAATTTTTCACAGCTCAAGGCTGCTACCCAGGCGGAGCTCGCGAAGCCCGCACCGGACCTTGCCGCGCTCGCCGCGCTGGCCGACGAGGTCCAACAGCAAAACACGGCTGCACGCAGGGGCGCCCGGGATGCGTGGCTAGCGCTCTACGCGTCGCTTACCGCCGATCAGAAAACGATTGTCCGCGATGCTATCCAAGCCAAGCTCGATCGCATCGCTGCATTCCGCGCTCAGCTCCGTGAGCGCCTCGCGCCCTGACGCGAGTCCAACCCCAGTCCTCCGCCGGCTCTGCTTTTCCGGCGATCCCCCGCCCGGCTTTACCGCCGGGCTTTTTTTTGGAATCTTCGAGAGATCAAGCAGTTGCGGCGCAGCCCGTGCGGATTGAGTGATCTACGCAGGGCGGCCGCCGGCCGACGAACGGCGTTGCATGCCTGGCCGGCAGAAGGAATAATGCTGTTGTCATATGCGGCTGCATTCGGCCGGACGCGGATACCGCCTCCTCCGACGTCGGAAGTCTCGCAGACCGGATTTACCCCCCGACCTTTACGGGTCATCCCAAGTCCGGTTTGTCCTCCAAGCGCCTCCCCAAGAGGCGCTTTTTTTTGGGCCCTTTTGCCCAGCAGAATATGCCGCAAACCTGGACAGACGAATTTCCATGCCGAATGTGTTGGTTGCGGCCGCTCCGCCCAGGTCGTCGCTGAGATCCGGTCGTTGCCCCTTGGCTCCGTCAACGCGCGCGGGCGCTGGGTCCCTCGAGACGCACCCCTCGGCGCGCGAGCTCGATCACGACCTGGGTTCGGGTGTGAACGTTGAGGGCGCGCAGGATGGCGCTCACGTGCACCTTGACGGTCCCCTCGGAGAGCCGGAGATCTCGGCAGATGAGCTTGTTCGGCTTGCCCTGCACAAGCAGCTTCAGCACGTCTGCCTGGCGCACGGTGAGACCTAGCTCCTCCGGGCGGGAGCAGGGCCGGTTGCGGAAAGCCGCGATCCGGGCGTTCGAATGCTCGCTCGGCACGTAGACTCCCCCTGAAAGCACCAGACGCAGCGCCTCGATGAGGACGCGGGCGTTGGCCGTTTTCGGGATGAATCCCATTGCGCCGCGGTCGAGCGCGGCTTCGATCGTTTCCCGGTCGTGCGTTGCCGAAAGTACAAGCACGGGGATATCGGGCCACTCGTTGCGCAGTTCCGCGAGCAGCTCGAAACCATCCTGCCCCGGCAGCGCGAGATCGAGGAGCGCCAAGTCGATGCCGGGGTGGCGCGAAAGAGCGGCGTGGGTATCCGACGCATCGTAGGCTTGAATGAGACTGAGATCGGGGTCAAGCTCGGCGAGGACATGAGCGACCGCTTCCTGGATGAGCGGATGATCGTCGATCACTAGAATCTTCATCTGTCCCCCCCGAGACTGTGAAGATGTTCACGCGGATGCGCGTACATTGGTTGACCCACTCTAGTCCAAGGCATCGACCGGTCAACTGTAGGAAGTGTCAGGCCCATTTTGTGTCCGACAATCGACGCGGAAACAATGCAAGCTTTTGGATCCGACGCTGAGGTTTAGTGGGGCATAACGCACGACCGGCCGTCTTCCGGACGACGCTCACGAGCGGGTTTTCCCGGAGGCGGAAACACCCGGCTGTTGACATCAGCAAGCCGCACTCCTAGCTTGTCGCTTCCAGGATGTGCAAATTCGGAGATGGTGATGCAAAGAAGCATGCGTCTGGTTGCCCTGGTGCTCGGAGCCGTCGTCCTGAACGCATGGGTAGCCTCGCCCTCGTTCGCCCAAGCCGATCAGCGCAGGCTGGTCAGCGCTGCGACGCTCACGCTGTCGAACTTTCTCAACGACGGCGACATGACCTGGCTCAACCGCAACCTCGGGCGTGCCAAGGCGGTGCTGATTGCGCCGAGCATCGCAAAAGCGGGACTTATCATCGGCGGCTCCGGCGGGCGCGCCGTCGTGCTGGCGCGCGACAGCAAGACGGGCAAATGGGTGGGCCCGGCTTTTTATACGCTCGCAACGGCCAGCGTGGGTTTTCAGGCGGGCGTTTCGTTCTCCGAGATGGTGACGCTGGTCATGACCGACAAAGGGCTCAATTCGCTCTTGTCCGATTCCTTCAAGATGGGAGGCGACGCGGCGGTGGCGGCGGGTCCGATCGGTGCCGGCGCGCAATCCAATCTCGTCGCCGATTTCATTTCATTCAGCAAATCGCAGGGCATCTACGGCGGGATCAATCTGGATGGCACGATCGCGTCCACGTCCGACCAATGGAACAGCCTCTATTACGGGCAACCTGTGCACGCTCCCGACATCCTCATCAAGAACAGCGTGCGCAACAAGCAGGCGAACGAATTGCAGAATCTGCTCGCGAGGGGCAGCAGAAAACCGTGAACGCGCCGGAGCCGCCGCGCGGCGCCGCGCCGCGTCCGCCGCGGGGGCAGTCGCGCCATTCGCCGCTTTCCGAAGCGAAGCCCCGGCGTCGCCGACGCAAGCGCACCTACACGCCGCAACAACTGCGCTGGCCCAGATTCTGGGCCCGGCAAATCGACACCAGCTTCTGCCTTGCGGGAGGCATCACGATCGTCGCTGCGCTCGGTGTGCCCGTGTCGACCCAGGGCAAGGACATTTTGATCGCGTGGCTTTACTGGCCTCCCCTGATCGGATTGCTCCAGCTTGCCTACGAGGCGGTGTCGGTGGCGCTGTTCGGCACGACCGTCGGAAAGTCGATCATGGGCCTGCGAGTCCGAACGCAATTCGGACGCCGCATCGAATTCGCAAGGGCCTGTGGGCGAGGCGCGGGCGTGTGGCTCAAGGGATCGTTCGCGTATGTGCTTTTTCCGGCACTCTCACTCGTCGCATGGGCGAGCGCGGCAAGCGAATTGAAAAAGCGCGGCATCACGGCGTGGGACACGAGCTGGGAAACCGAAGTCGTCGGCGCGCCAGTTCCTGCCTGGCGGCTGGGCCTGGGCGCCGCTCTCGCGCTCGGCGTCGCGGGAATGTTGTTCGCGCTGCAGATCGGCGTTCCCGGAAAGCGTGAACCGCTTAACGCATCTTCCAGCCGCCCGATCAGCGCTGACACTGAGACAATTGAAAGCCGCGTCGCCGCACACGCCGTCGACGACAAGAACCCTGGACCCTTGGCGTTCACTATCACGACGCCGCCCGGGCGCCCCGATATGAATCGATCGGTGGAAGAGCTTGCGATGTGGGCCGAGCAATCCTATCCCTTATTCGTCAAGGACGGTCCTGCACGACGCGCGCTCTTCGCCTGGATGATCGAGGGAAGCAGGGCAGGGCTGCAGCGCAATCACGCGCTGGCCCTGGGCATCGATACCGTCGTTTCCGGTCTGGAGAGCGGCCACGGGCTGTGCTGGCCCACTGCCAAGCCGGCGGATGCGAGCGCTCCGGGCACGGCGAAGCCGACGATGGGCCTACGCTGCGAGCGCTGACGGCGCCGCACCCGCCCCATGCTGGTCTATGCGATTCGCCGCAGCGTGCAGGCCGTGCTGGTCTTGACGGTGATGTCGGTCATCGTGTTCGTCGGCGTCTACGCGATCGGCAATCCCATCGACATTCTGATCAATCCGCAAGCCGATCAAATGGAACGAGAGCGCGCGATTGCCGCATTCGGCCTGGATCAGCCGCTGTGGACGCAATATGGCAAGTTTCTGCTCGGCGCGCTGCACGGAGACCTCGGACGCTCCTTCGTGCACAGCACACCGGCGCTCGGCTTGATACTCGAGCGCATGCCGGCAACGCTGGAGCTCGCCGTCGCGGCGATGCTGATCGCGGTCGCGCTCGGCATCCCGCTCGGATTGTGGGCGGGGCTCAAGCCCAATTCAGTGGCTGGCAGATCGATCATGGCCGGCTCGATTCTCGGGTTTTCCCTGCCGACTTTCTGGGTCGGCCTGATGCTGATCATGGTGTTCTCGATCATGCTCGGGTGGCTTCCTTCCAACGGCCGGGGGCCGACCACGATGCTCCTCGGCGTTCCCGTGAGCTTCCTGTCGTGGGAGGGTTGGCGGCATCTGATCCTGCCGGCGGCCAATCTCGCGCTTTTCAAGCTCGCGCTTCTGATCCGCTTGACGCGTGCCGGGACACGCGAGGCGCTCACCCAGGACTACGTCAAGTTCGCGCGCGCCAAGGGACTTCGCAATTCGCGAGTGATCGGCGTTCACGTCCTGCGCAACATCCTGATTCCCATCGTTACCGTCATCGGCCTCGAGTTCGGGTCGGTGATCGCTTTCGCCATCGTCACCGAAAGCGTGTTCGCATGGCCGGGGATGGGCAAGCTCCTGATCGATTCGATCAATCTCCTCGATCGCCCGATCATCGTCGCCTACCTGATGGTCATCGTGAGCCTGTTCATCGCGATCAACCTGATCGTCGACGTCATGTATTCGGCGCTGGACCCGCGCGTGCGCCTGACGGACACCGCAGGCTGACCCGACGCCTATGGAGCCGACGCCGCTCAAGCGCATCGCAAGCGATTTCGCGGCGAACCCGGTCGCGCTGTTCGGGCTGACGCTGCTGGGGATCATCGCGCTTGCGGCGCTTCTGGCGCCGCTGATCTCCCCGCAAAATCCCTACGATCTGGCGCAGCTCGACGTCGTCGAGGGGCGCCTTCCGCCGGGATCGCCGTCGCCCGCCGGCGGCAGATTCTGGCTGGGGACCGACGACCAGGGACGCGACATGCTGTCGGCGATCTTCTACGGCCTGCGCATCAGCTTGACGGTGGGCATCGTGAGCACCTCGATCGCACTCGCCATCGGGCTGGCGCTAGGCCTCGCCGCCGCCTACTTCGGCGGCGCGACCGAGTCGCTCATCATGCGCGTTGCCGACATCCAGCTTTCGTTCCCTGCGATTCTCATCGCGCTGATCCTGCTTGCGGTCCTCGGACAAGGAACGTCGAAGATCATCGCCGCGCTGGTCACGGTGCAATGGGCCTACTACGCGCGGACGGTGAGGAGCGCGGCGCTGGTCGAGCGGCGAAAGGAATACATCGACGCGGCGCGCTGCCTCGCGCTGTCGCCCTCGCGTATCGTCTTTCGTCATCTGTTGCCGAATTGCCTGCCGCCCCTCATGGTGGTGGCGACCGTCCAGGTCGCCGCGGCGATCGCGCTCGAGGCCACCCTCTCTTTTCTGGGCCTGGGTCTGCCTATCACCGAGCCATCGCTGGGACTCCTCATCGCCAACGGCTATCAGTATCTTCTCTCGGGCAAGTACTGGATCAGCTTCTTTCCCGGCATCGCTTTGCTCCTCACCATCGTGAGCATCAATCTCGTGGGCGATCAGTTGCGTGATGTCCTCAATCCCCGGCTGCAGCGATGAGTGCGCCGGTGGAGGCCCTACTCGAGGTGCGAGGGCTCGATACCTGGTTCTTCACCAAGGCGGGCGTTGTGAAAGCCGCGAACGACGTGAGCTTCCGCGTCGGACGCGGCGAAGTGCTGGGGCTCGTGGGCGAGTCGGGCTCGGGCAAGTCGATGACGGGCTATTCCATCATGGGGCTGGTCGACGCGCCGGGCCGCATCGCCGGCGGAAAGATCATTTTCAAAGGACGCGATCTCGTGACGCTGTCGCCGGAAGAGATGCGGCAGATCCGCGGCAATCGCATCGCGATGATCTTCCAGGATCCGATGATGACCCTGAATCCGGTCCTGCGAATCGACGTGCAGATGATCGAAGCGATACTGGCTCACGAGCGTGTCCCGCGCTCAGCAGCGCTGGAGCGCTCTCGCGAGGCGCTTGCGAAGGTCGGCATTCCGTCGCCCGACATTCGCTTGCGCGCCTATCCGCACCAGTTCTCCGGAGGCATGCGCCAGCGGGTCGCCATCGCGATCGCATTGCTCAACCGCCCCGAGCTGGTCATCGCCGACGAGCCGACGACTGCTCTGGACGTGACGATCCAGGGACAGATCCTCTTCGAGATGCAGAAGCTCACGCGGGAAACCGGCGCAGCGCTGATCTGGATCACGCACGATCTGTCGGTGATTGCCGGGCTCGCCGACCGCGTGTGCGTCATGTATGCCGGACGCATCGTCGAGCAGGGATCCACCATGGACGTGCTGACCGCGCCGCGTCATCCCTACACCCGCGGTCTGCTCGATTCGGTTCCCGGCGGCACAGCACCGCGTCAGCGGCTGCGACAGATCCCGGGGATGACGCCGCCGCTCCTCGATCTCCCTCCGGGTTGTCCGTTTCGCAGCCGCTGTTTTCGCGCCGCGCCCGACTGCGACCGCGATCCGGAGATGCGCGTGCTTGGGCGCAGCGACCATTCGGTGCGCTGCTTCTATCCCCTGGATGGCCAATGAATGCCGACGCAGGCGTCGTGAGCCTGAAGCCGCCGCTGCTGGAGCTGCGTTCGGTCTCCAAGCGATTCGTGAAGCACCTCGATTTCGTCAGCCGTGTCGCGAACGTGCTGGGCTCGCATCAGCGCGAGGAAGTCGTTCACGCCGTCGACCGCGTCAACCTGACCGTGCGCGAGAAGGAAGTTGTCGGCCTCGTCGGAGAGTCCGGGTGCGGCAAGTCGACGCTGGGACGCGTCGCGGTCGGACTGCTGGAGCCCTCCGAAGGCGAACGCTATTGGAAGGGGACGCCGCTCCGGAGCCTCGCGCCCGCTGCGGCGCGAGAGCAGCAGCTCAAGACGCAGATGATCTTTCAGGATCCCTACGCCTCGCTCAATCCGCGCATGCGCGTCGTCGACATCGTCGGAGAGGGCGCGGTGGTGCATGGGCTTATAGGCGCGTCCCAGCGGACGGAGTTCGTTGCCTTGCAGCTCAACCGCGTCGGGCTCGATCCGACGCTGATGAAACGCTATCCGCATCAGTTTTCAGGCGGCCAGCGTGCCCGCATCGGGATCGCGCGGGCGCTCGCAGTCAAGCCGGAGTTCATGGTCTGCGACGAGTCGATCGCGGCTCTCGACGTTTCCATCCAGGCGCAGGTGCTGAACCTGTTCATGGATCTGCAGGCGGCGCTTGGCCTGACTTATCTTTTCATCAGTCACGACTTGCGGGTCGTGCGCCACATCAGCGATCGTGTGGTCATCATGTACCTCGGCCGCGAAATCGAGTCGGGGCCCACCGCCGAGATCTTCGCGGCGCCCAATCACCCCTATACGCAAGCCTTGCTGGCCGAGGTAGAAAAGACCGAACCCGGGAAGCGCAGCTTCGCCCCGGTCAAGGGCGAGATCCCTTCACCGCTGGCGCCTCCGTCGGGCTGCCATTTCCATCCGCGCTGCCCCTACGCGATGGTCAAATGCAGACAGAGCGCGCCTCCGTTGGTCAAAATTGCCTCCGGGCGCCTGTCCGCGTGCTATCTCAACGACGCGGTTTTCGCGTGAGCGAGGCCATTCGCGTTCAAGAGCCGCCGGGCGAGCCGATTCCGCTTGTGCTCGACTCGCCGCACAGCGGCACCGACTATCCGGAGGATTTTCGCCATGCGGCGCCCCGCGCCACGGTACGCCGGGCCGAAGACACGTTCGTCGCCGAGCTCTACGAGTGCGCGCCCCGCTACGGCGCGACCTTGATCGAGGCTTTGTTTCCGCGCGCCTACATCGATCCCAACCGGCACGTCGCCGACATCGACATGGAGCTGCTCGATGGCGCCTGGAGCGGGCCCGTCGTTCGGTCGCGCAAGACCGAGCAGGGAATGGGCCTGGTGTGGCGGCTCGCGCATGCCGGCGTGCCGATGTACGACCGCAAGCTCAGCGCGGCGGAAATCTCCGACAGAATTACCCGCTGTTACGAGCCTTATCATGCCGCGGTCACTGCAGCGATCGATGGACGGCACGCGCAGTTCGGCGCGGTATGGCACATCAACTGTCACTCGATGCCGGCGGTCGGCGATGCCATGTCCGACGATCCGGGGCGCTCGCGAGCCGACTTCGTGCTCGGCGACCGGGACGGCTCGACATGCGAGCCGGAGCTCACCGCGTTTGCGAACGCGACGCTTTCGCGCCTTGGATATCGCGTCGCGGTGAACGACCCCTACAAGGGCGTCGAGCTCGTTCGAAAGCACGGTCGCCCGCGCGAGCGCAGGCATAGCCTGCAGGTCGAGATCAACCGGAAGCTCTACATGAACGAATCGACGCTCGAAAAGCATGCGGGCTTCGTCGACCTGCAACGCAATCTCGCGCGGTTTCTCGAGAGTCTTCGATCGTTCGTCCAAGCCCGCGTCTGACGCAGCTTCGGTGGATTGGCTTGAGCGTCACTGGCTCTGCCGCCTTTAGCGCGGCGAGCGGATTTGTTGCAGCGCAGCGCGTTGACCCCACCTGACGTAAGGGGTTAGAATTGATGGGTTTCAATGACGCGTCGCTTATTGCGCGCAAAGCGGTCAGCCATGCGCGGCAAACTCGTCGTCGGCAACTGGAAGATGCATGGCGGCCTGAAGCAAAACGATACGCTGTTGGCCGACTTACGCGCCGGGTGGCAGCCGGCAGATGCGCGGGAGATCGCGGTTTGCGTCCCGTTCCCCTATCTGTGGCAGGCGCAGGCGGCATTGTCGGGATCGCCGGTTCGGTGGGGCGCCCAGAATGTGAGCGAACACCCGCCCGGAGCGCATACCGGCGAGGTCGCGGCGGCGATGGTTGCGGAGTTCGGGTGCCGATATGCGATTGTCGGGCACTCGGAGAGGCGGGCAATGCACTGCGAGACCGATGACGCAGTCGCTGCGAAAGCTGCGGCCGCGCTGGACGCGGGACTCATCCCCATCGTTTGCGTGGGAGAGACCCTGGAGCAGCGCGAAGCCGGAGAAACCAAGGCGATTGTTTTGCGTCAGCTCGCCGCGGTGATCGCGCGGCTGGGCAAGCGAATTGCGACAACGGTTGTTGCATACGAGCCGGTCTGGGCGATCGGGACCGGGAAGACCGCCACGGCGGAGCAGGCGCAGGAAGTGCATGGTCTGTTGCGGGATCGCTTGCGTGCGGATGACGCGATGGCCGCCGATGTATTGCTGCTCTACGGCGGGAGCGTCAAAGCGGGCAACGCCAAGGCGCTTTTCGCGTGCCCGGACGTCGACGGCGCGCTGGTAGGCGGCGCTTCGCTCAAGGCCGACGAATTTTTATCGATTGCAAGTGCCTAAGTTGCGAAGCCTGGGCGGCGACAAGGACAGCGGATGATCTGGGAAACGGCATTACTTGCGATACACGTGCTCGTGGCAGCGGCATTGATCGGATTCGTGCTGCTTCAACACGGCAAGGGGGCCGATATGGGCGCGGCTTTCGGCAGCGGCTCGTCCGGCAGCCTCTTTGGCGCGGCGGGCTCGGCCAATTTCCTGTCGCGCACGACCGCGATTCTGGCGACGGTGTTTTTTCTGTCCAGCTTGGGGCTCACGTACCTGGGCAGCACGCGCGCCGGAGCGGCCGACGCCATGAAGCAGGGCGTGATGCAAAAGGCACCCGAGCCCGCCCCGAAGGCAGGCGACGTTCCCGCATCGTCGACGCCCGTGCAAGCGCCCGCCGCACCCGCGCCGGCGAAGGATTCAAGCTCGAAAGCGGGAGAAGTGCCCAAGTAGCGGGGCTCGGAATGAGAGGACACGGTGCGCCCACGAGCGCCCATGCCCGATATCCCATTCCCGCGAACGCCGACGTGGTGAAATTGGTAGACACGCTGTCTTGAGGGGGCAGTGGCGTAAGCCGTGGGAGTTCGAGTCTCCCCGTCGGCACCACAAAAAGGCCAGCGACGACGATCGCTGACTCGCAGGACGGAGGTAGCGGCAGGTGCGTTATGCTTGTCGGGTTGGCGGCGCAAAGCCAGGAACGCATCCGATCATGCTCGAACAATACTTTCCCGTCCTGCTGTTCATTCTCGTGGGCGTGGGCGTCGGCGTCGTTCTTTTGTCGGTCGGCTCGCTGCTGTCTCCCAATCGGCCCGACGCCGAAAAGCTCTCGCCGTACGAATGCGGATTTGAAGCGTTCGAAGACGCGCGAATGAAATTCGACGTCCGCTATTACCTGATCGCCATCCTGTTCATCCTCTTCGATCTCGAGATCGCCTTTCTTTTTCCGTGGGCTGTGGTGCTTCCCGAGATCGGCCGCTTCGGATTCTGGTCGATGATGCTCTTTCTCGGCATCCTCATCATCGGTTTCATCTACGAATGGAAGAAAGGCGCCCTCGAGTGGGAGTAGCCGCGCGAGCCACCGGACGAGGGACCTGCGAAGCGGGATCGGCCGGGAATTGCGAGTCGCGGCATGAGGCCGACAACTCGAAGGCCAAAGTTTTGTTGAAGGTGGGGGAGGCCGAGGCGCGAGCCACCGGACGAGGGACCTGCGAAGCGGGATCGGCCGGGAATTGCGAGTCGCGGCATGAGGCCGACAACTCGATGTTTAATGTTTCGTCCAAGGTTCAGGAGGCCGACGTGTGCGTTATAACGCGCCGAACGCGGTTAGGAGGGGAGTTGATCGATTCAAAGGTGTTGGAGAACTGAATGTCCATTGAAGGCGTCCTGGAAAAAGGTTTTGTCACGACATCGATGGATTCGCTCATCAACTGGGCGAGAAACGGCTCGATGTGGCCGATGACGTTCGGACTGGCGTGCTGTGCGGTCGAAATGATGCACGCCGGCGCGGCGCGCTACGATCTCGACCGCTTCGGTGTCGTGTTCCGGCCGAGCCCGCGCCAATCCGACGTCATGATCGTCGCGGGAACGCTGTGCAACAAGATGGCGCCGGCGCTGCGCAAGGTCTACGACCAGATGGCGGAGCCGCGCTGGGTCATCTCGATGGGGTCGTGTGCCAACGGCGGCGGCTACTACCACTATTCGTACTCGGTCGTCCGCGGCTGCGACCGCATCGTTCCGGTCGACATCTACGTGCCGGGTTGCCCGCCGACGGCTGAGGCGTTGCTGTACGGAATCCTTCAGCTCCAGAACAAGATCTGGCGCACCAACACGATCGCGCGTTAGAGCCGGACGATGGCCAATCGAATCGAGATTCTGGACGCCGCGCTGAAAGCGGCGCTCGGCGACAAGGTCCTGCATACCACCGTGCGCCTGGGCGAGATGACGGTCGTCGTCAGCCCGGAAGACCTCCTCGGCGCCATGCAGACGCTGCGCGATGGTCCCGACCTGCGGTTCGAGATCCTGATCGATCTTTGCGGCGTCGATTACTCGGCGTACGGAACCACCGGCCGCGGCGAGATGGTTACGAGCTCCGATGCCACTCCGCCGGAGCCACCCGATCCGCTTCGTCCGCGGCGCTATGCCGTCGTCTATCACCTGCTGTCGCTTGTCAACAATGTGCGTTTGCGCGTGCGCGTCTTCGCGCTCGACGACGAATTTCCGGTTGTCGCATCGATGATCGACGTGTGGCCGTCCGCGAACTGGTACGAGCGCGAGGCATTCGACTTCTTTGGCATCGTATTCACGGGGCATCCTGACCTGAGGCGTCTGATCACGGACTATGGATTCATCGGCCATCCCTTCCGGAAGGATTTCCCGTTGTCCGGTCAGGTTGAAATGCGCTATGACCCCGACCTGGGGCGCGTCATCTATCAACCGGTCACGATCGAGCCACGCGAGGTTACGCCGCGGATCATCCGTGAAGACAGCTACGCGGACAGCGAATAAGCCTGTCAAGACGGTATGGCGGAGATTCGAAACTACACCATGAACTTTAGCTCCGGCCGCGCGGCGTTGCCGCGCTTAACGCCCGCTGCGCGGGCATTAGCCTTCACTGAAGTGCATGGTGAACGCGCGCTCGAATGTCGTTTCGAGTAGGCGAGCGACATGGCGGAGATTCGAAACTACACCATGAACTTTGGGCCGCAGCATCCGGCGGCCCACGGCGTGCTGCGGCTGGTGCTCGAGCTCGACGGTGAGGTGATCCAGCGCGCCGATCCGCACATCGGCCTTTTGCATCGAGCCACCGAGAAGCTCATCGAGTACAAGACGTACATGCAGGCGCTGCCGTACATGGACCGCCTGGACTACGTCTCGATGATGTCGAACGAGCACGCCTACTGCCTTGCCGTCGAGAAACTGCTGGGAATCGAGGTTCCGATCCGCGCGCAGTACATCCGCGTGATGTTCGACGAGATCACCCGCATCCTCAACCACCTGCTGTGGCTCGGCGCGCATTCGCTCGATGTCGGCGCGATGACGACCTTTCTCTATTGCTTCCGCGAGCGCGAGGACCTCATGGACGCCTACGAGGCCGTGTCCGGCGCGCGGCTTCATGCGGCGTATTACCGGCCGGGCGGGGTCTATCGCGATCTCCCCGAGCGCATGCCGCAGTACGCGGTCTCGCCCATCCACAATGCCCGGTCGGTGGCCCGAATGAACGAGAACCGGCAGGGCAGCCTGCTCGATTTTCTCGAGGACTTCACGCGGCGGTTTCCCGGCTACGTCGACGAATACGAAACGCTGCTGACCGAGAACCGCATCTGGAAGCAGCGCACGGTCGGCATCGGCGTCGTCACTGCGGATCGCGCGAAGGCATTGGGATTTACCGGGCCGATGCTGCGCGGCTCGGGCGTGGCCTGGGATCTGCGCAAGAAGCAGCCCTACGCGGTCTATGACAGGATGGACTTCGATATCCCGATCGGAACCAATGGCGATTGCTACGACAGATATCTCGTGCGTGTTCAGGAAATGCGCGAGGCGAACAGGATCGTCAAGCAATGCATCGACTGGCTGCGCACCAATCCGGGCCCGGTGATCATCGACAATCACAAGGTCGCGCCTCCCTCCCGCGAGGAGATGAAGACGAACATGGAGGAGCTGATCCATCACTTCAAGCTCTTCACCGAGGGTATTCACGTGCCGCCGGGAGAGGCGTATGCGGTGGTGGAGCATCCGAAGGGCGAGTTCGGCATCTACATCGTTTCCGACGGCGCGAACAAGCCGTACAGGCTCAAGATCCGGGCCGCGGGGTTTCCGCATCTGGCCGCGCTCGACGAGATGTCGCGCGGACACATGATTGCCGACGTCGTGGCGATCATCGGAACGCAGGACATCGTCTTCGGAGAGATCGACCGATGAGCGTGATCGATTCCAGAGTCATCAACCTCGACGCG
Organism: uncultured beta proteobacterium; assembly: GCA_963745385.1. Classification (GTDB taxonomy): domain Bacteria; phylum Pseudomonadota; class Gammaproteobacteria; order Burkholderiales; family Casimicrobiaceae; genus PALSA-1003. The sequence continues at coordinate 188,036 of CAVUXI010000002.1, forward strand.
TTGAAGCTCGAGCACTTCCAGAAGGGCGACCAGTTCGAATCCAACGCCGTGCGCATCGGCCCGCTCATCGGCGCGAAGGACCTCGGCTATTCGTACGATGTCGTCCCGCCCGGCAAGCGATCGTGCCCTTTCCACAGCCACCGCGGCGAGGAGGAAATGTTCTTCATCGTGAAAGGGACGGGCACGCTCCGATACGGCAGCGAGACGCGCCGCATTCGCACGGGCGACGTCATTTGCTGTCCGGTCGGCGGGCCGGAAACGGCGCATCAGATCGTCAATGACTCGGACGCCGATCTCGCGTACCTTTCGATCAGCACTATGATGCCGACGGAAGTCTGCGAATATCCCGATTCGAAGAAAGTGGGCGCTTTCGGCGGCGGCTTGCGGCACATGACGCGCGCAGACGCCCACCTCGACTACTGGGTGGACGAAGTATGAGCGCGCCGGTACTTGAAGTTTGTATCGAGAGCGCCGGGCGATCGCCCGGCGGCTCGCGCATCGCTTGAGCATGCTGAGCGAAGACGCCCTGAAGCGCATCGATCGCGAGATCGCCAAATACCCGCCTCAGCACGCGCAATCGGCGGTGATGTCGGCGCTCGCCATCGCGCAGGACGAAAAAGGCTGGCTCTCCACCGAGACCATGGATTTCGTTGCGCAGTATCTGGGGATGCCGCCGATCGCGGTGTACGAAGTCGCGACGTTCTACGAGATGTTCAACACCGCGCCGATCGGGAAATACAAGATTACCCTTTGCACCAATCTGCCTTGTGCGCTGCACGGGGCTGCCGCCGCGGCGGCGCATCTGCAGCGCAAGCTGGGAATAGGTTTCGGGGAAACGACCACGGACGCGATGTTCACCCTCAAGGAAGGCGAGTGCTTCGGCGCCTGCGGCGACGCGCCGGTGCTGCTCGTCAACAACAAGCGGATGGAGAGCTGGATGGAGCCCGCCAAGATCGACGCGCTGATCGCGGAGCTATCCGCCGGAGCGCCGCGATGAACGCGCCCTCGGAATTCCTCGACTACGGTCCCGAGGCCATCATCCTCGTGGGCCTCAACGGGCGCAACTGGCGCCTCGACGACTACATCTCCCGCGGCGGCTATGACGCGCTGAAGAAGATAATCAACGAGAAGATTCCTCCGGCCACGGTGATCGCGGAGGTCAAGAAGTCCTCGTTGCGCGGGCGCGGTGGCGCCGGATTTCCGACGGGACTCAAGTGGAGCTTCATGCCGCAGCAGTTTACCGGCGAAAAATATCTGGTGTGCAACTCCGACGAAGGCGAACCCGGCACTTTCAAAGACCGCGACATCATGCGCTACAACCCGCATGTGCTTATCGAGGGCATGGCGATCGCAGCGTATGCGATGGGTTGCAAACGCGGCTACAACTACATTCACGGCGAGATCTGGGACACCTACGAGCGCTGCGAAGAGGCGCTCGACGAGGCCTACCGCGCCGGGCTGGTCGGGGACAACATTCTCGGCAGCGGCTTCAGCTTCCATCTTTACAACCATCACGGCTACGGCGCCTACATCTGCGGCGAGGAAACCGCGCTGCTCGAGTCGCTGGAGGGCAAGAAGGGGCTGCCGCGTTACAAGCCGCCGTTCCCCGCCAGCTTCGGCCTCTACGGCAAGCCGACAACCATCAACAACACCGAGACCTTTGCCGCGGTGCCGTGGATCATCAACAACGGCGGCGAGGCGTTCCTCAATCTCGGCCGGCCGAACAACGGCGGCACCAAGATTTTCTCGGTGTCGGGCGACGTCGAGCGGCCCGGCAACTTCGAGGTGCGGCTGGGCACGCCGTTCGCCACGCTGCTGGAGATGGCGGGCGGCATGCGCGCGGGACGAAAGCTCAAGGCGTGCATCCCGGGCGGATCGTCGATGCCTGTGCTTCCGGGCGACATCATGCTCGGCACCGACATGGACTACGACTCCATCGCCAAAGCCGGCTCGATGCTGGGCTCGGGCGCGGTCATCGTGATGGACGACACCCGCTGCATGGTGCGATCGCTGCTGAGGCTGTCTTACTTCTACTTCGAGGAATCGTGCGGGCAGTGCACGCCCTGCCGCGAGGGAACCGGCTGGCTCTGGCGGGTCATCAACCGGATCGAGCACGGCGAAGGGCGCCCCGAGGACCTCGATTTGCTTCTTTCGGTTTCCGACAACATCGCGGGCCGCACGATCTGCGCGCTGGGCGACGCCGCGGCGCTGCCGGTGAAGAGCTTCATCAAGCATTTCCGCGACGAGTTCGTTTTCCACATCGAGCACAAGAAGTGCCTCGTCGCCGACTATGTGTAGACACCGATGAGCATGCTCAACCTCGAAGTCGACGGCCTACCTGTGCAGGTGCCCAGCGGCAGCACCGTCATGGATGCCGCGCACAAGCTCGATCTGTACGTTCCGCATTTCTGCTGGCATCGAAAGCTCACCATCGCGGCCAATTGCCGGATGTGCCTGGTGCAGGTCGAGAAAGCGCCGAAGCCTTTGCCCGCCTGCGCGACCCCCGCAACCGAAGGCATGAAAGTGTGGACGCATTCGGACGCCGCCGTCGCCGCGCAAAAAGGCGTGATGGAGTTCCTGCTCATCAACCACCCGCTCGACTGCCCGATCTGCGATCAGGGCGGCGAATGTCAGCTGCAGGACCTCGCCGTCGGTTACGGCGCGTCGAATTCGCGCTACACCGAGGCCAAGCGCGTCGTCCTCAACAAGAATCTCGGGCCTCTGATCTCGACCGACATGACGCGCTGCATCCACTGCACGCGCTGCGTTCGCTTCGGCCAGGAGATCGCCGGCACCATGGAGCTCGGCATGGCCAACCGCGGTGAGCACGCCGAGATCATGACCTTCGTCGGCCAGACGGTCGACTCGGAGCTCTCCGGCAACATGATCGATCTTTGTCCTGTGGGCGCGCTCACGTCGAAGCCGTTTCGATACACCGCGAGGACGTGGGAGCTGGCCCGGCGGAAGTCGGTCTCGCCGCACGACGCCCTCGGCAGCAATCTGGTCGTGCAGGTGAAGAACGATCGCGTGATGCGGGTCGTTCCGCTGGAAAACGAATCGATCAATGAATGCTGGCTGTCCGACAAGGAACGCTTTTCCTACGAGGGACTCAACTCCCCGGAGCGCATGCTGCGACCGATGGTCCGCCGCAATGGCGCGCTGGTCGAGACCGACTGGCAGACCGCGCTGGAGCACGCGGCGGCCGGACTCGGCCGAGTGCGCGATCAGCACGGCGGCGCGGCAATCGGCACGCTGGCATCGCCACATTCGACGCTCGAAGAGCTTTATCTCGCGCAAAAGCTCACCCGCGGCCTGGGCAGCGACAACATCGATTTCAGGCTGCGCCAATCCGACTTCAGCGCCGACGCGCGGCGCGGCGACGGCGGCCTGCCATGGCTCGGCATGACCATCGCGGAGTTCGCGGCGCTCGACCGCGTTCTCATCATCGGCAGTTTCTTGCGCAAGGACCATCCGCTGCTGGCGCAGCGACTGAGGCAGTCGATCAAGAAGGGCGCGCGGGTCTCGATTCTGCATTCGGCCGGCGATGAGCTGCTGATCACGCTTGCGAACCAGCGAACGGTCGCGCCGGCGATGCTTCCCGCGGCGCTGGCGGAAGTCGTCGCGGCCGCCGCGCTCGCTGCCGGAACGGCGCTTCACCCCGCGCTCGAAGGGCTTACGCCGGGGGACGCCGCCAAGTCGATCGCCGCGAGCCTCGGCAGCGGCGAGCGCAAAGGCATCTTCCTGGGCAACTTCGCGCAGCATCATCCGCAGGCTGCGCAATTGCACGCGCTCGCGCAATCGCTCGCCGAGCTCACGGGCGCAAAAATGGGTTTCCTCACCGAAGCCGCGAACAGCGTCGGCGGCTATCTCGCCGGAGCGCTTCCCGCCAATGGCGGCCTGAACGCGCAGTCGATGCTCGGGACCGCCGAAGCCGCTTCGTGCAAGGCGTTCGTCCTGCTGCACGCCGAGCCCGAGCTCGACGCCGCGAATCCTGCCGCGGCCCACGCCGCGCTCGCTGCCGCGGAATTCGTCGTCGCGCTCTCGCCCTTTCGCCCCGTGGCGGCGGACGACGTCGATGTGGTGCTGCCCGTCTCGCCGTTTACGGAAACCGCGGGCACCTTCGTCAATTGCGAGGGCCGAGCGCAGACGTTCAGCAGCGTCGCGCTGCCTCAGGGAGAGACGCGTCCCGCCTGGAAGGTGCTGCGCGTGCTCGGATCGATGCTCGACCTTCCCGGGTTTGCATACGATGACATCGAGGCCGTGCGCAGGGAGATCGTTCCGGCTGCGGACATGGCTTCGCGGCTTTCCAATGCGACCGGCGTCGCGATCGAACCGCCGCGATCGGGCGATCGGGGTATCGAGCGCGTCGCCGATGTTCCCATCTACTTCGCCGATCCCTTGGTGCGGCGCGCTCGCTCGCTGCAGCAGACCAAGGATGCGAGAGCGCCGGCCGCGCGCGCAAACGCCGCAACGCTTGCCCGCCTCGGACTCGCCGACGGCGCCGCGGCGCGGGTCCGCCAGGGGAATGGCGAAGCCATGCTCAAGGTGAGCCTGGACAACGGCGTCCCCGACGGCTGCGTGCGCGTCGCCGCCGCGCATGTATCGACGCGTACGCTCGGTCCCATGTTCGGGCCGATCGCGGTGGAGGCCGTCTGATGGTCGATGCGCTCGCGCCTGTCGAGCGTCTTTTCGGGCCGTCGTGGCCGCTCGTCTGGACGCTCGCGAAAATCATCGCGATCACCGTTCCGCTGATCATCGCGGTCGCGTATCTCACGCTTGCCGAGCGAAAGGTGATCGGCTGGATACAGGTGCGCATCGGACCGAACCGCGTCGGACCGTTCGGCTTGCTGCAGCCGTTCGCCGATGTGTTCAAGCTGGTCTTCAAGGAAATCGTCGTTCCCACCGGCGCCAGCCGGCACCTGTTCTTTCTCGCCCCGGTCCTGCTCATCGGACCCGCGCTGGCGGCGTGGGCGGTGATACCGTTCGACGAAGGCATCGTCCTGTCGAACATCAACGCGGGACTCCTGTATGTCCTCGCGCTTTCGTCGGTGGGGGTCTACGGCGTGATCCTCGCCGGATGGGCGTCGAACTCCAAGTACGCATTCCTGGGCTGCCTCAGATCGGCTGCGCAGATCGTCTCCTACGAGATCGCCATGGGCTTCGCACTGGTCGGGGTGCTGATGGCGGCGTCGAGCCTGAACATCAGCGACATCGTGCGCGCCCAGGCGGGCGGCATTCACCACTGGTATTTCCTGCCGCTGTTTCCCTTGTGCGTCGTCTATTTCGTGTCGGGGCTGGCGGAGACGAATCGCCATCCCTTCGACGTCGCGGAAGGCGAGTCGGAGATCGTCGCCGGATTCCACGTCGAGTACTCGGGCGTCGCGTTCGCGGTGTTCTTCCTCGCCGAATACATGAACATGATCCTGATCTCGGCGCTGACGTCGATCATGTTCCTCGGCGGATGGCTGGCGCCGTGGCCCGCGCTCAACGACATCACGATCCTGGGCGGGCATCCTTTGGGCGACGGGATGGGGTGGCTGCTGCTCAAGATGTGCTTCGTGCTGTTTTTCTTTCTCTGGGTGCGCGCCACTTTTCCGCGCTACCGCTACGATCAGATCATGCGGCTGGGCTGGAAGGTGTTCATTCCGGTCACGCTGGTGTGGATCATATTCCTGGGCGCGATGATGCAGACGCGCTGGGCGTATCTCTTTCACTGACGGACCCATCATGCTGCAGCGGATCAAGGACTTCTTCAACGCGTTTCTGCTGGCGGAGCTCGCGCGCGGCTTGTGGCTCACGCGCGGCTACCTTTTCGCGCGCAAAGTCACCGTGCAGTTTCCCGAGGAGAAGACGCCCATGAGCCCGCGCTTCCGCGGGCTGCACGCGCTGCGCCGCTATCCCAACGGCGAGGAGCGCTGCATCGCGTGCAAGCTGTGCGAGGCGGTGTGTCCCGCGCTCGCGATCACCATCGAGTCCGAGGAGCGCGAGGATGGAACGCGGCGCACGACGCGCTACGATATCGATCTCACCAAGTGCATCTTCTGTGGCTTCTGCGAGGAAAGCTGTCCGGTGGATTCGATCGTCGAGACGCGCATCCTCGAATATCACGGCGAGCGGCGCGGCGACCTCATCTACACCAAGGAAATGCTCTTGGCGGTGGGCGACCGCTACGAGGCGCAGATCGCGGCCGACCGCGCGAGCGACGCGAAATACCGGTAGCGCGACGTGAACATCCAGCCGTTCCTCTTTTATGCCTTTGCCGCGATCCTGATCTTCGCGGCGCTGCGCGTGATCACCAGCCGCAATCCCGTGCACTCGGCCTTGTGGCTGGTGTTGTCTTTCTTTACGGCCGCGGGCATATGGCTGCTCCTGCAGGCGGAGTTCCTGGCCATCGCGCTGGTGCTCGTGTACGTCGGCGCGGTGATGGTCTTGTTCCTTTTCGTAGTCATGATGCTCGATGTCAACTTCGACAAGCTCCGCGAGCGCTTCCGCAGCTACATTCCGGTCGGTGCAACGGTCGGAATTCTGATCCTGGTCGAGATGGCGCTGGTGCTCATCGGAGGCTACGCGGCTCCGGCCGCGGCGCCGGTGGCGGCGCAGGCCGCCCCGGCGGCCTTCAGCAACACGCGCGCGCTCGGACTGCAGATCTATACCGATTACGCGTATCCGTTCGAAATCGCCGCGGTGCTGCTGCTGGTTGCGATCATCGCCGCAATCGCGCTGACCCACCGCACGCGCCGCGAGACCAAGTACCAGGATCCGGGGACGCAGGTGAAGGTGCGCCGCAACGACCGCCTGCGCGTGCTCAAGATGGGATCGGAGCGCAGGGACGACGCCGCGACGGACGAGAAGGCAAAGACGTAATGTCGCGCAGCACGGGACCGAAGCAAGAAAAAGTGGATCGGGGTTGATCGCGTTCCGGGAACGCGACGGGTCATCCGGCATTGTATTGGCGCTGCCGGGAGGGAGGATCGAGTGTCGCTCGTAGTGCAACCGACGCTGTCGCATTACCTTGTGCTGGGGGCGATTCTGTTCGCCATCAGCGTCATCGGAATCTTCCTCAACCGCCGCAACGTCATCATCATGCTCATGGCGCTGGAGCTGATGCTGCTGGCGGTCAATCTCAATTTCATCGCGTTCTCGCGCTACCTCAACGACACCTCCGGACAGATCTTCGTTTTCTTCATCCTGACGGTCGCCGCGGCCGAGTCGGCCATCGGACTCGCCATCCTGGTGCTGCTCTTCCGCAACGTCGGGTCGATCGACGTCGAGGAGCTGGGGACGCTCAAGGGATAGTCCGACGATGACGACGCGATCGCTCTACCTGCTCGTCCCCCTCGCGCCGCTTTTCGGCGCAATCATTGTCGGTCTCTGGGGACCCCGGCTCGGCCGCGCCCTGTCGCACTGGATCTGCATCCTGGGCGTCGCGGTGTCGATGGCCGCCTCGGCGATGATCCTGCGCGACGTCATTTCCGGCAACACGTTCAACGGCGACATCTACGTGTGGATGACGTCGGGCGGGATCAAGTTCGCGATCGGGTTTCTAATCGATCCGTTGACCGCGCTGATGATGACCGTGGTCACGTTCGTCTCGCTGATGGTGCACATCTACACCATCGGCTACATGGCGGACGATCCCGGCTATACGCGCTTCTTCTCGTACATCTCGCTGTTCACGTTCAGCATGCTCATGCTGGTGATGGCGAACAACTTCCTGCAGCTTTTCTTCGGATGGGAAGCGGTCGGCCTGGTGTCGTACCTCCTGATCGGCTTCTGGTACACGCGCCCGACTGCGATTTACGCAAACCTCAAGGCGTTCCTCGCCAACCGCGTCGGAGACTTCGGCTTCGTTCTCGGCATCGGGCTCATCGTCGCGTACTTCGGCACGCTCGATTACGCGACGGTGTTCGGCGCCGCGCCGCAGCTCGCAGGCACGACGCTCAACCTCCTGGGCGACAGGCAGACATCGCTGATGACGGCGATCTGCATCGGACTTTTCGTCGGCGCCATGGGAAAGAGCGCGCAGGTGCCGCTGCATGTGTGGCTGCCCGATTCGATGGAAGGCCCGACGCCGATCTCGGCCTTGATCCACGCAGCGACGATGGTGACCGCCGGCATCTTCATGGTCGCGCGTATGAGCCCCTTGTTCGAGCTCTCCGAGACGGCGCTGGCCTTCGTCACCGTCATCGGCGCCACCACCGCGCTTTTCATGGCGCTTCTGGGGATCGTCCAAAACGACATCAAGCGCGTGATCGCCTATTCGACGCTGTCACAGCTCGGCTACATGACCGTCGCCCTCGGCGTGTCGGCCTATTCGGCGGCGATCTTCCACCTGATGACGCACGCATTCTTCAAGGCGTTGCTGTTCCTCGGCGCCGGCTCGGTGATCATCGCGCTGCATCACGAGCAGGACCTGCGCAAGATGGGCGGCTTGCGCAGGTACATGCCGATCACCTACATAACGATGTGGATCGGAGCGCTGGCGCTCGCGGGCATTCCGCCGTTTGCCGGATTCTTCTCCAAGGACACGATCATCGAAGCCGTCCACCTGTCGACGGTGCGCGGCCACGGCTACGCCGAGTTCGCCGTGACGATCGGTGTGTTCCTGACTGCGTTCTACACGTTCCGGATGCTTTTCCTCACTTTCCACGGCGAGGAGCGCTTCCGCCATGCGGAGCCGCACGCACCGGAGCACGCGACCGAGGAACCCGGCCACGACGCGCACGCGATCGAGCCGCGCGAGAGCCCGTGGGTGGTGACGGTGCCGCTCATTCTTCTGGCGATTCCCTCGGTGTATTCGGGATGGGCCTATATCGACAAGGTGGTGTTCGGCGATTTTTTCTCGGGCTCGATCTTCATCTCGCCGCAGCACCCAGCGGTCGCGACGCTGCGCGAGGAGTGGCACGGCGTGCCGGCGTTCGTCGAGCACGGTCTTATCACCCTGCCGTTCTGGCTCGCGGTCGCCGGCGTAGCCACGGCCTGGCTGCTCTACATCCGGCGAACCGATTTGCCTGAGAAGATCCGCGCGCGATCGGGCGCGCTCTACGACGTGCTCATCAACAACTACTATATCGACCGCTTCAACGACTGGTTCTTCGCGGGCGGCTTCAGGCGCGTAGGCACGCTCTTCTCCGAGGTCGGCGATCGCTCGCTCATCGACGGATTGATGGTCAACGGAAGCGCAAAGCTGGTCGGCGCGGCGTCGGCTGTGCTGCGCGAGGTCCAGACCGGACGCGTGTATCACTACGCGTTCGCGATGATCCTGGGCGTGTTCGCGATGCTGTTCTGGTGGTCCGGGCGTTGATGGCGCTCGAAGGATGATTCCCTACCTCAGCCTCGCCATCTGGGTGCCCATCGTCGCCGGAGTCTTCGTGCTGGCGCTCAACCGCGATCGCGACGCCGCGGCGGCGCGCTGGCTCGCGCTGGTCGGATCGATCGCGGGGTTCGCGGTGACGATCCCGCTGTACGTGCACTTCCAGCTCGGCACATCCGAGATGCAGTTCAACGAGGCGATCGAGTGGATTCCCCGATTCAACGTCAATTATCTTCTGGGAGTCGACGGCATCTCGGTCCTTCTGGTGCTGCTCAACAGCTTCATCACCGTGCTGGTCGTCTGGTCCGCGTGGATCGTGATCGAACGAAAAGTCGCGCAATACATGGCGGCATTCCTGATCATGTCGGGACTCATCAACGGCGTCTTCACCGCTCTCGACGGTGTCCTGTTCTACGTGTTCTTCGAAGCGATGCTGATACCGATGTACCTGATCATCGGCATCTGGGGCGGCCCGAACCGCGTGTACGCGGCGATCAAGTTCTTCCTCTACACCTTCCTGGGCTCGGTGCTGATGCTCGTCGCGCTGATTTATCTCTACTCGGTGAGCGGAGGCAGTTTTTCCATTCTCGAGTGGTATCAGCTGCCGCTTTCGCTGAGGACGCAGGTGCTGCTGTTCGTGGCTTTTTTTGCCGCGTTCGCGGTCAAGGTGCCGATGTGGCCGGTGCACACGTGGCTTCCCGACGCGCACGTCGAGGCGCCGACCGGAGGCTCGGTGGTGTTGGCCGCAATCACGCTGAAGGTGGGAGCGTACGGATTCGTGAGGTTCATCCTTCCCATCGTGCCCGACGCCAGCCGCTACCTCGCGGGCTTCGTGATCGCGCTATCGCTCATCGCAGTGGTCTACATCGGCTTTGTCGCGCTGGTGCAGGCCGACATGAAAAAGCTGATCGCGTACTCGTCGATCTCACACATGGGATTCGTAACGCTGGGATTCTTCCTGTTCAGCCAGATGGGCATCGAGGGCGGGCTGGTGCAGATGATTTCCCACGGATTCGTCTCCGCCGCGATGTTCCTTTGCGTCGGCGTTCTGTACGACCGCATGCACAGCAGGCTCATCTCGGATTACGGCGGCGTCATCAACACCATGCCGCGTTTCGCGGCGCTCGCGATGTTCTTCGCGATGGCCAACGCGGGGCTGCCCGGCACAAGCGGATTCGTCGGTGAATTCATGGTGATACTCGCCGCGATCAAGGCGAACTTCTGGCTGGGCTTTTTCGCGGCGACCATCATGATCCTCGGTGCGTCGTATACGCTGTGGATGTACAAGCGGGTCTGGTTCGGTCCGGTCGCCAACGAGCGCGTTGCCGCGTTGACCGATGTCTCCCGCCGCGAATTCTGGTTGCTGGCGACCCTTGTCGTGGCGGTGCTCGCGCTCGGAATCTACCCCAAGCCGTTCACCGACGTCATGCATACAACGGTCGCCGATCTTCTCGCGCACGTCGCGAACAGCAAACTGTGATGGCGCCGATCGTGCCCGGTTTCGACTTCGTTCCTGCGCTGCCGGAAATCGCGCTGCTGACATCGGCGTGCGCGGTTCTGGTGATCGACCTGTTCGTGCCGGAGTCGCGTCGGGAGATCTCCTATTGGCTGACCCAGCTCGGACTTCTGGTCACCGCGTGGCTGTCGCTCTACCCGGGTCATGAGCGAGCGGTGCAGCTGGCCGCGTTCGGCTACCGCTTCGATCTGTTCCACGCGGCGCCGGTACGCACGCTCGGCAACATGTTCGTCGCCGATGCGCTCGCCGATTTCCTCACCTTCGTCACCTGCATATCGGTCGTTCTCAGTCTCGCATATTCGCGCACGTATCTTTCCGAGCGGGGCCTGTTCCGCGGCGAGACCTTCGTGCTGACCATGTTCGCGCTGCTCGGGATGCTGGTGATGATCTCGGCCAACAGCTTCCTGACCCTCTACCTCGGGCTCGAGCTGCAGGCGCTGTCCCTGTACGCCATGGTCGCGCTTCGCCGCGATTCGTCGACCGCGGTGGAGGCGGCGATGAAATACTTCGTGCTGGGAGCGCTCGCGTCGGGGCTGCTGCTCTACGGCATGTCGATGCTCTACGGGGCCACCGGCTCGCTCGATCTGGGACGCGTCGCGTCGGCGATCGCGGCGCCGGGCGCAAACAAGATCATTCTGATTTTCGGGCTGGTATTCGTGGTGTCGGCGATCGCGTTCAAGCTCGGCGCGGTCCCGTATCACATGTGGCTGCCGGACGTCTACGACGGTGCGCCGACCGCCATCACGCTGTTCATCGGCACCGCGCCCAAGCTCGCGGCGTTCGCTTTCATGATGCGCCTGCTGGTCGGATCGCTCTCCTCGCTCGCATTCGACTGGCAGGGCATGCTGATCGTCCTGTCGCTCTTGTCGATGATTTTCGGCAACGTCATCGCCATCGCCCAGACCAACATCAAACGCATGCTGGCGTACTCGACGATCGCCAACATGGGATTCATGCTGATGGGCTTCCTGGCCGCCAGCGTCAATGGCTACAGCGCGGCCATGTTCTACACCGTGACCTATGTGCTGACGACGCTGGTGGGCTTCGGCTTGATCCTGCTCTTGTCGCGCCGCGGCTTCGAGGCCGACCAGCTCGACGATTTCAAGGGGCTCAACCAGCGCAGCCCCTGGTACGCCTTCATGATGCTCCTGACGATGTTCTCGCTGGCCGGCGTGCCGCCGACGGTGGGTTTCTACGCCAAGTTCTCCGTGATCGAAGCCGCGGTGGACATCGGACTCGTATGGCTTGCGGTGGTAGCGGTGGTCGCATCGCTCGTCGGCGCGTTCTACTATCTGCGCATCGTCAAGCTCATGTACTTCGACGAGCCCGCCGATGCGTCGCCCATCTCGGCGCGGCTGGACACGCGCGTGCTTTTGTCGCTCAACGGCCTGGCGCTGCTGCTGCTCGGCATCTTCCCGCAGCAGCTCATGGGACTGTGTGTCGTCGCGCTCACCCTGTCGTACTGACGCCGGCCGGAGGCGCCGAAGCATCGTGCTAACATCGACGATGCAATAGCGTTCAGATCCCATGCGCGTCGGATTCTTCGTCACCTGCCTCGTCGACTTGATGCGGCCGTCGATCGGCTTCGCGGCGATCAGGCTGCTCGAGTCCGCCGGCGCAAGCGTTTTTGTCCCGCCCTCGCAGACCTGCTGCGGGCAGCCGGGTTATAACTCCGGCGACCGCAAGGGAGCGATCGCGCTGGCGGCGAAGGTCGTCGCCGAGTTCGAGGATTGCGACTACCTCGTCGCTCCGTCGGGGTCCTGCAGCGGCATGATCAAGACCCACTACGCGGACCTGTTTCGCGACGATCCGGAGATGCTCCGGCGCTCGGGTGCGCTCGCCGCAAAGACATGGGAGCTGACCGACTTCCTGGTCAGCGTGCTCAAGATCGATCGCGTGCCGGGCGGCTTCACCGGCAGCGTGACCTATCACGACTCCTGCGCGGGCTTGCGCGAGATGGGCGTGAAACGGCAGCCGCGGGCGCTCATCGGCAAGATGCGCGGCGTGGAGCTCCGCGAGCTCACCGAGTGCGAGACCTGCTGCGGCTTCGGCGGAACGTTCTCGATCAAGTTCGGCGAGATATCGACCCGGCTTGCGGACAACAAGTGCGAATTCATCGCCCGCTCGGGCGCCGACGCGGTCGTCCTCGGGGACCTCGGCTGCATGCTCAATATCGAGGGCCGCCTGCGGCGGCGCGGCGACGCGAAGACAAAGGTGCTGCACATCGCCGAGCTGCTCGCGGGCGAACCGGCGTAAGGGAAAGCATGCAAGTCGCATCGATGCATTTCAAGGAGCGCGCGCACGACAACATGGGCAATGCCCAGCTCCAGCGCAACCTCGACAAGATCAAGGACAAGTTCGTGAACAAGCGCCGCGAGGCGCTGTTCGAGCTCGACGACGTGGAGGGCACGCGCGAGGCCGCGCGCGCGATCCGCCAGCGTGCACTCGACAACCTCGATGCGTGGCTGCAGATCTTCGAGAAGAACGCCACCGCCCGCGGCGCGACCGTCCTGTGGGCGCAGACGCCGGATGACGTGAACCGGCACGTGCTCGATATCGCCGCGCGCCACGCGGTGCGCAAGATCATCAAGTCGAAGTCGATGGTGAGCGAGGAGTCGGCCTTGAACCGCGCGATCGAGGCGGTGGGGCTCCAGGTCGTCGAGACCGACCTTGGCGAATACATCCTGCAGATCAACGACTACGAGCCGCCGTCGCACATCATCGGTCCGGCCTTGCACAAGAGCAGGGAGGAAGTGTCCGACCTTTTCTCCAGAGTGCACGGCACGGCGCTGAAGACCGGGATCGCCGAGCTTTGCCTCGAAGCGAGGAAGGTTCTGCGCACGCACTACCTCACCGCGGACATGGGCATCTCAGGCGGCAATTTTTTCGTCGCGGAGACCGGCTCGGTCGTCCTTGTCACCAACGAAGGCAACGCGACGCTCACGACGACGCTGCCCAAGGTGCACGTGGCGATTTCGGGGCTGGAGAAAATCGTCCCCACCCTGGAGGACGTGGCGACGCTGATGCGCATGCTGCCGCGCTCGGCAACAGGCCAGTCGATCTCCAACTACGTCGACATCCTCACGGGCACCAAGGGAGCGGGGGAGTTCCACGGCGCAGAGCACATGTACTTCATCATTGTCGATGCGGGCCGCAGCGCCGTTCTCGCGGGCGAGCTCCGCGAAGCGCTGCGCTGCATCCGCTGCGGGGCATGCATGAATCACTGTCCGGTGTACCAGAACATCGGAGGGCACTCGTACGGGTGGGTGTATCCCGGCCCGATCGGGTCGATCCTGACGCCGGCCTACATCGGCATCGAGAACGCGCTCGATCTGCCGCAGGCGTCGACGATGTGTAATCAATGCGGCGTGGTTTGCCCCGTCAAGATTCCCTTGCCCGATCTGCAGCGCAAGCTCCGCGAGCAGCAGTTCGAGCGCCATCTGCGTCCGTGGACCGAGCGTTTCGGGCTGCGCGCATGGTCCTGGCTCGCGGGCAGGCCCGCGCTGTACGCATTGGCGACGCGCGTCGGCGCGCAACTGCTCGCGCGGATGGGCGGGCGCGAGCGTCTGATCCACAAGCTTCCCCTCGGCAGCGGTTGGACCGACGGCAGGGACATGCCCGCACCGGCGGGAAAAACCTTTCGAGCGCTGTACGCAGCGCGTGAACGTGGAGATCGCGCGTGAACGCACCGCAGGATATTCACAAGGCCGTCCCGCGCATCAGCCGCCGGGGCGAGAGTCTGGGCACCGAAAACGCCTTTGTCGTGCTGGCGGAAGTGAACACTCTGGTCCGTCAAGGCAAGGACATCGTTTCGTTTTGCATCGGACAGCCCGACTTTCCGACACCCGAGAACGTTCGGGACGCAGGTATCGCCGCAATCCGAACGGGCAAGCATGGCTACACGCCGTCCGCCGGCATCGACGAGCTCCGCGCCGCGGCCGCGCGCGACATCGGCGCCCGGCGCGGAATAAGCATTGCGGCAGACGACGTCGTGGTCGGCGCGGGTGCCAAGCCTTTCATCGCTTACACCATCGCCTCGGTCACCGACTATGGCGCCGGCGACGAAGTGATCTACCCGGTGCCGGGCTTCCCGATCTATGAATCGCAGATCGCCGCCAACGGCGCAGTCCCGGTGCCCATCTATCTCAAGGAGTCGCGCGACTTCGCCTTCGACTTGAACGAGCTCGAGGCCAAGATCACCCCGCAGACCAAGCTCATCATCCTCAACACGCCGCAGAATCCCACGGGAGGCATTCTCGGGCGCGCCGACCTCGAAGCCGTCGCCGAGATACTGCGAAGCCACCCGCAGGTGTGGGTCTTCGCAGACGAAATCTATTCGCGGCTTTCCTACGACGGCGATTTCGTTTCGCTCGCGCAGTTTCCGGGCATGCTCGAGCGGACCGTCATCTCCGACGGCGCGTCCAAGACCTGGGCGATGACCGGTTGGCGCATCGGCTATGTCGCCAACCGCGCGCTGGCGCCGGTCTTCACACGCTGGATCACCAACACGGATTCCTGCGCGTCCCAGATCAGCCAGTGGGCCGCGGTCGAGGCGATCGAAGGGCCGCAGGACGCGGCCGACGCCATGCGCGCGTCGTTTCTTCAGCGCCGCGATCTTATCGTTCGCCTGCTCAACGACGTTCCCGGATTCTCGTGCAAGACGCCCGGAGGCGCTTTCTACGCCTGGCCCAATGTGACCGAGGCGTGCAAGCTCACCGGCTGCGCGGACTCCGAGGAATTTCGAAAGCGCCTCCTCTACGAGCCCGGCGTCGCGGTGCTCGCGGACATCCACTTCGGCCGGCGCGTTCCAGGCGACGGCCAGCACATCCGCTTTTCCTATGCCGCCTCGCCCGAGGCGATTCACGCGGGCATCGGGCGCATCGCCGACTTCGTGCGCAAGAACACTCGATGAACGCCGCGCGGGACAATATCCTCGGCAAGGTGCGCCGCGCGCTGGGGAGAACCGCGACCGACGAGCGCGCGCTTGCCGACGCGCAGGCGTACATCGACGCGCACGCGCGCGGCCCTCGGCCGTCGCTTTCGCCGGATCTCGTCGGCCGCTTCATGCAGCGTGCGACCGACATGGAAAGTACCGTCGTGCGCATCGCCGATCGAGGCGCGATTCCCTCCGCTGTCGCGCGCTATCTCGACACTGTCGAGACAGCGGCGATCACCCCCGGCGTCCGGGATCAGCGTCGAACCGGCGTCTGCTGGCCTGAATTCGGCGATCTCGACTGGGCGGCCGCGGGGTTGCACATCGAGATGCGGCCGACCTCGGGCGACGACATCCTCGGCATCACCGGCGTCTTTTGCGCGATCGCGGAGACCGGCACGCTGGTCGTCTTGTCGGGCGAGCACTCGCCGACGGCGACGACGCTGCTTCCGGAAACGCATATCGCGATTCTGCCGTCAAACGTCATCGTCGGCAGCATGGAAGACGCCTTCGAGTTCATTCGCAAAGAGCGCGGCACGCTGCCGCGCGCGGTGAATCTCATCTCGGGGCCTTCGCGGACCGGCGACATCGAGCAGACCATCGTCCTCGGCGCGCACGGTCCCTATCGAGTCCATATCCTGGTGCTGGAGAGTTGAGCGTCGGCATGTGTTCTACAACTCCGGAGAGCTCCGGAGAGTGCCGAACGATTGATAATCGGCTAGTGTCAACATCGAGGCGATGGCGACCGTTATTGGATCGCATAAGCGCCGCGATAGGCGCGACCAACTCAAGGAGCCAACCATGTCACTGAAGAATCGGATTCTGGTGGGAATGCTGGCGACGAGTGCGCTGTTGGTGTCACTGCCAGGCCAAGCGCGCGTCTATGTCGATATCGACGTTGCGCCGCCGCCTCCGCGAGTCGAAGTTGTGCCCGCACCGCGGGTAGGTTATGTTTGGGCGCCGGGCTACTGGGGGTGGCGAGGCCATCGCCACGTGTGGGTCAATGGCCTGTGGCTACGCGAGCGGCGCGGCTATCATTGGGAGCCGCACCGTTGGGAAGAGCGCGGTGGCCGCTGGCATTTCGAAGAGGGTCACTGGCGTCGCTGAAGCAGCCGTCCACTGGGGATGGCAGCCAATGCGCGGGACGAGACGTCCCGCGTTTTTTTGCGGCTCCCGCTAAAGCGATCGCCGCGCAATCGAGGCGCTTTAGCGCATCGTGAAATGCGAGAGCGGAGGTCTTCGGCGCGGATGAAGGAGATTCGTGCTTCGGTTGCGGATACCAACCCAGAACCGCAAGCATCACAAAGAACCCGACCACGTAGGCGACGGCGACGTGCCAGCCGCCGCGCACCCAGGCGATCGCGTCCTTTGCGTCGGGGTACATGTTCGACAAAGCGACGCCCGCCGACGAGCCGAACCAGATCATCGAGCCGCCGAAACCGACAGCGTAGGCGAGGAATCCCCAGTCATAGCCCCCCTGCTTGAGCGCCAGCGCCGTCAGCGGAATGTTGTCGAATACCGCAGAGACGAAGCCCAGCCCCAGCGCAACCTTCCACGACGCGTCGGGCAGCTTGTGCACGGGCATCATCGACGCGGCGAGCACGAGCGAAAGCAGGAAAATGCTCCCCTTGAGCGCGCCGGGCAACTCCTCCCATGCGGGCTTGCGCAGCGGCGCGCAGACGAGCAGCACAACCCACACCGCGGCGCCGATGAACGGGAACGAATCCGAGAGCTCGTTGAAGCGCAGGTTGACGACGATGTTCACCGCGATCGCCGCGATCAGAATCAGCGCCACGATGGCCACGCGCACCCAGTCGATGACGATACCGGCGGGAGGCTCGCGAACGATGGGCGCATAACGCTGCTGCTGTATCGAAGCCGGGACGCCGAAGACGAGCATCGCCGAACCCGCGGCGATGTACGCTTCGATCACTTGCAGAGGGTTGACGCCGTCGATCCACATCATCGTCGTGGTGGTATCTCCCACGACGCTGCCCGAGCCTCCCGCGTTGGACGCGGCGACGATGGCCGCGAGGTAGCCGATATGGATCTTGCCGCGAAACACGACACCCGCGATCGTTCCTCCGATCAGCGCGGCGGCAATGTTGTCGAGAAAGCTCGACAGCACGAAGATCATGACCAGCAGCACAAGAGCGCCTTTCCAGTCGTCCGGCAGGAACTTGGGCAGCCAGTCGGGGATGCGGCTGGCTTCGAAGTGTTTCGACAGCAATGCGAATCCGAGCAGCAGGCCCAGCAGGTTGGCGAGCAGCACCCATTCGTTTGCGAGGTGCGACACCCAGCCCGATACGCCGGGGCCCTCCGAAAAGGGCGAAAAAACGATCTTGAAGACGGAGATGACCGCGAGGCCGACGAGCGCGATCGGCAGGGTGTAACGGTGGAAAAGCGCGATCCCTAGGAGCGTGAGCGCAAACAGCGCGAAATCGATAGGAATCCCGAGGATCATGGGCAGATCGGCCGGACCTGCACACGCAAGTGCCGGCCAGAGCAGGGCAGATGCGGCAACGGCCGGTGCGGACCAGCCTCGATAAAGACCCAAGATGTCCCCGTTAGGAATCGCTACGTAGACTTCAAAATGTGCCGCGCGGCGTTTCTTTGTGACGACGATTGTAGCCGCCGAACGGCCCAAGTCGATGAAAAAGCGACGAAAGCCCGGCCTAAATGGCCCTGAAACGATGGCAGGCTCCTTGCTTGTAACAATGCGTTTTCCTCCTAGACTGCACGGCCGTCCGTTTCCCCGCTTTGGAGATGGCCGGCAAGACCGGCGCCATGGCCCTAACGCGATCTCTGACCCGGCTCGATCATCCCACCCAGCAAACGGTGGGCGAGGAGATCGAGCGGGAAACCCTCGTTGCGCTGTCGCAGCGCAAGCTGAACGCGCTCGGGCTCCCGGTCTGCTACATCGACGCCTACCAGCGCTACCGGTTCGTCAACCGCGCCTTTCTGGAATGGACCGGCAAGCCGCAAGCGGAGGTCGTCGGCCGGGAAGTGGTCGAAGTCGATGGCCGCGAGCTGTATCAGCTCTACCACGCCTACCTCGAAGCGGCCCTTGGCGGTGAGCGGGTCAGCTTCGAGCGTCAGCTCTCCTCGGTCAAGCGCAACGCCTTCTGGATTCGCGTCGATTTCTATCCCGATCGCGGTCCGCGGGGAGACGTACGCGGCGTTCTGGCCACCTACACCGACGTCGACAACATCAAGCGCCTCGAGCTCGAAGCCGGCGAGCGCGAGCACCGTCTGCGCATCGTCACCGACAGCGTCGGGCTCCCAATCTTTTATTTCGACCGCAGCTTGCGCCTGCGCTTCGCCAACAAGCCGTACGGCAAGTACATCGGTGCGCCGGTCGACGACTTGATCGGACAGCCACTCAAGAACTTCATCGCGCCGGACGCGCTCACCGAAATGCAGGCCTACGTCGAGCGCGCGTTCGCCGGCGCGACCGTGAGCTACGACAGACGCGAGCGGCCCGCCTCGGGCGAGTTGCGCTGGGTGCGCATCACGCTGTTTCCCGACCGCGAGCCCGGAGGCAGGACCGGCGGCGCCTTTGTCGTCATCAACGACATCGAAGACGACGTTCGCATCCGAGAAGCGCTCAAGTCGCAGGAAGGACAGCTGCGCCTGTTCGCGGACAACATTCCGGGACCGATCGCGTATCTGGACAAGACGCTCAAATACACCTTCGTCAACCAGGCGTTCGCCAACTGGGTCTGCCGGCCGCAGGACCAGATCTACGGCAAGACGCCTTACGACGTCATGCCGCACGACGTGAACTCGTTTTTGCGTCCGATCATCAAGCGCGCGCTCGACGGCGAAAACGTCGACTACGAGCGCGTCGGCGCGAGCGCGGACGGCCGCCGCCGCTGGATGCACGGCCGGATCGCGCCGGACCTCGACGCCGACGGGCAGGTCCGCGGGCTGTATTGCACGGAATACGACATACACGACCTGAAGCTCACGGAGCAGGCGCTGGCCACGCGCGAGGAACAGCTGCGCCTTTTCACCGACAACATTCCCGAGCCGGTGGTGTACGTCGACATCGATCGCCACTACACCTTCGTCAACGACGCGTTCCTGCACCTCGTCGGACTCGATCGCGACGAGACCATCGGCAAGTCGGTGAAGGATGTGATGGGCGCCAACGCATTCGAAGTCCAGCAGCCCTATATCGACCGCGCGGCGCGCGGCGAAAGCGTGACCTACGAGCTCGAGCACACCGACGTCAACGGCAGACGCCGCTGGCTGCGGAACAAGATCGTTCCCGACATGCGCTTCGACGCGACGATCAAGGGCTATTACATCGTCGGTCACGACATCACCGATCTCAAGCAGGCCCAGGACGCCTTGGCGGCGCGCGAATCGCAGCTCCGCGCGATCATGGACGGCGTGCCCGCTCCCGTGGCGTACATCGATCACGACGAGCTTTGCCACTACGTCAACCGGCCGTTCCTCCAGTACTTCGGCCTGACCGCGGAGCAGGTCGGGAGCCTGCGGCTGCGCGACGTCGTCGGCCATGGCATCTACGCGAGCGCGCAGGCGATGATTTCGCGCGCGCTGCACGGCGAGTCGACGTCGTTCGACCGGCTCGTGCCCGGTGCGGGGGGCGTACGCCGCTGGATGACCATCCGCGTCGTCCCCGACGCGACAGCGACGGGCGAAGTCAGCGGCGCGTTCGTCCTGATGAACGACATCCACGGCCTGAAGCAGGCGCAGGAAGCGTTGCGTGCCAGCGAGGCCGAGCTGCGGCTGATCATGGACAACGTTCCGGCGCGCGTGGCGTACATCGATCGCGACTACCGGTACCGCTTCCTCAACCGGCACAACGAAGAGTGGCTCTCCGAGAGCCGCAAGGACCTGACCGGACGCAAGGTCAATGAGGTGATCGGCGACGCGCGGGGAAGGCAGCTGCAGCCGTTGATGACGCGCGTGCTGACCGGAGAGACGATCTCGACCGAGCAGCTGCTGGTGCAGCCCAACGGCGAGCAGCGCTGGGAATCGATCCACTACGCGCCCAACCGCGACGCCGAAGGCAACGTCATCGGAATCTACGCGGTCCACACCGACATTCACGACGAAAAACGCAACGAGGAAGCGCTGAGCCGCGCCAACTGGATGCTCTCCTCGCACATCAACAACACGCCGCTGGCGGTGCTGGAATGGGACCGCGACTTCCGGCTCATACGCTGGTCGCCGCAGGCGGAGAACATTTTCGGGTGGCGCGCCGAGGAAGTGCTGGGGATGCCGATCACCGGCAGCCAGCTCACGCATGAGGCCGACCGGCCGGCGGTGGTCGAGCTCATCAACCGCCTGATGGCGGGGGAGGAGCCGCGCGCCACCGGCCTCAATCGCAACTACCGCAAGGACAGCGCGACGATATGGTGCGAGTGGTACCACTCGTGCCTGCTCGACGCGCAGGGCAGCATCGTCTCGATTCTGTCGTTCGTGCAGGACGTTTCCTCGCGCATCCAGGCGGAGGAGCGGCTTCAATACCTCGCCACCCGCGACGCGCTCACGGGGTTGCCCAACCGGCTGCTGCTGCAGGAGAGGCTGGGACAGGCGATCGCGCAGGCGAAGCGCAGCGGACGCCGCGTCGGTGTGCTGTTCATCGACCTCGACCGCTTCAAGAATGTCAACGATACGCTGGGCCATCGCATCGGCGACGAGCTGCTGAAAAGCGTCACGGCCGCGCTTTCGGAGACGCTGCGCGAGACCGATCTTCTGGCGCGGCTCGGCGGCGACGAATTCATGGTCATCGTCGACGACTTCGACGACGCGGCGGTGCTGAGCCGTGTCGCGAAAAAGCTCCAGGATGCGATCTCGCAGCCTTTCCGGATCGAGGAGCACGACATCTATGTCACGTCGTCGATAGGCATATCGGTCTATCCCGACGACAGCGACGATCCCGAGGGTCTGCTCAAGCACGCCGATGTGGCGATGTATCGGTCGAAGGAGCTGGGACGCAACACCTACCAGTTCTTCGACGCCGACCTCGCCGCCACCAGGATGAGGCAGCACACGCTGGAAAGCGCGCTTCGCACCGCGGTCAAGGAAAACACGCTGACGCTGAGCTACCAGCCGGTCGTGCGTATCGCCGACCGCGCCATCATCGGCGCGGAAGCGCTGCTGCGCTGGCACGACGAGGAGCACGGCGACGTCGCGCCGAAGGTGTTCATCCCCCTGGCCGAGGAATCGGGCCTGATCCACACCCTGGGCGACTGGGTGCTGCGCACCGCAGCCGAGCAGTGCGTCGCGTGGCGCAAGGCCGGCCTCGAGCTGAACGTATCGGTCAACCTATCCGGAAGGCAGTTCTACCGCGACGATCTCGCCGAGCGCATCTCGCAGATCGTGCGCGAGGCCGGCTGCGAGCCGTGCTGGATCGAGCTCGAAGTCACCGAATCGAGCCTGCTGCACGACCTCGATTCGATCAAGAAGGTTCTGCAGCATCTGCGCGAGCAGGGTTTCTCGGTCGCGATCGACGATTTCGGCACGGGCTATTCGAGCTTGTCGCACCTCAAGCATTTCCCCATCGATACGCTCAAGATCGACATTTCCTTCATCGCCGATCTGGAGACAGATCCGGGCGACGCGGCGATTACCGAAGCCATCATCGCGCTGGCAAAGGGCCTGGGTCTGCGCGTCGTCGCAGAGGGCGTAGGCACGCGCGCACAACTCGAGTTTCTGGACGCCCATGGCTGCCACTGCTTCCAGGGCTTCTGGGCAAGCCACGCGCTGCCGCCGCACGAGTTCAGCGAGTTCATCAGGACGCGCAAGGCTGCATAGCGGATAGAGCGATCCACGGCAGTTGAAGCGTGCTCTGCACGCGTCTGGTAAAGTCTTCGGGCTTGTCCTTGGGGAGGAGCCACGCATGTCGACGCGATCGTTGACGTTGCTTAGTCGACGCGAGTTCATCCTCCGCGTGTCCGCACTGAGCGGCGGTGCCGCGGCGGCGTCGGCATGGCGCGCACTCGCTGCGACGCCCAATCCGTCGGCGCCGCTCCATGTCGTCATCGTCGGCGCAGGCCTTGCAGGACTTTGCGGGGCCTACGAGCTCGAGCGCCGCGGCCATCGCGTGACCCTGCTCGAAGCCGACGCAAGGCATGTCGGCGGCCGCACGCGCACCATGCGCTTCGCCGACGGTCTGTATGGCGAATTCGGCGCGATGCGCATCCCCACGCGGCACGAGGTCACCCGGCACTACGTGCACGAGTTCGGGCTGCCGCTGCGCAAGTTCGTCCTGTCGAATCCGCAGGCGTACTATTTCTTGCGAGGCGAGCGCCAGAGAATCGCCGACGCGGCCAAGCTCAACCGCTTGTATGCGCTGCGCGAAGACGAGCGCGCCAAGACTCCGGACGACTTGTGGGCCGATTCGGTCGGCAAGGCGCTCAAGTCGATGAGCGACGCCGAAAAGAAGGAGCTCACGGCCGACACGCTGAACGGCGACAAGGTGCGCGCCTTCGACCAGCAGTCGCTGCAGCAACTCTGCGAGGCCGCGGGACTCTCCGACGAGGCGATCGAGCTGCTCGCCGTCACTCAGGGCGCCGAGACCCTGCTTCCGACCGCGGCGACCGAGCACTTGCGGGAGGAATTCCTGGAGGTGTGGACTCAGGGTTTCGACGAGATCGTCGGCGGCACCGACCGCCTCGCGTCGGCATTCGCGTCCAGGTTGCGCGGCAAGCCGCAGCAGGGCTGCGAAGTCGTGCACATGACGCAGGACGCCGATCGCAGGCGCGCGGCGGCGGTCTATCGACAGGGCGGCGTCCTGCGCCGCGCCGAAGGAGATTTCCTGCTTTGCACCGTGCCGTGCCCCGTGCTGACGAGGATCGGCTTCGAGCCCGAATTGCCGGGCCCGAAGGCGCGCGCCATCAGGCAGCTGAATTACGACTCATCGACCAAGGTGCTCGTCGTCGCCAACCGGCGCTTCTGGGAAACCGACGACGGTATCTTCGGCGGCGGCACGTTTGCCGATTTGCCGACGAGCACGACGTACTATCCTTCGGACAACGCCGAAGCGAAAGATCCGCGCGTGTCGCGCGGACCCGGCGTCATGCTCGCGTCGTATTCGTGGGGACAGGCGGCGCGCCGCCTTGCGAGCCTGCCGCACAAGGAGCGTGTCGCCGCCGTGCTTCGACACCTCACGCGCATTCATCCCCAGCTTGGGAACCCCGGCGTCGTACGCGAAACCGCGAGCTGGAGCTGGGACAATCATCCCTACAGCGGCGGGGCGTTCGCATGGTTCATGCCCGGCCAGCATTCCTCGCTGCATCGGCACATCGTGTCGCCGGCAGGAAGGATCTACTTCGCCGGCGAGCACGCCTCGCTGACGCATACATGGATGCAGGGCGCGCTCGAGTCCGCACTGCGCAATGTGCGGGAAATGCTGGAGGCCGCGCAGAGGAACTGACGCATCGACGCGACCCACAGTGGCACGTGAATCTTGCCGACGCGGGGGAAGAGCTAGGCCTTTTCGACGACGTCTTTTTCCAGCCAGGTCAGCAAAGGTCGGGCCACGCTCATCCAGCCTCGGTCGAGCATGAGCATGTGCGCGAGTCCCTCGACGATGTGCGGCGTAACACCGTAGAGCGATGCGGTCGCGTTGACGTCGGAGGGCGTCGAAATGCGATCGTTCTTGGCACCCAGCACGAAAAGCGGCACCGAGGCGACAGACTTGCCGCCATGCAGGCGCAAGGTCATGTCCATCAGCGCCCGCGGCGATTCGACGGTGAGATGGGTGACCGCCTCGGCGAGTATGGCGGGCTCGACGTTATCGCTGAAGTACATCGGGCGCAGCGCCGCGAGGACGTCGCCCGCGAGATGCGGCGCGTCGAACCGCCGCATGTTCACCATGTATTCCGGCTGCCAGATCAAAAGCCGGCTCGCGACGGGTCCGAGCCCGCCCGGCGGAACGGGCGCAAGCAGCGCCGCTGCGCGTATCGGGCGGGTCGTGAGCATACGTTCGATAATCGCGGTGCCCATCGAGTGGCCGATCAACACCGGCGGCGCGGCAAGCGTTCCGGCGACGTGCTCCACATCGGCGACGTAATCGTCGAGCCCGGCGACAAAGAGCGACTCACGCCCGCCGCTCGCGCCGTGGCCGCGGAGGCTCAACGCATAGCAAGGATAACCGTGCGAGGCGAACCAGGGCAGAAAGTACGGTTGCCAGCACCAGGCATCGCAGTAGCCGCCATGAACGAACAGAAGCGACGGCTTCGACGTCGGCCTGGCAGGCTGGCTGGAGCGGACTTCGATCGTACTTTCGGGAGGGAGCATCGGAACGATCGCAGTGGCGGCGTGATAAAATTATTGTTACCGCCTCCGCATCGTTCGCCTACGCCGCGGAAGCAGCGCGCATTCTACATGAGTCGGTTTTCTCCCCGAATTCCCGTGGTGTCTGCGATACCCGCGTCGGCCTACGACATCGACTGCCGGCGCTGTTCACGGCTGTCCTCCTTCTTGGACGAAGTGCATACCGCGCACCCGGAATATTTCTGCCGTCCCGTGCCCCCGTTCGGCGACGCGGCGGCGAGGCTCGTCATCGTCGGACTTGCCCCCGGAATGCATGGAGCGAACGCCAGCGGCCGGCCCTTCACGGGCGATTTCGCGGGAATCCTGCTCTACGCAACGCTGCACAAGTTCGGCTTCGCAACGCGGCCGCAATCGCTGGCGGCAGACGACGGGCTGCGCCTTGTCGACGCGCGCATCACCAACGCCGTCAAATGCCTGCCGCCCGCAAACAAGCCCTTGCCCGCAGAGATCCGCGCGTGCAACGCATATCTCGCGGCGGAGCTCTCGGCGCTTCCCGACGATGCGGCGGTTCTGGCGCTCGGCCGCATCGCCCACGATGCGACATTGCTCGCGCTCGGCGCGTCGGCGCGCGCATTTCCCTTTGGCCACGGCGCGAAGCACGAGATCGGCCGCGGTGTGATGATGTTCGATTGCTACCATTGCAGCCGATACAACACCAACACGCGTAGGCTCACCACCGCGATGTTCGAAGCGGTGTTCGCCGAGATCGCACGTCATCTCGGGCGTGCCCGCAAGCCGCGCGGCCTGAAGGCGATGGCAACCAGGACCCAAAGCAAGGCTGACGCCGCCGGGTTCGACTCGCGCGAGCTGCTCGCATCGCTGCCCAATCGCGCCGGGGTCTATCGCATGATCGACGCCGCGGGCGCGACGCTCTACGTCGGCAAAGCGCGCGACCTCAAGAAGCGGGTCTCGAGCTACTTCCAGAAGACCGACCACCATCCGCGAACGGAGGCGATGATCGGGCAGATCGCGAACGTCGAGACGACCGTCACGCGCTCCGAAGGCGAGGCGCTGCTGCTCGAAAACAATCTCATCAAGGCGCATCAGCCGCGCTACAACGTCGTATTCCGCGACGACAAGAGCTATCCGTACGTCTGCTTCACAGGCGAGCCGTTTCCGCAATTGCGCTTTCATCGCGGAAAGCTCGACAAGCCGCACAAGTACTTCGGACCGTTTCCCAGCGCGGGGGCTGTGCGCGAAGGCATGGCGTTGCTGCAGAAAGTCTTCCAGCTCCGCACCTGCGAGAACAGCGTGTTCGCCAATCGGTCGCGCCCGTGCATGCTCTATCAGATCCAGCGCTGCACGGGGCCCTGCGTCGGGCTCATCACCGAGACCGAGTACCAGGAAGACGTCAGGAACGCGACGCTTTTCCTGCAAGGCAAGACCAACGAGGTGCTCGCGCTCCTGCAGCGGCAGATGGAGGAAGCCTCGGCCGCGTTCGAGTTCGAGCGCGCGGCGCGCTTGCGCGACAAGATCACCCGCCTGCAGCAGCTGCAGTCGCGCCAGTTCGTGGAAAGCGCCACCGCCGGCGACATCGACGTTGTCGCGGCGGTGACCGACCACGGCCTGACCGCGGTCAACGTGGTGATGGTCCGCGGCGGCAGGCACGTCGGAGATCGGACGTTTTTTCCGCAGCACGCGGAAAACGTCACGCTGGAAGAAGTCGTCACGGCGTTTCTGATGCAGCACTACGTCGACCGCTCGGCACCGCCGACCATCATTGCGCCCGAGGGCGGAGACGACCCCGTGCTTGCCGAAGTGCTGAGCGAGCAATCGGGGCACAAAGTTCAGATCGTCTCCAACCCCGGGGGCGAGCGCCGCGTCTGGGTTGCCATGGCGGTGCAGAACGCGACGCTTGCCATCGGTCAGAAGCTCGCGCAAAAGGCGACGCAGGATGACCGCTTGGCAGCGCTGCAGGAGGCGCTGGGTCTTCCGTCCTCGGCGCAGCGCATTGAATGCTTCGACGTCAGCCACACCATGGGCGAGGCAGCGGTGGCGAGCTGCGTGATCTTCGATCGCCTCGCGATGCAGAGCGGCGAGTATCGCCGCTTCAATGTCAGGCCGCCGGTCGGCGGCGACGATTACGCGGCGATGCGCGAGGCGCTGTCGCGGCGCGCTGCGCGCATCGTCGACGGAGAATATCCGGCGCCCGATCTGCTGGTGATCGACGGCGGCAAAGGCCAGGTCGGCGTCGCCGCGGAAGTTCTGGTGGAGCAGGGGCTGCATACGACCAAGCTCATCGGCATCGCCAAGGGACCGGAGCGCAAGCCGGGCCTCGAGGAGATCTGGTTTCCCGACCGCGCCTATCCGCTCATCCTGCCGTCCGATCATCCCGGCCTGCACTTGCTGCAGCAGATACGCGACGAGGCGCACCGGTTCGCGATCCAGGGCCACCGAGCGCGGCGCGGCAAGGCGCGCACGACGTCGACATTGCAGGAAATCGGCGGGATCGGCGCGACCCGGCGCAAAGCATTGCTTGCGCATTTCGGCGGCCTCAGAGGCGTCAAGGCTGCCAGCGTCGAGGATCTTGCGCGCGTGCCGGGAATCAGCCGCGCGCTTGCCGAGCGGATTTTTTCCGAGCTTCACTGACCCTGCGCGGCGCTGCAAGCGGACCCTCTCTGCCACCGGCGTAGAATGGCGGGCTCGCGCGATAGCCCGCGCATTCCTGCCATGATATTCAACCTTCCCACCGCGCTGACCTGGCTGCGGATCGTGCTGATCCCGGTCTTTGTCGGCGTGTTCTATCTGCCCGCGACGTGGTTGTCGATGCCCGCGAAAAACTGGCTGGCGATGACGGTATTCGCATTGGCCGCGATCACAGATTGGGCCGACGGATATCTCGCGCGCAAATGGGGTCAGACGTCGGCGTTCGGCGCGTTCCTGGATCCCGTCGCCGACAAGCTCATGGTCGTCTCGGCGTTGATCGTGCTGGTCTGGCTCGATCGCGCCGACGCGTCTCTTGCGATCATCATCATCGGCCGCGAGATCGCGATCTCTGCGCTGCGCGAGTGGATGGCGCAGCTGGGACAGGCGAAGAGCGTCGCGGTCGCGTTCATCGGAAAGGTGAAGACCGTCGCGCAAATCACCGCGATCATCGCGCTGCTGCTCTACCAGCCGGTGATTCCGGGAATCAACACCGTGTGGCTGGGAACGATAGCCCTATGGGTCGCCGCGATCCTGACGCTGTGGTCGATGTTCCACTATCTGCAGCTCGCAGCGCCTCACGTCAAGAATAGCGACAGGATTCCTCCGCCGCCGATGTAACGTGAGCATCGATCCGCGTGAGATTCAGGTTTGACCCGAATTGCACGCAAACGCTATAATTTAAGGCTGTTCCCCGATAGCTCAGCTGGTAGAGCGACGGACTGTTAATCCGCAGGTCCCAGGTTCGAGCCCTGGTCGGGGAGCCAATATCCATGTGTAAGGTCTCAAGACACAGGTGACACACTGGTAGCGGTTTTTGCCAAGAGCCGCTCGTATGGGGTCTGCCCATCGAGGGCTCCGTGCGGTCGGTGGTAGTTGTAGTAGTCCTCCCACTCGCGAAGCTTGTCATTGAATAGGTGGATATCGTCGGCAATACCGTCTTTATCCAGGAGCTGATAAAACTCCTGTTCGTCGACGCGATGTGAACGTTCGACTTTGCCATTTAAGTGCGGTGTCTTAGGTCGGATATAGACGTGGCGGATGTCGCGTGCTTCGAGATTCCAGTGGAAGCGGGACTGGAACTCGGCGCCATTATCCGTCTGGATGACCAGCACGCGAAAGGGCAGGCGTCGGATGACTTCGTCTACAAAACGAATCGCTGAAGTTTGGTTGCACGCGTCGTAGACCTTAAGCACCCGAATGCGCGTGCAGTCGTCGATGGCGGTGAACTGATATAAGCGCTTTCCCGTTCCAGCGATCCGCTCGAGGAACTTTACGTCCAATTGCAGGCGGTGTCCGGGCTGTGGCTTCTCATAGCGCCGCCACGCTCGCCCAGCTGGGCGACGCTTCTGATTGGCCGGCAGTAGGTTTAGTCCGTGTCGAATCAGAATGCGGTGGACTGAGGAGCGTGCCAGCTTCAATTGGTGAAACCGCTGCAGATAGTCTGCGATCCTTCCTGGCCCAAAGTGATAGCGCTGCCGCAGATAAAGAATCTTGGAGACGACCTCGCGCGGGGTGGCCTGTGGGGATCGATGCGGGGCGCGCGGCCGGTCACACAACCCCGCCTCGCCCTGAGCTTCGTATCGAGCCTTCCACTTATAGAACGCTTTGCGTGATAGGCCGAAATGGCGGCAGGTCTGGGCCACGTTCCGGGGCGCAGCGCTAGCCTCGCGCAGCACCTTCAGCCGCCAAGCTAGTACTCGGTTCTGTTCGGTCTTAGTCATGGGCCCTCTCTCCTGGGTTGAGAAGTGAGCCAGAATGTCACCTTAGTCTTGGGACTTCACATGCGGGTTTCGGCCGATCGGCGTTTTGCCTCGGTAATATTCCTCTCCGTCTTGGGTAATAAATGTTCCGTGCCCGTTTGCCCGTCAAAGGCGGCATAAATCAGGAAGATAGGGATACGGAGAGCGGCGGACTCTTGATCCGTCGGGCGTATGCGTTGCGGAATCGAAGCGTAGCGCTGGTCTAGAGAACATCGGACCATGCATCCTCCGCACCATTGCGCCCTCGCTTCGCCGCTCACGCGTTGCGGCGCCTACTGCTCTGCGCGGCGGGATCCGGTCATCGGTGAATTTATTTCAGAAGAGTCTATCGTCTGCCTTAGCGAATTGCGGCCGGCTACGGCTTTCGTTTTGGCGTTTCCCTCCGACATCGGTCAGCCATTCAAACAAACATCACTAAGCCGTGGATAGCGCTTAAGCACGCGCCACCCACCGCAGGATCTATGAATTACCTCAGCGATTTGAAGCCCGTACGAAGCTCTTGTGAGAGAAGTTGCGGCTGTTCCCACGCCGCGAAGTGGCCGCCCTTGTCGAGCTTGTTGTAATGGATGAGTTTGGGATACGCCCGCTCCGTCCAGCTCCGCGGGGCTGGATAGAGTTCGTCAGGGAAGACGCTCACGGCAACCGGAATGGAGACGCCTTTGGCATTGAAATACCCTTTGCCCCAATACTCCCAATACAAACGGGCGCCAGAAAGTGCCGTGTTCGTCAACCAAGTGATCGTGATGTTGTCGAGGATGTCGTCGCGCGTAAGGCCTTCGGACTGTCCGTCAAAGACGCGCGCGATGAGCGCATAGCTGCGCGCGTCGTGATCGAGGAAATAAGCCGCCAGGCCGACGGGTGAGTCCGCGATTCCGAGTAATGTCTGCGGCCGCAGCCCCATCTGGAACCCGTAGGCGATTCCCTTTTGATAGACGAACTGCAAGCGTTCGTAAGCGACCTTCTCATCGGCTGAGAGACCCGATGGCGCGGGTGCCCCTGAAAAGGCCGCCCCGTCAATGTCGGCTGGAAAGATGCCGGGCATGTTGGTGTGGATGGCGACCAATCCTTTCGGAGCTTGCAGGCCCATCATGTCGACGACGACCGCGCCCCAGTCGCCGCCTTGCGCGACGTAGCGCTCGTAGCCGAGGCGCTTCATCAACTCGGCCCAGGCTCGGGCGATGCGGGCGGGGCCCCAGCCGGTCTCGGTCGGCTTGCCCGAGTACCCGTAGCCCGGTATGGACGGGATCACCACATCGAAGGCGTCCGACGCGCTCCCGCCGTGCGCCGTCGGGTTAGTCAGAGGGTCGACGATCTTCAGCTGCTCGACGACCGAGCCGGGCCATCCGTGCGTGACGATGAGCGGCAGCGCGTTGTCATGTTTCGAACGCACATGGACGAAATGGATGTCGAGTCCATCGATCTCGGTGATGAACTGCGGTAGGGCGTTGAGCTTGGCCTCGCACTTGCGCCAGTCGTACTCGGTCCCCCAATACTGCGCGAGGGCCTGAGTCGTAGCGAGCTGCACGCCCTGCGACTGATCGGCGACGGTTTCCTTATCCGGAAATCGCGTCGCCATGATGCGCCGGCGCAATTCGGTAAGTTCCGCTTCCGGAACGTTGACGTGAAACGGACGGATCGTCTTGCCTCCAGAGTCTGTGGCCGGTTGCTTGGGGCTTGGGGTTGCTGACATGATCTTCTCCTTGGTCTAGTAAAGTGGCTTCAAACAAAGTGATCGGCCACCGATCGCAACCAAGAATAGTCGTCGACCCACCGGGCGACTATCATGTCTTTCTGTATCACGTCTTTCTATTAGATGAGGCGCTCCAGGCGGCTTTAGCCTGATGCGCTAAACGACCACAAGGGATCGCACCAGGCGGCATGACTGCAACATTGAAGACTGTCATTGACGTCCCGGAGGAACGGCAATTCGTCCTTTCGAATTTGTCGCCAGGTCGTGCGCAAAAACGGCTGGCTCTTGCCATCGTATTCGGCCTTCTGATTTGGCTCTTTGTCGCTGCGGGTCCTTTGTCGGGCATCAAGCTGCCCGAGATCCAAGCCTTTGTCGCGCTTTATGGGGCGGCGATGCTCGTGCTCGATGTGATCACCGCGATCCTTCTGTATGCGCAGTTTTCCATTCTGCGCTCGCCTGCCATTCTGGTGATCGCAAGTGGATATCTTTTCACGGCGCTTTTGGTTAGCGCATGGGTGCCGTCGTTTCCAGGCGTTTTTACAGCAGAGGGTTTGATTGGCGGTTTGCAGACTACGTCATGGCTGTACGTTGTCTGGCACACCGGCTTTCCGCTGTACGTACTCGGCTACGCTTTGGCAAAGGATCGCGATTCGCGCTATCTAGTCCCGAAGGGCGAAGAGCGCACGGCGATCGCCCTGAGTGTCGCCTTGACGGCGGCCGTCGCCGCCGCAGCGGTTTTTGTCTGCACCGTGGGCGAACCGTACCTGCCGCACATCGTGCTTGATCGGCTCCGCTACAGTTCGAATTGGCCTTATTTTGTTGCGGCGCCCATCGAGGGGGCATGTATACCCGCCCTCATCGTGCTCTGGATTCGGCGGCGGTCAATTTTGGATCTTTGGCTGATGGTGGTGATGTATCTTTACATGATAGAGATACCTCTAGCCTATTATCCTCTTGCGACTCGATTCAGCCTCGCCTGGTATGCCGTTCGGATCGTGGGGCTATTAGCCAGCACCATCGTCCTAATTGTGCTGCTGTACGAGATAAGGGCGGTATATGCGAGGCTGCTCGGTGCGGTCCTTGCTCAGCGTCGCGAGCGCGAGGCGCGCCTGCTGACCGGAGACGCTGTCGCAGCCTCGATCGCCCATGAGGTCAGGCAGCCGTTAACGGCTATGGTAACGAGTGCCGACGCGGGCATGCGCTTTCTCAATGGTTCGACACCAGACCTCGACAAGGCTAGGGAGGCTTTCAAAGATATCTCCTCCGACGGAACTCGCGCCGGGGAGGTTATCAGAAGTGTCCGCGCAACTTTCAAGAATGACATCCAGAATAGAACTAGGCTCAATATCAATGAAGTCATTCGCGAAGCACTTGCCCTCGAAGGCGGTGACTTGCGGAAGCATCAGATACTGGTCCAAGCCCAACCAACGAAACAGCTGCCGGACGTACAAGGCGATCGCATCCAGCTCGAGCAGGTGCTTTTGAACTTGATCACGAATGCCATTCACGCGATGGCGGAAAACGATGAACCCCGCGTGCTGTGCGTTAAGTCCGAGATCGTAGAAAATGACGCTGTAATGGTATCGGTTGCCGATACTGGACCAGGGATCGGCCCGCAAGATATCGATCGAATATTCAATCCGCTCTTCACGACCAAAACCGACGGTATGGGGATGGGACTATCTATATGCCGTTCGATCATCGAGGCTCACGAAGGCCGCCTCTGGGTTGCTCCGAACAATCCCCACGGCGCTGTATTTCAATTCTCGCTGCCCACCAATACTCCAATGTCTGCAAGCGCGTGATCCAGGAAAAGCGATCGGGTTGTGAGTCTTATCCCATCTGACAGCGGTTGTTCGTGAGACGGTGGTCAACGGCGAAACGGCTACCCAGGTGCAGCCCCCAGTGCTTTGCTGATGGCGGCTAGCAAATCGGAACCCTCGAAGGGCTTCTGCAAAAGAGCGTCGGCGCGATCGCCACTGATGCCCGCTCGTTTCGCCAGATCGTCACGACCGGTGATGAGTATGACTGGTAACCCCGGCTTCGCTGCTTTAGCGGCGCGTTGCAGTTCGAAGCCATCGACGCCAGGGATGCCAATGTCGGAAACAAGACAATCCAATTCCGCCAGAGCACCGTCGCGTTGCAGAAGCTTCTCGGCAGATGAATATAGGCGCACTGCATAGCCAGCGGATGCCAGCAGATTCCCAAGAGACCTTAAGACCCGATTATCGTCATCGACGACTGCCACCACACAATTGGCAGACGCCGCCATCTCAGGGTGTCTCCTTTGCGATTGTATGCCCGCAGAAAAATGTGCCGATCATCGTCGCGCATGCCTCGAGTGGGTCGTCGGTATCTTGAGCGTCCCAGCCATTCTGACCAGATCGGCGAGCGAATCGGCCTTCATCTTCTGCATGATCCTGCCGCGATGAATCTGAACCGTGATTTCGCTTATGCCAAGCTCGGCCGCCACTTGTTTGTTGAGGAGGCCGCTGACGAGTAAGGGCAGGACCTCCCGCTCTCGCGGCGTCAGGTGCGAAAGGCGCTGATGCAACTCCGCCAGCTCCGCTCCCTTCTGTCGTACTTCGCGATCCTGCGCGATTGCAGCATGAACAGCGCGCATCAGGTCTGCCTCACTGAATGGCTTGGTCAGGAAATCGACCGCGCCCGCCTTTATCGCGCGCACGGAACGGGGAATGTCCCCATGTCCTGTGAGGAACACGATTTGCGGGTGATTGTCCTCGCCGATCTGGCGCTGTAAATCCAGTCCGTTGAGCCCCGGAAGTTCCACATCCAGAATCAAGCAACCTGGCAAATCGGGCTTCGGATACGCGATGTACTCGGCAGCGGAACCGAAGGTGACCACATGCAAATCGAAGGTCGAAAGAAGTGCGGATAACGCCTTACAAATCCGACGATCATCATCCACGATGAAGACGATTTGATCCTCAATGGTCATTCTTTCTCGGACCGGTAGAGTGGATATGATGTGGTCTTGCAGGTTCATTCTATCTCGACTCTGAAGTTTGCCCATGGGCTTGCTGTGGCTGCCGGTCGTGTGATGCTATCAAAGCACCGCTGCGAGGGTAGTAATAGGAACATATGATTTGCATGCACCGAGCTTTTCTCTAGGCTCGTATCTTCTGCTTACTTTATGTGCGACTGGCGCTCCCGAATCCGTTTTCCCGGTGCTCGTCCCAATCTCGGCCTGTCGGAAACGGCCACTAGACTAGACACCGCCCTTTGTCGTTGAGCACGAGGATTACAGGTGGGCCCCGGATGCGTCGACCGGCACAACAAGCTGATGCGTGTGATTGGTGCATGGCGGGCTGGGTAATATTGCGAAGCCGAATTGATTCTTCAGAGGGGAAAACTCCGGGAATCAGCCGAAAATATTACCGTCCGTTTTGGCCAAGACCGTTATCTGGCGCTGCTTTCCGGCCGATGACTGGACGGACTGTTAATCCGCAGGTCCCAGGTTCGAGCCTTGGTCGGGGAGCCAAATAATCAATTGTTTAGCTGCACAGAGAGCGACGGACTGTGGGTAATATTTTATTACCGAAGTCCGCGCGCTGCGGCGGACCCCAGCGATTCATCAACGACATAGCGCACGGAGAGCGGCGGACAAGTGATCCGCGGGTGGCGACGCGTCGCCAAGCTTCATTCCAGGTTTGAGTTGAATTCCGCGCGAACGCGATAATTCCCATCAGTCCACTCGAGCTCGTGGTCAGCCACCCGCGCGCAAGGCGCGGGCGGACAGAATGTTCAACAAAGTGTCGACCGTGCTTCACGTGCGCTATGACATTCGCGCCTCTTCGCTCCCGGAGGAGGCGGTAAAGGATCGGCTATTGCGCTCAGGGGATCAGCGAATCTCGACCGACGGCGTTCTTGTCGTCAAGGCGCAACGCTATCGCAGTCAGAAACGGATTCGCGAAGACGCGCTCGCGCGACTGCAACAACTGGTGGATGAGGCGGCAGCGGTGCCGCTCGCTCGGCGGGCGACAAAGCCGACACGCGGCTCGCAACGCTACCGCGTCGAAGCCAAAGTGAAACATGGCTTGACGAAGAGCGGCCGACGAAAGGTGTCGACCAGCGACACCTAGTCAGGCCTGCCACACGCCGTACCCGCCTTCGCGCAGGTCGATCGCCAGCTCGACCTCCATATCACGCGCGGCATCGTACGACATCGGGTTGTAGGCCGCGTAAATCTCCGGCAGGAGTCGCAGGCCGAATCGTTGCACATAGCGATTGGCCTGGATGCCGGCCTTGTGCTTGTCGAAGCGAACGTCGGGATCCAATCCCGTCATGCCGACATAGACGCATGGCTTGCCCGTTTGGTAGCCGGGGTTTGCCTTCATGAAGCGTGGCTCGTCGAGGACCTGCTTCGAGAGCTCGACGACGTAGACGTGGTAATGGTCTCGGCGCGCCATGCGTTCAGTGCGTCAATTCGGCTTGACGGAGCGTAGTGCGAACTTCGCCATCATGATTTGACCGTCACCTGATGAGATGTCGCGTGCATCGGCCGCTTCGGCCAAGAAACAGTCGCTCGACATGGGTCTAACATCGGACTTACGATCTACTCCTGGTTGGCATAGCGCGTAGTGGATTCGATTGGGCCTCGTGGCGTCGGGCTTGGGTGGTCGATGAGTATCTCAGCAGCTACGGAGCGACATCCGGCGCGTACGCCGCGCCGCCAGTTCGTCTTCTGAAAGTAACGCAAGATCAGCGATATGGCGACGAAACATAAACACGCCAACCCGATCCTCGTGACCGGAGCTGCCGGCGCTGTGGGCGCCATCGGCCGCAACCTCACCGAACTCCTGCTCGCAAGGGGGCACAAGGTACGCGCCTTGGTTCGGCGGGAGGACGAGCGCGCCGAAGCCCTACGGCAGCTCGGCGCGGAGGTCGTACAGGGCGACCTGACGGACCTCGCCTCGATGCACCGCGCCATCGAAGGTTGCGCGCGCATGTATTTCGGAATGTCGGTCTCGCCGGCCTACCTGGAAGCCTCGATCAACACCGCCGCTGTCGCGCGCGACCACGGCGTCGAGGCGTTCGTGAACATGTCGCAGATGACAGTCTCGCAGATGAGCATCACCGAGACCACCGACAGCCCGCAGCACAAGCTGCACTGGCTGGCGGAGCAGGCGCTGTCCTGGTCGGGACTGCCGGTCGTCACGGTGCGGCCGACAGTCTTCCTCGAGGGCTTCTTCCTTCAACTCGCCGGCCCAAGCGTGCGCGCCTCCGATGAGTTGGCGCTGCCGTTCGGTGCCGGCAAGACCTCGCCGATTTCGGCGGTCGACGTGTCGCGTGCGGTAGCGATGATCCTCGACGACCCCGCACCGCATATCGGGAAAATCTACGATCTGACAGGGTCGGAATCGGCCGATCTGGACCACTATGCGCGGGTCTTCTCCGAGGCGCTCGGCCGGCCCATCCGATATCGCGACGTCCCACTCCCGGCGTGGAGCGAAGGCCTTCGTCAGGCACGGTATCCTGAACACGTCGTCAGACATCTCTCGGCTATGGCCGAGTTGACCAGGCAGGGGCGTTACGACCGCATGACGGATACCATGTTCAAGCTCACCGGCGAAGCACCGACGAACATGCGCGAGTTCGTAAAGCTCCATGTCGCGGAGTTCAAGCAGCGTGGACCGGCGCACTCCTGACGCGCTCCGCACGTCTCGGAAGCGGAATCTGACGCTGGGTCTGTTCGCCGTGCCGGCTTTGCGGCGCCACGCGAACACTCCATGCTCAATGCGGCGAGCGTATCGAGCACGCTCTCGACGCCGATATCGGTATCAATCAGGCTAAGTGGGGCATTGCCGCGAAGCGCTGCATTCCCCGGCGGAGCGTGAGCGACGCATCGAGATTTCGACCCACGGGTAATGAAGATGCGGCTTTGCTCGCCTCACGCAGCGATCGCTAATCGCCCGACCCGAGCTTCTCTTATCGGCAGGTTGATAATCGCGGCCGCAGCAGCGAGCCCCATGTCCGCGTACCACATCCAGTGATAATCACCGGATTGGGCGATCGCGATCCCGCCGAGATACGCACCGAGAAAGCCGCCGATCTGGTGCGACAGCAGCGTGAGGCCGAACAGCGTGGCCAGATAGCGGACTCCGAAGAGCTTGCCCACGATAGCGGCGGTCGGCGGCACGGTGGCGAGCCAGGTGAGGCCGAGGCCCACGGCAAAGATGTAAAACGTCCACTCGGTCTTCGGCGCCATCAGGTACCAACCGATCAGCAGCGCTCGCGATCCATACATGATGGCGAGGATATATTTGCTGCGGAAACGCCCGGTGCTCGAGCCGGCGACGAGGCTGCCCACGATGTTGGCGAGACCAATCAACGCGAGCGACCAGCTTGCGACCGCCGGCGGTAGTCCGCAAAGGTCTACTTCGCCCGGCAAGTGCGTCACTAGAAAGGCGATGTGAAATCCGCAGGTGAAGAATCCAGCGTGCAGGAGCAGGTAGCTGCGATCGCCGATCGCATGGCGGACCGCCTCCCATGGCGCGGACGCACCGGCGGCATGGTGCTGCGCCGGTCCGCGAGGACTGACAACTCGCGCGAGGGGCAGGGCGCCCAGCGTAATCAGCGCGAGCGACCACATCGCGCCCATCCATCCGAGCGCCTGGATCAACGCCTGCGAGATCGGTGCGAAGACGAACTGCCCCAACGAGCCGCCCGCATTGATGATGCCCGCGACCTTGCCGCGGCTATCGTCAGTAAGGTGGCGAGCTGCGGCGCCGACCAGCACGGAGAAGCTGCCTGCGCCCGCGCCGATCGCGGCGAGCACGCCGAGCGCGACGATGAGGCCGAAAGCGGAGGTCATGAACGGAGTCAGCGCCGTGCCGAGAGCAAGGACGATCAGCCCGGCCACCAACACCCTTCCGGGACCGTACCGATCCGCAATCGCGCCGGCCACGGGCTGGATGGCGCCCCACATGAACTGACCGACGGCGAGCGCGAGGCTGATGGTGGTGATACCGAGCCCCGTCGAGCTGTTGAGCGGCGAAATGAAGAGACCCAGGGATTGCCGCGCCCCCATTGTCACCATGAGGATTGCGGCGGCCGCCAGCGTCACCACCCACGCTCTGCGCAACCCGGCGCGATCGTTCGCGGCGATCATGGCCTACACTTGCGCGAACCCACCGTCCACGAACAACTCCGTCCCGGTGATGTAACTGCTGTCGTCGGAGGCGAGAAACACGACCGCCTTCGCGATCTCATCGGGTCTGCCGAACCGCCCCAGGGGGACGATGGCGGAAATCATCTTGCGGCGTTCCTCCCCGACCGGGGAGGAGGCGAGGAGTTCATTGAGCCCAGGCGTGTCGGTCGAGCCGGGACTGATGGCGTTGACGCGAATGCGCCGCTCCTTGAGATCCGTGGTCCAAGTGCGAGCAAACGAACGCACGGCAGCTTTGGTCGCGCTGTAGACGCTGTTGGCAGCCAGGCCTTTGCTGCCGACGATCGAAGCATTCAGGATGATGGAGGCTCCATCAGGCAACAGCGGAAGCGCCTTCTGCACGGTGAACAGCACGCCCTTGACGTTGACGTCGAAGATACTGTCGTAAAGCTCCTCGGTGATCTTGCCGAGCGGCGCGTACTTGGCGATGCCGGCGTTGGCGAACAGCACGTCGAGACGGCTTTTCTCGCGCTTGATCTGGTCGAACAAGCGATCGAGGTCGGCGAGGTTCGAAACGTCTCCACGGATGCCGGTTACATTGCTTCCGACGTCCTTCACCGCTACGGACAACTCCTCTTCCCGGCGCCCGGTGATGAAAACATACGCGCCTTCCTCGACGAAGCGCTTCGCCGTGGCGAGGCCGATGCCGCTGCTGCCACCCGTAACGAGGGCGGTCTTTCCTTCGAGCTTACCCATGGGCTTCTCCTAAGGAGGCGGAACGGCGGAGCACGAGCAGGTTGCCGACGAAGACCTGCACGGGCTCACCATTCTGATTCAACGTCGTCGTTCTTACCTTGATCGAACCCTGGTCGGAGCGAGACTTCGAACGGCGCACGACGAGTCACTCGCTTTCGACGTGGAGCTCGTCTTCCGGCCGTACCGCGCGCGGCCAGCGCATTTCGTCGAACCCGGGACCGATGATGCCGCCCGCTGGCTTGAGCTCGCTGTCGACCAAAAGACGCATCGTCATCGTTGCTGTGTGCCAGCCGCTCGCAGCGAGCCCCTTGAAGAACGTTTCGCCCGCCGTGCGTTCGTCGAGATGAAAGGGCTGCGGGTCGAATTCCGGGGCGAAGGACTTGATGCGCGGAACGTCGACAGCAAGGTGGCCTGAGCCGAACTTCTGTCCCGGTCCTAAGTCCTCGAGATATCGGATCATGCGAGCCTGGCTCGGGTTGACTGACGTCGCGAAGCCGAAGCGGCGCCCGGCTTCTCGAGGTCACACACGACGACCTTGCCGAGAAGGCCGCGCAGATCGGCCGCGCGCCCGGCGTCGAACCTTTCCTCGAATTCGTTCTGCGCCTCGACCCATAGTTTGGCGGCGTGTTGCAGGCGCTCGACGCCGGCTTTGCTAAGCGTCAGCTCCTTGCTGCGCCGATCCACGGTTCCGTACCTGATGGCGATGAGGCCGTCGCGCTCCAGCGGCAGCATCGTGCGGCCAAGAGTCGTGCGGTCCATGACCAGCTCGCGTGCGAGGGTGTTGATCGTCATGGGTCCCAGCCGCTTCAGCTTCACCAGGATCGAGAACTGCGTTGTTCGCAGTCCGGTGGGCGCCAGGTGCTGATCGTAGAACTGGGTCACGTGGCGAGCTGCCTGGCGCAGCGCGAGGCAGTTGCATTGCGGAAACGCTGTCGCCGTTGAAATGCCCATGGATTCTCCGGGGTTGACAATATGCGTATATGCGCCCATAGTACACGCATATACGCTTATGTCAAGTACCCATCACTGCCGGCGTGGGAAGCCCGACCGCCCGGCGATGAG
This sequence comes from uncultured beta proteobacterium, assembly GCA_963745385.1. GTDB lineage: Bacteria > Pseudomonadota > Gammaproteobacteria > Burkholderiales > Casimicrobiaceae > PALSA-1003. The sequence goes on from CAVUXI010000002.1 coordinate 228,156, forward strand.
GTGCACCCCTTTTAGTCACGTCCGAGAGAAGTGCCCGAACTGAGGAGCGCCTGTTCATGAACACATCAATATTGCGTTTTGCGGCAACCGTGCTGCTGGCGATGACAGTGCATACGAGTTTCGCGGCAGAGCGCATGCATGTTCCCGCGACCGCCCTCGCCGCAGCGAAAGCAGACCTCATCTTCCGCGCGGAGCGCGCTCTGCGCCGCTACGTTGCCGCTTGCTCGACCGGCGACGATGCGGCCATCGCGCGCATTGTCACGAGCGATGCGGTCGTCGAGTACGCACTGAAAGAGCCGGGAACGTACTTCGTGGTCGAGGCAACCGCCCTGAGCGCCAAGCGCTGGCGTAATGCCAGGCAGGCAGGAGCAGGGGCAGCTGTCTCGAAGCTGTGGATTTTGCCAACGAACGATTCAAACGTCGTGTTCGTTCAATACGCGACGAGTTCCGACGTTCGAGCGCCGGAGCAATTCGCGGATGTCGATCATCTGGCTCTGCTCGAGATGCGCGGTGATCGAATCTTCAAGTTGCGCTACTTCAGCGCGGACCTCGACACTTTCTCGACGCTCGGGGCATCCGCGAGCACATGTGCGGTCGCTTCTTCCAGTGCCAATGCGCACGACTAGAAGATCGCCGGCCGCTACGTCACTTCGCGGCAAGTTCGTCGTCCTGGCCCGAGACGCCGAGGAAGCGCTTGCCAGCGTTCAATGTGCGGCTGCGGCCTGGAGGCGTTCGCTGGAACGGCCCGTGCAGGCGAAGGCGCTCGGATTCAATCAGGTCATTGACACTTCAAAACAGCCCGCTATAGGCGGTGATGCAGGTGTCCTCCGCAGTTACGAAACGCGGGTCAGGGGTTTCGGCGTGACGCACCACCTTGAACCGACCACCGCTCAACTTTTCGCTGTCGGGCAGCGTCGACCCCATATTGCTGAACGCTCGAGCTTGACAGCCTTAAAGGTAACTGCTAGAGTTCTCTTATGGCCACGAACAGCCGTTTGGCGAGCGCCGTCCACATTATGAGTTTCATCGCTCACGCCGGCGACGAAGGGACGACTTCGGAGGCAATCGCGAAAAGCCTCCGGACCAATCCGGTCTTCGTGCGGAAGATCCTCAAGCTACTCGAGCGAAAAGGACTGGTCGTTCTTCGCCAAGGCCGCCACGGCGGCGTCGGTCTCGGACACCCGCCATCTCGCATACCACTCGGTCAGATCTACAGGGCGGTTGAGAGCGAGAACGGAGTTTTTGCGAAGCGCAGCCAGGTGCATGACCGATGCGTGGTGGCCTCCGCGATGAAACGAAGGCTTGGCCCAATCTTCAACGCCGCGAACGACGCCGTTGAGCAGGCTCTCAGCAAAACGAGCCTCGCGGAGCTGGTACGCGACGTCGGCTAACTTTTTTGTCCAAAAATGTAACCGACACGGATATGAAAGGAAAATTAAATATGACGACGAAATTACAACCATCCAAGGACGTGACCATGAACAAGTCGGACGAGAAAAGACTCGGAATGCAGGTACGCCTGGTTGTCACCGGCCACGACGCCGAGGGTCGCGCTGTTTTTGTGCGAGACGAGCAAGTCGATGGGGTGCCCATCCCTGGCCTGGGAGAGCTCGCCTTCCTCTGGAATGCCGATGAGCCCGCAACCTACCCGAACGCGGGGAACAATCCGGGCGCGCCCGGTATTTTTCCGCCCGTAGGTGGCATCCGCTACATCATGTCAACGTACTTGCCGGGCGGCGTGGTTGCACCAGAACCCACTCCCGAGATGCACATCGAGGATGGCGACGAACCCGGCTTTCATAGAACCGACACGACGGATTTCGGGGTCCTTCTCTCAGGCAACATTGTGGCCGAGCTTGACGATGGCGCGGAGGTGTTGCTGTCTCCCGGCGATGTCCTGGTGCAGAACGGAACTCGTCACCGTTGGCGCGTGGTTGGGGACGCGCCGGCCACCATGGTTGCTTTCATCATCGGAGCCCGCCGACTTTAGTGGCATCGTTACATTTTGTCCAAAACTGTACCCGACACGGCTATGTTTAATCTAAAGGAGTGACGACAATGGGTAGACTAGCAGGCAAGAATGTCCTCATCACCGGCGGCAACAGCGGGATCGGGCTGGCCGCAGCGCAGGAATTCGACCGGGAGGGCGCGCGCGTCGCCATCTGCGGCTTGAATACAGAGTCGCTGCAGGCAGCTAAGGAGACGCTTGGAGGCGGAAGTCTCGCTATTCGCGCGGACGTTAGCCACCTCTCCGACCTCGACGCGATGTTCGCCACGATCAAGCGCGAGTTCGGGCACCTGGACGGAGTCCTCGTAAATGCCGGTTATAGCGTGTTCCTGCCGTTCGAAGACGTGACGGAGCAAAACTTCGACAAGGTGATAAGCGTCGATTTCAAAGGGGTTTACTTCACGATCCAAAAGGCCTTGCCGCTACTCAGGCAAGGCGCGTCTGTAATCATCACTTCGTCCGTTGGCGCGCGCAAGGGATGGCCGACAACCTCGATCGTCTCGAGCTGCAAGGCCGCGGTCGCCCATCTCGCTCGAATCCTCAGTGCCGAACTCGTGGGCCGCGGGATTCGGGTAAATACCCTGAGCCCAGGTCCGACGAACACGGCGATGTTCGGTCGCTTCGCCGGCGAAGAGCAGGGCAACGCAGTCAAGGGCGTCCTCGGAGCAAACAATCCAAGCAAGCGGATTGCCGATCCGTTGGAAATCGCGAAGCTGGCAGTTTACCTCGCGTCTGACGATTCGGCGTATGTCGTCGGGGCAGACTTCCTGATCGACGGCGGGGTCACGGCCATTTCGGCCGTGGGCGCCTGAGGCTCGTATGGGTATCGAGCAGAAAGTCGCGGTTATTACTGGCGCATCGCAGGGCATCGGTGCAGCCCTCGTCAAGGCGTACCGCGATCGAAACTATCGCGTGGTCGCGACGGCGCGGTCGGTCAAGCCGTTGAGCGACGCGGACGTTCTCGTCGTCCCCGGCGATATCGCCGATCGGAAGACGGCGGAGCGTACGATCTCTGAGGGCATGGTTCGATTCGGGCACATCGACACGCTCGTCAACAACGTCGGCATCTTCATCGCCAAACCGTTCACGCAGTACACCGAGGCCGACTACGCGGCAATCTTGGCCGTCAACCTCAGCGGCTTCTTTAACATCACGCAACTCGCGATCGCCGAGATGGAGAAGCAGGGCAGCGGTCATGTCGTACAGATCACCACGAGCCTGGTCGACAACGCAATTGCCGGCGTGCCTTCCGTGCTCGCGTCGCTAACGAAGGGCGGCCTCAACGCGGCGACCAAATCGCTCGCGATTGAGTACGCCAAGCGCGGCATTCGGGTGAATGCTGTCGCCTTGGGCATTATCAAGACACCGATGCATCCCATCGAGACGTACGTGCAGCTCGCCGCCTTGCATCCGCTCGGGCGCATGGGCGAGATCTCCGACGTCGTCGACGCGATTCTCTACCTCGAATCGGCCAGCTTCGTGACGGGCGAGATCGTTCATGTCGATGGCGGTCAGAGCGCCGGCCACTGACACCGACCTGATGATCTACGAATTGCGCAACTATCACGCCGTGCCCGGCCGATTGCCGGCGCTGCTCGCGCGCTTCCAGAACCGCACGCTGCCGATCTGGGAAAGGCACGGCATCCGCCAGGCCGGTTTCTGGACGACGCTGATCGGAGAGAGCAACCAGCAGCTCACCTACATGCTCGCGTGGGACAGCCTGGCCGAACGCGACAAGCGCTGGGGCAGATTCCTCGCCGACCCCGAATGGCTCGCGACCGTAGCCGAGACCGAGAAAGACGGCCAGCTCGTTCAAAACATCAGCAACGAATTGCTGGCGCCGACCACGTTCTCCTCAATGAAGTGAATTACGAACACCGCAGGAAAGGAGATCACATGATGTAGTCCGCACCCGAGCAGAGCAAGACGACTGTCCTCGACGCCCTCGACACGCCGTTCAACAAGCACGACTACGCAGCGGCAGAGCGCTTCTGACCCCCTGAACCCTTGGAAGGAATAGATTATGCGAATCACTGTCCCCAGTTTTCAAAACTTGCTGCTGGCATTGACGATGCTAGCAGGCTTCACTATGCCGACCCTGGCGTCGGCTGCGACTTCCGACACGACTGTTGTGCTTGTGCACGGCGCGTTCGTCGACGGATCGGAGTGGAACAAGGCCGTACCGTTGTTGCAGGCCCAGGGCCTGAAGGTGGTTGCGGTGCAGAACCCACTGACATCCCTTGCGGCCGATGTCGAGGCAACGAAGCGCGCTATTGCCGAGCAAACCGGCAAGGTCGTCTTGGTAGGCCATTCATGGGGTGGCATGGCGATCACTCAGGCGGGGGGCCGGCGATAAAGTCAGCGCGCTGGTGTACGTTGCGGCCTTTGCACCATCCGAAGGTCAAGCCGCCAATGACCTGGGTAAGGAATTTGAGCCTCCGGCCGGTATGAAGAGATTGCGATCCGATGATACCGGCTACTTGAGCCTGCCCGCTGAAGTTATGGCAAACGATTTCGCGCCAGACGTACCAAAAGCAGAGACTAACCTGATGGCCGTTAGTCAGGTACCGATCAACAGCAAGGGTTTCGATGAAAAGGTTAGCGTGGCGGCTTGGAAAACCAAGCCGTCCTACTTCATCGTGGCAGCGAATGACAGGATGATGGCGACCGACTTGCAGTTGTCCATGGCCAAGAAGATTGGTGCGAAAACAACTATTCTAAAAACCAGCCATGCGCCGATGTTGTCGCAGCCTCAACAGGTCGCGGATGTCATTTTGGAGGCGGCAAAGAGGTAGCGTATCCCGCACAGTCGAAACACGACGGAGTCGGCGTTGCAGCGTCGACCGGCACAACAAGCGCCTATTCTAGGCGTGCTGATGCTTGTGATTCGTGCGTTGCAGGCTCGGTAACATTGCGAAGCCGAATTAATCCTTCAGAGGCGAAAACTCCGGAAACTGGGCGAAAATATTACCCGCCGTTTTGGCTGAGTTCGTTGACTGGCGCGGCTCTCCGGGCGATGACCCAGCGGACTGTTAATCCGCAGGTCCCAGGTTCGAGCCCTGGTCGGGGAGCCACAGATCTGGATTTCCGCGATAGTATCCACTAACATCGGCTCAAACTGTACCCAAAAGTGTAGCCAGAATTGCGCAGAACGGCGGCCTTGCGGCGCCGTTTTTATTTTCGGTACAGGAGGTTAACAAATGCGACCTGCGGATTCTTGGTCCGTCGGTCTCACGCGTCCGGACGAACGCGAAGGCGCCATCGTTCGTCGGTTCCTGGGTGCGATGGTCATTCCCCGTCAGCAATGCATCCTGGTGCACCCTGTAATTTGGTAAAATTATTACTTGGTATTACTCGCGAGGCGGTCTATGGCGGTATCGGTCACGAGCAAGGGTCAGGTCACCATCCCGAAACGGGTCCGGGACGCCTTGGGCATCACTCCAGGTAGCAAGGTCGAGTTCGACGTCGCAGGTGGCGGCGCGCGACTCAAGTTGGTTAAGCGGCATGCCGCTTCAAGCATCGAAATGGGGGCTGCGATTCTAAACTACAAAGGGCCTCGGATTCCGGTGGACCAGATTCACGGCGGGTTGGCGATGAAAAAGGCAGCGAAGCGTGCGCGCCGTTGACACGAACATCCTTGCACGCTTCTACCTCCGCGACGATGCGGCGCAGGGACGTATGGCTGCTAGCGTGCTCGCGGCCGGCGACGTGTTCGTTCCCAAGACTGTGATCCTGGAACTCGAATGGGTGTTGCGGTACGTGGCGGAGCAGCCGGAAAGCAAGGTGATCGAGTGCCTGGCCCATCTGATCACGCTGCCCGGAATCACTGTCGAGGACCGCGATGAAATCGAAGCAGCGTTAAGCCACTGCCGGAAAGGAATCGACTTTGCCGATGCGCTGCATCTCGCCGCCAGCAAAGCATGCAGCGAGCTGCTCACGTTCGATGACCGGGGATTCGCTCGCCGGGCAAGGACGCTTCGGCTCAAGCCGCCGGTCCAGACGCCAACGCGTTAATTCTGGTTGGGCACAAACAGCGGGCCTGGGGCGTGCAACGCCGAGGCACTCGGCGAGGCCGCGAATGTGGAGTGAGGAGCTAAGCTCACGTCTTGCGACGGCCAATATGGATGGCGATGAAATTTGTAGCGAAGCTCTCTATGGCCAGCAGCCGGCGTAACCAAGAGCCTCAGGACTACGCGATTGCCAATGTCCTGGCTCAGGTTAAGTTGCGCAATCTGTGCGGTGAACGACCGAGGCGACGGTAAGCATCGAAGGCCCTGCATCGCTGAGTTGATCGATCATTCTTATAGGAGGCTCTCTTGGAAAAGCAGGAGAAACAACGAGTCTTGATGGTAGCGGAACTGAAAGACGCGATTCAAGCAGGAATCAAGAGCGGTCCGGGAGTTCCGGCCGACGAGGTGTTTGTTCGTCTGGAGCACGAGTACGCGGCGATGAAGAAGGGAAGTCACGGCTGATTCCTTAACCACCTGTGAAACACGTGAGTTCGACGGGCGGAAGCACCCGCGCGGCGATCGGACCGCAACGTGACTCGGTGGAAGGCATCGCAATGGCGGACGGCGACGCAACCATTAGGCTGGGCATCAACGCCCGCCTTCTCGCGAACGAAGCGAAGGTGGACTTTCGTCGCGTAGAATCGGCAAGTCGCAAGATCCAAGCGATGTTCCATAGCCCGGAAGTGAAGCGGCTGTTCGTGCGTTACTTGAACAGTATGCAGCTGAACACTGTCGTTCACATCACGCCAACGAGGACTAGTCCTGATTCCCCGCGCCCAGCGGGAGACCGTCACTTCAAGCTACCCCCAATAAATTGCTGCAACTCTGATGATTTTGGAGACGCAAACAATTCTTTCGACGGTCCGACTTCCCACACCTTGCCTTGGTGCATGAAAACCGTAATGTCCGCGACGCTCTTAGCAAAGCCCATCTCGTGGGTGACGAGCAACATTGTCATCCCGCCTTCCGCCAGCTTTTCCATAACTAACAATACTTCGCCCGTGAGTTGTGGATCAAGCGCGGAGGTCACCTCGTCGAACAACATGACCTTTGGCTTCATGGCCAAAGAACGGGCGATCGCGACGCGCTGCTGTTGTCCTCCTGAGAGCTTCTCGGGATAAGCGTTGAATTTTTCGGTCAGACCAACTTGTGCCAGCGTCGCGTCGGCAATCCGCCGCGTCTCTTCCCGAGAAATGCTCTTTGTAATACGTGGCGCCAACATGATGTTTTCGCCGACCGTGAGATGCGGAAACAAATTGTAGCTTTGAAAAACAATACCAACATCTTTTCGCAACTGCCGCAGATGCGTGAACGAATCATCCAAAATATGGCCTACAATTTCAATCCTCCCGGACGTGATTCTTTCAAGGCCATTGAGACAACGAAGCAGCGTGCTTTTCCCGGATCCGCTCGCGCCGATGATCGCCACCACCTGTCCGCTCTCGACATCGAGGGATACCCCCTTCAATACCTCGATGGCCCCGTACTGTTTGAAAACATTCTCGATCCTAACGATGGGCATGGACTTTCCTTTCAAGCATCTTGCTCAATTGCGACAATGGAAAGCAGATAGCAAAATAGAGCAGCGCCACAATGCCGTAGATAATGAAAGGCGAATGCAGATTCGCTTCGATATGCTCGCCCGAACGCATTAGATCGATATATCCAACAACCGAGACGATCGATGTATTCTTGACGAGCTGCACTAGAAAGCCAACGGTCGGCGGCAGCGCGATCTTCACCGACTGTGGAAGAATGATGTATCTGAACTGCTGCGTTCGCGTTAGGGCCAACGAGGTTGACGCTTCCCATTGCTGGAAAGGAACGGACTCCATTGCCCCACGCCAGATGTCGGCAAGGTAGGCTCCCGCATAGAGTCCAAGCGCGAGACTTGCGACGACCAGCGCTGGCGGATCGAACCCCAGGTACGCAAGGCCGAAATACGCGAGGAAGAGAACCAGTAGCACCGGCAATCCTTGGAGTACAAGGATGTAGCTAATTGCCAGATTGCGGATGACCCGGTTGTGCGAAACCCGGGCAATGGCGAACAAGCCACCGATAAACGCACCAATAACCAGGGCCAACAGGGTCAACACGATTGTCCAGCCGAGCGACCGAATCAGAAACCAAAATTCGGGAAGTCCGAGAGTTTCGATCATCCCAAGCCTCCACTGACTGAAATTGCCCTGGTTGCATGGTACGCAGGAAACAAACGCCTACCCAAGTGCGCCAATCCCCATTTCATTGCGAGCGCAATAGCCAAATAAATTGGTGCCGGTATGAGATAGGCTTCGAACCCACGCGAAGTGTCGGCCTCGACAAATTTCGTCACCGCCATGAGTTCAGTTACCGGAATGAACGAACACACACTGGTCGCTAACATTGTAAGCACGAATTGACTGCTCAGCGAAGGCCAAACCTTTGCCAGAGCCGGCGTGATTACCACGTATTGATAGAGTTGCCGAACCGTCATCGACAGCGAATAACCAGCCTCAAGCTGCGCACCCGGTATGGAATCAATTCCGGCGCGAACGATCTCGGTCGAGTACGCACTAAGGTTAAGCGTCAGCGCCAACACTGCGCCCAAGACCGGCGGAATGGGATAGCCAAGCGATCCAAGACCGAAGTAGATATAGAAAAGCTGCACGAGAAATGGCGTATTTCTCAGGAACTCGACGTAGATCGTCACCAGCGCGGGAATTGGGCGGGGCAAGATCTTCCGAGCGAGCGCCAAAATTATTGCCAGGCACACGCCAATCGGGATCACGCAAAGTACCAGTCCAAGCGTCCACAACGTCCCTTCCAGATAAAGTGGCCAACTGGCGAGAATGGTTTCAAAGTGAAGTTCGAAATTCACAGTTGCCTCCTATGCTTGGGGAGGGAGCCGCTTCAGGGACTAACGACAAGCAGTCAGCCCAGGGGACTTGGCTTCTTTCACGTGTCCTGCAGTTGCTCTCAAAATCCGCAGCGCGCCGATTGCATTTCTTGCCTGTCGGCGCGCTCTCACCCAATGCCCCGGTTCAAAACGTGGGCAAGTCAGGAAGTTGTGAGCCCACCCACTTCTTGGAAATCTCATCCAATTCGCCATTGAGCTTCATGTAGTAAATCAGATTGTTGAGCCACTGATGCAATTCGAATGCATCCTTTTTGACAGCCATGGAGTTGGGCTGCGTACTGAACATGAACTTGAGCGCCATATCACCATCGGGACGGGCTTTGATGCTCTGATTGGCCATCGTATCCGGTTCAGCGGCGGCGTCGATTTGCCCGGAGAACAATGCCTGGATTACGGCTGCGTCGTTGTCAAAGCGAACGATCTGCAAGCCGTCTGATTGGTGTTTCACCAATATGGGCTCCACGCTAGAGCCACGATTTACGCCCACTTTCTTCCCTTTTAAGTCCGGCCACGCCTTGATCTTGGCGGCCTTCTTCGCGTAAATGCCGACTTGAAATGCGCTGTATGGAATTGTGAACATCACCGTCTTGGCGCGTTCCGGCGTCGGCGCCAAAGTCGATATAAGGAAATCAACCTTCCCGGTTTCAAGCGCAGGGATGCGCGCGGGCGGCTCGAGGGCCACCAATTCAGCCGGAACACCCAAGTATTTCGCGACAAGAGTCGCAGTATCGGCGTCGTAGCCGACAGGGTTGCCAGAAGTGTCGACGGCGCCCATTGGCGGCGCACCCACCAGAACCCCGATCTTTACCTTGCCGCGTTTGACGATCTCGGAAACGGTCTGCGCTGCAACGTTGCCGGCTGCGATCGCGGCAGCCAGGAAAATGGTGAGCGCAAACATTGTGACTCTTTCACCTCTTGCCGACCTCATTTTGCCTCCTGTTGTGTGAGTGTGAATGACATCCAGCTTCTGGCAACCCGAATGGCCAATATTGCTTACTGGCGTTGGCCCAGCGCATCCGGTACAGGAACCTTGAGCTTGCGCGCCCAGCTCGCGAGCGCATCCGCGGCATGTGGAGTGAGCGAGACGCCGTCAACCATCGCCTTGGCGATATTGCGCTCGGCTTGCTCACCAGGCATACGAACGGGCTCGTCCCGTTTGATTGGAGCATTCGTGTGGCTGCTGTCGGTCAGAAAGTCCATCTGATCGATGAAATCGGCGCGGCCTGCGAACGCCTCCGGATCAAGTACCTGCAAGAAGACGTTTCCGCCCCAACGGTTCTCCGGCTTTTTGCGGCCGCAGCCGGAAAGGCCCTGGGTTAATGCTTCGACCATGAGCGCCAGTCCAAAACCCTTGTGCCCGTATTCGGCCCCCCCGAGTAGGAGAATGCTCCCTCGGGGCGCCGGACCTTCGAGTACCGTGGGGTCGGTGGTGGGTTTACCCTCGGCATCCAAAAGCCAGGGATGGTCGAACTGTCGCCCCTCGGCCACCTTTTTGCGGGTCATCGACACGGTCGTAATGGAGGCACAAATATCGACTAGAACGGGCGTTTTGGTACCGGGATAGCCGATCGCGAATGGATTGGGAGTCATCATTGGTTCCTTGCCGCCATAGGGAGCGACGAATCGGCCGGATGGATCCGAGTTGGCCAGGATCGCCATGTAGCCTCGATCCGTGGCCTGCTTGACCAATGCCGCGAGACACGCAATGTGGTGACTGCGCCGGATGACAATCGTTACGACGCCATGCTCTGCGACTCGGCCGAACGCAAGTTTCAATGCCTCGTCCACCAGCCACAGCCCGGGTAGGTAGTTCCCTTCCCAGAGTACGGTCGAACCGCCGTCCTTGATGCAGACCTGCTCGCCGGTCGGCTGCATCATTTTCTTCTCCAACTGATCCAGGTACAGGGGCGCGAGAGCCATGCCGTGGGTCTGCCTGCCCATCATGTCGCCGAGCACGAGCAAGCGGGTGACCGTGACAGCCTTTTCCTCGTCCATGCCGCTCGCCCGGAATAGGTCACGGCCAAAGGATGTCAATGACTCGGATGCGATATTGGATGTCATGAATTGTTTCCTGTCGATTATCTGATCAAGGCGGCGACACCACCGCTACGCAGTGTTCTCAAGTGGTTGGCGATTCGATCGACGAATGGCTGTGGCCACTCGGTATCACCGAAAACGCTCGTGTGCGCCAGTGCCAACTGGATGCTCTCGGACTCGCTTGCCCCTGCCTTCAGGCGCGAGGCCAATTCAGTCGCACCGCCGTCATGGAGATTCAAGGTTTCTCCGGCTTCGTTCGCGCCGGCAGCAAGGTAGTGCAGCCAGCACGCAAGCGCGCGCTCCAGCTCCTTGCGCTCCACGCCGTCGCGCAGGCTCTCTCGCAGCGGCGGCAACCACCGCACGGGCACCTTTTGCGTGCCGTCCATTGCAATTTGCTCCGTACGGTGCGCCAAATTCGGATTCTCGAAGCGCTGCAGCAACGCGTCGCAGTAGGCCCGCACATCGAATCCGGGAGGGGCGACGACTGTTGCCAATAGATCGTCCTTCATCAGCCGCCTGGCGAAGGTGCCGACGATAGGATCGGCCATCGCCTCCGACACGGTGGGCAGGCCGCGGAGCTGGCCAATGTAAGCAATCGCGGAATGGGTTCCGTTGAGTAAACGCAGTTTCATTGCCTGGAACGGCCGCACATCACCGGTAAGCAGTGCTCGCGACCTTTCCCATGCCGGCCGGGCGCCCGCAAAACGATCTTCAATGACCCATTGGCTGAACGGCTCGCACACGATCGCCGCGTCGTCGCGCATTCCGAGCCGTTGTTCGACCCAGGACAGCGACGCCGGCGTGGCCGCAGGAACGATCCTGTCGACCATGCTGCTGGGAAAGCCAATTTGGGTCTCGATTCTCGAGACAAGATGCGGAGCGGCTCGACTCGCGTATTGCGACAATAGCCTTTGCACCGTAGGACCGTTGGCGGCCATGTTGTCGCAACAGAGCACCGTCAACGGAGCATTGACGGAGCGCCGAGCTATGCCCGCGCCCAGGACACCCAAGGTTGTCTGCGGAGAATCCGGGTTTGCAAGATCGTGTTCGACGCCCGAGTCCCCGACGTCGAGGTCGCCGGTCGCCGGATGCTGGCAATAGCCCTTCTCGGTAACGGTGATCGTAACGACGTGAACGTCGGGACTGGCGATCGCGTCCAACACCTGCGGCAGCGTGGATGGCGCATGCAGCACCTCGCGAATGGCTCCGAAAACCCGAGTGGTTACCTGCGCGCCGTCGCGCTCGCTGACCGAATAGAGACCATCCTGCGGAATGAGTGCCTCGCCCACAACGCGGCTACGCAGGCTTACTCCTGCTATCCCCCAGCGCAGGTCCCCACCCTCGAGTACCTTCTCGGTATACACGGCCTGGTGGGCACGATGGAATGCGCCAAGCCCAAGGTGGACTATGCCGGTCTGGACGCGCGCAATGTCATAGCCGGGCTGGGTGACCCCGGGTCCCAGTGCTGACAGGCACCGACGCGACAATCGATTCACGGCGCGTTCCTCTTGATGTGCTCATCAACGCGATCCGCTTGACGAGAGGCAGCCATAGCCGTCCGCTGCAATATGGCAGTATTGTAAAATACTAGTATGGTGGACTGTCAAGCGTTTTTTATTGGGGTTGGTGCTATTTTCCGCTTGACACCATACTAGTATCCGAAGATACTCTGCAGGGAAGTCTGAGGCTCGGCACGTCCACGACGTCGACCGGTCGGGCCGATGAGGTGCCGCGAATCAGCGAACGGAGAAATGACCATGGCACGCTTCGCTGTACTGAAGTCGCCGATGCGGCAACCTGTTGGTGAATCCCTGGACGCCGTTGCAGCAGCACTTACTAGCGCCGCCCTCGATCCTCGGCAGTCCTATGCCGACCAAATTCAGGCGCGGCTGCGCGATGCAATAGTGGCGGGAAAGTTGACTCCGGGCATGGCACTTTCCGAAGCGACAGTTGCATTGGCCATGGGCGTGAGCCGCCAACCGGTGCGCGAGGCGCTGCGCCTCCTGGCCCAGGAGCATTTAGTCGACGTATTTCCACAGGTGGGCACGGTCGTGGCTCCTGTTCGCCTCTCGCTCATACACGAGGGCCGTTTCATTCGCCGCGCCCTTGAGGCTGCCAATTTTGCCGAACTCGTGCCGACGATCACGCCGGCGCAGATCGCCGAATCCAGGGCCATGCTTGTGGCGCAACGAGCCGCGGTTGTCGCTGGGCTTCCTGGCGAATTCTTTCGCCTCGACGAGATGATGCATTCCCGGTTTTTCGACTTTACAGGCCGCCAGCGTGTGTGGGCGATGGTCGCGAGCGTCAAGGTTCATTTGGATCGCGTCCGCTTCCTGCTGCTCGAGCGCGTGCGCAAACATGCGGCGCGCGCATTGCGCGAACATCAGGCGCTGGTGTCCCGTCTCGCTGCTCGCGACGCCCCAGGCGTTGCCATGCTGATCAACAAACATGTCGATTCAGTGGCGGAGGACTTGGAATTGCTGCGCAAGTTCACGCCGGCGGATTACTTCGTGGATTGACCTCACCCAATACGAGCCAACGATGAAGATCGAGCGCGCCTATACGATTATTACGTGTCCCGGACGCAACTTTGTCACGCTGAAGATCGTCACCAGCGAGGGTGTGACTGGATTGGGCGACGCCACGCTCAACGGCCGCGAGCTGGCGGTCAAGGCGTACCTCGACGAGCACGTAATTCCATGCCTGACCGGCCGCGACCCCCGCAACATCGAGGATCTCTGGCAATACCTCTACCGCGGCGCATATTGGCGGCGCGGACCGGTAACCATGGCGGCAATCGCTGCGGTCGATGTGGCTCTCTGGGATATCAAGGGCAAACTCGCCGGCATGCCGGTATATCAGCTGCTTGGCGGACGAAGTCGTGCCGGATTGATGGTGTACGGGCATGCCAATGGCCGGGACCATGAGGAGACCGTCGAGGCGGTGGGTCGTTACCTCGCAAAAGGCTTCAAAGCGATCCGCGTGCAGTCGGGAGTTCCAGGGCTCGACAAGGTGTACGGCGTGGGCAAAGGCTCTGGTTACTATGAACCGGCTGAAAAGGGGTTGCCGCCGGAGGAGCCGTGGGATACGTCACTCTATTTGCGCTACACCCCCGAGTTGTTCCGCAAAGTGCGCGAGGCACATGGATTCGATTTCCATCTGCTGCATGACGCGCATCATCGGCTCACGCCGATCGAGGCGGCGCGATTGGGCAAGGATGTCGAGCCGTTCCGCCTCTTCTGGATCGAGGATCCCACGCCGGCCGAGAATCAGGAGTCATTTCGACTGATTCGCCAGCATACGACGACGCCGCTCGCCGTCGGTGAGATCTTCAACTCGATCTGGGACTGCAAGGACCTGATCAGCGAGCAGCTTATCGACTATATCCGGACCACCATTGTGCACGGTGGGGGCATCACGCATGTACGCCGGATCGCCGACTTCGCGGCGCTCTACCAGGTGCGAACCGGATTCCACGGTGCAACCGATCTCTCTCCGGTTTGCATGGCCGCCGCAGTCAACTTCGGCCTGTGGGTGCCGAATTTCGGCATCCAGGAACTGATGCCGCACGCGGACGTCACCGATGAGGTGTTTCCGCACAATTATCGCTTCGAAGACGGGTACATGGTGATGGATGACGTGCCGGGAGTGGGCGTAGACATCGACGAAAAGCGCGCGGCCCAGTACCCGTATGAACGCGCCTATCTGCCAATCGCGCGGCTACGCGATGGCTCCATGTGGAATTGGTAACGAGGTGACCCTATGCTGAGTGTCGTTGTCGAGCAACCCAACCAGATGTCCGTGCGCGAGCGGCCGCAGCCAGAGCCGGAAGCAGGCGAGGTCCGCGTCCGCGTTCGGTTCGCCGGAATTTGCGGCTCTGATGTTCACATTCTCCATGGCAAGAATCCATTTGTCGTCTATCCCCGGGTGATCGGCCACGAATTCGTAGGGCAAATCGATGCCGTCGGCTCCGGCGTCGATGCAGCGCGGGTCGGCGAAGTGGTCGTTGTCGATCCGGTCGTCAGTTGTGGCCATTGCCACGCCTGCGCAGTGGGTCGGCGCAACGTCTGCCACAATTTGCAGGTAATCGGCGTCCATCGCGACGGCGGCTTCAGCGAGTTCATGTGTGCGCCGGCGACCAATGCCTACCCTGTTCCACCCGGTGTGGAAGAGACGGGTGCGGCGATCATCGAGCCCTTCGCGGTCGCGGCCAACGTGACCAGCCGAACTGGAGTATTTCCCAGCGACACGGCGCTGATCTATGGCGCCGGCCCGGTCGGCCTCAACATCTTGCAGACACTTAAAGGTGTCTATGGTGTGCGGGCGTTCATCACGGACCAGATCGACGAGCGTTTGGAACTCGCGCGCGCTTGCGGCGCCGGACCCGATGACGTGATCAACACCGCGCGCGAGCCGCTGCCCGCGGCGCTCGCTGAAACGCGGCGTCGAGCGTGGTCCGACATTGATCTACGATGCCGTCGGGCATCCGAGCATTCTCGAGGAAGCGGTGCGCCTCGCGGCACCGGCGGGGCGGATAGGCGTGCTCGGCTTTTCGACGCACCCGTCGGCGATCCCGCAGCAGGAGCTGACGAAAAAAGAACTCACGCTGTACGCGTCACGCCTCAACTGTGCAATGTTTCCGCGCGTGATCGAATGGATCACAAAGGGTCTCGTGCATCCGGAGAAAATCATCACGCACCGCGTCGATTTTCGAAATGTCGCGGACGCATTCGCGATCGTCGAACGCAATCCCAAGGACGCTTGCAAGGTGCTGCTCGAGTTCACGGACGGTGCGTGAGATTTCGAACGCAATGAAGCAATTCGCCAGCGTGGACATCGTTGCCGTCGGCGAGGCGATGGTCGAGTTCAACCAGATCCGCGAGTCGGACCGTCGCACCTACTTGCAAGGATTCGGGGGCGACACGTCAAATGCGTTGATCGCCGCGGCACGGCAGGGCGCGCAATGCGCCTATGTTACTAAGGTTGGCGACGACGAGTTCGGGCGGATGTGCTTGGAGCTTTGGAATGATGAGGGCATTGATACACAGGGTGTGGCCATCGATTCGACCGCCCCTACCGGTATCTATTTCGTAAGGCACGGCAAGGACGGGCATACGTTCAGTTACCTGCGCGCGGGCTCCGCGGCGAGCCGGGTACAGCCTTCAGACGTACCGGCGAACCTGATCGAGCGCGCGAAATTCCTGCATGTATCCGGAATCAGCCAAGCGATCAGCGCTTCGGCGACCGACACCATCTTCCATTGCATTCGCGTTGCGCGCGAAGCCGGAGTCCATGTCGCTTACGATCCCAACCTGCGTTTCAAGCTGTGGTCGCTGGACCTCGCGCGCACTGTCATATCGAAGACGATCCCGCTCACAGACTACTTTCTGCCCAGCCTCGATGACGTGTGCCTGATCTCCGGTCTCGAGGAGCCTGCTTCGCTCGTCGATTGGTGCCATAGGCAAGGCGCACACATCGTCGTATTGAAGCTGGGCCGCCATGGCTCGTTGGTCTCGGATGGCAACCGCCGAATTGCGATTCCCGCATTTCCGGTCGATGCGGTCGATGCCACCGGCGCCGGGGATTGTTTCGACGGATCCTTCCTGGCACGCCTGGCCACTGGTCATGACGCATTCGCCGCGGCGCGCTGGGCCAGCGCGGCGGCGGCGCTTACGACGACGGGTTACGGCGCGGTCGCGCCGTTGCCGACCGCCGAACAGGTGACGCAATTCATGAAAGACCCAAATCACCACATGCACTCCGTGCTTCCGGACGAACCGAAATCATGATGACCAGTGAAACCCTGAGCCAATTGTTTCCGTCGCTGGACGAGATCCCCGTCGAGCAACGGTTGCCGGCGCCGATTCATCAAACGACTTGGCTGGTCGATGGCGAGTTGGTCACCTGGGCCGGCAAACGCAAGACTGTGTTGTCGCCCGTGTGCCTGCGCTTGCCGGACGGGAAGCTGCAGCAGCTCGAAATTGGCAGCTACCCCGTGATGGGCGAGGCCGAAAGTGACCGAGCGCTCGATGCCGCGGTCTCGGCCTACGACAACGGTCGCGGCGAGTGGCCGACGAAGTCAGTGGCCGGCCGCATCGACTGCATGCAGGATTTTGTGAAGCAGATGGTGGCGCAACGAAGCACCGTGTCACGACTGATCATGTGGGAAATTGGAAAGAGCCTGACCGATTCGGAAAAGGAGTTCGACCGAACGGTCGACTACGTCAGGCAGACGCTCGCTGCGCTCAAGGATCTCGACAACAACAGCTCCCGCTTCGCAGTGGTCGAAGGCACGATTGGGCAGATCCGTCGCACGCCGCTGGGCGTTGTGCTGTGCATGGGGCCCTATAACTACCCGCTCAACGAAACCTTCGCCACGCTGATCCCGGCGCTGCTCATGGGTAACACGGTGGCGTTTAAGCCCCCGCAATACGGGACGCTGCTGTTTACGCCGTTAATGGAGGCCTTCCGCAGCGCATTTCCCAAAGGTGTGATCAACACGGTCCATGCGCCTGGTGCCGTGGTCGTGCCGCGGATGCTGGCGTCGGGAAAGGTCAACGTGTTGGCCCTGATCGGTTCCTCCAAGGTTGCTGACCACCTGAAGAAGCAGCATCCGAAGTCCCACCGTCTGCGCGCCATCCTAGGCCTGGATGCAAAGAACGCCGCGATCATTCTTTCCAATGCCGACATTGAGCTGACGGTAAGGGAATGCCTGCTCGGTACGCTGTCGTTCAATGGTCAGCGCTGCACGGCGCTCAAGATGCTGATCGTCCACGAATCGATCGTGGATACTTTCCTTGCGCGCTTCACCGAAGAGCTCGCTAAGCTCAAGGTGGGAATGCCGTGGGAAAAGGGTGTCACGATCACGCCGCTGCCCGGACTTCATCGAACTGCGTATATGTCCGAAGCGATCGAGGATGTGCAAGCGAAGGGCGCGCGTGTGGTGAACGCGGGCGGAGGGGCATACTGCATGACACTCTACTACCCTGCGGTTCTGTATCCGGTGCGCGAAGGGATGAAACTCTATCGGGAAGAGCAGTTCGGGCCGATCATTCCGGTCATGTCCTTTGCCGACGTGGAAGATGCACTCGAGTACGTTGTGACATCCGACCACGGCCAAGTCAGCATTTTCGGATTGGACCCGGAGGAGGTCGGTAGGCTGGTGGATCCGCTGGTGAACCAAGTATGCCGCGTAAACCTCAATTGCCAGTGTCAACGGGGCCCGGACGTCTTTCCCTTCGCCGGTCGCAAGGATTCGGCCGAGGGCACGCTATCGGTGTCCGACGCACTGCGCGCGTTTTCAATCCGTTCGATGGTAGCAGCGAAGCAGACGTCAGCGAACGAGGATCTGCTCGACGCGATCGTAGTCGAGCACAAGTCCAGGTTCATCAATACGCGCTTCACCTTCTGATCATGACGCCGCGTGAGTTGATGCGTGCAGGACCGGTGATCCCGGTGATCGTCATCGAGGATTTGGCAAATGCCGTTCCTTTGGCAAAGGCGTTGGTGGCGGGAGGCGTGCGCGTGCTGGAGGTCACTTTGCGCACGCCGGCCGCGCTCAATGCGATCCGCGCCATCGCGAGCGAGGTGAAGGACGCCATCGTCGGCGTTGGCACGATCTCGCGCCCTGCCGATTTCGCGAGGTCGATCGCGGCTGGCGCGCAATTCGGTGTGAGCCCCGGACTGACACCGGCGTTGATCGAAGCCGCTCGCGCCTGCCAATTGCCGTTGTTGCCGGGCGTCATGACACCCTCCGATGTCCTGGCCGCAGGCTTTGTCGGATTCAGCGAGCTCAAGCTCTTTCCGGCACAGCAGGCCGGTGGCATCGGCATGTTGAAGGCGATGGCGGGTCCGTTTCCGGATGTGACGTTCTGCCCCACTGGCGGCGTTACTGCGGCGTCCGCACCGGATTTTCTCGCGCTGTCCAATGTCGGCTGCGTTGGGGGGTCGTGGCTCACTCCCGGCGACGCGATCGCGGCCGGCGATTGGAGCAGAATCACGGCTCTGGCGCGCGAAGCAGCAGGCTTGCGTTAGAGTACCCGCTCATGTGGGAACCGGAAAGCTGCCCGTCTTGACTGCATTCACGAAACTCGTGCTCTACACCGATCGCGATGGCCGCGCAAAATTCCGCGAGGAGCAAGTGCCTTTGGAGCAAGGCACGCCGCAAACAATGCTTTCGGCGATATTTGCCTCTGGCGGGTACCAATTGCGCCGCAGTCCCGTCGGCTTTCGCAGCCAGTTCCACTGCACCCCGAAGTCGCAGTGGGTTTTCGTCCTCGCCGGAGAAATGGAGATCGGGCTCCAGGATGGGAGTTCGCGCGTGCTCCAGACGGGCGGCCACTGCTACGCGGCCGATACGCTACCTCCCGGTGCAAACTTCGATCCCACCGTCCACGGGCACTGGAGCGCCCAGCGTGGGCCGAACGAACTCGTCACGCTGTTCGTGAGAGGCTAACAGGGGAGTCGAATATCGGCATCCGCCTTTGCGAACCAGGAGATCGTTGTGCGCTATACGCCAACCGCTCAATTGCGCGACTCATGTGCAGCATTACGGTGAGGCGACTCGCGTACGGAACGGAAAACTCTCGCTCTCCATAGCCACGCACTTTCGCAGATCGACCGACCGCACGCATTGATCAATGGTTACCTGTATACAAAAACGTAGCAGCGTCGTTTTGGGTACCCCTGCATTGCACTGCATTCGACTGCGATGACGAAGGTGCGCGGACGCCGTAAGCAGTTGATG
The DNA here is from genome assembly GCA_963745385.1 of uncultured beta proteobacterium. GTDB lineage: Bacteria > Pseudomonadota > Gammaproteobacteria > Burkholderiales > Casimicrobiaceae > PALSA-1003. The sequence continues at coordinate 247,853 of CAVUXI010000002.1, forward strand.
ATGCAATGAAATTACATACAAGCTCGACGGACTGTTAATCCGCAGGTCCCAGGTTCGAGCCCTGGTCGGGGAGCCAATTCCACACTGTTTTGCATCGATAGCATCCACTAACTTTGGGTCTATTTTTTGGGTCTATTAAGTCTGTTTTTCATCGTCGTCGCACAATCTTTGGTATTAGGGCCCTTCAAAGGAGTCCCACTCGTTTGCGCACCGTTTTTGGGGTTTATCGGAGCGTCTCTCGCTGTCGCCGCCACGTCTCGTGAAGCAATTTTTCGCGAAACTCTGCCATCGACTTTCAAGCTCGTCGCGGCTACCGAACGAGGTTGGTGCCACCAACGGATTCCTAATCCGTCGCTCGCTATGACGACCTTCGGTGATTGTGCGCCAATGTAGCGTGCGCCGCGAAGCTCAGGTTTTGCGATGGGTCAATGTGGATGGCGACGGAATTGTTAGTGAGCCTGTTATGGAGCGGCCGAGTGCGGTAACCAAGCCTCTCGGGACTGTGCGATAGCTAAGGACCCGGCTTAGGTTAAATTGCTGCTACACGGTGAACGAAAGGGACGACGGTGAGGATCGCAGGCAGTGCATCGTCAAGTTGATCGATCATTCTTTTGGGGAGCCGTCTTGGACGAGCAGGAGAAACGACAGGTCCAGATGTTGGCGGAATTGAAAGCGGCGATTCGCGCTGGAATTATGAGTGGCCAGGGAGTTCTGGCCGAAGAAGTGTTTGATCGTCTGGAGGAAAAGTACGCGACCATGGGAAAGGGCAGTCATGACTGATGTCAAAGCCCGCTGTGAAACAACTGATTTCGACTGGCGAAAGCGCTGAGTACCGCGGGATGCTCGGAGCGTTAGTAGGTGTGCCTCTGCGAGGGCATCGCAGTAGCGGACGGAGACGCAACCATCAGGCTGGACCAGGGCGGCATCAACGCCCGACTTCTCGCGAACGAAGCGAAGGTGGACTTTCGTCGCGTGGAATCGGCGAGTCGCAAGATCCAAGCGACGTTACATAGCCCGGAAGTGAAGCGGCTGTTCGTGCGTTACTTGAACAGTATGCAGCTAAACATGTATCGCATCTCGGTGATCGGGCGCATCAAGCTGGCGCACTCACTCATCGAACAAGTCGAGCTCGCCTGAGATCGTCGATCGTCGCGTCCGTGCTAGGCGCGACCGCCATTGCAGTGCGCTTGGCGGTGAGGTGGTCAATGCGCGACTGTGATCAAGGTTGGCAGGAAATTGTAATGGGTACGCATCCTTCGACTCGCATCTGCGCCCGGTGTCCGCCGAGCCGGGCTGCCGCCGTTCCTCTGTCAACGTCACCCGGGGCGCTGGACGACACGGCGAGTTACACGCGCGCTTCCGCTTGAGAATGCCGCCGCCCCGATTCTGAAACAATGACGGGCGGCTTTGCATCAACGTTGCTTCGGCGGGCCAGCGAGATACTCCTCGTCGGTGACCTTTTGCATCCACTCGACGTTCTTGCCGTTAAGCGCCTCCTGGATGGCGATGTGAGTCATAGCTGTAGTGGGCGTTGCTCCATGCCAATGTTTGTGTCCAGGCGGACACCAGATCACGTCGCCGGCGCGAATCTCCACGATGGGCTCGCCTTCGCACTGAGTCCAACCGCAGCCGGACGTGACGATCAAGGTCTGACCGAGCGGATGCGTATGCCATGCGCTACGGGCTCCCGGTTCGAAGGTGACGCTTGCACATGAGACGCGGGCCGGCGCAGGCGGCGCGTTCAATGGGTCGATGCGGACGGTGCCTGTGAAGTACTCGACAGGGCCTTTGGTCGAGGGTTGCGATCCGGCGCGCTTGAGTTCCATGGGTGCTTCCTTGTGGCGTGAAAAATCGATGAATGACGGTGCCGCACAGGAGCTGTGTCCCCGGGACATGGTATCAACGGTGTGCCAACGCTTTCTTTCCACCTACGGCACCGATAAGGGCGTCGTGTATCGGGGTCTGGCCGGCCGTGAGCTCGAGGATGACCCTTCGTATTTGTGGCGCATGGACCAGTTCGGCAAGCACGGCGGCGACGTCGTCACGAGCGACCTCGTCATAGAGAATTGCCATGCCGAGGCGGACCCGTCCCGTCCCGGGGTTGTTGGTGAGGGTGCCGGGTCGAAGGATCACCCCAGTCAAGGTCCGTTCCCGCGAGATGAACGTCAGCCTGACGCTTGACCTTCATATAGTGCTCGAACTCGGTCGGCATACGAAGATCACGCCACGCGTCCGGAAAGGCCGAGACGAGTAGGAATCGCGCAACGCCAGCCTTCGCGGCCGCAGCCGCAGCGACCACCACACCCTGTCCGTCGACCGCGTCCGCTACCCTGGGTCCTTCCTCGCTCGCGCCCGCTGTGAACACGACGGCCGCAGTCCCCTCCATGGGCGCTGCGAGTTGGTCGATCCCGATCGATGTTAGGTCGCCAGCGACCGCTTCGATGCCACGCACTTTTAGCAGTCGTGCTTGCTCGGGGCGTCGGTGCAGACCGATGGGTTGGTCTCCGCGATCAACGAGCTGCGCCGCAAGCCGCGAACCGACGCCGCCGGTCGCGCCGATGATGAAGACGCGTGACATTGGCTATAGCGGTTCGTAGCCCGGCTTCTTGTAGACCTTCGCCATGTTCTTCGCGATCTCGGGTTTGTAGACCTTCTCGGTCCACTCCTGTGGCTTGACTTCCTCGATTGCCACCGAAACCGAGTCCTCACTGGTGTCCAGGGTGGCGACAACATCTTCTACAATCTGCTCGGCGAGCCGCGCCTTCTGTGCTTCTCGGAAGATCCGGGCCAGAGCTTGACGTAGTGTGAGGCATTTCATTGTCCCGTTCTCGAGTTTGCGGCTGAATGTCGCAAGAGTTTTTTGGGATCGATTAAATCCGGTCGACTCACTTCTTGGGCGGTAACACTTCTTTCGCGACGGTCATCGCGCTGTACGCGCTCGGCCAGCCCGAGTAGAACGCAAGATGGGTGATGGCTTCGACGAGCTCCTCCTGGGTGACGCCGTTTTCGCGTGCACGGACGAGATGAAAGCGCAGCTGGTCTGCCCGGTTCATTGAAACGAGCGCGCTGACGGTGATGAGACTGCGGTCGCGTTTGGACAAGCCCGGACGTTCCCAGATGTCGCCGAACAGGACGTCGTCGGTGAGCTCCACGAACTTCGGGGCGAAATCACCGAATAGCTTCTGGTTCGAAGTGGACGGCTGCGCCGGCGCGGGCGTGGCCGAAGATGTCCCGTGGGAAGTGGGCTCCCGTGCTGGCGGTTGCGCGCATGCTTCCGTCGTGCCCACCAATGCCGCCGCGCCGATCGGTGCTGCGATGGATTTCTTCATTACTATCTCCTGTTTAGTGGATGAGGAACGCGGCTACTTTCATACCGCGCGTCAGTGACCTTGCTAAACGCCGTATCACGCGATGACTACAGGCGTGCGCATGAGGCGCCATGCGATTGCCGCCGCGCAGAGGATCACGAGCGCACTGACGAGGAACACCGCACCGAGGCCGGCCCCGCTAGCCACGAGTCCCAGGCCCGGGCTGGCGATGCCCAGCGCGAGGTCGAGGAACGCGGTGTAAGTGCCCATGGCCAGGCCGCGGTTCGCCGGCGGTGTGCGACGAACCGCTTCGATGCCGAGACCGGGGTAGATTAGAGCGTAACCGAGACCCGTGAGAAGCGCACCCGTTAGCGCGAACGCTGGTGCTTGCGACAGCCAGATCATCCCTTGACCGGCCGCCTCGATGAAAATGCTGAACAGTGCGACCTTTGCGCCGCCAAGCTTGTCGGGTAGGTGACCAAAGACGACGCGCGCGAAGATGAACGCACCCGCGAAAGCGGTGAATGCCAGCCAGGCCGAGCTCCAACCGCGCGCCGCGAACAGCAACGCGATGAACGCGGTGATCGCGCCGAAGCCCAAACTGCTGAACGCCAGACCAATTCCCGGGACGACGACGGCGCCAAGCACTTTGCGGAAATCAGGCGACCGACGATGCTGCGCCGCGATCGGGCACATCGGCAAGATCAGTAGCAGCGTTACCAGCGGGCACAGCGTCGTCGCCAGCGCGATCGACGCGAAACCATGCGCTGCGTAGAGAAACGAGCCGACCGGGGCACCGAGCGCGAACGCTGCGTACATCGCTGTTCCGATCCAGGCTATGACTTTGCCGATGTTCTTCGCATCGACGAGACCCAGACCCCAGCTCAGTGCCCCGGTGATGATGAAGCTCTCGGCGCCGCCGAGCACGGCCCGACCCACGATAAGGATGGTAACCGACAGCACGGGCTGGTCGGCGAAACGTAGCGAGACGAGATAGAGCAATCCCGCCGCCGTGGCGGACAAAAGCCCGATGACGACGGCGCGCTTAGGTCCGCGCGTATCCGCGTAATGTCCGGACCAAATCCGCGAAAAGAAAGACGCTGCGAACTGACTGCCCGCCACGATACCGACCACGAATGCGCTCAGACCGAGGTCTTGATACACGTGCAGCGGAAGCACCGGCAAGGCGAGACCGACGATCAGGAAGCCGATCAATACGACTGCCATGAGCGGCAGCAGGATGATCGCAACATGAGAGCCGCTCGGTGACATTGAAGTTGTGGTGGCCATAAGTCGTCGATGACGCAGACGGTTTGTAGGACTTTAGGTGAACAGGAGACAATCAACTAGACGGTACTGGCTTGATTCATTAGCAAGTTGCGATTGACAATGGGACTAAATGGCGATCGACGAACTTCGCTCCATCGCCAAGTTCGCCAAGATGGCAGAGCTCGGCAGTCTGCGACGGGCAGCAATCGCGCAGGGCATATCGCCGCAGGCGGCGAGCCAGGCGCTTGCGCAACTAGAGAAGCATCCAGGGGTCCGGCTAATAGGATCACTCCAAGTCGGCACTCTGGCGCTACCGCGATAGCGAGCGGCGGAGCTTCCGTACGGGAAGTCGACGCGTAGTTTCTTCAGTGTGCGGAACGAATCGTCCACCGATGCCGACTGTCCCATAGATCGTCCGTTCTGCATATGGTGCCGCGCGCCGGGGTCCACGCGCGGTGCCGCTGAGTGATTGCGCGTTGCTGCAGCTCATAGGTCAGCTGCCCGGGCGGCGCGGAACGGAGTCCCTGCGAATCATGTCAGCCCCCTTCTCGCCAATCATCATTGTGGGGGCGTTCGTGTTGCCCGCTGTGACGCGCGGCATGATCGACGCATCAACGACGCGCAGTCTTTCAACGCCCCTCACACGCAACCGCTCGTCGACCACCGACATTGAGTCTTGGCCCATCTTGCACGTGCCGGCCGGATGGAACGCCGAGTTGCCATGCTCCTGCATGAAAGCGACGAGTTGATCGTCAGTTTGCGCTGACGGTCCAGGTGCGTACTCTGCAACGACACGGGATGCAATGGGTTCCGTCGCCAGAATCTCGCGGATCTTTCGAATGCCTTGAATCATCGCGCGAACGTCGTCTTGGTCCGTCAGAAAGTTGGGTGTGAACACGGGCGCCTGGGTCGGATCGGACGACCGCAGCGTGACACTTCCGGTTGCAGCCGGCCGGACGCGATAGACCGAAGCACTCACCGCGGGCACTCTGTCGACCTCGACAACACCATCCGGGTGATACGTGAACGTCATCGGCCGGAAGCTGATCTGAAGATCAGCATATTCCTCGTTAGCACGACTCTTCACAAACGCCGCAACCTGAGAGGATCCAAGTGCGAGGTACCCGGACCCATTGACCAAGTAACGCAGGCCTTGCCAATACTTCCGTAGCCCGTGTAACTCATGATTGTATGAGCTGTCCTGCCCGGTACGTGCTTGGCAATGGACATAGAAGTGATCCTGGAGATTTTGCCCGACGCCCTGGCAGTCGATGACCGGCCGTATGCCATGGCGCTGCAACTCCGCCCCTGGCCCGATGCCTGAAAGCATGAGCAACTGCGGCGAGTTCAGTGCGCCCGCCGACAAGACGACTTCTCGCGCTGCCGTGTATATGCGTCGTTCGCTTCCATTAGATACTTCAACGCCCGTCGCTTGGTTGCCCTGGAACAAGATCTTATGGACGAGAACACCAGTCTTCACTACCAAGTTCGCTCGATTCAGTACGGGCTTCAAGTATGCCGTGTAGGCCGACTGACGCTCGCCGCGCCGAATGCTGTGCTGCATGAATCCAACGCCATCGTGTGTTTCGCCGTTGAGGTCGTCGGTCCGAGGGATGCCCGTCCGCACTGCCGATTCGATAAAGTCAGCGGAACTGGGATGTCGTATGACTGGGTCACTGATCCACACTGGACCCCCCACCCCGCGGTACTCGTTCTCACCGCGCTCGTTGTGCTCCATCCGCTTGAAATACGGTAGGACGTCATCGAAGCCCCAGCCTGAATTGCCGAGGCTCTTCCAGTGGTCAAAGTCCTTCCGATGGCCTCGGATGAAGATCATGCCGTTGATGGAGCTCGATCCACCGAGGCCTTTGCCTCTTGGCCAATACATTCGACGGTTGCGTAACGTCGGCATCGGTTCCGTGAAGTAGCTCCAGTTGAACTGTTTGTCGAGGAACAACTTCGCCATGCCGGCCGGCGCGCGCACCCAAAATTTATCGGTCGGTGGCCCAGCTTCGAGAAGCAAGACCTTCGATTCAGGATCGTCAGAAAGGCGCCGAGCGAGCGCGCAACCGGCCGATCCTGCACCGATGACTATGTAGTCGTAAGCATCCACTCTGACACCTCTTCTCGAGTCCGAATCGCGGGGCGCCGGGTCCGCGTTAGTCCGCCGCATCGGCACAGAGCGCGGCTACGCCCCACGACTTCTCGGCACACATTCCAGCTTGAACTCGCCATTTATTTGCGCGACAAAGCCAGCACGTTAAGTCGTGACTGCAACTCTACCATGAGTCCTTGTGAATGGGACAGGTTTCATCTATTGGAACTACGATGCAAGGCGCGCCTGAGTTTCGTACAATGGAACGATTGCCACTGGTCGATACGACGTATATTAGGATGCTCTAAATGTCGATAGCTAGATCCAAAGCGACAGAAACAATAGTCTGCAAGGCGATCCCTCGTCACAGACATCTACCAAAGGAGACGTCGCATGCGTACTTCCGTCACTAGGTTGTTTGCTGGCTCGGTCATGGCGTGCGTCATGCTTACCACCGCCGCCTCGAGTTTCGCGGCAGATGCATATCCCAGCAAGCTCATTCGCATCATCGTGTGCACCGTGCCGGGCGGCGCGACCGACGTCACGACACGCCTCGTCGCACAGAAGATGAGCGAAAAGATAGGCCAGCAGATCATCGTAGAGAACAAGCCGGGTGGGGACACTCTGCTAGGCATTCTTTACGTGAAGGACCAACCGGCCGACGGCTACACGCTGATGGCGCAGTCGCTGAATTTCTCAACCTTGCCGTACATCAAGAACGAGCCGGGATACAAGCCGAGCGACTTCATCGGTATCGGCATCATGACGCGGATTCCGTTTCTCCTGATCGTCGGCGGCAATCAGCCGGACAAGACCCTGGCAGACTACGTCGCTCGTGCCAAGAAGGAGAGACTCAGCTATGGCCACGGTGGCGTCGCTGGCGCACCGCAAATCGGTGCGGAGCTCTTTCTGCGGACCTATGGCCTCGATGAGATAGCCGTACCGTATAAGGGTAACGGCGCGGTCATGCCGGACGTAATGGGCGGCCGCGTTTCGATGTTCTTCGACGCTTACATTAGCAGCGCAGAGTTTCTCAAATCCGGAAGGATGCGCGCACTAGCCGTCGCAGGTCCTTCGCGGCTGGCACCCCTGCCGGATGTTCCTACGTTCAAGGAGCTCGGGAAAGACTTCACGTACACCGTTTGGCTTGGCTTGCTTGCAAGGAAGGAAACGCCACCCGAAGTCGTCACCAAGCTATCCAACGCCCTTCGCGAAGCGCTGAAGGAACTCGAACCTCGCTTCCGTAACGAAGGTTCGGATCCGACGTTTGTCACCTCGCAGCAATTCACCGAATACCTCGCCAAGGAGTACGTGGACATGGCGAAGATCGCCGCGGACCTGAAGTTCGAGAAACAGTGACACGGCAACCAATCCGGTCCCTTGCCCCGGATTGCTTCTTGAATCGCGACGCCGGAATATGACTCCGCGGCCGATTCGACGATGCTGCGGTCGCGGGCTGCGTCTGATCGCGCATCGCCGCGACCAAGCTGGACGTAGGCCAAACTCCGGCTGCAAAGTATGAAGAACCAGAACCTCCTCCGCGCCCTCTTCATGATCGTCGTTGCCCTAGCATTCGGCCTAGGGGCATTGCGCTACAAGATCGGTACTTTTGGCAACGCCGGCCCAGGTCTTTTCCCGCTAATGGTCAGCGTCATTCTTTTAGCTTTGGGCCTGATGAGTGTAGTGCGTGCGCGCTTAGTCGAACCGATTCCGATGAGCTTCGCGGTGCGGAACTTCGCCCTGATCCTGCTAAGTCTGGTCGGCTTCGCAGCGATCTCCCGCTACGTGAACATGATCGCTGGTATCGTATTCATGGTGTTTTGTGCGTCGCTTGCCGGCACCTCGTATTCCTGGACGCGCAATCTCAAAATCGCCGTAGGCCTGGTCGCCGTGGCATTCGCCCTACAAAAGCTCCTCGGCCTGGACCTACCCCTATATTGAGGTGGCGCTATGGAAATCCTGCACAACCTGGCTTTCGGCTTCGAGCACGCGCTCACACTCCAGAATCTTCTGTATTGTGCAGCTGGCTGTGTCGTGGGCACGCTCGTGGGTCTATTGCCAGGGCTAGGGCCCCTGGCGACGATCAGCCTTCTTCTGCCGCTGACGTACTCCATGCCCCTGATGGGCTCGTTGATCATGATGGCCGGCATTTACTACGGCGCGCAGTACGGCGACAGCGTGAGTGCGATAACGATGAGGATCCCGCACGCGAGCAGTATCGTTGCCTGCATCGACGGCTACCAAATGACCCTCAGGGGCAAGACTGGGCTCGCACTGTTCACGGCCGGCGTTTCTAGTTTCATCGGCGGTACCGTGGCCATCATCGCTCTGGCTTGTCTGGCGCCGCAGCTCGGTGAAGTTGCATTGCTGTTCGGCCCCGCGGACTACTGTGGGCTGATGCTCGTGGGGTTTGTGGCCGTCAGTTTCGTCACAACAGGAAACCTGCTTTACGGTTTTGCGATGTGCATGATCGGCGTGCTGCTGGGGCAAATCGGTAGCGACGTGACCAGCGGCGTTCAACGGTTCACGTTCAATCTCGCCTTCCTGACCGAAGGTGTGAGTGTGGTTAGCATTGCGCTGGGATGCTTTGGCATCGCCGAAATTACCAAAAACCTTGATATGCGGGAGGAGCGCACGCCCTTCAGCGGCAAGATTCACCTGATCCCCACGTGGCAGGAGTTCAAACGCATCATCCCCAGCGCCCTGCGCGGTAGTGTGGTCGGCTCAATTCTGGGCATCCTCCCGGGCGGCGGACCGGTGATTGCGCAATTCGGCGCCTACGCCATCGACAAGAAGGTCAGCAAGTACAAGCATGAAATTGGACAAGGGGCCATTGAGGGCGTGGCGGGACAGGCGGCGGCGGACGAGGCGGCGGCGCGGACCGCGTTCATCCCCCTGATGAGCCTGGGCATCCCGGAAACTGCGACTACCGCGCTAATGCTCGCCGCCTTTATCATCAAAGGTGTCCGTCCGGGGCCGAATATGATCTCCGACCACCCCGACCTTTTCTGGGGGCTGGTGGCCAGCATGTGGATCGGGAACTGCTTTCTGTTGATCCTGAATGTTCCGATGGTGCGCATGTGGCTGACGGTCTTCAAGATTCCCTATGCGGTGCTGTTTCCTTCAATTCTGTTCTTCTGCTGCGTTGGAACGTTCAGCTTCAATCACAACCTTGACGATATTTACATCACCGCCTTGTTTGGCACGCTCGGCTACCTATTCGTGCGCCTCGGTATGGATGCCGCGCCGCTAATGCTGGGCTTCATCCTCGGACCGATGCTGGAGGAGTACTTTCGGCGCGCATTGTTGATGACCGATGGCAACTTCAGCGTCTTCGCCACGCAACCAATAAGCGCCACGCTGCTTGTGCTCATCCTCTTGTTCGTCACCTGGCAGTTGGTGGGCTTCTTCCTCGGCGCGCGGCGCCGAGAGAAGGCTCCTTAGGCGATCGGCGCATGCTGTTCCACGCCAACAAGGAATCATTTGGAGACGATGTTACATGAAGGTCGGTTACATCGGCCTAGGCGCGCTTGGTAGTGAACTCGCTCGCCGGTTCTTGCCGACACACGAAGTTCGCGTCTGGGATATTCGGCGATCTGCCGCTGAAGTATTCGAGCAGTTAGGCGCAAGTGTCGCGGCCACACCTGCACAACTAGGACAGGCATCGGATGTGGTGCTGCTGTGTCTGCCACGCAGTTCCGACGTGCGTCAAGTGATTTTCGGGCCGGAAGGGCTCGCGCAGGGGCTCGCGCCAGGCAAGCTAGTGATTGACCAAACGAGCGGCGTCCCTCGCGAGACCGCGGAAATCGCCCAACAGCTGGCTGCGCGCGGCGTTTCTATGATGGACGCGGCGGTGTCCGCCAGCCCCCATGTTGTCCCACAAGGGGGCGCCACATTGATGGCGTCGGCGAGCGATGACGTTTTTGAGAGGGCGCTTCCCATCCTGAAGACGATCACGGGGACGGTGTATCGGTGTGGCACGCGGGTTGGTGATGGCCAAGCGATGAAGATGGTGAACAACGCAATGAATGCAGGCTGTCGTCTCGGTACGCTCGAGCTCGTCGCACTGGGGCGAAAAGCGGGACTATCGCTCGACTTCATGACGGAGGTCCTCAACAAAGGAGCGGCGCGAAACCAAACGACCGAGAAAATGCTGCCAGCGATCGCGCAGGGGAAGTCATCGACCAATTTTGCGCTGTCCCTGATGCTCAAGGACGTCAATCAGGCGGTATCGCTCGGCATGGACGTGGGCGTTCCGATGCCGATCACCAATGTTGTGCGCGGACTGCTCCAAATCGGTGCCAACACGCTCGGCGACAAGGCGCTGCTCGAGGACATGATCGGCCTAATCGAATCGATGGCTTCAACACGTCTGCGACAGTCTCAGGACATGACGTCAGGACGAGCGTCGGTAACGGTGTCGGTTGACGCTCCTGGCGGTAGCGAAAATGAACGGATCGTTCGTCTCATCGAAAACGCGCTCGCTTCACTATGTCTGATGACCACTCTCGAGTGTGTCACGGCGGGTTTCAAATACGGTTTAAGTCTCGAAGACATGTCGACCGTCTTGAGGAAGAGTTCGGGTTGGAGCGTTGCGTCACAAAAACTGCTGCCGTCGTTGCTATCGGGGCAACGCATGTCGCCGGTCGAGCTTCAGGGAGCAGTCGAGGACCTGAAGCTAGCGGGCGCACTAGGCGTGACCCACGGCGCACCGATGATGATCTCGAATGCCGTGCGCAGCCTCTTCGAAGTCGGTGTCAATGAAATTGCTGGAGCTCCCAACTGCGAAGCGATGGCTCAGTCCCTGTATGAGGCGATGTCCTCTATCAAATTGCAGGCCACGCAATCGGGATGAACTCGCTAGCGCGGCTACTGAATTCACGATTGCGTCATCACATAGATTTGGAGGTTCAAGCATGACACCGTATGCGCACAGTCAGGCCCAATCGTCCGCGGTGAATCCCGGGCATCGTAAGGCGCTGGACTGGCTTGCGAGAGGGCCCAAATGCCTGTTCATCGGCGGCGAGTGGGTCGACGCGATCTCGGGGAAGACGTTCAAGACGATTGATCCCGCGACCGAACAGACGCTTGTGGAAGTAGCCGAGGGGGATAGCGCTGATGTCGATGCTGCGGTGATCGCGGCACGACGTGCGCTTGAATCTTCGTCGTGGTCGAGCATTTCACCGCACTCCAGGACTCGATTCCTGCTTAAGATTGCGGACGCCATCGATCAAAACGCCGAGGAATTGGCGGTACTCGAGACGCTCGACATGGGCGCGCCGCTGTCGTTTACCATCGGACGCGTCGCGGCCGCAGCCGAACTTTTTCGTTACTACGCTGGTTGGCCCACCAAGATTTACGGCACGACGAACCCAACCGACGCAGCCCGATTCGTGTACACGTTACGTGAGCCGATGGGTGTCTGCGCCCTCATAAGCGCGTGGAACGTCCCGCTGGTCATGGCAGCGACCAAAATTGCTCCAGCCATTGCCTGTGGCAACGTGGCGGTTGTCAAGCCAGCCGAGCAGGCTCCGCTGACGAACTTGCGCCTTGCTGAGTTGATCCAAGAGGCGGGAGTGCCTCCCGGCGTCGTGAATTTTGTACCTGGCTTCGGTGCCAAGGCCGGCGCCGCGATGGCCGCGCACCCGGACATCGACAAGATTGCGTTTACGGGATCGACTGCCGTCGGAAAGCAAATTCTACAGGCGTCGGTGGGCAATATGAAAAAGGTGACGCTGGAACTTGGTGGTAAATCTCCGAACATCATCTTCCCCGACGCCGATGTGGAGAAGGCGATCGAGACGGCAGTGGTTGCGTTTTGCAGGAATTCGGGCCAAGTCTGTTCGGCCGGCACGCGACTGTTCGTCCAGGAGAGCATGCACGACGAAATTGCCGAGCGCGTTTCCCGTCTTGCGTCCACGTACAAGGTCGGTTCGCCATTCGATGCTGACACCAAACTTGGCCCATTGATTTCTGGCAAGCAGATGGAGCGGGTGCTCTCGTATGTCGACACCGGCCGCAGCGGGGGCGCGAAGCTGGTGCTGGGTGGCTCTCGAGTAGGCGACGTTGGCTACTTCGTGGAGCCTACCGTTTTCAGCGGCGTTTCCAACGGCATGAAGATCGCGAAGGAAGAGATCTTCGGCCCGGTGCTATCGATCATTCCGTTCAAGGACGAGAACGACGCCGTGCTAAAGGGAAACGATACTGAGTACGGCCTCGCGGCGGCGGTGTGGACCCGAGACATTAACCGCGCTCATCGCGTCGCGCGAGCCCTGAAGTCGGGCCGAGTCTGGATCAATACCTACGCTGAAACCGATCCTGTCATGTCGCTCGGCGGATACAAGCAGTCCGGGTACGGGCGTGAGATGGGCGCCGAGTCTATCGAGGCATACACCCAGACCAAGTCCGTTTTGATGCGGATTTCCGAGTGAATCCGTCACAAATGATGCGACACCGACCGGACCAATCCGTCGGTCGAAGGATGCCTACGCCAAATGACACAAGTAGTGACCGACTGTGTGCGCGGCACCGTCTGGTGGATGCAGGAGCAGATCGTCAAGGTCTGTGCGCCGTCTACGAAGCCATCGCGGTGCATTGGATCAAAGGCATCCCCGACATATGTGTTGAGGTGTTTTGCGGTTTCATTGGTCGGAACAGATGCTACTCAGCAAAACAACGGTGATAAGATTGTCCCGAGTCGACGAGCATCTGACGCTACGCGCTGAAGCCGCCGACCTTGGAGCCTGGGACATCGGAACATACAAGGAGAGCTAGCATGATCTATACGCGAAATGGAACCGACGCGCTCTCGGAGCGAGCCGTCGTGATATCTCCCGGCACGGGACAACAGCATTGGGGCACGGTGTTCTTCGGGCCGCGCGTTTCCACCGAGGTCGGTCCGGGTCCTCAAGCCACGATGTCCGACCTGAATCCACACGAGACGATCGTTCCTCACTTCCACGGCGTGACGATGTTCCAGCTATTCGTCGCGGGCTCGGGAACAATTGGGGCCCAAAAGAAGGCGCTTGAGCCGCTTACCGTCCAGTTCAAGGACCACCACACGGCGTACGGGCCGGTTATCGCGGGAGCTCAGGGTCTTTCGTTCATGGCTATGCGAATGCACACGGGAAACTCGCAACCCATTTATCTCCACAAGGAGGGGTACCGGGATCACCTGAAGGCCAGCAAACGGCGCCACCTTACTTCGGCGCCCGTGAAGTTCTCGATCGAGCCGGTGCTGAGGGCGCATAAGGAAGCGATGTGGGAGCCGCTTTTCGACGAGACGGATGACGGCTTGGCCGGTCATATCGTGAGACTCGGTTCTGGCATGACCGCCAAGGGCCCGGATCCGAGGGCGGCTGGCGGTTATTACGTCTTCGTCGGCAACGGCAGTCTCGTGCACGCGGGCGAGCAACTGCCGCTTTGGTCCATGGTGGTAGTGGACCCGACCGAAGAAGAGTTCGAGATACGCGCGGGCGACCAGGGAGTGGAAGCGCTGGTCCTCCAGTACCCGCGCGAGGAGTAGCAGTAGCGAAGTCATGCGCGAGGCCGCTTGCCCGGGGCTTGCGGGTCGGCCTTCGCGCGTTTCCGCGGATGCGCTGCAGCACGAAGGTCTCTTGCAGTTTCACTGACACGAGGTCCGCGCCGGAGAGTCGTCCGGCTACAGAGATGAGCAAATTCAAGTACCTCTTCGAGCCACGATCAATCGCCGTAGTCGGCGTATCGGATGACGCCGCGAGGCCCGGTTCGCAAGCCGTGCGGTCTCTTCTCAAATATGGGTACGACGGGAAGATCTTCCCGGTCAACCCGAAGTATCGAGAGTTCGAGGGACTGAAATGCTACCCGTCAGTCGAGGAGGTTGAGGACGACATCGACTTGGTCGTGATCGGCGTTCCCGCGCAAGGCGTGTTACCGGTCCTCGAAGCGTGCGCGAAAAAGCGCGTGTCGTTTGCGGTGGTCTTGAGCGGAGGCTTTCGTGAGAGTGGGCCCGAAGGGATCGAGCGTGAGCGGCGCATGCTCGCGATCGCGAAGGCGGCGAACATTCGGATCATCGGCCCGAACTGCCTGGGGTTCGCAAATGTGCATGCGAACGTCTATGCGGCGTTCGGCAGCATCACGCGCGACCCGAAGCTCGAGCCCGGCTCCGTTTCCCTAGTCACCCAAAGCGGCGGCTTCGGCTACAGCATCGCACTCGCGTGTGCCGAGGCGGGCATCGGATTCCGTCACGTCATCGCGACCGGTAATGAAAGCGACGTGAATTCCGTCGAGCTGATCGATGCGCTTCTGGATGACGCCGAAACGAAGTGCATCGTTGCCTACATAGAAGGAACGAAAGACGCTCGACCGCTGTTGGACGTCGGACGCCGCGCGCTGACGGCGGGCAAACCATTGCTGGTGTGGAAAGCGGGCGTGACGGAGCAGGGCGCGCGCGCGGCAGCTTCGCATACGGCTAGCATCACCGGGAGCTACGACTTCTACCAAGCCCTTTTCAAGCAGACAGGCATTGTCGAGATCAGGGAGATCCACGAGGCGGTCGACTATTTGAAGGCGCTGGCGGCCGCCAAATATCCCACGGGGCGCGGTGTTGCCGTGATGGGTGTGTCGGGTGGGTCGGCCATCGTTTTCGCCGACGCCGGGGAGCGCGAGGGACTCAAATTGTGCGAGCTCGAAGAGAAGACCAGGCAGCAACTCGCCGAGGTGGTCCCGGGTATCGGCGCTGTCCATAATCCTATTGATCTCACCGCCGGGTACTTCTCCACAGCCAATCAAGACAAATTGGAGAGGGCGGTCAGGGCGGTCCTGGATGATCCGAATGCGGGCTCGGTCTGCGTGAACATCGCAACCACCGGCAAGGCAGGAAGCTTGGCGGCGGCGCAGGTCTTGAGCCGCATCGCGGGAGCGGCGACCAAGCCGATTGTTGTCTTCTCGTCGTCGCCACCGAAAGAGGTCGGTGACGCGCTGAACCTTTTTGCGGAAGCGCGGGTTCCGGTACTGCCGTCGCCGTCACGCGCGGCCAAGGCGATCGCGATGCTGGCGAGGTATGGCGAGGCCCGGGCTCGTGTCAACGGAACGCCCCCGAAGCAGGCCGCCTTTCAAACGACCAAGAGCGGCAGCGAGATTTCTCAACTTGCGCGATCGAAGGGTTCCCTGTCGGAAGCGGACTCGAAGGCGGTTATCGAAAGTATTGGGATCCCCGTCACGAAGGACGTCGTGGTCAACGGTGTCGGTGCGGACGTGTTTGACACCATGAAGCCTCCGCTGGTCGTCAAGATCGTATCGCCCGACATTCCGCACAAGACCGAGATCGGCGGCGTCAAGGTCGGGATCCAATCCCGTGCGGAACTCGATGCCGCGATCCGCGAAGTGCTCGACAACGCCCGCAAGCACAAGCCCAACGCCCGCATCGACGGCGTGATGGTGTCGGAAATGGTGCGCGGCGGCTTCGAGCTCATTGCGGGGGTCGTGAACGACGTCGTGTTCGGACCCGTGGTTGTCGTCGGAGCGGGCGGCATATACACCGAGATCCTTCGGGACTCGGCATGTCGGATTGCCCCTTTCGATGAGCACACCGCGGGCGAGATGCTGGACGAGCTCCAATGTCGCCGAATCCTCGATGGTGCCCGTGGCAGCGCACCGCTTGACGTGATCTCGGTCTCCAGGGCCCTAGCGGCGCTTTCACAATTCGCCTGGCAAAACCGCGAGTATTTGCGCGAAGTCGACATCAATCCGCTCTTTGTATTGCCTAACGGGGTTGTCGCAGCCGACGCGCTGGTTATCGTGGCTGACGATGCTAGCCAAGCGGGAATGGAAGCAACTACATGACTTCCGTCGCCTACCAAGTCACGTGCGAACCCGATGGCCGCATCCTAGAGGTGAGGGAAGGAGAGACCATCCTCGCAGCCGCTCAGCGTAGCGAGTTGGTCATGCCGCATAGCTGCCGGAACGGCGTGTGCGGTACCTGCAAAGGCAAGATTGTCGAAGGCACCGTCGATTACGGGCGCTATGAGCCCAGCGCGTTATCGGATGCCGAACGAGAACAAGGCTATGCCCTATTTTGTCAGGCGAAACCGCTGTCGCAGCTGACGATCGAATGCACCCTGATTAGCGCCGCCGCTGGCATTCCTGTGCGAAAGCTGGCTTCTCGGGTGCAGCGGCTGGAGCGTCTCGCCGACGACGTGATGCGCATCCGGCTCAGGCTGCCGGCGAACCAGAGGTTGAAGTTCTTGGCGGGGCAGTACATCGACATCCTGGTGGCGGGCCTTCGCCGCAGTCTTTCCATCGCGAATCCGCCCCATGAAGACGATGCCCTCGAATTGCATCTGCGCAATTACGGCGGCCCCTTCAGCAGACACGTCTTCAACACCATGAAGGAGGGCGACCTTCTCCGCCTCGAGGGGCCCCTGGGAACGTTCTTCGTGCGCGATGACAGCGCAAAGCCCATCATCTTCGTCGCGAGTGGAACAGGTTTCGCGCCGGTGAAGGCGATGATCGAGCACGAGCTCCGCAAGGGAAGCGGCCGCGCGATGACGCTGTATTGGGGCGGACGTCGGCCCGGCGAGCTGTATCTGAACTCGATAGTCGAAGATTGGGTACACTCTCACGGACTTTCCTACGTGCCCGTCGTGTCCGATGCAACGGCGGACGACGCGTGGAAGGGCCGTACCGGCTTCGTCCATCGCGCCGTAATGGCGGACTTCCCCGACTTGTCGGGGCACCAGGTCTACGCGTGCGGGGCGCCGATCGTTGTCCAAGCTGCCCGCGAAGACTTTACCGCTAAGTGCAATTTGCCCCGAACCGAGTTCTTCGCGGACGCGTTCGTGCCTAGCACCGCTGCACAGGCTCCCGTGAAGCAAAGCGGCAACGCGTAACACGCAATCGATCGGGGTTCTACATCGCATGGGAATGACCGACCGACTTTTGCTTCTGGAACGACGCGACGCGCACCTCTGGCTGACATTCAACAGGCCGGAGAAGGCCAACGCCTTGACCGTCGACCTGCTCGAGCGGGCCGCGGCTGCGATTACAAATGCAGGTCGCGATCCGGACGTGGGGGCAGTGGTGGTGACGGGCGCCGGTGACCGTTTCTTTTGCGCCGGGGTCGATGTGCGTGAGAAGCCCGAGGACGGCAACTTCGCCCAGCACCGCGAGCGACGCTCCGCTGCGCACGCCTCGTTACAGGATGCCGTCATGGATACGCCAAAACCCGTCATCGTGGTATTGAACGGGTCGGCGATAGGGGGTGGCGCGATGCTTGCCCTTCTTGCCGATGCGTGTGTCGCTGTCGATACGGCGGAACTCTCACTTCCCGAAATCGACCTCGGCATCGCAACATTCTCCGGATCCAACATCCTCGAGGTGATCGGCGGTCGGGCACTCGCGTTGGACCTTATTCAGAGCGGCCGTCGCATGCCTGCGAACGAAGCGTCGGGCCGGGGTCTCATCGCGAAGGTGGCATCGCGAAGCGAGCTCGACGCCGCCGGCGCAGCGAGCGCCCAAGCGCTTGGCTCGAAGGACCAGCAGACGTTCGCCGACAACAAGCGATGGATCAACCGCTCGTTGAGGGCAGCGCTTGACGAAGCGCGCGAACAGCACACCCGCCATCGCGCGACCCCAGCGAAGTAGTCTTACGAACCTGAGGAGATCCGAGGTGGCCGATCTTGAAGTCTCGATGACTGACCGTGTGCTGGTCGCTCGCTTGAACCGGCCCGAGAAGAAGAATGCCTTGAGCGATGAGATGCTGACGCTTCTTCGCGACGCGCTGCAATCCGCGAATGAGGATCCGGACGTAGGTTGCTTTGTCATCACCGGCGCAGGCGACGCCTTCTGCTCAGGGGGCGACCTCGGTAGGCGCTCGGAGGAGGACGCAAAGGGCGACCCGACCCCCCTCGAACGGAGGACCCGTCTGCAGAAGATCACTCACAAAGTGGCATTCGCAGTCGAACAATTTGAGAAGCCTTTGATAGCCGCGGTCAATGGGGCGGCGGTCGGTGCTGGAATGGATCTCGCGCTCATGTGCGATCTGCGCATGGCTGGCAATTCGGCACGTTTCTCGGAGGGTTACATCCGCGTCGGACTTCTTCCCGGCAACGGGGGTTGCTACTTGCTGCCGCGGCTCATCGGAACTTCCCGCGCGCTGGAACTACTCTGGACGGGCGACTTCGTCGACGCCGACGAAGCTTTGAGGATCGGACTTGTCAATCACGTCTACAGCGACGACAAGTTCATGGATGAGGTGCTCGCGTTCGCGAAACGGCTCGCGAGCGGCCCGCCGATCCAGCTAGGCGACATCAAGAAGCTGACGTACCAATCGCTGCGGACAGATTTTCGAACCAGCCTTGAAGCCGTCGCTGCGAACATGGCGGTGGTTCAGTCCACTGCCGACTACAGGGAGGCCATCCAGGCTTTCAAGGAGAAGCGGCGGCCCAAATTCGAGGGCCGGTAGGCGACCGATTGCACCGCGGCGCGCACACAGCAACGACTTTCTATTCCGGCTGGCCGGCTGCGTTGTTGGCAGGCAAGGCGTGTTGGGACCTGTTCGACCCACGGGTTCGGCACCCTGATGTACGTCGCGCGCTACAGCCCCGAGGGGCCCTGATGTAGTATCGGACCCGATACCTACAGCGGGGAGTGGCCTTCTCATGATGCGCTCGGTTCAACGCATTCTCGCCGTTTTCGAGAGCTTCTCTACCAAACGGACCAGTCTCACGCTCCAGGAGATCGCCGACCGCATCGAGCTGCCGAAGTCGACCGCCTTTCGGATCGTGCAGAGCATCGAGCAGGCGGGCTATCTGGTGCGACTCGAAGATCAGCGATATTGCCTCTCGTTTCGCTTCACGCGTCTCGGGGGTCTCGTCAAGAGCACACTCGGCATCCGAGAGATCGCGCGCCCCATCATGGCGGAGCTTGCGGAAAGGACGCAGGAATCCGTCTCGATCCACACCGTACTCGGGCGAAACCGCATATGCGTCGATTCCTTTTCCGGGGCGGGGATGTTGCGCACCGTGGTCCAGCCGGGTGAACAGGTCCCGCTTCTCGCAGGCTCGGGCTCGAAGGTCCTGATGGCGCATATGCCCAAGGAGCAGCTGGCCCCCATCGTCGCCAACATCGCAAGAACGCTGAAGCGCCCACAACAGGACGTGCTTTCCGAGCTGACAAAGATCAGGGAGCAGGGCTATGCCGTGTCCCACGGCGAGAGGCTGCTCGGCATTTCGGCTGCCTCCGCGCCCATCAAGGACGTCCAAGAGGCCGTGCATTACTGCCTGACGCTGGCCGGACCAACCGTCAGAATAAAGAAGTACGAGAAGGAACTCGTCAGGCTCGTTGTGAAGGCCGCCGCGAATATCTCGCGAGTCTACGGGGCAAAGGTCCTGGACTAGCGGCCCCGGAGTTATACCGACTCGGCGATGCGCGTCATACGAGGGCGCGCACCATGCCGCCCTCGACCTGGACGCTCGAGCCCGTAATGAATCCGGCTTGCATCGAAGCGAGGAAGGCGACCACCCCGACCACTTCTTCCTGCGTCCCCATCCGGCCGAGCGGTGTGAGCTTCTTGCGCGCCTCGGTCTGATCGGCGGTATACGCCGCGGAGCCGCTGCGGTGCGAGGTGTCGATGAGCGCCGGAGCTACGCAATTGACCGTAATGCCCTTCGAGCCCAACTCGTTCGCCAGATGCTTCATGTACGCCGTGACGCCCGCGCGGAACACCGTTGAAAGGCTGTGGTGCGGCATGGGCTCCTTCACGGAAGCCGATGTGATCGCGACGATGCGGCCCCAGCCGCGTTCCAGCATCAGCGGAACGATGGTCTTCGCGACCTGGATGGCGCCCCAGAGCTGGTTCCGGTAGGCCTCATGCCAGCGCGCCTCCTCCGATTCATCGAGCGTAGCGCGGATCGGATTGGGAGCGCGTCCGGTGTTCAGGACCAGGATATCGGGGCCGCCGAACTCCGTTCGCAACCTGGCCGCGAGTCGCTCCACGTCGTCGAGCACGAGCATATCACCCGGGACGGCCACGACCTTTACACGATGCTTCTGCTCGATTTCGTTCGCGACGGCTTGCAGTTTTTCAGCAGATCGGGCGAAGAGCGCCACGTTGACACCTTCGGCTGCGAGCGCGAGTGCGATGCTCCTGCCCATCCCTGTGCTCGAGGCGGTCACGAGGGCGAGCTTTCCGCTGATTCCCAGATTCATGACACGATCACCTCGTCGCTTTCGACTGTGAACTTGTGCGGCATGTCCTCGGAGGCCCATTCCATGTATTCGAGGATGTCCGCGAACCGCTTGTCGCCATGACGCACGATCTCTGGCCGGTATCGCTCGTCGAACGTCATAGGAAGGAACGACACTCGCTGCACCCCTTCCTTTGAAACTTCAGCCTTAGCAAGCAGGCTCAGCGTACTCGCTTTGCCATAGGGCATGAACGGATAGTCCGGATCGAGATCGGCGTGATTGCGCACGGACCCGTGGGCCCAGGCGGGCTCACGCCACACCTGCGCCGCAAAAGGCTTGGTCATGGCGAAAACACCAAGGCTATAGAAGATCGTCTTGCCCTGATAGACCTCGATCGCTTTCGGAATATGCGGAGAATGGCAGACCACGAGGTCGGCCCCTGCATCGATTGCGGCGTGGGCGACCGCGACCTGGTAATCCGATACGACGCGGGGAATCCGAATGACACCGGAATGGAAGGCGAGAATGACCACATCGACGTTCCGCCGCATTGCGCCGATATCCTCGATTAGCATTGCAAGATACTTAGCCTCCGGTTCCGTGCGAATCCGAACCGGCTCGTGCGGGCCACGCGTCTCGTAGCACGTCTTCACGCGTAGAGCTGCGATTCCCGGCTTGTTGGTCCCGGCTTCAGCCTCGGGGCGGCCGACCGAGCAGTAGCCGAGATAGCCGACCTTCACGCCGTTGCGCTCCACGATCACGGGCCTGCGCGCTTCCGCGAGGTCGCGACCGGCCCCGGTGACCTGGATGCCGCGGGAGTTCAGTAGCGACCTCGTGTCGAGCATGGCGTCGGGACCGCTGTCGTAGCTGTGGTTGTTCGCCATGGTGACCGCATCGAACATACCGTTGGTGAAGATGTCGGCCATCTCGATGGGCTGTCGCACTTGCGGTGCATGCTCAGCCTGCTCGCCCCGAGCCGAGTATGTGCGCATGCAGTTCACGAAACGCATATCCGCTTTTTCCAACACCGGCCGCACAAGCTCGGTATAGCCCGCAACCGGAAAGCCATCGGTAGGTCCGTGCGCCGGGCCGCAGTCGCCTCCAATCAGCAAGGACGTAGGTCGTGCCATCGTGGTCTCCTTTTCGCGATTGGCTGGGTTTCGATGAGTGAAACTAATACTGACTAACAGAACTTGAATGATACCATCTAACTGTCGTAAATAACCATCGTTTCCGAGGTAAATATGCGCGTTGCCAAACTGGTAGGAGCCGTGTGCGCCATCGGCACCGTGGCCTTGATGTCGGCTCCTATATGGGGCCAGGAGTACCCCTCGAGGCCGATCAAAATCATCGTCGGCTTCGGCGCAGGCGGTAGCACCGATGCCATTGCGCGTTTTTACGCGCACAAGCTCTCAGAGGTGCTAAAAGCGTCGGTCATCGTCGAGAACAAGGCCGGCGCCAAGCAAATGGTGGCGATCAGATCGGTGATGGCAGCCCCGCCGGACGGTTACACCCTGTATCTCGGATCGGGCAGCTCGCTTTCGCAGGCACCCGGCGTCGACAAGGACACGCCGTATGATCCGTTGAAAGATTTCACTCCGATCGCGCTCGTTGCAACGGTGCCGGGCGTAATCGTCATCAGCCCGGACCTTCCGGTTCACTCGGTGCGAGACCTCGTGACGTACTCGCAGGCCAACCCCGGCAAACTCAATTACGGATCCTCGGGTATCGGTTCCGCGAGCCATTTGCAGACTGAATACTTGATAAGTCTCACCGGGCTGAAGGCTAGGCACATCCCCTACAAGTCCGACAACGACATCATGCGGGAGATTGTCGTGGGTTCCGTCCAAATGGGATTATCCCCGGTCCAAGGGGCCGTCGCATTCGTCTCTAGCGGAAAGGTTCGGGCGCTCGCCGTGACTGGGTCGCGCAGGGTCAAGAGTCTGCCCAATGTTCCAAGTCTTTCGGAGGGCGGCTTCAAGGGACTCGACGGGATCGACCCTTACACCTACTACGGGCTGGTCGGTCCGCGGGGTGTGCCGCAGGCCGTGGTGGCGAAGCTCAACCAGGCGATCAACAGCGTGTCGACGCTACCGGGCGCGGTCACGCAGTTGCAGGACACGCTCTTTGCGGAACCGGGCACGGGAAGCCCCGATGCATTCTTCAACTACATGCGCGATGACGTGAACAAGTGGCGTGCGTTTGGAAAGATTGTGAAGATGAGCAACTGACTGCAAAGCGACTCTCTATCGTCGACGTTCCAAAGCGAGAGGCAGGATGGCTATAATTGATCGCGGGCCCGGGTGGACCGCTGCGAAACGGCTGGACGGCAAGGTCGCTGTTGTCATTGGCGCGGGTCAGAGCCCAGGCGAGGGCGTAGGAAACGGGCGCGCGGCGGCTATGCGATTTGCCCGTGAGGGCGCGCGCGTCCTGGCCGTCGATAGGCGTTTGGAATCGGCGGATGAGACCGCGACGATAATCAGAAGCGAAGGCTTCGACTGCACCGCCTTTGCAGCGGACGTCACACGCGAGAGCGAGCTCGCGCAAGCCATGAACGAGGCCCGGCGACGCTGGGGATCGCTCGACATCCTGCATAACAATGTCGGAGTGAGCCTTGCCGGTGGCGACGCGGATCTGCTCGAAATTACAGAAGAGGCATTCGATAACATTTATCGCATCAACCTTCGCGGTACCGTCTTCGCTTGCAAGCACGCTGTCGCCATCATGCGTGAACAGCGTTCCGGCGCCATCGTCAACGTCTCGTCGGCCGCGGCCGTCGGCCGGTATCCCTACGTCGCATACAAAGCGACCAAAGCGGGCGTCATCGCGCTGTCCCAGCAACTGGCGCTTCAGAACGCTCCGTTCAACGTGCGGGTCAACTGCATCCTGCCAGGGCTCATCGACACGCCGATGGCTGTCGACACTAGGGCGCGCACGTGGAACCAGACCCGGGAACAGGTCGTCGCCGAGCGCAACGCCAAGATCCCGCTCGGTCGGCAGGGCACGGGCTGGGACGTGGCGAACGCAGCCCTCTTCCTTGCCTCCGACGAGGCGAACTTCGTCACTGGGGTCTCTCTGCTGGTCGATGGAGGGCGCGTCCTGAACATCATGTGATCCATCTGAACGAAGGCAAGGACGTTGAGAAACCAGAGGATCACATTGGACGAGGCTCGCGGACACCACGCGAGGCGGAGCCGGACGGAAGTGATCACGGTCAGAGCTAACCCGCGCCGCCTTTTTATGACGGAAATTCGTGGCATACGGAGTCAGCCCAAATTTCCGATTCGTCATGCCGCTGGTGCCCTTTCTCGGATGCTGCCACCATATTGTCGAGAAATGTCGGCGGCGGCTTCAACGACCTGCTTGATGAACTCCTTCTGGTGCATTTGGACCCTTACTGTTGGTCCCACGACCGACAGGCAGTAATGCACCTGCTCGTCGACGCCCTTGATCGGAGCCGAGAAGGCCGAAACGCCGAGCACGCGTTCTCCATGCGAAACGGCGTATCCCTGATCGCGAATTAGCGCAAGCTCCGCACGCACTGCGGCCTGTGACCGCCGCGTGGTACGTGCAATCTGGGCGATGATCGGCGCGAGCTTCTTCTGCGGCAGATACGCAACCAGCGTCTTGGAGCTCGATCCGGCGGTGAGCGGAACTTGCTCGCCGGGCTGGCTCACACTGCGCAACGCTGACGCTGTCGCAACAGCGTCGATGCACACGCGCTTGCCTCCACTGAGCATCTGCAGGGTCACCGTCTCCTTGGTGCTCTCCGCAAGCTCCGTCGCGATCGGCCGCGCGATTTCTCGAATGTCGAGCGTGCTCTGGACGAGTCCCGCGAGCCGAGTGAAGCGAAACGACAGGCAATAGCGCTGGTCGTCCAGGCGCACCAGATAGCCCGCTCGCTCGATGCTCTGAACGATGCGGAAGGTGGTGGACTTCGGCAGCTCGATACGATCCGCCATTTCCTGGAGCGTCAGGCGCGTGCGATCGGCAGAGAAGCTTTCGAATACAGCCAGGATTCTTTGAACGGAGCGCATAAGCCGAGGCTTTCTTTTCGATGTGCATTAGTGAACATTATGTCCCGGACGCTAGCGTCAAGCTTTGATCTGCGACAAACGCGAGTAGGACGACGCACAAGACCGCGACGACAGAAGATTCAGGCCAAGCCCGTGATTCCCATCCAATACTGGAGCTGGTTGCCGTCCGTTTCAACCGCATACTGCCGGACGAAATCGAGCCGCCCGTGCTCACTCACCCGGAAGATGGAGAGCGCAGCGGGCACCTTTCTCGGTTGTCCTGCTTGCAGAACGGCGAGCGCTCTGATGCTTGCCGTCACGAGAAGACGACCGCTGGGGTCGCAGGCGAAAGTGCGAACGTGGAAAGAGTGTGTTTCCGCGTGCTGGATTAGAGTGGGCACGCCGGTTTTCTGATCGAGGGAGTACACCGCGATATTGTTTTCGCCGCCGGCGAAGAACTTCGATCCACCATATTCGACACTCGCGTCGGCGCGGTTGGCCACATAGACGAACCGCCCGGTCGGGTCGACATGAATAGGACCGCCAAGCTGTCGGGGCCGCACGTTCTGGGGGTCGGCCAGAGTTTCGCGCGCGCACACCGGTGCATCGTCCAGGCGGTCGTCGGCGAAGCGGAACATATATAGGCGATTGCGGCGCTCGTCGGACACGTACATCCACGGCAGGGATGGATGAAAGTCGATGTGGCGAGGTCCGAAGCCGTAGCCGCCGTTGGGCGCAATGACTTGGCCGGCGCACAGCTTCCCGTTATCGAACCCGAACGATCGAAGCGCACCCGGATTCTCGGGCTTGCCGTCCTGAGCGTTATTACCTCGATCGACTAGCAGGGCCGTGCGACCCGATGGAAACATCCTTACCTGATGGGGGTAGAGGCCATAGTCCAGAGGCGGTTGGTCGATCTCGGCCGCGACTGAGCCGTCGGAGGCAATAGCATGAACGGTGATTCCCGCCGCCGGGTAATTGTGAGCGCTGAATATATAGTGACCAGCAGGGTCCAAGCACACGTGTACGGCGCGGCGGGTCATGGGACGAGGCTCCCCGAGCGGGACAAGCGCGCCATTACCCTCGATCGCATATGCGGCAACATCGTTGTAGTCGGACTTGACACGTGGGCCGCCACTGCTCGTCGACATGTAGAGGTACTTGCGCGATGGATGCGGCCATGCGTATTGCACCTTTGCCGGCAGCTTGACGCTGGCGCGTTTCGTAAGCGTTGCTGCGTCGACGTCGACGTCGTAATGGGTGAGCGTGTCGTCAACCGCGCTATAAAGTGCGATCCGGCGGGTCATTCCGTGCTCCTGCTTTCGTATACGTCGTGGGACATCGGTCAACCCTCATCGACCGTTCTCGGGCAAGGGAGTGAACATCGGAATCGCTGTCCCCCCCTCGGATCTCTTGAACACTGCTTTCACGCGCTGGCCAATCCGCACGGTGTCGAGATCGACATCGACTATGTTCGTCATCATCGTCGGACCTTCGTCAAGGGTAACGTAGGCGATGCAGTATGGCGCACCGGCCCCGCGACGCGTGACGCTGAACGTGTAGATCACGCCGGTGCCTCCCGCCTCGGTCCATTCGACTTCGCTGCTCCAGCAGAATGGGCACATCGTTCTCGGATAGTGATGCGCTTGTCCGCAATTCCTGCATGTCTTGACGAGAAGTCTGGATCCGTCTGCGGCATCGAAATACGGCTCGTCGCCGGGGTTGAGAACTGGGTCGCTGATCTTTCGGTCGAGCGATAAGGTTGGCATCGCGTCTACTCCCTTTCCATGATCAATGTGGCGGCCCCGTGGCGATGCCCGATCGCACCGCCGATGCCGCTCGCAAGCGCCAGCGTGCAGCCTGGCACTTGGACCTTCGGATGCGCCTCGCCGCGCAACTGCCGCACCGCTTCGATGATCTTGGTGATCCCGCCTCGATTTGCCGGGTGGTTGTTGCACAGGCCGCCGCCGTCGGTGTTGAACGGCAGGTGGCCGACGCCTGAAATGAGGTTGCCATCGGATACGAACCTGCCGCCGTCGCCTTTCTTGCAGAAGCCTAAGTCCTCGAGCTGAAGGATTACGGTAATGGTGAAACTGTCGTAGATCGATGCATAGTGGATGTCCGCGGGTCTCACCCCGGCTTCCTCGAACGCGCGCGGCCCAGTCCACGCCACGCCCGTATAAGTCAGATCGAGCTTCCCGCCCATCTGGTGCTTGGTCGATTCGCCAGCGCCGATGATGCTTACTTTGGGTCGATTGAGGGACTTCGCGATCTCCGGCCTAGCCACGATGACCGCGCCACCTCCATCGCTCACGACGCACGAGTCGAGGCGATGGAGCGGGTCCGAGAGCATCGGCGAGTTGATGACCTCGTCTATGTTGACCAAGTCTTTCAGCATCGCGTTGGGGTTGTACTGCGCGTGATGCGACGCCGCGACCTTTACCCAGGCGAGCTGCTGGCTCGTCGTTCCATATTCATGCATGTGGCGCATCGCGCACATGGCATACAGGTTGAGGTTCACGGGGTTGTATGGCAACTCGTACGGCGCGTCTGGAAGATTGACACCCCGCACGCGCACCTGCGTTC
This sequence comes from uncultured beta proteobacterium, assembly GCA_963745385.1. Classification (GTDB taxonomy): domain Bacteria; phylum Pseudomonadota; class Gammaproteobacteria; order Burkholderiales; family Casimicrobiaceae; genus PALSA-1003. Next base: position 275,293 of record CAVUXI010000002.1, read on the forward strand.
CGGAACTGCCTTCGGAATTCGGCCGCCCAGCGAGCGTGATCAGCGCAACGTTGCACTTGCCCGCGGCGATGGCTTCTGCTGCATGAGCGACGTGAATGAGGTACGAGCAACCACCCATGTCGGTCGAATCCAGATGCTTCAACCGATTGAGGTTGAGGTAGTTCGCCATCGACCAGACGTTGGCGCCGGGCGCGTCGCCGGCGCAGAAGTACGCGTCGATGTCATCCTTCGCGAGTCCCGCATCCTCGATCGCTCCCTTGGCGACTTCAGCATGCAGCTGCGCTACGGAGTGGTTGGGTGCCTTGCGTAGCGGATGCTCGTACGCCCCGACGATGCATGCTTTGCCCTTGATGGTCATGGGTGACTCCAAAAGTTCCGAACAGTGGAACCGATACTGAAGAACAGAACTTGAATGATACCATCTCAACCGTTAATTGTCGTTAGCCAAAGCGAAAAACGAGATGAGCGCTACAGAGGTGGAGGTGGTGAGGTATGGGGTTGAAGACGGGATCGGCGTGATTACGGTCGACAACCCTCCCGTGAATGCATTGGGTCCCGGAGTGCGGGAAGGAATCATGGAGGCGGTCGCGCGTGCCAACGCCGATCCCCAGGTGATCGCATTGGCCCTCATCGGCGCCGGGCGCAATTTTATGGCGGGCGCCGACATCCGTCAGTTCGGCAAAGCGCGCTCCGTGAGCACCCGCACGAGTGCGGCCGCGCTGGACGCCAGCGAAAAGCCGATTGTGGCGGCGATGCACGGCTACGCCTTGGGCGGAGGGCTCGAGCACGCGCTGGCCTGCCACTACCGCATCGCCACGCGAGGCGCGAAGGTCGGCCTGCCCGAAGTGACGCTGGGCATCCTTCCGGCAGGCGGCGGGACGCAGCGGCTTACCCGCCTGATCGGGCCGCAGGCGGCCGCCGATGTGATCGTGTCAGGTCGCCATGTTACTGCCATGGAGGCGAAGGAAATCGGCATCCTCGACGAAATCGTCGCCGAGGATGATCTTCGGTCGGCGGCGATACGCTTTGCGAAGAGTATCGCCGTCGTCCGACCCTTGCCACGAGCGCGCGATCGATCCGATCGCATCGAGCAAGCGAACGCGAATCCTGGGTTGTTTGAGTCGCTGCGCAAAGCGACCGCGTCCAAGGCGCGTCACGTGAAGGCGCCATTTCACGCACTCAGCTGCATCGAAGCGGCTGTGTCCAAGCCGTTCGAGGAAGGCCTGCAGATGGAGCAGGTGCTTTTCGAGGAACTTGAAAACTCCGACGAGGCGAAGGCGCTGCGCTACGCCTTCTTCGCGGAACGCGAGGCTGCGAAGATCCCAGGGGCAGCAAGCAGCGCCAAGCCCGAACCGGTAAAGTCGGCCGCCGTGATCGGGGCGGGCACGATGGGCAGCGGCATCGCGATCTGCTTTGCCGACTGCGGCATTCCAGTGAAAGTGCTCGAGGTCACTCCCGAAGCGCTGGACCATGGGATGCAGCGCATTCGCGACACCTACGCCATGCGTGTCAAACGAGGCAGTCTTGCGCAAGCCGAAATGGACGCGAGGCTCGCCCGGGTCGAGGCGGTCGGGCGCTACCAGGATATTGCGGATTGCGACGCGGTCATCGAGGCGGTCTTCGAGCGCGTCGACCTCAAGCTCGACGTCTTTACCAAGCTCGAGGCCGTGATGAAGCCCGGCGCGTTGCTGCTCACGAACTCGTCGGCCATCGACATCGATGTAATGGCCGATTCCACCCGTCGGCCGCAGGACGTGGCGGGCGCGCATTTTTTTGCGCCTGCGAACGTGATGAAGTTGTGCGAAATCGTGAGGGGCACTAAAAGCTCGATCGACACGATTGCCCGGGCGGCCAGGATGGGCCGCGACGTCGGCAAGGTGGCCGTAGTTGTCGGGTCGTGCGATGGTTTTGCGGCCAATCGAAGCCGCACGCCGCTTGTCACGGAAATGATACTCATGCTGGAGGAGGGCGCCTTACCCGAGCAGATCGACAAGGTGATGGTTGACTTCGGGTATCCGATGGGGCCGTTCGCGGTCAGCGACCTTTCCGGGCTGGACGTCAGTTACGACACCCGCAAGCGCCGCGCAGCCGCAGATCCCACGTACCGGAAGCTGCATGTTCCGGACCGTCTCGTCGAGATGGGACGCAAGGGCCAGAAGACTGGGGTCGGCTGGTATCGCTACAAGGAAGGCGATCGCACGCCCTATCCGGACGACGTGATCAAGCAGGTGATCGCAAGTGTCGCGCAGGAATTCGGCATTCCGCAGCGCACTTTATCGGATGAGGAAATCCTGCACCGGCTGTTGTTCGCCTCGGTGAATGAAGCTTGCAAGATTCTCGAAGACGGCAAGGCTTATCGTGCGAGCGACGTCGACGTGATGTGGCTCTATGGTTTCGGCTTTCCCCGTCATCGAGGCGGCCTCATGTTCTGGGCGGACACGGTCGGCGCAAAGGAAATTTATCGGCAAGTCTGCGAATGGCATGAGCGGTACGGAAAGCGCTGGGCGCCGAGTTCGTTGCTTGCAGCTATTGCTGAGAGCGGCGGGCTGCTCCGCGAGACGAAGGCGCAACAGTAATTGGAGGAAAACATGGAAAACAACGCAACCGTGGGCAGCAACCCGCCGTTACCGACGGACGCTGAACAAGCGAGGTTCAAGGTATGGCAATGCATCCTCTGCGGGTTCCTCTACGACGAAGCAGAGGGTATTCCCTCCGAGGGCATCCCCGCCGGCACGCGTTGGGAAGATGTTCCCGATACCTGGGTCTGCCCGCAGTGTTCGGCGACGAAGGCTGACTTCGAAATGGTCGAAATCTGACAGCGATGCATTCGAATGCATTCCGTTCAACGGCGCTCGCGTCCACCGTCCGCACCGGGCTGTGGCCAACCTGCTATGCATGATGTTCTCGTGATCGGCGGCGGCAACGCCGCTCTGTGTGCCGCCCTAATGGCGTGCGAAGCCGGGGCGAGCGTGCTGCTGCTCGAAGCCTCGCCGCGCGAATGGCGCGGTGGGAACTCGCAGCACACTCGAAACCTGCGCTGCATGCACGACGCGCCGCAGGATGTTCTGGTCGAGGCCTATCCCGAGGAAGAATATTGGCAGGACTTGCTGAAGGTCACCGGAGGCGCGACCAACGAGGCCCTGGCGCGGCTTGTGATCCGCGCATCCTCCACGTGCCGCCCATGGATGATCCGTCGCGGCGTGCGCTTCCAGCCATCGCTGTCAGGCGCGCTGCACACCGCACGGACCAACGCATTCTTCATGGGTGGCGGCAAAGCCCTCGTCAATGCGTACTACCGTAGCGCGGAACGGCTCGGTGTGAAAATCCGCTATGACGCGCAGGTCCACAAGCTCGAGTTGCGCGACGGCCGCTTCATCGCGGCGTACGCCGGAAACGAACGGATCGAGGCGCGCGCCTGCGTTCTCGCGGCGGGTGGCTTCGAATCGAACCGCGAGTGGCTGCGCGAGGCGTGGGGCGTGAACGAGCGCGGAGAATATCCGGCCGACAACTTTCTGATCCGCGGCACGCGATTCAATACCGGCATCCTTTTGCGCTTCATGATGACAGCGGGCGCCGACATGATCGGCGATCCGACGCAGGCACACATGGTCGCCATCGACGCTCGGGCGCCGCTGTACGACGGCGGCATCTGCACGCGAATCGACTGCGTATCGCTCGGCATCGTGGTTAACCGCAATGCCGAGCGCTTCTATGACGAGGGCGAGGATTTCTGGCCGAAACGCTACGCGATCTGGGGGCGCCTCGTCGCGCAGCAGCCTGGACAAATCGCGTACTCGATCATCGACGCGAAAGCCGTAGGCCGGTTCATGCCGCCCGTCTTTCCAGGGACGAAGGCTAATACCCTGCCGGAGCTCGCTCGCGCGTTAAAACTGGACGAATCCAGGTTCGTGCAAACGATGAACACATACAACGCGGCGTGCCGCCCCGGCACGTTCGATCACACGACCCTCGACGATTGTGCAACGGCTGCACTCATACCCGCGAAGACGCATTGGGCGAGGCCCATTGATACGCCGCCGTTCTTCGGTTACGCATTGAGGCCGGGTGTCACATTCACCTACCTCGGCCTCAAAGTCGATGAGACGGCCGCGGTTCGCTTCGACGGGCGGCCGAGTCCCAACCTCTTCGTCGCGGGTGAAATGATGGCGGGCAACGTACTGGGCAAAGGGTACACCGCCGGTGTCGGGATGAGCATCGGCACCGCCTTCGGCCGTATCGCGGGCACGCAGGCCGCGCGCGTGGTGGAGCAGGCTCATGTCTGAGGCGCCGCTGACGGTGAACGAAGCGGAAGTCGAGCGCGTGCTCGCGATCTGCAATGCGTGCCGCTACTGCGAGGGTTTCTGCGCCGTGTTCCCAGCTATGACGCGGCGGCTCGACTTCGCCAAGGCCGACATCAACTATCTCGCCAATCTCTGCCACAACTGCGGCGCCTGCCTACACGCCTGCCAGTATGCGTCGCCACACGAATTCGCCGTGAACGTACCTCAAGCCATGGCAAAGGTGCGGCGCGAAACATATGCTGAATTCGCCTGGCCCTCCTCGCTGGGCGCGCTGTACAAGCGCAACGGGCTTGCGCTGTCGACGGCGCTCGCTGCAGGTTTGGCTCTCTTCCTTGTTCTCGCGATTGCAACGACCGGCTCGCTGTGGCGTCCTGTGGCCGGCAACTTCTACGCGATCTTTCCGCACAATTTGATGGTCGCCTTATTTGCGCCCGTTTTTCTGTTCGCGGTTTTGGCGCTGACCGTCGGCGTGAGGCGATTCTGGCGGCAGGAGCACGCGGGACCTGCTTCCGGCGCCGCGGTCGGGGAGGCAACCCATAACGTGCTGCGCTTAAAGTACCTCGACGGCGGCCATGGCGAAGGTTGCAATGAAGAGGACGACCGCTTCACGCTTGCGCGCCGCTGGTTCCATCACTTCACGTTCTATGGGTTCTTGCTTTGCTTTGCGGCAACGTGCGTCGCAACGGTCTACCACTACTTCCTCGGTTGGTCGGCGCCCTACCTGTACACGAGCCTGCCCAAGTTTCTCGGCATCGCGGGCGGCATCGCGTTGGTTATTGGCACCATAGGGCTGTTCTGGCTCAACGTGCGCCGTCACGCACTGCAACAGGACACGAGTCAACGTACGATGGACCGCGGATTCATCGCGCTTCTATTCCTCACCGCGGTAAGCGGCCTCGTGCTGATGCTGGTCAAAAGCACCCCGGCGTTGCCGCTCGCGTTGTGCGTTCACCTCGGCAGTGTCATGGCGTTATTCCTTACGCTGCCCTACGGGAAGTTCGCGCATGGCATCTACCGTAGCGCCGCACTGCTGAAATGGGCAATCGAGAGACGACAGCCAAGCCGGCTGCAATTGGCAGAAGGACTGAATTGGATGCCACCAATACGCAATGCTGTTCACCGCAGTTTGTTCGCGCGTCGAGGCCGTGAGAGCGTTCGATCATCGCGAACCAGATCAGGACCAGGACCAGCCATGAAACCCGGAGACATGGAGACAAGCATGAAGACCCTCATCACCATCTGCGCGGAGAGTCGACAATGGCACGCAACGATTCGCACCGTCTTGGTGGGGGCCTTGGTTTGTGCCTCGGCCGTCATATCACCCGTCGTACAAGCGCAGTCCTATCCGGACCGACCCATCCGGTGGATCGTGCCCTGGCCAGCCGGCGGCGGTGCCGACCTTCTGGCGCGGACACTCCAGAAGAAGGTTGGCCAGATCCTCGGTCAGCCCATCATTATCGACAACCGCGGCGGGGCCGCAGGGAATATCGGCGCTTTAGCCGGCGCCAGGGCCGCCCCGGACGGCTACACCATTACGTTCGCGTACTCGGCGACGCATTCGATCAATCCGCTCGTCTACTCGAAGATGACCTTCAAGGAGAGCGACTTCGCGCCGGTGATCTTCCTCACATTGGTCCCGCAGGTCGTGGTGGTCAACTCAAGCTCGCCGGTCCACAACGTGCAGGACCTCCTCGCACTATCGAAGAAGCGGCAGGTCACCTATGCCTCCGCAGGACAGGGCTCGATCGGTCATTTGGGCGGCCAGTTGTTCGCATCGATGACCGGCGCCAATATGCTGCATGTGCCCTATCGGGGAGGCGGTCCGGCGCTCATTGCGGTGCTCTCCGGGGAAGTAGACGCGCTCTTCGGAGTACCTGTTGTACTCGCGCAGCAGATCAAGGCAGGCAAGCTTCGCGCGATCGGCATCACAACGGCCAAGCGCACAAGCGTGCTGCCGGACGTGCCCACGATAGCGGAATCGGGCGTTCCAGGCTTCGATGTCAGTTCGTGGAACGGTGTGCTCGTCCCCGCCCGCACTACGCCCGATGTGATCGCCAAGCTCAATGCGGCGTTCAACAAGACGATGGCCGATCCGGACGTGCACAAGCAACTTGTCGATGGCGGGTACGAGATCGTCGGCGGCGATCCTGATAAGTTCTCCACCTTCATCTCGACTGAGCAGGCGAAGTGGGAGCCGGTCGTGAAGAAGGCGAAACTGCAGGTGCAGTGAGACGCTCGCAACCTCTCATCGAGTCCCATCCTAATTCAACAACTCAGGACGTCGTACTTCGGTCCTGAAACCGGCCACCTCATGACAAACGATCTGCTAGATACCGACACCGACGACAGCGTTCGATTGAGCGTGAGCGAGGCTCAAGCGCTTGGCGAAAAGGCGTTGCTCAAACTCGGCTACACGCCCGACGAAGCTGCCATCATCACAACCCACCTGATGGACGCTTCCATGTGGGGCTATAAGTTCGCCGGTCTTCCGCGCATTCTGGTTATCGCGGAAAGACCGGAGTTGAAGAAGCCGCGCACACCTGTATCGATCATCAGGGAGACTCCGGTCTCGGCGTTGCTGGATGGCGGCAACCATGTCGGATACATCTCAATGTATCGCGCTGCGGAAGTGGCCATCGACAAGGTACGCAATTCCGGGGTAGCGGTGGTTGGCCTGAGAAATAGCTGGTTCAGTGGTCGCAATGCCTACTACTTGGAGAAAATCGCCCGCGCGGGCTTCGCCGCGATCTACGCAGGCAGCAGCACTCCAACGGTCGTGCCGCAGGGAGCTATTCGCAAGGCCCTGGGAACCAATCCATTGGCTATCGCGCTGCCAGGAAAGGACAACCCGTTCATTTTCGACATGGGCACGGCCTCGGTGATGTCAGGTGAAGTGTTGATGAAGGCCTTTCTCGGCGAAGAATTCCCTGAGCTTGTTGGTGTTGACAAGAACGGAACCCCCACGCGCGTCGCGCGCGAAATGTTGGACGGTGGCGTCCTTCCTTTCGGCGGGCATAAAGGGTACGGCCTGTCCATCGCCATCCAGGCTCTCGGCCTGCTCGCAGGCTCCCGGGTTCGAAACGGTGAGGTCAGCGATTTCGGCTACCTCCTCATCGCGTTCGATCCAGAGTTATTGATGCCCGTTGCGCAGTTCACTTCCGAACTGGAAGAGCTGCTTATGAAGATCAAGGGTCTTCCCCGGCAACCGGGCGTGTCGGAGATTCGCGTTCCTTCTGAGCGTGGCTTCCGCGAGCGAGAGATCCGCCGCAAGCAAGGCATCCTCGTGAACAAGCGGGTCATCGCCCGCTTGCAGGAGATGCTGTGAGATCCGCCTTGAATCCCTACTGGAGAGTTGAATGAGGAACGCGACGCGCAGGAACATATTAGCGGTGACGCTCGCGCTGGCGGCGACAGTCCAAGGTGGTGGGGTCTTCGCGCAGAACGTTTATCCCAACAGGCCCATCAAGATCCTTGTCGGTTTTGCGCCGGGCGGATTCACCGACGTGGCGGCTCGCATTGTGGCGCAAAAGCTCTTCCAATCCCTCGGCCAGCCTGTCGTAGTGGAAAACCGAACGGGCGCCAACGGGTTGATCGCGAGTGATGCGACCGCGAAATCGCCGCCGGATGGCTACACACTTTTGCTTTCGTCGCTTGGTCTCACGACCAACCCCCTGCTCATGGAGCGGGTGCAATACGACCCAGTCAAAGGGTTCACGCCGATCTCGCTGATGGCAATGGTTCCCAATGTGCTGGTTGTGAATCCAGGAGTTCCGGCCAAGAACCTTGGTGAGCTTCTTGCGCTGGCACGCTCGCGGGAGACTCCGCTGACGCAGGGCTCGGCGGGCAACGGCTCACCGGGACACTTGTCGGGTGCTTTACTGCAGGTGATGACAAAGATACGAATGGTCCATGTCCCTTACAAAGGGCAGAGCCTGGCGATGAACGATCTGCTGGGCGGCCACGTGGACCTTTCGTTCCCCGCCATTCCGACCGCGCTGCCATTTGTCCGCAGTGGCAAGCTCAGGGCGATAGCCGTCACCGGAGCCAAGCGCTCGCCATTGATGCCTGAAGTTCCTACGATCGCAGAGTCGGGTGTTCCCGGCTACGACACCGGCGGCTGGTACGGGTTGTTGGGGCCAGCCGGTATGCCGAAAGACGTCGCCGATCGGCTCAGCAACGAACTGGTCAAGATCATGAAAATGCCGGACGTGAGGGAACGCTTCATCTCGGAGGGGGCAGATCCTGTGGGGTCGAATGGCGCCGAAATGCGCGATTTTCTTGAACGCGATTTCAAGCGCTGGACCGAGGTCGTGAAGACCGCGAACATTAAGCCGGGTAGTGTCAAATAACACTGTCGTAGCAGAGCCCCAGCACAGGCAATAGCTTTTCACGCGCCTACATCATGGCTCAACGCATTTCATCGGACCCTAACCGTCTCCAGGGACATGCACGCCGCCTCATCGAATTTCTACACGGGCTGGGCAGTGAGGTGCAGGCCGCTCCTTTAGAAAAGGCGCGATGGTGCCTGCTGGATGCGCTCGGCTGTGCGCTGCTTGGGGCGCGGCAGCCTTGGGGGCAAATCATGTCGGCGGAAGTCCTGTCTGATGGCTCACACGGCGCGTGCACCATTCTCGGCCGCAGCGAGAAGGTGGCGCCCAGCCAGGCTGCGCTGTGCAACGGTACGGCGATGCACGGGTTCGAGCTCGATGACCTGTTGGCCGAAGCAGTCATTCATCCGGGTGCGGTTATCGTTCCGGCGGTGCTTGCCGCGGCCGAAGCGGTGAATGCTTCCGGAGTGCATGTGCTGCGGGCCATTGTGGCGGGCTACGAGGCCACCTCGCGGATCAGCATGGCGCTGGGAATGGATCCCTCGCAGCGCGGATTTCACAAGACCAGTGTCGTCGGTCCCGTGGCTGGTGCCATCGCGGCCGGCGTCACGATGCGCTTGCCGCTGGACCAGATTCTCAGCGCAGCAGGCTTGGCATGTTCGTGTGCCTCAGGCGTCAAGAATTTCGCCGCCGGCTCAGGCGGCATGGTCAAGCGCATGCATGCGGGCCGCGCTGCGGAAGCTGCAGTTCGCATGGCCATGCTCGCGCGCCGAGGATTCACCGCGCCGCCCGCCGCGATCGACGGACAGTTTGGGCTGCTGGATGCGTTCAGCGCGAACGCGGCCAAGCCGCAACTGTTGGACGCCGAATGGGGCGCAAAGTGGGCGGTCGACGATGTCTGGGTGAAGGTATATCCCATTTGCGGATGGATCCAGGGTGTTGTGCAGCTGCTACTAGCCATCCGGCAGCAACGCGGCATCGAGGCAAACGAAGTCGACAAGGTTATCGTGGCTACCAGCGCATTCGCCGTCAAGTACAACGGCAACACCCAGGTGGGGGACACCATGGATGCGCAGTACAGCATTCCTTACTGCGTGGCTGTGGCACTCATCGCCGACCCGAACAACCCGGAGGAGTTCAGCCTCCAGGCGATCGACGATCCGATTCGCGCAGCTATCGCCAGCCGTGTGGAACTGCAGGTGGATCCGGTAGCGGATGAGGTCTATCCCAAACAGTTTGCCTGCCGTGTGGAACTGCACTTGACGAATGGAGAGGTGCTTCGCGGGGCGACGCGCGACGCACATGGCACGCCTGGCGATCCTTGCAGTGTTGAGGAGCAGATCGCAAAGTTCACGCGCCTGGCCAAATTGTCCGGCCTGCCGATTGCCCCTCAACAAGTTGTCGAGTGCGTGCGCGGCCTTGAATCCGCCAAGTCGGTGCATGAACTGACACTGCTGCTCTGATTGTGGCGCCAACATGAGGAGTGGCGCGCAAGTATCCGGCGACCGTGGCAGTGAATCCGGATTACGAAGGAACGATCAATCCGACAGGAGGAAACGATGAAATCGAAAATTGGGGGGATCAACAAAGACTACATCGGCGGCGCGCTGGTCATTCTGCTGGGCATCGGCGCCATCGCGGTTGGTCGGACGTACCAGATCGGCAAGCTCAGTCAAATGGGGCCAGGCTTTTTCCCCGTAGCGCTGGGATGCATTCTGGTTTTGGTCGGTGCGGCGATTGGTGCTACTGCGAGATTGCCCCACGAACCCACTGAGGACGAGGCGCTTCCACCCGAATGGCGGGGATGGTTTTGCATCATAGCGAGCCTCATCGCCTTCGTCGTTATTGGCACGTACGGCGGCCTTATTCTCGCGACCTTCGCCATTACGTTCATTTCTGCACTCGGTGATCGGTCGAACTCGCTGCTAAACGCGCTACTGCTGAGCCTGGGAGTACTCGCGATGTGTCTCCTCGTCTTCGTGTGGGGACTGGGCATCCAGTTTCCGCTTTTTCCGTGGAGCGCATCATGATCTGGCAGTCTCTGCAGGACCTTTGGTTCGGATTCGGCGTTGCGTTTCAGCCACACAATTTGTGGTGGTCGTTCTTCGGCGTGCTCGTAGGAAACCTGATTGGCGTGCTTCCCGGAATGGGCGCGCTGACCGCGATCTCCATGCTGCTGCCGCTCACCTACACACTGCAGCCGGTGCCGGCAATCCTCATGCTGGCCGGCATCTTCTACGGTTCACAGTACGGAGGGGCGATCGGGGCGATTCTGCTCAACATGCCGTCGCACCCGCCACATGCGGTCACGTGCCTCGACGGCTATCCGTTGACGAAGCAGGGCAAAGGGGGTACCGCCCTCGGCATCACGATGATCGCCTCGTTCTTCGCGGCGTCGTTCGGCATTCTCGTGATGGTTTTCGCCTCGCCGCTGCTGGTGCAGATCGCGTTCAAGTTCGGGCCGACTGAAATCTTCTCGATCATGCTCCTCGGGCTCCTGGCGGGATCGACGATGTCGCGTGGCTCGCCGCTCAAGGGTGTCGCGATGACGACGGTGGGGCTTTTAATCGGCACCGTCGGCACGGACGTCAACAGCGGTGTCCAGCGGTTCACCTTCGGCCTGCCGGAGCTCGCCGACAAGGTCGAATTGGTGGCGCTGGCGATGGGGCTTTTCGGCGTCGCCGACTTTCTCATCAACGTGAACCGCCTGAAGTACGTCGGTAGCGAGACCAAGGTCCGTTTCCGGGACATGCGGCCTTCGAAAGCCGAGCTCAAGCAGTCGTTCTGGCCAATGGTGCGAGGGACGCTCGTTGGCACACTCTTCGGCGCGATGCCGGGAACTGGCCCGACGATCACTACGTTCATCGCCTACGCCATCGAGCGGAAGATCTCGAAGACGCCGGAGCGTTTTGGCAAGGGCGCGATCGAAGGCGTGGCGAGCCCGGAAGCATCGACGCATTCGAAGACGCAAATCGACTTCATTCCGACGATGAGCTTGGGAATCCCGGGTGACGCCGTAATGGCGTTGCTGCTAGGGGCGTTGCTGATTCAGGGTATTCAACCCGGGCCGCAACTCATCACCGAGCATGCCGATCTGTTCTGGGGACTGATTGCGAGCTTCTGGGTGGGCAACGTCCTGCTCATAATCCTCAACGTGCCGATGATCGGCGTATGGGTGAAGCTCCTGGCGGTTCCTTTCCGCTACATGTACCCCGCAGCGTTGTTCTTCATCGCGATCGGCGTGTATTCGACCAACAACAGCCTCTTTGAGGTATACGAGGTGCTTTTTTTCGGCATCGTCGGCGCAATCCTTCTGGGGTTGGAATTTCCGATTGCGCCGATTCTTCTAGGCTATGTGCTTGGGCCGCTCGTCGAAGAAAATTTCCGCCGTGCTCTCCTGCTGTCCAATGGCGACCTTCTCGTCTTCTTCGAGCGGCCGATCAGCACCGGATTCATGTGTGTATCCGGGCTGTTGATTGCCGGCCAGCTATTCTTTGCAGCCCGAGCCGCGCTTCGCAGACGGCGAGTGGCGCAGGACGAGGTGCACCCGCCGGCGTTGCATAACGTGCCCGACGTCGAGTAGCCCGCAAGGGGAGATGTGCGCCCGCCGCGCGAAACTAGCCCGTCGCCGGTCGGAGCTCAATGGCAAGGCCGTGGGCCGTCCGGGCTTCTGTGTTGGAACGCCGCGGTCGCATGTGACACGGGGACCGAGGCGACACGATGAGCGGGAAGTGCTTGCTGCGCACGTAGCGGACCGCAGTAGTTGGGCAAGCCCGGTCTGTTTCTGTCGAGTTTGGGCGAGTTCAGTAAATCACCATAACCAAAATCCAGCATGGTGACTTTTCGGGGCGCGCGTTAGAAAGCAGTGAAATCAGTGGAATGCGTTGCGGATGGAGTGGGGGACGTATGACTGGTCTTGTTGGGCTCCGTTTCGTCAGCCTATCGGACTCAATTTTCAATTTGACCTTGGAAACCGAGGGAAAAGACAGGAGTACGGGCCTATTCCTGCATCCACAAACACGGTGTGCCTTCACCGGATTTCAGCCGCAACAAAGTCGTTGGCCGACGACAATGTGCGCCGACTGCCATGGCAAATTGTGAATTAGGTTCGCCCTGCGATGGTCCGAGGCCGATATTGGCCTCGGATGGGCAACGCAGTCGCAGCTGCCGACAGGTGGTGCCGTCGGACGGTGTCGAATCATCCGCGCCTTTCGGGAGACCTTATGAAACGCCCCGCGTTGCTGCCCTCGCTGACGTTGCGCGAGAACGCCTTTATCTACATGGGCAAGCTCATCACCGGGTCGCTTATCGTGTGGTACGGCCTTCGCGCAATGGGCATACCAGAGCCGTTCTGGGCGATGATATCGCTCATCGTTGTGACCGAGCCTGCGCTAGATCTCGCCAAGCGGAACTTCCGCGCGCGTGTCGTCAACACGGCTAACGGCGCGATCGTTGCTGGTCTAGTGTTGTGGATCTTTGGGGCGACATTCTTCGCCATGCTGGCTGCGATGACCGTGGCCACACTCATAGCCATGTCAATCGAGAATTACCCAGACAACTGGCGACTTGCCCCCAACACCACGGTCGTCCTCATGTCGGCAGCGCTTGCAGGAACCGGATTCAGTGACGAAATGCGGCTCGCCATCCTCCGGGTAGCAGAAGTGATGACCGGCAGTACCGTTGCGCTTCTCCAGACCGTAATCTACGGTTGGGCCCTCAAGCGTTTAGGTGTCGATGTGTGACGAGGGGACGTGTGACGAAGGGACACCGTGCATCGAGTCATCCCTGCGCGGCCGACTGCGCGTCGGACGAATGCAGACGCGGCCGCCTCTGGAATGCGATACGAAGAGAATGCCGCGATTGGATGATTCCGTTGTCTGAAACACCTCTGCGGGCAATTCTGAAATCGTGGGTAGAACACTACAACCGCGGTAGATCGCACAGCAGTCTGCGCGGCGGCCGCAAAAGAATCCTCAGTGCTGGCGGTCAGCATTAGTTTCATTGATCGAAACCACGCGTCCTGTGTGTCACAGCCCGTGTAGGCTCACGGATTCCGAGGCAATGGAGCGAGATTAAGTACCGCTTCGTGACCGACAACCACGCTTGGGGCGTGAACGGAGGTAAGCAAACCATGAATCCTATCTACGACTTCAGGGGCCAGGTCGCTCTTGTCACGGGCGCCAGTTCCGGCATGGGACTGGCTACAACGAGGGCCTTCGCCGAGGCCGGCGCCGCCGTCGTGCTCGCCGACATCAACGAGGAGGCGTTGCGTACCGCGACCGATGAGCTGACCTCAGCGGGACACCAGGCGATCGGCGTTACCTGCGATGTGTCGGACGAGGCGCAGGTCGCGGCGATGGTGGCGCGCGCGGGCGCCACCTTCGGCCGCCTGGACATGGCGTTCAACAATGCCGGCATACAGGTTCCGCCGAGTGACGCGGCCGATGAGCCGGCTGAGCAATTCGATCGCGTGAACGCCATCAATCTTCGCGGTGTCTGGACCTGCATGAAGCACGAGCTTCGCCACATGCGCGCGCAAGGCAGCGGCGCCATAGTCAACTGCTCCTCGCTCGGGGGTCTCGTCGGGCTGCCAAGCCGGGCGGCCTATCACGCATCCAAGCACGGAGTGATCGGCCTGACCAAGAGCGCCGCGCTTGAATATGCGCCACGGGGCATTCGCATCAATGCAGTGTGCCCAGGAACGATCGATACGCCCATGGTGGCGGACATGCTTGAGAAGCAGGCCGACGCGATGAAGGAAATCATGCGGGATCAGCCGATCGGACGGCTGGGGCGGTCCGATGAGATCGCCGCGGCAGTCCTCTGGCTCTGCAGCCCCGGGGCCAGCTTCGTGCTGGGCGTGGCGCTGCCAGTCGATGGCGGTTTCACGGCGCACTGAGCCCCCGCGAGCAGTCGATCGCTCGCGGAACGTTTTGAAAGTCGATGGAGATTGGACCATGTCCGAGGAACCCTTCGATGGAACACGACGAGAGCTGCTGAAGATCACCGCGGCTACCGGCGGCGATCTGGCGGTAGGACACATCTTGCCGGCGGCCGAAGCTGCGGGCGCCGTGCAAGGCGGCAACGCGGCCGCCACGCAAGCCGCCGACGCTGTGCCCACTGCACTTGACGTCGTGCTGCGCGTCAATGGAACCGAGCGCCGCCTGACACTCGACCCGCGTACCACTTTGCTCGACGCGCTGCGCGAGCACCTGCATCTGACAGGATCGAAGAAAGGCTGCGGCCTCGGCCAATGCGGCGCGTGCACGGTGCTGATGGATGGCAAGCGGATGAAGTCGTGCCTGTGGCTCGCTGCCCTCGTGGATGGTCGCGCGATCACGACCATCGAGGGCCTGGCTCAAGGCGAGTCGCTCCATCCGTTGCAAGTCGCCTTCATCGAGCGCGACGGGTTTCAGTGCGGCTATTGCACATCCGGGCAGATCATGGCCGGCGTCGCCTGCATCGACGAGGGCCACGCGGGCTCGGCGCAGGAAATCCGCGACTGGATGAGCGGCAATCTCTGCCGCTGCGGAGCGTACGACCACATCGTCGCTGGCTATCCAGGACGCGGCTCGCGTCACGGGCTCCGCGCAAAGGGAGGTAAGCCATGCACCCCTTCACCCTTGAACGTCCGCGCGACCTTGATCGCCGCTCTCGCGTTGCGCGCTCAGGCCGGCCGCAACGATGCGCCGGCGGAATACATCGCGGGCGGCACCGACATGGTGCAGCTTCTCCAAGAATATGTGCGTCGGCCCGGGCGGCTGGTCAGCCTCGCAGGCCTTCTCGACAACGACGTCGACGTTGGATCGCAGGGTCTCCGGCTCGGCGCTGCCGCCACGATGGCTGATGTCGCCGCCCACCCCGACGTGGTCGAGGCAGTTTCCCGTCATCTCCGAGGCGTTGCTGAACTCGGCGAGCCCGCAGGTGCGCAACCAGGCCACCATGGGCGGCAACCTCGCTGCAGCGCACCCGGTGTCCCTATTTTCGCGACGTCGGCTACGCAGCTTGCAACAAGCGCACGCCGGGCTCGGGCTGCGCCGCAATCGGCGGTGAGAACCGCTGGCATGCCGTGCTCGGCACGAGCGAGAACTGCATCGCCGCGAACGCCTCGGACCTCGCGGTCGCGCTGGTTGCGCTCGACGCAGTGGTCGAGGTGCAGGGCCTCGTGGGCAGCGCATCGTGCCGCTCGCGACGTTTTATCGGCTGCCCGGCGCAACACGCCGCACCTCGAGACGGTGCTCGAGCCAGGCGAAGTGATCGCCGCCATCACGGTGCCGGCGAGCGCCGTCGGCGCGGCGCTCGCATTACCTCAAGGTGCGCGATCGCGCCTCGTTTGAGTTCGCGGTCGTGTCGGCCGCGGTGGCGCTCGACATGGATGGTGTGCGCATTCGGCAGGCGCATATTGCCCTCGGCGGCGTTGGAACCAAGCCGTGGCGCGTCCCGCGGGTCGAAGCAGCGCTGGCTGGATCAGATCTCGACCCCGCGGCGCTTCGCCGCGCAGCGGCGCTCGCTGCACAGGGCGCGCAGGGCCGGGGCCACAACGACTTCAAGATCGAACTCATGCAGCGCGCCATCGTGCGCGCCATCGAAACCGCGGGAGCTCGCGCATGACAACCGCTTTCATCGGACAACCCGTCAGCCGCGTCGATGGGCGACAGAAGGTTACCGGGCGCGCCACCTACGCCGCCGAGTTCGACGTTCCGGGCTATGCGCATGGCGCGATCGTGCGCAGCGCGATGGCGAAAGGCCGTATTGCTTCCATCGACTCCACTGCTGCAGAACGCGCACCCGGCGTCATTGCCGTGCTGTCGCATCGCAACGCGCCGAAGCTCGCCTATCGCGAGCACAAGGCGGTCGTCGATGCGGCCATTGGCGAGCGGCTGCATGTGCTACAGGACGACCGTGTGAGCCATCAGGGCCAGCCGATCGCGCTCGTGATCGCCGATACGCTGGAACGGGCGACGCATGCAGCGACGCTGGTGCGCGTCAGCTACGCGCCCGAAACCGCCATCACCGACATCGATCACGTCGAGCCGGTTCTACCGACACGACAGAATACGGACCAAGGCGAGGGCCGCACACCTGAGACGCGGCGCGGCGATGCCGAAGCAGTTATTGCCACAGCCGCGGTGAAGATCGAGCAGAGCTATGTCATCCCGCGCGAGAACCACAACCCAATCGAGATGCACGCGACGATTGCGGCGTGGGACGGCGATCGGCTGACATTGTGGGACAAGACGCAGTGGGTCCACAACGTGGCCGACGAAATCGGCGCTGTGTTCGGCATTCCAGCGGAGAACGTGCGCGTCGTCTCACCGTTCGTCGGCGGCGCGTTCGGCTCTGGACTTCGCACCTGGCCGCATGTGACGCTCGCCGCACTCGGCGCTCGCGTAGCGAAGCGCCCGGTCAAGTTGATGCTGTCGCGACGTGAGATGTATTACGGCGTCGGCTATCGCCCGCACACGGTCCAGCGCGTTGCCCTTGGCGCATCGCGTGACGGCCGCCTCGTGGCCCTCGTGCACGACGCCCACCAGGAGACGTCGACGTACGAGGAGTATTCGGAAAACCTCATCAACGCGAGCCGATTCCTGCATTCGTGTCCGAACGTCTACACGCGCCATCGCATCGCGCCGATGAACGTGCATACGCCGACCTACATGCGCGCCCCGGGCGAGGCCAGCGGCGTGTTCGCGCTCGAATGCGCGATCGACGAGCTTGCGGTGGCGTTGGACATCGATCCCGTCGAGCTGCGGCTGCGCAATGAACCGCAGCAGGACGAGTTCAAGAAGCTGCCATTCTCGAGCCGCTCGACGCGCGAATGCTACCGGGTCGCCGCCGAGCGCTTCGGCTGGAGCCGGCGCAACCCGAAGCCGCGCTCGATGCGCGATGGCCGTTGGCTCGTCGGGTGGGGCATGGCGAGTGCTACTTACCCGATGAACTACGCACCTGCATCGGCCAAGGCCCGCCTGCTGCCCGATGGCACGGCCGAGGTGATGAGCGCTGCGAGCGACATGGGGCCGGGCACCTGGACGTCGATGACGCAGGTCGCCGCTGAGATGCTCGGCCTTCCGATCGAACGGGTGAAGTTCATGCTCGGTGACACGCGCCTGCCGCGAGCACCTGTGCACGGCGGGTCGCTCACCATGGCGAGCGTCGGCAGCGCCGTGCAGGCCGCCTGCCGCAAGGCGCGCGAGGATGCGCTCGCACGCGGTGGCGGCAACGATATTTCGGACGCCATGCGCCGAATCGGTCAGCCAGTCGAAGCTACGGCCGACGTGAAGCCGGGCGACGAAGGCCAGCGATTCTCGATGCATGCCTTTGGCGCCGTGTTCGTGGAAGTCGCCGTCGACCCGGATCTCGGTGAGACGCGCGTGCGGCGCATCGTTGGAGCGTACGGAGCCGGTCGGATCGTGAATCCCAAGACGGCGCGCAGCCAGAGCATCGGCGGCATGATCGGGGGCATCGGCATGGCGCTGATGGAGCATTCCGTGGTCGATGCGCGGAACGGGCGAGTGACGAACGCCAACCTCGCGGAATACCCGTTACCGGTCCACGCCGACTGCCCGCCGACAATGGACGTGATCTTCGTCGACGAGCACGACCCGCACGTGAACCCGCTCGGCGTGAAGGGCGTCGGCGAGATCGCGATGGTGGGCGTCGCGCCGGCGATTGCGAACGCCATCTTCCACGCGACCGGTAAGCGCGTACGTGAACTGCCGATCACACCGGACAAGCTGTTCTGATGTGGTCAACACAAACAAACCAGGGCAAATCTCGGCTGCGATCGCAATCGCCGCGCTGGCGGCAATTGTGATTGCAACTGCTGCTGCGCAGCCAAACACCATGAAGATACGCCTGACCCTCGACAACGGTAAGGCAGTCACGGCCACCTTGGTCGACAGCGAAACGACACGGGATTTCGTTTCCCTGTTGCCGCTGACACTCACGATGAACGATCTGTTCGGTCGAGAGAAATTTGGCCACCTGCCAAGGGCGATTTCGGAAGGAGGCAAGCGGACGCGGACTTATGAAGTTGGCGAGGTGATCTATTGGTCGCCCGGGCCCGATGTCGCGATCTATTATCGCCATGACGCGGAGCCGATACCTTCACCGGGCATCATCGTCATCGGCAAGATCGATTCCGGCGTTGAATTGCTCGATGTGCCTGACTCTGTCAAAGTGACGATCGAGGCCAAGTAAAGAAAGAGCGGTGTGCTGTGGTGGTCGCGAAAGAAGTGTTTGTCCAGAGCCGCAGCCCAGCGTGGGGAGTCATCGAGGGGCAATGAAAAGACGGAACGACCTCCACCCGTGCTTGGTATGCCTCATCACAGCGCGGGCTTTGGACAGAACCGCAGACACTAATTCAACGAGTTCAGTTGCCAAAATATAATTGGCCTTCGCAGCCCGGTGCTCCGCTGGCCACATCGCCATCGAGTCAAGCTGAATTAAAAGAGGATCGTTGCTTGCATTACGATTTGCTGACATATTCATCTCCATTGGTCGTAGTGGTGCGACAGTAGGAGCGTACTGGCCCGACGAAGCGAAGGCCATTCGCATTGTGTGATGGACTTCATCAGGTTATCGAATCGCCCATGATGTCCACGGCCACTTTGCCCTCTCAACATGGCATCCGAGATCTTCGCAAAGCTCGCGTTCTATGGCGGGGGTCGAACGATTTCTCAGCGTTGCCCCAAGGAGGTCTTCGGGAAGTGCAGCTAGGTACCGCGACTACCGACGGAGTTGCGACGAATAACCTTCCAAGGAATGGGCCGCGAAGGTCTACGAAACCGACATTAAGCCGAACTGGGACAGGCTATATATCAAGCCGGGTTACAACCCCTACGATTGATCGACGCGGCGTCGGTAACGGCCCACGTTACCGGCCACAGTATTTGGGTCTATTAGCCCGGGCGCATCTACCTGCTACAAGGCGCTAACTCCCATTAAGTGCCAAAAACCTGACCCAATCGAGAAGTGCATAAATACTTGATTGCTAGGATTAATTCGATGTCGCGGTCGACGGACTGTTAATCCGCAGGTCCCAGGTTCGAGCCCTGGTCGGGGAGCCAATATTCAAAGAGTTAGCCAAGTTCGACGACCCAATCTGGGTAATATTCTCGGTAATATTTATTTCCCGCACCTTCGCTAAGTCAGCATTATCAAGAAGAAAAACGCAGAGAGCGGCGGACTCTTGATCCGCAGGTTGCGTGCACCTCACGGAGTGATGCGGAGTCATGCGGTGCACGCGTGGGGACCATCAGAAGTGCAATCGAAATTCTCGCAGCATCGTCATTTTTCGGGCGACGAGCCGGCGATCACATTCGCGAATTCGTCATCTCTAAAATAGCGACCGGATAGATTTCATCTCTCGTTTCGATCTCATGTTCGACGTTGCCTAGCGCAGTGGCCGAGAACCGTCGACGATCAGGCCGAGATCGGCAGCCAACAGCTGACAAAGAGCTTACGTAAGCCTCGCGGCGCTGAGCCTAGCATCCTTCCAAGCCCCGTCGTTCGCAAACGAATCGAGCGCGGCGGCGGCGAACGCGACTGCACGGGCGCCATCCATTAAGCTCGGCACCGGGAATGCGATCGTGGGCTCGGTGCTGCTCTCAGTTGAATAAATTAGGTCTGCGGCACCGGCGTACAGGTTTGCAAACGCATCCGTAAAGCCTTCTGGGTGGCCCGAAGGGGCGCGTAATGGTCCATCGAGATAAGCGCCTCCGCGAGTCAAGACGCGTACTGATCCGTCGGTTTGCTCGATCGACAGTCTGTTGGGTTCATCGTGCGTCCATTCGAGACTCCCCAGTTCTCCGACGAGACGCAACCGTAACGAATTGCCAAGCCCTGTAGCAACTTGGCTGACCCACATCGAGCCAGTTGCCCCTTGCCCATACTGCAACATCAGATGGGCGTTGTCGGGAACCGCGCGCCTCGGAACAAATGTTTTCAGGTTTGCTGAAACGGTTTCGAGTTCGAGGCCCGTAACGTATTCTGCGAGGTTGAAGGCATGTGTTCCGATTGCGGCAAGACATCCCGCAGATCCATTTAGCTCCGGATTGGTTCGATTGCGTGCGATCTTGTCGCCGGAAAGTTCGACCGCGGTGGCAAGCCACCCTTGGGCGTACTCGACTTGCACCACTCGCAATCGGCCAAGCAGGCCATCCTTGATGAGTCGCCTAGCGTGACGGACCATTGTATAGCCTGTATATGCATGCGCAACTACAAATACGTTCTGGTTGTGTTTCTGAATTTCTAGCAGGTCAATGGCGTCGGCGACACGCGTGGTGACAGGCTTTTCGCAAAGGATGTGAAAGTCATGTTCTGCAAATAATCTCGCGATCTCGAAATGTGATCCATTCGGCGTGAGGATCGCGACCAAATCGATACCATCTTGTCGAAGCCGCTCGCGTTCGATCATAGAGTGCACGTCCGCATAGGTTCGTTCGAGCGGAATTCGCAGTTCGCGTCCAGCATCACGATTCGCGTCGGCGTTCGAGGAGAACACGCCGCCGACGATCTCGAACCGATCGTCATAACGCGCCGCAATGCGATGGACGCGACCGATGAACGACGGAGGAGCACCGCCGACGAAGCCCAAACGAAGCCTGCGAGGCGGTTCAGGCGACGTGTTATCTACAGGCATGTCTAGCGTCCCTGGAAACGTGGCTTGCGTTTCTCGGCGAAGGCTGCCATTCCCTCCTCGCGATCGAACGTTTCGACAAGTTCGAGCATCGCTCGTCGCTCGGCCTTCAAGCCCTCCGCGAGAGGCAACTCGAATGCCGCCAGCAAGGACTGCTTGGCTTTTCTCACGGCAAGCGGCGCCGCCGCGGCAATTTCGCTGGCAATGATTCGTGCCTCTGCAACCGCGTTCCCCATCGGGCAAAGCCGAGTGACAAGCCCGAGCCGGTAGGCATCTGCTGCGCTGATGGGTTTGCCCGTGAGGATCATCTGCATCGCCGGGCCCTTACCGACAGTACGGATCAGGCGCTGCGTGCCACCATCGCCCGGCACGCCCCCGATCGTCGCTTCCGGCTGTCCGAAGCGCGCGCTCTGGCCCGCTACCACGATGTCTGCGAGCAGCACGAGCTCGTTACCACCGCCAAGCGCCACACCTTCCACCGCGGCAATCATTGGCTTCGAAAACGATTCGATCGCATGCCACGCCGCTTCACGCACCGGGCTCGCGAAAAGCGCAGGACCACGTTCCCGCATCTCGTGGATGTCGGCGCCCGCCGAGAACGCGTGCTCGTCACCCGCAATGATGATGCACCGAACCGTCGGGTCTTGCTCGCCGCGGCGGAGATCCCGGGCGAGCGCCTCGAGCAGCTCGATGTTGAGCGCGTTGCGCTTGTCGGGCCGATTGAGCGTTAGCAGGCGCACGCCAGCGTCGTCCTGCTCGGCGAGGAGCACATTCATTGGGAGCGAGCGGCCTTGGTTGCCTCGCCCGGCCTTATCCACTGAATCAAATGCGTCGCCGCGCAAACGATTGCGCCATGCTGATTGAACAACTCGACCTTGCTAGCGCAGCGGTTCTTTGCGCGATCGATGCTTTCGACGGTGTCCACGACAGTAACCGTATCCCCGAAGAATACCGGTCGGATGAACCGAATTCGATCGTAGCCGACCGAGTAGGACTCGTGCCCAGGAACCACCCGGGCGTGCTTCTGAATCAGCAGGGTGCCGGTTGTCGACATCAAGCCGACCAGCAGTACGCCATGGACCACCCGCTGCCCCATCGGGGTGGCGCGGGCGTATTCGGCGTTGACGTGGATCGGCGAAAAATCGCCGGTGATTCCGGCAAATTGGTAAACGTCAAACTCGGTGATGGTCTTGGCAAAGGTCACCTGATCGCCGATGCGCACATAGAATTCGTCCACGATGCCGTCGCAGTAGGAGAGTTGTAAGGCTACCTGCCAGCGCTAGAAAACACCGCGTTCTCCGCAAGCAGCGAATCGATACGTGCTGGCGGAACACCCAGCTCGGCAAGAATTTCTACGCTGTGTTCGCCATGATCCGGTGCAGGGCGGTCGGAGACCAGGGGTGTCGCAGTCATCTTGAGCGGCTCCTTCACGACGCGATAGTGGCCGCCGTAGTCGGTATCGATTTCCTGCACGATGCCGCTGGCCACTACCGTCGGGTCCGCCAGTGCCTCGGCCAGCGTACGCACCGGCGCCAGCCACGCTCCCGTGGGCTCGAGCAGTGCAAATGCCTCCGCCTGCGTCATTTGGGTCAGACGGCGCGCGAATGCTCTGGCGACATCATCGCGGTTGAAGCGCAGGCCTTGTTCGTTCAGCACGGTCGCCAGCTCGGTATCCAAACCCAGCGCTACCGCCAGCTTGCGCACCGTGGGAAGGCCGCCAAAGACGCTGATCACGATGGGACCGTCGCGTGTTTCGTAAACGCCATAGGGCGCCGATTGATTGACGTGGGCGATGCCCGCGGCACTGCGCTGTGGGGCGGGATCCACGTTCAGCACATACGATGCCTCCTGCGCCATCAGGAACATCGCCGCCGACATCATGTCCGCGCGTACCCACTGCCCTTCGCCGGTTCGGTCGCGGTGACGCAGTGCGCCGAGCATGCCTGCCACGCCCTGCATCGCCGTAAATCCATCGATGATATAGGCGCCCACCGGAATAGGTGGACCTTCGCCGCGACCCGTCAAGCTTGCCAGTCCACTCAATGCCTGCAGCAACAAGTCCTGCCCGGGCAGGCCTCGCCCCGGCCCTTCAGAATCGTAGGCAGACAGCGAACAATAGACGATGTCCGGCTTGAGCGCCTTGGCGTCGGTATACCCGAGGCCGAGTCTTTCCATGACGCCAGGCCGATAGTTCTCGATCACGATGTCGGACGTCGCAATCAGTTGCTTTGCCACGTCGAGGCCCGCTGGATTCTTGAGGTCAAGGCCCAGGCAGCGCTGGTTGCGGTTGGTTACCAGGAAGTATGGGCTGATGCCTTGCAGCAAACCGTCCGGGTGTCGCAGCGCATAGCGGTTGACGTCCTGCTGCGGGGACTCAACTTTGATGACGTCCGCGCCAAAGGCACCGAGGTATTGCGCCGCAATCGGCCCAGCCGCAAAGTGCGTAAACGCCGCTACGCGAATTCCGTCGAGTACCGCTGGCATTACCGTTTCTCCTGTTCGTTGTGCGCGACCTGCGCCTTGAATCGATTCATGCTTCCTTGCGCAAGTGCCTAGCGATGACGATGCGCTGGATCTGGTTGGTGCCGTCCCATATCTGGTGGATCTTGGCGTCGCGATAGAAGCGCTCGATGGGAAACTCTCTGGTGTAGCCATAGCCTCCAAAAATCTGCATCGCGTTGCCGACATTGCGCACGCACATATCGCCAGCAAACAGTTTGGCGTGTGACGATTCCTTGGCAAACGACAGTCCCTGGTCGCGACGCCAGGCCGCCTTGTGGACGAGCAACCGCGCAGCGTCGATTTCCGCCGACATGTCAGCAAGCATGAATTGCACTGCTTGGAAATCGGCGATCGGCCGTCCAAATTGCTTGCGGTCGTTGGCGTAGGCTAATGCAGCTTCGAAGGCGGCTTGGGCAAGGCCGACGGCCATCGCCGCCGCGCCCAATCGTCCCGCACCGTCCAGTCCGCGCATCACCTGGGCAAAGCCATCGCCTCCCGTTCCGAGCATCGCGTCGACCGGCACACGGCACTCGTCAAGGAACACTGGCGCGGTGCCAAACCCACGGATCCCCATCAGGTCGAGCTTGCTGCCGCAAGTCAGGCCCGGCGTTTCCTTGCGAACCAGAAAGGTGCGTACGCCTCGCGCGCCGTGTGCCTTGTCGATGGTCGCGACCACCAGAAACCATTCGGCCAATTGCGCGCCGCTGATGAACATCTTCTGGCCATTCAGAATCCATTCATTGCCGGCGCGCGTGGCGGTGGTGGCTATGGCTTTGGCGTCCGAGCCCGCGCCGGGTTCGGTGAGCCCGAACGCGCACAGCTGAGTGCCGGCGGCAAGCGCGGGCAACACCTCCTGCTTCTGCACTTCGCTGCCAAGCGTGTTCAGGTAGTAGGTCATCGACTCGGTCAAGGTCATGCCATTGGCAACGGCCGACGATGCCTTGCCGATTTCCTCGACGACGATGCACCAGGTCACCGTGTCGGATGCCGCCCCACCGTAAGCCTCAGGCGCGGTCATCCCAAGGAATCCGAGTTCGCCAAGCTGGCGGTGTAGGTCCCAGTCGAACTCCGCATGCTCATCGATCGCCTTGGCCTTGGGCGCGACCTCCCGCTGCGCAAACGCCCGGGCAACATCGCGAATCTGCTCTTGCTCCGCTGTCATCCCAAAGTTCATGAAATGCGTACTCCAATTACCCCTTGACCGCGCCGGCGCCCAGTCCGGCGATGAAATACTTCTGCACTAACAGGAACAGGATCACCGGTGGCAAGGTAAAGATCGTCGCGGCGGCCAGGATCTGATCCCATGCGGTTACGTACACGCCTATGAACGATGCCAGTCCGACGGTTCCAACCCACTTGTCCGCTGAGGAGACAATCGTCCGAGCGAACATGAACTCATCCCAGCCATTGAGAAACGTGAAGATGCCGGTCGCAACCAGACCGGGCAGCGCAATGGGCATCGTGATGCGGACGAGTATGTATGGCCAGGACGCCCCGTCGACGCGGGCCGCCTCCTCGATTTCGATGGGTATCGAATCGAAGATCGACTTCATCATCCACATCACGACGGGGAGCGCAAAGGCAAAGTTGCCAAGGATGAGGCCGAACAACGTATCCGTCAGGCCCAGTCCGATGAAAATGGTGTACAGCGGAATGATCAGCACCAGCGGTGGCATCATCTGAGTCGTGAGAATCACGAGCGCCAGCGGCTCCTTCGCACGGTAGCGAAAGCGGGATAGGCCATACGCGCCCGAAATGCCCGCGGCCAGCGCAAGTAAGGTCGATCCCGTGGCCACCACAAACGAGTTCCATAGCCATAATCCGATCGGCGTTCCCCGCATTACCGCCTTGTAGCCTTCCAGCGCAAAACTGCTCGGCACAAAGCGCGGCGGATAGGCGAACAAGCCAGTACCCGTGTCCATCGAGGTCTTGACCATCCAGTAAAACGGAAACGCGACGGCGACTAGAAGGAAAAGCATCGATGCATAGAATGCCGCTTCCCACAGCCACCGCTTGAGCTTGCGAAAGTCAGCCATGGCGACGGTCCGAGCGATATACGTAGGCCAAATAGGCCAGAGAAAACACCAGCGAGATGGCGAGCACGATCACGCCCAGGGCGCTGGCCGTGCCGATGTGGAAGAACTTGAATGCCTCAAGGTAGCTGCGGATGACGATGTTCTCGGTGCAGCCCGCGGGTCCTCCCTCGGTCAGCAGAAAGATGATCGTGAACGTCCGGCCGAAGGTCCAGATGGTGATCAACAGCGTCAGCATGATGGTTACGTTGCGTACGCCGGGCAACGTCACATAGCGGAAGGCCTGCAGCGCGCTAGCGCCGTCGACCTTGGCCGCTTCGTAGTATTCCGCCGGTATCGTCTGGAGCCCAGCAAGAAACATGACCGTGCCGAGCGGAAACAACTTCCACACCGATACGCCGGTAAGGCTGATCAGGGCATCCGGACATCCCAATAGAAAGTTGAGTTTGTGCGCTGCCATGCCGGTAGCAACAGCGAGGTAGTTGAGCACCCCGAATTCGTAGTCGAATATCCAGCCCCAGATCAGCGCGGCGGCGACGTAGGGAATAGCCCAGGGCAGGATGAAAAGCGCACGCACGACCGAGCGAGCCGGGAAACGCCGGTCGAGCATCAGCGCGGTGATCATCCCAATGGCCAGGACGAAGACGACATTGCCTACTGTCCACAGGATCGACGTTGCCAACACACGCGGAAAGTAGGGACTGGTCAATACGCCCGTGTACTGAGAAAGCCCAACGAACTGGCCGAGCCCGGCGCCAAAGGTATTGGCGTGGAAGCTCAGCACCACCGCGCGGAGCATCGGATAGAAGAACACCACCGCGAGCGCCACAAAACTCGGGAGCAGGAACCCGTATGGCACGAGCGCTTCCCGCCGGGTCCAATTCAGACCCAGCGGGAGCCTTCGGGCGCCTGCGCGCGCCGTAGCCACTACTTCTTTTTGGTTGCCATGAAGGCAGTCAGTGCCTTCTGCAGATTGTTGCCGGTGTCTTCAGCTGAAACACCAGTGAACAACATGGCTTCGACATGTTCGGCAACGATCTTCACAATCTCATTACCGTATTGCTCAACGCCTTCTGGTGCGTAGGAGCGCGCGGTCAGGCTGGCTTGCTCGAATGCCTTGAACCACGGATTTTCCTGCATGAAGCTCGCCGGTACCATGCCGATCCGTCCCGGGTAGGTCTTGCCCGTGGTCACGATGGATGCCTGAATATCCTCCTTGAGCAGGCGCATCAGAAGTTTGCCTGCGGCGTCCTTGTTCTTGGCACCCTTGGGAATGGCAAAGAAGGCGGTGAGCGACATGGTTCGATCGGTGGGGAGCGGCAAGGGGCGTGCGCCGAGGTTGGCATAAGTTTCCTTGTCGCCACTGGCAACAACGCCGGCAAAGAAACTGCCCGTGGCGTACATACCAACTTTGCCCTGCACGAACAATTGCCGGTAGGTCGGGGTGTCCATGCCGCGCGGAATGAGCTGCTCGTCGTATAGCGTCTTGATGAACTTCAGCGCGGCAATTGTCTCGGGCGTGTTCGCGCTGGGCTTGCCATCCTTGAAGAAGCCGCCGCCAAATCCCATCACTATGGGCATGATCTCGATGTAGACGAGATTGGCGGCGCCAGGCTTGGAAATGGTTGCATAACCAAATTGCTGCGCTTCGGGTTTCCGCAGCTTGCGGACCGCGGTCATGAATTCGTCGACGTTCGCGGGCGGCTGCAAGCCCGCCTCCCGGAATAGCTTGCCGTTGTAGAACAGTGCGCGCGCATTGAGCGTGTACGGAATGGCGTAGGTCTTGCCGCCTTTTTGCGCGAGGCGCTCCGTGGGGACGAGCTTGTCCACGCTGATTCCTGCAGCCGCCAGATAGCTATCGAGCGGCTCGAGCAGATCCGCCTCGATGTACGCGCGCAGATCGGGGTCGTACAACGTCGCGATATCGGCGGCGTTGCCGCTGGCCACATCCGCAAACTGCTTATCCCAGAATACGGCTATGGGCACGGTGACGTTCTTTACCGTGTTACCGGGACTGTCTTGCTCGAACTTCTCCTTGAGCAGCATCAGGACCGGCGCATTGTTGGCCTCGGTCCACATGAAGCTTGGCCAAAGAATATCGGCCGCGAGTAGCACGGTGGGCATGCAGAGCAACACTGCAAAACTGAGCGATCTTGCGACATTCCGTTTCATGCTTGAGTCCTCCTTGGACGAGTGGGTGGTACCCAATGTGAGTGACCGGAGACCCCGCCCGATCGATTGCAGCTCGACTTGACGCGCTAGGGCTCCTCGACTATTCTTTAGGAACGATGTTCTAGATAGAACACTATTCCATGCCAATCAGGGTTGTCAACTCGCTCCTAGAAAACTCTTTCGCCGTAATCGAGTGCTTGGCCGCGCACGCTAAAACGATGCGATTGAGCGAGATCGCGGACCAGCTCGGCCTCCAGAAGAGCGGTACCCATCGGATCGTGTCCACACTGGTTCGCCTCGGGTGGGTAGAGCAGGATGCCGACACCGCGCACTATCGGTTGACGTTCAAACTTGCGGCACTGGGGCAGGGCTTTCTTGCCAGTACGCGGATCCTGGATGTTTGCCAGCCTGTGCTCGACCGCGTCGCTCAGGAGAGCAAAGAATTAGTCCGCCTTGCGGTAATTAACGGCGACGAACTCACAACCGTCGCGCACGCGCAGGGTGCGCAGGGCAGTCTCATCTGCCAATCGCGCGTGTTCCCACAGTTGCCTCTCCATGTCACCGCAAGCGGCAAGGCGTGGCTCGCATCGCTCTCGAACGAAGCCGCGCTCAAGCTCGTCCTGGCGGCCGGATTCGGGGCACCGACGGAATACGGCCCCAACGCCGTCCGCTCCGCCAGCAAGTTGCTCAGTGACTTGAGGGCCACGAGAGAACGCGGCTACGGTCTCGCCCGTGAAGAGGCGGAACCTGGAGTGTCGGCAATTTCCGTTCTGGTTCAGCAGGAAGATGCGTCCGTCAAAGGAGCCTTGGCGATCGTCGCGCCCGCGGTGCGAATGAATGAGGCAAGGCAGGCTGAACTCGCGGTACTTTCCCATGCTGCCGCAAAAGAGCTCGCGATGCTGTGGCCCTTGCGCAACCTCAGCTGGAACGACATACCCCATCCCCAAGCAGTGGCCTGATCACTGATCGCCACTACTTCGCAACGTGTTCACGCTCTAGGAAAAGCAATGGCACTAGCGGGAGGTGGCGCGGTCGCAATTTGGCACGACATCACGGCCTCTGGCAGAGACAATTTTTACGCTTGGCATGGCAACGAACACATGCCTGAGCGCGTGTCGATTCCGGGATTTCTTCGTGGTAGACGTTATGTGTCGATCAAGGGTGCGCCAGAGTTCTTCAACCTTTATGAAACCGAGTCGCCCGAGACAGTGAGGAGCGCCGCTTACCTCGAACGCCTCAACCATCCTACGCAGTGGACGATGAAATCCGTACCAGATTTCCGAAACGTATCGCGATCGCTTTGTGCCGTCGCGTTATCGCTCGGACCCGGCGGAGGAGGTCTCGTCGGCACGTTTCGCTATTCGGTTCGGGATGGCCAAGAAGAGGACCATCGGCGCTATCTAGCTTCAGAGCTGCTGCCGCAGATAGCTCAGACCAACGGTGTCGCCGGATGTCATCTCCTCCGCGCGGACCAAGCCGCTAGTGCTGTGAAGACTGTGGAGAAAGACGTCCGCACTGAGGACAATCTTATCCCTCCCTGGATTATGCTGATCGAAGGATGGGGAGATAGCGAGGCATTCACCCAACTCTGTGACACCCAGGTGGCAAGAAATGAGTTCACGCGGGCGATGCTCCAACCTGCAATACTGTCGCTCTATCGTTTACAAGCGACTGTGAATGCAGGAGTCCGGGGGTGAACGTCTACGACTTGAACAACAAGGTGGTAGTCATCACCGGCGGCGCTGGCGGAATTGGGCGCGCTGTAGCGTCGCTAGCTATCGCCAACGGGGCGCGCGTGAGTTTGTGGGATCAGAGCGAGGCCGAGCTCCTGGGGGCTGTGGATAGCCTTAATCGCAATGGCGTCGACAGGGCCTCATTTCAGGTTGTTGACGTCACCAATGAGCAGGATGTCTCCCGGGCACTGGCTGACGACGTTGCCGTTCGCGGACAGATCGACGCGTTGGTTAACAACGCTGGAATCCTCGGCGAAGTTCTTCCGCTCTGGGAAACGGACCCAGGAAATTTCCGCCGTGTCATCGAAGTCAACCTTATCGGTGCCTATCTCTGTTCGCGAGCTGTCCTCAAACAGATGCTCGGACAGCCCAAGACTCCAATGCGGGGTCACGTCGTCAATGTGGCATCAATCCAAGGCAAGGAGGGCATGCCCCGTGCCGGTGCCTACAGTGCCTCTAAAGCGGCCCTAATAGCGTTGACGAAAACCGCGGGAAAAGAAACGGCGGAGATGGGCATCACGGTGAATTGCGTGACGCCCGCTGCAGCGGAAACTTCGATGGCAAAGGAACTGAGCGCTGAACGTCGCGCCGAGATCCTAAACCGTATCCCGATGGGCCGCTTTGTCGAAGTCCAAGAGATTGCACGCATGATTGCGTTTCTCTGTTCAGACGACTGTTCATTCTCGACCGGAGCTGTATTTGATATCTCTGGTGGTCGCGCCACCTATTAGCATTCGTCAGCGGCCAATGGTTGGCTCTGAGAGTGTTTCGTATTGCCAAATCATGTACGGACGCATGTGCCTCGTTGCCGCAATTTGAACGGCGGCTTCAATTATTTTCTATGACCGGTTTGGAGCGCCGTGGTCGACCGCAACGGCTCCGATCTCGACCGGTCGGAAACGGCACGAGACCCCGCCATTTATCGTTGAGCGCGAGGGTTAGAGGTGGCTCCGGATCCGTCGGCCGGCATAACATGCGCATATTCTGATCATGCTCACGATTGTGATTCGTGCATGGCGGGCTGGGTAATATTGCGAAGCCGAATTAATCCTTCAGAGGGGAAAACTCGGCAAACTAACCGAAAGTATTACCCGCCGTTTTGGCCAACATCGTTGCCTGGCGCGGCGTTCCGGGCGATGACCGGACGGACTGTTAATCCGCAGGTCCCAGGTTCGAGCCCTGGTCGGGGAGCCAATGTACATTGGTTTGCAGCGATAGCACCCACTAACGTTGGGTATATTGCGGTCCGTCGCTCTGCTCTCACCAAATAGTCTTTCTTATCAATTGCCTCAAAGCAAATTTCGGTCGGTGTCGCACTCCTTTGGGTCTATTGCGGTCCGTCGCTCACTCTCGCGGCGACCGGTTTTACACAATCGTTCTCGAAAATTTCTCTTCAATATTCGAGTCAAGTTCACGGCTGCGAAACGAGGTCTCGGTAGAAGAAGACCTGCGGAAGCCGATCTTAAGAACTACGGTAATTCTGACTCAGATCGAATTGCGTCAAGCGACGATTAGACGAGTCAGACGGAGTTCATAGCGCAGGACCTGTATCGCAAAGCTGACGGGTTTTTTGGGGGGACTTCTCTTGGAAGAGCAGCACAGAGAGCACGCACTCAAGGTGGCGGAACTGCAAGAGGCGGTTCAAGCTGGGATTACGAGTGGCCCGGGGATTCCGGCCGAAGAGGCATTTGACCGTTTCGAGAAAGAATACGCAGCCATGGTGAAGACCAGCAACGACTGATGCGGTTTGGCCGTTGGGCGAAGCGTTGACCGAGATTGGCACACGATTCAGGCTTGCCTACCGCGTTGAGATCGTGGGATTGGCTGCAGTTCACATGCCACCCTTTATCGCACTCGGCGCTGTGCTCTGTCCTACAAACATCCTCAGCCGTCGCTACACGCAGGACTGTGACTCTCTTTACGATACATGCGTCGAACCGAACAAGTACCGCGCGCAAGGCACGCTAAAGGTTGGACACGGGACCGGCCATCGGTGAGCTTCACCAATTCGCTTAAGAAGCTGCAATGAAAGAGTACGGCTATCCGCTGGCGGACCTCCGCGATTACGAAGAAGACCACCTGGTGCCACTGTGCCTAGCCGGCGCTTCGCAGGACCGGGCCAATCTGTGGCTGCAGCCGCGCGGCGGCCAGTGGAGCGCCGATCCCAATGACGCGCTCAATGCGAAGCTTTAGCGGCTCGCCAAAACGGTCGCCGCAAACCTCCTCGAACCGATGGTCCGCCATTGATCCGGGTAACGGTACTCAGGGAGGCATTGGCTCGCCGCGCGAATCTAGTGTGTAGCCAAATACTCGCACACAGCGCCTCTGCCGGCGCGATTAACCGAATCCTCGCCCTCCTGGTTGTGACACTGGCATGCTTTCACTAGTTCGTAGGCCGTATCGCAAGCCAGCGGGTGTGCCGCTGGATTGGACTGATGCAACCGGGCTAAATCCCTAGCCTCATCGATCATGCACTGTCGTCCACCCGCAAAGAGTGTGCATCGTGCCGGAATCCGATTGATGCAAGATGGTTGCCCTCTATCCCGTCGGCACCACTCGATGAGAGCCACCCATTCCAAAACACAGTCACCGGCTAGTTCAACGTAACCCGCTGGACAATTTGTTCCCACAGCGGGGCCCGCAAAGCAACAAAGTATCGCCAGTAGTGCAATCTCTACTTTGCCGTTCATGATGCGTCCTCTGTTCGCTGTGGCTCGACCGGCGCGACGCTACCCGGGCGTGGGGCGGAAACCTATCCGAGACCTTCGGAACGCTCCCGCGAAGAAGCACGCTTGGCGCTGGCACTGTACCGGACGCTGACGATGTGGCCATCACATCGGCCCTCTGCGCCCACATTCTTGCTCGTGCTTGGGTCAACCTCAGTCACGCGGGCGCCACAGACTCTCGGTACGTTGCCAAACCGGTGAAACGGCGAGCGCAGCCCGGTCTGGCCGCAACGCGCGCCCGAGTTGCGGTGACCCGTGTTAGCTTGGCCACTCTAAGATTACGGTGTCGGCTGCCGGCCTCGCATCGGCGCCGCGTTCGGCCGATCGTAGGGTCCGAGTGTCGAGGACCCTACCACTCGAAGACGACGTGCTCCTGCTTCCGCTCCGCGACTACGATGTCACGGTGCTTCGTCTGGCCGTTATCGTCCGCAGTCACCGTGTATTTGCCGTCGGGTAGCTTCGCGAGAAGAAACGGGCCGTCAGCTACGGTACCCAACACCCGCTTGCCTTGGCGATCCTTGATGGTCACGTTTACGCCCGCGAGGTACTCGGCACCGGGCTTAGCGTGCTTAATGAACTCGAGGGTGAGAGGGAACCTGGACTCCTCCCTTTTCATCGCCGCAGCCTCATCCTGTCCAATGCCGCCACTCAGATAGGTCACGTCGCCCTGCTTCTGTTCGGGTGGCAGCCGGCTCATCGCTGCGTAATCTCCCATGCTCATCGCCGGCGCGGCGACGAATAGGCTTGTGGCGAGAAACACGCTCATTGTCGTTGGACTCGTGGATTTCATTTCAATCTCCTTGACTCATTACGAGTCGACTGGCGACACGCCGTGGTTCACGCGCCGGCAGCGCTTCATCACTCCGTGCAACAAGAGACCGCTCGGTTCAAACGTACCGGCGATCCCTTGTTGTGCGGACCATTCTCATCGCCCGCTCATTTCTTCCAGTTGAAAGCTACCGTTTCGTGCTTGCCGTGCCGGACATCAACCTTGCGCGTCTCAGTCCGCCCGGCGTTATCGGCGCTGATCGTGTACTGTCCGTCAGGCAGTTTGGCCAGCATCAACGGCCCTTCCGAGCGTGTATCCAGCACAACCTTACCGCTGTGGTCCTTGATGGTCACGGGAATATTGGACAGGCTCATGTTCATCGTGGACGCGCTTGCGCCCTGCGAGAACTTTAGCTCCAACGGATACTTGGCGGCTGCTTGCTGGATCGCGGCCTCCTGATCCTTGCTGATACCGCCGCTCAAGTAGGTTACTTGTCCATGCGCTTGTTCCGGCGGAAGGCTTGCGGTCGTGGCCGCCGACGCGGCTGTCGCGCCGTACAATCCGGCCGCGAGACCGCCGGTCGATAGCGCGGCCACGATCGCGGCCGTGAGTGATCGCATACGCGTGTTGCTCATGTTCTGCTCCTTTCGGCTAGATGTTGCACAAGGGCAGAGATCCGGCTAACCGATCCGGTGCCGCTGCCGATCGCGCTCTAGGCGCTGGTCGCTTGTCGGTCGCACGAGGTCCAGAAATGGATCGTCCGACACTAGGCTTGAGACAGACTCGTGGGAGCAGAGTTCTGTTGTGGGACTCAACGCCTGCCCGTAAAGCCGGGCCATATTTTGGTAAAGTCATATTACCCAATAGTAATAGTATATGCCAGCTGCCGGCGAGAGATGTGCACCGAATGCCGGTCTATCTGCAGACTTCGGCGTTGGTCGAAACGCGCCGGATGGCCCATGAGCTGCAGAAGCAGCGCCAACTCGCCCACCAAGCGGAAGGCTTCGCGCCTCACCGATCTGCGCGCGGCTTCGACGCACGCTTCGAGCGGCTTGAAGAGGCGCTGCGGACCGGGCGTACGGGAGGCTGGTCGGACCTCACTCGCGCCGCCGACGAGCTGCGTCTCGCGATCGAGCAGGCCATCAATAGCCTCGCCGCGCAGGTCGCGGAGCTTACGACCGCATTGCGCGGCGCTAGCCACTCCGAATCGACGAACGGGCGCGCCGCTCACGGTTAAGAGCGCCTGCAGCGGTACCGCACGTCGGATTACGATTTCCGATGACCGATACCGCGCCAAGACTCATCGCCACAGCGTCTTGCGAGTGGGCAAGCTGCTATCGTCCATGAACTTGCCTCCGGAAGGCCGACACCGAGTGGGACCGAATTCAATCATCCGTTCCATACCGTCGCAAAGTGGAATGGTGGGCGTTGCGCGCGCAAATTCCTGGATTGAGCGAGGCGGACTATCGCGGCGAACCGTCAAACCCAAATGCTGGCAAATGAATAGCTGGGCACGACAGGAGTTGCCACCAGGTACCTTAAGCCTGCGTTAAGTCTCGCGGCGTATTGTCAGTGCTCGCCTCGCGCCAATCCCGGCGTCGGCATGACCGTTAAGGGTACCCATATGAAGGCACTCTCCTGCATCACCCTTCCACTCGCCATGGCAGCCTTTGCAGTGGGCGCGCCTCTCGCCTACGCAGCGACCGTTTCCCAAGATGCGCTGAAGGCCGAGGCCAAGGTGACCGAGGCAGATGCGCGTACGACCGCCTTAGCAAAAGTTCAGAACGGTACGGTGCAGAGTTCGAGCTTGGAAAAGGAGCATGGAAAGTTCGTGTGGTCCTTTGACATCGCCCAACCCAATACCAAAGACTTGACCGAAATCCAGGTTGACGCGACTTCCGGGTCGATTGCCTCCATTAAGAAAGAATCACCTGCGCAAGAAGCGAAGGAAGCCAAGCGTCACGACAAATCGGTCAAGTAATTGGTTAAAGATGGTAGACGGGCAGCGCTTATATGCTCAAAGCCGATCCTGTTTCGAATCGCTCCGGTCACACGTGTAGTCATGTTGGCCTTGGGCCGGAGCATGCTGACTTCAGAGCCTCGGCGCGAGCCGGCTCACGGACCCACCCTGGGCTGCGCGAAGTTTCTGTCGCCATCGGAACCGTTGCGCCGTAATTCTGAGTTGGAGAGCTAACCTGCCATGGAGTCAATGTCATGAACGCACGAACAGCAATCGCACCGGAGGGCCTGTCGGTAGGCATCAACCACCTGGCCTTCAGGAATCTGCGCCAGCATTTGCAAGCAAGGATCATCGGCCAGGAACATTTGGTCGAGAGCCTGTTGGTCGCGTTGCTTGCGGACGGACATTTGCTGGTGGAAGGTGCGCCGGGTCTCGCCAAGACGACGGCGATCAAGGAATTGGCGGCCGCGTTGCAAGGCGATTTTCGCCGCCTTCAGTTCACGCCCGACCTGTTGCCGGGCGACCTCACCGGCACCGACGTCTATCGTCCGGAAACAGGTGACTTTCACTTCCAGCCGGGACCCTCTGTTTCACAATCTGATCCTTGCCGACGAGATCAACCGCGCGCCCGCCAAGGTGCAATCCGCCTTGCTGGAAGCGAATGGGCGAACACCAGATCACGGTGGGACGCCACACGCATCCACTGCCGCGGCCGTTCATGGTCATGGCGACTCAAAATCCTATCGAGCATGAAGGCACTTATCCGCTGCCCGAGGCGCAGCTCGACCGCTTTCTGCTCTATGTTCGCATCGGCTATCCGGACGCGAAAGCGGAACACGCGATTCTGAAACTCGTTCGGCAACAGGCGCAGCAGGCTTTCGGCACGCACTTCCGCATCTCCACTGCAAATCACCAAAGAGCAGATTTTCGCGGCACGCAGGGAAGTGTTGGCGATGCACATGGGCGAATCGGTGGAAGAGTATGCCGTGCAGCTGGTGTTGGCGAGCCGCGACCCTTCCCCATACAGCGAGGCGCTGGCGCGCCGCATCAGCTTCGGCGCCAGCCCGCGCGCGACCATCGCCCTTGACCGTTGCGCGCGTGCCTACGCGTGGCTGCAGGGCAGGGACTACGTGTCGCCGGAAGACGTCCAGGCGGTGGCCTATGACGTACTGCGCCACCGCATACTGGTTTCTTTTGAAGCAGAAGCGGAGGGCATTACGTCCGACGGCATCATCGGCGACCTGCTGCGACTGGTTCCGGTCGCCTGAGATGGCCGTGTTGCGTCGCTGGCTCAAGGACCGAGTCGCCGGTACGACCGCCGCGGAGGCGCCGATGGCAGAAGGAGTGCTGAATGCTGCGACGCGCGTCACTGTCGAAGATTTGATCGAATTGCAACGACACGCCGGCAAGATCGACCTGACGCATGCGCGGTCGGCGCGGGCGAGACTTGCCGGCAATCACCTGTCGCGATTTCGTGGCCGTGGCATGGACTACCAGGAATCTCGCGCCTATCAAGCGGGCGACGATGCTCGAAGCATGGACTGGCGCGTCACGGCGCGCACCGGCAAGCCGCACGTAAAACTCTACCAGGAGGAACGCGAGCGACCGGTCGTCTTGTTCCTCGACCTCAATCCCGGTATGTTTTTCGGCAGCCGCGGCATGCTGAAGTCGGTTGTCGCCGCCCGCGCTGCCGCCCTTATCGCTTGGGCAGCGGCGGCCCACGGCGATCGCATCGGTGGCTTGCTGTTCAACGGCGGTTATTGTGATCTGCAACCGCGCGGCGGAAAACACGGCGTGCTGCGACTGATCCGCCAGATTGGTCGAGCACACTGACCCGCGCACTGGCGTCAACGCGCAACTCTTCCTCGGGCGGACTGAATGCCGCACTGAGCCGACTGCGCCGCGTCAGTCGTCCAGGCAGCCTGGTCATTCTGCTCGGGGACTACTACGGCATCGACGACGACAGCGGCAAACACTTGCTGCATCTGCGCCAACACAGCGACATCGCGGCCATTCAAATCGTCGATCCGCTGGAAGAGGCGCCGCCGGTCGCGGCGCGTTACGGCGTTACCGCTGGCGGCACGCCGGGCATCCTCGATACCCGCTCGACGCTCGCGCGACGGGCGTACGAGGATTATTTTAGTCGTCATCATCAATCGGTCGCCGCCATCATGCGCGGCCGCGCGATTCCGCTGCTGCGTCTATCCACCGGCGACGACGTCGCCGACCGCGTTGCAAAGACATTTTGCCGCGAGTGTCATGCACTCACGTACCAACAGACTCGCGGCATGAACCCGAATCCGCAGCAAGTACTTCAACTGCGCGACATCCACCTGCCGGGGGAGCCCGCATTCTGGCCGCCGGCGCCGGGCTGGTGGCTTGTCGCTGCTGTGCTCGTCATCGTGCTCGTGTGGACGATCATTGTCGCGATGCGGCGGTATCGCATTCATCGTCAACGGCAGCGCGTGCTTGCAGCACTTGCGGGCCTGGAGCACGAACTCGCGACCGATCGCACGCCGTACGCGCTGGCGCGCATGTCCGTACTGCTGCGCCGGCTCGCGCTGATGCGCTTCCCGCGCCAGCAGGTTGCCGCGTTGACCGGTAACGCGTGGCTCCGCTTTCTCGATGAATCCGGGGGCAACGGTCGTTTCGCCGACGGTCCGGGCCGAGTGCTGGCCAGCGGCCCTTATCAGCGGTCGCTGCCGTCTGATCTGGATGCCACCGGACTCGTTGCGCTGGTCCGCGAATGGGTTGGAAAGAACACCGGGAGCGCTGACGTGAACATCGAGTTCGCATGGCCCTGGATGCTCGCAGCATTGCCGCTGCCGCTGCTCGCGCCTGTTGCTGCCTGCCGCGACCGAGGTGGCTCCGCCAGCACTGCGCTTCCCGTTTTTCAACGCGCTGCGCGCGACGCTTGGAATCAGTCGAAGCCAACGCTCTCGCGTGCGCCTTGGCATTGCCGCGCTGGCTTGGCTGCTGCTGGTCGTGGCGGCGGCGCGTCCGCAGAGCGTGGGTGAAACGGTGCACCTGCCGGTGACCGGCCGCAGCATCATGCTGGCAGTGGATCTGTCGGGCTCCATGCAGACACCCGACATGCGCAGCGGCAGCCACGCGGTCAGTCGGCTGGCCGCGGTCAAGGCGGTGGCGGGTGAATTCATCAAGCATCGCGCGGGCGATCGACTGGGACTGATCCTGTTCGGCGACGAGGCCTACCTGCAGGTCCCGCTGACCCTGGATCGCAACACCGTCCGTACGCTGCTCGATGAAGCGCAGATCGGACTGGCGGGTCAGCAGACGGCGATCGGCGACGCCATCGGCCTGGCCATCAAGCGGCTGCGTGACGAACCGATAAAGAACCGCGTCCTGATCCTGCTCACCGACGGTGCCAGCAACGCGGGCAACGTCGATCCGCTGAAGGCTGCCGACCTCGCTGCGCGCGAAGGTGTGCGGATTTATACCATCGGCGTCGGCGCCGACGAGATGATGGTGCCAGGGCCCGTTCGGCATGCCGCAGATCGTCCGCGGCGACCTCGATGAAGACGCTCTCAAGGCGATTGCGCAGAAGACCGGCGGCCGTTATTTCCGGGCGGCCGATGTCGCGTCGCTAGCGCAAATCTATGGCTTGCTGGACAAGATCGAGCCGATGTCCAAAGACGAGCAGAGTTGGCGACCGGTCGAAGAACTTTATTCGTGGCCGCTCACCGGCGCGCTGCTGCTTAGCGTGCTGATCGCGCTTTCGGCCAGTGGATTGCTGCCGCGAGTTCGCCTCCCCGAAATCCGCCATGCTTGAGAATTTTCACTTCATCCGACCCTGGTGGCTCCTTGCCCTGGTGCCACTGGCACTGCTGGTCTGGCGCGTGTATCGGCCCATAGGCGGCGACAACCCATGGAGTCGCATCGTGGACGCCCGGCTGCTGCCATTGCTGATGGTCGGTCGGGCGCCGAAGGAGAACCACACTGCGCTTTGGTTGGTCGCCATCGGCTGGATCATTGCCGTGCTGGCGCTCGCCGACCCGACGTGGGAACGAAAACCGCAGCCGGTCTACCAGACGACGGCCGCGAGAGTAATCGTCTTAGATCTATCGCGATCGATGGACGCCACCGATCTGACACCGTCGCGCCTGGTGCGTGCGCGCTACAAAATCGAGGACGTGCTGGCGCAGAGTAGCGAAGGACAAACGGGCCTGGTGGTATACGCCGGCGATGCATTCACGGTGTCGCCGCTGACGCGTGATGTCAATACCATTCGTGCCCTGCTCAAAGTGCTGGCTCCGGGGATCATGCCGACACAGGGTAGCCGCGCCGATCTCGGGTTGCTTAAGGCCGGCGAGTTGCTGCGTCAGGCCGGCGCGTCGAACGGCCAGGTGTTGCTGATCGCCGATGGTGTCGACGCGGACGAGGCTGCCGCCAGCGAACGTGCCGCCGCGCGCCTGAGAAGCGGCGGCTACCGTGTTTCCGTCCTCGGTATAGGCACCGCAGACGGCGTGCCGCTGACCAATGCACAAGGCGGTCTGGTACGCGATGCGGCGGGCAAGATCGTGAATCCCCGATTGGATGCGACGGCGCTGCAATCGTTGGCGCGCGCTGGAGGGGGGGAATACCGATCGATAACCGACAACGGCGAAGCATTGAACGCACTACTCAGCAATCACCAGCCTTTGCACGCGGAAGCCGCGACGCAAACGGATGTGACGGCGCAGGGATGGAAGGAACAGGGGCCGCTTCTGGCGGTGTTGCTCCTTCCGCTGGCGGCGCTGGCGTTTCGGCGCAACTGGCTGCTGGGCGTGATGCTGCTTGTGGGTATCGCAATGCCGCCGCAACCGGCCATGGCGGCGACGTGGGACGACCTTTGGCGGCGACCGGATCAGCAGGCGGCGAAGGCACTCGGCGCAGGCGACTACGCGAAGGCCTCCGAACTCGCAACCGATGCCGATCGTCGAGGGAGCGCCGAGTACAAACGCGGGAACTATCAGCTCGCGCTGGATAATTTTGCCCATACAACGGGTGCCGATGCGGATTACAACCGCGGCAACGCTCTCGCCAAGCTGGGCCGGTATCAAGATGCCATTGCGGCCTACGACAAATCGCTCAAGGAAAATCCCGGCGGCGAGGATGCGCGAGTGAACAAGGCGTCGGTGGAGGCGCTTCTGAAGCAACAACAGCAAGCGCAACAGCAAGCCTCGAATTCCCAACAGGACACGTCGCAAAAGGACAAGAGCCAGAGCAATGGCGACGGCCAGAATTCAACACCGGCCAAGTCTCAGAACCCATCGTCGCAAAAGGGAAAGGGTGGTCAGACCGGCGATTCATCCGGCCAGGGACAGCAGCCGGAGAACGCAAAGAAACCGGATGGCGGCTCGCAGAACGGCGAGTCGTCGCGCGAGCACGGCAAGGACAACCCGAGTCAGGGTGCAACTTCCGGCAAGGGCAGCGATCAGCAACCACACGGCAAGGACAACCGGAATCCAAACGAAACGTCCGGCAAGGGTAGCGATCATCAAGAGCTGACGACCTCGAGCACGGCGCAACAGAAAAAGCCGGGAAACCAGTTTGCTGAAGCAGCGAAGAAGCTCGCCGAGCAACGCGCGGGTGCCAAGGCCGACGAGAGCCAGTCGCCGCACGCCACTCCTGGTGGGAACGCCGCGGATCAAGCGCAAGCGACAGCAAATCCGCGGCAGCACCCGCAGAGTGGTATCTGCGGGCAGTGCGCAGCCGCTCGACAGCGAAGAGCGAATGGCTGCGGAACAATGGTTGCGGCGTATTCCCGATGACCCGGGTGGTCTGCTGCGACGCAAATTTCTATATCAATACCGGCAGCGAGCGCAACATGCCGATGCCGACGTCGAATAATCGCCGCACGGAACAACTGAGCAACTCACGATGAAGTCGATACGTAAACCATCATCGGCCCGACATTTCTCTGTGCTGGCAGCAGCGGCGCTCGGACTCTTCGCGCTGGGCATCTCCACGGCAAGTTGCGCAGCCTTGCGTGCCGAGCTCGACCGCGCGACGGTGCAGGAAGGGAGTTCGCTGACGTTGAGCATCGAAAGTGACGGAGCGCAATCGGGCAAGCGCCCGGACGTGACGCCGTTGCGCAAGGACTTCGACGTGCTAGGCACGAGTACCAGCAGCGAGACAAGGTTCGTCAACGGAAGCCGCTCGGATCACACGCGTTGGCTGGTGCAACTGCAACCGCGTCGTACGGGGACCATCGACATCCCTCCTATCTCGGTTGGAAGCGAACAGACCGCCGCGCTCGAGCTCAATGTCACCAAAGCTTCGCCAACGGCGGCGAACGAGGCGTCGGAGCACGTCTTCCTGGAGGCCGAGGCGGCGGCCGCCGGCAAGCCGATCTACGTCCAGCAACAGATCCCGTACACGATTCGACTCTACTACGACGACACCCTACAGACAGGCGAGCTTGCGGCACCCAATCCTGCGGATGCGATCGTCGAACAACTCGGAGAGGAAAAGCGTTATACCGCGACCCGTAACGGGCGCGAATACAACGTTATCGAACGCCGCTACGCCATTGCGCCCGAAAAGAGCGGCGCACTGCACATTCCCCCGCAAGTTTTCGCGGAAGTGTACTGGCTGCACCCAACGGCCAGGGCAGCGCCGATCCGGCGGATGATCTGATGGACCGCTTTCTGCGCAACACGCCTTTCGCCAACGATCCCATTTTCAGGGGCCGCCTTGGTGCGGGCAGCGCGTTCGGTGACGCGGAGCAGCCCGTTGCTGTCCGCAGCCAGGAAATCACGCTCAACGTCCTGCCGCGTCCGGCAGCAGCACAAGGCACCTGGCTACCGGCTGAGCAGGTAACGTTGCACGACAGCTGGGAGGATAACCCGCCACAATTCAAGGTCGGCGTACCGGCGACCCGAACCATCACCGTCGATGTGAAGGGTCTCGCTGCTTCACAGATTCCGTCGCTATCGCTTGCTCTACCGGCCAATGCGCGGTTGTATCCGGAAGCGTCCGACAACCAAAGCCGAACGGATGGCGAGGCTATCTACGGCACCAGCAAGCAAAGCGTGACTTACATCCCTACCGCACAAGGCACGCTTGGCATTCCGCCCGTAGAGCTGGCGTGGTGGAACGCACGCAGCAACACGCCAAGTCTTGCTGCGCTGCCGGCACGGGAGTTCAAGGTGGAGGCCGGGGCCGCCGCTGGGCAGTCGAGCGCACCTTCTCCGATTCCCGTCGGGGCGGAAGCTCAGAAAACATCACCCGAGATGACCACGACTGCAGACCATCCGCGGCAAAGTGCGTCGTTGACCGATCGCCTGCAGAAACATTGGCCGTGGGTCGCTGCCGGCGCGGGCTTGCTGGCGATGATGATTCTGTGGCTCGCCCTCATCCGGCGTTCACGTCGTCGAGGATTGGTACCCGATCGGGTTGCGACGCCGACGGTGCGGCTGCCACGAAAAAAAGACGCCATAAAAGCGCTGCATCACGCGTGCGTCGCCAACGATCGGCGTGCGGCGGCAGCTGCCCTGTTGGATTTGGCGCGGGCAGAGTGGCCCGACGATCCGCCGCGCGGACTCAGCGCGCTCGCTGCTCGCCTCGGAACGGGTGGGCCAGAAATCGTTGCACTGGATCGAAGTCTGTACGGCGTTGGCGGATCGCGGTGGGAAGGCGACGTATTGTGGAATGTGCTCCGGCACGGTCTGCAACCAAAGCGCAGCGAAACAATTCGCGAGGACGATGGCTTGGGAGCGCTCTATCTCTAGGTAACTTCTGAAGCAGGTCTATCGGTTTCTAGGGGACGGGGTTCGATGTCTTGGAGCGGACGGGACCGGTACCGGTCCCCCAAGCTTAAGCGGCGAGGGTACGCGATTCGGGAGGTTCGCTTGGTCGGGAATTCCGGGCGCGCAGAACCAGTTCGAGCGTTTCCTTGCCTGCACTGCGGCCTTCATCGCGCACTACCGCTAACGGGACGAGGACACCTATGTCAGCCGCACGGTGACCGCTGTCAACTTGCGCGATTTTCTTTTCGGGGTCACTCAACCCAACCACCCCAGAAGAGTGACGGAGGAGACTTCTCCAGCCAACGGGACGGATAATGGATCGTACCGGGAAGGAGACGACTCCACCCAGCGGCAATCACGGCTAGCATCAGGACGCCCAAGCCAACGGGGTGCAAGACAGCAGAAAGGCCCGCATGTGCGTGCACCATAATCAAGGGGTTGGCCCCGGCAGGTGGGTGAACCGTCTTGGTCGCGAGCATAACAATAAGAGACAGCACGAGCGCGAGCACGTAGACCCAAGTAGCGTCGCCAAATGCCTGGAAACAAAGGACACCGATTAGCGCTCCACTGAGATGGCCGCCGAACAATGCACGTGGCTGGGCCGCAGGTGCACGGGTAAGGCCAAATAGGAAGACGGCGGTGCCCCCGAATGATGCGAGCCATAGTGGCGACGAAGGCGGGTTGATAAGCCAGAGAACCAGACCGAGGCCCGCCGTAGCACCCGCTGCGCACCAGACGAGACGCGCAAGCGTTCTTGCCACGAATCGAACTCTCCAGCCATCGCGGAATTCATTGGGCATATGTTCTGGACTCCGGTTCTGCCAACGAGCGCGTGACCTGCCTCCAGACTAACTCTTGTTAATCGTGCCGCGAAACCTCGGGCCGTTCAAGCTAGGTCCGACGTCGTCCAGGTGGCACGATGATCGCCGTCAATCCGAGACTGTTAACTCGCCGATCTGCGCCAGTAAGCCTTTAGCATGGCAGCTTCGCGCACGACGTCGACCGCCGGCTCGA
The DNA here is from genome assembly GCA_963745385.1 of uncultured beta proteobacterium. Lineage (GTDB taxonomy): Bacteria > Pseudomonadota > Gammaproteobacteria > Burkholderiales > Casimicrobiaceae > PALSA-1003. The sequence goes on from CAVUXI010000002.1 coordinate 319,222, forward strand.
CTATGCAGGACCAGTGCGCTGCGCGCTCCAATCGGCCGCGAGAAAGAGCTCGCTGCTGTCGAGCGCCCAGCGCGGATAAACCGTACCACGGAAATCTCCTGTCGCCGAATGTGCGCTTCGATTTCCGCTACACTATTTTTGGGCAAAATAATTTCCACGTCCGCTGGAATACCGCTCAAACGCCACTCAGCGCAAGCAACATGGGCCAATCGACTCCCGAGAAATCCCGACGACATCACCGTGGTTCTCCGACGCCAAGAACGACAGCCTGCAGTCCCGGGTCCTGCGAGGGAGCGTTGGTCGCAGCAGCTCGAAATCCTCTCAGGCGCTGACGGTGCTGCAACACATCCGCGAACTCTTTCGCGTCTCGCAACAACACTTTCAGCGCATCGAGGCTCGCTGCGGTGTGAGTGGCGCGCAACTCTGGGCGTTGGCCGAACTGCAGGCGCGGCCTGGATCGAAGATCTCCGAATTGGCGAGCGCCTTGTCAGTGCATCTGTCAACCGCGAGCAATTTGCTGGACCGATTGGAAGCCAGGGCGCTGGTACGCCGTCAACGCGGAAAGCAGGACCAGCGCATCGTACGCGTCTACCTTACGGCCGCGGGCCAGAAAGTTCTCCGCAAAGCACCCAAACCGGCGGAGGGGATCATCCCCGATGCCCTTCAGCGCATGTCGCGCGATGCGCTCGGTCGACTTGAGCGTGATCTGGAGAAACTGTTACAACTGACCAGGATTCGCGACCGGCGCGCGGCGATGAAGCCGCTCGCCGACCTCTGATGCATGGCCACCACGGGGCTTGCAATTAATTATATTGGGACATAGTATATTAGCAGGAAAGTACTGTTGCCCTACGGCGGATGCTGTGCTCCCGCTGGGAGGAGGGGAACACGGGCTAGGAGGTCATCTTTCGCCCGCGCCCCTTTCTCGCCGTGGGTGCTAAACGTAAGTGCGTGCGTGGATGGGTTGCTTGCCATGCGTGACTTGCTTTTGGTTGTGGCTCTCGTGGCGTGGCCTCTCGTCGAGCTGTTGTGGCCCCAATTGACGAGCGTAAAGGCTGATACGCGGGACCCCTACGAACTCATCCTCGACGCGTCTGGCGCTGGCCCCGTCCATGAGTTCGACAACTCGCCCATGTCTAACTTCTTCGGGGTACGGCACGCCACGAGCGACGGGCTGGCCGAGGGGAGTTCGCTCAATGCACTGGCGGGCTCTGCCGCCCATGCTCGAACCGCCGCGTTCAGCGTCTTCGGTCACACTCCCCGCACCAACGGTCAGCGGAGGGGCGAATCGCTAGGCGGACAGTCGCCGGCATCCTTTGCCTCTAGTCACCGGGATAGACCAGGTCGACGCGCCGATTCTGGGACCAGCATGATTCATCACTGAGGGTGCAACGAGGTTTTTCCTTGCCGAAGCTAACGGTATCGATCTGGCGGTCCTCGGCACCGAGCAAGGTCAGGAATCGCTTTGCCGCGTCAGCTCGCCGCTGGCCGAGCGCAATGTTGTACTCGCGGCTGCCGCGCTCGTCGGTATTGCCCTGCACGATGACCTTGGTCGTCGGATGCTGGCGAAGGTAATTGGCATGTGCTTGAAGGAGCGGCCTATCGGTGTCCTTGATCAGCGACTGGTCGTAATCGAAGAAGACGCTGCGCCTGAAAAGAATATCGCTCGGGTTCTTTAGAGGATTGGATGCCGCGGCCCCACGGTTGGGCGCAGTGGTCGTCTCCGTCGGACGTTGCGCCGCTGGGACCGGCGCTTCAACCTTGTTCGGGGCCGCCTCCTTCGTCGGTGTGTTGGAACACGCTGCCACCAGCAGCAGTAACGCCAGCACGAGGATACGGCGATACATGAATGCCCCCATCAAGAGTTGTGAACGTACTAAGTTCGGCCTTCAACAGCACTGTGTGACCAGGAACCTGTCTAAAGACTGGCTACGTGCTGGGCAAGAATCGTCGCAAGGTGGCCGTCACTTCGGACGTTGACGAGTGCCATCAGCCGCCAAACGGGTTGCTCGAAATATCTATATTGGGCAATAGTATATTTGGGGAAAGGATAATGCTGCAAGTTATGTCATCGACCGAGGGATCCTGAGCGTTATTCGGCCTTAGGGCGAAGCACCTCAACTACTGCACGCGGTTTCTTGTGGTTGGTGCCAAGGCCTGGGACATGCTCATGGCCGCCGGACTATCGTCCGCGTCGCTCGAGGAGTGGCCAGGGAGGGCACGGTTAGGAGAGAGCGGTCGGGCTAAGCGCGACGGCTCGAGATTCGCCAGCGGCAGCGGATGGCCTCCCTGGCGACTAGTGCACGAGGGACCTAGTCCGAAACTTCCTCATTTGAGTGGAGACCACCATGAAGCTACGAACCCTTTACCCAGCAAGCATAGGAGTCTGTCTGACTTTGCTGGCGCTATCCGCGGGTGGGCAAACGACCACCGGCAATGCGTCGCACGACGCCGTAACTCCCGGCAAGGCCGCCACGGCCGGTGCGACAACGAGCGCCGCCGGCAAGTCGCCCATGGCGCCTGCCAGCAACACTCAGCACCATGCGACGGCACATCACAAGACCCATGCGAAGCACAAGCAGATGGCAACGGCGTCACCCGCAAGCAATCAAGATACGGCGTATCGCGCGGCACTGAAGCACTGCGTTGCCGGGCCAGCGGGACAACGGGAAAGCTGCCTGGACGACTCTATCGCGCGTTTTGGTCGCGCGTAGACCACCCGACAGGGCAGGGGCGAACTGGGGTGAGCGGTTTTCCCTCCACGGAGACCTTGGGCGCCAAGTGACCACGCGGCCGCGTAGCCTTGCTCGCAATCTCCCTGCCCTGGTAACCCGCTGTTTACTCCGCGACCACCGCGTTGGTAGGACGCAAATGACGCACATAAGTGATGTGGGCCATTCTTCCGGCGGTCCTCCCTCGCTAGGCCTCGTTGCATAACAAAAGCCGTCCTACCAGGAGAAGGAGCCATGATCAACAAATCGAATTCTGTCAATGCCGATGCCAACAAGACGCGCACGCGGCGCAAGTTTCTAAAGGCCGCGACCGGCGTTGCCGCCAGCGGAGCGGCGCTCGGCTTCCCGACGATCGCGAAGTCGCAGGCACCGACCGTCTGGAGGTTCCAGAGCACGTGGCCGGCGAAGGATATTTTTCACGAGTACGCACAGGACTACGCGCGGCGGGTCAACGAGATGGCGAACGGTCGGCTGAGGCTCGACGTCCTTCCGGCCGGCGCCGTTGTCGGCGCCTTACAGATGCAGGACGCCGTCAGCAGCGGCGTGCTCGACGGCGGGCATGGCGTTTGCGCCTATTGGTATGGCAAGAACAAGGCGTTTTCGCTGTTCGGGACGGCGCCGTCGTTCGGCTGGAGCGCCAACGACCTCCTAGGCTGGTTCTATTACGGCGACGGCGAGAAGATGTACAACGAGCTCGTCAACGATATCCTCAAGGTCAACACGGTGGGCTGGCTGACCGGGCCGATGCCGACGCAACCGTTGGGCTGGTTCAAGAAGCCGATCACCGATGTGTCGCAGCTGCAGAAGCTGAAGTACCGGACCGTCGGGCTCGCAGCGGATCTGATGAACGAACTGGGTGCGTCCGTCACGATCATGGGCGGTGCCGACATTGTTCCGGCGATGGATCGCGGCGTGCTCGACGCGGCCGAGTTCAACAACCCATCGTCGGACCTCGCGCTGGGATTCCCCGACGTTTCGAAGGTCTACATGGTCCAGAGCTTCCATCAGGACATGGAATGCTTCGAGATCATCTTCAACAAAGCCAAGTACAACTCGTTACCCAAGGAGCTGCAGGCAATCCTCCGGTACTCCGTCGAGGCCGCCTCGGCCGACATGTCTTGGAAGTGGCAGAAGCGCTATCCAGAGGACCTCGTCAAGATCGAGAAGCAAGGAGTCAAGGTCTACGAAACGCCCAAGTCCGTCCTCGAGGCGCAACTCGCGGCGTGGGATAAGGTGCTGGCGCGCTTGTCCAAGGAGAACGTATTCTTCGGGAAAGTGATCGAGTCGCAAAAGGCCTGGGCCAAGACAGTGGTTGGATACAAGGCCCAATTCGAATCGCCGCGTGAGCTTGCCTCGAAGCATTTTCTAGGTTTGAACAGGGCCTGAGTTCTTACCGAGTCCTAGCCTTTGCCACCGGCAGGGCGATCGCCGTGATCCGACGATTGTCTTGTCGAGCGAAGGCTTTTTTGTGCTGCCGGGATGTCAGGGCGCGGTTGTCGCTATTGGCGATGATTGTGATGACGTGACGCGGCAAGTTGACCTCCATAGCTGACGGACGCGAATGCAACGATACCTGTTGTTCATCGACGACCTGAGCACGTGGGTCGGAAAAACTTTCGCTTGGTGCATCCTGATCCTCACCGCGGTCGTATGCTACGACGTGGTCCTCCGCTACGTCTTCAGCGCACCGACCGGCTGGGCCTACGACACCGAATACATCCTGTACGGCACGCTGTTCATGATGGCCGGCGCCTATGCGGTGTCCCAGAACGCCCACGTCCGAGGAGACTTTATCGCGCGCTTACTGGCGACGAAGGTCAAAGCCGGAATCGAACTCGCATGCCTGATCCTGTTTTTCTTCCCAGCGATGCTCGCGCTGCTGTACTCCGGCTACGACTACTTCCATCTCTCCCTCCTGATGAACGAGCACAGCTCGTCGAGCCCGACCGGGCCGCCGATCTATCCGTTCAAGGCCGTCATCCCGCTCGCCGCCATCTTCATGCTGCTGCAAGGAACGGTTGAGTTTATGCGCTGCGTGATTACCTTGCGAACGGGAAGCGTGCCTCCACGCCGCCGTGACGTCGAGGAACTGGAGAAAGTGATTCTCGAGGAAGCCAAGGCCGGTAGGACAGTCGATGAGATCCTCAAGGATGTCGAGCACCACGGAGAAGCGCGATGACCGATCCGCAAGTCGGCGTCATGATGCTCGGCTTGTTTGTGGCCACGATCTTTCTCGGCTTCCCGATCGCGTTCACGCTCGTCGCGCTCGGCGTGTTCTTCGGCTATTACGCGATGGGCGATAACGTCTTCGAGCTTCTCGTTCAGCGGACGTTCGGCGTGATGTCGAACGACGTCCTCATCGCCGTGCCGCTTTTTCTGTTCATGGGGTACATGGTCGAGCGTTCCAATATTCTGGATCGACTATTTCACAGCCTGCAGGTGTCGGCCAAGCACATCCCTGGCTCGCTCGCCGTGGCGACGCTCGCCACCTGCGCCTTGTTCGCCACGGCCACGGGCATCGTTGGCGCCGTGGTGACGCTGATGGGGCTGCTGGCGTTTCCAGCGATGCTCAAGGCGGGCTACGACGTGAAGCTTTCTGCCGGCGTCGTGGCCGCAGGCGGCTGTCTCGGCATACTGATTCCGCCAAGCATCATGCTGATCCTTTACGGAGCGATGGCGGGCGTGTCAGTGGTGAGACTCTACGCCGGTGCGTTCGGGCCCGGTTTTCTGCTCGCCGGCCTGTACATGCTGTACGTCATCGCGCGCGCGCTCCTCAACCCCAAGGTCGCCCCCAAACTGCCGAAGGAGCAAACAGACATCCCAATGCGGCAGATGGTTCTGCTGCTGGCCACCTCGTTCTTCCCGCTGGCGTTCCTGATCCTGGCTGTGCTGGGAGCGATCCTGTTCGGACTGGCGACACCCAACGAAGCCGCGGCTTTCGGGGCAGCGGGTTCGATCCTGCTCGCCATCGGCTACCGCCAGTTCACGTTGACGCGATTGAAGGAGGCCGTGTTCCTCACCGCGCGGACAGCGGCGATGGTGTGCTGGCTGTTCGTGGGATCCTGGACGTTCTCGTCCGTGTTCTCTTATTTGGGCGGGCAAACCGTCATCGAGAATTTCGTGCTCGGCCTCAGCTTGACCCCGGTGACCTTCCTGATACTTACCCAATTCATCATCTTCCTGCTTGGCTGGCCGCTCGAATGGACTGAGATCATCATCATTTTTGTTCCGATATTCCTCCCGCTGCTGAAACACTATAACGTCGACCCGGTCTTCTTCGGGATACTCGTGGCACTGAACATCCAAACCTCATTCCTGACGCCGCCGATGGCCATGTCATGTTACTACCTGAAGGGCGTGGCGCCGAAACATGTGACGCTCAACCAGATCTTCGCGGGGGCGCTGCCGTTCCTGTTCATGGTGTTCGTGTCCATGTTCCTGGTCTACCTCTTCCCGCAGATCGCAATGTGGCTACCGGATCACATCTATCACTAGGAACCTATCTGACAATGGCGCGCGGACTAACGCCGGGGTTGACTGGATCGACCGCAAGCGGTATCTGATCATCGATCGTGATATCAAGTTCTCGGAACAATTTCGGCGGCTGATTCGGGATAACGGAACCAAGGTCATCCGCCTACCGCCGATGTGGCGAATCTGAATGCATATGCAGAGCGGTTCGTGCGCTCGATCAAGGACGAATGCCTGAATCGGATTATGTTCATCGGGCAGGCATCGTGAACCGAATGCTCGCGCGCGTCGGATATGGCTTGGCAGCGTTAGCGGGCCTCGGGGTGGCTGTGGGCCTGACCGGACTGTTTGCTGTGATCCTGATCTTTCCAAGTCTGCCTTCCCTCGATCCTCTGACCAACTACCAGCCGCGAATACCGCTGCGCATATACACGGCCGACGACGTGCTGATCGGCGAGTTCGGCGAAGAGCGGCGCACCACGGTAAAAATCGACGCCGTGCCGCAAAAGCTGCGTCAGGCAATCTTGGCCGCAGAAGATGACCGCTTCTACCAGCATGGAGGCATCGATTACCTCGGTGTCCTACGCGCTGCCTGGGTAAACCTCGCCGGCGGGGGCGAGGTGCAGGGCGCGAGCACGATCACCATGCAGGTGGCGCGAAATTTCTTTTTGGGCCGCGAAAAAACCTTTAAGCGGAAGTTCTACGAGGCGCTGCTGACGCTGAAGATCGAGGGCATTCTCAGCAAGGACCAGATTCTGGAATTGTATGTTAACCAAATCTACCTCGGGGAGCGCGCCTACGGCTTCGTCGCCGCCGCCGAAGTCTACTTCGGCAAGCCCCTCGACAAGCTGAGCCTGGCGGAGATGGGCCTTCTTGCCGCGCTTCCGAAGGCGCCCTCTCGCGACAACCCGGTGGTCAATCCGGACCGTGCGACCGAACGCAGGGGATACGTCCTGCGGCGAATGCATGAGCTTAAGTACATCACGGAAGAAGAATACCGGATGGCACGACAAGAGCCCCTGCAAGTGCGTAGCAACCGCCGTAGCTTCGCGGTGGATGCGGACTATGTGGCGGAAATGGCGCGCCAGGCGGTCTTCGAGCGTTATCAGGATGACGGTTACTCCGAGGGATTGACCGTGTACACCACGATTCGCGCCGAGGAACAGGTCGTCGCTGACCAAGCGGTTCGCCAAGGCGTCTTAGACTATGACCGTCGCCACGGCTATCGCGGTGCTGAAGGGCTCGTCGAATTGCCCGGCGATCAGGCCGCGCTCGACGCCGCCCTACAAGAGGCATTGGACGACGAGCACGAGATCAACGGGTTGAAGCCTGGCGTAGTGCTCGAAGCAAACGCCATGGCGGTAAAGATCTATCTCAAGGGCGGCGAGCGCATCGACGTTCGTGGCGAGGGCCTCAAATTCGTGCAACAAGCACTGAGCGCGAAGGCCGCTCCAAGGCAGCGCCTGCTTCGAGGCTCGTTAATCCGGGTTGAGCGGAACAACAAGGGACTCTGGCAGATTTCGCAAATCCCGGAAGTGGAAGCGGCACTGGTCTCGATCGATCCACGCGACGGAGCAATCCATGCACTGGTCGGCGGCTTCGACTTTGACCGCAACAAGTTCAATCATGTGACCCAGGCCCTTCGTCAGCCAGGCTCCAGCTTCAAGCCTTTCATCTATTCGGCCGCGTTGGAGAAGGGGTTTACTCCCGGTACGATCATTGCCGATACGCCCATAACCTTCGAGTCGGCGGGCACGGGTTGGAAACCATGGACACCAGGCAATTACGAGCATGATTTCCTCGGCCCCATCAGCATGCGCACGGCTCTCGTCAAGTCCAGAAACGTCGCGTCGGCCCGCATTCTGCAGTCTATCGGGATCCCGTATGCGCGGGACTATGTGACGCGCTTCGGTTTTTCCGCCGATCAGGTGCCGCCTTACCTGACTATGGTGCTTGGGGTGGGTTCGGTCACGCCCCTGCAGATGGCCCAAGCCTATTCAATGTTCGCTAATACCGGCTATCGCGTCACCCCTTACTTCATCGAGCGCATCGTTGACCGTGACGGCGGTGCTGTGCAGCAAACCAAACCGACGCGCGCCGGTGAAGATGCCGAAAGAGTCATCGATGTCCGCAACGCATTCATCATGACCAGCATCATGCAGGACGTCATCAGACGCGGGACCGCAGCGCGCGCGATGCAACTGGGCCGCCACGACCTGGCCGGCAAGACCGGCACCACCAACGATTTCACCGACGCTTGGTTCGACGGGTTCAACGAGCAATTGGTCGCAGTCGCCTGGATCGGCTTTGACCAGCCTCGATCGCTTGGAAAGGGCGAAGTCGGCGCACGGGCCGCACTACCGATCTGGATGAACTACATGGGGACGGTACTCAAAGGAAAACCAGAGACCCCGCTGTCGATCCCTGATGGCGTCGTTCGAGTGGCAATCAATCCGGCCAACAGCCCTTCGCTCGAAGGTGGGCAAGAAGGGCAGGGGAGGTGTGCCCGACTACATCTACCAGGAGAATGTTCCTTCGGCGCGCGGGCCAGACGAGGCTCTCAGCCCAGACAGCGTGAAATCGGCCGAACGCGTAAAGAACCAGCTGTTCTGATGCTACTTGTTCGGCTCGACCGGAAAAGCCTGCGGTCTCGATATGACCTATGAGATGCTCGCGCTCGCGCGACGCCATCCACAGATCGGATCACGCGGGAATCGGCACCAGAGTCTGTGGAGCACCACCTTGTCGGGTCGAAGCGTAGGCAGCGTCCATGACCTGCATCATTGCTTCGGCATCGCGCAATGATGCGAGCGGCTTTGCGCCGGTGCGACATTCAGCAAGCACCCGCTTGACGAACAGTGGGTAATAAACGTCGGTTTCTAAACGGATACGGAGACTTCGGGTGCCGGCGGCGACGTTATTCCGGTCACGAATCTCGATCCGGTCGGGGCCTGATTTCGCGTACATGCGATCGGACGAGAGCGCGAATGAGAACTCGCGCTGCTCGTCGGAAGTGCTCGGAAAGCTGTACCCAGTCTCAACGACACCGATAACGCCATCTTCGGTTTGCAATGTCACGAGGGAATAATCCTCGACGTCCCGTCGATGCGTTCGGGCATGCATGATCGCAGAGACCCGAGCGATTTCCTTACCTGTCAGTAATCGAAAGAAGTCGATGAAATGCGTAGCGACGTTGATCGTGGATCCACCACCTGAAAACACGGGGTCAAGTGCCCAGCCTGCGCCAGCAGCTTCATAGCGGTCGGGCGCACCCACAATGAAACGAAACGACATGTAGTTGAAATCCGACGGGATGCGCCCCTCGGCCTCCTTCAGGGCGGCGAGCAGGTCGCTACTGCGGAAGATGAACGGTATCGCGCAATAGAGGTTAGCTGCCTCGGTCAATTTGCGGAGATTGGTGACCTGCGACATGCTGACCCCGCAGGGCTTCTCCAAGGCAAATGGAATTTTTCGTGCGATCAGCGCTTCGGCGATCGCCGGCATTTCCGAATGCCGACCGAACGCAAACGCAAAATCGACTTTCTCGCGATCGAGGAGCTCATAGCTTGATGCGTAGAGCCTACTTCCGAATCGCGCTGCAACTGCCCCTCCCTTGACCTGCTCCGCATCCGAAACGGCCACCACCTCGATCCCGGGCGCCTCGAGTGGGTCAAGATAGAGTGGCACGTGCCAATGGCTCGCCTCCAGCAACGCAACTTTCATCCGTGTTCTCCTTCAGCGCAGTACACAAGAAGCATCAAGCACTGCCGTCCTTACCCGCGAATTACAGCGAGCCAATGTCTACTGCTGACTTCCCTTCGGGCACGTAGTCGAATCCCAGGAAGCGCAACGCATGCACCGCCTGCCCTTCATGCATCGGGCGTCCACTCTGGGTACGACAACCACGTGCGCGGGCGGCACGACAAAGGGCCGTCGGGTCGGGCGAATTAATGATGTCTAGGACGATGCTCCCAGGCTCGAGCCGATTAGGATCGACCGGCATTGGATCGTCGGGCTTCATGCCTAGCGGCGTGGCATTGATAACGATTTCACACCCGTGTGGATCGGGTGCGCCAACGTGTGTACTGCAGCCGGTTGCGGCGGCGACGGACTTAGCGAGGTCGTCAGCGCGACGCTCATCGACATCGAATATGGCAAGTGTCCGGGCACCCGCGGACGCGACCGCAAATGCGATAGCTCTGCCTGCGCCCCCGGCGCCGATGAGAAGAACGGATTTGTTCGCGGGGTGATTACCTTCCCATTGCATCCCGAGCACGCAGCCGAGGCCATCGAAGATGGCACCAACCCAGCGTCCATCGTCATGGCAACGGATCACGTTGAGCGCGCCCACCTGACGAGCAGTCGGATGTAGTTCGTCGACAAACGCCATCATCCGTTGCTTGTGTGGCATCGTCACCAGCACGCCGGAGAGATTTCTCATCGCTCGTGCGCCGGTGACAAATGCGGACAGCTCGTCCGTTTCGACTCGGAACGGGACGCAAACCGCGTCTGCACGCTGTTCGATAAAGAGCCGGTTCAGTAATTCGGGCGACTTAGCCGTCGTCAGTGGATCGCCCACCAAGCCATACAGTCGCGTTGTTCCTGTGATATACGTCGCGGGATGCACGTCAGCCGGCACTCCACGGCGTCTTGCAGCGGGTAAATTCCAGCTGATACACCGATGTCGCAATTTCGGCACGATGCGCGCCGAGCAAGGGTTGCAGCTCCCCGCGCAGCGCTGCGCCCGCCGCCCCCACGTCCGCTGACGAATTGCCTTCAATCAACACGATCCAGGTCGGGACTTGCGTCGTGTCCGCGCGCGCTTTTTTCTCGGCCGTCTCCAGTTTGCTGATGGACTCGTCGGCGAGACATAGATGGACACCCGCGATGCCTTTGTTGTCACAGAGTGGTGGCAACAAGCGCTGCCGCAATGCCTCGACCACCTGTGGACCGCCGCGCTCGCCGACGTCGAAGCGTTGTGTGAGCATGAATCCGCCCTGACCGACACCGTCGGTGTAGACCACGCGGCGGATCGAGCGCGACACGGTGCGGAACGACGGCACGACGCGCCGCGTCCATTCCGTCGGCGCATTCAGCCGGTTCAGATAATCCTGCCCGCCGAGCACTTCCGGGCTGTCGGCCTCGTACAGATTGAAGCACTCCAGCGTGTTCGCAACGGCAACATAGCGGCGACCGCGACGAAACCCCGGAATGCCGACTCGCTCTGGCATGTGCTCGCGGTTGTGCCACTGATGGAAGTCGTCACGTGCCTCAGGCAACAGATCGTGCCAGATGCAGACTGCGCCTAGTCCTGCGAGGCTCATCGCTGCAGGCCTTGGGATTGGACTTCAGACACTGTGTGCCTCACTTCGTTTTCGCGAGCGCTTCGTTGTACTTGGTGACCGCCTCCTGGTAGGCGTCCTCCGCGCTGGTGTTGCGCAGGACCATGCGCTGGAACGCGTCGGCGACGATCTGATGGAAGGTCGACTGGATGATCGAGTAGTTCACTTGCCGCCCGCGCGCCTTGATGAGATCCGCCCAGGCGCGCTGGTCGCGTCCCTGTGGTGTCGCAAAATAGGGATCGTTGTACGCGGAAGCACGGGCAACCACTTCACCGCCCTGCGCAGCAATCGCCTGAGCGGCAGGAGAGGTCATGAACTTCACGAATTGCCAGGCCGCTTCCTTCTGCTTGGAAAAACTGTTGATCGTGAGCTGGAAGCCGTACACGGTCTGGCGCTCGTCCGGCGTGAATCCGGGAGGTGGAGCCCAAGCGAGATCGTCGCCGGCCCCTTGGGCCTGAATGGAGCGATAGCGATACAGCCCGAACGTGGCCATCGCGATCGTGCCGGAGCGCAGTCCATCGTGAACTTCGTTGAACCCGTACTGCAGACTCGCCATCGGCGTTGATTTGCACTTCAGGAATTGGTCCTTGATCACCTGCGCGCCGCGCACGAACGATTCCTTGCTGAAGGCGATGGTCTTGTTGTCGTCGGCGAAATACTTGCCGTCGGGTGCGGCGAGTAGCGTGCTGAGGTGCAACTCGCCAAACGCCTGAGCGCCCCCGATGCCACCGGTGGTGCCGATCGGAATGGCATACCCCACGACGTTGTTCTTCGAGAGCTTCGCGCCGGTTTCGCACACGTCCGTCCATGTGCGAGGAGGTGTGACCTTCGCCTCCTCGAGCAGGCGCTTGCGGTAAATCAGCAGGGGGATGCGGTAGTCCTGCTGGAGCCCGAACAGGCGCCCTCCAACCGTGCCAGCCGATAGCGGCACGAGCCAGTCGTTCTGATCGATTTTGTCGCGTTTGACCAGGTCGTCGAGCTGCAACAGCGCGCCCGTGGCGACGTACTCGGGCATCTGGAAGTTCGTCGCCCGGACGACGTCGGGTGAATCCGCATGCGTGCGGAGGGTGCGGGCGCCATTGGCCCCCGTCGGATCGACCACTACACGAACTTTGATACTGGGATTTTGGCGCTCGAACTCCGCGATCATCTTCGTCTGCGCAGCAGCCCTCGGATCGCTTGCGTTGTTCGGGTCGAGGAACGTGTTGTAGGCGATCTCCACCGTTTGCGCGATTGCCGTCGGTGTTACCGCGACGACCATTGCGAATGCGGCGATCAATTCGGCGATGCGCTGCCACCAGGAACTGCGGCGTGCTGTGCTGCGTTGGGCAAACGGTTGGCTCTCGTGCACTGCTCTCATCGTTTCCTCCGGTGTACGTTTTCGCGGCTCGGGACGGCTCGTAATCGGATGACGCAAGTGCGATGCGGCCACAGCGCCTTTCGGTCCCAGGACGGGAAGACCTTCGTCCGGCGACGCCTGCAACGGGGCTGCGCGAACCTCTTGCGTTTCTTTTAATAATGTGTAACGATATTCCAGATCCGATGGCAATGTCAAGCACACACGGTGAAAAGGCGGAGCGCTTCGCAACACAGATTTGAAACGCCATTCCTAATCTATGAAAGTCGTCAATCCCCTGCTGGAGCGGTGCTTTCAGCTCATCGAGTTCCTCGCCGAGGAACCCCGCGCGTATCGGCTCGGTGTCATCAGCGAAAGGCTGGGGTTGCAGAAGGGCGCCGCACACCGTCTCCTTGCTGCGCTGTGCGACATGGGATGGGTGGAGCAGGAGCCCGAAACCGGCTTCTACCGCCTCACGCTACGACTTGCGATCATGGGACAGCGCGTGCTCTTGGCCACGCGCATTCCCGACCTCACGCGGCCGATCCTGCAAAAGCTGGCGGAGGAATCACAGGAGCTCGTGCGCATGGCGATCGTGGAAGGCGAGCGGTTGAGCTGGGTCGTTTTCGTGCAGGGACGCCGCACGGGATTGATCTATCAGCCGGAGATGATCGGCAGGGCGCCGCTTACCGTTACCTCGCACGGCAAGGCGTGGCTTTCGACGCTGCCACCCGAGGAGGCGATGCGCATCGTGCGCGAGGAGGGCTTTCCGCCGCCGGGGCGTTATGGCCCACGCGCCATTCAATCGATCGACGCGTTTGCTGCGGCGGTCGACGAGACACGGGCGCGCGGATGGGGGATGTCGTACGAAGAAGGCGAACGCGGCATCGCGGCCATCGCCGCGCCAATTCGCCCGTTAGGCCCGAATACACCTGCGGTCGCAACGTGCAGCGTCGCAGGACCCCTGATGCGCTTTGGCGCGGAGGACATCGTGCGAAATGCGACCTTGGTAATGCAAGCGGCCAACGAAATCGCCGAGATATGGCCGCTTCGCTCGGCGCAAACGCATAGGGATCTTGCCGCAGCGTCGCAGTTGCATGACGAGATTAGGGTTGCCTCGTAGCAGGTAACCGATGGTTTTCGCAAACAGCGCTTAGATGGGCCGACGCTAACCGCAGGCCTACGGAGGAAACGACATGGAATACCGCACGCTCGGAAGAACCGGCGTCCGCGTGAGCACATACGCTCTCGGAACCATGATGTTCGGCGCCGATGGCAATCCCGACGAGAAGGAGTGCATCGACATCGTGCACGCGGCGCTGGATGCCGGAGTAAACCTGATCGACACGGCGGACACGTATTCACATGGCCAGGCGGAGGAGATCGTAGGAAAGGCCATTGCCGGCCATCGCGACGAGATCGTCCTGGCGAGCAAGGTGCGTTTGCGCGCCGGGGATGGCCCGAATGAACAAGGTGCCTCGCGGCTATGGATCATGCGTCAGGTCGAGGCGAGTCTCAAACGCCTTCGCACCGATCACATCGACCTCTATCAGATCCATCGGCCCGACCTCGACACCGACCTCGAGGAGACGCTCGACGTGCTGACCGATCTCGTACGCCACGGCAAGATCCGGTACTTCGGTTGCTCGATGTTTCCCGCGTGGTACCAGGCGCAAGCGCATTCGATCAGCGCGCAGCGTGGCCTCAAGCGCTTCGTCTCCGAGACCTCGCCGTATTCGATCTTCGTGCGGAGCATCGAGCTCGATGTCCTGCCGGCCGTGCAGCATTTCGGCATGGGACTGCTGGCATGGAGCCCGTTGAATGGAGGATGGCTCACCGGGAAATACCGGCGCGACGCCGCGGTTCCAAACGATTCGCGGGCAGGCCTCGTAAAAGGGCAGTGGGGCGAGCATTATCCGATCCTGCGGACGCGGTTCGACCTGTCGCGACCCGGCAATCAACGCAAGCTCGACATGATCGAGCAGCTGTCGAGCGTTGCGAGCGAGGCCGGTATGTCGCTCGCGCAGATGGCGCTGGCGTTTCCGTTGGCTCATCCCGGCGTGACCGGCGTCAATTTCGGCGTCCGCAACATGCGTCAGTTCAACGATGCGAAAGCAGGCTTCGGTACGCGTCTGACCGATGACGTACTCAACGCGATCGACGCGTGCAACCCGCCTGGCAGCATCGTCGACGAAGCCGATCGAGGCTGGATCATGCCGTGGATGGCGCCGGAAGCACGACGCCGCCAGCCGTCCGGCGCGGTCGCGTAGACGCTTCGACGGCGAAGGCTCAGCGCTCAACGCACCGGCGGACGTGCGAAAGATTATGGCTCAGCGCATTGCGACGGCTCCGAACGCGACGAAACCCGCGCGACCGACGCGCGCACGAAGGCGGCTGAAGAGAGCTGCGCCCACTGCTGTGGTTCGTTCCGGTCCTGCTCCTGCTGCTGACGGTGACGCTGTATCCGACGCTGTTCGTCGTGTGGATGAGCTTCCAGAAGACGCGATACTACGATCTTGCGGGCTTCATCGGGCTCGCAAATTATGTGGATACGTTGTCGTCGCGCGCATTCTGGGAGACGACCTACACGTCGCTCGTGTACATGGCCGGCTCGCTCGTGCTATCGCTCGGACTTGGGGTACTCGCTGCGCTGGTGCTGAACAACCTGACACGCGGCGGTGCGGTGCTGCGCGTGCTCACGCTCGTTCCATGGACGCTCTCGATGGCGGTGGTCGGAACGATCTGGCTATGGCTGTTCAACCCCTCCTATGGACCGATCAGCTACTCGATGCGTCAGCTCGGCCTGTCTCCCGGCCTGATGTTAGGTGATCCGGAACTCGCACTCTGGCTGACCATTCTCGTCACGAGCTGGTGGTCGTTTCCGTACGCGATGGTCATCGTCACGGCGGCGATTCAATCGATCCCCAAGGAGCTGTACGAGGCAGTGGGGATCGACGGTGGTAGTTGGCGTGCCAAGTTTCGCTACGTCACGTGGCCGCATCTGATCCCCACGCTCGGCAGCACAGCTCTTACGCTCGGCATCCTGTACCTGACGCTCATCACACTGCTGATCGTGCTCACGGGAGGCGGGCCCCTGGGAGCCACCACCACGTTGAGCTTCGAAGTCTTTCGGGGAACCGTCCAGGCGGTCAACATCGGACCGACCGCGGTGTACTCGATCGCGATCCTGTTGGCGAACGTCGGGCTGGGCGTGCTCTACATGCGTCTCACCGGCCGCGTGACGGCTTAGCGCGGCGACGCTCATGCGTGCAGCCAACCGCAGGGTTCTGGACCGCGCCACGCTCCTGATCCTGGCCGCGCTCGTGGTGGGTTCGGCGCTCGGTCCGATGCTGTGGGCGATCTCGACGTCGCTGAAGAACGAGGTGAACGCGGTCTCCGCGATTCCGAGCCTCATTCCGTCGCCAGCCACGTTTTCCAACTATCTCAGCGTCTTCTCGCACAAGACGTTCTTGATCGAGCTCGTGAATTCCATCGTGTACGCGGCGGGTGCCGTGGCCGTCGCTCTGGCCGTGGGGATTCCGGCGGGATACGCGGCATCGCGATACACATTTCCCGCCAAGCGTTCCGTGATGCTGCTCATCCTCGCGACATCGATGGTCCCTGGAGTTGCGCTCCTCGTTCCCACCTTCTATCTGCTCGATCACCTCGGTCTTCTGAACAATCGTTTCGTGATACTCGTCATCCTGGCCTCACGCATCGCACCGCAAACGGTGTGGTTCATGCAGAACTTCATCGACGCCGTACCAGTCGAGATCGACGAGGCCGCGCACATGGACGGCGCCAGCCGCTGGCAGATCCTGACCAAGCTCGTGCTGCCACTCATCCGTCCCGGAATCGCGGCCGTCGCTGTGATCGGCGCCATCACGACGTGGAATGATTACATCACCGTTGCCGTATTCGCGCCGGACACCGCGAAACGGACACTGCAGGTCGCTCTCGTGAACCAGGTGTTCGACGCCGTCGGTATTTCGTGGTCCTTCACCATGGCGTTCGCGCTGATTGCCTCGCTGCCGGTAATTCTGATGTTCCTGCTCGTTCAGAGATGGTTCATCGCCGGACTCACCGCGGGCGCGGTGAAGGGATAGGGAAGCATGCAACACAAGGAGCAACGCAACATGCACAACGAAGGCACGCCGCGTTACGAAGGCCCGCGCGAGCTCGCGCAATCGCTGACCGCGCTCGCGCACTTGGACGCGACCCAGGCGACCTGGAACCGCGAGGGACTGCGCGAGGACTCCGAGTACCGCGACCTCGGGCTCGCCGCCGTGACCAGCGGTCGCATCGGCGTCAAGCACATTCGGGCTCTGAAGCCGTTGACCGAGCCCACGGGCTGGCACTGGCACGACATGACCGCACACTTCCTGTACGTGCTGCGCGGATCGATCACGTTCCGCTTCGCCGGCGCCGCGGGCGAGATAACGCTGCATGCGGGTGACGGCCTGTCGCAGCCTGCTGGCGTCCCGCACAACGTGATCTCACGCTCGGATGACCTCGAAGTGATCGAGATCAACGAGCCGGCGGTCTATGGAACGTGGGATCTGGCCGAACCGCCGGCGCCCTGGAAGTGACGATATCCGCGGAAGTGAACGGTGGCCAGTACATGCCGTAACGATTGCAGAATGCAGACTTGCACGGTACGTGTGCTGAATTGGTTCGACTGCGCAGAAGGAGTAACGGATGGCTTCAGTTTCGTTCGAGAAGGTGGAGAAGGCCTACGGCACGACGAAGGTGATCCACGGCGTCGGCTTTGACATTCACGACGGTGAGTTCATGGTCTTGGTGGGGCCGTCAGGCTGCGGGAAGTCGACGCTTCTGCGCATGCTGGCCGGGCTCGAAGAGATCGACGGCGGAGCCATCGCGATCGACGGCAAGGTGGTGAACGATACGGAGTCGAAAGATCGAGACATCGCAATGGTGTTTCAAAGCTACGCGTTGTACCCACACATGACCGTTCGCGCGAACATGGCGTTCAGTTTGAAACTGCGCAAGGCCGACGCGACCGTCATCGCGGAGCGGGTAGCGAAGGCTTCGAGGATCTTGAACCTCGATGCGTATCTCGAGCGTTTCCCGCGAGAGCTATCGGGCGGTCAACGGCAACGTGTCGCCATGGGACGCGCCATCGTGCGCGATCCCAAGGTGTTCCTGTTTGACGAGCCATTGTCGAACCTTGACGCCAAGCTGCGGGTCGCGATGCGCGCGGAGATCAAGGCATTGCACCAGCGGTTGAAAACGACGACGGTATATGTGACGCATGATCAGATAGAGGCCATGACGATGGCCGATCGAATCGTCGTCATGCACGATGGCGCCGTCGAACAGATCGGCGAACCGCTCGAGCTCTACGATCGTCCGAGAAACCTGTTCGTGGCGCAGTTCATCGGGTCTCCCGCCATGAACGTCATCCATGGCAAGCTGCGCCGGGCCGGCGTCGATACAGTTGTGGAGACGCCAGACGGGACTCGTTGGCCGGTACTGCACGAGCCTGCCGTCGGCGAAGGGCTTGACGTCAGCTATGGCGTTCGACCGGAGCATCTCGCGGTCGTGCAATGTGGCAGTGCTGGCAGCGTTCCCGGCGAAGTCGTAGTAGTCGAGCCAACGGGAGCCGAGACGGAAGTCCTCGTCCGCATTGGGACCTCGCATATCAGCGTTATCAGTCACGGCCGCGCGAGCATTGGTCCAGGCGATCAGATTGCGCTCCGGGTTGCGCCGGGTTCAGTGCACCTCTTCGATCGAAAGTCTGGCTCGAGGATTCCGGACGTTGAGGGAATGTGATTGAACACGGAGAGTGCGCGCAGGGCGGGGAGAAGATGAAGGAAAGGCTCGCTTTGGCGGCTTGCCTGCCTGTCGATCATGCAAGCGCGACCCTCATTGGTCGGGTATGGATGCGGGGGTTCGACGGTGATGCCGTCGTGGCCGTGCGGCGACGCGGTCCGATGGCCGGCTGCAGCCGCGTCAAACAATGGAGCCAAATGGAATGAAAGCAGTGTCGCTTGAACCCAATTTGAGGACGGACGCCGCGGCGGGCCAACTGGTCGCTGCGCGGTTGGCGCGCCGACCTGGCGCGCGTCTGGCCGAGTCCTGTCGGCCGCGCGACAATGAAACGGCGCTCGCGATTCAACGCCGCGTTGGCGAACTGCTCCACTTCGACGTCGGTGGGTGGAAATGCTCGCTCCCGACGACCGACAAGGCGGCGATCATGGCGCCGATCTATGCGCCAACGATCACGTCGGCTTCGCCCTGTTCCGTGCTCTCAGAAGGTGCGAACGCGCGAGTCGAGCCCGAAATTGCGTTCGTGCTCGGGCGTGATCTCAAACGTCGCGCTCAACCGTACAGCGACGCCGACGTGCGCTCCGCGATTCGCGAGACGAGACTCGTGCTGGAGCTCATAGGCTGCCGCTACGCGGATCCGACGAGCGCCACCTTTCTCGAAATGCTTGCCGACGGACTCAACAACCAGGGACTATTCGTCGGGCCGGAAGTGGGCGACGGTGCGATTCGGCCGCTGGAAACGATCCGGGTCACTGTTGCCAGCGGGACGGAAACGATACTGACTCACGAGGGCCGTCACGGCGATGGTCATCCGCTGCGTCCGCTCGTGTGGCTCGCGAATTTTCTCGCGTCTCGCGACGAAGGTCTGGAGGCGGGTCAGATCGTTACGACGGGCTCGTACGCCGGCGTGCTCGAGCTGCCACTCGCGACGCCGCTCGACATTCGATTCGGCGACCTTGGCACGCTGTCGGTTCAGTTCATTGGAATCGTATAGAACGATGAGCCTTGCAGGACTCGGCGGGGTACGCATCTGGCACGATCTCTTGCCGTTCCGTCCTTACCTCGAGATATCGCACCTTTAGAGCCTCGCTCGAGTCTGCTAACGTTGCCGGGCGGACCCTGAGGCGGCTTTTTCGAGCTCGCACGACTTCGCGGGCTACGGCATGGCGTCGCGCCTCGACTATCTGCTTATCCCTCTGTTGTTCGCGCTCGGCACCGCATCGTTGACGATGGTCGACACCAACGTGGGCGCGGGCCAGATGCGCCGCGCGCGGCACATCGCTTGGTTCGCAGCGTTCATGTCGGCGGCAGCGACGGGAGTCATCGGACTCGCCGCTGCACTGGCGCCCACTGGCTCGTGTAGCACGACACGCGAACCGCTCAATTGCGCGACGGCTCAAGCGAAGCAGGAGTAGGTAAGGATGCGCCTGCATTCAAAATTTGTCGGCTTCGATGGGAGGCTTGACTGCCGGACAAAAATGTCCGATAATTAACAAGATTGGCTGGCCGAGCGAAAAACGAACAACAAAGATTTTCTAGGCTATGCGAGGAAACGAGCTAATCAAGAAGGTCGAAGCGCTGGGGAAGGAAAGCGGGATCGCCGTCCGGATCGACAAGAAGCGGGGGAAGGGAAGTCATCAAACGCTCTATTTCGGGGACCGGAAGACCATCATTCGCAACCCGAAGGACGAATTGAAGACTGGCACCTATCATGCGATGCTAAAGCAGCTCGGCATTAGCGCGAAGGACTTGAAATGACTGCGATGAATTTGGCGAGAGACTTGCGAATCGTATGGAAACTCTAGCGTATGCAGTCCGGCTCGAGCCGGCAAAGGAAGGCGGTTACGTCGTGACCTGCCGCGATCTCCCTGAAGTGGTGACACAGGGAGACGATTTTGAAGAGGCGCTAGCGCAGGCGAGTGATGCGTTGGACGAAGCGTTTGCCGCACGCATCGATGATGGAGAGGATTTTCCGGAAACCTCGCCGCCTCGCAAAGGAGAATATGTTGTCACGCCAAGCTCGGATTTAAGCGCGAAGGCTGCGCTCTATCTGGCGATGAAGGAGGCCGCAATTTCCAAGGTAGCGCTTGCACGGATGCTCCAAGTAGATGAAAAGGAGGTTCGTCGACTGCTCGACCCGCATCATCCATCCAAATTGCCGCGGATGGAGGAGGCACTGCGCGCTCTCGGTAAGCGTCTTGTGCTGAGTCTTCAGCCAGCAGTCAGATCAGCGATGCCGGCGGCCTCTGCGCGGGGCAACAAGCCGCCGAGCATCAGAGGTCGAAGCGGCCAAGCAAGGAAGGCGCTGCATCCGATACCGCGGAAAAGGACCCCAGTTGCAGCTTAGGTTAACGATGGTGGATCTTTGGACGATACATGCGGCGACGGGACGTTGGTATCGGTCGGCACAATTCGCGATGGCCTCTTCGCTCACGGCAACGGGATGTGGGTGGGCTTGAATCCGATCCAGACCGCACTTCAAGGCGGGGTATATTAAGTCCGCGTATCTGAGTGTCCAGGGGCGTTAACTGCCATTAAGTGCCCAAAAACGGACCCCACCGAGAATCAAATAAGTACTTGATTGCCGCACTTATTTCGACAGTTGAATCGACGGACTGTTAATCCGCAGGTCCCAGGTTCGAGCCCTGGTCGGGGAGCCAATCGATCAAATTTGCGTTGCCTGGTGCGGTGTTGCTTTTCGGCGGTGTATACGAAAATGTAGGCAGTCTGTCTGCCGCCGCCCGCAATTGCTCCGGCGCGAAGTGCGCGTAACGCCTCACCATCTCTGCGGACTTCCACGCGCCAAGTTCCTGCAGTTCCGCATCGTTGTACCGGCCATGTCGTACCACGTGGCCCATACGCGCCGCAAGTCGTACCAGCGAAAATTCTTGATGAGAGGGTGACGGCTGGCGCTTTCTCGATCCATTGCCACGGACCGGCTGCCCGCTTCAATACGGCACGCAGGACGGCGAGATAACGATTGACCGTGGCGCGGGAGCTTTCCGCCGCCTTTGCCTTGCCAATCGCCTGAATCTCGTCTCGCGTGATCGTATGCAACTGCCGGTTGCGGAGGTGCCGGTCGAGCCACTGGAACTTGACGCGAGCGTCTGAAAACCGATCGCGTAACCGCTGAAGTCCGGAACGCAGTACCGTCCCTTGAAAGCAAACTGCTGGGCTATCACTGCAGTTTGCTCAACTTCTATCGTTGGATCATATTGAGCGTATTGAAGATATCCGGGTCAAGCCAAGCGGGCTTGGTTGGCTCATGAGCCGGCCCGCACCAATCGGCTCCGTCCAATAGTAATACTGATAGACCGTGCTCATGGAAGTGTAATCATTCTCTTCACCTCTCTCGGGCGGACCCCAAGAAGGCGAAATCCCACAAAAGAATGACGTAGAACTGGTCGCATTGCTCAAAACAATTGTCATGGTGCCAGTACTTTTTCTGTCTTACACATTCGGGAATATGTCGATTCGATAGTTCCCTACAAATTCGCGTGTCATGTTGAAACCCGCGCTCACCAGCCCTGAAAGGCCGAAACCCGCTTTGCCCGCTACGTATGACCTCGATTCAGTTGATCTGGGATCCATGCCCGCGAATCGCGCGCATTCGTCGACCAAGAATCCCAACTATTTGTGGCGCGAGGCGTTGACATTCGGCGACGAATGACAAGTAGTTCCGTCCGCGCTGACAACAAAATCGGCCGGCGCCCGACAGACAGCACCCGAGCCGCCCAGTAGCCTTAAGGCCAGGAGCGATGATTTGCATCGGAACGTAGCCCATGAGCGATAGGAGATGAACTGCAACGCTCGAACTGGGGCGCGCATTGAGTTGAATGAGAATAGTGCCTGGGCGGAGAAGTTAAGCGTTACCCAGAAGCAGCGGCGCGGGCCTGGAGCCTTCGTTGTCATCGTTATGTGATGGGTTCTGATTGCCAGAAGGAAAAGCTATGTTGAGAATCTCGATGATCATTGCTCTATTGGCTTGCGCAACGGCACCCGCCTATGCGCAGTACGATCGCGCCCAAGAGTGCTGGAATCCGCGCGCGGGCCATTTCGAGGGGGTGCGCCCCGGCGAGAGCCAGAACGACCTGGACTTCTCGCGTTGCCGACCGGTGGGCGAGTACCGCGCCAGCAACCGCGATTTGCCGCGAGAGTGCTGGAATCGGCACGCGGGCCATTTCGAGGGGGTGCGCCCCGGCGAAGCCCAGAACGACTTGGACTTCTCGCGTTGCCGACCGGTGGGCGACTACGGCGCCAGCAACCGTGATGTGCCGCGAGAGTGCTGGAATCCGCGCGCGGGCCATTTCGAGGACGTGCGTCCGGGCGAGCGGCAGGACGACCTCGACTTCTCGCGTTGTCGCCGTCGCTGAAGCTGCGCGGCGTGTAAAGCATCACGCGTATGAGAGGCACGACCAACGATGCCGAAGCAAGCACTCTGTTACCGCTCAACCGGGTCGGTCGTTGGCGCAAAATGTTGGAGTAGTTCGGATCGGCCGGTGCTGCCGGCGTTGCGCACTCAGTCCCTTTCTGTGTGCATGACAGTTCAGAGAAAACGAAGCGGCCCGCGACGGGACGGGAGCTGATGAAGGGTCAACCAGCCGCCGCGGCGATCGGCAACGCAAGCCATTCGCGCGCGATCGCCCGATTCACGGCGCTCACCACTGCGAACAGCGTCGCGGTCACGATGTTCGAATTGGTGCCGGCGCCGTAGAGCGCGCGATCGGCGCCGACACGGAGCTGGACGTACGAAACCGCTGCGGCGTCTTCGCCCGCGCCGATGCCGTGTTCATGGTAGTTGAGCACGTGGACGTCGTAGCCGTACGCTTCACGCAGTGCACGCACGAACGCGTCGACCGGGCCATTGCCCTCGCCGCTGATCCTCTGCTCGTGGCCGTCGAGCTCGAGTCGCGCGGTCAGATGCTCGACACGACCGTCCGCAACGTTGTGCTCGGCGCGATGGTCGCGATACGTGACCGGCGAGATCGCCTGGAGGTACTCGCGATCGAACGCGGCGTGGATCTCGTCCGAGCGCAGTTCTTTGCCGGTCGCATCGGTGATCTTCTGTACGACTTGGCTGAACTCGATCTGCAGGAGCCGCGGCAGCGACAGCCCGTAGTCGCGCTCGAGCAGGTACGCAATTCCGCCTTTGCCCGACTGGCTGTTCACGCGAATGACTTCGTCATAGGTCCGACCCACGTCGGTCGGATCGATCGGAAGGTACGGAACGTCCCAGATGGCCGGTCCGTTCTCGAGCAGTCGTGCGCGCTCGGCGAGGCCCTTCTTGATCGCGTCCTGGTGCGAGCCCGAGAACGCGGTGAACACCAGGTCGCCGCCGTAGGGGTGCCGCGGGTGCACCGGGAGCTGATTGCAATCCTCGACGGTGCGGATGATGTCGTTGATGTCGGAAAAGTCGATGCCGGGATCGACGCCCTGCGTGAAGAGGTTCAGCCCCAGTGTGACGAGGCACACGTTGCCGGTGCGCTCACCGTTGCCGAACAGGCAGCCCTCGATGCGTTCGGCGCCCGCCATGATGGCGAGCTCGGCCGCCGCGACGCCACAGCCGCGGTCATTGTGCGGGTGGATCGACAGGACGATCGAGTTGCGGTACTTGAGGCGCCGGCTCATCCATTCGATCTGGTCGGCATAGACATTGGGCGGCGTCATCTCGACCGTGGACGGCAGGTTGATGATCGTCTTGTTGCGCGCTGTAGGCTTCCACACCTCGTTCACCGCATCGCAGATCTCGGCTGCGAAATCGAGCTCGGTGCCAGTGAAGCTCTCGGGAGAATACTCGAAGATCCACTGCGTTTCGGGATAGTTCTTCGCGCACTGACCGATCAGCTTCGCGCCGTTCGCCGCGATGTCGACGATACCGGGCTTGTCGAGTTTGAAGACGACGAAGCGCTGAGTTGTGGACGTCGAGTTGTAGAGATGCATGATCGCCCGCTTCACGCCCTTCACGGCCTCGAAGCTGCGGCGGATGAGGTGCTCGCGCGACTGCGTGAGCACCTGCACGGTGACGTCGTCGGGTATCAGGTCGTCGTCGATCAGCTTGCGGATGAAGTCGTAGTCCGTTTGTGACGCCGCCGGGAAGCCTACCTCGATCTCCTTGTAGCCCATCTTCACGAGCAGGTTGAACATCCGGAGCTTGCGTTGCGGCTCCATCGGCTCGATCAGCGCCTGGTTGCCGTCACGCAGGTCTACGCTACACCAGACCGGCGGGCGGGTGATGGACTTCGACGGCCAAGTCCGGTCGGGCATCGCAACCAAGGTGTAGGGTCGGTACTTCTGGGCAGGGTCGACGTTCATGGCGATCCTTTGGCTACGCAAGTCATCGGAACAAGACCGCGCGCGCAAAGGCGCCGTACGATCTTGCGGGCACTATTTGAACTGGAGGGGTAGGTTATGTGCGCGCGAGGCGCAGCAGAAGCAGCAGGCCGCCGAGGGGGAGCGGGCGCGCGCAACGAGGCGAGTCTGCGGCGCGGGCGCTGGCGGCGAGGAGGAAACGGCTACTCATACGTATTCAACGCTACCCGAAATTCCTGTTGTGCGCAAGCGAGCTGTCGTACGATTGCGCGAAGTACGTCGATTGGCCACGAGCCGTTTATCGTCTGCAGCGGGACGCGATCTGGCCCGCTGGTAGCCGGTCTTTTGAGTTTGTAGGTGCGGCAAACAGCTAACAGCTAGGGAGAGCCGAACGAAAAATGGACGATGGGCGGGGAGTGGTGGGGCCGGGATATGCCCCTAACCCTACGAACCATGGGTCGTGGGGCGCTATACGCCAACTGCTCAATTGCGCGACTCGTGCGCAGCATTACTATGAGGCGACTTTCGTGCGGAACGGAAAACTCGCGCGCGATAACCACGAAGTCTCGCAACGCCGACAGACCGCACCGTTGATCGACGGCCAGGTGTATACGAAAATGTAGCTGCATCGTTTTGCGTACCCCTGCGTTGCACTGCATTCGACTGCGATGGCGAAGGCGCGCGGACGCCGTAAGCAGTTGATGATGCAATGAAATTATGTAAGCTCCTCACGGACTGTTAATCCGCAGGTCCCAGGTTCGAGCCCTGGTCGGGGCGCCAATATCAACGACTTAGTCGCTGCGACGGCGACGAAGTGGGTAATATTCTCGGTAATATTTTTTCCCACGCCTTACGCTAAGTCGGCATCAATCAAGAAGATACAAAGCAAAGAGCGGCGGACTCTTGATCCGTAGGTTGCGTGCATCTTACGTAGTGATGCGGAGTCATGTGGGGCACGCGCTTGGGACCATCAGAAGCGCAATCGAGATTCTCGCAGCATAGTCATTTTTCGGGCGACAAGCACGCGATCACATTCGCGAATTCGTCATCTCGAAAATGGCGACCGGATAGATTTCCTCTCTCGTTTTCGATTCTCATGTTCAACATTCCATAGCGCAGTAGCCGAGAACCGCCAACGATCAGTCCGAGATCGGCCAACTGCAGAACAATACGCCCGAGCCACCGAAAGCGGTCGCTCGGCGGGGCTTACTTACGACCTTCAGCGGACGTTACGTTGCCCGAGGTAATCTCAAACGTAGATTTGCCTGGACACGACCGGAGCGAGCGAAGGTCACCGCAATTGTTGGTGTAGGAATTCGCTTGTTCGCTCGTTAGCGAGCGCTGCCGCCGCGGCGTTGTAGTGCGTCCCATTGTGCCGAGCGAAGGCGTGATGCTGACCCGGATAGCTGTAAATCGTCGCACTTGGTTTACTGGCGAGTGCCGTCTTGATCGCAGCTTGGGCAGGCTTGGAAATGAACTCGTCCTCCTCAGCCAGATGCATCAGCAGCGGCGCATCAAGTCCGTCGATCTCGTCGAGATATTTCTCAGTGTCACCACCGTGATATACGACCGCAGCATCGACACCATAGCGCGCGGCCGTCAGGAAAGTCATCAATCCGCCGAGGCAATAGCCGAGGACGGCAACCCTGCCGATGCACTCCGGCAACTTGGCCACGACGTCAGCGGCGTCCTTAACGTCCTTGGCGCCGGCGTCTCGATCATAGGCTTGATAGAGGCGAAGGCCGTGTTGCCAGTCGGCCTCGTCGGTGACCGTTAGGTCGACGCCCGGCTCCTGACGCCAGAAGAGGTCGGGGGCGACCGCAATGAAGCCTTGTTCGGTCAGTTCGTCGCAGGTCTTGCGGATGTCAGAGTTCACACCGAACACCTCATGCAGAACGACTACGGCGGGAGCCGGCAAAACCTTCGGCTGGGCAATATAAGCGCCGAATGCGCCATCTCGGCCTCCTATGGTGATGCGATCCGTCATTGTGGTCTCCTAAGACGACGACCCTCATCGGCAGCCGCCGATCTCATGAGGGTCGACGGCTGCCCTACTCATATCGGCAACGCGTTGGGCTAACGAAGCCCTCGATCAGACCGCGGGTTATTGATTGACCGGCGCAGAGGTAGCGGCCTCTTCAATAAGCTTCGCTGTTTCCTTCGGGCGAGACATGTAGGCCACATGGCTCGCATTCACTTCGACCGTCTTCGCCTTGGCGCGCTTCGCCATCATCCGCTCCTGGTTCGGATTGATCGATCGGTCTGCGGTGGCCACCATGTACCAGGTGGGCTTAGTCTTCCAAGCGGGATTCGTGACCTTGTGGGTGAACGAGTCAGTGGAGATCGGGACCTGCGAGATTGCCATGAACCACGCCTTCGCCGGTGGAATGTCCGCCGCGAAGTCAGCTGCGAACTGCTCCTCGTCTATCCACCAGTTCCCGTTGCCATCCGGCCTGAAGGCCTTGGAAGCTTGCGGCACGGCCTGTTCGATCGACGCACAGCTCTCGCCTTCATCGAGTGCAAATGCGGCGATATACACAAGCGCAGCAACGTTTGGATAATTGCCGGCCTCGGTAATGATGGACCCGCCGTAGCTGTGGCCCACGAGAACCACTGGCCCGCCCATCGCGTCGATTGCAGCTTTCGTGTACTTTTGGTCGTCGGCGTAGGAGGTCTCGGGGGGCTGCGCCACCGACACTTTGTACCCATCCTTTTTGAGGATGCTGGCGACGGCTTCCCAGCCGGAACCGTCGGCAAATGCACCATGCACCAGAACCACGTTCTTGATGCCGGTAGACGGCGCGGCGACTACTGTCTGTAGACTCCCCAGCAGCAGAGCCGCGGTTATCAGCGCAGCTGTAAACGTGGCGACTCTGCTGAAGCATGAGCCGTCGTCCCGGACTCCGTGGGCAAACGCGATGCTTGGTTTTGATTGCGGGGGTTCCATTTGTTCCTTTCCTGCCTGTCGGCTACTAGGCACGTAGATATGGTTAGAGGTGCAGCGCAAGCATCTGGCATGCATGCGGCGGAGGCAATTTGGCAATTCCACGTATCGTAGAACCACGTAATAGCCCGCAGCGAGTTGCGCTGGTAAGATGGGTAGAGGGGACTGCGATGCCCGACCGTCGTCCACGGTGCTATTTTTTTGCTTTGCCATGTCCAAAGCCGCCCCACTGGAACCTCCGTATGCAGCGACTCTCGCTGCTATACGACATGGCTCACACCTCTGCGCCTTTTACGAGACCGAAGACGATCTGCTCGACCTTGTGGTCCCATTCTGCGCGGCTGGTTCCCAGCGAGGCGAGTTGTGCGTGTGGATGATGCCGGACCACGTCGATGAGCACATGGCCGGAACCAGTGCGCGTAAAACCCTCACTGAATTCGGCACTGAGCTCTACGCGAGCCGCGAATTTTATCTGCAAGGGGCGTCCTTCGAAGGCGGGCCGATCGTCCGCCTTTGGAATGAGAAACTGGATCAGGCCATCGCGACCAGCCATTCGGGCTTACGCGCGACTGGCGACACAGGCTGGCTGGAGCAAAGGGATTGGCACGCGTTTCTCGAGTACGAAAACGAGTTGAACCGCGTAATAGCCGACAGACCCATCGTGGTGCTTTGCACCTATCCGTTTTCGGCGTGCAAGGCGGGAGACATGTTTGAAGTCATCCGCGCGCATCAGGTGGCGCTGGCAAAGCGGCAGAAGGAGTGGGCTGTTATAGAGGCGCCTCTGACCGATAGCGATGCGGACGCGCTCGACGTAGCCAATCGAGTGGGCTCGCTGAGCCAGCGTGAGCGGGAAGTTCTGACGGGCGTCGCCGGCGGGCTGCCGGGCAAACAAATTGCGTCTAATCTCGGGATCAGTATCCGCACGGTCGAGGTGCATCGCGCGCGTATACTAAGGCGACTGGGCGTGCGCACCATGGCAGAGGCAGTAAGACTGTGGACCCTGGCCCGGCGCTGAATGAGGCAATGGCTTTTCTCGCTGGCAGATTTATTGGAATAGCCGGGCCAACTTCGGCAGCTTGCCCCAGGCAAACGCGATCCTGTTCCAGGTGACGCGGTACTTCTGAGCGCGGAGCTGAGCCAGCTGCTTGGTCATGGCAAGAGCCATCTCGAGCTGCACTAGGGGCGCGCTTTAGGCGCTCGCGATCTGACGGAGTCACGGCGCCGTCGGGGTGAGTGGCCGTCATCTCTATCCGCACCCAGGCAAGCATATCGACCAACGCCTCGACGCGACGCGCCACGGACGCATCACCGGCATCGTCCAGCGCCTTGGCAGCCCGTTTGCGGGCTTCCTCGCCCCAGCCAAGACGCGACACCTTCCCGAATAATCCGCCGGCAAATTATCGTTATGCTTGACGTAACGACGAAACCTAGAGTATTGTGGCGAGATGATTGTCAGTTTCCGCGACAAGCGCACGCGTGACTTTGCTGGCGGAAAGTATGTAAAGGCCTTCTCGGGATTCTCGCGGCAGGCTGAGTTGAAACTTGATCAGCTCGACGCAGCAACCACCCTGAAGGACCTCGCGGCCTTGCCTGGAAATCACCTCGAGCGTTTGAAGGGTGACCGAAAAGGAGAATTCAGCATTCGGATCAACGGCCAGTGGCGCATATGTTTCGAATGGCCGGACCGTTCCACAGGGCCGGTGAATGTCGAGATTGTTGATTATCACTAAGGAAAACGGTATGGCACGTAGCGCGATTCATCCAGGAGAACATCTCGCCGAGCAGCTCAAGGAGCTTGGCATGAGTGCGGCCGAACTCGGACGGCAGCTCAAAGTGCCGACTAACAGGATTACCGGGATATTGAATGGCCAGCGCGCCATCAGCGGCGACAGCGCCCTGCGGCTGGCCCACTTTTTCGGGACCAGTGCCGAATTCTGGCTGAACCTCCAGAAGTTGTACGAACTTCGCCTGGCCGAGCAAAAAGCAGGCGCGGTCATCCGCGGTCTTCCGAGGCTGGCTAACCGCCCGGAACCCGAAAGCCGCCGGAGACTCCGTCGCGCCGCGTGATTGCGACCTGCGGGGGCAACGACGTCACTGCAACACTGCTCCCACTTTAGGGTTTTGTCCTTAGCAATGTCAAACGAGATTGACGCGAAGGAATTGACCACTTGTTGAAACGCAGACGCACGTACCGAGCGCGTGTTATGGCGGATTTGGATCGACGCGTATATGGCACTCACGACAATAGCGACGGCGCTCACCGCGCTGGCGACCCAAAATAATTGTTCGAGCATACAAGGCCCTTTGTTTTCAGTCGATGCTAGGTAGCGCCTCTATGGTTCGTCGGAGCAGAGTCAACGGCCTTCGCCAACCCTATGTTTGCGGAGTGGCGTAGTCGCGCCGCCGCCAGCAGACCTTGTTGCTGAAAAGGCTGCCACGGATTCCTGAGGCGACGCTTGCCACACTCCGAGCTCAGCGGATGAAGGTCAGGAGAGGACCTGAGCTAGTTCGATCAGGTTTCCAAACGGATCCGCGATGAACGCGAGGCGACGGCTGATAGCCGGCAACTCAAAGGGCTCCGTCACGATTGTGCGTCGACCGGCACAACAAGCACAGATTTTCTGCACGCTGAGGCTTGTGATTCGCGCGTGGCGGCCTCGGTAATATTGCGAAGCCGAATTAATCCTTCAGAGGGGACAACTCGGCAAACCAGCTGAAAATATTACCGGCTGTCTTGGCCAAGATCGTTGACTGGCGCGGCTTTCCGGGCGATGACCGGACGGACTGTTAATCCGCAGGTCCCAGGTTCGAGCCCTGGTCGGGGAGCCAATATTCAATGGAGTTAGGCTTGTTCGAGCAGTCGACTCCGAGCGTAGAGGACAGTGCAGTCTACAAGGCTCTTATTTCCGGACTTGCTGACTGCGGTTATGTAGCACGGCCGCCTGAGCGGCGCTTTCATCTGTCACGTCAAGAGGGACCACGCGAACGCGGTCGCCGTATTTTTTTACCAAGTCATCAAGTCGCTTCGTGTCGCGTGCTGTGGCGACGAGTCGATCGCCGGATTCGAGTGCGGCCTCCGCAATGTTTCGGCCCAAACCGCTCGCGCTGCCGGTGACCAACCATACTTTGTTCATAAATTCCTGCCTTTCTTCTTGCACTTATTGCCTAGTTTCAGATCGTCGGAGCGCTGCCCTCAACTGGGAGGGTGTCGTCCCCTCCCACGTTCGGAAAGCTCGATAGAAAGAATTCGAATCCTCGTAGCCGAGCAGAAATGCCACTTCCGTGACATCCATCTCCGGCCGGTTGAGGTACTCGTGCGCCAGTTCCTGCCGCGCCTCAAGAAGCAACTGCCGGAAGGTTGCGCCGTCATCGATGATTCGACGCTGCAAGGTCCGATCGCTCAACCCGAGCTCGCGCGCCACGGCCGATATCTCCGGCCGGCTTCCCGCGAGCAGGCGTTTGAGAATCCATTTCACCTGCTCACTGATCGAACTTTGCGCACGGCGCTCTTCAAGCGCGCGTTCGAGCTGCGGATTCAACATGTCAAGCAACTCGGCGTTGTAGGTAAGGAACGGCCGATCGAGATCGGTCGCGTGCAGGACGAGCGCATTCCGTCGCGCTCCGAACGTGATCGGGCCCTTGAAATAGGCTTCGTGGAAGCCGGTCGCCTCCGCGCTGCGCTTCAGCTCGACCCTTTTCGCCGTCACCAAATGCCCTGTGCCGCGGCGACCAAGTTCAACGAACGAGACAAAGGCGGCGTCTGTCAACAGAGGCGGCGTTTCTTCCTGCGCGTGGAGCCACACAGGCTCGATCACGCACTCGTCCTTGCTCACCTTGATTTGCAGTTCCTCGGGCGAACACAGTTGCTTGAAGCGAGCAAGGCGGGTGAGGGCGTCCCGGTAGTCACGGGCGTAATAGGCCGCCATAGTTGACGGTGGCCGATTGCCAACGTCGATCTGGGTGGCGATTTTCAGGCCCGCGGCCGGATCAGCGGAGAGCTCGCCCACGGCACGCCAGAGTGCGAAGAACTGCGCCGTTGTGACGAGGTTCTTCTTGCCGTCGTAAACAGTCAGTGGCAACCGAGCTTGGCTCAGCACCGCTGCTGGCGTAAGTCCGATCTTAGCGAGCCCTATCCAAAAGGCGTTCGCGGCTTTGAAACGGTCTGGCACGTGGACGGTCATTTTTTTCTCTCGCTGGCATTTCGTCTGGAAGCAATCGCGCTGTCAGGACATTCCTCGGGTTAGCCGATGATCGCTTTGGGTTCCAGGTACTCCTGCAGCCCGAAGATCCCGCCTTCCCGACCGATCCCCGATTGTTTGAACCCACCGAAGGGAGCAAACGGATCGTGACTTACTGTGTTGATCAGGACGCGGCCGGCGGCGAGTTTGCGCGCCACACGGGTGGCCCTTTCCGGGTCCGCCGAGCTTACGTAGGCGATGAGGCCGAATTCGGTGTCATTGGCGATTTCAATGGCCTCGGCTTCCGTCTTGTACGTCAGTATCGACAGGACCGGTCCGAAGATTTCTTCCTTCGCGATACGCATGTCGCGGGTGACGTTGGCGAACACGGTGGGCTTGACGAAATTCCCACCTTCAAGTCCCTGGGGATGACCTTCCCCGCCGATGACGAGCTCCGCACCTTCCTCGATCCCAGACTTGATGTACTCCTGCACGCGCTTGTACTGCTTTGTGCTGGCCAATGGGCCGAGGGTGACGTCCTTGTCCCTCGGATCGCCCATTTTGATTTTTTCGACGGCCGCCTTGGCCAATCGCTTCACTTCGTCGAGGCGGTCTTCCGGCACGATCAGACGCGAAGCCGCAATGCAGGCCTGCCCGTTATTCAGGTAGCAGGCGTTGATGGCCATCGGGATCGCCGTGGAGAGATCGGCGTCGTCCAGGATGATGTTAGGCGACTTGCCCCCGAGCTCCAGCGTCAAGCGCTTCATTGTGTCCAGGGAGTTCTTGGCGACCAGTTTTCCGATCTGCGTCGAACCGGTGAAAGCGATTTTCTGAATGTCGGGACTTTTCGTTAACTCCGTCCCGACGACCTCGCCGAGGCCCGTCACGACATTGATGACGCCAGGAGGCAACCCGGCTTCATGAAAGGCGTCCATCAACACTTCCGTTTGCATAGCACTCATCTCGCTGGGCTTGATGACGACCGTGCATCCGGCAGCGATTGCCGGCGCCACCTTGATCGCGATCGAGCCGGCGCTCGAATTCCATGGCGTAAATATGCCCACCACGCCGGCCGGCTCCATCACGACCTTAGATGTGCCGACAGTTTTGACCAGGTCGAAATCTTCGAGGACTTTCTTGAAGTGCAGGAAAATGTTCGCCGCGAGGTTGTTGGAGCCCTTCGCACGGTCTTGCGGTGCGCCGTATTCCACGACCGTCGCTTCAACGAGTTGATCCATTCGCTTGGCCACGGCGTCGTGCAACCGCTGCAGGAGCTCCATCCGGTATTCCTTGCTACTTTGCGAAAAGGTGTTGAAGGCCTCTTTCGCAGCACCGATGGCTTTTCGGGTGTCGATTTCGTCTGCCATGGTGACCTTGCCGATAACCTTGTTGTCGGTCGGGTTCACCAGATCGACGACCTGGGTTCCATGGGGAGTGACGAACTGGCCGTTGATATAGGCGCGATCAAAGGCTCTTACTGGAGTCGTGGTTTCATGTGTTTTCATTTGTGTCACCCTTCATGAGGTTTCGGCTTTACCAAGGTCGCTGTGTCTCTCAGGACCCCAGCTCACAATTTCAGTGTGGCTCAAAAGCGGGTCGGCGTAACTAGCAAAAGACGCCAATGCTCTTGCAGAACGTGCCAAACGGGTCGCTTTGAAAGAGCCCGAGAAGCGGGAAAACTTCAAGGTTGCATGTCACGGTCCTAACCTCCAGGGCATTGGCGAAGTCCCTTGGATTGCCGGACTATCCGCGGTCTTGCTCAGTAGCTCGGCGTGAAGTTGAAGACGATTCAGAATTGGGAACAGCATCGCTGACAGCCGACCGGACCCGCGGTGGTCTTGCTGACCATTGTCGAGCGCGAGCCGGAGACGACGCTGCGAGCCTGCACCTGGATTGATGTCGTCGAGGGGGCCAGGCCAGTTTCCACTGCCCGTCTCTCGTCGCTCCGCTAGGGTCGATCGATGGGCATATAGCTCAATTGACGAGCGACGCCTGGGCGGTGAACAATTCCTGGTTCTGAAGCCAGAACAGAACGTCAGTGCAGTTCGATTAAGCAGCCTGCTCTTTGTGGAACAACCCAAGAGTTCGAACCGCTCGCGACATTCGTACCGCCTCTGAAGGAGACCATCTCATGACGGCACTCAAGAGAGTAACGCTCACGGTCAACGGTCGGACCCGGACAGTCAGCGCGCTCGAGGACACGCCGCTGCTTTGGGTCTTGCGCGAAGAGCTGAAGCTGACCGGAACGAAATTCGGTTGCGGTGTAGGTCAGTGCGGCGCCTGCACCGTGCACATCGACGGCAGTCCGAACTATGCGTGCTTGAATCCGATAGGAACGATGCAGGGGCGAAGCGTTACGACCATAGAAGGACTCTCTCCGGACGGCAGCCATGCAATCCAAAAGGCGTGGATCGCCGAGCGGGTACCGCAGTGCGGCTATTGTCAGTCGGGCCAGATCATGCGCGCGGCAGGGCTGCTCAAGGAGAACCCCAAGCCGTCGCGGGACGACATTGTCGCGTATATGCAGACGAACATCTGCCGCTGCGGCACCTATGTCCGGATCGTACGCGCCATCGAGCGCGCTGCGCGGGAGGGCTGAGCGATGACACAGGCACAATTCAGCACGCGTGTACCCGAGTCGATCGCCAGGCGGCGTTTCATGGTGGGAGCCGCCGGGCTGACCTTTGGTGTTGCGATCGGGACGTGGGAGCCGCTGTGGGCGCAGGCCCTGGCACTGACCGGCGACGCTCCGAGAGGCTCGAAGGGCACCGAGATGTCGCCATGGGTCACGATCTTCACCGACGGCACGATCAGCATCATGTCACCCGCAGTGGAGATGGGACAGGGATCGCTGACGTCGCTGCCGCTCATTCTCGCCGAGGAGCTCGACGCCGAGTGGGCCAAGGTGCGCATCGTTCCCGCGCCGCCCAACGATGCCCTCTATGCCAATCCGGCGTTCGGGATGATGTATACCGCCGGGAGCACGGCGGTCAGGGAATACTACACAGAGCTGCGCACGTTTGGCGCGCAGGTCCGGCGCGTCCTGCTGCAGAACGCGGCGAAGCAGTGGAACGTGCAGATCGCCGAATTGACGACGGAGCCAAGCATCGTCGTGCACAAGCCGACGGGGCAACGCCTGTCCTACGGAGACATCGCGGCGAGGGCAGAGATTCCGGCGCAGGCTCCGGAGATCAAGCCGGAGGACTTGAAGAAGCCGGAGCAGTTTCGCTTGATCGGCCGCGACGTCATGCGCGTCGAGCTCCCGCAGAAGGTCAATGGCACGGCTCAGTACAGCATCGATGCGCAGGTGCCCGGCATGGTCTACGCCGCTGTGCTGCGCGCGCCGGTGGAAGGGAGCCGGCCGCAAAAGATTGTCGACGACGACGCGAGGAAGGTTCCCGGCGTCCTGAAGATAGTGCCGTTGCCCTATGGCGTGGGCGTCATCGCCACGGCGCCCTTTGCGGCGTTCAAGGCGAAGAATGCGTTGAAAGTCACCTGGAGCAAGGAGGGCAAGGCGTGGGGCTTCGATAGCGAAAAACAGAAAGCCGCGTTCTCAGCCGCGGCGCGAGACGTCGGTGCCAAAGGCTGGCTTTGGGAATCGGTGGGGGACGCGGCCGAGGCGCTCAACAAAGCGACGACAGTCCTCGAAGCGGAGTACAGCACCGATTTCGCATATCACGCACAAATGGAGCCGCTCAACTCTGTGGCTTCGGTGGCTGCAGACGGAAGCTCGGCGGAAATCTGGTGCGGCACCCAAGGACAGACGATGGCTGTGGCGGCGGCAGCCAAGGCACTGGGGCTTTCGCCCGACCGGATCAAGCTCCATGCCATGCTGTTGGGCGGTGGATTCGGACGCAGAGGTCATCGGGACGAGGAATTCCTGGTCGACTCCGTATTGCTTTCGAAGGCGGTCAAGAAACCGGTCAAGGTCATCTGGACGCGCGAAGACGATGTTCACAACGGCCGCTTCCGACCGATGAATGTCGACTATCTACGTGCGGGTCTTGATTCCAGCGGGCGACTCGTCGCCTGGCATCATCGCGTGGCTTCCGACATCGTGACGGCGTTTCAGGATCCCGTCCGCTTCGAGAAGGCGGGCCGCAAGGACTTTATCGGTATGGGAGGCGCGCAGCTGAAGACCTACGACATACCCAACCGGTTAAGTGAAGAGATCCCGCAGGATACCGGCGCACGTACCTCCGCGTTGCGGGCGATCGGCTTCGGTCCGAACAAGTATGCGATCGAGGCTTTCATCGACGAGGTGGCCGCCAAGATTGGTAAGGACCCGATCGGATTTCGGCTCGAATTGCTGAAGGGCAGCCCGCGCGCCCGAAACGTGGTCGAGACGGTCGCGCGAATGGCGGATTGGGGCACGAGTCGCGAGGGCAGGGCGGTTGGCGTCGCGTACGTTGATTATGACGGTAGCCAACTGGCGACCGTTGCCGAGGTCTCGGTGGACCGCGAGTCCGGTGAAATCACCGTGCACCGCATCTGGACCGCCATCGATCCCGGGCTGGCTGTTCAGCCGGACAACGTTGTAGCGCAGACCGAAGGCTCCATCATCTATGGGCTTGGGCTCGCTCTTTCCGAGCGCATCACGATGGTCGATGGTGTCGTCCAGCAGTCGAATTTCTACGATTACCGCGTGATGCGCATGCTGGATATTCCTGAAATCCACGTCGAGGTGATGTCCACGGACAACCATCCGACGGGAGCAGGGCAGATGGCGACTCCGCTCGTGGCACCGGCGATCGCAAACGCGTTTGCAGCGCTCACCGGTGTCAGGATCCGGCAGCTTCCCATGTCGTCCGACCGGGTTCTGGCTGTGCTCAAACGCTCGAGTCAGAAGTCATGACCCCTCAATTGACGTTCTTCAGGGAGTCAAGTCGTGAATTACGAAGCGCCTGAGCATCGTGCAAATCAGTCCAGCTACGAATCACGTGGTTATGGGTCTGGTCCTAGCGCACGTTCAAAGCGCGGTATATTAAGTCGGCCTAACTGGACGTCCAGTGGCGCTAACTGCCGGTAAGTGCCCAAAAACGGACCCCACCGAGAAGCATATAAGCACCTGATTGCTAGTACCAATTCCAGGTTTGAATCGACGGACTGTTAATCCTCAGGTCCCAGGTTCGAGCCCTGGTCGGGGAGCCAAATCCCTTCAATTAGTTGCGTATGACTTCGCGCTTCAGGAGCATTGGGCGCGCATTCTCATGCTTGGGAATGTGCGTCCACTTCAAGCGCGCGTTCATTAACGCTCAATTCCGCAAATCGCTGGGTCAAGTAATCGACCATCGCGCGAACGCGAGCGGTCACGAAGCGGCCACTTGGCATTACCGCGCTGATCGGTACGGCTTCGCCTTCATACTGGGCAAGCAGTCGAACCAGCCTGCCAGCGCGAAGGTCTGCCGCGACGTCCACGGCGGCTTTGTAGGCGACGCCTTCTCCGCTCACAGCCCACTGGCGAACGACAAGCGAGTCTGCGCACAGGACAGGCGTCACGACGATGGTTTCCGTAGAGCTTGCGGGCGAAACGAAACTCCACTGGACCTTGGGTTGATCACGTGACAGCCATGCAAGACAGCGATGGTTGGCCAGATCGGCGGGACAAAGAAGCGGCGGTGACCGCTCGAGATACACGGGAGATGCGACAAGAAAACGGCGTGTCCGCACCAATACGCGGCTGATCATCGACGAATCGTTCAGCTCCCCGTACCTCACCGCAATATCCACCGCCTCGCGAGGCAGATCGTGCATTCGGTCGCCGACCCTCAGCGTGACTGCAAGGCGCGGATGGGCCTTGATGTAGTCGCTTATCCACTCGGCCAGGAATTGAGCGCAGGTGTCCGTTGGGGCCGCGATGTCCATCCGTCCCTCAACTGAACGGGCGCCCTGACGAAGGAGGTTTTGCCCGCGCGTCCAGGCCGACGTCATCGTGTCGCAGGTCAGCATGAAGCGCTCGCCTTCGGGGGTCAAACGCAGCGACCGTGTGGTGCGCTCGACGAGGCGAACGCCAAGCTCCTCCTCGATACGCTTGAGCCTGGCGCTCACCGCAGACGGTGTCTGATCCAGTTGCCGGGCGGTCCCGCTCAACGACAGCGTTTGCGCGACACGAAGGAACAGGCCGAGGTCATCCAGATGCATGGTGCATCATGCTCTCCCTCGGGGCGGCGTATCAAGAACCCGGTGTGCCCGCGGCTTCCGGACGGAACCGATAGATCCGGTACGGAGGTGCATTGTTCGCCCTGCCTGACGGAGTTGCGTTGCTCTGGAAGGTCTCCGTCTGAATCAACTGTGCGGCTCCCGAGTACATGAACCCATCGGAATTGTAGGTGACGCCGTCCGGCCAGATCATGTTCGGGTCGGAGACGTACTCCCGGTACTGACGCGTGTCGGGCGGAATGATGCCGATCCTGTGGCTCCCGATCTCGGTCAAGTAGAGGTTGTCGTTCGCGTCGATCGTCAGTCCACCGTTGTAGGGTTTATGGGCGTAAAACTCGATCTTGGCTGACAGTTGCGCGTTACTGAGGCCGGTATCCAGCAGATCGGTCATCCGGACTCGATACATCTCGTAGCCGCTGAGCGGTGCGAAGTAGAACCACTCCTGATTCTTGTCGAGCGTGATGCCGTCCACGCCGACCCCGAGGCCCCAATACGCCCCTGGCTGTCCCGCTTGCGCATCCCATCGGATCGGGTCGAGGTTCGCAATCACATGTGAGTCGCCGTGCAGCAGGCGGCGGCTCGTGCCCGTCGCAATGTCGGTGACGACGAGCGCTGCGTTGTTGGCGTCGCCGACCGCCTCATCCGCATCGATCAGCGTGCCTTGCGCGCCGTGCTTCGGGTCGATCGCGAAGTCATTGTGCTGCGATGAGGCAATGGTCACGGAATCCAGGTCGAGGATCTTGAACAGCGTGTTGGTCTTAGTGTCCCACCCCACGTACTTGGCGTGGAGCGCGGCCGGCCGCACCGTGCCCGCGCCGGTCGCCTTTTCGGTCGACTTGGCGCCATCGAGGATCCAGAGGATGCCGTTCGCGTCCGCGTGGAACCCGAGCACCCAATCGAGGCAGAAATCGTAGCGGCCATTCTGGGCAGGCAGGAAGCTGCCATCGGCGTTTCTGCAGCTCTGAAGCAGGCCCGACCCGGGCGCGGGGTAGGCGGTGCTCGATTTGCGGTCGGCGTTCAGAGTGGCGACTTGCACCGACGTCGGCGTCAGGTAGAAGGGGTGATAGCCGATGATCAACTGTCCGTTCTGCATCTGAGTGATCGCCGCTATCCCCGACTGGGTCAGCTCCGCATAGACCTCGAGGCTGGCCTGGCCCTTCGCGGAACCGGCTTGGTTGTTCTGATCGTCATCGCCGCCGCACGCACCTAAAGTGGCAACGGTCAGCGCTGCAGCCGCTGCGTATCCAACATACGTCATGGTCGTCATCGTGCCCTCCGTTTAGTCGATCAACCGGCAGGCGAATGTTCGCTTCAGGCGTGCGAGGTCACAACGCCAGCGGCGAGCAAACAGTTGTTGAAATTCGTTGAAAATGACGACGAGATCACTCGGCCGGGATCGCTTTCAAAGAGTTCTTGAAAGGTTTTCTCGTGCGACCGCTTGATTGGCTCGTCGACGCGCTAGACAATTGCGAAGTCGAACTCTCCCAGGCTTGAACATGAACAGCATCGTCTCGCTCACCCAACTGCATCCCACCGGAACCGGGGTCGAAGACGTTGATCCACAGGAGACCGCCGAGTGGGGCGACGCTCTCGACGCGGTCGTCGCCTATTGCGGCCCCCAGCGTGCGCGCTACCTTCTGGACGTTCTCGCACAACGCGCACGCCGACATGGGATCGGCTGGACGCCCGCGCTATCGACCCCCTACGTCAATACGGTAGCGGTGGGCGACCAACCGCTGTTTCCAGGCGACCTGGCGATAGAAGAGCGTCTGGGAGCGTTGATGCGCTGGAATGCTCTTGCAATGGTCGTGCGCGCCAACCGAGCCTACGGCGAGCTTGGCGGTCACATCGCAAGCTACGCCAGTGCCGCCGATCTGTTCGAGGTTGGCTTCAATCACTTCTTTCGCGCGCGCAATGGCGATCATCGTGGCGATCTCGTGTTCTTCCAGCCGCACAGCTCTCCGGGCGTCTACGCACGAGCGTTCCTCGAAGGCCGTCTGAACGAGAAGGACCTCTTGCACTATCGACAGGAGCTCACAGCGCCTGCGCACGGCGCGCGCGGATTGTGCAGCTATCCGCACCCATATCTGATGCCGGATTTCTGGCAATTTCCGACGGGCTCGATGGGCATCGGCCCGATCAGCTCGATCTATCACGCGCGGTTCATGCGCTATCTCACCGATCGGAAGCTACTCGATT
Source organism: uncultured beta proteobacterium (assembly GCA_963745385.1). Classification (GTDB taxonomy): domain Bacteria; phylum Pseudomonadota; class Gammaproteobacteria; order Burkholderiales; family Casimicrobiaceae; genus PALSA-1003. The sequence continues at coordinate 359,682 of CAVUXI010000002.1, forward strand.
GCGCTGGTCGACGCGTTTGGGGCGTGTTCGGCGACGGCGAGATGGACGAGCCCGAATCGATGAGCGCGTTGACGTTGGCGGCGCGCGAGAAGCTCGATAACCTGGTGTGGGTCGTGAACTGCAATTTGCAACGCCTCGACGGCCCAGTGCGGGGCAACGGTCGTGTCATCGACGAGCTCGAGCAGCTCTTCGCCGGTGCAGGCTGGAATGTCATCAAGCTGCTGTGGGGCAGCGACTGGGATGGGCTCTTCGCCCGCGACACCGCGGGCGCGCTGGCGCGCGCGCTGGGCGACACGGTCGACGGCCAGATGCAGACATTTGCAGCGAAGGACGGTCGATTCAACCGCGAGCACTTCTTCAACCAGAGCGAGGAGTTGGCGCTCTTGGCCCAAGACATGACAGACCAGCAGATCGATCAGCTCAAGCGAGGAGGTCACGACCTGGTGAAGATCCATGCGGCGTATACGACCGCGGTGGCCAATTCGACAATGCGCGGCGGCCAACCGACGGTGATCCTCGCGCATACCAAGAAGGGTTATGGCATGGGCAGCGCCGGTCAAGGCAAGATGACGACGCACTCGCAGAAAAAGTTCGAGAGCGCGGACATTCTTGGCTTCCGAGACCGTTTCAACTTGCCGCTCTCGGATGAACAGGCCGAGTCTCTCGAGTTTTTCAAGCCGCCCATCGATAGCCCGGAGATCCGATATATGAAAGCACGTCGTGATGCTCTTGGAGGGCCGATGCCTCGGCGTGAGACGCGTTGCGACGTGGTATCGAAGCCGGATCTCACGGCATATGCGCAGTTCGCCGTCGCCGCGAGCGGCAAGGAAATGAGCACGACCGTGGCGTTCGTGCGCATGCTAGGAGCTTTGCTCAAAGACCCGTCGCTGGGTCCACGTATCGTGCCGATCGTCGCCGATGAAGCGCGCACGTTCGGCATGGCCAACCTCTTCAGACAGGTGGGGATCTATTCGAGCGTGGGACAGCGGTACTCACCCGAGGACATCGACTCCATCCTGAGCTATCGCGAGGCCACCAACGGGCAGATCCTGGAAGAAGGCATCAGCGAAGCCGGCGCGATTGCCAGCTGGACCGCGGCCGCGACGAGCTACAGCGTGCACGGGCTCGCGATGTTGCCGTTTTATATCTACTACTCGATGTTTGGTTTTCAACGCGTGGGCGATCAGATCTGGGCTGCCGCCGACCAGCGGGCGCGTGGCTTTCTTCTCGGAGCGACGTCGGGTCGCACGACGCTGGGCGGCGAAGGATTGCAGCACCAGGACGGTACCAGCCACCTGATCGCGGCGACCATTCCGAACTGCAAAGCCTATGACCCTGCTTTCGCGGGCGAAATGGCCGTAATCGTCGATGCCGGCATTCGCGAAATGCTCGTCGAGCAGCAGGACGTCTTCTATTACGTCACGCTGATGAACGAAAGCTACCCACAGCTCACGGTCCCTGAGAAAGTTCACGCCGATGTGCTCCGCGGCTGCTATCGCCTTGGTCATTATCCGGGCACTGCGTCCACTCGCCATGTCACCCTGATGGGATCGGGCGCGATCCTCACCGAGGTCGTGAAGGCGGCGCATCAACTTGCCGAGACTGGAATCGATGTCGAGGTCTACAGCGTGACCAGTTGGAGCGAGCTGGCCCGAGATGGTCAGTTCGTGGCACGCCAGCTTGCACAGGGGGCCGGGCCGATTATCGCCGCCACGGACTACGTTCGTGCGGTACCCGAGAGCATTCGAGCTTTCCTTCCGCAAGGACGTCGCTATGTCACGTTAGGAACGGACGGGTTCGGGCGCAGCGATACCCGTGCCGCTCTGCGCAAGTTCTTCGGCGTCGATGCTGCGGCCATCGCGCGCGCAGCACATCTCGCCCTGGATAAGGATGTGGCGTGCTCGTCGACGTAGCCTGCAAGCATCTTCAACCGAAGGCGAAAAGAGTAGTTGACGGTAGGTGCTTTCACGACGCCGCGCAAGCTGCGACAGTGGGCTTATTAGCTACTGCGGTAGCCCAACGATGAAGGCGATTGCATATCAACAGTGTTTGCCCATTGCGCATGCTGAATCCCTGCTCGACGTGGATCTTCCCGAGCCGGCGCCCGGCCCGCATGACATTCTGGTCGAGATCCGCGCTGTCGCAGCCAACCCGCTGGACACGAAGATGCGCGCGCGGGCACAGCCTGCGCCGGGACATTGGAAGGTACTTGGGTGGGACGCGAGCGGCATGGTGCGCGCGGTGGGTGCCGACGTCACCCTGTTTCAGCCAGGCGATCGTGTTTGGTATGCGGGATCACTGCAGCGTCCAGGCAGCAACAGTGAAGTGCACCTTGTGGACGAACGCCTCGCAGGCACCGCGCCCAAGTCGCTCGACTTCGCGGCTGCGGCGGCGCTGCCGCTTACAACCATCACGGCCTGGGAGATGCTCTTCGAGCGCCTGGCTATCTCTCCCGGCAAGCACCACCACGGCCAATCGATCCTGATCGTCGGGGCGGCTGGCGGCGTCGGGTCGATCTTGACCCAGCTAGCGCGGCGCCTGACCGGGCTGAAGGTCATTGCCACGGCATCGCGCCCGGAGACGGCGCAATGGGTGCGCGAGCTTGGAGCGCACGAAGTCATCGATCACATGCGGCCGCTCGGGGATGAGCTCCGTCGCATCAGCGCAGGGGCGCCGAACTACGTCGTGAGCCTGACAAACACTGCGAAGCACTACGCCGCCGTTGCACAAGCCATTGCGCCGCAGGGGAAGCTCGGGCTCATCGACGATCCGGAAACGGGCGCCATAGACATCGAACTCCTGAAAGGAAAGAGCGTTTCGCTGCATTGGGAGTTCATGTTCACGCGCTCCACGTTTGCGACCAGCGACATGATCGCGCAGCACAATCTGCTCAACGAGGTTGCGGCGCTTGTAGATTCGGGGGTGATCCGCACGACCCTGAGTGAGCACCTTGGTCGCATCAGTGCTGCCAACATGAAAAGGGCTCACGCGCTACTGGAGAGCGGTAAGGCGCGCGGAAAACTTGTGCTGGAGGCGTTTTGAACTTGGCGTTACCGTGCCGGCGGCCATTCCGGATGTCAGTGCTCCCGCATCACAAAGCGTGGCTCAAGTAGTCTTTCGCTGGACACCGCAGAATAGGAACAGGCGTGAGCGTAGCGACGAAAAGCGCGGCCGCAATCGTATCGAGCGCTAACGACCCTAAGGAGTCGTTGATGGTTCCGCAAAGCAGACGGTCAGATGCGAGAAAGCTGTCATCGGAGGTGTCCAATCTCCGTTGTAACGGACGGACGAGTTGGTCTTAACTGCCTTGTCCGTCCTTGATTATCGTCCAGCCAGGCCTTTGCTGACGAGATCCTATAATGAGGCCCGCGCAACCTACGATGAAGCAAGACAGTGATAACAGGTTGCTGGAGGAAGCGGTCCCTTGGGGAATGGCGTTACGGTGACGCTGTTCGTATTCTGGAAGCTAGCGATCAACCAGCCACTGGCCTGCTTCGTCAGAATCTGCAGTTGAATCCCCTCGCGAGGCTCCGGCATGTTCGGCGGAGTCTTCGCACCCACCATTGTCCAGCGTACGTGGGCGACCGACATACTCGGACTCAGAAACCTCACGTCAACGTCAGTGATCGTGAGCGTGCTTTGGGCGAAGACGAACTCGAAGCCTTCGCGGATTTTGCGCTCAATCTCCGGGCGCCCCCTCCACCACCAGCCGACTATGTTCACCGCATCTCCGTCTTCGGAGAACAGGTTGGCATAGGCCCGTGCGTCGTGCCGATTCCATGCGGCGGCCTGCAAGACCTGCACTTGGCGAATCGCGGCGTCGTCCTCCTGCTGCTGAGCCACGGCGGGGACTGAGAATCCCACCGCCAGGACCCATACTACGAGCCCGATTCTGAGGCGCAATTGCTTCATGACGAACCTCCTGAGGGATCATTGCGTGCAGCTGACTGGTGTTTATGGCGTCTCCGAACGCGACCCGCTCTTAGCTCTCAGCCGCAGAGCTTTGGCGCGGAAACAAAAGCGGGTCTCGCCACCAATGCAGATCTTCGGTTGCTTACTTGATTATCAGCTCCTGCATCGTCTTCTCACCGATGATTTCACGGACTTCCGTCCGCTTTGTCATCAACTGAACCTGCTTTTCTTCAGAGCCAACGATCTTGCCCACGATTGCGTCGTACTTTGCGGTGATTCCATCAAACGCGGCCCAGTTCTTGTATTCGGTCAAGAACATCACGTCGAAGTCATCTCTCCCCGAGGCACTTCCACTTAGGATGTGGTCCGAAAGAATCAGTCCCTGCTTCTTTGCTTCTTCGTCGATCTTCTTGCGCAACGGAAGAACGTCGCGCATGTAGGCGTCGAGCATCCCAGGCTTTACTCGAATCATTGTGATGGCCCAGACAGAACCTTCCGTGTAGAGTTTTTCCTGTCCGTACGCAATTACCGAACCTAGCGAAAGCACACCAAACAACACGAGAGTTGTAAGACGCCGGAGTGCGTTGGAATTGTTCATCATCAGTCCCCCTGTGGATACTGCGACCGGAGCCCCGGTGGCCGGGCATCACGAATCGATCTCTACTGCTAGACGCCACAATGGGTTGCGGTCGGGACTGCACGTTAGCCAACCCCGGGGATTGAAGTCAAGGAGGCGGCGACGAATCGCGTCCATCCGTCGCGAAATAGCGCCACTGGCGACGAAGCGGTTGGCTGTCGGTAGCCGATCGCGCAGGAGGCTCGAATGTCCGGTCCGGGCACGTCGGGATCGTGGTGAACCCGGGGGTGTTCGAGGGGATGGTCGCGGGCCCGTACGGCGCTCCGGAATTCAGGCTGTAGCTATCTGTGTTGGGCCAGTAGCCGATCCGATCAGGCCCGACTGCGGGTGGGACAACAGTGCCATCGACGTCCGCTCTTAGCCGCTCGTCGCACGGCTGGTGTTGGCCGAAACCGGTGACGGCGCGCCCTTGTTACGCGACTTTGAACCTACGACTGCGCCTACGTCGCGGTCACCACCACATATCGCACGAATTCACGTAGAACGCGCCTCGTCGTGCAGCGACAACACTTTGTCGTACTCCTCGGCGGTGATCTGCACCACGCCCGAACGGAATCCGGCCGCGTTCGCCTGGACGTAGGGGTTGGAACCCATCGGATCAATACGCTGCACTGCGACGACCAATGGTACGCCGCTCGTCCACGCGTCAGCGTCGGCGAGTAGCACCCCACTCACCGCCGGACCGGAGGCCGCAGGATCGACCGGCATCGGATCGAGGAACGCGGTCTCGAGTTTCGCCCGACCGACGAATTCGCTTGTCACAGCAACGAATACCAGGACGAGATCGCCGCTAGCGAGGGCATCGCGATGGCGCTCCTGACGGCCGACCACCCACCTCTTCGCATTGAGAAACGACGCGGCCCGTTCCCGATCGCCGTCAACCAGATTGAAAATGAAGTATTTCATCGCAATGAGGTCCGCATTGAAATGCTAATCGCGCTTGTGATGATCCTTACAATGGCAAAAAACGACCCAAAGCAGAAGTAGCATCCGGCGGAAAGCGGCCGCTCAGCCGCCAGCACCCGAGAGTCGGAAAATTCCGCTTACGGCACCGTCCGGATCTGGCCGAACTGCGACGCCTGATGGCGGTTCACGACCGAGGGCGTGTCAGTTCCATGTCTTCGTGACCAGCTCCGCGGCATTCCCGGATATAGAGCGGTTGTAACGGGATAGATACGGTGCCAGCACAGATAGAGCAAGGCCAACTGCTTCGATTGGCCTACCTTGAGCCACGTACGTTAAAGCGAGCGTAGCGCGCGCCTCGTCGTGCAACACGCGATGCGCGCCCGCTTGCGTATGACGTTCAAGCTCGCTCACGAGCAAACGTTCGCTCTCATCAAGGCGACCCAAGATTCGCAGAGTGCTAGCCAATTGTATGGATGCACGCGAACTGCGATATGGATCCAAACTACCCGTTGCAAGGGCCGCTCGATAATATATTTCCGCTTCGGACTCGATGCCCGCTGTGTCCCTCGCGCAAGCTCGCTCAAATAGTGCTGCCGCGTTACCCGGGTCACGCTCATTAGCAAGTGCGTCAACGGCTGCGACCAAGTCCGCAGCTTGCAGGGAGTCGACCCGCTTCCATAGCTCAGCTACGCGCAGTTCCCACTCTTCGTCATCTTTGTCCATAGTCAAGTTTAACTCTCGGAACGTCCGCTATGGCAGAAACTCGCGACCGTCTCCTCCTGGCCCCGAGCGGTCTGTTCGACGAACAGCGGCAATGCCGACAAGAGTCCCGCACCTGCTCGTACACTTCTGCGAAAATCCATCATTCCTCCTCGAAACGTCTTGTGGAATCGTCGTCTCGGCTACGATCCGACGACGCGTCTATCACGCGAGGTCCGAGGGAACGGCCGAGTAAGAGAGGGTGTAGGTTTGCCAGTCGCCGTCAGGCGAAATGCCCAACTCCTTGAACATAGGGTCCAGGGCCTTCACAAGACTCTGCAGCCTCTGCCGCTCGTACCCACAAACGACCATAGCCCAATCACCCGGTTTATCTGACCCGCCACGGATCTTCTGCTCGGTGGTCAACTCGATTGGCGGCGTTTCATGACGGAGGGCGTGCGCTCCAACGAGTCCGGCCTCTTGACTCAAGCTACGCAATCGAGGCATCAGCGCGGCGGCAATAACATCAGCCTTTCGAGCACCCACGGAGAACCGAAGCGTAGTCCCGAATCGTGCCACCACGCCCCCGCAAGACGCTTCGACATGGCTCTGGGCTCGAACCATGTTGCGATGATGCGGCATCAGTGCTGTCGACCACGGCGTCGGGGCATTCAACCGAGCGACGTAGCGCTGCGACGACAGCACCGAGAAATCCTCGAGTTCATACAGGACGAAGACGCCTTGACCATTGTCAGCATCGGTCCAACGCGAGCTTCGGAGGAAACCGGGAATTCCCAACCGCTCCGGAAAGTGTTCGTGTGTGTGCCAGAACTCGAACTCCTGCTTCATATCGGCGCTCATATCCCACCACATTGCGATCGCCGCCCTACCTCGCATTGCCATCTTGTCGTCCTATTTCAGCGATGCAATCGAGAACCATGGCACGATCGCTATGACGACCAAGCCCGCGGTGAGTACCAGAAGATAGCGCCACATATGTCCTACCACGCGGTCCGCGCAACCTTGCTGATGGCACAGGCCGCATAGAAACCAATGCCGAACGGCGGTGCAAAAAGGCCGCTGCGGGCACAACGCTTGAGGCGATTAGACCCCCCACGACGAACATTTCCACTGCGCCCGAGCGCACTTGGTTCAGAAGGTCGACCTCTCCGCCGAGCTGATTGTTTGGAAATAGGCGCAGTTCGACTTTGCCGTCGGTGTCCTTCGCAATCTGGTCGGCAGCCTGCTGCAGACGTAGATGCGTCGAAGGAAGCGAGCTCCTCGAGTATCTGAAAGCTGCGATCAACGCGATGGCGCTCACGATGGCCTCAATTCGTCCGTCGGTGCATTATATGGAGGTTCTTCCATTTTGGAAGCCACTTCCACATCCTTAAGCAGGACGACGGTGCCCCGAGGAAGCGGCGCAACTCATAGCCGCTGCGCTGAAGAGCTTGGGGCTGTGGATGTCGAATCGGTAACTGTTTGGTCGTCGTCCCAGCGAGTTGCCGGGCGAAAGCGATGCCACCGACCAGCGCTCACGCTGTCAGGCGACATGGTAAATTGACCCCCTGACGCAGAGAGCGAATCGCCGCGGCAGCGCCGATGTGAGCATGAAGACGGAAAAAGAAAAGATGCTGGCGGGTGAGCTCTACTTGCCCGGCGACGCGGAAATCCAGGCCGACTTGGCCGCTACGAAGCGATGGCTCGTGCGCTTCAATGCCTCCTTGGCGCAGTCGCCCACCGAACGCCGCGAGATCCTGCTGGAACGGTTCGGCGCGGTTGGCTACGGCACGGTGGTACGTCCGCCGTTCTTCTGCGACTACGGCTACAACATCCGTCTCGGTGACGGTGTCTTCCTCAACTACAACTGCGTGTTCCTGGATGTTGTCACGATCGCAGTCGGCGATCGCTCGCAAATTGGACCGGCCGTGCAGATCTATTCGGCGGACCATCCGCGGGATCCGGAACTTCGCCGCCAAGGCTTGGAAGTGGGCCGGCCTGTGATGATCGGTCGCGACGTGTGGATCGGAGGCGGCGCAATCGTCATGCCCGGAGTCTCGGTCGGCGATCGCGCAGTGATCGGAGCCGGGAGCGTAGTGACCAAGGATGTAGCCGCGGGGGAAACGGTCGTGGGGAATCCGGCTCGACCGCTATCTTCGAGAGATGGGGCGCGAGCGCCCGGTCGGCCGCTGGAGCGCTAGCGTTTCAAGAGTGGTCAATTCGAGGCAGCAGGGTGGGAACGACCGCCGCCTTGCGCCAAAACCGGCGCGCGCAGGTGCTCAAGCGCGGCGTCCTCGCCTATGCTGTTGATCATTGATGAGATCTGGTACCTGCCGATGTCGCGCGAGCAGGCGAACCTCATCATTCACGTCGCGGCGAAACGCTGTGAGCGCGGCGGCAGGACGCAGCCCCTCCCGGCCAGGCATCGACAATATGTACCGGATGTCACGAGTGCCGCGCGCCGCGCGCGATCATGTCCGTGAATTCGTGAAGCTCGGCCGTGTCACCGGCGCTTGCGCTGCCATGGCGTGCCGCCCGAACACCTGCTGGCGAGTGATGACGCGCTCGGCGCGTCCGCCGCCGAGGAAGGCGACGGCCCAGTTGAAGAGAACCGAAAGGCGGTTCCTGAATCCGATGAGCGCAGCGAGGTGGACGACGAGCCACAGCACCCAGGCCGCGAAGCCCCCCACCCGCACGGAACCCATCGCGGCGAGCGCGCGGAAGAGCGAGATCGTCGCCATCGACCCGAGGTCGCGGTAGCGGAACGGGCGGCCTGTCTTGTCGCCAGCGATCCGCCGCCGGATGGTATCCGCGGCGTGCCGACCGGACTGGATGGCAACTTGGGACACTCCAGGGAGCCCGTCGAGGCTCATCAGGTCGCCGATCACGAAAACCTCGGGATGGCCGGCAAGCGAGCAGTCGGGCTCGACCTTCACGCGGCCTGCGCGATCGAGCTCGGCGCCCGCTGCGTCGGCGAGCATCCCACCGAGCGGCGAGGCCTGTACGCCGGCGGCCCAGATCTTCGTCGCTGCCTCGATGCGGCGCAGTCGCGGATCGGCCGAATTTGTTTCCACCCCGCGCTCGTCGACGTCGGTCACCGCGGTGCCCAGGAGAATCTCGACGCCCAGCTCTCGCAGGTCGCGCGTGCCGCGTTGTCGCAGCGAGTCGGGAAAGGCGCTGAGAATCGTTGGTGAAGCGTCGAGCAGAACGATGCGCGCCTGAGCCGGATCGATGCGCCGGAAGTTGCCGCGCAACGAATGGCGTGACAGCTCGACGAGCTGGCCCGCGAGCTCGACGCCCGTCGGCCCTGCGCCAACGACGACAAACGTCAGCCACCGACGCCGGGCATCCGGATCGGGCTCGCGCTCCGCCATTTCGAACGCACCCAAGATTCGCCCACGCAGCTCGAGCGCATCATCGATCGTCTTCATCCCCGGCGCATGATGCGAAAACTCCGGACGCCCGAAATACGATTGGCTCGCGCCGGTGGCGACGATCAGGCTGTCGTAGGCCATCTCGCTGCGGTGGTCCAACGTTTGCACGGTGAGACGGCGGCTGCCGAGATCGATCCCGACGACCTCGCCGAGTACAACGCTCGTGTTGCGTTGGTTACGCAACACGTCGCGAAGCGGTGGCGCGATGTCGCCTTCGGAGAGGATTCCGGTCGCCACCTGGTAGAGCAGCGGTTGGAACAGGTGGTGGTTGGTGCGGTCTATGAGCGTGATGTCGACATCGGCGCGCGCGAGCCGTTGGGCGGCAAAAAGCCCGCCGAAGCCGCCGCCTACGATCGCGACGCGGTGCCGGCATCTAATCATTGCGCGATTCATCTAACTGACTCCGACATTGCGGCGCGCCCGATGGGCCAACGGCGACGATCGCCTTGGCGGACGTGCCGCTCGTCGAGCCCGTTACGACTGCCGCTTTACTCTTCAACATTGGCGAACTCCCGTTGGGATTTGGCTTCGCGTGGGGCAGCGCGTCCGGTGTTCTCCGCGAGGTAGTCAAAGGCGACTTGGCCAAGCCCCAGCGTGAGGTCAGCGACCAGGTGCTGTCCCGAGACGATCTCGAGCACCGGCAGCCGCGCGACGTCCGCGATGACGTGACGGAAGAGCTGGAGCTCGGCCGGCGTGTTCCACGCTTCCTTCAAGACGATGTCCTCGAGGTGATAGCGCACCAGCTCGCAGATCCGCGGCGTGCCGTCGACGTGGGGGATGACCTTCAGCAGGAAGTTCGGCTGGCGCAGGCTCTTCAACACGGCATCCTTGGCCGCCGCGCGGTGCTTGTAGCCGAATGTGCCGAGCGCGCACAGCGCCTGGCCGTAGTGCAGCGTGCCGACTATCACCTCGCCTTCGTGGCTGATCTTCGGGTGCGCCAGCTTCTTCGGAAAGCCCCATAGCTCGCGGCCGCCGGCGATCGGCGCGTCGTCGTCGAGATACATCGAGTGCACGTACGCGCCGTCTTCGCCGGCAAAGCGCACCGGAATGACCTGGCCGGATTCGGTGTAGTCGCCGAATCCGGTCGAGTCGGGCATGCGAATGAATTCATATTTCACCAGCGGTTCAGTGATCTCGAGCGGCTCCGGTACGACCGCGCGCAAGGCCTGGGGGTCGGTGCGGTAGGTGACGATCAGGTATTCGCGGTCGAAAAAGCGGTACGGTCCGTGCGGAAACGACGGATTGGTCAATGGCATCGCGTAGGCGCGCCGGACGTCGTCAATCTTCATGTTTGAACCTCGAGTGGCTGTTTAATGATGGATGGGCCGATGAGCGAGCCGTGCCGCGTCGGAGCGAGCCCGGACAGATCGACCGTCGAGCGCTTGCCCACGGCGTCGCGGTGATCCGCGAGCCAGCGGTCGGCGGCGCGCGCGCCGATGTCGCGCAGATGGGCGAGGAAGTCGGGATGGTTGTTCATCTTGCTCGATGCGCCGAACGCGCCGAGCGCATCGTCACCGATGCCGTGGACAAAAAGACGTCTGAACCTTCGATCCGCCGGCCGCGACTGCATCAGCTCCTCGAAGAACGCGATCGCCGCCACCTCGCCCATGAAGGTGGAGTTGAAGCTGATCTCGCCGATGCGGTCGGTGATAGCGCGCGCGGTACGCGGAACTTCTGAGCGCACGATCGGGTTGATGCCGACCACGATCAAGTCGGTCGCTTTTGTACCGAGGTAAAGCGGTGCCAGCGCGGGATTGCCGGTGTAGCCGCCGTCCCAGTAGTACTCGCCGTCGATCTCCACCGCCTGGTAGACCTGCGGCAGGGCGGCAGAGGCTAGCAGCACATCGGCCGAGAGTTCCTTGTTCTCGAATACGCGCCGCAACCCGGTGCGAACGTTCGTGGCGCAGATAAATACGCGCGGCGCCCGGAGATCCTGCCGCAGACCGTCGAAGTCGATGCGCTCGAGGAGGCTGCGAAGTGGATTGTGGTTGAGCGGATTCGTCTGATATGGCGACCAGATACGCGTGAGCATCTCCTGCCACAGGAAGACAGGATTGCGCTCCAGGTTCCACGCGCGCGGCGCGCCCGGCACCGCCGGCGGTGCGAAGCTGGCATAGCCCGGGAAGCGGCCCACATCCTTCCAGTAGTGCGCGAGCGCCTTTCGCGCTTCGGCAGCGCCGCCGCGCCGCAGCCCATCGGCGAGAATGCCGGCGTTCATCGCGCCGGCGCTCGTTCCGCTGATGCCAACGATCTCGAATCCAGGCTCCTGCAGCAGCCGGTCGAGCACGCCCCAGGTGAACGCGCCGTGCGAGCCGCCACCTTGCAGGGCGATGGCCAGGCGCCGGATCGGGTAATTACTCATTGGACAAGGTACGCATTGAGTGTCGTCTCTATCTGCGATCAGGATATGAGAAGGTGAAGGAAGAGTTGTCAGCGAACCATCGCGATTTGGTCAGCTTTGCGCCGGTGCGCATGGTGATCAGCCGAACACCAGCCAGAGCGACATCATCACGATTCCACCAATCAGCACACCTTTCGCGAAGTTGACGACATGCGGCGACACGCCGCGCACCCAGTAACCCTTCGTTCCGCTTTTGTGCGTTATCGCCGCGTCGCCCATTTGCTTACTCGCTTTTCGGTGCATCAGACGCGCGATGCGCGGGCACCCGCCAGAAAGGCCCCGCAACTTGCTCGAGGGGCCGCCCCGGCTCGTTCGGCCGCAGACCGTACCGCAACAACGCGATGATGTCGGCGCTCACCTGCGGATTGGAAATGAAGTAGCTATGGCCGAAGAAGTCGGTTGTCCCACGGACCTGGATGATGTCGACCGCGCGCAACAAGGCAATCGCTTCGATCTGGTCGGCGCTGAATGTCGTCGCGTCGATCCGCCCGAGCCGGGCGATGCTGCCCGATAGCCAGCTCGCCGTCGCGAGCGCCTTGTCGTCGGGCGAAACGTAGAGGGTGACCCTGAGGCCAGGCGAAGGGGGAATGACCGCGCCGGGGTCCGCTTTGCCGCCGAACGGCAAGTCGGGGTCGGAGAAGACTTTGAAGATCTTGGTCAGCGCGACGTCGCCATCGAGGTCGGGAGCGACGAGGACGACATTGCCGATGTGAAACTCACGATCCGGTGAGCTCTGGAGTGTATAGGCTTCGACGCTGAGCTCGGCCAGCGCCGATGCGACAGTGTCCGTGCCGCGGCTATGCGCGATCAGGTGAACGCGCTCGACGCCCGGCGTCCTGCCGACGATGCGGATCAGCTTCACCAGGTCCTCGACCGCGTATTCGGCCGATTCACGGTCAACGTCGTAGCCGAACAGAATGCCTCGGTGCCCGCCGGCGGGCCACGAGAAGATTCCGCACACGAAGTCCCGTCCCAGAAAATGGCACAGCTCGCCCATCGTCAGCGCTGCACTCTCGAAGCTGCTGTGGTAGCCGTGCACGAACAGCACGACTTCCTTGCGGCGTGCGATAGCGAGCTGCCTCGCAATCTCGGCTTGGAGCTGCTGCTTCGCCTTTTGGTACGCCTCGACGACGGCGGGTACACGTCTTATGCCATCCGGAGCAACAGCGACTTCATACGGGATGGCCGGAAAGCGACCGAGCTCCGTGGTCGGCCCGAGCTTGAGCTGCAGTGGAGTAACGCGTTGCGTCGCGGTGCTTTCCTTGACCAGCACGTCCCAGGAGACGTCTTCGCCGAACTCGATCTTCGCCGATCCGAACGCCATCGAACGCGATCGGGCCGCGGTATACGGCAAGCCGTCGACTTGCTCTGCCGGTGCGCGATCGGTGATGAACAGCAGATCGAGTGGTGGCCGGCGACTGTCGTTTGGCAAATCAGTGAAAAGCGGCTTGGCATTCGCCCCTGTGTAAAGCACCGGGGTTGGCATCATCGTGCGGTTCGTCGCGCAACCCGTCAGGACGAAGGCGATAGCGGCGATGACGATGGCCGATCGCGCTCCGGGAGAGGGCGCCCTTGCCATGCATCTCGGAGCACGCTTAGGCATGGTCGCGAAGCAAATCGATCGAGGTTCGGCTTTCCGCGGCGTACTGCGCGCTAGCCGAGGCTCGACCGCGCAACCCAGCGAGTCGCCCGCGCTTCAGGAATGCCGAGTCGCGGCCGAGGATCAGCCGCACGAGATCCTCGAGAATGGGCTCCTCGATCGCGGTGCTCGGGAACTCCAGCGTGACGCGCTCGAGGCGATCGACGTTGACAAGCGCCACGGTCACGATCCCCGTCCGATAGTCGACACGAAACGAGACGCGCGCCGGGATCACGGGCGGGACCGAAAAGATGCATTTGCGCAGCGTCCCGTCGGAATCTTCCATGCGGCGGCAGGTGTATTGCAGCCCGAACGCATCGAGAGTCTTCTCGGCAAACGAGACCCACCCGGGGACCACCTCGATCGACAGAGGCCCGGCTGCGGAAACCTCGTAGTAGACGTCGATCGCTTCGAGCACCGGGAAGCCGCGGATGCGGCGCTCGTGCTGACCGACCGAACCGTGGGCGAACCGCGGCGAATCGAATACGTAGCCATAGCCGAGGTCGAATCGGTGTTCGATCGGGGGCTTCAGGCCGTTGAGATAAGTGATCGCCTTTTCCAGGCAGCGAAACGCCTCACGCAGCCGTGCATCGATTGCCTGGAAGCTCTCGACGTCGCCGCGGTCGTCGGCCGGCTCGTGCACCGCCTCGTATTGAATGCGCAACTCGTCGAGCAGCGAGCCACGCTGGTTTATCTCTAGCATCGGCGCCTCTTGCGGCAACATGTCGGCTCCCGCTGTCAGGCCACTGCCGGAGCCGCCGAGGGCGCAGGCGTTGCCGCCGCGTCGACGCGCCCGACCCTGAACCACGCGGCGTAAAGCGCCGGCACGAAGAAGATCGTCAGCAGCGTCGCGATCGTCAGCCCGCCCATGATGGCGATCGCCATCGGGCCCCAGAAGATGCTCCGCGCGAGCGGGACCATCGCGAGCACGGTGGCGGCCGCCGTCAGCATGACCGGCCGGGTCCGATGGACGGCCGCTTCGAGCACGGCATTCCATGGATCGAGGCCCATCTCCATCTCTCTTTCAATCTGGTCGACCAGGATCACCGAGTTGCGCATGATCATGCCGCACAGCGCGGTGACGCCGAGGATGGCGACGAAGCCAAGCGGCGCCTGGAAAATGAGCAGCGCGGCGACGACGCCGATGAGCCCCAGCGGTGCGGTCAGAAACACCATGAACATCCGCGAGAAGCTCTGCAGCTGCAGCATCAGGATGGTGAGGATCGTGATCAGCATTACCGGGAATACCGCGGCGAGCGCCTGGTTGGCCTTGTCGCCTTCTTCGACCGCACCGCCGATGTCGATGCGATAACCGAACGGCAGCTTCGCTTCGATGTCTTTCAGCATAGGCCGGATCTCTTGCGTCACGGACACGCCCTGCTCGCCGTCCTTGACGTCGGCGCGCACGGTGATCGCCATGTCTCGGTTGCGTCGCCACAGCACCGGCTCTTCGAGCTCGTTGCGCACGCGCGCGACTTGCGACAGCGGCACCACGGTCCCTTCACGCGTGTAGAGGTTGACGTTCTTCAGCGTGTCGAGGTTGAGCCGCTCCGAAGGCACGGCGCGGGCGACGATGTCTACCAGGTCTTCGTGCTCGCGCAACTGCGACAGCGTCGCGCCATTCAGGAACGTCTGCGTCACGAACGACACATCGGCCGGCGCGAGTCCGAGCACGCGCGCCTTGTCCTGATCGAGGTCGACTCTTAGCGTGCGAACCGGGTCGTTCCAGTCGAGCTGGACGTCGCGCACCTTCGGGCTCGACGCGACCACCGCTTCGACGTCGCGCGCGATCTCGCGCACCTTCTGCGTGTCGGGACCGACGACGCGGAACTGTACCGGGAAGCCCACCGGCGGCCCGAGCTCGAGGCGCGTCACGCGCACCCACACGTCCGGGAATTGCTCGTTGACGATTTCCATCAGCCGCGCGCGCACGCTTTTCGCGCGCCTTCATGTCCTTGGTCATGACGACGAAGACCGCGTAGCCCGGGTTGGGCAGCTCCGGATTCAGCGAGAGATAGAAGCGCGGCTGACCGGCACCGGTGTAGGCGGTGTAGAAGCTGACGTCCTCGTTCTTCGCGAGTACGGACTTCCATCTTCTTGACCTGCTCGGTCGTCGCGGCGAACGAAGAGCCTTCCTTCAGTCGCAGCTCCACGACCAGCTCCGGACGGTCGCTGTTCGGGAAGAACTGCTGTGGCACGAGGCGGCTTCCGACGATCGCCAGCACCGAGTGCCGCCATGGTCGTACCGATCACCCGCCAGCGCCGCTGCCATGGCGAAGTCGATCCAGCTTCGAAGCCTGCGATAGAACGGCGTGTGATACGCGTCGCCGCCGTCGTCGTGCTTCTTGAAGTCCGGCAGCATCTTCACCGCGAGGTAGGGCGTGATCACGCCCGAAACGAACCACGAGAACACGACGGCGGTGCCGACAATCCAGAAAATGCCGCCCGCGTACTCACCGGTGGTCGACTTGGACAAGCCGATCGGCATGAAGGCCGCGGTGGTGATGAGCGCGCCGGTGAGTCGCGGCATCGCGGTCGACGCGTAGGAAAAGGCGGCCGCCTTGACGCGGTCCCATCCGTCCTCCATCTTCACGACCATCATCTCGACCGCGATGATGCCGTCGTCGACCAGGAGGCCGAGCGCGATGATGAGCGAGCCGAGCGAGACGCGCTCCAGGTTCCAGCCCATCGCCAGCATCACGATCACGACGACGCCGAGCACGATCGGCACCGACAGCCCGACCACGATGCCGGTGCGCCAGCCGAGGCTCAACAGGCACACGGCGAGCACGATCGCGAGCGCTTCGAGCAGCGAGCGTTCGAATTCCCAGACGGATTCGCTGACGACCGTAGGCTGGTCGGCGACGCGCTCGAGGTCCACACCGTACGGAAGCTCCGACTGGACCTTGGCGACCGCGGACTCGAGCGACTTGCCGAGCTCGACGATGTTGCCGTCGTCGGTCATGACGATGCCGAGCATCAGCACCTGCTGGCCGTTGTGGCGCACCGTGTACTGCGGCGGATCTTCGTAGCCGCGCGTGATCGGTCGTGAAGTCGCCGAGCTTGAGCTATCGTCCGCCCACGGCGATCGGCACGTTGCGTATATCGTCGACGCTGGCGAACTGTCCGCTCACCCGCACCATCACACGGTCGGAATGGTGTCGACCTGGCCGCTCGCCAGCACCATGTTCTGGCTCCGCAGGCTTTCTGCGATCTGCAGCGGCGTGATTCCGAGCGCGGCCCAGCCGCTCGTTCGAGAACTCCACGTAGACCTTCTTGGCCTGCTTGCCGATAGACGTCGATCTTCTTGACCATCGGCACCTTGAGGAGCCGACGCTTGATGTCCTCGGAGATATCGGAAAGCTCCCACTGGCCGATGCCGTCGCCCTTGACGGCATAGAGCAGTCCGGTCACGTCGCCGTATTCGTCGTTGAAGATCGGGCCGATGACGCCTTCCGGCAGCTCCAGCTTGATGTCGCTGAATTTCTTGCGTGCCTGATACCACGCCTCGCGCTGATCCGCGTGGGAGGTGCCACCCTTGACGGTCAGCGTCATGCCGGCATAGCCCTGGCGCGCAAACGTGACGACCTTCTCGAAGTGGTCGAGCTGCTCGAACTTCTTCTCCATCCGGTTGAGCACTTCGTCCTGCATCTGTTGCGCAGTCGCGCCCGGCCACATCACCATCACGGTCATCGAAGGCACCGAGAACTTCGGGTCCTCGAGCTGGCCGAGCTGCTTGAAACCCAGCACGCCGCCGAGCATGATCGCGATGATCAGGAACAGCACGATGGCGCGATGGTTGAGCGCCCATTCGGTGAGATTGAAGGACTTCATCGCGCGGCCTGCTTCGTGTCGAGGTTAGGACGTCGGCGCCGGAAAGCGCGACCTTTAAGCCCGGCGCCATCTTCTGCACGCCCGCGGTGACGACGAGCTCGCCTGCCGGCGGCCCGGAAACGAGCACCTCGTCGTTGCGATAGTCGTGCACGGAGACGGTGAGTCAGCTGAACCGTTCCGACCGGTCTCTGCCCTTCTTGACGAACGACCCAGACCGCCGGCTGACCCTTGTTCTGCGTGATCGCCGATGCAGGGATCGTGGCCGCCGGCGTGTCCGCGACCGGGCGGTCGACGACGAGCGTCGCGCTCGCGCCGAGCGGCAGCGCGCGCGGCGTCGCGGGCTTCAGGCGAGCGCGGAAGGTTCGCGTTGCCGACGCCGCCTGCGGCGACAGTTCCCGCAGCACGACGTCGAACGACTCGTCGGGCGCGCTCGTGAGGATGGCCTTGTACTGCGACGCCTTGAATGCCGATAACTGATCCTCGGGCACGTTGACGACGATTTCCGGCTCGACCTTCCTTCGCGATCGAGACGATCGGCTGCCCTTCGGCCACGACCTGGCCGACTTCGAACTTCATGCTGGTGACGACGCCGTCCTGCGATGCGCGCAGCGACGGTGTATTCGAGACGATTGCGTGCGAGCTCGAGCTTGCGCGCTTCGCGCTTCCGCGGTGGCGCGGGTCGTTTGCGCGTTGCTCTGCGCTTTCTCGTCGTCGGAAGGACTGACCGAGCCGTCCGCTCTTCAGCGCATTGAGCCGCTTGTCGATCCGACTCGGCCTGCCGTGCCTGCGCTTCCGCGGCCGTCAGCTGTTGTTGCGCGGCCTCGACCGCGAGCTTGTAATCGCTGTCGTCGAGCACCGCGATGACGTCGCCCTGCCGCACCTTCTGTCCCACGTCGACCTTGCGGCTCACCACCTTGCCGCCGACGCGGAATGCCTGGTCGACCTCGTAGCGCGACTGCACGGAGCCGAAGTAGCGATCGGTTTCCTGCGTCTTGTCGTAGCGGATCTCGACCGTGCGAACGGCGCGCAACGGCTCCGGGGGCGGCTGGTGCGAGCAGGCCGCGAGCAGCGTCGCGGCGATCGACAGGGGGACAAGCGTCATGCGGAAGGATGGTTTCACGACAGTTCCTCGTATCGGTGGATAGGATTCATGAATTCGGGGATCGCATGACGGTTGCCGCGGTCGGCGTCGTCGACGGGCTCGAACACCTCCCAGCCGCCGCCGAGCGCCTTGTACAGTTGCACGCTGTCGAGCAGCGCTTGCGTGTTGGCGTCGTTGGCGCCGATGCGCACCGACAACCGCACGCGCTGCGCGTCGAGCAGCGGCAACAGGTCGATCTGCCCGCGGTCGTACAGCGATTGCGCGTGGCCGAGTGCGGCGTCGGCGGACGCCGCAGCGCTCTGCAGCAGCTGCGCGCGTTGCCGCTCGTCGTCGAGCGCGACGAGCGAGTTCTCGACGTCCTCGAGCGCGCGCACGATCGCGTCCTCGTAATGAAGCACTGCTTCCTTCTGGCCGCTCTCGGCGATGTCGTTGATCGCCTGAGTGCGTCCTGCGTTGAAGATCGGCATCGCGAGCAGTGCGGCGACGTTGCTGAAGCGCGCAGCGCCGAGGGCCATGCCGTTGATGCTCAGGCCCTCGCTGCCGAACATGGCACCGAGCACGAGCCGCGGGAACCATTCGGCCATCGCCTGCTGGCGGCGCGCGTTCGCGGCGTCGAGCTGCGCCTGCGCGGCGAGGAGGTCGGGCCGGCGCTGCAACAGCGCCGCCGGTTGTCCCGGACGCGGGGCGGGAAGGGTGACTTCGCGCGCGACGGCGCAATGCTCGATGCGTTGAACGCCTGGTCGCCGATGAGAACCGCGATGCGATGACGCGACACGGCGGCAAGCGTCTCGAGCGGCGGTATCGCCGCGCGCGCCTTCGACGCTTCGGTCTGCGCGCGCTCGACGTCGAACGGCGTGGCGAGGCCTGCGCGTTGGCGCGCGGATACGAGGCGCAGCGTTTCGTCTTGCGCGGCCGAGATCGCGCGCACCGTGTCGAGCTGACGCAGCGCGCCGACGAGTGTGAAATAGTTGGTTGCCACGTCGCTCACCACCAGCAGTCGAACGCCCCGCGCCGTGTTTTCGGTCGCGAGCGTGTCGGCGGCGGCCGCAGCAGCGCCGGCGCGCAGGCGCCCGGCGATGTCGACTTCCCAGGAGACGTCGACGCCGCCCTGCCAGCCCTTCGTGTTCGCTGCCTCCGGGACGACTTGCTTGACGTCTGAGCCGTAGCCGGTTCGGTGATCGAAGCCTGCGCCTTGAACGCCGATGCTCGGGAACAGCCATGAGCGGCTGATCGTCTCGCCGGCTCGCGCCGCGCGCACGCGCTCGGCAGCGATCTTGACGTCGCGGTTCTCGCGCGCTGCCCGGCGGACGAGATCGGACAGGACCGGGTCGCCGTAGCTGTCCCACCACGCGACCTCGGATTCACTGTCGCTGCCGGGGCGGCCGCGAACCGGTCAGGCACATCGACCGACGGCTTCAGCACGGGTGTGGCACACCCTGCCAACGCGAGCGCGAGCGCCGCAGCGAGTACACGCAAATGGCGGAATGGGATGCTAGGGGTGGCTGGGGTGGACATGGGAGTGAGCGTAAGGGAACGATTGCCGCGAGTCGTCAGCGAAGCGTCGACGTTCTGTCGGGATTGCGTTGGACACGACTAGAGGCGGGCGCGTATCGACTTGAGCTCCGCGCGACAGGCCTCACCGAACGCCTTCAATGGGTCGGCATCTGCCGAGTGCGCAAGTTGGCGCATTTCCTGCGACCGTCAGGTTTCGCGAGAAGTACTGGTCGGCGATGTGGCTCAGCAGATGTTCGGCCTCGGCGAGCACCGGCTGTGAGGCGGTGAGGCGTATGCGATTCGTGAGTGCGTAGAGTGCAAGAAGCTTCTCGGGATCCTCCAGCGTGTGGGTGAACGCGTCGATGAGAAGCTTCGCGCATTCGGCGATGAATTCGCCGTACAGCTTCTCGCGCTTGCGCATGTCCCTGACATTGAGCTCACGCCGCGTGAGCGTCTTCTGGGTGATCCAGGCGGTGGCTACCGTCGCCGATCCGCCCACGAGCGAACCCAGCACGCCGGACATGGCCGGGATTAGATTCGTGTCCATGGCTATCCCGTTGCGCTTTGCCGGTCGCCTCGAGGTCGCTAGCAATGGACTCGAGCAGCTCGCGACCGGACGCGAATTCACGTTGCTGACCGGTGACGAGGTTCTCGAGACGACCGGCGAGCGCAGTCGGGCTGTTGCATCGCCGCGCACCTTCACCACGTATGCGCGTCGGGTCGGGTACTTCGAATCAGTGTTGAAGGTCATCTTGGCTGTCGGTAGCGACCGGCTCGTTGAAGTCGACGTGACGTAGCTTAGGCGCAAGGCGAGCCGAGTTGTCAGCGAAACGTCGCCAATTCGTCGGATGTTGCGGAAAGCCGACACGCACACGATGGCGCCGGCTCGCGCCGAGAGCGGTGCGTGCGCCTATCGCGCGATGGATAGCGCCGATAGGCCGGCGATAGCTCGGCAAGGCGAATCGCCGCACATTAGCGTGCGGCCTGCGCGACAGCGTCCGCAGCGCGCACTGCAGGAGCAGGCGTGGTCTACGCGGACTTCGTCTTGTCGAGCAGTGCTCGCGCTCTGCGACAGCGGGGGTGTCGCAGCGCTTCGGGAAGCTGGTCGACGAGCGCGGCAAGCGCGCGTCGGTCTTTGGCCGTTGCACTGTGGCGGTCGCACAGTTCAATCAGCGCCATCAACTCCAGCCACGGCGCCTCCTGCGCTCTGGCCTCCGCGATCGCGCGTCGAATCGCGGCGTCGGCGGCCGCGCGGTCGCCGCGCGCGCGCGCGATGGCAGCCTGCATCACGAACAACTGCGGCAGATACACGCGCTCCCCGAGCGTGCTCGCGACTTGCAGCGCGTTCTCGAGTTGCGTGTTGCGCGCCATCCCAGTCGCCGGCAAGCACCAGGGCCTCCGTGGCATACCCGAGGACCTCACTTCCTCCCGCCAGCATCCCGAGCCGGGTATTGTCTTCGTACGCCTCTCGAATGCGGCGATAGCCGTCGCGCGGTTGTCCCATCCGGGCATCCGCCCAGCCGCGAAACCACCGGCACGCAGTTCGACCGTGAGCGAGCGCGAATTCGTCGACGAGCGCGCTGCATTTCGTCGGCAAGAGCGGCGACACGCTCCGCGTTGCCGAGCCGAACCTCGAACAGCGCGTCGAACCAGAGCGCGGACAGCCGCGCCATCGGCCATCCCAGCGGTCGCGAGCGCGTGCGTGCGCCCGCTCGCAGCACGCGCGCGTCCTGCTCCACGAACCCGAGATGAAGGAGGGGGATGGCGAGCAGCCCGAGCAGCGTGACCTGCGGATCGACCACGAAGATTCAGCCGGCGCCAGTCGAAACGCTCCGCGAGCGCGAGCCCGCGCTCGAGCCATGTGCCGAGCCGCGCGCGATCGGCCCTGAAGCTGATCGACCTGCCCATGCACGATGCACGCGGTCGAGCAGAAGCACCGGATCGTTCGTTGCAGACGAGAGCGCCTCGCGCTCGGTCCGCCACCGCGAGCGCCTCGGCATAGTCCGCCGCGCAGGCCAAGCACGAACCCGAACCCGTGCAGCAGGCGCCCTGCGCATCGGATGCTCGGGGACTTCGGCGAGCAGCGCGTACGCACGCTGGAACGCGCTCTTCGCTTCGGCACTCGACGCCAAGCACGTCGGGTAGCGGCA
The DNA here is from genome assembly GCA_963745385.1 of uncultured beta proteobacterium. Lineage (GTDB taxonomy): Bacteria > Pseudomonadota > Gammaproteobacteria > Burkholderiales > Casimicrobiaceae > PALSA-1003. The sequence goes on from CAVUXI010000002.1 coordinate 381,890, forward strand.
ACACCGTGAAGCGTCGCGAGGGCGATCTCCAGCGCATCGCGCTCGGCGCCCTCCGGCGCCTGCTCGAGCAAGGGTCAGCGCACGTTCGGTGATGCTCATGCACTCGTCGCGGGCTGAAGTGCGCGAGCGCGGCTTCGGCGGCTTCGACGTAGTAGCGCAACGCGGCCATCGGTTCGCGGCCCGCTCGAAGTGCATGGCGAGCTCGGCCGCGGCGACCGGCACGCCGCGCGCGCGCTCGCGTTCGAGCGCGGCGCCGACTTTGCGGTGAAGCTGCGCGCGAACCGACGGGGCCGTGCGCTCGTACAGCACCTGGCGGAAGAGCGCGTGCCTGAACGAATACGGCAACTCTGCCGCATTGCTACCTCCCTCGGCACGCGGGGCGACGAGCCACATCTGCTCGCGCGCGAGCTCGTCGCACGTCTGGCCGACCCATACGGCATCCCGCTCGAGTGCTCCCGAGATCGTATCGACGCGGAACTCGACGCCGCAAACGGCGGCCGCCGAGAGCACCATGCGCTGATCGCTCGTGAGCTTCGCGATGTAGTGATCGATGATGGCCGCGAGATTCTCCGGAACCGCGATTTTCGCGAGCTGCGACCCGCCGCAGCGTCGTCACCGCCTTGCGCGGCGCGCGCGATCACCTCGCGTCATGACCGATGCGACGAACAGCGGCAGGCCGTCGGTGCGCTCGTGCAACGCGCGCACGAACGCTTCGTCGGTGGCGATCGCTGGCGATCGTTCCGCCACGTAGTCGGCGACCTCGCTTTCGGAGAACGGATCGAGCACGATCTCCTCGCACAGGTCATGCAGGCGCAGCTCGTGCCGCAACGGATTGAGCGGATGGTCGAGCGCCACGACCTCGGCGAGACGAAAGCTTGCAAGCCACATCAGCCGCGCGCTGCCACGGCGCCGCGCGATGTAGTCGATGAGCTGGATCGTCGCGCGGTCGCTCCAATGCAGGTCCTCGGTCACCAGCAACAGCGGCCGGCGCTCGGCCGTAGCGATCGAGAACCTCGCCCATCTCGCGCAGCATGCGATCCGGGCTGACGCCGGCGAGCTCTCGTCGCAGCGCTTCGCGCTCCTCCGCGGTGCTGAGCCACGGCAGCTGCAGCAGCCAGGTCGGCGCCACGGCGCGCAGCAACGGCACGAGACGTCGCTGTCGCTGCGGCACAGCTCCGACAGCGCTTCCAGCACGGGAAGATAGGGCTCGCCGGTGCCGTAGTGCTCGACGCATTGGCCGCGCGCACAGCGACGTCGCCGAGGCTCGCAACGAAGTGCTCGATCAGCGTCGTCTTGCCGATGCCCGGTTCGCCGGCAACCCAGACAACCGCGCGCTTGCCGCTGCACGCGATATCCCAGGCGCGGCGCAGTCGTGACAGCGGTTCGGCGCGACCGATGAAGTAGGGCCCGCGTACGGCGGCGAATCCCGAAACGTTGGCTGGACGCCTGGCGCAGCGGCGATCGCGCTGGGGGCGGCAATGAAGCGATACCCGCGCCGCGACACGGTTTCGATGAAACGCGGTTTGCGGGCATCGTCGTCGAGCGCCGTCCGCAGCTCGCTGATCGCGGTTCTTAAGACCGAGTCGGTGACGAACTGGTGGCCCCAAACCTCATCGAGCAAGGCGTTCGTGGTGAGCAGGGACCCGGGTTGCCGCACGAGCGCGCACAGGACGGCGAATGGCGTCGGCGCGAGCGCGACAGCCGTTCCGTCGCGCAGCAGGCGTGCGTTCGCCTCGTCGAGCTCGAATCGGTCGAAGCGCACTCGTACCGGATTCGAACCGGCCGAGGATCGGGCGTGGTCGGTGCGTTTAGCCATTTCGATACGAACTGGTCCCTAGACCGTCACGCGACGACAATGGCGTCAAATCCCCTTGCGTGGTGCGGCGTGCCTTGTGCGGCGACGCACGCCGGCAATTAACAATTTAAGCACAGAATGGCCACGGTAGCTGCGCCGTTGCCTGAGTGGTACGACACCTTAGTTACCTCGCTACAAATCTAAGGATCGTTTGTTTGAATCCTTTCTTAGCGCGCTTCATAGCGGGGTCTATTAAGTCCGAACACCTGACCGTCCAAAGGCGTTAACTGCCATTAAGTGCCCAAAAATGAATCCCACCGAGAGGCACATAAATACCTGATTTGCATTCGTATTGTGATGGCCGGATCGACGGACTGTTAATCCGCAGGTCCCAGGCTCGAGCTGTGCCCGGCAGGAGTTCTCTCAGCCCTCGAAATGCTTGAGACCGTGCAGGTCCAGTATTGTCACGCCACGTCTGTCGACACGTATCAATCCGCGCGCTGACAGGCGCTTGAGCGCCTGATTTGCGCGTTGTCGGGAGAGTCCTACCAGGCTCGCGAGCTCTTCCTGCGTGGCTGGCAGCGTCTCTCGATTGCCTGGGTACAGTTGTGGATTGAAGAGCGCCGCGAGTTCGGTGGCCAACCTTGCTTCGGGCGCGAGGGCGCGGTCGCGCTCAACCATACCTATGAACTGGCCAAGCCGCTCGTTAAGCTGCCGCAACAGAAATCGATTGAATGCCAAACTACTGTCGAGTAACAGTACAAACGTGCTGCGTGGAAGATAGGCCACGATACTATCTCTCAACGCAACTGCCTCGTAGAGACGCGGGTCGTCCTTCAGCAGCGAGCCTTCTCCAAACCAGCCTCCCGCCGGTACGCCGGTAAAGCCGACTGTTTTGCCGTTTGGCAATAGCCCTTGAAGCTTCACAAGGCCCGATAGCACGCCGACCCATGCGGTCACCGGTTCGCCCTTTCTGCAGACCAATTCGCCCGACGGTACTCGACGCACAATCGTCTCGGCGATGACGCGGCGACGCAATTCGGGCGTAAGCTCCGCGGCCCATTCCATTCCAAGGAGTCCGAATGACTCCAGATTTATCACGCGCGTCCGCTTCGTTCGAGTAGACACAGACCGTTAAGGAACCTCTGCATAAGTCCCGCGTGGTCGCGGCCTTCAGCAGGCTTTCGGCAAGTACTTCGTGATCGATGCCGAGTACATCTGGAAGTACACGCACCTGTCCTACGACTTCAGCGTGCTGGGCTCGACGCCGATTACATTTCCGATCGAATGGGCCAGCTCCAAGATCCCCGGCTACGCGGTACGCGCCAGTATGCCGAATTTCCACGGCTTGTCGGCCTTCGTCGGTCTTCTCGAGCGTGGCGGCGCGCTTCTTCGAGCCGCAGATCAGCGGAATCGGCGCCACGCCGGCCGGACAGGGCGGCAACGGAGTGTTTCGAATCGATCACGACGAGATTTTCAACTCCACCGTTCACATGCAATACCAGCCCTCGCCGCGAGCTCCCTGGCTCAGCTTCAACTGGCGCTACGACAGCGGCCTGGTCGCCGGCCCGGTGCCCTGCGCGGGAGGCAACTGCCCCAACGGTCCCAACGGGACGGATTCCATCGTCGACGTGAATCCTCTGACGCCCGGATCAGCAGTTCCAGGCCGGGCTTTTCTGCGGCAGCGTGCATGCGACGCCCACCACCGGAATCAGCCCCAACGGCCTCTGCGCCGCATCGCAGTACGGCTCGAATCTGGTGAAGATCCCGAAGCCCGGCACCGAGGATGACGACCACAATCCGCAGCGCATCGCGTCCCGCAATCTGTTCGATATCGCGGTGGGCCACGACAACATTTTCCACGGGGATCAGATATAAGTGGAGCGCGCGTATCTCGGTCGTGAATCTGACGAACAAGTACGCGCTGTACAATTTCCTGTCGACCTTCAGCGGAACTCACTACGTGACGCCGCGCGCCGTGACGGCCACCATTGGGTTCCATTTTTAGCGGCTCTCACACTCACGTGTTCGGTTTGGGCGAACATTGATTCGCGCACTTCTCCGGCGAACTGGCCATCTCGCTGATGATCGCAATCTTGGCGCTCGCCAGCGGGGCCCGCTCACCCCCAACCGTGCCCGTCCATGAGTTCGCGGGATCTCCGGAGTCACGTTTCGGATTATACTTGGCGTCGCATGGGACTCTTCATCTGCGCTGGCTGTGTTCTCTGCCTGTTCTTCCTGCGGGATGTTTTCATTCTCGGATCAAAGCAGGAACATGTACCCGGAAAGTTGCTTCTTTACGCCATTCTGATGTCCCTGTACCTGCCCGGGAGCTACGGGCATCGCGTATTCGCTCCCAGAGCAGCGCGCAATCGAGTTGCTGCGTTCGCCCTGGGTCTGGATGGCCGTGCTCGCCCTGCACCTTGGTCAATGGCGCTTTGCCGCATGGGTGAAGCACGGGCCCATGATAAGCGATCGCATGTGGCTGACCATCATTGCGCCAGCTCCCATGTTTCTGCTGTCCGCCATCGTCTTCAGCCACGTACATTGCGGGTCACGGAGATAGTTCCGGAGCACTCACCGTCGGCTTGATTGCCTCCGCTGTCTGGACTGCCCTGGTGCTCGCAGGTGTACTGGCATTTCGCTGCGTATATCGAGGCTGGGAAGACTGGGACTGCGTGGCCGACGTCGCGGAGATCACGAGTTGGACCGGATTCGGCATCTTGCCTTTTACAGGTGTGTTCGAGTGGCTGCAAGTTTTGTTGAGCTACGACTAGCCGGACTCGGCTATTATGACCGTAGGGTCAAGAAACCGAACTCGCGATTTTCGCATATCATCGCGTGCCATGAGGAAATGGATTCATCGCGACGTTGCTCATTGCCACTGCCGGCGGTCGCGCAGCAAACCCACAATCAATATGAGCCGCCGAATGCGCCGGGCGCCGGTCAGAAGCTGCTCGCGCAATTTGCGGGCGACTGGGACGTCGTCAAGACGTTCTTCCCGATGAACGGGAAGCCGATCGTGACGAAAGGCACGTGTAAGCAGTACATGATCCAGGACGGCAAGTTTCTGCAGTCGGATTTCACCTTCTTCAATTCTGACGGAACGAAGAGCACCGGCACCGGAATCTCCGGCTTCGATTCCAAAACGAATCGCTTCACCACCGTGTGGTACGACTCGCGGCAGACGACGATGTCGATTCGCCAGAGCGACGGCACGTTCGACGGCAAGAACATCGTCCTGTGGGCCACGCCCCTCGATCCCGACCATCCTGGGCGCAAGACCGTCGCGCGCGCGCACCTTGAGGAAGACGGCCGCGTTCTCCTCCATCGCCATTTCATGATCGATGACAAAGGGGAGGAGCGGATGATGATCGAGCTGCGGATGACGCGGAAGTAGTTTCCGACAGGGTATTTCGCATAGCGGTGAATCCGGCCGACGCGCTGCTTATGTTCATGGCATTCCAAGGAAGATCGAATTGAAAAGAATCCGCGCGAACTGAAGGTTGATCCCTTCCGGGCCCGCCGGCTGTGCATAACATCCCGTGGGGGCATCCCGTCGCGTGAACTTCAAAAAGCCCGTCCCTGCCGCCTTCCGCGCCACAAAGACTCAAAAGAAACTATTGTCAACAACTCCCATCGCATGAGGCAATACTCCGAGTCGCGGAAGCGGTTTATCCGAATGGCTGTAGATAAAATTGAGGACGCAAAAGCCGAGAGTTCAATAAAGCTCAACAGGGTTCAACAAGCTGACCGCATCTTATTGAAACAGAAGCCATTGAAAATAGGGCATTTTCGCGCGAGGCCGGAATCCGCCTTGGGCGCAGGTGCGCTCCCTTCTGGCGCATCTTTAGATTCAACAACTTGCAAGACCGGGGTTGTTGAGTCTTGTGGAACTTTGGGGAACACGTGTCTACAATTTTATCTACAGTTGCCCCAGTGAGCGAACCGTGCGCCCTAGCGTTGTACTGATTCCAAAAGATTTTCTCGATTACCTTATTAAAGAGCGCACCTGCAATTAGGGCAGGGGTGCGCAGTTGATCGGTCAAACCGTGTAACGCTACCGGATCATTGAAAAGCTGGGCAGCAGGGGCATGGGCGTCGTCTTTAAGGCCGAGGACACCGAGCTCGGGCGGTTCGTCGCGACGAGTTGCGCACAGGATTCAAGTTAAGTAAATCAATTTAGAATTCTTGGAACGCGCGCTCTTAACCCTCACTCGGCGCTCCAGTCAATGACATAACGTCGGAAGCATCAGGAACACGTCACTGCAACACCCGCTCCTACGTGCGTTCAATTCTGTTCCGGAGCACAGGTCTTCCGCTGCGCCCTAAGTGACGCCCTACGGGTGTCGCAGCTCCGCTCCAGCCACACCCAAAACTAACAGAACCACGGCCTACGAAGGAAAAGAAGGTCCCCTCTTGCTCCGCCGCATTGAGTCCCAATTGCTTTGCCCTTTACCGAACCCCTGGTGTATGATTGGTGCACTCATTCTGGGGTGCAGGATGCGAATACTTTTGCGCCGCCTTGGGTGGTCCGAATTTTCTAAGCAGTTTTCCGCGTTCGCTGGGATCCCAGCGAAGATTCTCGCCGCGAGGACACTGCACTCGGTCCTTGTCAGTGCACTACTCTTGGGCGTTCTGCATCTCAGTGTGGTGGTCCCCATCTTCTCACCGAGAAAAGCCGCTTCAAGCGCATTGTGGGCAACGATCGTCGTCGTGAGCGTAGCATGTTTGCTCTGGCTCCGGCGGGGCTACGTGAGGCTAGGCGGTTGGGTTTTTCTATCTACGGTCTGGTTGATCCTGCTGGTGTTCATGATTCTTTCGGGCGGGATAAGGAGTCCCGCAATGCTGAGTCATATACCGGTCATTGTGGTTTCCATTTGGCTTTTGGGGAGACGAGAGGCGATCTGGATTGCAGTCCTTTCTCTCTCGTTTGGTCTCAGTTTGGCGATCCTGGATAGCATCGGGATTCATTTGCCACGCTACCTCCCGGTTCCACCGTTCTTTGCCTGGGAATTCGCCTTGATCCTAATCGGCCTCACAATTTTGCCGCTAGCCAGCGTCCAACAGGCTCTGGCTGATTCTTCAGAACAGGCGCGCCGTGAACTGGAAGCTCGCCGCCACGAAGAGCGCCTGACAGCGGAAAGCGAACTGCGGTTCCGCGCCACCTTCTTTCAAGCCGCCGTCGGCATCGCCCAAACTAATCCCGAAGGCCGATGGCTGCTGGTGAACGACCGGCTTGGTGAGATCCTCGGCTATACCCCAACTGAATTGCATGCCATGACTTTTCTGGATGTCACGCATCCAGACGACCGCGAGGCCTCCGCCGCGACGTTGCGTCGGTTCCTAGCCGGTGAGCTGTCGTCGTGGTCGCTGGAAAAGCGGTACATCCGTAAGGATGGTTCCACCGTTTGGGGACGCGTTTTTACGTCGCTCATTCGAGATCCGCACAACCAGCCGAACTACTTCATCACCGTCGTGGAAGACATTACCGACAAGATTCAGGCGGAGCGCGAACTTCGAGATGCTCAAGAACGACTGCGAGCCAACGAGGTCCAGTTCTTAGATGCTCAACGTCTTGCCCACGTTGGGAGCTGGGAGCTTCACATTGAGGCCGACAGAATCTATTGGTCCGAGGAGATCGCCAATATATTTGGGGTCCAAGACCGCAGAGAAATAAGGTTCTCATCCTACCTTAATGCGGTCCACCCGAAGGATCGAGAAAAGATCCTGGAAGCGGACCGCAGAGTTCGTAGTACTTCCACACCGGTCGAAACCGAGTACCGAATCATCCGGCAAGACGGCGAAGTGCGGTTTGTGCGCTCGGTGGTTCAAGCTGTGAGAAACGAGCGAGGTGCGCTGGTGCGCCTTGCTGGGGCAACTCAGGACATCACCGAAGGAGTTGCCGCGCGCGAATTGCTTCGTGAAAGTGAGACACGCCTAAAGAACGCGGAGCGCCTTGCGCATGTCGGTCATTGGGATTGGGATATTAGAACCAACCGGGTATCTTGGTCCGAGGAAATGTTTCACATTTTAGGCCGGCCGCTGGACTTTACGCCTACTTATGAAGGATTTCTGGAGATAGTCATTCCCCAGCACAGGGACCGTGTTGGTCGCGGGTTAGCCAAGTCTCTTGCCGAGCGGCGCGGAGGTTCTTGTGAGTTTCAAATTACCCGGCCAAACGGCGAATTGCGTATACTCACGTGCGTCTTCGAGGTGGCTCTTGATGAGGAAGGCCAGCCAATAGGCCTGTTCGGCGCAGACCAAGACATCACGGACCTTCGGCGGGCACAGCAAGAGACCTCCGAGAGGCAGAAGCTGGAAAGTGTCGGAACGCTCGCCGGCGGTATCGCGCACGACTTCAATAACCTTCTGGGTGGCATCCTGGCCCAGACGGAGCTGGCACTCGCCAAGGTAACCGCCGGATCACATCCCGAAGAAGAGCTGAAGAATATACTGAGCGTTACTCTGCGCGGCTCCGAAATCGTACGTGAACTACTGATCTATGCCGGAAAAGAGAGTCCAGTCGTCGAAGCTGTCGATGTTACTCAAACCGTACGGGAGATGATGGAGTTACTGAAGGTTTCTGTGTCGAAGCACGCTGTACTTGAGTCGGATCTCGGTGAGGATATTCCTACCGTCCAAGCTAATGCCGCCCAACTCAGGCAGCTTGTGATGAATCTGGTCATGAACGCATCCGAAGCGATCGGCGAAAAGGATGGAGTGATCCGCGTGACGACAAGATGCGTGAAAGTGGACTCCGAGTCCGGCGAACTCTCGACTTCGTTGGCTAAGGGCGACCATGTGCAATTAGAGATCTCCGATACTGGCCAGGGAATCCCGTCGGAGATCCAAGCGAAGATCTTCGACCCATTCTTCACCACTAAAGTGGCGGGACATGGACTGGGTCTTGCGATCGTCCAGGGGATCGTTCGCACCCTCGCAGGGTCAATCCATTTCAAGAGCGAGCTAGGCAAGGGGACTGTATTTCGAGTGTTGATGCCGTGTGCTGGAGCTGCGGCTCGTGCGACTCGGGACAAGCCGCAAGACAATAAGGAGTCGGTACCCGCGACTTCGTGTGCCACGGTATTGGTTGTGGAAGACGAAGATCTCCTGCGAGCGGCGGTTGTGAAGATGCTTCGAAACAAAGGGTTTTCCGTCTTTGAGGCAAGCGGTGGTACGTTGGCCATGGAAATCATTCAGGCGCTCGACAATCCCATAGACCTCCTTTTCCTGGACCTCAACATACCTGGAACTCCGAGTCGGTACCTATACGAAATGGCCGCGCGGTTACGGCCAAAGATGCGGGTGATTGTTACTACCGCATACCCTCGGAAGTGGGCCGCCGAATTCCTCCAGATGAGCGTAGAACACTTCCTGCAGAAACCTTACCGGCTGGCGGATCTTTTGGAATTGATCCGAAAAGCTTCGTCCTAGCCAGTGCTCCTAGTGCAGACACCGCGAGTCGGACATCTTCACAAAATCTCTCGATGGACTGGCATATGTCGCTCCGGTGCGTGATTTCACGGCCCAAGGTCTCGAAGAGGCGGAATGCTGGCGTCGGTTTTGCGCGGATGATGGGGTGCATGGTCAGTCAGAACCTCGGCCGCCGGCTTGGTGATGCTCAAGGGGCGGATCGGCGGGCGCCGCGTGGATGTACTTTGCGGTTTCCCCAATCGCATGACAGGCAGTTCCGATCGCCAAATCGTGAGCTTCGGCGCGTACGAAGTGGATCTTCAGCGATGGCTCTCCGCACAAGAACGGCCTGAGGACTAGGGTCCACGCAAAGCCGCTTCAAACGAGTCTGCTGGTGGAGCATGCAGTGGGATCTCCGCGATGTGTTGGTGCGCTGCAAAACGACTTGTCGCGCGCGACGGCGAAAGCAGTCGAGGTTGAGATGAGCCTGGACGGAGCGAAACGCCACGTCGCTCATCATAACGTCGCAAAGGACTTGGACTCCGAATGCAGGCGTGACAAGCACGGCTGCTTTTGCCAACCCCGGGGATACTTGCCGGATAACTGGAGCCGCCTCTCTTGAGCGCCGCTGTTTATATGACAGGTGCGCGCCGAACCATTTCTGGCATTCCACTCTTGTCTTCTTCAGCAGATCAGTTGCTGGGCGGCGCAGTTGTAGGGGTGCGATGTAGCGAAATCAAGCGGATGCGAGTTGTCTTCAAAGGATTAACTTACTGAAGCGTTCGCGTTGAATCCACAAGACTTTCTCCGTCGTATTATCGAGCACACCTGCAATTAGGGCGGACGTTCGTTCTTATGCGATCACAAATGGCCCGCACAGGTAACAACGTATGGATTCATGCGCATCCAGTAACCTCGGCCGCGCGGATCGGTATACAGAACGATGCAGACTCTTCTGGCCGACCTGCGATACGGATTTCGACTGCTGCGGCAATCGCCCGGATTCACTACGATTGCGATCCTCGCGCTGGCCCTGGGGATCGGTGCGAATACGGCCATTTTTTCTACCTTGGATGCCGTGTTGTTGCGGCCGCTGCCGTATGCCGATCCGGATCGCGTGGTGATGGTGTGGGAGGACGCGAGCTCGATCGGATTCGCGCACAACACGCCCGCGCCCGCGAATTATTTCGATTGGCGCGAGCAGAATCACGTGTTCACCGATATCGCAGCCACGCGGACGCGCACGCGTGCGATCACGGGCGATGGTCCCGCGGAACAACTGCTCGGCTACCAGGCGACCACGAATTTCTTTCCTGTGCTGGGAGTGACGCCGGTGATCGGGCGGACATTTACCGAAGCCGAAGATCGCGATGATGCGAAGGTGGTGGTGATCAGTTACGCGGTGTGGCAGCGCCGCTACGCGGGCACGAGCGATATCACCAGCCGGACCATTCTGCTGGACGGCGAAAACTATCGCGTGATCGGCGTGATGCCGCGCGATTTCGTGTTCCGTGACACGCGCCGGGTTTTCTGGATTCCGATGCACGTGACGCCGAAGTTGCGCGCGGCCCGCGGCAGCCACTACTTGAATTGCGTCGCGCGATTGAAACCTGGCGTGACGATCGCGGCGGCGAACGAGGAAATGCGCGCGATCGCGAAACGGTTGCGCGAGCAGTATCCGGATGACGATCGCGATATCGGCGCGGTGGTGCTGCCGATGAAGGAAGATCTGCTGGGGCGGATGCAGACGGTGCTGATCGTCTTGATGTGCGCGGCGGGATGCGTGCTGCTGATCGCGTGCGCGAATCTGGCGAGTCTGCTGCTGACGCGGGCGGTCGGCAGAAGGCGCGAGATCGCGATCCGCACGGCGTTGGGCGCGGGACGAATGCGGCTGATCCGGCAGATGGTGACGGAAGGCGCGCTGCTTTCGCTGCTGGGCGGCGCGCTGGGATTGGGATTCGCGCTCGCGGGGATGAAGGTGTTGACGGCACTGGTGCCGCTGGGGCTGCCGTCGACGGCGAAACCGGGGATCGATGCGCGATTGCTGTTGTTCGCGTTCGCGCTGTCGCTCGCGACGGGCGTGATCTTCAGCTTGATTCCCGCGCTCGAAGCGTCGCGAGCATCGGTGAACGACGCGCTCAAGCAAGGCGGAAGATCGGGCGCGGACACGCGCGGGCGTAGAACTCGCGACGCTCTGGTGGTGCTGGAAGTCGCGGCGGCGCTGGTGCTGCTGACCGGCGCCGGGTTGATGATCGAAACGATGGCGAAGCTGCGCGCGATCGATCTCGGGTTCCGGCCGGATCATTTATTGACGCTGCGGACGCCGCAAGGGTCTTTGTACGACGACCCCGTCAAGGCTCTGCAGTTTCAGCAGCGCGTGCTCGACCAGGTGCGCGTACTGCCGGGCGTGGAGGCTGCGGCGTACGCGTCCACGCTTACCGTTCCAATCCATCGGCAACACGCAGGGCTATCGACTGGAGGACGTGGAAAAGGACTTGAATTTCTCGCCCGACGCGCTGTATCGCGCGGGATCGTCGAATTACTTGCAGATGCTGCACGTGAAGCTGCGCGAAGGGCGCTTGTTCGATGGCAGCGAGACGCCCACGTCGCAGCCGGTGATCATCATCAATGAGACGTTCGCGCGGCATTACTGGCCGAATCGGTCGGCGGTCGGGCATCGCATTTCGATCAACGGCGCGCAGGTGAAATGGCGGACCATCATCGGGGTGGTGGAGGATGTGCAGGAGCGCGGCTACGATCTGTGGATGAAGCCGGGGTTCTACATTCCGACCACGCAGGAAGTGTACCCTCCGTCGGATTCGGATTATCTGGCGGTGCGGACCAAGGGCGATCCGATGGCGCCGGTGGCGGCGATTCGGCGGATCGTGGCGTCGATCGATCCCGATGTGCCGGTGGCGAACGTGGAGACGATGGACGACATCATCGATCGCAACGTGGTGGATCGGCGGCAGCAGATGATGCTGCTGGGCGCGTTCGCGGCGCTGGCGCTGGTGCTCGCGTCGATTGGATTATATGGCGTGTTGTCGTACGCGGTGACGCAGAGGTCTCGCGAGATCGGATTGCGTATGGCGCTCGGCGCAAGCGGATCGAGCGTGGTTCGGATGGTAGTGCGTCACGGATTGGTGCTGACGGGGATCGGGATTGCGATCGGGCTGGCAGGATCGTGGGCGGCCACACGCTCGCTCAAGAATTTGCTCTATGGCGTGAGCGCGACCGATCCGGTGACGTTCGCCGAAGTCGCGGCGCTCCTGACGCTGATCGCCCTCGCGGCATGTTGGATCCCGGCGCGGCGAGCATCGAAAGTCGATCCGATCAAAGTATTACGCGAGGAGTAGACAGTCGCTACTCCTGCGCCTGCTCCTCGCTGCGCGCAGATCCTAGCTGGAGCGAGATGTTCAGACAACGCTCCTTCAACAGTTCCGCAAGCTCCGGCAATCTCTCATCTGGAATCAAGCCGCGCGGGGCGGTTACGCTGACAGCAGTGACTGGATCTCCACGGCCCATGAGAATTGGCGCGGCTACGCAGCGGCCGCCCGGAATGCACTCTTCGTCATCCACGGCGAACCCGTCCTGCCGGATACGCGCGAGTTCTTCTTTGAGCTTCGCCAGCGAGCCTATGGTTCGATCCGTGTAGCGATGCATGGGCCCTATTCTTTCGAGATCGGGCCGCTTGCGAAACGCCAGAAGCACTTTTCCCAAGCCGGTGGCGTGCAGCGGAGCCAGACTTCCCGCCTCGTAGAAGTGCGACATTCCCGGAGCGGGAATGCAGTCAATGATTACCACCGTGTGGTTATTCCAAATTCCCAGATTGACCGTCAGGCCGGTCGCCTCGCTGATTTTCATCAGGAAAGGAATGGCCGCGCGGCGGATGGCGAAGCGCCGTAGAAATCCGGAACCGAGCAGGAAAGTTTCCACGCCTAAGCGATAGCGCAAGTCGCTTTTCTGTTCGACGCATGCGGCTGATGGACCTGTTGACAGCCTAAAGGAAGCCGTTATACACTCCTGTAGGCTGCCGAAAGGTAATTCAATGACTAAGGACAAAACCGACGTCCTGCACGGCTCACTGGCTTTCATGGTGCTGCGCACTCTGGACACGCTCGGCCCACAACACGGCTGGGGAATCGCCCGCCGCATCGAGCAGATCAGCGGCGACGTGCTGGAACTGAATCAGGGATCGCTTTATCCCGCCCTGCTGCGGCTACAGCAGATGGGCTGGATCACTGCCAAATGGGGCGCGTCGGACAACAACCGGCGCGCCAAGTTTTACAGCATCACGCGCGCCGGCAAGAAGCAACTCGCCGCCGAAGCCGAAAACTGGGAGCGGATCTCCGGCATCATCGCCCGCTTCGCAAGCGTAACGAGAGAGTCCGCATGACCAAAATACGCGTGCTTCTTTCACGGCTTAGCGGTCTCGTTCGCAAGGGAAGCCTGGAACGTGAGCTGGACGAAGAACTGGATTTTCATCTGCAACAGGAAATCACCGAAAACCTGCGCAGGGGAATGACGGAGAGCGAGGCGCGCTCGGCAGCGCTGCGCCGCTTTGGCGGCGTGGCCCAGGTCAAGGAGACTTACCGGGAAATCCACGCCCTACCGTTCTTCCAGGTCCTGTGGCAGGATTTGCGCTACGGTGTGCGAGTGCTCCGCCGCAGCCCGGGGTTTTCCATTATGGCGATCCTGTGCCTGGCGCTGGGGATCGGCTCTAATGCCGCGGTGTTCAGTTGGATCGAAGGAATCCTGCTGCGCCCATTCCCGGCGGTGGCGCACCAGGAAAGAATGATGGCCATCGCCGAAACGAATCGTGGGGTTCCGGGACACGACGACGTCTCGTGGCCGGACTTCTTGGATTTCGAGAAGAACTGCACGCTCTTCGACGCGTTTATTGTGGACCGGATCACGGGGGTCACGCTTGCCATCGGCGATCGCGCCGAGAGTGCGCACGCCAGTGTTGTGTCGGCCAACTATTTTGATGCATTGGGAGTGCGCCCCGTCCTGGGGCGTGGATTCGAACCGGCCGAGAACATCGGCCGCAATGCTCACCCGGTCACCGTGATCAGTTATCAGATATGGCAAGAACGCTTTAAAGGCGATCCCGCAATCATCGGCAAAACGCAGATGCTCAACGGCATGCCACACACGATCATTGGAGTGGCGCCCGAAGGTTTTTATGGAACGTTCGTGGGCTGGGCGATGCAGTTCTGGCTGCCCGTATCAATGCAGGAAAAATTCGATCCGGGTGGATACAAACTGGAAGATCGCGGCGAGCGTTGGATTGAAGGTTTCGTGCGCCTCAAGCCGGGCGTCACACCGGCGCAGGCGCAGGCGGAGATCACGGCCGTGGCGCAACGATTGGAAACCGCCTATCCCGCGACGAACAGAAATCGCGGCGTCAATCTATATCCGTTATGGCGAACGCCCTTCAACAACGCCGGCGTTCTGTTTCCTACGCTCGGAATCGCGCTTGGGGTGGTGGTCTCCGTACTTCTCATCGCGTGCGCCAACGTCAGTAACCTGCTGCTGGTCCGGGCTTTTGGACGGCGGCACGAGATGACCGTCCGGCTGGCAGTGGGGGCAGGCCGCGGCCGGTTATTGAAGCAGCTTCTCACCGAAGGAATGATTCTCTCTACAATCGCCGCAGCCGGCGGATTCATGCTGGCCTACTGGTGCCGCAACTTGTTTGTGCTTTTGCTTCCGGCGCGAAACGGCCAGAGAATGAATCTACCGGGCGAAATCGATTGGCGCGTGCTCGCGTTGAGCGCCGGCGTTTGCATAATCTCGACGTTGCTGTTCGGGTTGGTTCCCGCCATCCAGGCCAGCAAGGTGGATCTCACGTCCGCGTTGAAGGCCGAAGCGGGGGGCGTGGTGGGTGGCCGCCGGCGCGGCTTGGTGCGATCTGGCCTGGTGCTGGTACAGGTCGCGCT
>CAVUXI010000003.1:0-339331 GCA_963745385.1 uncultured beta proteobacterium
TGCGGCCGGACAGCTCCCGGCACCGGGAGAGAGCCTGTGGAACCTCGCACTGTTCATGCTCGGCGTGCTGGTCTTCATGGGCCTGCAGGGGCACATGGCAGTTGCGCCTGCAGCGGATCGTGCAGGTGTTCGAGCGGCGCAGGAGCGGCGATTTTTCGCATGCAGTACGACGAGAGTCATCGACCGGATGCCGGACGCGATCACCGTGGTCGGACGCGCGTACAACCGCATGCGCGGCACATCTCGAGACGATCGTCCTCACCGATCCGCTGAGCGGCTGCTTCAACCGGCGCGGATTCGAGCAGCTCACCGTGCGCGAGGTTTCGCGCGCCGTTCGCGGCAACCATCCGATGTCGCGGTGCTCGCGATCGACGTGGATCACTTCAAGCGCGATCAACGACGAATACGGCCACCTCACCGGCGACGAGGTGCTGCGCGAGATGGGGGTGCTGCTGCGCGAGACGGCGCGACTCGGCGACGTCGTCGCGCGCATCGGCGGCGAGGAGTTCGAGATCCTCGCGCCCGGACACCAATGCACGAGGGCGCGCAGATTCTCGCCGACCGCCTCCAGCATGCGTTTCGCACGCGGCCGTTCGCGAGCAGTGGGCGGCCAGCGGACGATCACGATCAGCATCGGGATCGCGTCGGATATCGCGCGCAACGATCAGATCGCCGTCGGTGCTCATCGCGCGCGCCGACGAGGCGCTCTACGTCGCGAAGACGAATGGGCGCGACCGCTCGGAGTTGTGGCATCCCGGAATGCGGGCGTTCGACGGGAGCCTGCCGGGCCGGCGCACCCTGAAGCAGGGCGACGATCGAAGAGAGAGACTGCAGCGCGCGGCTGTGCGGCGCGGCTACGGCTAGACGCAGTGCTGCCCGCGCATCACCAGTCACGGCACCGCCCCCCGACGCGAATCGCGGTGACGGCGCCCCCGCTCTTGTCCGCTTCGATTTCGATTCGGCTCGGCCGCGCCCATCTCGACGCCCTGATCGACGGTCCACTGAACGTGCCGTCCTGCGCGGCGCGCGCGCGGCGAGATAGCCCGGCGAAGCACGGCGTTCGCTGATCCGGTCGCGGGATCTTCGCGGAATGTTGAGGCCGGGCCGAACATGCGGGCGTGCAATGTGCGTCGCCGCCTTCCGCATCCTTCGCGAAGACGAAGACCTCAGGCGCCCAGCTCGACTTGAGCGTCGCTTCCCATTTGTCGATGCGAAGGCGCGAGCGCGGCTGACGGCCTGCGACGACCGCAGCGGCACGATGCAGGAACGGGAGGCCGCACGGAGAGATTCTGCGGCGCCATGGGCGTGCGCGAGAATGTCCTCGGCTTCGATCGAGAGGATCTCGGCGAGCATGCCGCGCGACGGCGCGCTCGGGCCGATCTCCGGCAGTTTCGCCACCGGAGAACTGCGCGAACGTCGCGCCGCCGGTCTGGCGCACGGTGACGGGCACCGGGCCGACACCTTCTTCGAGCACGAGGTCGCGCGCCGCGCCGGCGTGCGCGCCCGGCCCGCCGAGGGCATGCAGTGCGATCGCCGTGCCAACGGTCGGATGACCCGCGAACGGAATCTCGCCTCCGGGCGTGAAGATGCGCACACGCTTCGTGTGCGCCGGATTTGCCGGCGGATAGCAGAACGTCGTCTCCGGAAGTTGAACTCGCGCGCGATCGCGAGCAGCGCGTCCTCCGGGATCCCGCTCGCGTCCGGAAAGACCGCGAGCTGATTTCCGCCGAACGCGACCGACGTGAAAACGTCGAGCGTGACGAACGCGATGTTTACTCGGCATCCATGAACGGGTAGTGGTGCGCCGTCGGCGGCGAGAACGTCTCCTTCACCGTGCGCGCGCTCACCCAGCGGAGCAGGTTGAGCTTCGAGCCCGCCTTGTCGTTCGTGCCCGACGCGCGCGCGCCGCCAAACGGCTGCTGGCCGACGACCGCGCCGGTCGGTTTGTCGTTCACGTAGAAGTTGCCGGCCGAATTGCGCAGCGCGGCGTGCGCTTCGTCGATCGCGCTGCGATCGCGCGCGAACACTGCGCCGGTGAGCGCGTAGGGTGACGTCTCATCGACGATCTTGAGCGTCTCCGGACCACTTCGCATCGTCGTACACGTACGCCGTGACGACCGGTCCGAAGATTTCCTCGCACAGGGTTTTTTTTATGAGAACTACAATCGCCGCGAGTTTGCCTCCGCCGGTCTCGACGCGGAGTTCGTGCAGGACAATCACTCGCGCTCGGCCCGCGGAGTGCTGCGAGGGCTGCACTATCAGATCCAGCACGCTCAGGGCAAGCTGGTCCGCGTCACCGCGGGCGAAGTCTTCGACGTCGCGGTCGACCTGCGCCGGAGCTCGCCGTTCTTTGGAAAATGGGTGGGCGTCAGCCTCTCGTCAGAGAACAGGCGCTCGTTGTGGATCCCGCCCGGATTCGCGCACGGATTTCTTGTCGTTTCCGACTTCGCGGAGTTCCTGTACAAGACCACCGACTACTGGTACCCGGAATTCGAGCGCACGGTGCTGTGGAGCGATCGTGCCCTGGCGATACCGTGGCCTATAGAAGGACCGCCGACGCTCGCCTCGAAGGATGCCGCAGGCCAGCCGCTCTCGCTCGCCGACGTCTATCCGTGAGCCGCCCGAAACTGTTGTTGACCGGCGCCGCGGGACAGATCGGATTCGAGCTCGCGAGACTGCTTCCGGCGCATGGCGACGTTTACGCGCTCGATCGAGCGGAGCTCGACCTTGCCGATCGCGATGCAATCGTCGCGACCGTCCGGCGACTGCGCCCCGACATCATCGTCAACGCGGCGGCGTATACCGCAGTCGACCGCGCCGAGACCGACGTCGACCATGCCTATGCGATCAATGCACACGCGCCCGCAGTTCTTGCCGAGGAAGCGAAGCGACTCGGTGCGGTGATGATTCACTATTCAACCGACTATGTATTCGACGGATCGAGTGCGAAGCCCTACACCGAGGATTCCACCGCGAGTCCGCTGAACGTATACGGCAGCAGCAAGCTCGACGGCGAGCGCGCGATCGCCGCGGTAGGTGGAGCGCATCTGATCCTGCGAACCAGCTGGGTGTACGGATTGCGCGGGCAGAATTTCCTGCTTACCATGCGCCGTCTGGCGCGCGAGCGCGATGAGATCCGCATCGTCGCCGATCAACGCGGGGTGCCGAACTGGAGCCGCGAGATCGCGCGCATCACCTCGAGCCTCGTCGGGATGGGATCTTCCGCGCTTGCCGCACGGAGCGGCATGTATCACTTGAGCGCGCGCGGATCGGCAACCTGGTTCGACTTCGCGCGAGCGATCTTCGGCGAGGTCGCGCGGCCCGCATTGGTGCCCATCACGAGCGCTCAATATCCGACGCCCGCGCGCAGACCCGCGTACGGCGTGCTCGCCCCGGACAAGTTCGAATCGACATTCGGATTCGTGCTGCCCGACTGGCGCAGCGCGCTGCGCTCATGTCTCGAGGAAGCCTGAAGCGTCGTCACCTGACGACACTAAGACGATTTCGCGGCAGCGCGGGAACAACTTGCGCGTTAACATGGTCGCAAGCTGTTGCAACTCATAATCATTAGCGTCAACGGGGAGGGCCGATGCGCCTACGCTGGATTTCATGCTTGCCGCTTGCGGTCCTGGCGGCAAACGTTTCTGCACAGATTCTCGCCGTCCCCCCTGCGGTCAATCGGTCGGGCCCTTTGGTCAAGGCCGAAATCGCGCCGACGTTGCTGACGTCTGGCGGACAGGCTTACTCGATCACTCTGGCGCCGCCAAGCGCAAGCGAAATTCGCCTGAAGCAAGCCGCCGGTTCGCCGGCCAAGTCGTCGCGAATGACACAGAGCGGCAAGGGCGTTCCCCTGAAGATCGGATTCGCGCGCGCGCTCCCGGACGGTGACCGGCCGCTTTACCTGAGCGCCATGCCTTGGCAAAAAACCGCTGACGGCGGACGCGCTGTCCGCATCGACGTGACCTCGCCCGGCGCCGCCGGAATTCGCCTGGCGCTGGAGACGTCCGTCACCGATCCCGACGTCAGTTTTCGCTTCGCCGAATCCTCGGGCGCGCGACAAGTGTACGGACCGGTGCCCGCCAACAAAGCCGCGGCGTCGAAGCCTTATTGGTCTCCCGTGCTCGAGGGCGACACCGCGACGGTGGAGATCTATCTTCCCGCCGATGTCGATCCGGCAAGCGTTCAGATTGCGATTCCGCAAATATCCCACCTGCTTCGCGCCGGCGCGAGCCTGCTGAAGGCCGGGGAGCCCACGAGCGATATCGGAGACGCGGGCAGCTGCGAATTGGATGTCGTCTGCCTCGCCACGCCGGCGAACCAGAACCAAACCAAGGCCGTCGCGAAGATGGTCTTTACCAAGATGGGCGACACGTTCGTCTGCACGGGGACGCTGCTCAACGACTCGATTGCGTCGAACACGCCGTATTTTTTCACGGCCGCGCATTGCATGTCGTCGCAGGAAGCCGCGAGCAATCTGTTCACCTATTGGTTCTTCGACGCCGTGGCGTGCAGGACCCCGCCTGATCTGACGGTGCCCGCGTACAAGACGCTCGCAAGCGGCGGAATGCTGCTGGGAAGAAGCGTCGACTACGATTGGGCGTTGGTCCGGCTCAATGCCGCCCCTCCACCCGGAACCGTGTTTTCGGCATGGCGCGCGGACCCGCTCTCACCCTCGAGTGCGCTGGCTGTCCTGCATCACGCCGAAGGCGATTTGAAAAAGGTCAGCCAGGGCATTTACAGGGGGAACTTCAGCTTCAGCGATGGCACCGCCTTCTCCGAGATGACCTACACCGAGGGCGTAACCGAGGCAGGCAGCAGCGGGTCGGGTTTGCTTACGCTCGCGGCCTCCGGTACGTTCTACGAATTGCGCGGCGGGCTCTTCGCGGGCGCCTCGGCGTGTTCGGCGCCGCACGAGAGCGACGTGTATTCGCGCCTCGACATCGCGTTGCCGCTGGTAACGCAATATCTCGCGCCGGACGCCCCGAATCCTGCCAAGGAAACCGTCGTCGTCGAATATTACGCCGCTATTCTGGACGACTATTTCATCACCGCCGACAAAGCCGAGATCAGCGGCCTGGACGCCGGCGCGCATCCCGGATGGGTGCGCACGGGACTGACGTTCCTCGCGTATTCGGATCCGACCGTCGCGCCTGCGGATGCACTTCCCGTGTGTCGTTACTATGTGCTGCCGCAGTTCGGCGACTCGCACTTCTATTCCGCGGACCCGATCGAATGCGCTCCGAACGCGACCAATGCGGCGTGGGTCAAAGAGAGCTCCGCGCTGTTCTACATCCAGGTGCCCAACAAGACGACCGGCGCATGCCCCGCGAATACGCGTCCGATCTATCGCTTTCTGAATGCGACGAATCAGATCCACCACCGCTACACGGCTGAGGTCGACGCGCGCGATTGCATGCTCAACAATCCCGCCGGCGACAAGGATATCGACTGCGGCGAATTCGCCGGCAACTGGCTCGAGGAAGGCTACGGGGTGCCGCCGGCGGCGCCCGTGATGTGCGGGCCCGCCAGCTAGCGCATCAATACGAGAGCGAGCACTGGAGCGTCGAATCGCGCGATAGCGTGCTGCCGAAACCCGCGGTCACGATGCCGTTCATGCCGAACGTCACGCCATCCAGCGCCGGATTGTGCCGATAGCGCGCCAAGGTCGCCAAGGGCTCGACCCCGACCGCCGCGGTCGACTGGTCGGTCGTGGTGATCCTGCAGCGCGTGCACGCTTTGACCAGCTTCATTCTCAGCGGACCGCACTCGATGTCGGTAACGTAGTCTTCGTCGTAGGCTTCGACGCCCGCCAGTACGACATTGGGACGGAAACGATCGATCGGCAGCGGTTGCTCCAACCGACGATTCAGATCATCGAGCGATGCAGCGGAAAGAACCAGCAACGGATATGCGTCCGCAAATCCGGTGTGCGCGCCGCTGTCGCCGGCATACGCGGGATTGCAATAGCGCAGGGTTTCCTGGTCAAAACGAACCAGTCGAGCGGCGACACCAAGATACGCCGACAGCCACGCTGCCGGTTCCTCCCCTTGATCGCGCACCGCCAGGGTGTCGCGCCAGACCGTCGCGCGAGCGGGCGCGCCGCAGGGGTCGAGCGGAATCTCCAGTGGGGCCATCCGCGGAGCGCGGAGCTCGAGCGAACTGCGAGCGATGGCAGGAGCGATCAACGCGAGACGAGGAAGCTCTCGCTGGGTGATGAATTGTCCCGCGTCATCGACGATCATCCATTCCCGGTCGTGCAGCAGACCGCGCTGCGTGACGATCGCTGATTCGACGGCGATGCCGCGACAGCTCTTGACCGGATAGACGAAGAGCGATGCGACCGACGCCATCATGACGGTGGCCGCGCGACGAATAAAAAGGGCGGCAATGACGCCGCCCCTCGTGGGCCGCCCATAGGGTCAGCGCAGGCCCGAAGCATATTGCGCGACCGCCTGCATCTGAGCATCGCTCATCTTCGCCGCGATTTGCGCCATGATTCTGCCGTTGGCGTCTTTGCCTTCCTTGTCCATCCCGCGCTCGCCGGCCTTGAACGCCTTCAGCTGCGCGTAAACATATTCGGCGTACTGTCCGCCGATGCGCGGATATCTCGACGGCATTCCGATACCGTCGGGCAGGTGGCACGCGGAGCAAGCCGGCACACCGGCGCTCGCGTTTCCGCCGCGATAGACCTTCTGACCGGCGAGTGCGGCCGTCGGGTCCTTGGCGGACAGACCCTTGGGCTTCTGCTGCGAGAAATAGATGCCGAGGGCGCGCATGTCGTCGGGCGGCAGCGTCGCCGCGATGCCCGCCATGACCGGGTTGTTGCGAATGCCGCTCTTGAAGTTCATCAACTGCTCGGTGATATACTCCGCTGACTGTCCGGCGATGCTTGGGTTCGCAGGGCTCGCGCTGTTGCCGTCCGCGCCATGGCACGCGGAGCATAGCTGAGCAACGGTCTGCGACGCTTTCGCCAAGTCCGGCTTGCTGTCGGCGGTTTCCGATGCAGCCGCGGCAAAGGAGGCGATCGCGAGAATCGCCGCCGGCCACCACAAGAATCTCATTGTTCCACGCTCCCGATTTCCGCAAGTCCTGGCTGTCACGACCGACTTGGGAGCGCGACGCCACAATGCCAATGCGCCCCCGACCGGACAAACATCCTATTCTACCGAAATCGTCGCGGCCGGCGGAAGTCGATCAGCGATCGAGCGCGCATCCGCTCCATCACGCGGAATTCCTGACGACAGCGGCGGACTGGCAGCAGCTACCCACGGGAGGCGCGCCTGAAATCGCCTTCGCCGGACGCTCGAACGCAGGTAAATCGTCGGCGCTCAACGCACTCGCACAGCACACGCGCCTCGCCTTCGTAAGCAAAACGCCGGGCCGTACGCAAAACATCAATTTCTTCCGGCTGCGTTCAGGGGCACTGCTTGCCGATCTGCCCGGCTACGGCTACGCCGCGGTGCCGGCCGCAATCCGGCGCCACTGGCAAGTGTTCCTCACCAAGTACCTCTCGGAGCGGGAACCGTTGGCGGGATTGGTGCTGGTGATGGATGCAAGGCACGTGCTCACCGACCTCGATCGCCGCATGCTCGACTGGTTTCTGCCGACGGGACGGCCGCTGCACATTCTGCTTGCGAAGGCGGACAAGCTTTCGCACGCAGAGCAGAGAAAGGCGCTCGACCATGCGCGCGTTGTATTGGCGGCCGATTACGCCATCTATGCGGCGCAGACGAGCGCTCAGTTGTTTTCGTCGACGCGCCGCATCGGACTTTCAGAAGCCGAGGCGGCGATCCAGACCTGGCTGACCGGCCGGCGAACGGTCGCGTGAGCCGCAAACCATTCGCCGCACCGTGCAGCGATGCATAAAGAAAGGCCCCGGCATCAAGGGGAGTGACACGGGGCCTAAGAACGCCCTGCGATCGGTGAATAGACACAACCGTAGGGCACCCGCTCAGGGAGGAAAGCGGGAGACGTTTCTGGCGTCTGCAGTTATGACCGGCGACCCGTCGCCGAAGTTCCAATCTTTTTCTGGTTCGCTTCCAGCGACGCGCCGACATTGCCCGCGCCTGCGGTGCGGGCTACGATGCTGCACGCAAGACCATCGAGACAGGAGTGGCATGCGCTTTACCGGAAAGTTCCCCGAGCGGCGGCACAGACGGATGCGCCGCGATGATTTTTCACGCCGGCTCATGCGCGAACACAGGCTCGCCGCGGACGATTTCATCTATCCGGTATTCGTGCTGGACGGCAAAGACCGCACCGAGCCTGTGGCTTCATTGCCCGGCGTCTCGCGCAAGAGCATCGACTTGATTCTGCGAGATGCCGGCCGCTGCGTCGAACTTGGTGTCCCCGCGCTCGCCCTATTTCCCGTGATCGGCGGCGAAGACAAGACGCTCGACGCTGCGGCGGCCTGGGATGCGCAGGGTCTCGTGCCCCGCGCCGTGCGCGCCCTCAAGAGCTCGTTCCCGTCGCTCGGCGTCGTCACCGATGTCGCGCTCGATCCCTATACGTCGCACGGTCAGGACGGTCTGCTCGACGACACCGGCTACGTCGCCAACGATGCGACCGTTGCGGCGCTGACTCGTCAAGCCCTGTGTCACGCCGAGGCGGGCGCCGACATCGTCGCGCCCTCGGACATGATGGACGGGCGCATCGGCGCGCTGCGCAAAGCGCTCGACGCCGCGGGCTACGACAAGCCGCGCATTCTGGCGTATTCGGCCAAGTATGCGTCGAGCTTCTACGGCCCCTTCCGCGAAGCGGTCGGCTCTGCTGCGAGCCTCGGCGGCGGCGACAAACACACGTATCAGATGGATCCGGGCAACAGCGACGAAGCGATGTGGGAGGTCTACCTCGATTTGCAGGAAGGCGCCGACATGGTGATGGTCAAGCCTGGATTGCCGTACCTGGACATTCTGTACCGCGTCAAGGAAACGTTCGGCGTACCCATTGCGGTGTATCAGGTGAGCGGCGAATACGCGATGCTCAAGGCCGCCGCTGATCGCGGCTGGCTCGACGAGCGCGGGTGCGTTCTCGAATCCTTGCTTTCGTTCAAGCGCGCCGGAGCGGATGCGATCCTGACTTACTTTGCTCTGCAGGCGGCCGAGTGGCTCAAGGAGCCGACTGCCTAGTCAGAGGCCGCGGCCCCCGACGGCGTTTCTCGCAACAGAAGGGCGTTGAGCTCGGCAAACGTCAAACGGGCTTCTTCGTCGCGTCGCGAGCGATTCCGGCGCTGCGTGGGGGTCACCACGATCAATCGCACGGGCGGGTCGGCCTCGATCCGCAACTCGGCGTGCGAACGGGCGGAGCTCCGGCCGGAGACCACGCCGTATTCGACTCCTGCATTGATCAGTGAAAGCTCGACTGCCTTGGGGTCCTCGGCCTCGAGCTCGACGCGAACCTCGCTATGAGGCGTCGCCCAGCCTGCCGCAACGCCCCCAACCAGGACCGGGTTCCACATCGACAGGCGCTCCATCCAGGGCAGCGCCGCTTGCCGTTGAACGCGCAGGCTCGCGGTTTGCTCGTCGCGCCGGAACAGGCTGTTGTACTCGCGCAACGCCTGCTCGATCTCATCGTTGCCCGGAAGGCTCTCGCGATCGCCCAAGCCCAGCTCGCGGCAAGCTTTGCGCTTGGCGGCCGCCCAATCGGTAAGCCCGTGCTCCGCGATTAAGCGCGCCGCGGCTTGCGCGATACGGACGCGATTTCGCTGGGCATGCAGGGCGTCGGGACGCGCCACTCCTGAAGATCCTCTAGAAAAGCTGGTTGCGAACTTCCCGAGGAGCCTGCGTGCCCGGCTGGCCCGTGCATCGTCGCGAATGCGCGGGGTGAATTCGGCATAGAAGTATTCCGGAATTCCGCCGTCGTTCTCGCGCATGCCCGTTTCGGGATTGATTCTCGCCACGACGATGCCGTCGGGTTGCTTCAGCGGCGTTTCGGGCACGCCCTTGAGCACCTTGCCCATGAACGCCATCCAGATCGGCAGCGCGGCGACCGCGCCGGTTTCCGCGGTGCCCAGCGTCTTCGGCTGATCGAAGCCGATCCAGGCGACGCCGACCATCGATGCATTGAATCCGCAGAACCACGCGTCGACGTTGTCGTTGGTCGTTCCGGTCTTGCCGGCGAGGTCCTGACGTCCAAGCTGCATTGCTCTCGCGGCGGTGCCTCCGCGAACGACATCGCGCATCATCGTCGTCATGATGAAAGCGTTGCGCGGGTCGATGACGCGCTCGGCCTTCTCGCCGGCGCCACAGGCTCCGCCTGCGAAAGCACGTTGCCGCGGCTGTCGACCACGCGAGTGATGAGATAGGGGGTGACGCGGTAGCCGCCGTTGGCGAACACCGAATAGGCGCCGACCATCTGCAGCGGCGTCGCCGCACCCGCGCCCAGCGCCATCGGCAGGTAGGCTGGATGCAGCTTGGGGTCGAAGCCGAAACGGGCGATGTAGTCCTGCGCGTATTGCGGACCGATGGCCTGCATCACCCGCACCGTGACGAGGTTCTTCGACTGCATCAGCGCGGTGCGCAGGCGCATCGGACCTTCGAATTTGCCGTCGTAGTTCTTCGGCTCCCACGCGTCGCTCGCCGGTCTGCGCCGCATCGAAATAAAGCGGCGCGTCGTTGACCACGGTCGCCGGGCTGAAGCCCTTTTCGAGCGCGGCCGAATAGATGAACGGCTTGAAGCTCGATCCGGGCTGGCGATAGGCCTGCGTGACGTGATTGAACTTGCTGCGGTCGAAGTCGAAGCCGCCCACCAGCGAATAGATCATCCCGTCGATGGGTCGGACCGACACGAATGCGGCTTCGACCTGCGGCATCTGGGTGATCTGCCAGCGGCCCTTGTCGTCGCGCCCGACGCGGATCATCGCGCCGCGGCGAATGCGGATCGTCGCGGGCGCCTTGTCTGCCGAGGGCGCGCGCGGCGAACTTGAGCCCGTCGCCGGTGATGGCGATCTCCTCGCCGTCGCTCAGGACGGCCTTGACCTCGGTGGGCGATGCCTCGAGGACGATGGCCGCGGCGAGATTGTCGCCGTCGGTCGTGTCCTGGAAGGCCGTATCCAAGCGCATCCTCCAGCGCTGCCGCATCGGAAGGAAGGCTGACAAACGCCTCGGGTCCGCGGTAGCCGTGGCGACGGTCGTAGTCGAATACGCCCCGTCGGACCGCGGCATACGCCGCCTCCTGGTCGGCTTTGCGGATGGTCGTGTAGACGGTCAGGCCGCGGGTGTAGCTGTCCTCGCCGTAGGCCTCGAACATCGCCTGCCGTACCATTTCGGCGACGAACTCGGCGTGGGCGGTGGCATCCCGTAAGCGTCTGATGCACAACCAGGGGCGTATCCTGGGCAAGCTTCAATTGGGCGTCGGTGATGAAGCGCAAGCTCGTGCATGCGCCGAAGCACGTAGAACTGGCGGGTGCGCGCGCGCTTGGGATTGGCGACCGGGTTGTACGCGGAAGGCGCCTTGGGCAAGCCCGCCAGCATCGCCGCTTCGGCGATGTCGATCTGGGCTAAGGGTTTGCCGAAATAGATTTGCGATGCTGCGGCGAATCCGTAGGCCCGCTGGCCGAGAAAGATCTGGTTGACATAGAGCTCGAGGATTTCGTCCTTGGACAGGTTGTTCTCGATCTTGTAGGCAAGCAAGACCTCGCGCAGCTTGCGAGTAAGCGTTCGCTCACGGGTCAGGAAGAAATTGCGGGCGACCTGCATCGTGATCGTGCCGGCGCCCTGCTGCGCTCCGCTGGTGACATTGGCAAGCGCCGCGCGCAGGACCGACAGGTAGTCGACGCCGCCGTGCTGGTAGAAGCGCTCGTCCTCGGCCGCCAGGATGGCCTGGCGCATGACATCCGGCACTTCCTTGATCTTGACGATGGCCCGCCGCTCCTCGCCGAATTCACCCAGCAAGTCTCCCTTCGGCGGAGACGATCCGGAGCGGGATCTTGGGCTGGTAGTCGGTCAGCGTCTCGAGCGACGGCAAGGTGGGATAAAGCAGCGCAAAGACAAAGGCAACCAGCAGGGCCCCGACCAGCGCCAGCCCAAACAGGACGGACGCCAGATAGATAAGCCAGCGCTTTAGCATGGGTGAATGAAAGTTGCCGGTGGGACGGCGCGGGAGCCGCGATTATATGCAGGGTTAGCGGCCAAAATAAACTTGAAAAAACAGTTTTACATGGTTTATACTTGCTGCTACTATTTAATGTAGTTTATATGTAATTGGGCCTAAGCTTCCCATGCTGAAGGAAAAACTCGATTCCGCGTTTGCGATTTTGCAAACGAAGTCGCCGCCGCTGATCGGCGTCGACATCAGCTCGTCCGCGTTCAAGCTGGTCGAGCTCTCGGAGACGGGCAAAGGCGCCTATCGCCTCGAACGCTACGCGATCGAGCCGCTTGCCCAAGGACGTGGTCACCGACGGCAACATCGCCAACCTCGACCAGGTCAGCGACGCGCTGAGGCGGGCGCACAAGCGGCTCGGCAGCCGCAACCGCAACATCGCGATGGCGCTGCCGACGGCGATGGTGATCACCAAGAAAATCATCGTTCCGGCCGGCCAGACCGAGGAGGAGCTCGAGCTGCAGGTCGAGGCCGAGGCCAACCAGTACATCCCCTTCGCGCTGGACGAGGTCAACCTCGACTTCCAGATCCTCGGGCCGGCGCCCGAACAATCCCGACGAGGTCGAGGTCCTGATCGCCGCATCGCGCAAGGAAAAGGTCGAGGACCGCGTCGCGATCGCCGACGCCGCCGGGCTGAAGCCGCGCGTCATGGACGTCGAGTCGTACGCGACCGAGGAGGCGTTCGTCATGATCTCGCCGTCGCTGCCGGCCAACGGGCGCGACCAGAACATGGCGCTGGTCGATATCGGCGCGCACGTCATGCATTTCTACGTCCTGCGCAACAATCAGATCCTGTTCTCGCGCGACCAGGCCTTCGGCGGCAACCAGCTGACCCACGACATCCAGCGCGCGTTCAACCTATCGCCGGAAGAGGCCGAATCGGCGAAGAAAAATGCCGGATCTGCCGGAGAATTATGACGC
This sequence comes from uncultured beta proteobacterium, assembly GCA_963745385.1. Lineage (GTDB taxonomy): Bacteria > Pseudomonadota > Gammaproteobacteria > Burkholderiales > Casimicrobiaceae > PALSA-1003. Next base: position 13,021 of record CAVUXI010000003.1, read on the forward strand.
CGATGTGCTGCAGCCGTTCATGGAAACGCTGGCGCTCGAAGTGACGCGCGCGCTCGCAGTTCTTCTTCACCTCGACATCGTACAGCCAGGTCGACCAGATCGTGCTCGCCGGCGGCTGCGCGCTGCTGCCCGGCCTCGACGAGCTGGTGGCCAAGCGCGCCGGCGTCAACACGATCGTCGCCAATCCGTTCGCCAGCATGACGGCGTCGGACCGGATCCGGCCGCGCCAGCTCGCGGCCGACGCACCGCTGCTGCTGATCGCCTGCGGGCTCGCGCTGCGGGGCTTCGAATAGACCATGGTCCGCATCAACCTGCTTCCCCACCGCGAGCAGAAGCGCCAGGCGCGCCAGCGCCAGTTCGTTTCGCTGGCGATCGGGCTCGCGGTGCTCGGGCTCGCCATCGGTCGGTCTGGTGCACGTCGTCATCGCCGCGCGGATCGACAACCAGAACAGCCGCAACACGCTGCTGAAGACCGAGATCGCCAAGCTCGACGAGCAGATCAAGGAGATCGACAAGCTGCGCGAGCAGACGCAGGCGCTGCTGGCGCGCAAGCAGATCGTCGAGACGCTGCAGGCCAACCGTACCGAGGCGGTGCATCTGCTCGACCAGCTGGTCCGGCAGCTGCCCGACGGGCTGTACCTGAAGTCGGTGAAGCAGACCGGGGACAAGGTGACGCTGATCGGCTACGCGCAGTCCAACGCGCGCGTCTCGACGCTGATGCGCAACATCGAAAGCTCGCCGTGGCTGACCACGCCCGAGCTGGTCGAGATCAAGTCGGTGCCGCTGGACAAGCAGAAGGTCAACGAGTTCACCCTGAATCTGCAGGTGAAGCGGCCCGCGGGCGCGACCGCCGTCCCGGGAGCGCTGCCTGCGGCGCACGCGCCAGGCGCGCCGCCGCGCCGCCGCTTCGGCAAAGGGGCCGCAAAGCATGACGCTCGACGACATCCGCCGCCTCAACATCCGCGACGCCGGCAACTGGCCGCTGCTGCCCAAGATCGTGATTCTCGGCCTTCTGTTCCTGCTCATCCTGCTCGCGGGCGCATTCTTCGACTGGCGCGACCAGCTCGAGGCGCTCGACAAGGCGCAGGACGAGGAGAGCGAAGCTGCAGAGAAGCCTACGCCTCGAAGAAGGCCAAGGCGGTCAACCTCGAGCTCTACGTGCAGCAGCTGAAGGAGATCGAGCAATCGTTCGGCGCGCTGCTCAAGCAGCTGCCGAACAAGTCCGAGATGGACGCGCTGCTGACCGACATCAACCAGGCGGGCCTCGGGCGCGGCCTGCAATTCGAGCTGTTCCGGCCGGCGACGCAGGAGAGGATGGCCGATTTCTACGCCGAGCTGCCGATCAGCGTCAGGGTCACCGGGCAACTATCACGACATGGGCGCGTTCGCGAGCGACGTCGCGCAGCTGCCGCGCATCGTGACGCTGAACGACGTCGGCATCGTCAACGACAAGGGCACGCTGACGATGGAAGCGACCGCCAAGACGTTCCGCTATCTCGACGAGGAAGAGATCGCGAAGCAGCGGAAGGCGGCGAAGGACGCGAAGGACAAGGGCAAGAAATGATGCGCGCGAGTCTGGCTCTATCTGTCATCGGCGTGCCGTCTGCTGGTCGCCGCGTGCGGCGGCGAGAGCCATCAGGACCTGCGCGCGTGGATGCAGGAGCAGGGCAAGGGCGTGCAAGGGCAAGCTCGATCCGCTGCCGCAGGTGAAGCCCTACGAGCCGTTCGCTTACAACGCGTTCGATCTGCCCGACCCGTTCAAGCCGCGCAAGATCGAGCCGGTCAAGGGCGGCAGCAAGCTCGCGCCGGATCTGAATCGGCGCAAGGAGCCGCTCGAGGCCTTTCCGCTGGAGTCGCTGCAGATGGTCGGCACGCTGCAGCGCGGCAAGAACACGTACGCGCTGGTGCGCACGACCGACAAGGACGTCTATCAGGTCAAGGTCGGCAACTACATGGGGCAGAACTTCGGCGTCATCGTCGGCATCGACGACGGCGAAATTCAGCTCAAGGAGCTGGTGCAGGACGGCGCCGGCGACTGGACGGAGCGATCGAGCACGCTCCAGCTCGCCGAGGCGGACCAAAGACAGGAGCGACGCAAATGAGCCCGTTGCCAACGACTCAACAGAAGCGATTCGCGGGCTCGCGCTGTGGGGCGGCATCGCCGCTGCGTCGCCGTCGCTTGCTTTGCTCGGCATCGGGCAGGCATTCGCGCAGACCGCCAACAGCATCGACGCGCGTCACGGTGTCCAAGGGGAGCTCCGGCCGCACCGTCGTCAAGTTCACGCTGAAGGCGCCGCTGGCCAATCCACCGGCCGGCTTCGCGATCAACAATCCGCCGCGCATCGCGCTCGACTTTCCCGACACCGGCAACGGCCTTGGGCCGCACGGCGCAGGAGGTCGGCGATCCGGCGCTGCGCAGCGTCAACGTCGTGCAGGCGGGCAATCGCACGCGCGTCGTGTTCAACCTGAACAAGCCGCAATCGTTCGAGACACAGGTCGAAGGCAACACGGTCGTCGTCACGCTGACCGAGCAGGCCGGCCTGGCGGCGGACACGCCCACGGTGTCCCGCTTCGCCGAGGCGCGGCCGGGCGAGGCCACGCATGCGCTGCGCGACGTCGATTTCCGGCGCGGCAAGAACGGCGAAGGACGCATCATCGTCGACCTGTCGGACAACACGACCGGCATCGACATCCGGCAGCAGGGCAAGGCGCTGATCGTCGATTTCATCAAGACGACTCGCTGCCGCGCAATCTCGAGCGCCGGCTCGACGTCGGCGACTTCGCCACGCCGGTGGTCACGATCGACACGTTCGCGCAGGGCGGCAACGCGCGGATGGTCATCGAGCCGAAGGGACTGTGGGAGCATTCGGCCTACCAGACCGACAACCGCTTCATCGTCGAGGTCAAGCCGATCCAGGAAGATCCGAACAAGCTGACGCAGGGTACGCGCGCCGGCTACAAGGGCGAGAAGCTTTCGCTCAACTTCCAGAACGTCGAAGTGCGCGCGGTGCTGCAGGTGATCGCCGATTTCACCGGCCTCAACATCATCACCAGCGACACGGTGACCGGCAGCCTGACGCTGCGCCTGAAGGACATTCCCTGGGACCAGGCGCTCGACATCATCATGCAGACCAAGGGCCTCGACATGCGCAAGAACGGCAACGTCGTTCTGATCGCGCCGCGCGAGGAGCTCGCGGTCAAGGAGAAGCAGCAGCTCGAGGCGCAGCAGCAGATCAGCGATCTCGAGCCGCTGCAGACCGAAATGCTTCCAGCTCAACTACATCAAGTCGCAGGACTTGGTAAACCTGATCACGTCGAACAGGCCGGTGCATGCGCCGGAGGCGCAAGGAACCGGCGGACAGGGTCGATCCTGTCCAAGCGCGGCGTCGCGATCGTCGACCGCGCACCAATATCCTGTTCGTCTCAGGACACCGGCTGCGCGCCTCGAGGAAGTCCGCAGACTCATCCGCCAGATCGATACGTCCCGTGCGGCAGGTCGTCATCGAGAGCCGCATCGTCATCGCCGACGACAAGTTCAGCCGCCAGCTCGGCGTGCGCTTCGGCATGCAGACCGGCTTCACGCTGAACAAGCGCTACGCGGGCGGTATCGGCGGGAGCCTGAACACGCAGCCGGTGGTCAGCACGCACCGGCAATACTGTGACGACGCGCGACACGCGCACGCAGACGCCGTACGAGCTTGCGTCTGGCATCGCAACCGCGGGCTATTCCGATTCGCCGCAGCTCAACGTCAATCTGCCGGTTCCCAATCCGGCGGGCCAGCTCGCGCTGACGCTGATCAACCTCGGCAGCGGCAACCTGATCAATCTCGAGCTGTCCGCGCTCGAGGCCGACAGCCGCGGCAAGGTCGTGTCGAGCCCGCGGGTGGTCACCGCCGACAACCAGAAGGCAAGCATCGAGCAGGGCACGGAGATCCCGTACGTGACGCCCGGCACCGCAAACAGCCCCGCGACGGTCCAATTCAAGAAGGCGGTGCTGAGGCTCGACGTGACACCGCAGATCACGCCCGACAACCGCGATCATCATGACCGTCGAGATCCGCAAGGACTCGGTCGGTCAGCTCGTCAATCTCGGTGGCGGATTCACCGTCCCCGCGATCGACACCAAGAACGTGATCACGCAGATCGCGGTCAACAACGGCGATACGGCGGTGATCGGCGGCATCTACGAAGAAACGGTCAACAACGACGTCACCAAGGTCCCGTTCCTCGGCGACCTGCCGGTCCTTGGCTACCTGTTCAAGACGACCGACAAGATCGATCGAGAAGACCGAGCTGCTGATCTTCCTGACGCCGCGCGTCGTCAAGGAATCGGTCACGGCGGTCCGCTGACCGAAAAGCAGGGGCCCTGCGCCTCCGGGCGAGCTGCCAGGTCGGCTCGCCTGCCCCGCACCAGAACACTCGCGCCTCGGCCTCCTACGAGCTCTTCGTGAACACACGCGTCGCGTGTCGGCCGCTCCCGTCGACCCGCAATTCCCCGTCGATCCCCACGCTCCGCTGGGGCCCCTCGCCGGGACGCTCGCGCCGCAGCCTCCTCTACGTTCGGCGAAGCATCAAACGTCGAGTTGTCGGCGTCATGCGTCCTCGGCCTCCTAGCAGATCGTCACAATAGGCACATCGCGCGTCGGCCTCGTTGCTCGACTCGCAATCCCCCGTCGATCCCCGCTAACGCGGGCCCTCCCCGGGTGGCTCGCGCCGCTCAGCCCGTTCAACTAGAATGCCCCGATGCATCTGCATCGGGGCAACTTGTTTCTGGTGGGCATGCCGGGAAGCGGCAAGTCGACGCTCGGGCGACTGCTCGCGAGGCGCCTCGACAAGCCCTTCTACGACGCCGACGTCGAGCTGGAGCGGCGGCTCGGCGTCACGATTCCCGTCATCTTCGAGCTCGAAGGCGAAGCCGGGTTTCGCGATCGCGAGCACGCGATTCTCGCCGAGTTCGTGATGCATACCCAAACAGTCCTGGCGACCGGCGGCGGCGCGGTGCTTGCGGCCCGCAAATCGCGAGCTGCTCAAGCAGAACGGGACGGTGCTGTACCTGCACGCGACGCCGGAAACGCTGTGGGAGCGGACGCGCCGCAGCAAGCACCGTCCACTGCTGCAGACGGCCGATCCCTTCGGGCGCCTCAAAGAGCTCTACACGCAGCGCGATGCGCTGTATCGCGAGACGGCGGACTTCGTCATCGAGTCCGACCAGGAGCAGGTCATCCGACTCGCGCAGCGACTCGAGCAGCAACTTCGCGCCGCTGCGCGCGCGTGATGCGATGCGACGCTGACCGTCGCGCTCGCCGAGCGCAGCTATCCGATCCACGTCGGCGACGAGTCTGCTGCGCGAGTCGGCGAGCTGCTTCCCGCTGCGCGCCACGCCCGCGCGGTCGTCGTCACCAACCGATCGTCGCGGCCATCCATCTGGACGCGCTCCAGGCAGGACTGTCGGCAGCGGGATTGCGGCACGATGCCATCGTCGTTCCCGACGGCGAGGCGCACAAGGACTGGGCGACGCTCTACGAGATCCACACGCGCCTGCTCGAGCTGGGCGCGGAACGCTCGACGCTGCTGATCTGCGCTGGGCGGCGGCGTCATCGGCGACCTCGCAGGCTTCGCCGCCGCGACGTACCAGCGCGGAATGCCGCTGGTGCAGATTCCCGACGACCCTGCTCGCGCAGGTCGACTCGTCGGTCGGCGGCAAGACCGCGGTCAACCATCCGCTGGGCAAGAACATGATCGGCGCGTTTTATCAGCCGTCGGCGGTGATCATCGACACCGCCACGCTGGAGACGCTGCCCGAGCGCGAATACGTCGCCGGAATCGCCGAAGTCGTCAAGTACGGCGCGATTCGTTCGCCCGAGCTTTTTGACTGGCTGGAAGAGTCCATCGACGCCTTGCTCGCGCGCGACGCGCGCGCGCTCGCGCACGCCGTCATCGAGAGCTGCCGCATCAAGGCGCGAGATCGTCGCGGCCGACGAGCGGGAAACGGGCGAGCGCGCGCTGCTCAATTTCGGCCACACCTTCGGACACGCGATCGAAGCGGGAACGGGATACGGCACCTGGCTGCACGGCGAGGCGGTGGCGGCGGGAATGGTGCTCGCCGCCCGCCTTTCGGTGCGCACGTCGGGTCTTTCCGCAGACGATGGCGGAGCGCTTGCGATCGCTGCTCGAGCGCGCCGGACTTCCCACGGTGGCGCCGGCGCTCGGCGCCGATCGTTATCTCGAACTGATGGCCAGAGACAAGAAAGTCCAGGGCGGGACGCTGCGCTTCGTTCTACTTGCAGCGCTCGGACGCGCGATCCTTCGCAGCGACATCCCGTTGTCGGAAGTTCGCGCGCTCGTCGCCTAGACGAAAAAAGACGGCGCCCGAAGGCGCCGTCGCTTTTGTCAAGCAGGCCTCGCGGCCGGCGATGATGGCTACTTGCAGGTCACCGATGCAGTCGCGGTCTGCTGAGGCACGCTCGCATCGCCGATGAAGATGGTGTGCGCTCCCGACGCGTCGGCGAAGTTGCTGATGGTGAACGACCCCGGCGACGTCGTGACCGGATTCGGAACCACGATTCCACCGGCAGACGCAACGCTGAATGGTGGCGTGCCTCCGCTGATCACGAAATTGAAGGTCTTGCCGGAGCAGCTGTTGACTCCCGGGCCGACCGTAATAGAACCCGGCGTAACGATGATCGCCGGTCGCCGGCGGCGGCGGGGGGGCAGCGGTGCCAGGAATGTTGTTCAGCGTCGCCGTCGTCTGTCGCCCGATCGCATCGACGATGGTAAACGTCAGCGGTTTGACGCAGGTGCCGTTGGTGATCGCCTCGAAGAAGCCGCCCGAAGCGAATACGGTTGGATTGACCAGCGTAACCGCGTCCGGGAACGTCGAGGAAACGTGATAGGGCGGCGTCCCGCCGTAGATGAAATAGTCGACGCGGAATCCGAACGAGCACGTCTGCGTATCAGGGCCCGTGATCGTCGCAGTCGCCGGGTACGACCGACAAGATCGCCGATCCGTCGGTCTGCTGCACGATGGTGAACGGCGGCGGTCACCTGAGTTTCCGGTCGTCAGGTCCGTCGCGCGCAATATCGCCGGTTGCGTCGGCGCGTTGAGCGCAGCCTGCAGGATGACACGCGCAACGCCGGCTGGCATCCGATACGACGGTCAGCGCTCGCAGCCAGCGGCTGGCCGGGATTGTTGCTCTGAATGGCGAAGGCGCCAGTCGACGACATCGAACTTGACCTGGCGGTTCGGGATGGGCGCACCCTGCCGGGCCCAGCACCTGCACCGTCGCGGTCGCCGTGTCGCCGGAGCAGACCGCGTTCGCGCCGCACGCGGCTGCGGTCGGGAACGACAGTCAGCGTGTTGAACATCGGCGCCGGCCGGACGGTCACGGTCGATGTCGCGGTCTGCCCGATCGAATCCTGCACCGTGATGATCACGACTGTATCGGCGGCGACGTCTGCCGGCAGGAGCACGATCGTGCCCGAGCCGACAGCCTGTGCGACGGGAAGAATCGGCGGTGTTACTCGAGAATGCCGAATACGGCGGCGCGCCGCCGCTAACCGTAAGCGTCGCGGGCGTGTGCGCGTAAACCGTCGCTGCCGGCGGCAGGACGAACAGCGGCCCGATGACAGGCGGCCCCGGCGCGAAGGGATTGTTCGGCGCTCCGCTGCCTCCGCCGCAGCCGCCAGCAGGGCGAGCAGCCGGCAAGTGCGAGAATTGCGCAAGAACGGTCGCAGCCAGCGGTGCGTTCATTCGGTTCTGCCACCATGAAGGAATCCCTGATGATGATGTCCTAAAGATTTTACCATGCCCGCCGTTTTGAACGCTGCGACAAGCATATAGGCCACTTTGTTCAGATTAAAGCGCAAGTTTACGGCCGACGCAAGTGCTTTTGGCAAGTCGCGACAGACGAGATGCGAATCCTGCGCCCATATTGGTTGCCGCAATGCAACAATCTCGCTAGTATGACTACGTTTCGCCGCCTGCCTCGGCGCGTGGGCGATTTGCGCCGGCAGTCGGACGAGTCACATCCCTACTGCGAGGTGCCTAAGGTGAGCGATCAACAGTCAGGCTTTCAGACGAGCCCCCGGACAAGCAGGGCTTGTACGACCCTGCGAACGAGCACGACGCCTGCGGGCTGGGCTTCATCGCCCACATCAAGGGCCAGAAAAGCCACGCGATCGTCACGCCAGGGTCTGCAGATCCTCAAGAACCTGACGCATCGCGGCGCGACCGGCGCCGATCCGCTGCAGGGCGACGGCGCCGGAATCCTGATCCAGCTGCCCGACGCATTTCTGCGCGCGCCTGCGGGCGGCAGGGCCTGACGCTGCCGGCGGTCGGCCAATACGGCGTCGGCATGGTGTTCCTGCCGAAGGAGCCGGCGTCGCGCATGGCATGCGAGCAGGAAATCGAGCGCGCGGTCGCCAGCGAGGGCCAGGTGCTGCTCGGCTGGCGCGATGTGCCGACCGACAACACGGGCCTTTCGGAGCGCACCAAGGAAGTCGAGCCGGTCATCCGCCAGGTTTTCATCGCGCGCGGCTCGAACGACATGGACCAGGACGCGCTCGAGCGCAAGCTCTACATCATCCGCAAGAAATCCGGACACGCGATCCAGGCGCTGAAGCTGCGCCACGGCAAGGAGTTCTATGTGCCGTCGATGTCGACGCGCACGATCGTCTACAAGGGGATGCTGCTCGCGCACCAGGTCGGCGAGTACTATCTCGACCTGCGCGACCCGACGATGGTCTCGGCGCTGGCGATGGTGCACCAGCGCTTTTCGACCAACACGTTCCCGACCTGGGACCTCGCGCATCCGTTCCGGCTGGTCTGCCACAACGGCGAGATCAACACGCTGCGCGGCAACGTCAACTGGATCCGCGCGCGCCAGCAGGCGATCTCCAGCATCGGTGCTCGGCGCCGACCTGGACAAGATCTGGCCGCTGATCTACGACGGCCAGTCCGACTCGGCGTCGTTCGACAACGCGCTCGAGCTGCTGCTGATGGGCGGCTATCCGCTCGCGCACGCGATGATGCTGATGATCCCCGAGGCGTGGGCCGGCAATCCGCTGATGGACGAGGATCGCCGCGCTTTCTACGAATACCACGCCGCGCTGATGGAGCCGTGGGACGGCCCGGCGGCGATGGCGTTCACCGACGGCCGGCAGATCGGCGCGACGCTCGATCGCAACGGGTTGCGCCCGGCGCGCTACATCGTCACCGACGACGACTACGTCATCATGGCCTCCGAGGTCGGCGTGCTCGACATCCCCGAGCGCAAGATCATCAAGAAGTGGCGGCTGCAGCCCGGCAAGATGCTGCTGGTCGACACCGAGCAGGGCCGCATCATCGACGATGACGAGCTGAAGCGCACGCTCGCGACCGCGAAGCCGTATCGCGAATGGATCGACCGCTCGCGCATCGCGCTCGAGGCGCTGCCCGATCCGGCGCCGCCGCAGCTCTCCGAGGTGCCGCTGCTCGATCGCCAGCAGGCGTTCGGCTACACGCAGGAGGACCTGAAGATCATCCTCGCGCCGATGGCGGAGAACGGCGAGGAAGCGATCGGCTCGATGGGCAACGATGCCGCGCTGCCGGTGCTGTCCGACTCGGCCGAAGGTCCTCTACAACTATTTCAAGCAGCTGTTCGCGCAGGTGACCAATCCGCCGATCGATCCGATCCGCGAGGAGCTGGTGATGTCGCTGGTCACGTTCATCGGCCCGCGGCCGAACCTGCTCGGCATCGACGAGACCGATCCGCCGATGCGGCTCGAGGCCGAGAAGCCGATCCTCACCGCCGACGAGATGGAGAAGATCCGTCACATCGGCTTGTTCACCGGCGCGACGTTCCGCTCGCTCGAGCTCGACATCTGCTATCCGGCGGCGTGGGGCGCGGCGGGCATGGAGGCGGCGCTGGCGAGCCTGTGCGCGCACGCCGAGGACGCGATCCATCTCGGCTACAACATCCTGATCGTGTCCGATCGCAAGGTGTCGGCGGAACTGATGCCGATTCCCGCGCTGCTCGCGACCGCCGCCGTGCATCAGCACCTGGTGCGCAAGGGACTGCGCACGAGCACCGGCCTGGTCGTCGAGACCGGCTCGGCGCGCGAGGTGCATCACTTCGCGCTGCTCGCCGGTTACGGCGCCGAGGCGATCCACCCGTACCTCGCGCTGGAAACGCTCGCGCGAGCTGCACGAGTTCGTGCCGGAAGTGTCGCCGAGGAGTCGGCGAAGCGCTTCGTCAAGGCGATCTGCAAGGGCCTGTACAAGGTGATGTCGAAGATGGGCATCTCGACCTACCAGTCGTATTGCGGCGCGCAGATCTTCGAGGCGGTCGGCCTGAACTAGCGCGTTCGTCGACAAGTATTTCACCGGCACCGCGAGCAACATCGAGGGCATCGGCTTGTTCGAGGTCGCCGAGGAAGCGTTCCGCTGCACCAGCTCGCATTCGGCGACGATCCCGTGCTGCGCGACGCGCTCGATGCCGGCGGCGAATATCAGTATCGCGTCCGCGGCGAGGAGCACATGTGGACGCCGGACTCGATCGCCAAGCTGCAGCACGCGGCGCGCTCCAACAGCCACGCGACCTACCGGGACTACGCGAAGCTGATCAACGATCAGACGCGGCGCATGATGACGCTGCGCGGACTGTTCGAGTTCAAGTTCGCCGCGGAGCCGGTGCCGCTCGACGAAGTCGAGCCGGCGTCGGAGATCGTCAAGCGCTTCGCGACCGGCGCGATGAGCCTGGGCTCGATCTCGACCGAGGCGCACACGACGCTCGCGGTCGCGATGAACCGCATCGGCGGCAAGTCGAACACCGGCGAAGGCGGCGAGGACGCGCGGCGCTATCCGCTCGATCGCGAAGGGCGAGACGCTCAAGTCGCGCATCGACAGCGTCGTCGTCGACGTGCCGCTGCAGCGAAGGCGACTCGCTGCGCTCGCAAGATCAAGCAGGTCGCGTCGGCGCGCTTCGGCGTCACCGCCGAGTATCTGGTCAACGCCGACCAGCTGCAGATCAAGATGGCGCAGGGCGCGAAGCCCGGCGAGGGCGGGCAGCTTCCCGGCCACAAGGTCTCCGAATACATCGCGCAAGCTGCGCTTTTCGGTGCCCGGCGTCGGCCTGATCTCGCCGCCGCCGCATCACGACATCTATTCGATCGAGGATCTGGCGCAGCTGATTCACGACCTGAAGAACGCGAATCCGCAGGCGTCGATCAGCGTCAAGCTCGTCTCCGAGGTCGGCGTCGGCACGGTTGCCGCGGGCGTGGCCAAGGCGAAGGCCGACCACGTGACGATCGCCGGCCACGACGGCGGCACCGGCGCGTCGCCCGAATCGTCGATCAAGCACGCGGGCACGCCGTGGGAGCTGGGGCTCGCCGAGACGCAGCAGACGCTGGTGCTCAACCGCCTGCGCGGCCGCATCGCGGTGCAGGTCGACGGCCAGATGAAGACCGGGCCGCGACGTCGCGATCGGCGCGCTGCTCGGCGCCGACGAGTTCGGCTTCGCGACTGCGCCGCTGGTCGCCGAAGGCTGCATCATGATGCGCAAGTGCCATCTCAACACCTGCCCGGTCGGCATCGCGACGCAGGATCCGGAGCTGCGCAGGAAGTTCGACGGGCCAGCCCGAGCACGTCGTCAACTATTTCTTCTTCGTCGCCGAGGAAGTGCGCGAGATCATGGCGAAGCTCGGCGTTCGCCGGTTCGACGATCTGATCGGACGCTCGGACCTGCTCGACACGCGCGCCGGCATCGAGCACTGGAAGGCGCGCGGGCTGGACTTCTCGCGCGTCTTCTACCAGCCGAAGATGCCGGCAGCGAAGTCGCGCGCTTCAATTGCGAAGCAGCAGGACCACGGGCTCGCGCGCGCGCTCGATCATCAGCTGATCGCGGCATGCGGCCGCGGCGATCGAGGAGAAGCAGCCGGTGCGCCTCGAGTACAAGATCCGCAACGCGCATCGCTCGGTCGGCGCGATGCTGTCGGGCGCGATCGCACGGCGCTACGGCCACGCGGGCTTGCCCGACGACACGATCCACGTCGCGTTCACCGGCACCGCCGGCCAGAGCTTCGGCGCGTTCCTCGCGCGCGGCATCACCTTCGAGCTGCAGGGCGCGACCAACGATTACGTCGGCAAGGGACTGTCCGGCGGGCGCATCGTCGTCTATCCCGATCCGGCAGTCGCCGGCGAAGCCCGACGAGAACATCGTCATCGGCAACACGGTGATGTACGGCGCGATCGAGGGCGAAGCGTATTTCCGCGGCGTCGCCGGCGAGCGCTTCTGCGTGCGCAATTCGGGCGCGACGGCGGTCGTCGAGGGCACCGGCGATCACGGCTGCGAATACATGACCGGCGGCACCGTCGTCGTGCTCGGCCGCACGGGACGCAACTTCGCCGCGGGCATGAGCGGCGGCATCGCCTACGTCTACGACGAGGACGGCACGTTCGCGCGCGCTGCAATACGTCGATGGTTTCGCTCGAGCCGGTGCAGGACGCCGAGGGCCAGGCGAGATCGGACAACGAGCTCGCCGCGGCCGGCAAGGGACGCCTGCGTCACGCGGACAGGGCCGACGTGGACGCTGCTGCGCGAACTGATCGAGCGGCATCTGCGCTTCACCGGCAGCACGCGGGCGCTTCGATCCTCGACAACTGGGATGCGATGCGCGGCCAAATTCGTCAAGGTGTTCCCGAACGAATACAAGCGCGCGCTGGCCGAGCTTCATGCCAAGCAGCTCACCGCGAAAAGCGCATCCGCCACCGAGCGCGTAGCGGCGTGAGCGCTTGGGCCAGCCTCGAATTCGCGGCCGCGCGCCGCGCGCTGCGCTTCTAGCGCACGGACCTCACGTCATGGGCAAGATCACCGGCTTCATCGAGCTGCAGCGCATCGCCGAGGTCGCGCTGCCGGTCGACGAGCGCGTCCGCAGCTACCGCGAGTTCATCCTCACGCTCAAGGATGACGAGGCATCGAAGCAGGGCGCGCGCTGCATGGACTGCGGAATTCCGTTCTGCCAGACCGGCTGTCCGGTCAACAACATCATTCCGGACTGGAACGACCTGGTGTACCGGCATCAGTGGCGGCAGGCGCTCGACGTGCTGCACTCGACCAACAACTTTCCGGAATTCACGGTCGCGTCTGCCCGGCGCCGTGCGAGGCGGCCTGCACGCTCAACATCAACGACGATCCGGTCGGCATCAAGTCGATCGAGCACTTCATCATCGACAAGGGTTGGGAAGAAGGCTGGGTCGTGCCGCAGCCGCCGGCGATCAAGACGGGCAAGCGCGTCGCGGTCGTCGGCTCCGGACCCGCAGGCATGGCGTGCGCGCAGCAGCTTGCGCGCGCCGGACACGACGTCGTCCTGTTCGAGAAGAACGACCGCATCGGCGGGCTGCTGCGCTACGGCATTCCCGATTTCAAGATGGAGAAGCATCACATCGACCGGCGCGTCGAGCAGATGCGCGCCGAAGGCGTCGAGTTCCGCGTCAACCAGCACGTCGGCGGCAGCGGCACGAACGGCATATCCGCGCTCGCGGCTCGTCGACGAATTCGACGCCGTCGTGCTCTCGGCGGGCTCGGAGCATCCGCGCGACCTCGACGTTCCCGGACGCGATCTCGATGGCGTTCATTTCGCGATGGACTTTCTGCCGCTGCAGAATCGCCGCGTCGCCGGCGACGCCGGACGTCCCGCCGCTGACCGCGCCGGGCAAGCACGTCGTCGTCATCGGCGGCGGCGATACCGGCTCCGACTGCGTCGGCACGTCGAATCGCCAGGGCGCGGCGTCGGTGACGCAGTTCGAGCTGCTGCCGCAGCCGCCCGAGCACGAGAACAAGCCGCTGGTGTGGCCGTACTGGCCGATGAAGCTGCGCACCTCGTCGTCGCACGAGGAAGGCTGCGAGCGCGACTGGGCGGTGCAGACCAAGGCGTTCAACGGCGAGGGCGGGAAGGTCAAGGCGCTCGTCGCCACGCCGCGTCGAATGGAGGGACGGCAAGCTGCGCGATGTGTCCGGGCAGCGAATTCGAGATCAAGGCCGACCTGGTGCTGTTCGCGATGGGTTACCTGCATCCGGTCCATCAGGGAATGCTCGACGAGCTCGGCGTCGAGTACGACGCGCGCGGCAACGTCAAGGCCGACACCGAGAGCTACCGCACCTCGGTGCCGAAGGTGTTTGCCGCCGGCGACACGCGCCGCGGGCAGTCGCTGGTCGTCTGGGCGATTCGCGAAGGCCGGCAATGCGCGCGCGCGGTCGACGAATTCCTGATGGGCGCCTCCGAGCTGCCGCGCTGATGCGAAGCGACCGCGTGCGCATCCGCCGCAGCGGCAATCGGCCTGATCGACTCCGTGACGCGCTCGATCTTGTCTGCGAGCTGGGTCAATCGCTCGACGCTGGATCGACCGGCGGCGCCGGCGGAGACCAGAGCGCGGTCAAGACGCTCGAAGGCGGCGGCGTGCTGCTTCTGCCGCAGCTCGCCTTCGCGCTGTCCGCGACGGAGCGCCGGTTCCTCTCGCCGCACATGGTCCGACGGCAGGGCCAAGAACATCAGCTTCGACGGCGCACGCACTCAAGGGCGCGCGCGGCAGCGCCGACGACCTCGCGGACGCTGGCGCGCATGGTCGCCCGCTTCGCGGCAGTGCGCCGGCGACCTGGTGACGGCGCTCTTTCCGCGCTACGCGCCGTACGTCAAGCGCGCGCGCACGAGCTTCCGCCCGCAGCCCGCCGTCGGGCCGCGCGGTGTCCTGGCGCAAGGACGACTCGCGGCTGCACGTCGACGCGTTTCCGTCGCGCCCGAACCACGGCGAGCGCATCCTGCGCGTGTTCTCGCAACGTGAGCCCGGACGAGGATCGCGTGTGGCGCGTCGGCGAGCGCTTCGAAGCGGTGGCGCGCAAGTTTCTTGCCGCGGATCGGCGCGGCGCTTCCCGGCGATGCGCGACGGCTGCTTGCGGCGCTGCGCGTGACCAAGGGCCTGCGCAGCGAGTACGATCATCTGATGCTGGCTCTGCACGACCGCGCCAAGGCCGATCTCGACTACCAGACGAATTGTCGCGCAGCAGGTCGTGCGTTTCGCGCCGGGAACGACATGGCTGTGCTTTTCCGACCAGGTGATGCACGCCGCGGTGTCCGGTCAGTACATGCTCGAGCAGACGATTCATCTTCCGGTGTCCGCGCTGTACGACCCGCGAGAGCTCGCCGCTCGCGATCCTGGAGCGGCTCTGCGTGCGACAAATCGCTGTCGGGCAATTCCCGTGCGACTGAGCGAGCCGTGACGCCGCCTGCGCTCGACAACGCGTGCAAGCTCGCCATCCGCGCGAGACTGCCGCTCGAAAACGACACGCTGCTGCGCGCGCTGCGGCGCGAGCCGACCGAGTACACGCCGATCTGGCTGATGCGGCAGGCCGGGCCGCTATCTGCCCGAATACAACGCGACGCGCGCGCGCGCCGGCAGCTTCATGCGCCTTTGCACCGAATCCCGAGCTTGGCGACCGAGGTCACGCTGCAGCCGCTCGCGCGCTTTCCGCTCGATGCGGCGATCCTGTTCTCCGACATCCTCACCGTTCCCGACGCGATGGGTCTCGGGCTGCATTTCGTCGAAGGCGAAGGTCCGCGCTTCGAGCGGCCGCTGGTCGACGAGGCCGCGATCGCGCGGCTCGCGGCGCCCGATCCTGGCGCGCCTGCGTTACGTGTTCGACGCGGTGGCATCGATCAAGCGCGCGCTGGACGGACAGCGTGCCGCTGATCGGCTTCGCCGGCAGCCCGTTCACGCTGGCCTGCTACATGATCGAAGGCGGCGGCAGCGCGCGACTTCGCGCGCGTGCGGCGGATGCTCTATGCGCGCCCCGACCTGCTGCATCGCGTGCTGGCGATCAATGCCGAGGCGGTCGCCGCGTATCTCGCGCGAGCAGGTCGCGCACGGTGCGGATGCGCTGATGATTTTCGACACCTGGGGCGGCCTGCTCACCGCCGACGCGTACGCGACGTTTTCGCTCGCCTACATCGCGGCGTGCTCGAGCGCGTGCGCGCGACGCTGCCCCGTCCGCCGACGATCGTGTTCACCAAGGGCGGCGGCCAGTGGCTGGAACGCATCGCGGCGTGCGGCTGCGATGCGGTCGGTCTCGACTGGACAACCGACATCGCCGCTGCGCGCCGGCGGGTCGGCGCGCGCGTGGCGTTGCAGGGCAATCTCGATCCGCATGGTGCTGCTGAGCACGCCGGCAGCGGTGCGAAGCGGCAGCGCGTACCGTCATCGACCGAGCCGGTACCGGCGCCCGGCCACATCTTCAATCTGGGCCACGGCATCCTGCCGGCGACGCCGCCGGAAAATGTCGCGGCGCTCGTCGAAGCGGTCCACGACGATTCGCGCGCGCTCCGCGCCTCGATTGAGGTGACGTCGGGGAATAGTCGCCGAAACCCGCGCCAGTGTTGGGTTTGCGAGGGCCTTGACAAAACGCGGAAACCGGCTTCCCCGGGGCACTTATGCACAGTCGCAGCATCGCGTCCACCACGCGAGGACGCCTGGCGTGACGGTTCTGCGGGGCAGCTGCACAACTATTTGATCTGTAACAAGTATTTTGTTTTCTTGCCCGGCGGCGCGCAGATCGGCAGAGAGACGCATCTTCTGTGGCGTTCGAGGACTTCGCACTTACGCACAGAATTATCCACATGGGAAACTCCCCGTTTGCGGAGTGCTCTGAAAAAAGAATGACTTGGCACTGCAATCCTGCGACGCGCCGTGATGATTCAGGAGCACTACAGCTTGTGACACGACGCGCGCCGATATCGCGCCACGGATTCGGCTAGAGATGTATGGCGATCGTCCGCGTCGCGCTGCCGGTCGCCACGCATCAACTCTTCGATTACTGGCTGCCTGACGGGCCTCGCTGTCGATCCGCGGAACGTGTACTGGTGGTCAGGCTTGCGCGCCGACGCCTGCGTCGGCGTCGCGGTGGACATCGTCGAAACCAGCGAGCTTGCGCCCGAGATGCTGCAGCCGGTCGAGGAAGTGCTGAGCGATGTTCCGCCGCTTGCCCGACGATCTGCGCGAGCTTGCGGCGATTTGTCGCCGCGTATTACCAGGAGCCGATCGGCCAGTGCCTTGCGCAGATGCTCCCGCCGCTCACGCAGTCGCGGCAACGGACTCCGCTGGCGGCGCGCTATCGGCTGACGTGCAAGGGGGCACACGGCGCTCGCGGCCAAGCGACCCTCGTCGGTGCGCGAGGCCCTGGTGGACGCGTCTGAGCGCGAGCCGACGGTGCAGCCACCGACGATATCCGAAGGCTGGGCGCCTACGCGTGGCGAACGTTTTCGGCATGGCGGCGCGACCGGCTGGGTCGAGGCGGTGCCGGACGATTGCCGCTGCACCGCTAGCGATCGCTTGCGCTCAACGCGGAACAGCAAAGCGCCGTCGAAGCGGCGCTTCCCGAGCCGCCGGCATTACGCCACTTCACTGCTGCAGGGCGTCACCGGCAGCGGCAAGACCGAGGTTTATCTCGCAGCGGCCGCCACGGATCATACGGGCAGGCCGTCAGGCGCTGCTGCTGGTCCCGGAGATCAACCTGACGCCGCAGCTCGAGCAGCGCATCGCCGCCGCGTTGCCGCGGCGTCTCGATGGCGCGTGCTGCATAGCCGCCTCGCCGACACGGAGCGGCGTCGCCAATGGTCCATGGCCGCGCGCGGCGAGCTGCAACTCGTGCTCGGCACGCGCTTGGCCGTGTTCGCGCCGATGCCGCAGCCTGGGCCTGATCGTGGTCGACGAGGAGCACGACGCTTCGTTCAAGCAGCAGGATGGCGTGCGCTATCACGCGCGCGATGTGGCGATCTATCGCGCGCGCCTGCGCGCGGTGCCGGTGATCCTCGGCAGCGCGACGCCGTCGCTGGAAAGCTACGCACAAGCGATCCGCGGACGCTACCGCTGGCTACGGCTGCCGCGAACGCGCTACCGCGCGCAACGTCGCTGCCGGCGGTGCACCTCGTCCCTAACCGCGCGGCGGACAACGTCGAGGGCATCAGCGCGCCTCTGCGACGGGCGATAAGCGAGCGGCTCGAGCGCCGCGAGCAGACGCTCCTGTTCATCAATCGGCGCGGTTTCGCGCCCGTCGCTTTTGTGCGCCGCATGCGGCTGGAAAGCGATGTGTCCACGCTGTTCGGCGCGTTTGGTGCGTGCACCGGCGATTCCCGCACGCTGCGCTGCCATCACTGCGGCGACGCGTCCGCCATACCGTTCGGCGTGCCCCGAGTGCGGCAACCAGCGACCTGCTGCCGCTGGGCTTCGGCACGCAGCGACTCGAGCACGCGCTCTCTGCCCTGCATCCCGCGGCGCGCGTGCTTCGCGTCGATCGTGACAGCACGGCGGGCAAAGGATCGTTCGAGGCGATGCGCGACGCGATCGCCGACGGGCGACGCGGACATCCTTGTCGGCACGCAGATGCTGGCAAAAGGCCACGACTTTCCGCAGCTCACGCTGGTCGGTGTGTTGGGCGCGGACAACGCGTTGTACAGTGCCGAGTTTCGCGCGACCGAGCGTCTTTTCGCGCTTCTCGAGCAGGTCGGTGGCCGCGCCGGCCGCGGCGAGCGCCGGGGAGAGGTATGGGTGCAGACCGACTTTCCCGACCACCCTCTCTACCAGGCGCTGGTGACGCACGACTACGACAGCTACGCACGCTCGCTCCTTGCCGAGCGCAAG
This sequence comes from uncultured beta proteobacterium, assembly GCA_963745385.1. GTDB lineage: Bacteria > Pseudomonadota > Gammaproteobacteria > Burkholderiales > Casimicrobiaceae > PALSA-1003. The sequence continues at coordinate 31,685 of CAVUXI010000003.1, forward strand.
GCGCTGTCGCTTCCACCCCTGGCGCATCTCGCCCTCCTCGGCGGGGAAGGCAAGTCTTCGGGCGATCTCATGCGCTTCCTCGGCGCCGCCGCCGAACGGGGCCGGGTGCTCACCGCCGAGCGTAGCCTGGCGTGCTCCGTTTACCCGCCTGTTCCGGCGGCGCTGCCGCGGCGCGCCGGGTTGGAGCGCGCGCAGGTGCTGGTGCAAAGCGACGATCGCCGCGCGATGCAGGAATTTCTTCCGGCTTGGCGCGCCGAGATCGAGCGTCTCTCGGAACGCCGCGTTCGCTGGACGCTCGACGTCGATCCGCTCGGGTTCGCGTGAGCGTCCTGCGCTGCGCGGCCGGTATAATCCACGGCCTTCCTCTTTCGAGCGGCGTGGTTTTTCTTGACTGATCTCAAGCCCAAGCTTTTGCGGTGGCTCTCCGCCGGGCTCGACAGGATTGCGCCCGGCGACAGGCCCGAGACTTTTGCTCTCGAACGCCCCAAAGAGGGCCGCCATGGCGACTATTCGAGCAACATTGCGTTGCAGCTTGCCAAGACCCTCAAGCGCAACCCCCGAGAGCTTGCGGCGTCGCTTGTATCGGCCCTCGATCCGTCGCCATTGGTGGAGCGCGCCGAAGTCGCGGGCGCAGGATTCATCAACATTTTTCTGTCGGGAGCAGCACGGCGCGCCGTCGTCTCGAAGGTTCTGCAAGAGGGAAACGCGTTCGGGCGATCCACCTCATCGAATCCGATCAAGGTGATGGTCGAATTTGTTTCCGCGAACCCTACGGGACCGCTGCATGTCGGACATGGACGCGCTGCCGCGGTCGGCGATGCGCTCGCCAGGCTGATCGAATCGCAGGGACAGAGCGTTCACCGCGAGTTCTACTATAACGACGCCGGAGCGCAGATAGCCAATCTTGGCTTGTCGGTGCAGGCGCGCGTTCGCGAGCTTCGTGGTCTTCCTGCGCCGTTGCCCGAGGACGGGTACCAGGGCGAGTACATCCGGGAAATCGCGAGCGCGTATGCAAGCGCGAATCCGCAAGATGCTCGCGGCGACAATCTCGCGGCGATCCGCGAATTCGCGGTGGCGGCTCTGCGCCGCGAGCAGGACGCCGATCTCGCCGCATTCGGCGTGCATTTCGACGAGTACTTTCTCGAGTCCTCGCTCTACACCGACGGCTCGGTGGAGAAAACCGTGAGCGCGCTGATCGCCGCCGGCCGGGCCTACGAGCGCGATGGCGCGTTGTGGCTCAGCACCACCGAATTTGGCGACGACAAGGACCGGGTGATGCGCAAGTCGGACGGCAGCTACACGTATTTCGTCCCCGACATCGCGTACCACGTGACCAAATGGGTGCGGGGTTACCGCCGCGCGGTCACCGAGCTTGGCGCGGACCACGGCGGATCGCTGGTGCGCGTCAAGGCCGGGCTGCAGGCGCTGGGCATCGGGATTCCACCCGACTATCCAGACTATGTCTTGCATCAGATGGTGCTGGTCATGCGCGGCGGCGAGGAGGTCAAGCTGAGCAAGCGCGCAGGAACTTCGCTCACCCTGCGCGAGCTCATCGACGAAGTCGGCCGCGACGCCGTCCGCTTTTTCTTTCTTTTGCGAAAGTCCGACTCCCAACTCACTTTTGACATCGACCTTGCCCGCTCGCAAAGCGAGGAGAACCCCGTCTACTACGTCCAGTATGCCTATGCGCGCGTATGCAGCGTGCTCGACAAGGCCGGGCTCGCGCTGCAAACCGCCGCGGAGGCGCTGCAGGATGCCGAGCTTGCGCCGCTGGTAAGCCCCTACGAGGAAGCTCTGCTGCGTCGCCTGGAAGATTTTCCGGAAGTGCTTGCGACGGCGGCGCGCGAGCTGGCCCCGCATCTGGTGACTTTTTACCTCAGAGAATTGGCAGCCGAATTTCACAGCTACTATAATGCGGAGCAGTTCCTTGTCGACGACGCGAAACTGCGTCGGGCCCGTCTCGCGCTGGTTGTCGCGGTAGGGCAGGTCGTTCGCAATGGTTTGGCGGTGCTCGGCGTCAGCGCGCCCGAGAAGATGTAGCTGCGCTCGGATCCCAAGGATCGGCTCATGAAGTCTGGACATCAGCGACGCCTGCGCAACGCATTCCGAAAGCGGATACGCGGCGGAACGCTGCTCGGCGTTTTCGTCGGACTTGTGCTCGGCCTGGGAATTGCCGCAGCCCTTGCGTACTACCTCGGAAAGAGCGGCCTGACCTCGCCTCTGCCGGGCGCTTCGACCACCAAGGAAGTCGCGCGCAGCGGCAAGCCGGAAACCACCGTCGCGCAGGGCGCGCCCGACAAGCCCAGATTCGATTTCTACAAGATTCTCCCCGGCGGCGAGGATGCGAAGATTGCCCCTGAACGCAAGGCTCCGGAGCGTCCGGCAGATGTCGTCGCCAAAGCGCCGGAATCGACGCCATCGAAGGCTCCGGACCGGCTGTGGCTGCAGGCAGGGGCGTTCGCGAGTGAATCCGAAGCGGAGAATCTGAAGGCGAGACTCGCGCTTGCGGGCTGGGAAGCCGCGATCCAATCGGCGACGCTGCCCGACAAAAGCACCCGCTATCGCGTGCGGCTTGGACCCTACGACAACACCGACGAACTCAATCGCATGAAAACGGAGCTCGGCAAAGGCGGCTTCGACGTTGCCGTGATCCGCAATCCCTGACTCCACGCCGCTCTCGATGGAACTCCCGTCAGCGGCGCTGGCCCAAGATCCGTTAAGCTTCCATCTCACTGCAGGAGACGCAATGAAGAAGGTTGTACTCCACGCCATGGGCGCGCTGCTGGCACTGGCTTGTGCGACCGCGGGTGCGGCAGAGCTGGCCGAGGGCAAGGAGTTCACGCGACTCAAGAGCCCGCAGCCCGTTGAAACCGGGAAGAAGATCGAAGTCATCGAATTCTTCTCGTACGGCTGTCCGCATTGCAACGATCTCGAGCCCTTTCTTCAGCAGTGGCTCAAGACCGCGCCGGCGGATGTGCAGTTCAGGCGAGTGCCGGTCATGTTCCAGGATCGCTGGAAAGGGCTCGCGAAGGACTACTACACTCTCGACGCGATGGGCGAGGACGTGCGGCTCTCACCCGCGCTGTTTCAGGGAGTGCACGGCGCCGGGCTGCCTCTCTATCAGGACAAGGCGTTTTTCGACTGGGCCGCCAGCAAGGGGCTCGACCGCAGCAAGGTCGCCGAGATCTATAACTCCTTCGGCGTCGACAGCAAGCTCAAGCGCGCGCTGGTGCTGGCGCAGGAGTACAACATCCAGGCCGTGCCCACCATCGTGGTCGATGGCAAGTTCCTGACCTCATCCGACCGCATTGGCGGACACGGTCAAGTCCCTGCGGCGCTCGACGTCCTGGTCGCCAAGGCGCGCGCCGAACGCGCCAAGAGCTGACGCCATCGTTGCGGCGGACCGGCGTGCACTGCCGGGCCTTGCCTTCCTCGATGCCGGGTCGTTTCTCGAGCGGCTTCGTTGAATGTCTTTCTCACGGGCGCATCGTCCGGAATCGGCGCCGCGCTGGCGCGCTTTTATGCGAACCGCGGTGACACGCTGGGACTGTTCGCCCGACGCGTTGAGGCGGTCGAAGAGCTCGCTGCGACCTTCGATCGCACGCGAACTGCAATCTACGCGGGCGATGTTCGGGATCCGGCCGCAATGCGCGAAGCCGCGGCGGACTACGAAGCGCGATTTGGCGTCCCCTATGTCGTGGTGGCGAGCGCGGGAATATCGATCGGCACATCGATCGAGCATGTGGAGGACAACGCCCGCTTTCGCGAGGTGCTGGACACTAACGTGCTCGGCATCCTGCATACCTTTCAGCCCTTTGTGCGGTCGATGCGCGCCGCGCGTCGAGGCAAGCTCGTCGGTATCGCGAGCATCGCAGGCTTCCGGGGACTGCCCGGAGCGGGCGCGTATTCCGCATCAAAAGCCGCGGCTATCGTCTACCTGGAGAGCCTTCGCCTCGAGATGGCCCGGACGGGTGTGGACGTCGTCACGATCTGTCCCGGGTACATCGATACGCCGATGACCCGAAATAACCCGTATCCCATGCCGTTCCTGCTGGCGCCGGACAAGGCGGCCCGACTCATAGCGCGCGCCATCGATCGCGGGAAACACTTTTACGTGCTGCCTTGGCAGATGGCAGGGATCGGACGTCTTCTGCGCGCGCTGCCGCGCCCTCTCTACGACGCCGCTTTTTCCCGCGCGCCCCGCAAGCCGCGAGCAGGCCGCTAGCTGTCAAAAAAGCCGCGCAGCGCGCGGCTTTTCGTTGAAGCATCCTAGAGCGGTACGCGAACGCCGATGGTCACTGCTTGGTAGTTGCCGTCGCTCTTGGCCGCGGTGGCATTGAAGCTGACAAAACCGATCAGATTCGCCCCGAGATCGGCGCTGGCGCCAAGGTCGAACAGGACGTAGTCGCTGTCAGCCCGCAGCGCCGGCAATCCAAATCCGACGCCGCCGGTCGACACCAAGCCTGCGCGTACCGTCCGGTCATCGTTGTTGTAGTCCTTTTCCCACGTCACGCGTCCGAAGGGCTTGAGCCAGCCGAGGTCGCCGCTCGCCTGCCAGCCAAGGCTCGATACGAACGAGTCGCGCTTCTGTTCGCCGAATGCCATGGCGGTGCTACTGGTCCCAGTTTCGGACCAAGCATAGACCTTCGCCTCCTGGTACGTCAGGCGCGCGAACGGGCCGTGTATCCAATTCGACGCGGTGTTGAACCAGTAGCCTCCGAGAATGCGCCCAACCATGTGCATGCCGTGAGTGTCTCCGTTTTCCTCGCGGCTGCCCTGGCCCAGGGTGATGTTGCGGCGGATGTTGCGAAAGTCGAGATCGGCGACGCCGAGACTTCCGCCGACATACCAAGGCCCTGAGCCGTAACCGACGTATCCGGTGATCGTCGCTTCGTTCAGCTTGAACCCGCCCGCGCCGTTCCCGTAGTTCGCCTTGTCCTCGGAATAGCCGAAAGCGACGCCGGCGAGCATCTGATCGGAGATCTTCATGTCCCCGCCCGCGACAACGGTGTTCACATGGTTGTCACCGCCGCCCAGGTCGCCGCTGCGATCGTAGTTGCCGTAGTCGTAAACGGCGTAGGCATTGAACTTGTTCAGCGGACGCGGGGTATTGAGCGCCGACCACATCCGGTCGTCGAGCGCCCGGAAGTTCGCTTGCTCGACTTGCAGAGGCGCTTCGGCGAGAAGGCCGATCTTTTGCGGCGCCTCGATCACCGACGCGGCGTAGTCGGCGATGATCTGATGTCCGGCCGTCGTCGGATGCACGCTGTCCGCGAACGCGTAGGTCTGTGCCGCATTGGGCGCGACGAGCGTCGCGGCCGTGCAGAGGAGCGCATTCGTCGTACACGCCGGTGAAGTTACGTTGGTGAGTCCAAACGCTGCCGGACTGGCGATGACCTCGTCAAGCAAGCCGAAGATATTGAGCCGGATGATGTCGATGTGCAGCGCATCGAGTCCCGCGCTCAACGTGCTGTTGTAGAGACTCGATAGCGATGTAATGCTTGCGCCTTGTCCCGATCCGACGCCGAAGGGCGTCTTGCCGATATCGGGCAGGTTGAACACCATGATGTAACGGGCGCCGGCCGCGTTGAGCGTGGCGATCTGCTGGACGAGCTGCGTCGCCGCGATGCCCAGGTTCGTCTGTACCTGCGCCGGCGTGACCGCGCCCGCCTGCGCAAGACCCAGCTGAAAGAAGACGTCGTTGGCGCCCGCCCATACCGAGTACAGCGCGCCCTGATTCACGGCTCCTTTCTGGAGAAAATTCTGAATCTGGGTGACAACCGGCGTCGCGGTTCCGGTCGGCGGTGAGTTCGGCACGCCCGGCAGTCCCGATACGCGCGCGCCGCCTTCGGCGTAATCGTTGCCGCCCTGATTTGCCGGCGTCGCATTGGATCCGTAGCGCTGCGCCAGGACCTCCGCCCATATCGGCCCGGGATTCGTGGTGAATTTGCCTGTGCCCGGCGGAAGCACCGGCTTGAACGATCCGGCGTCGGTCAGACTGTCGCCAAAAAAGAAAAACTGATTGAATTGGGCTGCAGCTTCTCCCTGTGACACAAGCAGGCCTGTTGCCAACGCTGACCCGAGCAGCAACCGCCGCATCTTTCGCATCGGAGTTCTCCTCTTCGGTGGGTTATTGGAATTAGTCGATTGTATCGTTTGGCGGCCCGAGCATCAGCGAAAGCTCGGCAGGCATCTTTGCGTCGCAGCGCGGACGGATGGCGCGCCGCGGCGCGCTTCAGCGGCGCGCCGGCAATCCGACAAGAACGAAAGCCCGGCCGGCGCGACGAATCCGAGCCCGCGACTGCTGCGTCAGTTTGCGATCAGGGCAAGACGATTGCCGTCGATGACTTTCACCCGGTCGCCTTCGCGCACGCCCGGCCGCGATCCCTGTGTCACCGACTGCCGGCGCCCGTTGTCGAGCCTGATGTTGACGACGTAATAGGACTTCTTCTTGGCGTTCTTTTCGACCTGGTTGCCTGCGTAGGCGCCCACACCTGCGCCCGCGATCGTGGCAACGGTGTTCCCGCGGCCCGATCCGATTTGATGGCCGAGCACGCCCCCGACCACGCCGCCCGCGATTGCGCCCACGCCGCTGCCCTCTCCCTGCTTCTCGACGAATCGCACCGACTCGACAACGCCGCATGTCGCGCAATTGGCGGGGGTCGCAGCCGGCGACGCCATCGAACCCGACATGCTCGACGGATTCTGCGCGATCGCACCTGACGGAAGCCACGCAAGCGCAACAACGATCACACCCAATGCCGTTTTCATGATTGTCTCCTGATGAGTTAATGCCGCCGCAGTCCGCGATACGTCACCGCACATCGGTACGCAGCCTCGCATAACTCCCTGGCGCCGGCTCGAGACTTTTCGCTTTTGTCTTCCCGCCGATCTTTCCCGGCTCGCGCGCGGGAATCTGAGCTCCGAGGTACGGCTTGAGCCAGCCGAGCCAATCGGTCCACCACGAACCTTCTTTTTGCGTCGCCCCCTTCAACCATTCCTCGGCTGTGTCGGGAAGTTTTTCGCTGATCCAGTAGCCGTATTTGTTTGCCGCCGGTGGATTGATCATTCCCGCGATGTGCCCCGAACCGGAAAGCACGAATCGCGACCTCCCTCCGAGGAGATGCGGACCTGCGTACGTCGCCTTCCACGGCGCGATGTGGTCCTCGATTGCCGATACGAAATAAGCGGGAACGTTGACCTTCGACAGGTCGATCGGCGTATCCGCGAGGGTGACCCCGCCCGGCTCGCGCAATGCGTTACGCATGTACATGTTGCGCAGGTAAAAGCTATGCATCTTCGCCGGCATCCGCGTCGAATCGCAATTCCAATGCAGCAGATCGAAAGGAAACGGATCGCGACCCATCAGGTAATTGTTTATGACGAATGACCAGATCAGATCGTTGCTGCGCAGCATGTTGAAGGTGTTCGCCATCTGGCTGCCTTCGAGGTAGCCGCGCTCGCTCATCTTGCGCTCTAGCGACGACACCTGTTCCTCGTCGATGAATACCTCGAGCTCGCCTGCGCCGGCGAAATCGACCAGCGACGTCATGAAGCTTGCGCTTGCGACGCGACGGTCCTTCTTTGCCGCGAGGTATCCCAAGGCCGCGGCGAGTAGGGTCCCTCCAAGGCAGTATCCGAGCGCGTTGATCTCCTTCTCGTGAGTCGCCTTCTCGATGGCGTCGAGCGCGGCCAGCGGACCTTCGAGCATGTAATCCTGAAAGTCCTTGTCGGCGAGCCGCTCGTCGGGATTGACCCACGAGATGACGAACACGGTCAGACCCTGGTCGACACACCACTTGACCAGGGAGTTCTTTTCGCGCAAGTCGAGGATGTAGTACTTGTTGATCCACGGCGGAACGATGAGCAGAGGGCGCTTGTAGACCTTCTTCGTGGTCGGCTCATACTGGATGAGCTGTATCAGGTCGTTCTGGAACACGACCTTGCCGGGCGTGGTCGCGATGTTGACGCCCAGTTCGAACGCCTTGCTGTCGGTCATCGATATCCGCAGCTGGCCGTTTCCGCGCTCGACGTCATCGAGAAGGTTGTTGAACCCTTTGACGAGGTTTTGGCCGCCGGTGGCGATGGTCTCCCGAAAGACCTCAGGGTTGGTCAGCGCGAAGTTCGACGGCGCCAGCGCATCGATGTACTGGCGAGTGAAAAAGTCGACCTTCTTCTGGGTGTGCTCGTCGAGCCCTTCGACGTGCGCGACGGCGTTGTGCAGCCAACGCGCCGTGATGAGGTACGACTGCTTCACGAAGTCGAACAGGAAGTGCTCCTGCCAGTCCTCGTGGCGAAATCGCTTGTCGGATTTGGCGGGCTCGACCACGGGGCGGGGAGATTGGCCCATGATCCTCAGCATCGATGACTGAAGCAGCGACGAATAGTCCCACCACAGATTCATCTGCGTCTCGGCAAGCCGATAGGGGTTGGACAGCATCTTGGCCATCAGCTCGAGGAAGGCCTTGGTCAGGCCAAATTCGTCGCTGACCATCGCGCGCCCGCCCGTTCTTTGCCGCGCGAGATAGTCGCCGAGCAGCTTGGCGCTCTTATCCGCGGCGCTGGCGAAGGAATCCGCGAGCGCTACGGGGTCATAACCGGGCTTGCCAGTCGTTTCGGTGTCGGTGGCTGCCATCGATTCGTCCTTGGGAAGGCGTTATTGTAAATGTCGGTCAGGCACGGGCAAAACGGATCGTACCGCGGTCGTCGATTTGGCGCCTCAAACGTCCGGCGAGCCACAGGTGGTTGAGATGCGCGATAGCCTCGCCCATTGCGAAAAAGAGCTGCTGCTCGTCCAGCTGACGGCGGAACAGGACGGGCAATAGCTCGGCTGCGCAGCGCGGCTCGCTCGCGGCGGCTTGCAGCTCCGCCAGGCGCGCGCTGTGGTGCGCGCGCAACTGAAGCACCCGCTCTTCCGCGCCGATGAAGGGAAGTCCATGCGAGGGCAGGATCAAGGTGTCGCGAGGGAGTGCCGCGAACGCGTCCAGCGACGCTAGAAAGCGGCCGAGCGGATCGCCCTCGGGCTCGACGGGCCAGACGCTGACGTTGGTGCTTATTTTGGGGAGCAGCATATCGCCGGAAATGCACACCGCCAGAGGCTGGCAGTAGAGCGCGGCATGTTCCGGCGAATGACCGTATCCCGGGATGACGCGCCAGCGATGAGATCCCATCAGAACCTCATCGTCGGCAAGGAGCCGCCGATAGCTGCACGGCAGCTCCGGAACACCTCGCCGATACTGATTGCCGCGCGATCGCAATGAATCGATTTGCTCCGCTGCGAGGCCGTGCCTGCGAAATAGCTCGGCAGTGGGTCCGATCCCGTAACCGGCATGCTCTCCGGCAACGGCGTGCGCGGTGAGGTATTCGGACTGCGGCATGAAGACGGGGCACGCGAACCGATCGGAGAGCCACCGGGAGTTGCCCAGATGATCGGGATGATAATGCGTGGCGATGATGCGCGAGAGCGGCAGCTTTCCGAGCGTGTGCGTGAAATGCATTTCCCACAGCGCGCGCGTCGCCGCATCGCCGTAGCCGCAGTCGACTTGCGTCCAGCCGTTTTCGTCTTCGATCAACCACAAGTTGATGTGGTCGAGCGCAAAGGGAAGCGGCATGCGGAGCCAATGCACGCCCGGGGCGACGGCAAACACCGAACCTGGCAGAGGGGGATCGGCGAAAGGGAAACCGAGGACGGTGGAAAGCGAGGCGTTCATGGGAAGCACGCCCTTGTGCGTCGGCGGCAACCGGCGCGACGTGCTTTGTGCGACGCAGCATCGTCGGTGAATCGGAGGGTCATGTCAAGTGCGCGGCAGCGGGATTGTGCTATGTTCGGCGCCAGCGCGACGCTCCTTTGCTCCATCGCAATGCCCTCTCGTTCCGATCCCGTCAGCTACAGTATTTCCGATCTCGCGCGCGAATTCGCGCTGACGACTCGCGCGATCCGCTACTACGAAGACGAGGGCCTGCTCGCCCCGCGGCGCGACGGCCGAAGCCGGATCTACGCTGAGCGGGAGCGGGTGCGCATCAAGCTGATCCTTCGCGGCAAGCGCCTCGGCCTGTCGCTTTCCGAAATACGCGAGCTGCTGGATCTCTACGAGGCAACCAAAAGCGAGCGTCCGCAACTGGTCAAATTCCTCCAGGTGCTGTCGGCGCGCCGCGCGATGCTCAAGCAGCAGCAGGAAGACATCGCGGTAGTCCTGGCGGAAATCGAGACGCTGGAGCGCCAGTGCCGCAAGCGCCTCCGCCATGGCGGCAACGGAGGCCCGACCCAGCTTAGTTGACGTTTACGTAAACGTCAATTAAGCTCGAGCCTCCAACCCACCCGCCTTAAGAACCTGTCCGTGATGCCACAACCCGCTGCCCGCGCCCGCCCGCGCTTCATTCCGTCCGATCCTGAGTACGCCGCAAGGGTGAGGTCGAGCTTCGACCGGCAAGGGGCAATGCGCCTGATAGGTGCAAGAATCGCCGACCTCGCACCCGGGTATTGCGCGATCGAGCTGCCGTTTCGTGACGATTTGACGCAGCAACACGGGTACATTCACGCGGGCATCGTAAGCGCCATCGTGGATTCGGCGGGCGGATACGCAGGGTTTACGCTGTTTCCGGCCGATTCGAGCGTCCTCACCGTCGAGTACAAGGTCAATCTTCTGGCGCCTGCAGCGGGAGAGCGCCTGATCGCCGAGGCGGAGGTCCTCAAGCCCGGACGCACGCTCGCCATTACCCGCGGAGAGGTCTACGCCGAGGCCGCGGGACAGCGCACCCTTTGCGCAATCATGCAGCAAACGCTGATGGTCATGGCGGGCAGACCCGACCGCTGAGATCTGCCGTCTCCTGCACGCTTAGGAACCGCTTATGCTGAATTTTCCGACGCTCGACTTCCATCTCGGAGAGACGATCGACATGCTGCGCTCGAGCGTGCAGCAGTTCGCAGCAGCGGAGATCGCCCCGCGAGCGTCCGACATCGATCACACCAACGTCTTCCCCTCCGATCTATGGCGAAAGATGGGCGATCTGGGCCTTCTCGGGATCACCGTCGAGGAGGAGTATGGCGGCACGGAACTCGGTTATCTCGCTCACGTCGTCGCCATGGAGGAGATCAGCAGGGCGTCCGCGTCGGTTGGTTTGTCCTACGGCGCGCATTCGAATCTGTGCGTGAACCAGATCCGGCGCAACGGTACCGAAGCCCAAAAGCGGAAATACCTTCCCCAGCTTGTTTCCGGCGTGCACGTCGGTGCGCTGGCCATGAGCGAGCCAGGGGCGGGGTCGGACGTCGTCTCGATGCGACTGCGCGCAGAACTTCGCGGGGATATCTACGTCCTCAACGGCAGCAAGATGTGGATCACCAACGGACCGGACGCCGATACGCTGGTGGTCTATGCCAAGACCGACACGCAGGCCGGGCCGCGCGGTATCACGGCCTTTCTGATCGAGAAATCGATGAAGGGTTTTTCCACCGCGCAGAAGCTCGACAAGCTCGGCATGCGCGGATCGAACACCTGCGAGCTGGTCTTCCAGGATTGCGAGGTGCCTCGCGAAAACGTCCTCGCGGAGGAGGGGCGCGGGGTGAGCGTGCTGATGAGCGGCCTCGACTACGAGCGCACGGTGCTCGCCGGGGGGCCGCTTGGAATCATGGCGGCGTGCATGGATGTCGTTCTTCCGTATGTCCACCAACGGCAGCAGTTCGGACAGTCGATCGGCGAATTCCAGCTCATGCAGGGAAAAATCGCGGACATGTACACGACGATGAGCGCGTGCAAGGCGTACGTTTACGCCGTCGCCGCTGCATGCGATCGCGGTGAGACCGCCCGCAAGGACGCTGCGGGTGCGATACTCTATGCAGCCGAGAAAGCAACGTGGTTGGCGGGCGAGGCAATCCAGGCGCTGGGCGGCAACGGCTACATCAACGAATTCGCGACCGGGCGTCTATGGAGGGATGCCAAGCTCTATGAGATAGGCGCCGGAACGTCCGAGATACGAAGGATGCTTATTGGGCGCGAGCTGTTTAATGAAACGAAATAGTGTGGACCTTGATCCGCGTTCCGGCGCCGATCGGACGAGGCTAACCGGCGTTTCGCGCGGGTTAAGCTGCGAAGCGGCGGCCGAGGCGAGATCAATAGGAACGTCCGAGATCCGAAGCATGCTTATCGGGCGCGAGCCGTTCAACGAAATGATGGAGTCTGGCGATGGCTCTCGAAATGCGGGAACGCTGTGAGCGCTGCGCGTGGCCGCTCGCTCCCGACGAAGATAGTGCGTACATCTGCAGCTACGAGTGCACATTCTGCGCGACTTGCGCCAACGCGCTCAACGGCGTGTGCCCGAACTGCGGCGGCGAGCTCGTGCGCCGCCCGCGCCGCGCGCGCACTCAGGCCACGTCCGGCGAATCCAAGTCCGGTTAGCGGTCGCCCGACCGTGGCTCGAGCTTCAGGTTGATCCTCCGGAGGAACCGTGTTGCAGAATGATCCCGTCGTGATTGTCGGCGCCGCGCGCACCCCGATCGGCGGCTTGCAGGGCGATTTCGCCAACCTTGCCGCCAGCGACTTAGGCGGCGTCGCGGTGAAAGCGGCGGTCGAACGCGCCGGAATCGCGCCCACTGACGTGGACGAGCTGATCTTCGGCAATTGCCTGCTGGCCGGGCAAGGTCAGGCGCCCGCAAGGCAGGCTTCACTCAAAGGAGGCCTGCCGCAGTCGACCCACTGCACGACCCTTTCCAAGATGTGCGGCTCGGGGATGAAAGCCGCGATGCTCGCGCACGACGCGATCATCGCCGGCAGTGCCGACATCGTCGTCGCGGGCGGAATGGAGAGCATGAGCAACGCGCCCTTCCTTTTGCCCAAGGCACGCGCTGGCATGCGCATGGGACACGGGACGGTGCTCGATCACATGTTTTTCGACGGTCTCGAGGACGCCTATGACAAGGGCAAGCTGATGGGCGTGTTCGCGGAGCAATGCGCCGACGAGTTCAGCTTCACTCGCGAGGCGCAGGACGAGTTCGCGTTGCGCTCGCTCGCCCGCGCCCGCGCCGCGACCGACGACGGGTCGTTCAGGTGGGAGATCGCGCCGGTCACGGTGCCTGCGCGCAAGGGCGACGTCGTGATCGATCGCGACGAGCAGCCGGGCAAAGCAAGCCCCGAAAAGATTCCGGGACTTAAACCCGCATTCAGGCCGGACGGAACCGTCACCGCGGCAAACTCGAGCTCGATTTCCGACGGTGCCGCCGCACTGGTGCTGATGCGCCGGTCGGTTGCGGAAAAGAAAGGACTCAAACCTCTGGCGATCATCCTCGGTCATGCGACTCACGCCCAGGAACCGGGCAAATTCACGACCGCGCCGATAGCCGCGATTCAAAAGCTCCTGTCGAAGATCGGCTGGACCTCGAAGGATGTCGATCTCTACGAGATCAACGAGGCTTTCGCGGTCGTGACCATGGCGGCGATGAAGGCGCACGAGCTTCCGCCCGAGAAAGTGAACGTACATGGCGGCGCGTGCGCGCTCGGGCATCCCATCGGGGCCTCGGGCGCGCGTATCGTGGTGACGCTCATCGGCGCGCTGCGCAAGATGGGCAAAAAGCGCGGCGTGGCGAGCCTATGCATCGGGGGCGGCGAGGCGACAGCGCTGGCGATCGAGCTCGTGTGAGAGCAGGCGGAGCGATTTGCTGATGCCCTCGACCCAGAGCTTCGCCCTATTCGCTCTGGCAAGCGTGCTGCTCGTCCTCACGCCCGGCCCCAACCTGCTCTACCTGGTGTCTCGCACCCTTTGCCAGGGACGCAGAGCGGGCATCGTATCGCTCGCAGGCACGTCGCTGGGGTTCGTTTTTCACGTCGTCGCGGCGGCGCTCGGCCTGTCCGCGATCTTCCTGACCGTGCCGCTGCTCTACGATGCGATGCGCTACATCGGTGCGGCGTATCTGCTCTGGCTCGCATGGGGCGCGGTCAAGCCTGGCGGCAAGGGCGTATTCGCTCCACGGGAGCTTCCTCCCGATCCACCCGCGCGCCTGTTCCGCATCGGGCTGCTGACCAGCATCCTCAATCCCAAAGTCGCGATGTTCTACCTCGCGCTTTTTCCGCAGTTCATCGACCCGTCGCGGGGCAGCGTGCTCGCGCAGAGCCTGGTGCTGGGACTGATGCAGATCGCCATCAGCATCATTGGCGACCTGTGCTTTGTGCTTGCCGCAAGCGCGATCACCGGCGCTCTCGCGCGCCGCCCGATCTGGACGGCCGTGCAGCGCTGGGTGCTCGGCGTCGTTCTCGCCGGAATCGCGGTCCGCCTCGCGTTCGATTCGCGAAGATGAGCCGCGGAAATCGCTGTTGGATGAATGCCGGCCTGTGCCGCTACGCGCATGCTGCTCGATGACTCGCAGCAAATGGTGCGCAACACCATGCGGGCCTTTGCCACCGAGAAGCTCGCGCCTTTTGCCGCGCGGTGGGACCGCGAGCACGTGTTTCCGCGCCAGGCGCTCTCCGAGCTTGGCCGCCTCGGCGCCTGCGGCATGGTGGTGCCCGAGACGTACGGCGGGGCAGGGCTGGATTACGTGTCGCTGGCGGTCGCACTCGAGGAAATCGCCGCGGGTGACGGCGCTACGTCGACGATCGTCAGCGTACAGAACTCGGTCGTGTGCGGTCCGATATTGGCGTTCGGCAATGTGGCGCAGAAAGAAAAATATCTCAAGCCGCTTGCAAGAGGCGAGAAGATCGGATGTTTCTGCTTGAGCGAGCCGCATGCAGGATCGGACGCGGCCGCGATTTCGACCCGCGCCGAAGCCAGCGGATCCGATTACACCCTCAACGGCGTCAAGCAGTTCATTACCTCGGGCAAGAACGCCGACGTCGCCATCGTGTTTGCCGTCACCGACAAGGCGGCCGGGAAGAAGGGCATATCGGCGTTCATCGTCGATACAGACACGCCCGGCTACATCGCGGCCCGCATCGAAGACAAGCTCGGCCAGCGCGCATCCGACACCGCCCAGATCGTGTTGGAGAACTGCCGCGTGTCGGCGGAGAACCGGCTCGGACGCGAGGGCGAAGGCTACCGCATTGCACTCGCCAATCTCGAGGCGGGCCGGATAGGGATCGCCGCACAGGCGGTCGGCATGGCGCGCGCCGCGTTCGAGGCGGCGCTCGCCTACGCGCGCGAGCGCACGAGCTTCGGCAAGCCCATCGCCGAGCACCAGGCCGTGGCGTTCAGGCTCGCCGACATGGCGACGCAGATCGAGGCCGCGCGGCAGTTGGTGTGGCACGCCGCCGCGATGCGCGACGCGGGCCTGCCGTGCCTCAAAGAGGCTTCGATGGCGAAGCTCACCGCCTCGGAAATGGCCGAGCGCGTGTGCTCAGACGCCATTCAGATCCACGGCGG
This sequence comes from uncultured beta proteobacterium, assembly GCA_963745385.1. Taxonomy (GTDB): domain Bacteria; phylum Pseudomonadota; class Gammaproteobacteria; order Burkholderiales; family Casimicrobiaceae; genus PALSA-1003. The sequence goes on from CAVUXI010000003.1 coordinate 47,030, forward strand.
CTATGGATATGTCGCCGACTTCCCCGTCGAGCGCATCTATCGTGACGTGCGCGTGTGCCAGATCTACGAAGGCACCAGCGACATTCAGCGGCTGGTGATCAGCCGCGCACTGATGGATTGACCCGAGGAGGGAACGTGCCCGCTCCCATCGATTTCTACTTTGACTTTTCCTCGCCCTACGGCTTCCTCGCGTCGGAGAAAATCGAAGCGCTGGCCGGGCGGCATGGACGCGAGGTACGCTGGCGGCCGATGCTGCTCGGCGCCGTATTCAAGCACACCGGAGCGGCTCCTCTGGTACAGATCCCGCTGAAGGGCGAATACTCGCGGCGCGACATGGCGCGCAGCGCTCGATTTCATGGCATCGACGGATTTCGCATGCCTTCGACGTTTCCCATCGCCACGCAGGCGCCCGCGCGCATCGTCCTCTGGCTCCAGGCAACGGATCCTGCGCTCGCGACCAAGGTGCTCCATGCCGAATATCGAGCCTTTTTTGTCGACGACGTGGACATTTCCAGCCCCGATAACGCGGCTTCGGTCGCGGCGGGCTGTGGCGTCGACCCTGCTGCGGCGCGCGCCGCGATCGACGATCAAGGCATCAAGGACGCGCTCAAGAAAAGCAACGAGCAGGCGATCGCAGCGGGCGCGTTCGGCTCGCCCTTTGTCGTCGTGGATGGCGAGCCGTTCTGGGGCCTGGACCGGCTCGACCAAGTCGAGCGCTGGCTTGCAACGGGTGGATGGTGACATGAGCCAATACACGCTTTATTGCTTTGCGCAGTCGGGCAACGCGTATAAGGTCGCGCTGGCGCTGCAGCTCGCGGGGGCGGACTGGAAGCCGCGCTTCGTCGACTACTTCGGCGGCGAGACGAACACCCCGGTGTTTCGTTCGATCAATGTCATGGGCGAGGTACCGGTGCTCGACCACGAGGGCCGGCAGCTCACTCAATCCGGCGTGATCCTCGACTACCTCGCCGGAACGCTCGGGCTGTTCGGCGCGGCCGATGACGAGGAGCGCCGCGACATCCTGCGCTGGCTCTTATGGGATAACCACAAGCTCACCAGCTATACGGCGACGATGCGCTTTTTACGCACCTTCAAGAAGGACGCCGACCCGGCTGTCATGGTCTTCCTGCGCGGCCGCTCCGAGACCGCGTGGAAGGTGCTCGACACGCATCTGGCCGGGCGGCGCTACGTCGTGGGTGACCGCCTCACCATCGCCGACCTGTCGCTTGCCGGATATCTCTTCTGGCCGAAGGAGATCGGCGTCGACTGGGCAGCGTATGCAAATATCGAAGGCTGGCTCGATCGCATCCGCAGCGAGCCTCGATGGGTGCATCCGTATCAGCTCATGCCGGGTCACCCTCTGGGCCAGGCGGCATAGAGTTCGCCATGCCCGTCATCGAGACCCGCCTCGACACCCGCGACGCGACGTTTGCGAGCAATCGCGACGCGCTCGCGGCGCTGGTCGCGGACCTCAGGGCCAAGGTCGCGGCGATCGAGCAAGGCGGGGGTTCCGCAACCCGGGAGCGGCATACCGGCCGCGGGAAGCTGTTGCCGCGCGAGCGCGTCCGGATGCTGCTCGACCCCGGTGCGCCGTTTCTCGAGCTGTCCCAGTTCGCGGCCTATGGGATGTACGACGACAACATCGCCGCCGCGGGGATCATCACGGGACTGGGCCGCGTCGCCGGCCGCGAATGCGTGGTGATCTGCAACGACGCTACCGTCAAGGGCGGGACGTACTACCCGATGACCGTGAAAAAGCACCTGCGCGCGCAGGACATCGCGAGGGAGAATAATCTCCCGTGCATTTATCTGGTCGATTCGGGAGGCGCGAACCTTCCCAATCAGACCGAGGTGTTCCCCGATCGCGACCACTTCGGCCGGATCTTCTACAACCAGGCGACGATGTCCGCGGAAGACATCCCGCAAATCGCGGTCGTGATGGGGTCGTGCACCGCGGGCGGAGCGTACGTGCCGGCGATGTCGGACGAATCGATCATCGTCCGCGAGCAGGGCACGATTTTTCTCGCCGGGCCGCCCCTGGTGAAAGCCGCGACCGGCGAAATCGTCAGCGCCGAGGAGCTTGGCGGCGCCGACGTGCACACGCGCGTCTCCGGCGTTGCCGATCATTTCGCAATGAACGACGAGCACGCGCTTGCGATCGCGCGGCGCATCGTGGGCAAGCTCAACCGGGTGAAGACGGTCTCGCTCGAGGTCGCGGAGCCGCGGCCGCCGCGCTATCCCGTCGAGGATATTTACGGCGTGATCAACGCCGACATCAAGAAGCCCTATGACGTGCGCGAGGTCATCGCGCGGATCGTCGACGCAAGCGATTTCGACGAGTTCAAGGCCCGTTACGGCACGACGCTGGTAACCGGGTTCGCGCACCTCTGCGGTTATCCCGTGGGCATCGTCGCCAACAACGGCGTGCTCTATTCGGAGTCCGCGCTCAAAGGCACGCATTTTGTGGAATTGTGCACACAGCGACGCGTTCCGCTGATCTTCCTCCAGAACATCACCGGCTTCATGGTCGGAAAGAAATACGAAGCGGGCGGCATCGCCAAGGACGGCGCGAAGCTCGTCACGGCGGTGTCGTGCGCGCAAGTTCCGAAATTCACGGTGATCATCGGCGGCAGCTACGGCGCAGGCAACTACGGCATGTGCGGCAGGGCGTTCAATCCGCGCTTTTTGTGGATGTGGCCCAACGCGCGGATTTCGGTGATGGGCGGAGAGCAGGCCGCGACCGTGCTGGCGACGATTCGCCGCGATGCGATCGAAGCCAAGGGAGGAGCCTGGAGTACGGCGGAGGAGGGCGAGTTCAAGGCGCCGATACGCGAGCAGTACGAGCGCGAAGGCCACCCGTACTACGCCAGCGCTCGCCTCTGGGACGATGGGGTCATCGATCCCGCCGAGACGCGGAAGGTCCTCGGGCTGGCAATTTCCGCTTCACTCAACAAGCCGATCGCCAAGACGACGTTCGGCGTGTTCCGGATGTAGACCATGGGAAATGCAAAGGCGATGAAGCGGCCGGGTGGCGGCAAAGCGAAGCCGGGGCCCGCTGCCGTCTATCGCACCGTCGACATCGAGATCCGCAACGCGATCGCACTGGTGACGCTCAATCGGCCGGAGGTTCACAACGCGTTCGACGAGATCCTGATCGCCGAGCTTACGCAGGCGCTCCGGGCGCTGGGCGCCGACGACACGGTGCGCGCGGTGGTGTTGATGGGCGCGGGCGCGAGCTTCTGCGCGGGCGCGGACCTGAAATGGATGGAGAAGATGGCACGGTTCTCGAAGGTCCAGAACCTCGCCGACGCAAAAGCGCTTGCGGCCATGTTGTCGACGCTCAACGAATTGCCGAAGCCCACCGTCGCCCGCGTGCATGGAGCGGCATTCGGCGGCGGCGTCGGGCTGGTTGCTTGCTGCGACATCGCGATCGGCGCGCAGGACGCCACCTTCGCCTTTTCGGAGTCGAAGCTGGGCTTGATTCCGGCGACGATCAGCCCTTACGTGATCGAAGCCGTCGGTGCGCGCGCGGCGCGACGGTATTTCCTGAGCGGAGAGCGCTTCTCCGCGGCAGAAGCGTTTCGGCTGGGTCTGCTTCATGACCTGGCGCAAGCGTCCGAGCTGGACGATCGAATCAATGAGCTGCTGGGTTTTCTGGTCACGGCGGGCCCCCGCGCGCAGGCCGAATGCAAGGCGCTGATCCGCGCGGTCGCGCATCGCCCAATCGGCCCGGCGGTGATCGCGGACACCGCCCTCCGAATTGCCAAGGTAAGGGCTTCCGCGGAGGCCAAGGAAGGCGTCGCGGCGTTCCTCGACAAACGCAGGGCGGCGTGGGTGCCGCGCGGCGACTAGCTCGACGGCCATGGAACTCCTCGACACCTGGCAACTGATCGCCCTTGCCGCAGCGTTGGGCTGGGCAAGCGGGATACGGCTCTACGCTGTGCTGTTCGTCGTCGGCGCCGTCGGCTTCGCAGGCTGGTTCGAGCTGCCCACGCATTTGCGCGTCCTCTCGCACCCGCTGGTCCTGAGCGCTTCAGGCTTCATGGTCGCAGTGGAGTTTTTCGCCGACAAGTTCCCAGGCTTCGACTCCGTCTGGGACGTGGTGCACACCTTTGTCCGCATCCCCGCCGGCGCAGCGCTTGCCGCGAGCGTGTTCGGCGACTCGCCTCCCGCGTGGACGCTGGCCGCGGCGATCGTCGGAGGCACGCTTGCCGCGGGCAGCCATTTCACCAAGGCAGGCACCCGGGTAGTACTCAACACGTCGCCCGAGCCGTTTTCCAATTGGGCGGCATCGCTCGGCGAGGATCTGCTGGTGGGGGCGATGCTCTACCTTGCACTTGCGTATCCGATCGCGTCCCTGATCGTGTTGACGCTTATTCTGGCGGTGTCGATCTGGCTGCTGCCGAAACTCTGGCGTGCCATTCGCGCCATTTTCAAGCGCATCGCCACCTGGCTCGGACAACGGCCCGCGGACACGACCAAGGCGGGCGATGTTTGACAAGATCCTGATCGCGAATCGCGGCGAGATCGCGTGCCGCGTCGCGCGCACTGCCAGGCGCATGGGCATACGCAGCGTCGCGGTGTACTCCGACGCCGACGCGGGCGCCTTGCACGTCGAGGCCTGCGACGAAGCGTATCGCCTCGGGCCGTCGTCCCCCGCGAGAGCTATCTGCGCGGTGATCGCATCATCGACATCGCCCTGCGCTGCGCGGCAGAGGCCATCCATCCCGGCTACGGGTTTCTTTCGGAGAACGCGGATTTCGCCGCCGCCGTCGCCGCCGCGGGTCTGACCTTTATCGGTCCGCCGCCGGGGGCAATACGGGCGATGGGATCCAAATCCGAATCCAAGCGCATCGTCGGCAACGCGGGCATCCCCATCGTGCCGGGCTATCACGCGACGGGACAGGACGACGCGCTGCTGATCAGCGAGGCCGAGCGCATCGGCTATCCCGTCCTCATCAAGGCCTCGGCGGGCGGCGGCGGCAAAGGGATGCGCATTGTCGAACGGCGCGACGAGTTCATTGCCGCGCTTGCGTCCGCTCGCCGCGAGGCGAAGTCCGCATTTGGCGATGATTCCATGCTGCTGGAGAAATACCTCACCGAGCCGCGCCACATCGAGATCCAGGTGTTCGCCGACACTCACGGTGAATGCGTTCATCTTTTCGAGCGCGACTGCTCGGTTCAGCGTCGCCACCAGAAAGTCCTGGAGGAATCGCCTGCACCCGGCATGACGCGCGAGCGGCGCGCGGAGATGGGGGCGGCGGCGGTCGCCACCGCGAAAGCCATCGGCTACGTCGGGGCGGGAACGGTCGAGTTCATCGTCGACCGCGGCGGCGCGTTCCACTTCATGGAGATGAATACGCGCCTGCAGGTCGAGCATCCCGTCACAGAAATGGTCACCGGGCTCGACCTGGTCGAGTGGCAGCTCCGCGTTGCCGCGGGCGAGCGGCTTCCTCTCGCGCAGGATGCGCTCGAACTCTACGGGCACGCCATCGAGGCGCGCATCTACGCCGAGGATCCTTCGCGCGATTTTCTGCCGTCGATCGGCCGGATCGCGCACCTTCGAATGCCGCCGGCGTCGGCTCACGTGCGCATCGACTCGGGCATTCGAGCAGGCGACCAGATCAGCCAGTATTACGATCCGATGATCGCCAAGCTGGTGGCATGGGGCGAAGACCGCGGCGAGGCGCTGCGGCAGCTGCGCGCCGCGCTCGCCGAATGTCAGGTGGCCGGCGTCGCGACCAACATCGACTTCTTGCAGCGCCTTGTTGCACACGAGGCCTTCGCAAGCGGCCATATCGACACCGGTCTGATCGCGCGCCATCGCCGGGAATTGCTCCCTCCGCCGCGTCCCCCGTCGGTGGAGGTCCTTGCGATGGCGGCAGTCGCCGAGTATCTGCGGGTGGCTGGACGCGTCCACCTTACCGGTTCGCCCGAGGATCCCTACTCGCCGTGGAACGCGATCGATACATGGTGGCTCAACAGCGCCAGCCACGCCATCGCGCTGACCTTTGCCGCCGACGGGGAAAATTACGTGACGGAGCTTTCCGTCCGCGATGCCGGCCTCGCGGTTCGCGCGCTGGATCGCGAGTTCGTCGCGCAGACCGCCGAAACGCCGCGCGGGCTGCGCGTGTCGCTCGACGACCGGACGCTTCTCGCCCATGTTGTCGCGCTGGGCGATGAGCGCCACGTATTTTGTTCCGGCACGGCGCAACGCTTGACCCTGATCGACCGGCTCGGCCACGCCGACGAAGAACCGGCCCACGCCGGACACTTGAGCGCGCCTATGTCGGGCACGATCGTCGCGGTGCACGTGTCGGTCGGCGAAGCGGTAGAGCGCGGCACGCCGCTGCTCGTTCTCGAGGCGATGAAAATGGAGCACACCATCGCCGCCCCTGCGGCCGGCAAGGTGAGCGCAATCCACTTCCGGACCGGCGATCAGGTGCGCGAGGGAGCGGACTTGATCGAGATCGACGACGCGAGCGCTGCACGGGCTTGAGGCTTTTGTTTCATACCGCGGGCGAGGACGGCGATGCCTGGCGGGATGCGCTTGCGCGAGCGCTGCCCGACGCGAAAATCTTGACGTGGCCGACACCCCATCCGATCGACGTCGACTATGCGCTAGTCTGGCGGCCGCCCGCAGCACTGCTCGCCGGTCTCTCGGGCGCCAAGGCGATTTTCAATTTAGGCGCGGGCGTCGACGCGCTGATGGCGATGCCTGAGCGGCCGGGCGGTGTTCCCGTCATCCGCCTGGAGGACGCCGGTATGGCACAGCAGATGGCGGAGTACGTCGTGCACGCGGTGTTGCGTCGGTACCGGGAATTCGATGCCTACGCGCAGGAGCAACGAAATGCGCGTTGGGAGCCGCGGTCGCGATTGAGAAAAGACGAATTCGGCGTCGGGATCCTCGGCTTGGGCGTGTTAGGCGCCGCCGTCGCGACGGCGCTCGCCGCGTTCGGATTTCCGCTCGCGGGCTGGAGCCGCACTCCGAGATCCCTTGGGGGCGTGCGCTCCTTCGCCGGCATGTCCGAACTGACACGCTTCCTCTCGCTCGCGCGCGTGCTCGTGTGTCTTCTTCCACTTACACCCGAGACTCGCGGGTTGCTGAACCACGCCACGCTGTCGAAGCTGCCGCGCGGAGCCTATATCGTCAATGTTTCACGGGGCGCGGTTGTAGACGACGACGCCTTGCTGGCATTGATCGATGCGGGGCACCTTGCCGGCGCGATGCTCGATGTTTTTCGCGACGAGCCCTTAGCGGCGTCGCACGCTTTCTGGCATCATCCCCGGGTGATCGTGACGCCGCATATCTCGGCGGTGACGCAGATCGACGATTCTGTCGCGCAGGTTGCCGATAAGATCACGCGGCTCGAGGCCGGGCTGCCGGTCGGTGGCATCGTCGATGATGCGCGTATGTACTGAGGAATCCCTGAACACAATTCAGAGGGTTCCGTAACGCTCGGGTCCAAAAGACATGACGGGGCACGGATATTTTCGTTCAATGCCGGCGACAGACAGGACGCGGAGGGCGCGATCTTGAAGCTGCCGCAACGCGTATGCATGGTCGAGGTCGGGCCACGCGACGGGCTCCAAAACGAAAAGGCGATAGTGCCGACCGACGTCAAGGTGGCGCTCATCGACCTTCTGACCGACGCGGGGCTCCCGGCGATCGAAGCGACCAGCTTCGTCTCGCCGAAATGGGTTCCCCAGATGTCCGACAACGCGCAGGTGATGGCGGCAATCCGGCGCAAGCCGGGTGTTCGATATCCGGTGCTTACGCCGAATCTCAAGGGGTTGGAGGCGGCGCTCGCCGCGCATTGCGACGAAGTGGCGATCTTCGTGGCTGCGTCGGAAACGTTCTCGCAAAAGAACATCAACTGCAGCATCGTGGAAAGCCTCGAACGGGTGCGTCCCGTCGCGCGAGCCGCGACCGCGCACGGCGTTCGGGTACGCGGTTACATCTCGTGCGTCCTCGGATGTCCCTACGAAGGCGACGTGCATCCGTCGCAAGTACGCGACGTGGCGGCAGCGCTCAAAGGCATGGGGTGCTACGAGATCTCGCTCGGCGACACCATAGGAACGGGGACCCCGGGAAAGACGCAGAAGCTCTTTGCGTCCGTGGCGGCGGCTGTCCCTATCCGCGAGCTGGCGGGACACTTCCACGACACGTACGGCCAGGCGCTCGCCAATGTATATGCCGCAATGGAGCTTGGGGTCGCGACCTTCGACAGCTCGGTCGCCGGGCTGGGCGGCTGCCCTTATGCGAAGGGTGCCACGGGCAATGTTGCAAGCGAGGACATGCTCTACATGTTCAACGGCTTGGAAATCGAGACCGGGGTGGATTTGACCAGGCTGCGGGTCGCGGGCAGGTTCATCTCGGACCATCTGGGCCGGGAGCCGGTGTCACGGGTGGCGCGCGCGCTCGATGCCAAGGAGCCGCAGTCTACGACGAGCGCGGCGTGATGCTCCCCGCGAAGGACGCTGCTGTCGCATCGCCATGCAACAGTGTGTGCAGTATCGATCGTGAGACGGGCTTTTGCGCGGGCTGCTTTCGAACCCTCGCCGAGATCGCGTCGTGGTCGGAGCTGTCGGCGCAGGAGAAGCGCGCGATCGTCTCGATGCTCGATCGGCGACGGGCGGAATGCGGTAAGGAAGTCGCTTCGAGACTGGCCGTCGATGCCCAGCGCTGACTGGTACTTCGATTTCGTTTCGCCCTTCTCATATCTGCAGTGCGAGCAGTTGCCCGGGCTCGCGAAGTCCCTGCGTATACGCTACCGGCCGGTGCTGTTCGCGGGTCTGCTCAAGGCGCACGGCCACAAGGGACCGGCGGAAATCGCATCCAAGCGCATTTTTACCTATCGCTTTGCCGTCTGGCAGGCGAGCCGACTCGGCATTGCCATGAAATTTCCCGCGGTTCACCCGTTCAATCCGCTGCCTTTGCTGCGGCTCGCTATCGTCGCTGACTGTGATCCCGACGCTGTCCGGCGAATCTTCAGGTTTGTCTGGCGCGACGGCCGCCTCGGCGATCTTCCCATCGAGTGGGCCGAGCTCATCGCCGAGCTGGGAATTCACGACGCGTCGGCGCGCGTCGACGCGCCCGAAGTGAAAGATGCGCTTCGGCGCTCGACCGACGAGGCGCTTGCGCGCGGCGTGTTCGGCGTGCCGACGCTCGTTATCGGCGACGAGATCTTCTGGGGCGCCGATGCCACCGCCATGGCGGCGGACTATGTCGCGCAGGGCTGCAGATATGCCGATCCGGAGATGGCGCGGATTGCCGGCTTGCCGATCGGCGCCGAGCGCGATCTGCTCAAGCGGAAATGAGGACCCGCGCGGGCTTGGCGGATCACTGCGGGATCACTTCGCTCGATTTTTTGGCGGCAGGACCATCGCAAGCACGTTGGCGGACTGCTGAGCCCTGAACGAGACGAGTTTCTTGGCGAGGCCTTTGTCGGTACGTGCGAGCATGGCGACCGCGAAGAGTGCGGCATTGGCCGCGCCGGCTTCACCGATGGCGAATGTCGCGACCGGGACTCCTTTCGGCATCTGCACGGTCGACAACAGCGAATCCTCGCCGCGCAGATACTTCGACGGCATCGGCACGCCGAGCACCGGCAACGTGGTCTTGGCGGCGATCACGCCCGCCAGATGTGCGGCGCCGCCTGCCCCGGCGATGATGCATGCGAGCCCACGCTGCGCAGCGCTCTCGGCGTACGCGAGAGCATCGTCGGGCGTGCGATGCGCCGAGAGGACTCTCGCCTCGTACGGCACACCAAACGCGTCGAGCTGCGCGACCGCCTGCTGCATGATTTCCCAATCGCTGTCGCTGCCCATGACGACGCCGACCAGCGGGGTGCCGTTGCCTCGAGCCATGTTTGTCCCTCGTCAGTCCGGGAATGCGTATGTGCGCAAATTCGCCGCGGCGATTTTACCATCGACGCGAGGGCACCGCTGGCCTGTCGGCCTCCCCGTGCATTTAGCGCGTGGCATCGATGCGTGCGTGCTCGACAATAAGCGATAATACGCAGGATGAGTTTGCGAATCTTCTCTATTCCGGCGTTTTGCCGCGTATGCGCGGCGATTGCAGTCGCCGCCGCGATGGCCGCGCGCGCACAGCCCGCCGATACCGATTTCATCGCCGCGCGCGACGCGTTCCAGGCAGGCGACGCGCAGCGCCTGGAAAAGGTCGCGCCCCGGCTCAAGGGTCATTTGCTGGAAGCGTACGTCGGCTACTGGCAGCTGCGACTGCGTCTCGACGACGCCGACCCCGAGCGGGTGCGCGCGTTTCTGAAGCGCTCCGAAGGCATGCCGCTGGCCGACCGTCTTCGCTCCGAATGGTTGAAGTCGCTGGGCAAGCGCGGGCTATGGGACCTGTTCGCCGAGGAATATCCGTCGCGCGTCGACAGCGATGTGGAATTGACGTGCTACGCCGTGCAATGGAGGCGCACGAGCGATGGCGACTCCGCGCTCGCGGACGCACGCAGCTTCTGGTTCAGCGGCCAGCAGCAGGCCGAGGCATGCCAGCCGCTTTTCGAAGCGATGCTCGCTCAAGGCTTGCTCACGACCAATGACGTGTGGGCCAGGTTCCGCCTCGCGCACGAAGCGGGAAATTTCCGGCTCGCGGCGCGGCTCGCGGGCGAGCTTCCCGCCGCCGAGCGTCCGGACCCGCGCGACCTCCAGCGGATCGATCGCGGTGCTCCCGCGGCGCTGACAAAGGGAGATTTCCGCTTCGCTTCGCGCGCAGGTCGCGAGCTCGCGCTATATGCTCTGGACCGCGTCGCGCGCAGCGACGCGGCCGTGGCGCACGACGGATGGCTTCGCATTCGAGCGCGGATCCCCGAACCCGACCGCCTCTACGGCAACCTGATCGTCGCGTTCAACGCCGCCCGGACGCTGTCTCCTTTTGCCAATCAATGGTATCGGGAAGCCGACGGTGCGGCTCAGAACGAGGTGCAGCGCGCGTGGCGCGTACGCGCGGCGCTGCGAGCGCAGGCGTGGAAAGACGTGGCATCCGCCATCGAAGCGATGCCCGAAGCGCAGGCGCAGGAGCCTGCATGGCGCTACTGGAAGGCGCGCGCGCTCGCTCACGCCGGCCACGATGATGACGCGACGCGTCTGTATGGGTCGCTTGCGACCGAGCACCACTTCTACGGCTTTCTCGCCGCCGAGGCGATCGGCGCAGCGGTCATGCCGGTCAGCGAGCCCGTCGTTGCCGATCCGGCCGCGCTCGCCGCCTTCGGTGAGCGCGCAGCCGTGCAGAGGGTGCTCGCTCTCAGCGCGTTCGAGCTTCGTCCCGAAGCGATACGGGAGTGGGCCTATGTCGTCCGCGGTCTCGACGACGACGGCTTGCTTCTCGCCGCCGAATACGCGCGGCGCGTGGGACTTCACGATCGCTCGATCAACACTGCGGAGAGGACACAGCGCAGACACGATTTTGCGCTGCGCTACCCTACGCCCTTCCGGGAGAACATCGTCGACGCCGCGCGCGACAATGGCGTCGATCCCGCCCTGGCGTTCGGGCTCGCCCGCCAGGAAAGCCGCTTCGTTCCCGACATCGTCTCGAGCGCGGGCGCGATCGGCTTGATGCAGCTCATGCCGGCGACCGCGCGATGGGTTGCTCGGCAGACAGGGCGCGCGGATTATCGCGCGTTGAATCTGGACGAGCCCGAGCTCAACGCCCAGCTCGGGACATACTATCTCCGCCATGTGCTCGATCGGCTCGACGGCATGCCGGTGCTCGCGACCGCGGCATACAATGCCGGACCGGGGCGCGCGCAGGCATGGCGCGGCACGGCGCACAGCTCGAAGGCGCGATCTTCGCCGAGACGATTCCCTTCAACGAGACGCGCGATTACGTGAAAAAAGTGCTCGCCAATGCAATGTTCTACCAGGCGCAGCTCGGGTTGCCGTATGTCTCGCTCAAGGATCGACTGGGCGTCGTCATGCCGGCCGGCGTGACCGCCGCGGCGTCGCTGTCCACGCCCGACCGCGCCGAGACCCAATGAGACAGCTCACCATAGCCGTGCTCGGAGGCAGCGGCTTCGTGGGCCGCCACATCGTCGCGCGGCTGGTGTCCGCATCGCACCGCGTGGTCGTGCCGACGCGAAGCCGCGAGCGCGCCAAGCATCTCATTCTGCTGCCGACCGTCGACGTAGTCGAAGCCGACGTTCACGACCAGGCAACGCTCTCACGTCTGATCCGCGGCGCGGACGCCGCGATCAACCTCGTCGGAATCCTGCACGAGCGCCATCGCGGCGAGTTCGACCACGTTCATGTCGACCTTGCGCGCAGCCTCGCCGCGGCGTGCCGCGCGAGCGGGCGTGACGCGTCTGCTGCATATGAGCGCGCTCAATGCCGACCCGCAGGGTCCGAGCCGCTACCTCCGCAGCAAGGGCGCTGCGGAAGAGATCGTTGCGGAATCGGGGCTCGCACTGGACCGTCTTCCGTCCGTCGGTGATCTTCGGCCGCGAGGATTCGTTTCTCAACATGTTCGCCAGGCTGCAGAGCGTGCTGCCGGTGATTCCGCTGGCGTGTCCGGGCGCCCGCTTTCAACCGGTCTTCGTCGGCGATGTCGCGCATGCCTTCACGCAGGCGATCGAGGACGATCGCACGCACGCGCGCCGCTACGCGCTTGTGCGGGCCGGAGAGTCTACCGCCTGCGCGATCTGGTTTCCTACGTGGGGAGCTGACCGGCCACAAGCGTCCGATCCTGCCGCTCGGCCGCGGCGCTCTCGCTGCTGCAGGCGCGCGTGCTGGAATTGCTGCCCGGTCCAATGATGAGCCGCGACAATCTCGCTTCGATGAAAAAGGACAGCGTCTGCGACTGCGCGTTTCCGCGAATTTTCGGTATCGCCCCTACCTCGCTGGAGGCAATCGCTCCGGAGTATCTCTCGCCTGCCGCGACAAGGAGCCGTTACGACAAGCTCCGCACGCAGAGCCGGCGCTGAAGCCTCCCGAGCGTTCTTTGTCACATGGGTGCGCGGCGCATACGCCTCAATGACGACCGGGCTTCGGCGCGCTAGGCGGTTCCGTTCATGAAGGTCTATCGCGTCGGCGGCTCGGTACGCGACGAGCTGCTCGGCCGGACCGTCGCGGACCACGACTATGTCGTCGTCGGCGCAACGCCGGAAGCGATGCAGGCGCAGGGCTTCCGTCCGGTCGGGCGCGACTTTCCGGTCTTTCTGCATCCGGAGACGAACGCCGAGTACGCGCTCGCGCGAACCGAGCGCAAGAGCGGCCGCGGGTATCACGGCTTTACGTTCCATGCCGCTCCCGCCGTGACGCTGCGAGGAAGACCTGCGCCGCCGCGATCTCACCATCAATGCCATGGCGCGCGACGACGATGGAACGCTGATCGACCCTTATGGCGGCGAGCGCGATTTGCGAGCGGGGATTTTACGCCATGTGAGTCCCGCGTTCGCCGAGGATCCGCTGCGGGTGTTGCGTGTTGCGCGGTTTGCGGCGCGCTTCGGCTTTTCCGTCGCCCCGGAAACCGAAGCGCTCATGCGCGCGATCGTCGCCGGAGGCGAGATTCCAAGCCTGACTCCGGAACGCGTCTGGCAGGAGCTTTCGCGAGCTCTCATGGAAGCGCGGCCGTCGCGTTTCTTCTCGGCTCTGCGCTCGTGCGGAGCGCTTGCTCAATTGCTTCCCGAGGTCGATGCGCTCTTCGGCGTCCCGCAGCCCGTCGCTCATCATCCGGAGATAGACACCGGCGTGCACGTTCTGCAGGCGCTCGACCTTTGCGCTGCGGCCGGCGATTCGTTGCCGGTACGCTACGCCGTGCTGGTTCACGATCTCGGCAAGGCGGCCACGCCCAGCAAGGAATGGCCGCGCCACATCGCGCACGAAGCGAAAAGCGTTCGGATGGCCGAGCGCCTGAGCGCGCGACTGCGCGTTCCCGCCGACTGCCGCGAGATGGCGAAGCTCACGGCGCGCTATCACGGAACCGTGCATCGCGCCGCGGAGCTGCGCGCATCGACGCTGCTCGACCTGCTTCTGGCAGCCGACGCGCTGAGCCGCCCGGAACGTCTGGCCGACCTCTTGCGGGCGTGCGCCGCCGATGCCTTGTCGCGGCCGGGGCGCTCCTCGAGGACCCTATGAGCCCGCTCGGATCTGAATTCGGCGCTCGAGGTCGTGAGGTCGTCGACGCCGGCGCGATCGCCCGCGCTCACCCGGCCGCGCGGGACCTCCCCGCGAAAATCCGCGAAGCGCGCGTGGAGGCATTGGCCCACTGGAAGAAAAACGAGCGCCCGGCCGCGAGCGCCTAGCGGCATCGATGATGGAGCGCGGTTGTCGCGCAGTTGGCGGCGCGATTCGGATAGCGGGCAGAAACTCTAGAAGAAGTGCGCCATGCCGAGCACAAATCCCGACGGGCTTGGCCCCCGGCGCAATAGCGTAGTCGTTGATATTGAAGGTGTAGGCTGCGTTGGCGCGATTGTTGATCTGCACGTAGCCGACATAGATGAGAGTGCGCAGCGACAGGTTGTACGAGTAGCTCACCTCCCACTGGTCGCTGCCGGTCCCGGGACCCTTGGTGAGCAGCGCCCACCTGCGTACCGTCGGCGGTACTTCCCTTGCCGTCGCCGGCGTGTCCCCAGAAGCCGTAGATCCATCCTCCGCCTGCCGGAACGGTCGCCGAGACGCCGTAAAAATCGCGCGTGAGATTACCGTCGAGCGTGTCGTATTTCAGGCGCTCGTAGATGACGGCGACGCGAGCGTTGAATGACTTGCTGATATCGCCGAAGTCGTAGGCACCGCTGACCGATAGCGCATCGTCGTGCCTGCCCACTCCTCGAACCCTGTCGTTGCGTTCGAACGCGATGCCCAGATCGACGGGCCCATTGCTGTAGAAACCGCCCAAGCTCCAGACGTTCGCGTGCCGAAGCTCGGAGGAATGGTCGCCGTTGTCGCCCGAGGGCCCGTCGGCGTTTCCGGACGAATCGCGCGTGGAATATTGCATCTCGCCAGTGAAGCCGTTGCTTGTCGGCGAATCGTACCGAATCGAGTTGCCGAGCCGGGCATCGAAGCCGCCCTGCCCCTTGCTCTGTGACCCCTGCGCCCACAACGCCGCGGTCGACAGCACCGACGTCGTCAGCGTCGGTGCGTTGCCGAAGATCGGATGAATGTCGTCGTAGGGCGTGAGAAACTTGCCGAGCTTGAGCGTTCCCCAGTCGTTCTGCAGCCCGACAAAGGTCTCGCGCGAAGCCAGCTGGGATCCGCCGGTGTCCGTCTGTACACGCAGATTCGAGCTGATAGATCGCCGCCAGCCCGCCGCCGAGGTATTCGTCGCCGCGGATGCCGAAGCGCGACGAGTTGCTGCTGACGCGATTGACCGTCGGATTGGTGCCGTCGGGCTGCGCGCCGTGGATGAACTCCAGGTCGAGGTTGAGGCTGCCGTAGAGCCTGAGGTTCGCGAACTGTGCGTGCGCGGCGCAGCGCAAGCGTCGCGGCGCCGGCACACAGTACGCCGGCGAGCCGGCTAAGCATCGAGTCTTTCCATCGCTGAATGCGTCTCCCGCACCGCGCTGCGGTTCTCCATCCACTCGGAAACGCGAACCGCCGGACAGTGTACCGCAGCGGAACTCGCGTCCTAGAAACGGTACGCAGTCAACGTCATCAGCTTTGCAGTTGCGCGCATCAGCACGCGGACCGGCAACGGAAGCTCGCTCGCGCCTGCATCACGCGCGGCAGCGCCGTGGCGAGCTTCGTCGTCGCGCATCGCAGCGACGATGGCGCGGCTTTTGGCATCGGCTGCAGGCAGGCGATCCATGTGGTCCGTCAGATGCTCCTCGACCTGGCGCTCGGTCTCGACGACAAATCCCAGGTTGCCGCGGTCGCCTCCAATGCCGGCGACAAGACCGATCGCGAACGACCCGGCGTACCAGAACGGATTGGCGTAGCTCGTGCTCGCGCCGAGCTCGGCCAGACGCTCCTGTGTCCACGCGAGATGATCTTCCTCCTCTCGCGCAGCGCGTTGCGAACCGTTCGCGGACGCCGGCGTCCCGCGCCGTGAGCGCCTGTGCTCGATAGAGCGCCTGAGCGCACACCTCTCCGGTGTGGTTGACGCGCATGAGCCCACCGGCGTGGCGACGCTCCTGCGGGGTCAGCGTTTGTTCGGGCAGGTTCGCCGCCGGATTGGGTCGGTGTGAGGAAGGCGCGCCCGCCAGCGTGCGCAGCGCACGGTCGAAACCGATGATCAGTTCTTCGCTTGTCATGGATTGCAATTCTTGCCGGAGAGCGCCGCGCACCATCGCGCAATCTGCCCCGCGATGATACGACAGGACAAAAAAGGGCGTCCCTAGGACGCCCGTATGATCACTTCAAACCCCAGCTAAACTTGGGAACTTCCTAACGGCAATGTCTTAGAACAGGTGCACGATACCGAGCAGCAGGCCGCTCGGGTCCGCGCCAACGGCGATCGTGTACGGGTTGATGTGGAACGTATAGGAGGCGCGATCCTTGTTATTGATCTTGATATAGCCCGCTTGCAGCATGGTCCGCGGCGACAGGCTGTATACGTAGCTGATCTGCCACAAGCTGGCGCCGGTGCTGTCGCCATGGCGAAGTTGGCCGATTGCGGCCTCGGCGTCAGACGCGCCGCCCTTGCCCTTGCTGGCTTCGCCATACAGGGCCTGGACCTTGCCGCCGCCCACGGGAACGGTTAGCGAGACGCCCCAGAAGTCGCGCTTCAGGTCGCCAGTCGGGGTCTCGTACTTGGTGTGCTCGTAGCCCACGCCCACGCGCAGACCGAAGCCTCCTTGCCAGATCGTGCCGAAGTCGTAGCCTCCCGCGATCGTATAGTCCGTATCCTGTGGGAAGAACGGATTCGCAGCACTGGTTCCCGCTGACCCTGCAGGCGCGGCGGGATCGGAGATGTATGAACGAACCTTTTGGTTCCGCTCGAAAGATACCGCGGCGTTGATCGGGCCGTTGACGTAGATGATGTTGCCGCCCAGCACCCAAGCGTGGCGCAGTTCGGACACGTGATTGCCGTTGTCGCCGCCTGCCGCTGCTGACGCCGGAGGCGCGATCGGAGTCACGCACGCCAGCGTCGGCGGGGAGGTGACCGGGGGCGTGCAGCTGACGAAGTTTTGCGTGTCGCCCGACGAGTCGCGCGTCGAGTATTGCAGCGCGCGCGGTGAAGCCGTTCCAGTTCGGCGAGTCGTAGCGGACGTTGTTGCCGGTACGTGCGTCGAAGCCGCCGGTATCCTTGCTCTGCTGCGCCTGCGCCCAGATCGCGCCGTCGACAGGATCGACGTTCTCAGCGTGGGCGAATTATCGAAGATGAGGCGGAGGTCATCCTGCGGCATCAGGAACTTGCCCATCGTGACCTTGCCCCAGCTGCCCTGCAGGCCGACGAACGTTTCGCGGCTGGCGAGCGAAGACGACGCAGCGTTGCCGGTATCGAAGCTTACGTTCGACTCGAGCTGGAAGATCGCATTCAGGCCGCCGCCGAGGCTTTCCGTGCCGCGCATTCCGAAACGCGACGAGTTGCTGCTCACGCGCTTGACCGTCGGGTTCGAGCCGTCGGCCTGCTGGCCCTTGACGAACTCGAGGTCCATATTCGCGCGACCGTACAGCGTCACGTTCGCGGTTTGCGCCTGCACGGCCAGCGGCGCGGAAGCGCACCGGCGACGGCAAGAGCCACGAGCTTTTTATTCATGGAATTTCTCCTCTAACGATAAAGTTGGCAAGGAACCGCTTCTGCGCCTGCCATCGGAACCTTCTCGGGAGTAACGGAGAAGTTGACCCAATTGTGCCAAACCGGCGAATCCATTGGCAAGCTAAAACCCCCGACCCAAAAACCACTGCGTTTCGTGTTGCTTTATTGCAACACGGATGCGTTTTTTAATAGAGCCGCGTGAGCGCAGGGATGGGTATAATTCCTCGTACGTCGCCGTTGCGGGTCCGCTTTGAGCGACACGGGCGAAAAATGGGCACAAACAAGAGCTTGCCGGCCCTGTTGCGGGGCGGGTGGCTGCACGTTAGCAATGCGCGGTGATGGGGCTTCTGTTTCCTGCGCTGAGTGCGTTTGTGGTTACCTCGGCAGCTCTTGTCTGGTTGCTCAAGGCCGGGCGACTTCCCATCGACCCGCCGAACGAACGCTCCCTGCACGCGCGGCCACGCCGCGGGGCGGGGGATTAGCGCTATGGTTGGGGTTGCGCGTCCGCGTGCATGTGGACGCTGTCGACGCCGTCGTGGCTGGTTCCTCTGGTCATGATCGTCGCCGTATCTCTTTGGGACGATCGGCGCGGCTCGCCGGTTATCGTCAGACTGCCGGTCCACCTCGCTGCCGCGGCCTTGTGGCTTATCTTGGACGCGGGCTCTGTCAACGCTCTTATCGGCGTGATCGCTATCGTCTGGATGGCCAATCTGTTCAATTTCATGGACGGAAGCGACGGTCTGGCCGCAACCATGGGGATTCTGGGATTTGGCGCATACTCGTATGCTTCCGTCGTTGCGGCAAACGCGGATGCCCCGTTGATGCTCGCGGTTCCGGCTGCAATGCTGCCGCTACTGGTTTTCAATTTGCCTCCGGCGAGAATTTTCCTCGGCGACGTCGGCTCGGTTCCTCTGGGATTTCTGGCGGCGGTGTTCGGGAATCGCGGGCTGGCAAAGGGCTCGTGGCCGGCGTGGTTTCCGGTGCTCGTGTTCCTGCCTTTCATCGCCGACGCGAGCGTGACCTTGTCCACCGATCGCTGCGCGGTAAGCGGATCTGGGAAGCCCATCGCGAGCATTTCTATCAGACGCTGGTGCAACTCGGATTCGGCCACCGCGGGACGCTCGCGCTCTATGCCGCCTTGATGGTCGGAACTGCGCTGACGGCGCTCGCGGCGCTGCTCCGCGCGCCGGGCGTCGGTGCGCTCTTGCTCGGCTTTTGGGCCTGCGTGTTGACTCTTCTGCTACCTCGGAATAGCCTACGCCTGGCGTGGCTCGGAGCGCCGCGCATGATGAAAGTAAGTGCTAACTGGCGAGCCTGGCTGGCATTCGCCCACGACGTCGTCGCCGCGGCGCATCGCGTGGATCGGTCTGTACTGGCTGCGCTTCAACCTCGACCTGCACGAGCCGCAGCTTTCGGACATGCTGGCGGACGCTCGCCTGGGTCCTGCCGCTGCAGGCCGGCATTTTTCTCGCGTTCGGCCTCTACCGCGGCCTGTGGCGCTTCGCGAGCCTCCCCGACCTGCAGCGGATCGTGCTCGCCGTCGGGTCTGGGCGCGGTCGCGATCCCCGTCGTGCTGGTGATGCTGCGGCTGACTGTCGGTCGTGCCGCGCAGCGTGCTGATCCTCTATCCGCTGGTCGCTGATCTTCCTGATGGCGGGCAGCCGCTTCGCCTACCGCATCTGGAAGGAGCATCGGCTCTACAGCCCGCTGGCGGCGCTGGGCGAGCCGGTGCTGATCCTGGGCGCGGGCGAGGCGGGCGCGCGCCTGACCAAGGAGCTCGCGCACAGCCGCCAGTGGCGCGTCGTCGGACTGCTCGACGACGATCCGGCCAAGCAGGGCCGGCTGCTGCGCAACATCAGCGTGCTGGGCCCGATCGCCGAGCTGCCGCTGTGGGCGCAAGCGATTCGGCGTGCGCACGGTGATCATCGCGCTGCCTTCCGCCGCGCACGGCGTGCGCCGGCGCGTCGCCGAGCTCTGCGCGGCGGCCGGCGTCGAGGCGCTGACGGTCCCGTCGTACGACGATCTGATCAGCGGCCGCTCGCAGCTGACGACGATCCGCCACGTCGAGCTCGACGACCTGCTCGGCCGCGATCCGGTGGTGCTCGACAGCGCGGGCCTGAGCGAATGGCTCGGCGGCCGCGTCGTGATGGTCACCGGCGCCGGCGGCTCGATCGGCGCCGAGCTGTGCCGGCAGATCGCGCGCTTCCGGCCCGCGCGGCTGGTGCTGTTCGATCTGTCGGAATACGCGCTCTACCAGATCCAGCAGGCGCTGCAGGACGAGTTTCCCGGATCTGCCGCTCGCGACGCTCGTCGGCGACGTCAAGCACGCCGCGCTGGTCGAGCAGGTGCTCGCGCGCGAGCGCCCCAGCGTCATCTTTCACGCGGCCGCGTACAAGCACGTGCCGCTGATGGAAGAAGACCAACGCCTGGCAGGCGGTGCGCAACAACGCGTACGGCACCTGGGTGCTCGGCGCGCGCCGCGGCGGCCGCGCAAGCGTCGAGAAGTTCGTGCTGGTCTCGACCGACAAGGCGGTCAATCCGACCAACGTGATGGGCGCGTCCAAGCGGCTCGCCGAGATGGTCTGCCAGAGCCTGCAGAACGGCGCGACGCAGTTCGTCATCGTGCGCTTCGGCAACGTGTTCGGCAGCGCCGGCAGCGTGATCCCGCGCTTCCGGGAGCAGATCGCGCGCGGCGGCCCGGTCACGGTGACGCATCCGGAGATCACGCGCTATTTCATGTCGCTGTCCGAAGCGACGCAGCTGCTGCTGCAGGCCGGACTGATGGGAAGAGGCGGCGAGGTGCTGGTGCTCGACATGGGCGAGCCGGTGCAAGATCGTCGATCTCGCGCGCGACATGATCCGGCTCTCGGGCGCGGACCCCGATCGCATTCGCGATCGTGTTCACGGGCTTGCGGCCCGGCGAGAAGCTCTACGAGGAGCCGCTCGCCTCGAGCGAGACGACGCTGCCGACGCCGCACCCGAAGCTGCGCATCGCGCAGGCGCGCGCGGGCAGTCGCGACGCGGTCGACCAGATGGTCGCCTGGCTCGAGCGCGACCGCGCCGCCGGCGACGCCGAGGTGCGCGCGTGGCTCAAGACGTGGATTCCCGAATACGCGCCGCCGGGCGAGATCGCCGTGTCCGGCGACGGCCGCGGTGGCAGTCCTGGCGCGCCGCCGCCGCTGACACGCGCTGGCGCCCGCGGCGATACGCCGGCGACGCTACGGCGAGGTCATTCCCAGATCGCTGATCGCCGCCGTGACGCGGTCGACGTCGATCGCGTCCATGCAGCGCGGGTGCGGACATTCCGCGAGAGTTCGTCCGCAGCGCCGCACCCACGCGATCTCGCGCTTGAAGAGCACGCGCTGATCGCGGCAGGGAAACGGGTCGACGGTCACCGCGCGAAACGGCGCGTCGCGCCAGAACTCGCCGGCGCCGCTGATCACCGCCGATCCCGGGCCGAAGAGCGCCACCGTGGGCGCTCCGACGACACGGCCGAGGTGGGCGATGCCGGTGTCGGGCGCGACCAGCAGCGCGGCGTCGGCGAGCAGCCGCCACAGCTGCGGCAGTGACAGCGCACCGGCATAGCTGCGCGATGCTTCCACCGGGGTCGCATTCGCGCACGAGCGCCTCCTCGCCGCGGCCCGCCGACCAGACCGGCTCGATGCCGCGCGCTTCGAGCCACGCCGCGAGCGCCCGCCAGCGATCGGGCTCCCACAGCTTGAGCTCGCTGCTCGCGCCGACGTGCAGCACCGCGTAGGGTCGCGGACGGCAGGTCGAACGCGTCCGCGTCGGGCGCTTCCCAGTCCGAGCTCGCGTATGGCGCGGGAGGCGGGCCGTCGGCAAGGGTCGCGACCATGTCGCCCCACGCGGCAGGCGCCGCGGGATAGGCGCGCAACTCGTCGACCGGCCAGCTCTTGCGACCCGGCCGATCGCCGTCGAAGGCGACGATCCAGCGGCTTCCGAGCGCAAGCGCGAGCCAGCTGAAACGATTGTCCCCGGGAACAAATGCGAGATCGAAGCCCGGCTCGCGCCAAAGCGCCGACGCGGCCGGCTCGCGCGGATCCCAGCCGATCGCGCGCACGCCGTACGGAAATTTCGCATACAGAGCGCTGATAAGCCTCGGGCAGCGCCATAACGATGTCGGCCGCGGGATATCGCCCCCGCAGCTTCGCGATCAGCGGCGTCAGCATCAGCGTGTCGCCCAGCAGGAGATGATGCGCGATCAGTATGCGTCGCGGCTCCAACGGCGATCGGCGCCGGCTGCGAGATGCGTCGCAGCAGCGCGCGTGAGACCACGCGGGCGCGCCCCGAAAAACGATGCCTGCGCTCAAGCGCGGCGTTGTTCGTCGACAGCGCGAATGAAGACCGCTTCCATTCGGTCGAGCATCGCGTCGAGGCTGAATCTCGCGATCGCCCGCTCGCGTGCCGCCAGCGCGAGGCGGCGGCCAAGCGCGGGATCGCCGAGCAGGCGGTCGATGCCCGCTGCCAGCGCGACGGCGTTCTGCTTGGCGATGACCAGCGCCGTGTGGTCCGCGATCGCCGCTTCGCCGATCGCGCCGGCGTCGGTCGTCACGCATGGAACTCCGACGAGCATCGCCTGTAGCAGCGCCTGGGGAACGCCCTCGTTGGCGTATGACGGCAGCGCAAACACGTCCAGCGCGGTGAGCCACGGCGCGACGTCGTTCTGGTTTCCGACGAGGCGGACCCGCCCGCCTAGACCGAGCTCCGCGATCTGTCGCTGCAGCGCCTCGCGCTGCGGGCCTTCGCCGACGATGAGCACTTGGGCGTCGCCGTGCGAAAGAAGCGGGACGGCGTCGACGAGAAACCGGTGGCCCTTCCAGCTGCGAAGCGTAGCGACGATGCCTACCAGCGGGACGCCGGAGGAAAGCCCGAGCGCGCGCCGCGCGCCAAGCCTGTCGCCGGGTGCGAAACGCCGGGTATCGATGCCGGTCGGTATCGACGTCACGCGCGCGGGTGCGATGCCCAGATCGCGGACCAGATGCGCGCGGATCGCCTCGCCCGTGGTGACGATGCTTGCGGTGGCGTTGCCATAGAGCCAGCGCGTCATCGCGTCGCGAGGCACCGCGGCCGAGATGTGGCGCGTTCGGACCAGCGCCGGCGGGGGCAGGCGTCGAATTCGCATCGCACCGCAGGCAAGCGCCGATAGCCAGCTGTCGGTCGAGCTGTGCGAGTCGATGACGTCGAATGAATGTTTCGCCAGGAAGCGCGTCAGCGCCAGGAGGCCCAGGGGTCGCTTGCGTCCGATCGGCAGCGCATGCGCGCGAACGCCGTAACGGTCCGCCTCGGAGAAAATGCGTGCGTCGGGCGGGCAGGCGAGCTCGACGCTGTGGCCGCGTGCGATCATTCCGGCCGCCTCGGTCAGGATGCGTATCTCCTGACCGCCCCAACCGAGCGATGCTTCGGTGTGCAATATGCGCACGCGCGAGCGGTCCTTCCGGCCATTTCCGCGTCTATTCGGCAACGGCCATCGCGGCAAACTGGATGCGATGCAGCTTCGCGTAGACGCCGTCGCGGGCGAGCAGCTCGGCGTGCGTGCCCTGCTCGACGATGCGGCCGGCGTCGAGCACCGCGATGCGGTCGACGCGCTCGATCGTCGACAGACGATGGGCGATGACGATGGTCGTGCGTCCGCGCATCAGCGCGTCGATGGCCGCCTGCACGTGCCGCTCCGATTCGGAGTCGAGCGCGGACGTCGCCTCGTCGAGGATGAGGATGGGTGCGTTCTTGAGAATGGCCCGCGCGATCGCCAACCGCTGGCGCTGACCTCCGGACAGGCGAATGCCGTTTTCGCCTACGATCGTATCGAAGCCGTCGGGCAATTCGCGGATGAACTCGAGCGCGTGCGCTGCGTGCGCCGCCTTCTCGATTGCGCTGCGCGGCGCATCGCCCATCGCGCCGTACGCGATATTCGCAGCGACCGTGTCGTTGAACAGCGTGACGTCCTGGCTCACCAGCGCGATGTGGCTGCGCAGATTCGACAAGGTGAGACTTGTCGATGTCGTGGCCGTCGAGCAGGATCCGGCCGGAGGAGGGCTCGTAGAAACGCGGAATCAGGTTGACGAGCGAGGTCTTGCCTCCGCCGGACGGCCCCACCAGCGCGATGCTCTCGCCTGGCGCAATCGACAGGCTCACGTCCGCCAGCGCGTCGCGCTCCGATGCGGCGTAGCGAAGCGAGACACGATCGAACGCGAGCTCGCCGCGCACCCGCTGCAGAGTCACCGATCCGTGGTCGTTCTCCGGCTTTTCATCGATCAGCCCGAAGATGCTCTCCGCCGCCGCAAGCCCGCGCTGGATGTTGGCGTTGACGCCGGAAAGCGAGCGCAGGCGATCGAGCAAGGTCAGCAGCGCGAAAACGTAAGTGGTGAAGCGCGCGGCATCGAAGCCGCCGGTCTCGCTATGCTTGAGCGCGATGTAGACGACAAAGCCTACCGCGCACGCGCCGACGAACTGCAACAGCGGCGAGCTCGCCGCGCTCGCGGACGATTGCTTGCTCATCGACTGTCGCAGCTTGTTCGCGCCGGCGACCGCGCGGTCCCTCTCGTACCGATGTCCACCGAAGATTTTCACCACGCGCTCGCTGCCGATGATCTCCTCGAGCACGTGGGTGATCGATCCCGTGCGCTGCTGCACGTCGCGCGCCATGCGGCGAAGCCTTCGGCTGAAATAGCGCGTCACCGCGGCGACCATCGGCAGCAGGACGATGGCGACCAGCGTCAGCTGCCAGTTCAGCCACAGCAGTAGCCCGACGCTTCCGATGATGGTCAGCGCGCTGCGCACCGCGGTGGTGATGGCCGACGAGCTCGCGGCAGCGAGCTGGTAGGCATCGAAGGTGAACTTCGAGATGAGGCGCCCCGACGACTGCGCGTCGTAATACGGCGTGGGAAGCGACAGCAGCCGATCGATCATTTCCTTTCGCAGATCGAAAACGACGCGGTGACCGGTCCACGCCATGCCGTATTCGGACATGAACGAGCCCATCCCACGCAGCAGGAACACCGCGACCACGGCGAGAGGCAGCTGCAGTGTCATCGCCGGATCGGGATTCTGCAGCTTCTGGATGATCGGCATCACCATGTACGCCATGAGCACGTCGCCGGCAGCGACGATGACCATGCCCACGATGGCCAGCGCGAACGCCCACCAGTACGGTCGAACGTAGCGCAACAGGCGCCGGTAGAGGGTCAGACTGGAGGACACCGATGGAACCGGCGAGCGCGGCGGCCGGGGCGTCAAAGAAGTGGCCGCGATTATAGCGCAGGAGGTCGGCGGGCTTGGACGCCTTCGGCGTCTTCGCCGCGTACGCCGCGGCGAGAAGATCGCGATAGAGCAGCACCATCTGCAGCGTCATCGCGGCGGGCGTCAGGGGGAGGACAACTTCGCGAGCGCGAGCGCCGAGCGCCTCGCGCGCGTCCCGCGCGGTCAGCGTCATCATGTGCCGGGCGAGCGCGTCGACGTCGCGCGCATCGCACACGAATCCCGCATCGTGTTCGGACACGAGCTCGGCGGCGCCGCACTTGGTGCTGGTGACTACGGGGAGTCCGCACGCCATCGCCTCCAGCGCGGCGTTGGGGCATGGGTCGTATCGAGTCGGCAGCACGAACGCATCGGCCGCGCCGAAAAACGGCCTCGGATCATCCTGCGCTCCCACCAGCACCACGCGATGCGCGACGCCCAGCTGCTGCGCCACGCGCTTGTAATGCCATCTCGATTTGTCGCGGCCGACCACAAACAGATAGGTATCGCCCGGCAGCCGCGACAGCGCCGCGATCGCGGTTGCCACGCCCTTGCGCGCATAGCCCGAACCGACCAAAAGAAACACCGTCGCGTCGTCGGCGACGCCGAGCTTTTCGCGCATCGCCGCTCGATGCTGCCGCAGCGCGGGCGAGAAGACGTCGCTGTCGACGGCGTTGTAGATCACCGGCAGCTTATCCTCGGGCACACCGAAGCGCTCGCGGATCTCGTTGCGCACCATCTTGGAGTTGCAGATCACCGCGCGCAGCCACGGGCTTGCGAACAGGCGCCGCTCCATCTCGAGCACGTAGCGATGATAGAGATTCGACTCGATCCGCCACCGCTCGAACGCCGACGCGTCGCGCAGCCGCTCGTCGAGCCAGACGCGGTGCACGCCGTCACCGGCGCGGTACACGTCGCAACAGAGCAGACGCTCGTGCGACTGCACGAGGTCGGGCGCCTTCCGCGTCACTTCGCGGCATACGGCGCGCGCAAAGCTCCAGTCGCGCCAGAGGCGGCCGATGTAGAACGGATTGCAGATTACGGGCTCGATCAGCTGCAGCCGCGTTTGCGGCCATTGCCGGGTGTAGAGCGAGATGGCGATGCCGCGCTCGAGCAGCGCTTCGAGCGCGCCCTCGACAAAGCGCTCGGCGCCGCCGTATGGCGTGTAGCGCTGGCGGATGATCGCGAGCCGCACGTTAATAACACTTGTGCAAGTGGGCGACAACCACTTGCACCACGAAATTCCCCCTCGCCCGCTCGCG
Source organism: uncultured beta proteobacterium (assembly GCA_963745385.1). Classification (GTDB taxonomy): domain Bacteria; phylum Pseudomonadota; class Gammaproteobacteria; order Burkholderiales; family Casimicrobiaceae; genus PALSA-1003. The sequence goes on from CAVUXI010000003.1 coordinate 73,205, forward strand.
GGAGAGGGGGAAGGGGTGAGGGCGAGGCTCGCTACACATTCCTGCGACCCGCGCTGCTACCGCCGGTCTCGGCGAGCAACTCGCCGAGCGCGCGATAGACGCGGTCGACCGGCAGGGTCGTCAGGCATTCGGAAATCTTGCCGCCGCCGCACCCGTCGATGCCGCACGGCCGGCACGGGTGATCCGTCGAGGCAACGACCCGATGCGCCACCTGCCACGGCCCCCATTCGAGCTCGCCGCTGGGGCCGAAAAGCGCCACTACCGGCGTCTGCATCGCCGCCGCGATGTGCATCGGCGCCGAATCGACGCCGACGAAGGCGCGCGCCTTCGCGGTCAGCGCAGCGAGCTCGCGCAGGCCGAGCTGCCCGGTGAGGTCGACCAGCGCTGCGCGCGCGGAGTCCGACAGCGCCGCGACGATCGCAGTCGACGAGGTGTCGCTCGCGGGCGTCGGGCGCGCCGGTCAGTACGATCCGCCAGCCGTCTCGCACGAGCCGCTCGATGAGCGCTGCGTAGCTCTCCGCCGGCCAGCATTTGAACAGCCAGCGCGAACCGGGATGGATCTGAATGAAGCGCGCGGGGTTCGAGGCCGTGCTGCGCGAGCGAGCGCATCTGCGCGCGCGCGTTGCCGCCTCGCCCGGAACCAGGACGAGCGCTTTCTCGGCCCCGGCAGGCTGGATGCCGATGCGACGCAGGCTGTCGAGATTGCACTCGACGGTGTGACGCGGCGTGCCGCGAGGCAGCCGATAGTAGTGGGTGAAGCTCTGCGCCAGAACCAGTGCGCGCCTTCGAGGTGGCGCGCGACGGCGTAGCGCGGCGCGAGCAGGCGCGCGAGCCAGACGCCGCGCGGATGCTCGGTCAGATGAACGATCAGATCGTAGCGCCGCGCCCGCAGGCGTGAGAGCAACGCGCTGCTCGGCGCGTGCCTGCAGCCATGGCCCTGGCGCTTCCAGTCGCGATCGATGACATGCACGTGGGCGATCGCCGGATGGCCCTCCAGCATCGGAGCGGTCTCTCGGTAGACGAGCGCGTCGATCTCCGCGCCGGGAAGCGCCCGCTTCAGCACGGTGAATACCGGCGAGGTCGAGCAGAACGTCGCCGTGATGGCGCAGCTTGGTGACCAGCACGCGCTGACGAGACCTACGTCGATGGGGTCCGGCAGCGCGCTCGACATGCCGCCAAGATAGCAAAATGCCTTGTGCGATACAACGCGATGCATCGCGCGCCAGTCAGGGCTTACTCGTTCGCTAAGCGGCGCCGATATTTTGCTTCGCGGCCTTCGGGTACAATCGCCGCATCCCGATCAGCCCGCTTTGTGAGGCGCGCGAGCGCTCTGCCCAACACCATGGGACCTCCATGCCGATCGAGGCCGCCTCCGCCGCGCTCAAAGCCCAGATCCTGGCCGAGGCGCTGCCCTACATCCAGCGCTTTCACGACAAGGCGATCGTCATCAAGTACGGCGGCAACGCGATGACCGAGCCGGCGCTGAAGGCGGGCTTCGCGCGCGACGTCGTGATGCTGAAGCTGGTCGGCATGAACCCGGTGATCGTGCACGGCGGCGGCCCGCAGATCGGCGACCTGCTGAAGACGATGGGCATCCAGAGCGAGTTCCGCCAGGGCATGCGCGTCACCGACGAGAAGGTGATGAACGTCGTCGAAATGGTCCTGGGCGAGCTCAACCAGGAGATCGTCGGCCTCATCAATCAGCACGGCGGCCGCGCGGTCGGCCTGACCGGGCAGGACGGCGCGTTCATCCACGCCCGCAAGATGCTGCTCAAGAGCGAGACCAACCACGGCGAATTCGTCGACATCGGCCTGGTCGGCGAGATCGAGAAGATCGATCCGGAGCTCATCAATCTGCTCGATTCGCGCGACTTCATCCCGGTGATCGCGCCGATCGGCGTCGGCCACGAAGGCGAGGCCTACAACATCAACGCCGACCTCGTCGCCGGCAAGCTCGCCGAGACGCTGAACGCCGAAAAGCTGGTGCTGATGACCAACACCGTCGGCGTGCTCGACAAGGACGGCAAGCTGCTGACCGGGCTCTCGGCGAGCGAGATCGAGGCGCTGTTCGCCGACGGCACGATCCACGGCGGCATGCTGCCGAAGATCGGCTCGGCGCTCGACGCGGTGAAGAACGGCGTGAAGAGCTCGCACATCATCGATGGCCGCGTCGAGCACGCGCTGCTGCTCGAGGTGCTGACCAACGAAGGCGTCGGCACGATGATCAAGCGCCGATATCGACGCGAGCGAACGGCGTCTCGTCACGCGCCGGAGAAGGACGCGATGGCGAGCAAACCAGGCGAGCGTCGGCTGCAGATCCTGCAGACGCTGGCCGCGATGCTGGAGACTCCGCGCGGCGAAAAGATGACCACCGCCGCGCTGGCGGCGCGCCTCGACGTCTCCGAGGCGGCGCTGTATCGCCATTTCGCCAGCAAGGCGCAGATGTTCGAGGGACTGATCGAGTTCATCGAGACGACGCTGTTCTCGCTGGTCAACCGGATCACCAGCGACATCGACCGACGGCGTCGCGCAGGCGACGCAGATCGTCGCCGTGCTGCTCGGCTTCGCCGAAAAGAATCCCGGGAATGACGCGCGTGCTGATCGGCGACGCGCTGGTCAACGAGGACGAGCGCCTGCAGGCGCGCATGAACCAGCTCTACGATCGCATCGAGGCGTCGCTGCGGCAGTCGCTCAAGATCGCGCAGGCGGGAGGCGCGTGGCCGGGCGACCCGGTCGCCGACGCGAACGTGCTTCTCGCGTTCGTCGTCGGGCGCTGGATGCTGTTCGCCAAGTCGGGATTCAAGCGGCTGCCGCAGGACGGCTGGGACGCGCAGCGAAAATATCTGTTTTCCTGATCGGCGCGCGAGAGGCCCCTTCTTTCCGCAGGCTCTTCTCTTCAGTTAATGCCCTATTGGACGTCTAAGCCGCCTGCACCGTCGACGGCGCGATCGAGCAGCCCGAGATCCGCCACGGCCGTTCTTCTGCTTCTCCATCGTGTACAGCGCGACCGCACGGTGTTGTCGGCGTCGATCAGCCGCAGCGGCTGTACGACGAGTCCGTCGATCACCGCGCCTTCGAGAAATTCGACGTAGCGCGCGTTCGAGCAGCGCAGCGTAGCTCGTCTGCGACCATCGCCATGAAGGTCGCCGCGTCGCCGAACTGGTGCTGGATGCCGCGGTGGCGTAGCCGAACGCCTTTTCGGCGTCGCCGGCGATGAGCGCCGCGCGCTGCTCGGCGATGACTCGCTGGATCGCCTTCCATTCGGCGGCTGGCAGCGCGTGCGTACCGGCGTCGCGCCAGACTCGATCCTACGTACGCGACGAGCAGCACAATGCACGCCAATGCGCCGGGCGGCAGGCGAGACGCCGCTCATCGCGCGCTCCTGTCCCGCACACCGGGCATTCGCGGATCCTTGAGCACGCGCACCTCGCGCCACTCCATCGTGAGCGCGTCGACGAGCAGCAGACGCCCGGCCAGCGATCGTGCCGACCCCGGCGATGAGCTTCAACGCCTCCGCGGCCTGGGTCGCGCCGACGATGCCGACCAGCGGCGCGAATACGCCCATGCGTCGCGCAGCGCGTCTCCTCGAATTCGTCGCCCTCGCCGAACAGGCAGTGGTAGCAGGGACTGGCCGGCATCGCGCGCGTCGAACACCGCGATCTGGCCGTCGAAGCGTATCGCCGCACCGGACACCAGCGGCTTCCTCGCGCTGACGCAGGCGCGATTGACCGCGTGGCGGGTCGCGAAGTTGTCCGAGCAGTCGACGACGACGTCGGCGCCCGCGACGAGCGGGCCGAGCTCGCGCTCCCCGACCCGTGCCGACGACCGCGGCTCGACCCGGACCTCGGGATTGACGGCGGCGAGCCGCGCGCTTGCAGCGTCGACCTTGGGCCGGCCGACGATCGTCGGTGTCGAACAGGATCTGGCGCTGCAGGTTGGTGAGATCGACTCGATCCGCGTCGACGAGCGTGAGCGTGCCGACGCCGGCCGCGGCGAGAAACTGCGCCACCGGGATTGCCGAGGCCGCCGACACCGATGATCAGCGCATGCGCGGATCGCAAAGCGCTGCTGCGCGTCGACTCCGAGCTCCGGCAGGAGGATGTGCCGGCTGTAGCGCAGCAGTTGGGCGTCGTCCACTCGTCGTCCACTATTGAATTGAAGTCTCAAGACAAAAACGCCCGGCGAGCCGGGCGTTGTTTGGCTGATTCGAGAACGTCCTATTGCGGGCTTGGCTGCTTGGGCCGCGATCGACTTGGTCGATGCGATCACCGGCAGGCCCTTCAGCTGGTTCAGCGCCTGCTTGAGCTGGAAGTCGTCGGCGGAGCCGAACTCGACCCGCGGAGGCGTCGGCGCCGGCGTCTCGATGGTCGGCTTGGCCTTGGATTTGTCGTCGCGTCTTGGCCGGCAGCGTCGCTGCGGGGACTACGATCTTGGTATCCAGCGCTGCATCGCCTTTGGCTCCGCCTACCGGCACCTCGAGATGATGCTCGAGGTTCGCTTCGCGCAGGCGGTTCGGGCAGTCGCGTCCGTCGTCGACCGCGACGTCGGGCTCGATGCCCTTGGCCTGGATCGAGCGGCCGGCTCGGCGTGTAGTAGCGCGCCGTCGTGAGCTTCAGTCCCGTGTTGGGCCCGAGCGGGAGGATGGTCTGCACCGAACCCTTGCCGAAAGTCTGCGCGCCCATCACGATCGCGCGCTTGTGGTCCTGCAAGCGCGCCGGCGACGATTTCGGACGCCGACGCGGTACCGCCGTCGACCAGCACGACCATCGGGTACCCGCTTGATCTCCAGGCGGAAGGTCCTTCAGGTAGTCGTCGCTGCGCCCGCGCAGGTAGTCGCCGTCGAACGGCGGAGAGGCGCATTTTCGCATCGGGCGTGCGGCCGTCCGTGTAGACGACCAGCGCGTCCGGAGGCAGGAACGCCGCCGCGACGCCGACCGAAACATTCAGCAGACCACCCGGATCGCTGCGCAGATCGAGCACCAGGCCGGAAAGCTCGCCCTGTTTGTACAGGTCGCGAATCGCCTTGGCGACGTCCTCGCCGGTGTGCTCCTGGAACTGCACGACGCGGATATACCCATAACCCTGCTCGACCATCTTGGAGCGGACGCTGCGGAAGCTGATGATCTCGCGCGTGAGCGTGAAAGTCATCGGTGTTTCCACGTCCTTGCGCGCGATGGTGAGCACGATCTGCGTGCCGGGCTTGCCGCGCATTCTTTCGACGGCCTTGTTCAGCGGGAGGCCCCGCGTCACCGTGTCGTCGATCTTGACGATCAGGTCGCCGGACTTGACGCCGGCGCGAAACGCCGGTGTGTCCTCGATGGGCGAGATGACCTTGATGATGCCGTCTTCGACGCCGACTTCGATTCCCAGGCCGCCGAACTTGCCCTGGGTGGTGATCTGCAGCTCCTTGAACGCATCGGCATCGAGAAAGTCCGAGTGCGGGTCGAGCCCGTGGACCATGCCGTTGATGGCTTCGCGGATCAGCTTGTCGTCGGCGACGGGCTCGACGTAGTCGCTCTTGATCCGTCCGAAGACGGCGGAGAACAACTGCAGGTCCTCGTACGGAATCGGCAGGCGCGCTTCGCGCTCGGCCAACGCCGAAAAATTGAGGCTGAGCAACAGGCCGAGCACGGCGCCGAGGCCGATCCATCCCGCCTTTTTCCAACCATCACGCATCGCAGGTCTCATCTTGTGGCACCTTCAAACAACTTGCAGTCTTCCGACGATCGGCAAGCTGCACCGACATATAGGCGAATCTCGAGGAACGATTCTCCAGGGCGGGGAAAGTCGCTCGCGCCGCGGGAGAACACAAAGTATACGCCCGTTTCACGATGCAGCTAAGACGCGCCGCCGGGCGACCACCGGACGCGAACAAAGGCGAAGACGCTGTGTATCCGGCGCTACAAGGTCCGCTTGCCAAACGCTCAACGCCAGCGCCATTCGAAGCGGGAGGAGGCGAGGCGCCGTCCCTCTCCCGGGCGCCCGCATCCTTGCCTCTTTCCCTTCTCGGGCCCTCCGTTTGAGGTGGACTTCCTATACTGCGACAAGTTCCGCGGTGACAATCGCACGCCCTCGACCGGAGACGGTCCAATAACTCACTGCGCCGACTGGTCTTTCGTCTTAAGACGAGCGACGCAATGCGTTATCATTTTGTTCTTTTGTTACAAACTAAAAGCAGCACCGATGCAATTCGTACAGAACAACTGGGCTTTGATCCTGGTGATGATCCTCTCCGGGGGGATGCTGCTCTGGCCGTTGGTCCAGAAGCGGCTCGGCCCCATGCGGGAGATCGGCGTGATGCAGGCGACGCAGCTCATCAACCGTCAAAACGCGGTCATGCTGGACGTTCGCGAAGCCAAGGACTACCAAGGCGGGCGCGTCCCCAACGCCTTGCATATCCCGCTTTCGGAGCTTTCAAGCCGCGGGTCCGAGCTCGGCAAATATACGGGCCGGCCGGTCATCGCCTACTGCGACCGCGGCAATCTGAGCCGCGCCGCCGCTTCGGCGCTTGCCAAGCTGGGGTTCTCCGAGGTGCACAGCTTGCGAGGCGGCGTGCGGGCGTGGAGCGAGGCGGGCCTTCCCTTGCACAAAGACGGATGAGCGCTACGGTGACGATGTACTCGACCGCCGTGTGTCCCTATTGCGTCCGGGCTGAGCGACTGCTGCTCGCCAAGGGCGTCGAAGAGATCTCGAAGATACGAGTCGACCTCGATCCGCCGCGGCGGATCGAGATGATGCAGAAGACCGGCCGGCGCACCGTGCCGCAGATCTACATCGGCCCTGAGCACGTCGGCGGCTACGACGATCTGGTCGCGCTCGACCGAGAGGGCAAGCTCGATCCGCTCCTGTCGGGCGAGCCGGGCTGAAGCTGCCAAGGCCTGCGAAGCCGGTCGGCTATAATCTTCGGTTTCGTCCGTTATCCGGGAATGCGCATGGCCGAGCCACAAGAGCAACCTCAGGGATCCGCGCCAATCACTGGGCCCTCGCTCTCTATCCAGAAGATCTACGTCAAGGACCTCTCGCTGGAGAATCCCGGCGCGCCGCAATCGTTTTTTTCGCAAGAGGCGCCGCCCCAAGTCGAGGTAGGCTTGCGCACGCGTGGCGAGCAGATCGATCAAAACATTTTCGAGTGCGTGCTGACCGTCACGGTGACGGCCAAGAGCGCCGACAAGACGCTGTTCCTTGTGGAGGCGGCACAGGCCGGGATCTTCGAAATCCGCGGCGTGCCCATGGCCGACATACAGCCGATCATGGGAATTCACTGCCCCAACGTCTTGTTTCCGTATGTGCGGGAAACGATCGCCGACGCCATAACGCGCGCCGGCTTTCCGCCAGTTCACCTCGACCCGATCAACTTCGAGCTGCTCTACCAGCAACAGCTCGCGAATCTGCAGCAGCAGCCAACGGCGTCGCCTGTTGCAAGCTAGCCGGTATCGATAATGCTCCGGAGCGCGCTCGGCTGGGCGTTGCTCGCGCTGGCGATTTCCGCAAGCGCGGCGGACTTTCATTCGACCAGCGAAGCGGCTGTGCTCTACGACGCGCCCTCGCTCAAGGCCAAGCCACTCTATGTTCTCGGCCGTGAAGTACCTTTGGAGGTGATCGTCAACGTCGAAGGTTGGCTCAAGGTGCGCGACGCCGGCGGGAGCGTCGCCTGGATCGACAAGAAGAGCGTCACCGACAAGCGCATGCTGATGGTGCGGGCTCCCACCGCCGAGATACTTGCAAATCCGGAGCCGAACGCGCCGGTCGTGTTCCGCGCCGAGCAAAACGTGCTGCTCGAGCTCGCGGACTCCACGTACGCAACTGCGACGCCGGGCTGGGCGAAGGTGAGGCACCGCGACGGACAGAGCGGGTTCGTGCGCATCTCGCAGGTCTGGGGTCTGTAGCAAGCTCAAGACCGACCGAGGTTGGATCCACCCATGCGCGAAATCGTCGCCATCCTAGGCGCGGGAGCGTGGGGGACCGCGCTTTCGGTGCATCTCGCCCGCAGCCCGCACTCGCCGCGGCTCAAGTTGTGGTCGCGCTCCGCCGCGCAGGTCCGCGAAATGGCATCGACACGCGAGAACGCGCGTTATCTGCCAGGCGTACCGCTTTCCCTCAAGATCGACATCATCACCGAGCTCGACGAGTGCGTTTCGGGTGCGACCCTAATCGTAGTGGCAACACCCATCGGCGCGCTGCTCGAAGTTGCCGCCCGGTTGCGGTCAAGTTCGGCGATTCCGCTGGTGTGGCTGGGCAAAGGCTTTGTCGCAGCTCGCGGTCCGCCGGGCGTCGGGCTGGCGCACCGCGAGCTTGAGCGCGAGTGGCGGGCGGCGGTCGGCGTTGTGTCGGGGCCGAGCTTTGCCGAGGAGGTGGCGCGCGGTCTCCCGACGGCCGTCAGCGTCGCGGCAAGCGAAAATGCGCTCGCCGAAAAGCTCGCGGGACTGTTACGCGGTGAAACACTACGGGCCTATGTCAGCGACGACCTCACCGGCGTCGAGGTGGGCGGCGCGGTCAAGAACGTTCTGGCGATCGCCGCCGGCGCCAGCGACGGGCTCGGTTTCGGCAATAACGCCCGCGCCGCGCTCATCACGCGGGGGCTCGCCGAAACCGGCCGGCTCTCGGCGGCGCTGGGTGGAAAGCGCGAGACCCTGATGGGCCTCTCCGGTCTTGGCGATCTCGTACTCACTTGCACGGGCGATCTTTCGCGCAACCGCCGTGTGGGTCTCGAGCTCGCCAAAGGCAGACCGCTCGACGCCATCCTCGCCGGGCTCGGGCACGTCGCCGAAGGCGTGTCCGCGGCACGGGCAACCGAGCTGCTAACTTCCTCGCTGGGTATCGACATGCCGATCTGTGCCGCGGTATACCGCGTGCTCTACGAAAATCTTCCGCCCAAGCGCGCCGTCGAGGGTCTGCTTGCGCGCGAGCCCGGTCCCGAATTTCAGTAGCCAGAGAAAAGGATCACGGGCGGCGAGGGCCTTCTAGCGCGATCCCGCAAAGCCTGCCTGGCGCCAAGCCTCGTATACCGTTGCTGCCACGGCGTTGGAAAGATTGAGGCTGCGGGACGCGGGCAGCATCGGAATGCGCAGGCGCGCATCATCGGCAAAGTCGGCGAGCACCTCCGTCGGCAAGCCCGCAGTTTCGCATCCGAACACAAATACGTCGTCCGGCCGCAACTCGCATTCGTAGAGCGATCGCGCGCCGCGCGTCGTAAGCGCGTAACGTCTGCGGTTGCCCAGGGCCGCGCGACAGCGGGCCCAGTCGGAGTGCACGACGAGCCGTGCGAATTCATGGTAGTCGAGACCGGCGCGTCTCAAGTCGCGATCGTCGAGCTTGAACCCCAGGGGCTCCACGAGATGAAGCTCGGCGCCGGTGTTGGCGGCGAGTCGGATGACGTTTCCGGTGTTCGGGGGAATCTCCGGATGCACCAGCACGACGGCGAACATGCGGCGCCTGAAGACCCGGATCAGTGCCTATCGGGGGTGCTCATCAGGTCACGCCGCGGGCGGCAGCGTTCGCGCGACCACCCAATTCTCGACGCGCGTCGCTCCGCGTCCTTTGAGCGTCTTGGCGAATTCCGCCAGCGACGCGCCGGTGGTCATGACGTCGTCGATCACCGCAACGGCAAGGCCGGACAAATCCACGTCGCACTCGAATGCGCCACGGACGTTGCGCGCTCGCTCGGTCCAAGGCAGCGCGGCTTGCGGGGGCGACGCACGAACGCGGCGGATGCCGCGGCTCACCACAGCCATGCCGATGTGCGACGCGATGACTCGCGCGATCTCCATGGCCTGATTGTATCCGCGCTCGCGCTGACGCTCGGCCGACAGCGGCAGCGCGATCAAGCGCGTGACTCGCGACGTCGGTCGTCTCTCGCGCGCTCGGAGGATGGCGTGGGCGCACCACTCGGCGAGCGGAAGACGGCCCTGATACTTGAAGGCGTGGATCAGACGATCCACCGGGAAAGCATAGACGAACGCCGCGATCGTCGCATCAAAAGGCGGAGGATGCGCGAGACAGCGGCCGCATGTCATCGCTGACGGCGTAGGGAGCGCGCAGACGGGGCAGGAAGCGCCCTGCGCCGGAAGCGCCCGCGCGCAGTCGGCGCATACCAGATCGGACGCCGATGCCGACGCGCAGAGCTCGCAGCGCTGCGGCAGCGCGAGCCGCGCGGCCTCGATGGCGCCACGGCGGACGTTGTCAAATGCACTCGCCAGAAAATTTGACAAGGCGATCTCCCTCCTCGAAACTCGTGCCCATTGTAACCATCGCGCGATGCGTATGCAGCCAATCGTCGTCCCGCATCAGAAAACGCGCGCGACAGCGCCGCCGTCGTGGAGCGTCACCGCAGTCGAGGCGCTGCTCGCCTTGCCGATGAGCGATCTGCTCCTGCGGGCGCATCAGACTCACCGCGCGCATCACGAGCCCAACGTGGTGCAGCTTTCGACGCTGATCTCGATCAAGACCGGCGGGTGCCCCGAGGATTGCGCCTATTGCCCGCAAGCAGCGCGTTACCACACGGGCGTCGTCAGCGAAGACGTGTTGCCGCAGCACGAGGTCGTGGCGGCGGCGAAAGCCGCGAAGGCGGCGGGTGCGACGCGATTCTGCATGGGCGCGGCCTGGCGCGGACCCCGCGAGCGGGACCTCGAGCCGGTGCTCGCGATGGTCGAAGCTATCAAGGCGCTGGGGCTCGAAACCTGCGCGACGCTCGGCATGCTCAAAGCGGGGCAGGCCGAGCGGCTGAAGGGCGCCGGCCTCGACTACTACAACCACAATCTCGACACCTCGCCCGAATTTTACGGCGATATCATCACGACGCGCGAGTACCGCGACCGCCTGGAAACGCTCGAGCGCGTGCGCGGCGCCGGGATTCGCGTCTGCTGCGGCGGCATCGTGGGCATGGGCGAATCGCGCACGGAGCGCGCGGGCTTGATCGCACAGCTCGCCAGTCTCGATCCCTACCCGGAATCCGTGCCGATCAACAGCCTGGTGCAGGTCGAGGGCACGCCGCTTTTCGAACGGTTTCGAGGCGAGGCGGCAATCGATCCTTTCGAGTTCGTGCGCACCATCGCCGCGGCGCGGATCACCATGCCCAAGGCGATGGTTCGGCTCTCGGCGGGCCGCCGAGAGCTCGGAGACGGGATCCAGGCGATGTGCTTCTTTGCCGGCGCAAACTCCATCTTCTACGGCGACAAACTGCTCACGACCGGCAACCCCGACGTCGACGCGGACCGCGAGCTGTTTGCGCGGCTGGGTTTGAACTCGGCCGCCTGAAGCATCGCCGTTTCCCCTATTTGCGTGCGGCGATGTCGCGACTGACGGCGGAGCTCGACGACGCCCTGGCCGCGCGCTCGGCAGACGGACTTGCGAGAGTGCGGCGCGTCGTCGAGGCGCGCGACGCGGCGCGCTTCCGGGTCGAAGGACGCGAGATGCTGCACTTCGGCAGCAACGATTACCTCGCGCTGGCGCAGGACCGGCGGCTGATCGATGCCGCGCGCGAAGGCGCCGACAGGTACGGCGTCGGCGCGGGGGCCTCTCATCTGATATCGGGACACTTTGGGCCGCACGAGGCGATCGAGCGCGAGCTGGCCGGCTGGATCGCGCCGTGCCGCGATGCGCGCGCGCTTCTGTTCTCGTCGGGCTATCTCGCGAACCTCGCGATCGTCACGGCACTCGCTGCGCGAGGCGACGCGGTATTTGCCGACAAGCTCAATCACGCCTCCCTCAACGATGCCGCGCTCCTTTCGCGCGCCGATTTCATCCGTTATCCGCACGCGGATGTCGATGCGCTGGATCGCAGGCTCTCTTCGAGCCGGGCGAGGCGCAAGCTCATCGTGACCGATGCGGTCTTCAGTATGGATGGAGACATCGCGCCGCTGCCGCGCCTGCTCGAGCTCGCCGACGTGCACGATGCATGGCTCGTCGTCGACGACGCGCACGGCTTCGGCGTCCTGGGCGATCGTGGTCGGAGCGGCCGCGGCGCCCTCGCACACTTCGACATGAGCTCCGAGCGCATCGTCTACATGGCGACGCTGGGGAAGGCGGCCGGCGTCGCCGGCGCCTTTGCGGCCGCGCATCCTTGCGTGATCGACACGCTCATCCAGACTGCGCGAAGCTACATTTTCACGACTGCCTCGCCTCCGATGCTTGCGTGCGCCCTCGCGACCAGCCTCGCGCTGGTCAGGAGCGAGTCGTCGCGCAGGGCGCAGCTCGCCACGCTCATCGATCGATGGCGCGACGCAGCGAAAGTGCTGCCGTGGAAGCTGCTGCCCTCGGAAACCGCGATACAGCCGCTCGTGCTCGGCGACAACGAGCGGGCGCTGCGGGTAAGCGCCGCGCTGTGGGATCGCGGCATCTGGATTCCGGCGATACGTCCGCCGACGGTGCCGCGCGGCAGCGCGCGGCTGCGGATCACCCTGACGGCCGCGCATACGGCCGACGACGTCGACACGCTCGTTATGGCGCTGCGCGAAATCGCCGCGGAATGACGTGGCCGAAGCCAGCGAGACGCAGCATGAGCTGCATGTGGACAGTGTCGGCGCAGGTCCGCCGCTGGTGCTGCTGCACGGGTGGGCGCTGCACTCGGGACTGTGGACGCCTGTGCTCTCACGCCTCGCCCGGCGATTTCGAGTGCATGCCGTGGATTTGCCCGGGCACGGTTTCAGCCCGCCGGTCGAACCCTATACCCTCGCCTCTGTCGTGGACGCGATCGCACGCGCCTGCCGCCATCTTGGCGAGCCCGCGACCGTGCTCGGCTGGTCGCTGGGCGGAGCGGCAGCGATGCAATGGGCCCTTCGAGCGCCCGCGCGCGTCGCGCGTTTGATACTGATGTGTACGACGCCGTGCTTTGTCGCGCGGCCTGATTGGCCTTGCGCGATGCAGCTCGACACGCTGCGCCGGTTCGGCGACGAGCTCGACAGCGACTACGAGGCGACGCTCAAGCGTTTTGTCGCGCTGCAGGTCCGCGGCTCGGCGAACGCGCGCGCGACTCTGAGCCCGTTGCGCTTGCAGCTCTTCGCGCGTGGAAGGCCGACGCGCGAGATGCTCGGGGCGGCACTCGCGCTGCTCGAGCGGACCGACCTGCGCAGCGTCGTGCCGTCGATCGAACAGCCTGCGCTCGTGATCGCCGGAGAGCGCGACGCGCTTGCGCCGGCTGCGGCTGGCGCATGGCTTGCCAGGATGCTGCCCGCAGGCCGCTACGCGCCCATCGCGCATGCCGCGCACGCGCCATTTCTGTCGCATCCCGACGAGTTTTTCCGGGCGCTGGAGCATTTCGTCGATGTCCGGTGACCGCGATCCGCTACGGCTCGACCCGGCGGAAGTCAGGCGCGCGTTCGAGCGCGCCGCCGCGACTTATGACGAGGCCGCGGTCCTGCAACGCGAGATTGGCCAGCGCATGGCGGAACGTCTCGGGTTCGTGAAGCTCGCCGCTTCGACCATCCTCGACGCGGGATGCGGCACCGGCATCGCATTGGTCGAGCTCGGCTCGCGGTACCCGGATGCGGCGGTCTACGGACTCGACGTCGCTCATGCGATGACGCGCGCAGCACAAGCGCGCTGCGCGTCTTCCGCCGTCGCCGCAAGGGGTGTGCTCGGCCGCCTCCTCGGACCGCTGGGCCCGCAGCGCAGCGCATCGCCGCGGCTCGTGTGCGGCGACATCGTGAGGCTTCCGTTACGTGCCGGCAGCTTCGATCTGGTGTGGAGTAACCTCACCCTGCAATGGGTCAACGAACCCGAGCAGGCGATGGCCGAAGTCCACCGCGTGCTCCGCGTGGGCGGCTTGTTCTCGTTTACGACGTTCGGGCCCGACACCTTGAAGGAGCTGCGAGGCGCGTTTGCGGCGGCGGACGGTGTGTCGCACGTCAGCCGCTTCGTGGACATGCACGACATCGGCGACATGCTCGTACAGGCGGGATTTGCGGATCCCGTGATGGACATGGAGACGATTACGCTCACCTACGCCGATGCCGGCGCGATGATGCGCGACCTGAAGGCGCTGGGCGCGCACAACGCCACGACCGGACGCCTGCGCGGGCTCACCGGACGCGGAAGGTGGCAGCGCATGCTTGCCGCGCTCGAAGCGAACAGGAGGGATGGCCGCTTGCCGGCAAGCTTCGAAGTCGTCTACGGTCATGCATGGAAACCCGAGCCGCGCGTCAGCGCCGATGGCCGCGCAATCGTCCGCATCGAACGGTCGCGCAGGGGATGACGACCGGGCGACAAGGCCGATCCGCATGACGCGCGGCATCTTCATCACCGCCACCGACACCGGCGCAGGCAAAACCCTCGTCGCCTGCGCGATCCTGCGTGCGCTCGCGGCAGCCGGCCTTTGCGCAGTGGGAATGAAGCCGGTGGCGGCGGGAATTTCCGCCGGCGCGGCGTGCAACGCGGATGTCACCGCTCTCGCGGCGGCGGGCAACGTTAGCGCGGATGCCTCCCTGCGCAACCCCTACAGCTTCGCGGCCGCGATTGCGCCGCATCTCGCCGCCCGCCGTTCGGGAATGGTCATCGACCTCCGGCGCATCGGAGCGGCGTACCGCGAGCTTGCGCTACGGGCGGAGCGCGTGGTCGTCGAGGGCGCGGGCGGCGCGATGGCGCCGCTGGACGAGCGGCTCGACATGCTCGACATCGCGCGCGAGCTGGCGATTCCGGTCGTGCTCGTCGTGGGCCTGCGGCTGGGTTGCATCAATCATGCGCTGCTCTCCGCGCACGCCATCCGCGCACGCGGCCTCATCTTCGCGGGATGGGTCGCCAACGTCGTCGATCCCGGGATGGAGGCGCAGGAGGAAAATATCTCGACGCTCGAGCGGCGGCTGCCGGCGCGGCGGGTGGCGACGATAGCGTGGGAGAGCGGGAACATCCCGGATTGGAACGGAAGCGACGCAGTGGCGCGTCTTTTCGATGCGCGCTGATCCATGCTAAGATCAATTGATTTTGCGCAAGCTTCATTCGCGTTCCTCGCCTATTGGAATCCGTCTCCGCGATGTCGAGCGTCTCCGCTTTACCTCCGTCGATTGCCGAAGCCGAATTTTGCGTGATCTCGCGACGCAACGATTCGCTGGGCCCGCGGGCCCGATGGTTGCTGTTTGCGTCGCTGTGCGCGGTATCGTTCGGTCTGGCGCTGGGATTTGCCGCATTCGGCGCGTGGATGGTGCTGCCCTACTCGGCAGCGGAGATGGGCGTGCTCTATTGGGCATGGCGCTGGTTCGAGCGCCATACCAGCGACTGGGAGCGCGTGACCATCACCGGCGATCGCGTGATCGTGGAGCGGGAGAGCGCGGGCGTGCGGACGCGGCGCGAATTCAATCGCTGCTGGACCCGGCTCGAGATCGACGACGGCGCAGCGCTGAGGGCCCCGCGCCTTGCACTGCGCTCGGAAGGCGAGTCGATCCGCTTCGGCGACGCGTTGCCGGTTCATGAGCGCGACAGCATCGCGAGGGAGCTGCGGCGCGCGCTTTCGAGGCCCTAGCGGCCGGACGGCATCAACGATACGCGACGGCGTGGCCGACCGCGATCGCCTTACAAAAGAATTTTCGGGGACAGCATGGATCGCGTAAACGCGAAAGCGCAGATGGGAGCACCAGGGAGCCGTCTTGTCAGGGCGCTCTGCGCGGTCGTGTCCCTTGCGCTTCTCTACGTGCCGGGCGCTTCGCGCGCCGCTCTGGAATACAACCTGCAGCCTCCGGTGACGCCGATCGCCGAGCAGATATTCGATCTTCACACCTATATCCTGTGGATTTGCGTGGTCATCTTCATCGGCGTCTTCGCGGTGATGTTCTACTCGATCTTCGCCCATCGGAAGTCCAAGGGCCACCCCGCCGCGCAATTTCACGAGAACACCTTCGTCGAGATCATCTGGACGATCATCCCTTTCCTGATCCTGCTGTTCATGGCGTTTCCGGCCACCAAGACCATTCTCGCGATGAAGGACGCCTCGGTCCCGGACATGACCATCAAGGTGACCGGGTATCAATGGAAGTGGGGCTATGATTACCTCGACGAGGGTTTCGGCTTCGTGAGCAACCTCGCCACACCCTACGCGCAGATCCACAATCAGGAGCCGAAGGGCGAGCACTATCTGCTCGACGTCGACCAGCCGCTGGTTGTTCCCGCGGGCAAAAAGGTGCGCGTGCTGATCACCGCGGGCGATGTGATTCATTCATGGTGGGTGCCTGCGTTCGGCGTCAAGCAGGACGCGATCCCCGGCTTCGTTCGCGACTCCTGGTTCAAGGCGGAAAAGCCCGGCATCTACCGCGGGCAATGCGCGGAGCTGTGCGGCAAGGAGCACGGTTTCATGCCCGTGGTGGTCGAGGTGAAGTCGCAGGAGGACTACACGAAATGGGCGGCCGAGCAGAAGACAAAAGCCGCGGCGGTCGCCGATGACCCGAACAAGGTGTGGGACGCGAAGGAGCTCGTCGCTCGGGGCGAGAAAGTCTATGCCGCGAACTGCGTCGCGTGCCATCAAGCCAACGGCAAGGGCGTGCCTCCCGCGTTTCCTCCGCTCGACGGATCGAAGATTGCGACGGGGCCGATCGCGGCGCATCTCGACATCGTGATGAACGGCGTGGTGCGCAACGGCCAGCCCACGGCGATGGTGCCGTGGAAGAACACGCTGTCGCCGGCCGACATCGCGGCGGTTGTCACTTACGAGCGCAACGCGTGGAGCAACCACGTGGGCGACGCGGTGCAGCCGGCGCAAGTCATCGCCGCCAAGAAATAGCATGCAGAACGAGGAGCACGGAACATGAGCAGCATTCCGCACGATCACGCCCCGGGACATGCACCCGATCATGGGCACGTCGACGACCATGCGCACTATCCCGGCGGGATCATGCGCTGGATCACGACGACCAACCACAAGGACATCGGGACGCTCTACCTGTGGTTCTCGTTCATCATGTTCATCGCCGGCGGATGCCTTGCGCTGACGATCCGCACCGAGCTCTTCCATCCCGGGCTCCAGATAGTCGATCCCGAGTTCTTCAACTCGCTGACCACGCTGCACGGGCTGATCATGATTTTCGGCGCGATCATGCCGGCGGCGGTGGGCTTCGCCAACTGGCAGGTTCCGCTGATGATCGGCGCGCCCGACATGGCGTTCGGCCGGTTGAACAACTGGAGCTTCTGGCTGCTCCCGTTCGCCGCGTCGCTCCTGTTCTCTTCGTTCTTCGTTCCCGGCGGAGCGGCAGCCGGCGGCTGGACGCTCTACGCGCCGCTTTCGGTGCAGGCCGGAATGGGCATGGACCTGACGATCTTCGCCATTCACATCATGGGCGCGTCGTCGATCATGGGCTCGATCAACATCATCACGACCATCCTGAATCTGCGCGCGCCGGGCATGACGATGATGAAGATGCCGCTTTTCGTGTGGACGTGGCTGATCACGGCGTATCTGCTGATCGCGGTGATGCCGGTCCTCGCGGGCGCGGTGACGATGCTCCTTACCGACCGCCATTTCGGCACGAGCTTCTTCAACGCCGCGGGCGGCGGCGACCCGGTGATGTTCCAGCACATCTTCTGGTTTTTCGGGCACCCCGAGGTCTACATCATGATCCTGCCTTCGTTCGGGATCGTGTCGACCATCCTGCCGGCGTTCTCGCGCAAGCCGCTTTTCGGATACGCGTCGATGGTGTACGCAACCTCGTCGATCGCCATTCTCTCGTTTCTCGTTTGGGCACACCACATGTTCACGGTCGGCATGCCGGCCGCCGGACAGCTCTTCTTCATGTACGTGACCATGCTGATTGCCGTGCCCACCGGCGTAAAAGTGTTCAACTGGCTCGCCACCATGTGGAAGGGATCGATGACCTTCGAGACGCCGATGCTTTTCGCCATCGGCTTCCTTTTCCTTTTCACGATGGGAGGCTTCACGGGCCTCGTGCTGGCGATCACGCCGGTCGACATCCAACTTCAGGACACCTATTACGTCGTCGCGCACTTTCACTATGTGCTGGTGGCCGGGTCGCTGTTCGCATTCTTCGGCGGGGTCTACTTCTGGCTGCCCAAATGGTCGGGCCGGATGTACAACGAGAAGCTCGGTGAATGGCACTTCTGGCTGTCGATGATTTTTTTCAACATAACCTTCTTTCCGATGCACTTCCTAGGGCTTGCGGGCATGCCGCGCCGTGTGCCCGACTATGCAACGCAATTCACCGATTGGAACATGGTCGCGACGATAGGCGCGTACGGGTTCGGCCTGTCGCAGCTCTTGTTCCTCTTCATCGTCCTCAACTGCATCCGGAACGGCCCGCCGGCGCCCGCCAAGCCCTGGGACGGCGCGGACACGCTGGAATGGACGCTGCCCTCGCCGCTTCCGTACCACACCTTCGAAACGCCACCGGTCATCAAGTAGCGCGATGAATATGCGAACCGCGTCCCCACAGGGCCAGGCTCAGCCGCGCGCAGCGCAGAAGGCCGCCAGCCGGCGGATTGCGCTGGTGCTGCTGTCGATCGCGGTGGTTTTTTTCGGCGGCGTCATTCTGGCGCAGTATTCCGGCACACCGATCGTGGGCATCGGCGTGCTTGGATTCGCCATTCTCGGATTCCTTCTCGTGGCCATCGGACGCAACGTTCGCAAATGAGCGACGCGCCAAAAGATCCGCGGCGCAGGTCGAACCGCGCATTGCTGGCGAGGCTCGCGATCGTCGCGGTCGTGATGTTCGGGTTCGGCTACGCCATGATTCCGTTCTACGACCAGATCTGCAAGGCGACGGGTCTGCGCGATATCGCCGTCGCCGACACCATCAGGAACACGCAGGTCGACACCGGACGCACGATTCGCATCGAGCTCGACGCCAACGTCAACAAGCTTCCCTGGCGCTTTCGCCCGCTATCTCCGATCGTGACGACCCATCCCGGCGAGCTCACGCAAGTGGTCTACGAGGTCGAGAACCCGACCGACCGTCCCATGACGGGCCAGGCCGTACCGAGCTACGGACCCCAGCGCGCGGGAGATTACTTCAAGAAGCTCGAATGCTTCTGCTTCACCAAACAGTCATTCGAGGCGCACGAAAAGCGATTGATGCCGGTGGTGTTCGTCGTGGACCCGACCTTGCCGAAGGACGTCTCGACGATCACGCTCTCGTATACCTTTTTCGAGGTAGAGGGCAACAAATCTTGAGTGATGGCAGGCATACGAGGAGCGGAAGATGAGCGCAACGCAGAACGGCGCAGGCCCCTATTACTATGTGCCGCAGCCTTCGCACTGGCCGATCACGGGCTCGTGCGCGCTGCTGCTGATGGCGGTCGGCGCGGCGTCATGGTTCAACGCGTACGCGTTCGGTCCGTGGCTGGTGCTGGCGGGTGTCGCGGTCTTGCTGACGATGATGTTCGGCTGGTTCGGCACCGTGATCGACGAGTCCGAGCGCCGCCTCTACAACAAGAGAGTCGACGTGTCGTTCCGTTGGGGAATGAGCTGGTTCATCTTCTCCGAAGTCATGTTTTTCGCCGCGTTCTTCGGGGCGCTGTTCTACGTACGCAATCTGTCGGTGCCCGATCTCGGGGGCCTGGATGCCAAGCTGCTGTGGCCCGACTACGTACCCGCCTGGCCGACCAACGGTCCGTACATCAAGGATCCGTTCACGCCGATGAAGGCGATCGGCATTCCGCTGCTCAACACCATTATCCTGGTGACGTCCGGCGGCACGCTCACCATCGCGCATCATGCATTGAAGGAAGGGCGCCGCGGCGCGCTGAAGTTCTGGCTGTTCGTGACGATCGTGCTGGGATTCACGTTCCTCGGATTCCAGGCATACGAGTACACGCACGCCTACAGCGAGCTCAATCTCAAGCTCTCGACCGGAGTGTACGGGTCGACTTTCTTCATGTTGACCGGGTTCCACGGATTTCACGTGACCATCGGCGCGATCATGCTGAGCGTGATGCTCGCGCGGGCGTTTCGCGGACACTTCGATGCGCAGCATCATTTTGCCTTCGAGGCTGCGGCGTGGTACTGGCACTTCGTCGACGTCGTGTGGCTGCTGCTCTTCATCCTTGTGTACTGGCTCTAGCGGCGCGAGCCACCCGGCGTTGAGGAGGCCGAGCTGGGAGCGATCCGGCGGACTGTGACGCAAACGCAAAAAGGCCGCACATCGCCGTGCGGCCTTTTTTCATACGAACGATCGCTAGCGCAGTCCCTGCTCTCCGATCCATCCAAGGTGGTAGCTCAGGACCAGGAAGATCAGCAGGCTCGCCGATAGTACGACGCGGATCGCGAGCGCTTTCACCATCCGCTTTCCCTGGCCGCGGTCATGGTAGAGGTAGTACAAGGCCGTGGCGAGGCTTCCTACGATGAGCACCAGGGCAACGATGACGATGATCCGGATCATGTCGAACGGAACGAGGACTTAGCTGGAATCGGAGTTAGCGAGTATATCGTCGACACCATGCCGTGAGTCCGAGTTCATTTTTCCGCCAGCGCCGCTTCCGTCCCGCGCTGATTCCGACCGTGGCGATGGTCGCCGCCGTCGCGGCGACTGTGTCGCTGGGCAACTGGCAGCGGCACCGTGCCGCCGAGAAAAGCGCCCTCGCCGCGCATCAACTGGCGATGTCGAAGCTCGAGCCGGCCGAGCTTTCCGGCAACGAGATCGATGCCGCCAGCCTGCTCCTGCGCCGCGTTCGGGCAGCCGGCGAGTATGACGCGTCGCACACGCTGCTGATCGACAACAAGGTGTACGCGGGCCGGCCCGGATTCCACGTCGTGGTTCCCTTGAAAATCGGCACGAGCGGGCGCTATATCCTCGTCGACCGCGGCTGGGTTCCGCAGGGCGCACGGCGCAGCGAGCTTCCCTCGATACCCGCGCCTGCAGGCAGCGTCAACGTGGCCGGCCGCGCAAACGTCCCGCCGCAGCGATATCTCGAGCTTGGAAAAGAGCAGGATCAGGGTCGCTTATGGCAGAACCTCGATATCGGGCGGATCGCGGCGGCGACGCGGCTTCCCCTGCTGCCGTTCATCATCGAGCAGACGAATCCGGTCGAGCCCGCGGATGACCTCGTGCGCGACTGGCCGCCTCCCGATTTCGGCGCCGCGCAGCACGTGTCGTACATGGCTCAGTGGTATTCACTGGGGGCGCTTGCCGTCGTCCTGTGGCTCACGCTGAACTGGCGCCGCCGCGAATCGAATGACTCGCCCGCATAAGCACCGCCGTCGCACGCTGGTAGTGCTGGCGATCGTATGCGCCGCGCCGGTGGTCGCGTCCTACGTCGCCTACTACTGGGTCAAGCCGGCAGGCCGCGTCAATTACGGCGAGCTGCTCGAGGCCGCGCCGGCCTCCGAGATCGTCGGCACGCAGGTCGACGGCGCCCCGTTTCGATTGTCGGCCTACCGCGGAAAGTGGGTGCTTCTATCGGCGGACGATGGCGCCTGCGAGGCCGCATGCGAACGAAAGCTCTATGCCACCCGACAGGCGCGAACGATTCAAGGCCGCGAGCAGGAACGCGTCGTGCGCGTGTGGCTGCAGCGCGCCGACGCGCCGGCACCCGGCTCGGATCTCCTGGCAGAGCATCCGGGGCTCATCGCGGCGCGCGTCGATCCGGCGCGCTGGCCCGCGCTGCGCGATGCAGGCAATGCGGCGCAGAGCATCTTCATGATCGACCCACTGGGCAACCTGATCCTGCGCTACCCGGCGGACCCTGATATCAAGCGCATGGCGAAAGATCTCGAACGCCTGCTCCGCGTGTCGAGAATCGGGTGACCGGCAATGGTAAAATTACGTCTCTTCCCGTCTGGATTTCGATTTCCGTGACCACGCTGACGCTCACCGAAAACCGGCTGCGGCGATTTCTATCGCTGACCAAGCCGCGAGTGGTGTCGCTGATCGTTTTTACCGCGGTGATCGGGATGTTTCTCGCCGTTCCGGGCTTGCCTCCGATTCACGCGGTGGTATTCGGCACGCTGGGAATTGCGCTGGTGGCGGGCGCGGCTGCGGCTATCAACTGCCTGGTCGAGCAAAAGATCGATGCGCTGATGGCGCGCACGCGCAATCGTCCGCTTCCGCGCGGCGAAATCTCCCCGTTTCAGACGCTCGTCTTCGCGCTGGCGGTCGGCGGTGCGGGACTCGCGATCCTGTGGTTCGAGGTAAATCCCCTGACGATGTGGCTCACGCTGGCGACCTTTGTCGGGTACGCGGTCGTCTACACCGTCCTGCTCAAGCCGGCGACGCCGCAAAACATCGTGATCGGCGGCGCGTCCGGGGCGATGCCGCCGGTGCTGGGCTGGGCCGCGGTCGCCAACGACGTCGCACCCGAGGCGCTGCATCCTTTTTCTGATCATTTTTGTATGGACTCCGCCTCACTTCTGGTCGCTGGCACTGTACCGAGCCAAGGAATATGCGAAAGCCGCGCTGCCGATGCTGCCGGTGACGCACGGAGCCGCCTACACGCGATTGCAGATCACGCTCTACACGGTCGTGCTCTTTGCCGTGACGCTGATGCCGTTCGCGATTCGAATGAGCGGCTGGATCTATCTCGGCGCGGCGGTCGCGCTCGGCGCGGCGTTCATCGGGCACGCGATCGCTCTGATGCGCCGCTATTCGGATGCCTTGGCGCGCAGGACGTTTCGATACTCGATCTTTTATCTGGCGGCGTTGTTCTCGGCGCTGCTGATCGACCATTACTGGAAGCTGCCATAGGCTCTTCTTCGTCGCGAGGGTCGCTCATGAGGAGCAGTATCGTCACTGCGCTGCTCGCGCTATTCCTCGCGGGTTGCGGCCCGTCGTCGCCGAAGTTCCAGGGATCCGACGTCACCGGATCGAGCTTCGGGCGAGACTTCAAGCTTACCGATCCCAGCGGGAAGATTCGCACACTTGCCGATTTCCGCGGCAAGGCGGTCGTCATTTTCTTCGGATACACGCAATGCCCGGACGCATGCCCGACGACCCTCTCCGAGCTCAATGCGGCGATGGGGAAGCTCGGGTCCGATGCAAATCGCGTGCAGGTTCTGTTCGTGACCGTCGATCCCGAGCGCGACACGCCCGAACTGCTGTCGCGTTACGTGCCTGCGTTCAATCCCGCGTTCCTCGGACTCTATGGCGATGCCGCCGCCACGGCCGAGGTCGCCAAGGAATTCAAGGTGCTCTACCAGAAGCAGCCCGGAGCGACGCCCGGGAGCTACAGCATGGACCACTCCGCCGGCACTTTCATCTTCGATCCGCAGGGACGGTTGCGCGTGTACGTGAGCTACGGCCAGGGTCCGGACGTCTATGCGCACGACATCCGCGAGCTCCTGCACGCCGCGTCCTGAACGGAGAGAGGAGGGCGCGCCGTCGGTCGTCTATGGCGCGCCGCGCTCGATCAGCTCGATCTTGTAGCCGTCGGGATCCTGTACGAAAGCGATGACCGTCGTGCCGCCCTTGACCGGACCTGCTTCGCGCGTCACGGTGCCGCCCTTCGCGCGCACCGCCGCGCACGCCGCGGCAGCGTCCGGCACCTCGATCGCGATGTGCCCGAAACCCGTTGCCGAGCTCGTAGCGATCGACGCCGTAGTTGTAGGTCAGCTCGAGCACTGCGTGCTGCGACTCGTCGCCGTAGCCGACGAACGCGAGCGTGTATTTCTGCTCCGGACGGTCGGTCGTGCGCAGGACCCTCATGCCCAGCACGTCGGTGTAGAAATCGATCGAGCGCTGCGAGATCGCCGACGCGCAGCATCGTGTGCAGGATTCGCATCGGCAGCCGGCGCTAGAACTCGACCATCTCGAAGTCTTCCTTGCGCGCGCCGCATTCGGGGCAGGTCCAGTTCGGCGGAACGTCCTCCCATTTCGTGCCGGGCGCGATGCCGTGTCGGGGTCGCCGACGGCCTCGTCGTAGATGTGGCCGCAGATCAGGCACATGTATTTTTTCATTGGCAGCGAAGCGATTGGAGTAAAATTCCATTTTACCAAGTCCATCCCGCCACCGCGCGCGCCGCGAGCGGCTCTTCGCGGTCGCGGCAAGCTGCTTCAGAGCGCATCCGCAATGCCCAAACCCGACCGATCACCGACCCCGACTTCCCGCCGCTCGTGCTCACCTTCGCGGCGTCCGATCCGTCCGGCGGCGCCGGCATGCAGGCCGACATCCTCACGCTCGCGAGCATGGGCTGCCACCCGCTGTCGGTGATCACCGCGATCACCGTGCAGGACACGCTGGGCGTCGAAGCGCTGCAGCCGATCGACGCCGACTGGGTCGCCGACCAGGCGCGCTGCCTGCTCGAGGACATGCCGGTCGATGCGTTCAAGATCGGCGTGCTGGGCAGCGTCGAGAACATCGCGGCGATCGCCGAGATCCTGTCCGACTATCCCGACGTGCCGCTGGTGCTCGATCCGGTGCTCGCCTCCGGCCGCGGCGACGAGCTCGCCAGCGACGAGATGATGCACGCGATGCGCGAGCTGCTGCTGCCGCAGACGACGATCCTCACGCCGAACAGCATCGAAGCGCGGCGGCTCGCCGAGGCCGAGAGACGACGACGAGCCGTCGCTCGCGACCTGCGCCGCAACGGCTGATCGAAATGGGCTGCGAGTACGTGCTCATCACCGGCACGCACGAGCCGACGCCGCAGGTCATCAACACGCTGTACGGCAAGGGCGGCGTCGTGCGCACCGACAGCTGGCAGCGCCTTCCGGGCAGCTATCACGGCTCCGGTTGCACGCTGGCCTCGGCGATCGCGGCGATGCTCGCCAACGGTCTCGATCTGCCGGAGGCGGTGCGCGAAGCGCAGGACTACACGTGGCACGCGCTGCAGAAGGCCTATCGCCCGGGCATGGGACAGTTTCTGCCCGATCGCCTGTTCTGGGCGCGCGAAGAACGATGCGGAGCCGCGCGTCGAGGAGCCGACGCCGCGTCGCAGACTTCCGATCTGCACCGCCACTGACGCGCTCGTGGTGACGGCGCTCCTGCAAGCCGCGCTGCCGCGCGTCGATTCGGGCCTGTACGCGCTGACGCCGGACGTCGCCGGACACGCGAACGGCTCGCCGCAGGCGTCGCCGCTGCGATCGCCGGCGGCGCGACGCGCAGTCCAGTACCGCAACAAGTCCGCATCGCCGGAGCTCGAGGCGCGAGCAGGCGCGCGCGCTGCGCGCGCTGTGCCGCGACGCGCGGCGACGCTCTTCATCGTCAACGACGACGTCGAGCTCGCGCGCGCGCGTCGACGCCGACGGCGTGCATCTCGGCGGCGACGACGGCGACGGTCGCGCCGGCCCGCGCGCGGCTCGGACCGTCGGCATCATCGGCGTGTCCTGCTACGACGAGCTCGAGCGCGCGCCGAGCGCGGTCGCCGCAGGCGCGCGACTACGTCGCCTTCGGCAGCTTCTTCTCCTCCGCGGTCAAGCCGGCGGCGCGTGCGGGCCGACGCTCTCGCTGCTCGACCGCGCGAAAGCGCGCTGGCGCGTCCCGGTCGTCGCCATCGGCGGCATCACCGCGGCCAACGCGCCGTCGCTGATCGCCGCGGGCGCCGACGCGGTCGCCGTGATCACCGCGCTGTTCGGTGCGCCGGACGTCGAGTCGGCGGCACGACGAGCTCGCGCGTCTGTTCGGCCTGTCCAAATCCGGCGCTGCGCGCTCGCGACGGCGCATGAAATCTGAGTTCATTCCGTCGAGCAAGGCAAGCCGATGACGCCGCAACGAAGAGCTGTTCGCGCGCGCGCAGAAGACGATTCCGGCCGGCGTCAACTCTCCGGTGCGCGCATTTCGCTCGGTCGGCGGCACGCCGCGCTTTTTCACGCGCGGCGAGGGCGCGTATCTGTGGGACGCCGACGGCAAGCGCTACATCGACTACGTCGGCTCGTGGGGCCCGGCGATCCTCGGCCACGCGCATCCGCGACGTCGTGCGCGCGGTGCAGGAGGCGGCGCCGCACGGCTTGTCGTTCGGCGCGCCGACCGAAGCCGAGATCGAGATGGCGGAGACGCTGTGCCGCCTGCTGCCGTCGATCGAGCTGGTGCGGCTCGTGTCGTCGGGCACCGAAGCGACGATGACCGCGCTGCGCCTCGCGCGCGGCTTCACCGGCCGCGCAAAGATCGTCAAGTTCGAAGGCTGCTATCACGGCCACGGCGACAGCCTGCTGGTCAAGGCCGGCTCCGGCGCGCTGACGTTCGGCCAGCCGTCGTCGGCCGGCGTGCCGCCGGCGATCGCCGACGAGACGCTCGTGCTGTCCTACAACGATCTCGACGCAGGTCGACGCCGCGTTTCGCGCGGATCCGCGACGCGATCGCCGGCGTCATCGTCGAGCCGGTCGCGGGCAACATGAACCTGATCGCGCCCGCGCCCGGACTTCCTCGCCGGGCCTGCGCGAGCTCTGCGACCGGCACGGCGCGGTGCTGATCTTCGACGAAGTGATGACCGGCTTTCGCGTGCATCTGCAGGGCGCGCAGGGTCTCTACGGCGTCACGCCCGACCTGACGACGCTGGGCAAGGTGATCGGCGGCGGCATGCCGGTCGGCGCGTTCGGCGGCCGGCGCGACGATCATGGAAAAGATCGCGCCGCTCGGTCCCGTCTACCAGGCCGGCACGCTGTCGGGCAATCCGGTCGCGGTCGCCGCCGGACTCGCGACGCTTGCGGCGATCCAGGCGCCCGGCTTCTACGAGCGGCTCGCGGCGCGCACGCGTCGCTGACCGACGGGCTCGCCGACGCCGCGGCGAACGCGCGGGCGTCGCGTTTTCCGCGCAATCGATCGGCGGAATGTTCGGCATCTATTTCGCGCGCAGCGTGCCCGATTCCTTCGCCGCGGTGATGACGTGCGACAAGGAGCGCTTCAACCGCTTCTTCCACGCGATGCTCGACGCCGGCGTCTATCTCGCGCCGTCGGCGTTCGAGGCGGGATTCGTGTCGGCCGCGCACAGCGAGACGGACATCGAGCAAACGATCGCGCTCGCGGCCGCCGCGCTCAGCGCTCTCGGATAGGACGTTGCGTCTTGCGCTTGTCAGGGCGCCGCGCGGCCGGCCGCCGTCAGGCTCGCCTCGAAGTCGCCGGGTCCGCGATATCGAGCTTGCGCATGAACTCGTCGCGGCTTCGCGAGCCGACGGCAGGTCCAAGCCGAAACGTCGGGTGACGGCGACATCGAGACATCGCCGGCGTCGTCCGGCGGCGACAGTTCGACGCAAGAGTCCGCCGCAAAGCCTTGATTCATGCGGCTTCGTGGCGATTCTATGCTTCTCGCATGCTATTATCCGGCGATCAAAATTTGTGCAATCGAAACGTTGAACGTCGTCCGATAGAAAACGCATCGGCGAAATTCTGATCGAGCGCGGCAAGCTCGATGCGGCGGGGCTCGAGCGTGCGCTGCGGCTGCAGCAGGAGTCCGGCGAGAAGCTCGGTGCGCTGCTCGTCTCGCTCGGGGTCGTTTCTCAGCGCGACGTCGCGGAGGCGCTCGCGGCTCAGCTCGACCTGCCGCTCATCGAAGCCGCCGGATACCCCGAGCTCCCGATTCTCGAAGAGCGCGTCACCGCGCGGTTTCTGCGCGAGTCGCGCGCGCTGCCGCTGACCGAAGATGAGAACGAGCTCGCGCTGGCGATGGCCGACCCCACCGACTCGTACACGATGAACGCGTTCGAGATGGTCACCGGGCGCAGGGTCAAGCCGATGGTCGCGATTCCTACCGAGCTCGAGGCGGCGCTGGAGCGTCTCTACGGCGCGGGCAAATCGGCGCTGGGGCAGATTATCGGCGACGTCGAGCAGCGCGACGACATCGGGTTCGACGCCGACATCCAGCAGTTGAAGGATCTCGCTTCCGAAGCGCCGGTGATTCGCCTGGTATCGCTGGTCATCACCAACGCGCTCGAAATGCGCGCGTCGGATATCCATTTCGAGCCTTTCGAAAACCGTCTGATCGTGCGCTATCGCATCGACGGCGTGCTGCACGAGGTCGAATCGCCGCCGCGGCGGCTTGTCCGCGGCGGTGATCTCGCGCATCAAGATCATGGCCAATCTCGACATCGCCGAGCGTCGCCTGCCGCAGGACGGCCGCATCCGGCTGCGCGTTCATGGCAAGGAGATCGACTTGCGCGTGTCGACGGTGCCAACGATGCACGGCGAGTCGGTCGTGATGCGGATTCTCGACAAAGGCGGCGTCGCGCTCGATTTCAAGCGGCTCGGCTTCGAGGACGATACGCTCAAGGGGTTCCTCGATGTGCTGATGGAGCCGCACGGCATTCTGCTCGTCACGGGACCCACCGGGAGCGGGCAAGACGACGACGCTCTACACGGCGCTCGACCGGCTGAACAAGCCCGACGTCAAAATCCTGACCGTCGAGGATCCGGTCGAATATCAGATGCCGGGGATCAATCAGATCCAGGTCAAGCCGCAGATCGATCTCACCTTCGCCAACGCGCTGCGCTCGATCGTGCGCCAGGATCCCGACGTGATCATGATCGGCGAGATACGCGATCTCGAGACCGCGCAGATCGCGGTCCAGTCGGCGCTGACCGGCCACCTCGTGCTCTCGACCGTGCACACCAACGATGCCGCGAGCACGGTCAACCGTTTGCTCGACATGGGCGTGGAAGATTACCTGCTGACCTCGACGGTGATCGGCATCCTGGCGCAGCGGCTGGTGCGCACGCTGTGCCCGAGCTGCAAGGAGTCGTACACAGCGCTGCCCGAGGTCGTCGACGAGCTCGGACTGCGCAAGTTCACCGCGGGCAAAGACGTCACGCTCTACCACGCCAAGGGCTGCAAGGAGTGCGCGAAGACAGGGTTTCTCGGCCGCGTCAGCATCATGGAGATGCTGCCGATGAGCGATCCATCTGCGCACCCACGTGATGCGCCACGCGACGTCCGCCGAGTTGCGTCAGGAGGCGATCCGCGAAGGCATGGTCACGATGTACGAGGACGGCATGCGCAAGGCGCTCGACGGAGTGACTACGTTCGAGGAAGTCTTGCGCGTGACCCGCGAGAACTAGCGCGTCGCAGCCCTTACCCGGCTCCGGCTTCGTTTTTTGGAAAGCCGGGGGCCGCGAAACCAATTCTGACACTGGAGCGAGATGGCGCTTTATCGATACAAGGCCGTGAACGCCGCAGGCGACGTCGCCGCGGGCGAGCTCGACGCCGCCAACGAAGCCGAGATCGTCGACCGCCTCCGCGATCAGGGCCTGATGCCGATGCAGGTCGAGGCCGCATCGGGTGCGCGGCCTGCGTCCGCTCCCGCGGCCGCGTCCCCGCGCAAGCCGGGGTGGTTCGCGCCGCGTACCGTCAGTCGCGACAATGTTCTCGCGCTCACGCGGGAGCTCGCGACCCTGCTCCGGGCCGGGCTTCCGCTCGATCGCGCGCTGGAGGTTCTGATCGGCCTGGCGCCCTCGCTGCCGGTGGCGCGGCTCCTGCAGAGGATTCGCGATGACGTTCGCGGCGGCAAGTCGCTATCGCAGGCACTCGACACGCATCGCGAAATGTTCTCGCGCTTCTACGTCAACATCGTGCGTGCCGGCGAGGCGGGAGGCGCGCTCGGCGTCGTGCTGACGCGGCTCGCCGAGACGATGGAGCGCAACAAGGAGCTTCGCGAAAGCGTGAAGTCCGCGCTGATCTACCCGACGATACTCATCTGTGTCGCGGTCGCGTCGGTGATGGTGCTGCTGGTGTTCGTCGTGCCGCAGTTCCAGCAGACGTTCTCCCAGGCCGGCAAAGCGCTGCCGCTGCCGACGGAGATCGTGATATTCGTCGGAACCGGCTTGCGCAAGTACTGGTGGGCGATGATCCTCATCGTCGTGACGTCGGTGTGGATCGTGCGCCGACGCCTTAAGAATCCGGTGGCGCGCTACCGCTGGGATTCGCGCATGCTGCGCGCGCCGCTCCTCGGCGATCTCCTGTCCAAGGTCGAGGTGGCGCGGTTTGCGCGAACGCTGGCGACCCTGCTCTCGGCAACGGCGTGACGCTGCTCAGCGGTCTGGCGATCGTCAAGGAGACGATGACCAACAGCGTGCTTGCCGGCGCGCTCGACGGCGTCATCACCAGGCTGCGCGAAGGCAAGGGCTTCGGACGGCCGCTCGGCGAGACCGGCGTCTATCCGCGCTTCGCGACGCAGATGATCCTGGTCGGCGAGGAATCCGGCCGTCTCGAAGAGATGCTCAATCGAGTCGCCGAGGTTTACGACCGCGAGGTCCAGCTTTCCATCAAGCGCTTTCTGGCGGTGCTCGAGCCCGCATTGATACTCGGTCTCGCCGTGCTCATCGGCGGGATCGTGTTCTCGATACTCCTCGGGGTCATGGGAATGAGCGAACTTGTCGGATAACGCCGCATCTAAGAACTCGGCCTGCATGGGCCGGGGAGAGGTGATCATGCAACGCTTGAAAGCAGCGCGACGCGTGTCGCGCTGGCGGACCGGCGCGTCCGCCCGCGCGCACGGAATGACGTTGATCGAAATTCTGGTGGTGCTGACGCTCATCGGCATCGTCATGGGCATCGTCGGCGGAAACTATCTCGGCCAGGGTGAGAAGGCGAAAGCAAAGGCCGCGAGGATCGAAATCGAGCAGATCGGGCAGACGCTGGACCTGTTCCGTCTCGAGGTCGGCCGGTATCCGACGACGCAGGAGGGCTTGCAGGCGTTGATCAGCGCGCCCGCGGGCGTCGCCAACTGGAACGGCCCGTATTGGAAGAAAGCCGCGCTGCCGAAGGACCCGTGGACGCACGAATACAAGTACGCATCGCCCGGTCAGCATGGTGCGTACGATTTGTATTCGCTTGGCGCCGACGGCAAGGAGGGCGGCGAAGGCAACGACAAGGACATCACGAGCTGGGAATGAGAGCGCCGCGAATCACAGTCGGCGAGCGTGGAGTGACGCTCCTCGAGCTTCTCATCGTGCTCATGCTCATGGCGCTGATCGCCGGCATCGCAATTCCGACGATCGGAGGCGGCGTGTCGTCGAGCGCGCTGAAGAGTGCAACCCGTGAAGTCGCGGCGGGTCTGCGCCTTGCGCGCGACCAGGCCATCGCTCAGCGCGTGGAATCGCTGCTCGAGCTCGATCTGGATGGCGCGCACGTTTCGCGTGCCTCCCGATCCTCGTACGCATCACCTGCCCGAACGGCTCGACCTCAAGCTGTATACCGCGCAGAGGGATCTGGTCAGCGACAAGGTCGGCGCTATCCGCTTCTTTCCCGACGGGGGATCGAATGGCGGGCGCATCACCCTTGCCGCGGGCGAGCGAAAATACGATGTCGACGTCGACTGGCTGACCGGCCGCGTGTCGATACTCGAATAGCGCAACTGACGACGCGTGACGCCATCACCAAATCCATCGTCGTCCACGTCCTCTGGCTCGGCGCAGGACAGATTCCGGCGGGAATCCGGTGGCGGCAGCCAAGAGCCGCGAGGTCCACGTCTGCGCAGCGCGGGTGCGCGTGCCGCGGGCTTCTCGCTCATCGAAGTCCTTGCGGCGTTTGTGATCCTCGCGCTCGTAGGCACTGCGCTCTTCCGGCTGTTTTCCGGAGCGCTCGGCAACGCGAGCCTCGCGGATGAATACAGCCGCGCAACGCTCTATGCGGAAAGCCGATTGGCGAGCGTCACGGTGGAGAATCGGCTGCGCGAAAGCGCCGACCAGGGAACCTCCGAAGACGGCGTTTACGCATGGAGCGCAAGCGTGGCGCCGTACGTGCCGCCCGGCACGACGCCCGACATGGAAGCATCGGCCGCGGCGATGGCGGTGCGCGCTTGGCGCATCGCCGTGACGGTGCGCTGGCCCGGCGTTGCGGGAAGCGAACGCTCGGTTTCGCTGTCGACCGTGCGCGTGGCGATCAAGGAATAGCGATGAGCTTCCGCGAGCCTGTTACGCCGCAAACGCGCATGACCCGCGGCGCGCGGCCGGTCGCCGGGGCGCGGAGTCCGCGCCGTACGCTTCGAGGCCGCCCCAGCGTGCATGGTTTTACGCTGCTGGAGCTCGTCGTTGCGCTGCTGCTGCTTGCGCTCATGTCGTCGATTCTCTACGGCTCGCTGTCGCTTTCGGCGAATAGCTGGGACAAAGGCGAGGCCAAAGCGGGGCAGGCAAGCGATATGCGGCTCACCGAGGAGTTCCTGCGCCAGGCGCTGTCGGCTCAACATCCTCTGCTCTTTCACAAGGTGCTCGAGCAGCCGCTCTATTTTGTCGGCGCCAGCGATTCGCTGTCTTTCGCGGCCGCGCTGCCCTCGCGGGCGGGGGGCGGCATGTATTACTTCCGCCTCGCGTTGACGCCTTCGGGCGAGGCCTCGCGCCTGACGCTTGCCCGGC
Source organism: uncultured beta proteobacterium (assembly GCA_963745385.1). Lineage (GTDB taxonomy): Bacteria > Pseudomonadota > Gammaproteobacteria > Burkholderiales > Casimicrobiaceae > PALSA-1003. The sequence goes on from CAVUXI010000003.1 coordinate 105,341, forward strand.
TCTGGCCCGACTACAGCGCGACGGCGGTACCGGATTTCGGCGATGCGGAAAAATCGGTGCTCGCCGAAAATGTCTCCGAGATTCATTTCGCGTATTTCGGCCGCGATCCCGACAGCACCGACGCCGTCGAGCCGACGTGGCGCAATCGCTGGGACGATCCGCATGTTCTGCCCACGCTCATTCGGATGGAGGTCAAGCCCGTCAAGGGCCCGGCATGGCCGCCGCTGATCGTCGAGCCGCACATCGCTCCCGAGGCAGGATGCCGCGCGTGGGATGCCAACCGCAACCGGTGCGTGGCAGCTTGAGCAAACCAGTGCACCGTCGGAATCCGGTGGGACGATCTGCAACACCGCTTCGCGGCCTGCGGGACGATCGAGGCCGACACCAGCGGGGGATCGCGCTGGTCCTGGTGCTGTGGCTGACCGTCTTGCTGACGGTGATCGCAGGAAGCTTTGCCTACGGGATGCGCACCGAAGCGCTCGCCGCGCGCAATACGGTGTCGCTCGCCAAGGCGCGCGCTCTGGCCGATGGCGCGGTCCATCGCACGATCTTCGAGCTGATGCGTCCGCGTCTCACGCCCGACGTCTGGTCGGCGGACGGCAGCGTTCATGCGTGGGACGAAGAGGGTGCGCGCATCGTGGTGAGCGCGGTCGACGAGTCTGGTAAAATCGACCTCAACGCGGCGTCCGACTCGTTGCTCAAGGCATTCTTCCAGAGCGCCGGCGGGCTCGATTCCGACACTGCGGACAGGTTGGTGGACGTCATCGGTGATTGGAAGGATGCCGATGATCTCAGACGGCCCAACGGCGCTGAGGCGCCCGACTATCAGGCCGCAGGACTCCTGTACAAGCCGGCCAATGCGCCGTTCGAGGCGGTTGCCGAACTGCAGCGCGTGCTCGGGATGACCCCGGAGCTGTATGCGAAGCTCGCGGACAGCTTGACGGTGCATACTCGCATGGCCGGCTTCAATCCCGCTTACGCTTCCCGCGCCGTGCTTTTGGCGTTGCCGGGCGCGACGCCGGAGATCGTAGACACCTATCTTGCACAGCGGCGCGATGCGCTTGCGGCAAAATTGCCGCCGCCGCCGTTTCCGCTTGGCGGCGGTACCGTGGCGGCGCTCAACATTTGGCGGGTCCGCGCCGAGGTAGCGTTGCCCGACGGCGCGGTGTTCGTTCGTGAAGCTGTCATTCGGCCAGGCGCGGAGCGACGCCGTTTGCTTATCGTCCTCGAATGGCGTGAGGACGGCCGGCGTATTCTTGCGGACCCGGCAGCACCCGAAGGGGATGAGAAAGCCCGTGGCAAATCGACTTAACAGCTTGCGTCAGTCCGCGCGCGATGCCGCGTACCGCGCGGGTGTGCCGCGCTTCTGGCGATGGTGGACCGCGGAGCTGGCGGCGCTCACCCCGGCATCGACGCGCGGATCGGTCCGGCGGCGTCTCACCAGGCCCGTCATCGAGTTCGGCGACGCAGAGGCGGTGTTCTGGCAGCCTCAGCTCGTCGACGGTGCGCTCGCGATGGTGGCTGTCGCGCGCGTTTCCTTGCAGGGAGACGCAAACGATATCGCGTCAGCGGGCCGGGCGGGGGTCGCGGCGCTGACGGGCGATCTACAACGCGAGCGCGGTATCCCGCCGAACGTCGTCGTGGCGCTTGCCGCCACGCCAGGTGATGCGCAAAGAGCTCGTGCTGCCGGCAGCCGTCGGTGACGATCTCACGCAGACGTTGAGCTACGACCTCGACAGGCATACCCCGTTCCGGCCGGAGCAGCTCTATTTCGATGCCGCCGTAATCGATCGCGACCCCGCGAGAAGAACGATAAAGGTCGACTGGGTCGCTGCGTTGAAGACCGCGGTCGATGCCGCGAGGCGGCAAGTCGAGGAGTGGGGAGCGAGCGTTGCTGCAGTCGTCCCCGGACCTGCGACCACTTCGTCGACGCGCATCAATCTGTTGCCCGAGGAAGCCCGCTCGCGGAGAAGGCCGTGGCGGCGGTGGCAAGTGTGGGCGCCTGCCGCGCTGATCGCGACTATCGCGCTTTCCGCGGTGCTGGTGCCGCTGCTGCAAAAACGCGAGTACGCCATCGCGCTCAATCTGCAGACCGAAGCCGCGCGGCAGCAGGCCGAGGCAGCCGACGGGGTGCGGGTGCAGCTCGAGCGCGCGCAATCCGACTACAACTACGTACTCGCCAAGAAGTACGCGTATCCCGGCACCGTGCAGATGCTCGATGAGGTCACCAAGCTTCTACCGGACGATACGTGGATCAGCGCGCTCGAAGTCAAGTCGACCACGCGCGGCAAGGACACGCAGCGCGAAATGCTTTTGCGCGGCGAATCCGCCAACGCCGGGAAGCTCATCAGTCTGCTCGAGGACTCGAAGCTGGTCGAGCAGGCCGCCCTGCGCTCCCCGACCACCAAGCTTCAGCCGGGCCCCGGGGAGGTCTTCGATCTGGGTTCGCAGCTGCGGACCGTGACGCCGACGCCCACGGCGTCTGTCCCACCGCCCGCAGATGTGAACGGCTCGCAGACGCCTCAAGCCCCGACTTCGACGCCGCCTGTCGCTGCTGCGTCCGCAGCGCCAGCCCCGCCATCTGCCGTCACCATCCCATCGCCGGATGGGGGCTCCGCCCCGACTGCGCCCGGCGCGCCACCGCCAACCGCCGGCCCCGAGGCTGCGACGCCCAACGCGGCGCTGCCGGCACCGCGCGCCACCGGCGCGCCCGCGACGGCCCCGGCTCCTGCGCCTGGAAACGCACCAGCCGCCGCCTCGACCAAGGGGGCGCGACCCTGATGGCCTTCGCCATCGCACCGCTGCAGCCGCGTCAGAGCCGCGCACTTGCGATCGTGCTTTTGGTCGTCGCGGTGGTGCTGGGGCTCGCGTTGCTGGTCGCGCCGTTCGTGCTCCTGCATCACCACTACGACGTCGCGATCGAATCGATGCAGGATCGCCTCGATCGCTACCGCCGGGTCGCAGCGCAGGCGCCGGAGACTGCAAAGGCGCCCTCGACGCGCTGCAAGCGAAGGATGGACGCAGGTTTTTTCTCAAGAACACCGCGCCGAATCTCGCCGGAGCGGAGTTGCAGGACATGGTCAAGGCGGCGATCGAGAACAATCAGCGGGCGCATCACCGTAATTCAGAATACCCTCCCAAGGACGACGGGCGCTTCCGGCAGATCGGCGTCAACCTGCAGTTTTTCGCGACGACGCCGAACCTGCAGAAGATCCTCTACACGCTCGAGACGCAGCAACCGTATCTGACGATCGAAAACCTCACGGTGCGACCGCTCAATGCGTTTCGCGGGTTCAAGCCGGCGCCCGGCGCCGAGCCCGAGGTCAGCGTCCTGCTCGATGTGGTCGGTTTCGCCTACGCGGAAGGCGAGAAGAAATGAACGCTGCCGCGCTTCGCTGGCGCTCCGTACTGTGGTGGCTGCTCCCATCGCTGGCCGTGGCTGTTCTGCTCGGATTCGAAATCGACTGGGGACGACGAATGCATCGGCTCCCCGCGCCCCCTGCGGCGATCGAGGCGCGTCCGGTGACCCCTGCCCTCCTGCCCGAATACAAGATCGAAGGCGGCCTTCCGGCGCACGCCGAGACCGTCAACCGCACGTTGTTCAACCCGACGCGCCGGCCCGCGCCCGCGCTTGCCGTCGACAGCGGGCGGAAGCAGCTGCAGCGCGGCCAGTTCCTACTGACGGGAACGACGGTCGCGGGCGAGCGCAGCATCGCGTTCCTGAAGGAAGTTGCCGGCGGCAAGTCGCGCACCGTGCGCCAGGGCGAGCAGATCAACGGGATGCTGGTCGCCGAGGTGAAGCCCGACCGGGTGAGACTCACGCTTGGCGATGAGTCCGAGGAGCTGGTGCTCAAGGTCGCACCCGGTCCGCGGGTGACGACTCCGGCGCCTCAGCCGCCCGTTGCCGCGGCGCCTACGCAAGCTGTGCCGACGGTAAACGCGACGCCGCAGGCCGTGCCAGCCCCCGCGAATACCGGCGGTGGGCAAGCCTCGGACCAGCGGCGACGCGCGGCCCGCAATGCCGCGGGCGGCGATGCCGCCGCGCAGTCGGCACCGGCGACGACGCCGCCGGCCTTCAGCGGCACTGCGGCCCCGACCACCCCCCCGGCCGCACCGTCCACCGGCGCGCCGGCCTCCGCCGATCCAGCCTGGAACGACGTGTACGAGCGGATGCGGCAGCGCGTCGGGGTGCAACCCACCAAATGACGACATCTAAGTCTCAGCGAATGCCCAGTTTCGCGGCGACCGGGAAAAAAACAATGTTCTTACCCAATTTTCGCCATGCGGCGATCTGCGCCGTCGCGCTGTTGTCGGCTTGCGCCACGAATCAAGCAGGACAGTCCGCCCGCGATCCGGTGCCCGGCTCGGGCGGGACCAAGGTCGTCCCCTTCAGCGGCTCGCTCAACATCACGGGCAAGACCGAAGGCGCGGAGGCCGAGAAGGCGAAGCTCTTCAAGGGCACGGGGCAGCTCGTCAAGGGCCAGCTCGCCGGCGGCGGCTTGCCGCCGCCTCCGCCCGGCGCTGTTGCCGCAGGACCGGCGGTCACGCTCAATTTCGAAGGCGCGGACCTGCGCGACGTCGTCGCGCAACATCCTCGGCGACATCCTGAACGAGTCGTACACGATCGAGCCTACGGTCGGCGGCACGGTCACGATCCGCACCGCCACCGGGCATTCCGCGCGAGGCGCTGCCGGCGACGCTCGAGATGCTGCTGCGCATCAACGGCGCGACGATGATGAAGGAAGCGGGGATCTGGAAGATCATGCCACGGCCGCAACGCCGTGCGCGGCAACGTGACGCCGCAGCTCGGCAACTCGACGCGCGCGCTGCCGCCGGGATTCAGCGTGCAGATCGTGCCGCTGCGCTACGTCGGCGTCGCGCCAGATGGCGACGATGCTCGAGCCGTTCGTGAAGGACCCGACGACGGTGCGCGCCGACGACCTGCGCAACCTGCTCATCCTCTCCGGCACCGAGCTCGAGCTGCAGGCACCTGCTCGAGACGATCGACATGTTCGACGTCAACTGGATGGCCGGCATGTCGGTGGGCCTGTTCACGCTGCAGAGCGCCGACGTGAAGACGGTCATGGGCGAGCTCGACAAGGCGATCGGCGACACCGGACACGAGCCCGCTCGCCGGCATCCTGCGCATCATCCCGATCGAGCGCATGAACGCGCTGCTGGTCGTCACGCCGCAGCCGGCGTACCTCGACGAGGCGAAGAAGTGGATCGAGCGCCTCGACAAGGGCGGCGACGGCTCCGGCGTCCGCTTCTACGTCTACCAGGTGCAGAACAGCCGCGCCGAGCGCATCGGGCCGCTGCTGCAGCAGGCGTTCACCGGCCGCGTCACCGCAGCAGGCGCCGACACCGGACCGCCGACGCTCGCGCCGGGCACGCCCGCGGGCACGATCGTCTCCCCGCCGGCGTTCCAGGCGCAGCCGGCGACTGTCCACGCCGCCCCCGGTGCAGGTCCAGCGTGCAGCAGCAGCCGCAGCCGCGCCGCAGGCGCGCGGCTGCCGGCGCAGGCGCAGCGCAGCACGCTCGGTCAGCGCGACGGCATCGGCGTCGTGCGCAACATCCAGGTCGTCGCCGACAAGGACAACAACACGATCCTGATCGTCGCGACGCCGTCCGAGTACTCGGTGATCGAGGCCGCGCTGAAGAAGCTCGACGTTCCGCAGCGCCAGGTCGTGATCGAGGTGACGATCGCCGAAGTCACGCTGACCGACGAGCTCGATTTCGGCGTCGATTGGCTGTTCAAGGGCGGCGCGCCGTCCGGACGCGGCAGTCGGCGGCAACTTCAACGGCATCATCGCGCCGTTCAATCCGGCGTGCCGACGCGCGGCGGCAACGCCGCGCGTCGACCGACGCTGGCGCTCGCGCAGGGCTTCAACTACCTCATCAACAACGCGAACTTCCCCGGCGGCGTCCAGGCGGCGCTGCACCTGCTCGACACCTACGGCAACACCAAGGTGATCTCGAACCCGCACCTTGTCCGCGCTCGACAACCAGAAGGCGACGATCAAGGTCGGCAACCGGATTCCGATCAACCAGCAGACCTTCGTGGCGCCGGACCATCGGAACGACGACCAATGCGGTGACGACGACCTCGCAGTACATCGACACCGGCGTGCTGCTGCAGGTGACGCCGCACATCAACGCCGGCGGCCTGGTCACGCTCGAGGTCAACGCCGAAGTGAGCACGCCGGGCAACGACGACCGATCCGACGCTGGCGCCGCCGATCAACACGCGCTCGGTGCAGACGCTGCGTCGCGGTCCCGTCCGGCCAGACGATGGTCATGGGCGGCCTCATCACCGAGGACAAGGAGAACACGTCCAACGGCTTGCCGCTGGTCTCGCGCATCCCCGTCATCGGCGGGCTCTTCGGCGAGCAGAAGCTCAAGAACAACCGGACCGAGCTCGTGCTGTTCATCACGCCGCGCGTCGTCGAAAGCGAGGGCGATTTCCGTCGCGTCATCGACGATTTGAGGCGCAGCATGGAGCAGCTGGACGACGTGTTTCCCAAGGACAAAACTGCTCCGAAGCCGGTCGGAATGCCATAAACCGTCGCCAAACGGCGACGCAGACAATGTTGCACCCGTGCAACAGCGGGCGACGGTTGCATAAATGAGGAGTAAAGCGATTGACGATACAGAGGTATTTATTTAGGCTCTGCTCAAGGTTTGCGGTGCTGTGGCGCCGGGGCGGCCGGGCTTTTACCGGAGAAGTTGTGATCCCCGAAGCGGGAAACTGGCGACGCATGCACCGCATGACAGGCAGATTGGCCGAGCTGAAGCAGTTTTACCGGTCGAAGCGCGCAAGTGGATGCGTCGCGCTTTAGCGGTTGCCATCGCCGGGTGTGCGTCGATGGGCGGGCTTACGAAGGACTCGTCCGCCGAAGCAAAGCAAGCGCTTGTCTCCGAGCGAATCAATGCGCGCTGGCAGGCGTTGATCAAGGGCGATCTGGATACGGCGTACACGTACCTGAGCGCCGGCTCGAAGGAGGCGATGTCGCTGAAGGTGTACAAGGCGCAAGATCAAGCCGGGAATGTGGCGTGAGGTGAAGATCGAATCGATGCGAATGCGAGGCGGAGATCTGCAAGGTGAAGATGATTCTGACCTACGACCACGAGATGATGAAAGGCATCCAGACTCCGTTCGAGGAGAGCTGGATCATCGAAAAGGGAACCGCCTGGTACGTCTACCGCGAACGCGAGTAGCTGCAAGCTTCGCGAGAGGCATGCCGAAGGCATCGATTGTGGGGTGGAATTTGTTTGTAAAGGGAAGCAAGCTGTAATAAGATTTGCCTGCTGTCGGTTTTAAAGTGATCACTTTAAATCTCGAAACAAAGGAGTCATCAAAAACCATGAACACGTTCAAAAGAAAATCGCTGTACGCCGCTCTGGCAGGTGTGGGCGCGCTGGGCGTGACGGGAGCCGCGCAAGCGGTAAACGTCAATCCCGACGGCCTCGGCCAGGTGCTGATCTATCCGTACTACACGACGCAGGGCGACGAACGGCGCCGTACAACTCGCTGCTGTCGGTCGTCAACTCGACGAATTCCGGCAAGGTCGTCAAGGTCCGTTTCCTGGAAGGCAAGAACAGCCAAGGAAGTGCTTGACTTCAACTTGTTCCTGTCGCCGCACGACGTCTGGACCGCCGCGATCATTCCGATGCGGAGCAGGGCGCCGGCATCGTCACCGCCGACCAGTCCTGCACGACGCCGCCGATTCCGGCTGCCGGCCAGCCTTTCGTCAACTTCGCGTACTGTCGGACGACGCAGCCGGCACGGGCCTCGACCGGACCAAGGAAGGCTACGTCGAAATCATCGAGATGGGCAACCTGACCGGTGCGACGCTGACGGCGATCACGCACGTCCAGCCGGCGCCTCCCGGAAAGCCGCCCGGATGCGCGGGTCTGCCGGCCGTAACCGCAGCCGACCGATCTCGTCGCCGGGAACGGCGGATTGTTCGGCGGCATCTCGCTGATCAACCCGATCGGCGGCGGCGATGCCTCGCGAAGACGCGGTTGCGTTGGCGAGCTTCTCGGCCATCTACCCTTTGGGCGCCTGCAGGAAGCATCCAGCCCGATCTGTCGCAGGTCAATCCGAAGCTGTCGGTGGTGTTCAACAACACCGAAGTCGTCACGACCGACTGGTCGACTTCGAGCCTTACCGTCGATGCGGTCAGCGCGGTGCTGATGCACGACAACGTCTACAACGAGTTCGTGCTGGATGCGGGCACCAAGTCGGGTACCGACTGGGTCGTGACGTTCCCGACCAAGCACTTCTACTACAACGCGGTCAACAACGTCACTCAAGCTGTTCCAGCGCAACTTCCGCGCGTCCGGCGCGTGCGACGACGTCCTGCTGACACAGTACAACCGCGAAGAGCAGACCGTCGTCGAACGTACCAGGGTTCTCGCCGCCGCCTCCGACGGGTACCGACTCGATCTGCTGGGAAGCGAACGTGATCACGTTCAACAACACCAACGTTCTGTTGTCGGCGAACAAGTCAACGTTGACCACGACCTTCCAGAACGGCTGGGTCTCGCTGAACTTCTTCCCGGCGAGCATCACTCCGCCGGTGCACACGTTGATCGGTGGCACCACGATCCGCACGAGCACGGCGACAGGCACCAGCACTTTGCAGAACTCGGCGACGTACAACGGTTTGCCGGTCATCGGCTTCGCGGCGCAGTCGTTCAACAACGGTACGCTGGTCGGCCAAAATGGACTGGTGCTGGCGCACTACGTTGGAACTTTCATTCACAAGTACACTCGCCTGATCCAGTAAGCGAGAGAAGTGGCTCCATCGAAAAGGCGGAACTTCGGTTCCGCCTTTTTTTTGCGCTCAACAGCCATTGCGCAGTACACCTCGTGACTGCCGCGCGACGTCGCGACATCGACGCAAAGCGTCATCGCGATCCGCGTGAACGGCGCCCTCGCGCCGACAAGCGCATGACAAATGCATTGCGGCTGCAGAGCCAAGTGATGTACAATCCCTCCGGCTTTAGATCAATGGCGCAAATATTGCGATCGACGGATCGCCACGTTTGCAACGCAGGGAGCTCAATATGATTCGATCGCGCCTCATCCGGACCGGCGCAGCGCTTGCGAGCGCCGCGACGGTATTTGCCGCAGTCATCGCCGCAGTTACCTCGGTTGCCCTTTTCTCGGCGCCTTCGTACGCAGCCGGCATCACTCTCAACGACAGCAACTGCGACAGCTTCTCGCTGAGCGGGACGGCTCCCAACCAGGTCCTTAGCTGCGTGGTGTCCAACGCACCCACCGGATGTACGATTTCCGGCCCCACTTCGGGCCAGATCAACGTGCCGGTCACACTGACCGCGCAATGCGCGACGGGCTCCCCCAACGCATGGACATGGACGGGCGGCAACTGCGCCAATGTTACGACGCAGAGCTGTTCGGCAGTGTCCGCCGCCGTCGGCCAAGTCACCTATTCAGTGACGCCGCGCAACAACGTCGGCGCAGGCAACTCGCCAAGCACGATCGTGACGTGGTCGAACACGCCGCCCGCCGCCCCGACCGGGTGTACGCTCAGTGCGAATCCGACGTCGCTCCCGGCGGCCGGAGGACAAGTGGTCTTGACGGCAAATTGCTCCGGCGGCGGCGCTCCGACCAGCTACGTCTGGACCGGCCTCGTGCCCTCGTCGTTAACGACGACACCGAGTCAGACAAGCCAGCCGCTGACGACGACCTCCTCGTTTACCGTCCTGCCGAGCAACGCCGGCGGAAACGGCAATCTGGCGCAGGTCTCGGTAACCGTGGGTACCGTCGTCAACGGATTCTGCGGCAACTACGCGAACGTGCTGCCGACGGTCAACGTTAACTGGGCTCAGCAAGGGACGTGGCTGTCGTCCCAGGGCGGCGCCTTCGGCGACAACAGCATCTGGGTGTTCAAGCTGACCGTGCCGGCCGGAACGCCGGCCAGCGGGGTCATCGGCCGCTTCGCGATTTCGGAATACACGGGAGCGCCTACGCCGCGGCAGTTGACCATCTCGACCCAGGCGTGCGACTTCCGGCAGAAGGACTACACCGGAGCGAATGGCCCGCTGGCGGTGTCGAACGGCTCGACAGCGTCGATATCGTATGGAGTGGCGACGCCGTTCATCTTCGGCCCGGCCGGCTTGACCGCGGGACAGACGTACTACATCAACGCGCGCAACTGGCAGCTCGACCCGTCGCCGCAGTGGTCCTGCGGTCTGGCGCACTGCGATGCGATCATGAACGACATTCCGGCGACGCCCTGATGCGCCGTACGAAACGATAATTCGCAAACCCCCTACAGCCCCGTTTCGGCGGGGCTTTTCTTTTGACGGACCCGATCGATGATGAAAACGCTATTCCGTGCGCTGTGCTGCCTTGCGCTTTATGCATCGGCGCTTTTGGCCGCGGCGTTGCACGCCCAACCCGCCTACGACGGAGGGCAGGTGCTTGTAGAGAACCGCTGGACGAAGGTCACACGCAACGACTATGAGGCCGAGCTGCAGCGGCTGCCGCCGGAGATGCGCGGCGGGTTCGCGGTAAATGGCAAGCGCGTCTACGAATTGCTCGACCGGCTGCTCGTCACCAAATCGCTCGCTGCGCAAGCGCGCGCGGCGGGGCTGGAAAAGGACCCGCAAACGCAGCAGCGCCTCAGCCTCGAGGTCGATAGGTTGTATGCGGGCCTGCAGATCGCGAAGATCGAGGAAGCCGCGGGCAAGGCATTCGATGCGCGCCGGCCTCAGTTCCTGCAGCGCGCGCGAGAGCTCTACCTTACCCGCCGCGACGCCTATCGCGTTCCCGAGCAGGTCGCCGTCTCGCACATCCTCTTCGACACCAAGAAGCACACGAAGGAGGAGGCGCTCAAGCTCGCCCAGGACACGCGCGCAAAGATCGTCGCCGGCGCCGATTTCAACGAGCTCGCGAAACAGGTATCGGATGACCCAAGCGCTCAAGTGAATTCGGGCCATATCGATTATTTCGACAAGCCAAAAATGGACCCCGCGTTTGGCGCCGCCGCGTTTGCCATGAAAGACGTAGGTGAGGTGAGCGAGCCGGTGCTGTCGAGCTTCGGCTATCACCTCATCCGTCTCGACGGCCGGCGCCCGGCGGGCGTGCGCAGCTTTGACGAAGTGAAGGAGGCGATCATGACCGAGGAGCGAGCTCGCTATATCGGTGAGCAGCGCGACCTCGCATTGGCGCCGATCAAAGAGGACCCTGAAACCAAGGTTCATGAGGCGGAGATCGAGGCCTTGATTGTGAAGGTCAACGCCGACAAGGCAGGCAAGGGCGCGCAGCAGCCGAAATAATCTCGTCTCGCTCGTCGCTCCCTTCGCGGCATCGTAGCAGCGCCCGCAGCCGTTTCGCACTGCGACCCCAAGCCCCGCTGCCGCTGCTATCCTCCGGCCTATGTCCGCCGCGCCCCCGCCATTGACCCTGCGTCCTGCACAGACGAGCTTGCGCTCCGGATCGATGCGCAACCGGGCGCTGTTCGCCAACTTCTTCCGCCGCGAGCTGTTCTCGCGCTATCTCGGGCAGCATCAGCGGTCTTGCGTGGGCCTTCCTGCATCCGCTGGCGCTGCTCGCGGTCTATCACTTCGTCTTCACGACCGTGTTTCGCGCCGGGGTCCATGGACGGCAAGAGCTTTCTTCTGTTCGTCGCGGTGGCGTTGTGGCCGTGGCTTGCCGCACAGGAGGCGCTGCAGCGCGGCACGGTGAGCATCGCCGCGCACGCGGGATTGATCCGCAAGGTCGCGTTTCCGCACGAGGTGATCGTCTACGCGTCGGTCGCGGCCACACTCATGCTGCAATTCGCCGGCTACCTCGCGGTGCTGGTCGTGCTCGCGCTGTTCGGCGAGCCGGTCCACTTCGAAGGCTTGCTGCTTGCCGTGCCGCTGTGGATGGTGCTGGCGTTGGCGGTCACCGGACTCACGCTCGCGCTCGCGGCGCTGCAGGTGTTCATCAGGGACGTCGAGCACATTCTGATGCCGGTGCTGATGATCCTGATGTACCTGACGCCGATCCTCTATCCGCTGTCGCTGGTGCCCGAGGGCATGAAGCCGTGGGTCGCAGCCAACCCGTTCGGCTACCTCGTCGACCGCCTGCGCGACGCGCTGCTCGACGGCCAACTTCGCCGAAGTGGGACGACGCAGTCGCAGTCGCCGTCGCGGTTGCGGTGTTCGCCGCGGGCCGGTGGATTTTTCTGCGACTGTCGCCGCATTTCGAGGATTTCGTCTGACATGCCGGCGCCCGCTGCTGCAGCTTCACGGTATCGGCAAGGACTACGCCAGGAGCGACGCCAACGCGGGCAGGGCGCGCCTCGTCTTCGATCTGCTTCGCGGCCGCGGCGCATCGCACGTGTTTCGGGCGCTCGACGACGTCTCATTCGACCTCGCGGCCGGCGAATCGCTCGGCATCATCGGCGAGAACGGCGCCGGCAAGTCGACCCTGCTCAAGATCGTCGCCGGCGTCATCACTCCGACGCGCGGCTCAGTTGAGGTCGCGCGGACGCGTCGGCGCGCTGCTGGAGCTCGGGTCCGGCTTCCACCCCGAGTATTCGGGCCTCGCCAACATCGACCTCGCTGCCGCGCTGCTCGGGCTCTCTCCCGAGCGAGATCGCCGCCAAGCGCGAAAGCATCGTCGCTTTTGCCGACATCGGCGAGCACATCAACGACCCGATCAAGCACTACTCCTCGGGAATGGTCGTGCGTCTGGGCTTTGCCGTCGCGACCGCGCTCACGCCGGATATCCTCATCACCGACGAAGTGCTCGCGGTCGGTGACGAGTCGTTCCAGAAGAAATGCATCGCCTGGATGGAAACGTATCTCGTCCGAAGGCGGTACGCTTCTGCTGTGCTCGCACAGCATGTATCACATCCAGAAGCTTTGCCGCAGCGCGCTGTGGCTCAAGGACGGCAGAGTCGAGCGTCACGGGCCGTCGCCGGAGGTCACGCAGGCGTATCTCGCCTATCACGAGGAGAAGACGGCGCACGCGAAGCAGCCGATCGCGGCGCAGTTCGGTGCCGCCGCGGGGGTGTACGCGATCCAGTCGCTGGCTTTGGTGCCCGGCGACCGCGCGACGCTCGGCGAGGCACTGACGGTTAGCGGCGAAGTATTCTCGCCCGATGGGACGCGTGCCGGTCGTGCTCCTCGGCATCGTGCGCGCCGATGGCACGCCGGTCTACGGCGTCGCCACGCGACATGGACGGTGTCGAGCCCACGCGGATCGGGCCCGATCGTTTCTCCTTCACGCTGAGTTTTCCTCGCCTGCCGCTGCTTCCGGGCAAGTATTTTGTCCGTGCCCACGCGCTCGATCCCGAAGGCGTGCGCCTGTTCGATAACGTCGGGCAGTCGTTCACCATCGGCGGGGAGACGCGCGAGCTCGGGCTGGTGCGCCTGTCGCATCGATGGCAACGATGCCGAGCGCGGCGCCGGGCGGCGCGGCCCGGCCTTACGCTGATCGGGTAAAATCGATCATTTGTGCACGGGCGCCCTCGCACGGCGCCCGGTCCGCGGTCCCCGCATGGCGTCCGACCTCACCTTCACCGGCGAGCGTTTCCTGCCCGGCTGCACCGGCGAGATCGCGTACGAGCATTGGCATCGCTACGCCTTCGCGCGCCGGTTCGTCGACGGCAGGCGCGTGCTCGATGCCGCGTGCGGCGAAGGCTACGGCACCGCATTGCTGGGCACCGCTGCCGCCGGCGTCGTCGGCGTCGACATCGACGGACACGGTCGCCGAGGCGAGCACGCGCTACGGCACGGCTGCCGCAAGTGCGCTTTGTCGAAGGGTCGTGCACCGAGCTGCCGCTGCCGGATGCATCCTTCGACGTCGTCGTGTCGTTCGAGACCATCGAGCACTCTGGGCGCGGCGGACCAGCCGCGGATGCTCGCGGAGTTCGCGCGGGTGCTCAAGCCCGACGGCCTGCTCGTCATCTCGTCGCCGAACAAGCGCCTCTACAGCGACGCGCGAAACTACGTCAACGAGTTCCATCTGCACGAGCTTTATCGCGACGGACTCTCCGCACTGCTCGCTCGGCATTTTCCCGCGCAGCGCTGGTATCACCAGCGCATCGCCTCGTGGTCGGGCATCTGGGCCGAAGGCTCCGGGGGCGGCGCGGACGCATGGCTCGGCGATTCGGACCGGATCGACGCCCTACGCGTCGCCCGAAGGCATGTATTTCGTCGTCGTCGCCGCGCGGTCGCCGGGCGCGCTGTCCCAATTCGAGTCCCGCGGCTCGCTTTTCACCGACGCCGAGGACACCGAGCAGAAGCGAACGAGGCGAACGCGCGGCGAGGTGCTGCGTCTCGACGCGCTGCTGATAGAACGCGACGTCACGGCCGACCGGCAAGCCGAGCACATCCTTCACCTCGAGTCGCTGGTTGCCGAGCGCGAGCGCATCATCGAAGACCTGAGCCGAAGACTCGTGGAACTCAACGCCCTACGCGGAAAAGCAGCTCGAGCAGCGGGATGCCGCCGTTTCCGGCGCTCGAAGCGCGTGTCGCCGAAGTCGCTCGGCGTCCTGCGCCTCCGAACAGCGGACGGCTGGAAGCGGCGCTTGCCGCGAAGGAACGCATCATCGCCTATCGCCAGAGCGCCCGCTGGTGGCTCCGCCTTCCGTGGCTGCGGCTCAGGCTGTGGCTGTCCGGGCGCCGATGATTCCGCGCCGCTCGTTCCGTCGACATCGTCGTTCCGGTCTACAACGCCGTACGACGATGTTCGACGCTGCGTCGATAGCGTTCTGGCGCACACGCGCGGGCGACTACCGGCTTGTGCTCATCGACGACGCGTCTCCCGACGATGCAATCGCGCGCTACTTCGACGAGTTGAGAGCGCGAATCTTCCCCAGTCTCGAACTCCTCACGAACTCGGAGAATCTCGGCTTCACGCTGACGGCGAATCGTGGCATGGCGGACGCGCGTCCGGACGCCGATGTGGTGCTGCTCAATTCGGATACGATCGTCACGCAAGGCTGGCTCGACGCGCTTGCCCGCTGTGCGGCGTCGGACCGGCGGATCGGCACGATCACGCCGTTTTCGAATAACGCCGAGATCTGCTCGCTGCCGCGGTTCTGCGAAAACAATGCGTGGCCCTCGGATCGCGATCCGTCGCTCATGGCACGCGCGCTTCGCGAAATCGCTGCGCCGACGTATCCCGACATTCCTACTGGCGTCGGCTTCTGCCTGTACGTCCGCCGCGCCTTGATTGATGCCATCGGAGCGTTCGATCCTGTCTTCGGACTGGGCTACGGCGAGGAGAACGACTTCTGCATGCGCGCGGCGTCCGCGGGCTTCCGCAACGTCCTCTGCGACGACGCATTTGTCGTGCACTCGGGGGGCAGCTCGTTCGGCAGCGCGCGGGGCGAGCTGGCGCAGCGCAATATGGCGCTGCTGGTCGCGCGTCATCCGCGCTATCTCGATCTCGTTCGCGATTACATCGACGCCGATCCGCTCCGCCCGCTTCGCGTTCTGGCCGCTGCGCGATACCGCAGTCTCGTCGAACCTCTTCCCGGGATGCTGCATGTCATCCACGGACACGGCGGCGGCACCGAGTATCACGTCCGGGCACTCATAGCCTCGGCCTGCAAGGCATTCCATCAGTACCTGCTGATCGCGGTCGGCGATGCCTGGCAGCTCGAGTCGCACACCGGGGAAACGGTTCTGACTTACGATTTCCGCCGGCTTACCGAAGAATCATGGAGCGATTTTCTGGGCGGCATATGCGCGCGATTCGCCATCGAGCTCATTCATCTTCACAACATCTCGGGGTGCCGCGACGGGCTGATGAGCGCGTTGGCAGAGATACCGGTCCCCTATGGCTACACCGTGCACGATCTGAACTTCGCCTGCCCGACGATCACCTTCCTCGACGACCGGCAGCTCTACTGCGGCGGCGTCACCGACAACGCGGTGTGCAGCCATTGCCTTGCCGCTTCAACCCGAGTTCGCCGGCGTGGATATCGAGTCGTGGCGCGAGCGACATCGCGCGCTGCTTGCGCGCGCTGCTTTCGTCATCGCGCCCTCGCCGTGGGCGGCGTCGATGCTGCGCCGGTATTTTCCCGAGCACCACATCGATATCATTCCGCACGCAAGCTCCACGGGCATGCCGCGCGACGACGCCGTCTCGGCGAGGTTGCCGAACCCGGACGATGGCCGCTCGGTCGTCGCGGTGCTCGGAGCCATCGGTCCCGACAAGGGCTCGCGGCGGCTCGAGCGTCTCGTCGAGCTCACACGCGCACGGGCTCTGAATCTTCGCTGGGTGCTTATCGGCTATCTCGATCGGGGACGCGATCCGTGGCAGTCGGAGGACGGCGTTTTCACCATGCACGGACCCTACGACTCGCGCGAACTCGCGGCGTTGCTCGGGCATTACAAGGTCAGGCTGGTCGCCTACCCTTCCGTGGGCCCGGAAACGTTCAGCTTCACGCTTTCGGAAAGCTGGGCTTCCGGTCTGCCGGCAATCGTTCCGCCGATCGGCGCACTGGCCGAACGCGTGCGCGCAACCGGCGCCGGATGGGTGCTCGACCCGAGCGAGTGGAGCTCCGATGCGCGAATGCTGGAGCGGATCGCCTCGATCCTCGATGAAGAACATCGGGGCGAATACGACGTCGCGCGCGAGCGCGCGCGCGCCGCGCCGCAATCGACCCTCGATGCCATGGTGTCTGCCACGCTGGGGATATACCAGCGCGCCAAAACCGGCGCCGAGATCGAGCCATCGATCGCTCCGATCGCCGTCGAGCGCTGCCTCGCCGCGCTCCACTACACACCGTGGACCGTGCCGATGCCGCGCACGACCGCCGAAGACGAGCCTTCGCCTGGCGCCCCGCCCGCGCTCTCCCGGGACGTCGTGACGCGCTTCGCACACGCGGCGCTGCGGATTCGCCATACGCCCGCGGGCCGGATGCTGTATCGCATCGCACCCAAGTCGTTGGTCGCCGCGCTCAAGACGCGGCTCTCGTCATGATCGACCCCGACTACGGGCACTGGCTCTCTCTGGGCCGCGCGCACCAGCAGGCGGAGCGTCCCATCGATGCGATGTTGTGCTACCGCCAGGCGCTGAAGTCGAACCGGCATGCCGTCACAGTGCAGTTTCATCTGGGCGAAGTCATGCGCGATCTGGGCCGTCGCGACGAGGCCGCGGCAGCGTGGACGGAAGCGCTCAAATGGCAACCGCAGCATCTTCCTTCCCTGCTTGCGCTCGGCAACGTGCTGCGGCAGCGCGGAGCGTGGCTCGACGCCGCCGCGCAGTATCGGCGCGCGCTGTCGCTCGATGCGAAATCGACCGTCGCGCGCCGAGGGCTGGCGCTTGCGCTGCTTGCGGCGGGGGATATCCACGCATACGCCGAGGTCTCGGAATTGATCGAAACCGATGCAGCGATGCTGGACGCGGACGGCGACTTTGCGGAGGCGCTGGCCCGCGCGCCCGATTCAAGCGGCAAGCGCGCTCTGCTGGAGCGGCTTTCCAGCCTCGACGGCGCCGTGAACTCGCCGCTCTTGCGCGCGCTGGTGATCGAGCATGCTTTCGGCTCGGGCTCGAGCGATCCGCACTCGAAGCGGGCGGGTGTGGAGCGCTTGCTCGATCGTCCCGCGGCGATCGAGGATGCCGAAGCGCTGCGCAGGGTCGCTGTCGCGACCGCTGCAGCGGATGAAGGCCCCGCCTGGGCGGAGAGATACGCCGCCGTCTGCGCCGAGCGCTACGCGCAGCCCGTCCCCCTGCAGTGGCCCCGCCGCACCGCGGGCGATGCGCTGCGCGTGGCGTATCTGATTGCGCCCGGATCGCCGATCCGCGTGGACGGCGTCGCGATCGACGCCGGAGCGTACTTGCGCAATGTCGTCGGGCGGCATCCTCGCGATCGCGTGCTGCCCAGCGTGCTCATCGTCGACGGCTCCGCGCTCGACGCCGCAACCGTGACAGCGCTCTCGGGAATACGCGCCGGCGCGCTCGGACCCGCGCCCGATCCCGCGCTGGCGCGCGCACTGGCCGAGGCCGACTACGACGTGCTGGTCGACCTTGCGGGAATGCGCGCCGGCGTCGGTCCGCTGCTTGCGGCGCGTCCGGCCCGCACGCTCTGGACCTACGCCGCGCTTGCCGGTGCACATGCTCCGCCGCTGGTCTCGCACGTCCTGCCTTCGCTTACATCGCCGGCGGACGATGCCTTGCTTGCCCATCGTGAGGCGATCGAGCGGGCACTTCTGCAGGTGTGTGCCGGCGAGGCCTGGTTCGGCGATCGCGGCAGTCTCGATCCCTCCGCAATGACCGCAGCGTGGAGGGCGGCGGTGGCTCTTCATCAGGCGGGCCGGGTCGACGACGCTATCGTGCGCTATCGAGCCGTGCTCGCCGAGCAACCCGGGTTTGCGCCGGCGCATTATCTTCTCGGTGTTTCGCTGCGCGATCTCGGGCGTCGCGAGGACGCAGCCGCGGAATTTCGCCGTGCATTGGCCCGGGCGCCCGCGTATGCCGACGCTCGCGCAGCGCTCGCCAATCTGGAGCGCGAGGCCGAGCGCGCCGATTCGGCGGCGGCGCTATGCCGCGAAGGTCTCGCTCTGACCCGCGCTGCGCCGGCGGCGCTGCTGCGCGCACTGGGCCTGGCCGAGCTTGCCCGCCACGACGGCGCCTCAGCGCGCGCCTCGTTCGAGCAGGCGCTGGTCCTTGCGCCGACCGACGGCGAAACGCACTACAACCATGGTGTATCGCTGCAGATGCTGCATCTTCGCGATGAGGCGCTCCGCGCGTATCAGCGTGCGCTGGCGTTCGCGCCCGATTTGATCGCCGCCGATTTCAACATCGGCGTGATCCTTCAGGAGCAGGGACGCACCGATGCCGCCATCGCCGCGTTCGAGCAGGTTCTCTCCCGCGATCCCCGCCACGTCCCCGCGCACAAGGCGCTTGGCGATACCCTCCTCGGCGCGCGTCGCATCGACGACTGGCTCAAGGTGTTCGCGCGCTTCGAGGCAAGCTGCCCCAACGCCTTGGCGCTCGCGGTGCAGGCGCTCGAGGTCTACCAGTATCGCGGCGACTTCGCGGGACTCGATCGCTATCTCGACCGGTTGCGCCAGGACGACTTCAAACCCGAGAGCGAAATCGATCTCGCCGATTGCCTCGAGCAACTGCTTTTTCTGCTGCTCTACTTCGACATCGAGCAGGAAGCGCATTTCGGCCTCTATCGCGCGTACGATGCGGTCGCGAAGCGCGTGCACGGAAAGCCCTTGCCGGTGCCGGCCACCCGGAAGCCCGGCCGTCTGCGCATCGGTTATCTTTCAGGCGATTTCCGCAACCAGGTCATGGGAAAGATGATGTGGTCGGCCTTGCAGCATCATGACCGGGGTCGTTTCGAGATATTCCTCTACGCGCTCAATGCCGACAGCGACGAATGGACCGAAAAGTATCGGGCCTTCGGCGATCGCTTCGAAAGCGTCGCCGACGTTCCCGAGCGGGAAGCGGCGCGCCGCATCGCCGCTGACGATCTCGACGTGCTGGTCGATCTCTCGACGCATACCAAGGGCGCGCGGCCCGGCATCCTTGCATGGAAGCCGGCGCGCGTGCAGATCACGCATGTCGCAAGCGCTGGCGTGGTGGGCCTTTCCGCCATCGATTTCAAGCTTACGGATCGATACGCCGATGTCGCCGAGAATCAGGCGTTTCAGCTCGAGACACTCTTGCCGATGGCCGGATGCGTATACCCGTACCGTCATATCGTTCCCGCGGTCGAGCATCCCTTTCATCGAGACCGGCTCAAGATTGCCGCCGACGCGACGGTCATCGGGGCCTTCGTCAACCCGCTGAAGCTCTCCAGGCGGTGCCTGTCGCTCTGGCGCGAGGTGCTCGACCGCGTGCCCGGAGCGCTGCTCGCGATCTCGCCGCTGTCCCCGGAAGCGCGCGGCGTCTACGGGCGGCTGTTCGCGGCCGCAGGCATCGCGTTGTCGCGCGTGATCGTGCTGCCTCAGGGAAGGAACGACGAGGAAAACCAGGCGCGTTACAGCATCGTCGACTTCACCCTCGACACGCTCCCGTACGGCGGTGTCAACGGCACGCTCGAAGCGCTCGACATGGACGTACCCGTGGTGACGCTGTGCGGGAGGAAGCACGGCGAGCGGAGCTCCTACACCATCCTGGTCAATCTCGGCGTCACCGAGACCGTGGCGCAGAGCGGAAGCGACTACGTCGATATCGCGGTGCGCCTCGCAAGCGACGCCGCATTCATGGCACGCGTGAGGCGAGGCATTCGCGCGGGGATCGAGCGTTCCGCGCTGACCGACATGCCTACGCACACCCGCGCGCTCGAAGCCGCGTACGAAGACGCATTGTCGCGAACGCACCCGGAAGCGCTCGCTGACGCCCTGCGATGATCGGCGGACCACGCGTCGACCGGGCGCGGCAGCTCTTAGCCGCCGGCGATGTTGCCGGAGCGCGAGCTGCCTGCGACATGTGCATCGCCGCGGCGGCGGAGGCGCGGGAAATAGCCGGGGCGCACCTCGTCCTGGCGGCGTGCTCCCGCCGCGAAGGCGACATCGCGGCGATGGTCGCTCATGCTGCGGCGGCGACGGCGGCGGCGCCGGACGACGCGATGGCGCATTACGCGCTGGCCGAATGCGTCGACGAAGCCGGAGACAAGCCAAGGGCGATCGCCGAGCTCCGGCGTGCGCTCGACCGCAATCCCGGCATGGTGCAGGCGCAGCGCTATCTCGGCGCGCTGCTGCTCGACGCCGGCGACACGGGCGCGGCGATCGCCACGCTGCAACGTGCGGTCGCGCTCGACGCGAACCATGCCGAGGCGTGGAATAATCTGGGCACCGCGCTGCATTTCGCCAATCGTCTCGACGAAGCCGAGGCCGCGTATCGGCGTGCGCTTTCGATCAGGTTCGATTACCCGCTGGCGGAATGCAACCTCGCCGTCGTCCAGCGCGATCAGGGTCGTGCCGATCTCGCGGAGGCCACGCTGCGCATGAGTATTTCGCGTCAATCCGGCGCAACGGCATTTCGGCCCGCATTGAGCGCGCTCGCCGATCTGCTGCGTGCACGAGGCGAGCTCGACGAGGCGGCCGAGCTGTATCTGCGCTCCGCGAGGCAGGCTCCCGATTCGAATGCCCAGAACATGTTCGATTTGGGCATGGTGTTCGCGGAACGCGGTGATCAGGCAAAAGCCAAGAAGGCGTGCGCCGTGGCGCTGCATCAGAATCCACGATACTTGCGCGCAGCACTGGCGATGAACCTTACGCTGCCGGTCATCTACACGGATGCGGAGCATGTCGCGCGAGCCCGGTCCGAATACGTTTCCGGTCTCGACACGCTGGAGCGCGAGCTCGACGGAAGGATCGCCGGCTCGCGTTGGCGTGAGGTCGCCGACGGCCTCATCTGGAGCAACTTCTTTCTCGCGTATCAGGGGGAGAACGATCGCGATCTGCAGGCGCGCTATGCTGCGCTCGCCGCGTCCTCGCTCGACCGCGTCGACCCCGTCTGGCGCGCTCCCCTGCCGGTTTCGCCGGTTGCAGGGCGCAGGATTCGCATCGGGTTCGTCTCCGCGCTTCTTCGCGAATGCACCGTCGGCCGTTACTTCGCTCGCTGGCTGACGGATCTCGATCGCGAGCGCTTCGAGGTCTGCTTCTATCCCTTGAGCGGCGGCATCGACGAGGTGACTCAAGCGATCGCCGCGCGCGCTGACAGGATGCGTCCGTTTGTAGGAGGCGATGCCTTGCCGTCGACCATCGCGCCGGTCATCCGCGCGGAGCGCCTCGATGTATTGGTCTATCCGGAGCTGGGGATGGGGCAAGTCACGTTTGCGCTCGCCGCGATGCGGCTGGCGCCGCGACAGTATGCGGCGTGGGGCCATCCGGTGACCACCGGGCACTCGACGATAGACGGCTTCCTCTCCTGCGCGACGATGGAGCCAGGCGGCGCGGACGCACATTACACCGAGAAGCTCATCCGCCTGCCGGGAATCGGCACGCGCTTCCGGCGGCAAAGGAGGCCCGCTCCGGTCGAGCGCGAGTCCCTTGCTCTGCCGGCAGACGCGGTATTGCTGCTATGTCCGCAGTCGCTGTTCAAGATCCATCCCGACAACGACGTGCTGTTTGCGCGAATTCTGGAGGCGAATCCGCGGGCGATCCTCGTGCTGTTCGCGGGGCGGCACCCCGCCATCACCGATCAGTTCATGCGCCGGCTGGCTCGTTGCTTCGAGCAATACGGCCTGCCCATACGCGAACGCACGCGCGTTCTTCCGCAGCTCAGCCACGAGGGATACCTTGCGGTCAACTTGGCGTGCGATGCGATGCTCGACACGCTGGGATGGTCGGGAGGGCAGACCAGTGTCGACGCGCTCGATTGCGGCGTGCCCATCGTGACGCTGCCCGGATCGATGATGCGCGGCCGCCAGAGCCTGGGCATGCTCTCGATGATGGGAATGGACGAGCTCGTCGCAAGCGATGTCGACGACTATGTTCGCATCGCCACGCGGCTTTGCGGTGATCCGCAGTGGCGGGCCAAGCTGCGCTCGCAAATTCGAGAGCGAAGCGGCGTCCTGTTCGACGACCCGGCGCCTATCGCCGCGCTCGAAGCCTTCTATCGCGACGCCGTCGACGCGAGGTAGTCGCTGCGAATTTCCACGAGACGCTCCTCGAGGTCGCGCGCATAGCGTGCCATGTCGAACAGCGGATACGTCGAGCGGTTACGGCCGAGTCGTGAGCGGATGGCGTCGAGCTCGGACCGATCGCGCGCGAGGCGCAGCGCCACCGATTCGTAGTCCGCCGGGCTCGTCGTGACCATCTCGGGCAGGCCGATCGCGAACAACTGGCTGCCCGGATTGCGGCTCGCGAGCGTCTCGCCTGCGCAAGTCAACACCGGCAGCCCCGCCAGCAGAGCGTCGTTGGTCGTCGTATGCGCCCCGTAGGGTGCAGTGTCGAGAAACAGGTCGGCCGCAGCGTTGCGGGCTACGTGCTCGGCATTGGGGACTCTCGGCGCGAAGACGATGCGTGCGGGCGCGACGCCGCAGCGTTCCGCGGTGCGGCGAAGATTGCCTTGAGCGTCGGCGCTTGCCTCGAGCAGCCACAAAACGCTGTCGGGCACCGCGCGGACTACTCTCATCCACGATGAAAATACGCCCGGGAGAATCTTGAACGCGTTGTTGAAGCAGCAGAAGATAAATGCATCCTTCGCGAAGCCGTAGTCCTGCCGCGTCCGAGGCGCCACCTGCGGCGCGCGCGTCGTGTCGCTGGGGACGTAGGCGTGCGGCATGGTGAGGAACCGCTCGGTATAGTCTGGCCGTCGAGAATCCGGCGCCACGAAAGCATCCACATGGATATAGTCGTACCATTCGGCGCCGAGCGTCCCGGGGAACCCCATGCTGTTGATCTGCACCGGCGCGGGGCGCATGGCAAAGATCTCCGGCTTTGCGCTCTGCGTGTAGCCGTTGAGGTCGAACAGGATGTCGATCCGGTCGCCGCGAATTTTCTGGGCCGACGCCCGGGCCGAGTCGCCGCTGATATCGGCGAAATGCTCGAAGGCGCGAGAGATGCGCTCTCCTACCGGCCCCGTATCGGCCGGCATGATGCCGTAACCGTGGGTCTCGAAGCGACCGCGATCGATGCGCTCCCACAGCTCCAGCATCAGGGTCGATACGGCATGCGGCCGAAAATCCGACGATACAAATCCGAGGCGTATGCGCTGATTTGTCGTCCCGTCCTTTGCCGGATCCGGCATGCGCTGCATCCGACGGAAAGCGCCGGCCCACTGTCGCGCGGCACGGAGGTGGACGTGCGGCGGCATGGGCATGGCGAGAAGCGGGAAAGGAGAGACTGGCCACGAACCGGCGGGACGGTCTACTTCGAGGAGCCTTTGCAGCGTTCCGAACAAGGTTTCGATGCCATCCCACGCGCATCGATGCGCCCGAGCGTGCGCGAGCATCGACAGTGCGTAGGCGTTCGCGGGGTCGAGCTCGAGCGCGCGAACCAGGGGCTCATCGGCGTCGCCATAGCGTCCCTGCTCGACGCAAAGCGACCCGATGTTGGCGAGAATCTGCGCGTCGTCGGGCGCGCGCGAGTCCGCCTGGCGAAAACACGCTTCCGCGTCGGCCAGGCGACCGCTTTTTTGCAGCGCGATCGCGCGTCGCAGCAGCACCGGAACGGGAAGGTCGCTGCGTACGACGAACAGCCTGTCGTACGTCCGCGCGCATTCGCCGAATTCTCCGCGATCGAATTGCACGTTGGCGAGATTGCCCAGCGCATCGCTCTGATTCCCGTCGATGGACAACACCTGGGCATAGGACTCGAGCGCCTTTTCGCGCTCCCCGAGCGCCTCCAAAGCGAGCCCGAGGTTGTTGAGCACCGCTGCGTTCCCGGGCGAGCGCGCCAGCGCGCCGCGGTATTCGGCAACCGCGCCTTGCGCATCGCCGCGCTCGCGCAGCAGATTGCCGAGATGAAACCGCGCCTCGGGATTCCCAGCGTCCAGCGCCAGCGCGCGGCGCCACGCGTCCTCCGCTTCGATGCTGCCTGTCGCCTGCAATAGCGCGCCGAGCATGTTCCACGCGGTCACGCTTTCGCTGTCGCGCGAAACGGCTTCACGGCAGTTCTCGAGCGCCGACAGAGAATCTCCGGCGGTCAGGTTCGCCTTTGCGCGATCGAGAAGATCGACGATGTCCACCCGCGGCGTGCTTGCCGGCGCTTGTGCCGGGACGCCGTCCGCGAGAGACCCGTGGCAGTTCTTGTATCGCTTGCCGCTGCCGCAAGGACAGGGGTCGTTCCGGCCGGCGGACATTATTTTGCCGCGGCCAACGCGGCAAGGTCCGCCGCAATCCGGCTGACGACCCGCGGCCACGCCCGCGGCCGATGCTGGCGAAACAGACGCAGCGTCGGGTACCACGGGCTGTCGGTACGCGTGAGCATCCAGCGCCAGTCCGGCGCGAACGGCAGCATCACCCAGCACGGCTTGGCCATCGCGCCGGCGAGGTGCGCGATGCTGGTATCGACGCTGATCACCAGATCGAGCTCCGCGATCAGCGCCGCTGTTCTTTCCAGCGTGACATCGGGGGCGAGAGCGACAAGACTCGATACGTTGGAAACGTCGCCTATCTGCCGGCCGGCGTCGCCGTGCTGCAGCGAAAACAATTCGACATTCGGGACGCCGAAGAGCGGCGCGAGCGTCGCGAGCGTGCAGGAACGGTTTCGGTCGTTGCTGTGCGACTTGCTGCCCGCCCACGCGATGCCTACCCTCAACCCGTGCCGATGCGGGGGAAGGCTTTGGCGTACATCCTTACGCACCGCCTCGGGCGGAAGGATATAGGGCACATCGGCCGGGATCGATGCGAGGTCGGTCCTGCGCACCCGCGGCAGCGACAGCAAAGGCAGGTACGCGTCGTAGCGAGGCAAGGGATCGCTTTCGAGCACAACCTCCGCGACGCCTTCCACGCGGGCGATCAGCGGTCGCAGCGGCTCGGCGCAGCGCACCAGCACGCGCGCCCCGTCGCCAGCGAGGCCCGTCGCGTATCGCGCGAACTGGATCGCATCGCCCAGACCCTGCTCGGCGTAGAGCAGGATCGTCTTTCCCGCCGGCGAGCGTCCATCCCACAGTTGCCCGGAGAACGAATGGCGGTCGCGCCCGAGCTCAGGCAGCCGCAGGCGCCATTCGTACTCGTTCCAGCCGGCAGCGAACTGTCCGTCGAGCAGAAGGGCGAGCGAGAGATTCCAATGCGCGTGGGCAAAGTCGGGCTTGAGATCCACCGCGCGCTGAAAAGCGTCGATTGCGCCGCTCACGTCGTTGCCTGCCTGCAGCGTCAGGCCGAGGTTGTTCCAGGCTGCTGCGTGATCCGGCTTGAGCAGGAGCGCGGCGCGATAGGCGATCAAGGCTTCCTCCTCCCGGTCAGCGGCGGCGTACGCCAGCCCGAGGTTGTTGTGGAACTCGGGCTCGTGGGCCGATGCCTTCACCGAAGCTTCCAGCAGGGGCAACGCGGCGCCGAGGTCGTTGCGCTGGTAGTGCACGACACCGAGATAGTGGCGCGCCATGACATTATGGGGATCTTCGGCGAGAGCCTTCCGATACGCTTGCTCTGCCGCGGACGTGTCTCCCTTCCGGTGCAGGTCGATCGCGCGCTCTAGCTCCTCCTGCGCAAGCCGCTGCGGCGCAACTGCCGTCCCGACATCGGCTGCAATCGCGCCGTGGCAATGCTTGTAGCGCTTGCCGCTGCCGCACGGACAGGGATCGTTTCTGCCCGCGGCCGGGACGCTCGTCGCGCCCGCGCTCGCCGCTCCGAGCCCCGCCACCGCCTGGGTGTTGCCGGGATCTTCGTCGAGGATGCGCCGGAAGATGGCAGACGCCGCCTGCCACTGTCCAAGCGCAAGACAATTTCTAGCGAGCTGCGCGAGCTGCGGGGAGCGGGCGATCTCGGGTGTGAAATGGGCGACCAGCGTCGTCAGCTCTTCGGGCGCGACCGTCCGGCAGAAGTTGAACAAGCCGTGAAAACCGTAGGGTCTTCCGATGGGATACGCCGCTTCGAACGCGAAGGCGTCGGCTACGGCCTCGGGCGCGAAGCGGATACCGTGGTCTCGCTCGAGCAAGGGGCGAAAGGCGCGGCATATCGTGACGTCTTCTGCGTCGACCAAGTGGATGCGCTCATCCTGCAAGGCGCGCAGCAGCTTGCGCGAGCGAAGCGAGAATCCGCCGTTGCCCACGCGCATCCCGTCATCGTGCCAGAACCATTGCGCGCCGATGTAGTCGTATTCGAGGAATTCGCTGCGCCACGCGAGAGGATTGACGGCGTAGCCGTCCCATTGCACGACGAGCACGTGCGGTGTGTGCACATGATCGACGAGCGACTTGAGCACGAAACGAGAATATGCGTCGCGAGAGACCAGCCGGTCGATGATCGCGACGTCGATTCCAGGCTCGTCGCTAGGCCGGTCGGTGATGAACAGCGTTCGCGCGAATTGTGTTTCTTGCGCCGAGCGGCGCAACGCACGCAGCGCGAGAGCGTGATTCGCCGTGTCGATACAGCAGAGAGTTACGCCGGAGAGGTCGAGCATGGACCCGCGACGTCGGTCACGGCGCCTCGGGCACCGGCGCCGAAGGCGTCACCGACGTCTCGGGAGCGGCGAGCGTCATCCGATGCCAGAGCAGGACGCCTGCGAACACGAGCAGCGGTGCGAGATGCATCGATGCCCGATTGGCGGTGGTGAGGTCGGCGATCCACTCTGCGGCCGTCGTGAAGGAAAAGACGATCGCCAGAAAGACCAGGCCCGCCGCGATGACGGCCGAGAGCGGCAGAAGCGGCGGCTGCGAGAGTCGCCGCCATCCGAAGATCATGAGCGCGATCACCGCGTACCATAACAGGTTCCAGTTGCCCATCAAGTAGTAGCTCTTGACGAGCTGTGCCCACGCCGGCGCGAAATCGAGCTTGAGATGGTAGCCGAGGAGGGTGGGCTGCGCGCGTGCAATCGCGAGCACGCCGAGCACCGCAACCGCGAAACCCGTAACGACGATTCGCAAGCCGCGCCGAGGGACAAGCGCGACGATCACGCCCGGAACGATCGTAAGCGCCCATATCCACCCCGGATTTTTGATCATGGGGCAGGCGATAGCGAGAAAAAGCGCCAGCATCGCATCGCTCTTGCGGCGATGCACGGACCAGCGGTAGAACGCAATAGCGGCCAGTCCGAAGACCGCGCCCATCGGCAGATCCGCGTACCCGGCCAGCGCGACATGCACGTCGACGAGCGGGAGCGTCGCCAGGAAATATGCGCCGAACAGCGACGTCAGCGCCGCGACGCCCTCGGCACGCAACGAACCATACATCGCGAACGTCAGCGAGATCAGGATCGCGAGCCATGGCCAGTTCATCGCCGAATCGTCCCAGCGGCCAAGCGCGACGCATGTCCACACCTGCATCAGCGGCACCGTCGCCGGATAGTCGGGCGATGCGTCGAAGTAGGCGCCGCCCGTTCCGGCCAGCCACTGGGCTGCGCGAACAAACGGCGCCATGTGGCCGAGCTCGTACCAGACGCGTGCTTTGGTCGCCCATTGCACCCAGGCATCCCACGGATAGAGAGGCCGCCAGGCAATTTCTGCCGCCATGAGCGCGAAGTGGACGATAAGCCAGACAACCAGAGCGATCCAGGCGACGCGCTGCCATCCTTCGAGCGAGGGCCGGGCAAGCGCGGTGAGGGCATGGCGGAAATCGGCGACCGCGAGACGTCGATTGCGCATCGCCCACGCCGAGAGCAGCACGACCGCCGCGAACAGCGGAAGTCCGATCGACATCCGCCCGAAGCCTATGCCGGCCGCGCTCAACGCCCGCATCCACAAGGTGAGGAGGATCATGCCGACGACGTAGCCGAAGCCAGCGCGCATCGCAGCCGCGTAGCCGCGAGTCTCGCCGTCCGGCCAGTCGAGCGCGGCAAGGACGGCGATGCCGAGCAGCCACGGCAGCGCGATGGACAGCGCGAGAGCGATTGCATCCATGCCAGGCCCTACAGAATCCGGAACATGGCCGCGCCGCCGTCGCTGAACACAAGCTCCGCGGGAATCGGCGCGTTGCCATCCCAGCGCAGCCGCTGACTGGCGGGGTCGTACTGGACGCCGCGGCGCTGATAGACGACGAAGTAATCGCCGCTGCGCACGGCCGACGGCGGCGGCATCGAGTTGTCCCAGGGGCTGAAAAAGACGTTGTACGGATAGAGGTGATACGCGCCGCGATCGCGGTAATAGTGCTCGTCCGCGACCATGAAGACCCGCACCGGCGGAGGAGGCAGTTTGGCGCGCACTTTCTCGATGAACGCGAAGACCATGCGATCGTCGGCGACCAGGTGACGGTCGCGCCAGGATTTTCCTCCGTAAAGCTCCTCGGTCACCACCACCTGCCGCGCGAGGTTCCATTGCCAGCGTACATCGAGCGCGATCCAGGCGACCACAAAGAGCGCACCGAGGACAGACGGGCAGAACGGACCCACCCATTGAGGCCGCCACCGGGCAAGCGCGCGATAGATCAGCGCAGCGACGCCGACGATCACGGCAAAGGCGAACGCCATCGGCAAGTCCTGCGTGTCGGCGCCTCCGATAAGGGTATTGATCGACGCGCCGTTCCAGGGCTCGAACGTGAACCACTCGGAGACGCGATCGCCTATGATTTCGCGCGGGCTCATCGTCTTCGCGGTTGCACCTTGAACGACGACAGGGGCGCCGGACACGCCCTTGACCGCGAGCGCGAGCCCGCTGATCCTGCCCACCCAGTTCGGATCGTGCAGCAGCGAGAAAGGCTGAACGCGTCCTGCCTCCACGTCGAGGCGGCGATTGAACACGCGTCCGGGTTCGTAATCGTTGCGCCAGAGCAGGCCGACCTCCGCATCGTCGGGGATGCCCGTTGTCTTCCACGCGATGACCGCATAATCGGGCGATCGAAAAGCCGTGTTCACGCTGACTAAAACGGCGTTCGATGCATCGCTGGCTTTCAGCGCCAGCCCTTCGGGGCCGAGTTCGCCCGTGCCTCGGACGATGTTCAGATCGCGCGGTGTCCAATGCAGCGTACGCGCGGCGCTTAGCCACGAACCCTGCACGGTGATCGCAAGGTAGGCAAGCGCGCACACCCCCAGGCTCGCTGCGAAGAGCCAGAACGCGGTTCGAGAGAAGCGCCTGGGCGCTGCGAGGGTCGTAGGGGACGGAGTTGCGGAAATATCCACTGCGAGGAAACTCTTGTTCAATACGCGTTGCGGCTTCGGAGGACGTGCCCGACCGTCAGGGCGAGGATGCGGATATCGAACCACACCGACCAATTGTCGATGTAGTAGAGGTCGTATTGTATCCGCTTGCCCAAGTCGCTGCTGCCCCGGAGATCGTTGACCTGCGCCCAGCCGGTGATCCCCGCCTTGACCATGTGCTTTTGCATATAGCCGGGGATCTGCTGCCGGAACCGCGCGACGAACTCGGGACGTTCGGGCCGCGGTCCGACGAGCGACATTTCTCCCTTGAGCACATTGAAAAGCTGCGGAAGCTCATCGAGGCTGAATCGGCGCAGCAGGGCCCCCAGACGCGTTGCCCTCGCATCGTCCTGCGCCGACCAGACCGGTCCGGTCGAATGCTCCGTGCCGACGGGCATCGAGCGGAACTTGAGCATCGTGAAACGGCGTCCGTTCCAGGTGACGCGCTCCTGGCGATAGAGCACGGGGCCGGGGGAGCTCAGCTTGATGGAGATCGCGATCACGGCAAGCAAGGGCGAGGCGAGCAGAAGCGCCAGGCCGCCGAGGGCGTAGTCTTCCGCGGCCTTCAACAGCCGCGGTATGCCCTCC
The DNA here is from genome assembly GCA_963745385.1 of uncultured beta proteobacterium. Classification (GTDB taxonomy): domain Bacteria; phylum Pseudomonadota; class Gammaproteobacteria; order Burkholderiales; family Casimicrobiaceae; genus PALSA-1003. Next base: position 135,599 of record CAVUXI010000003.1, read on the forward strand.
AGGGGCGTGTCGGTGAGCCCGATCACGGGCATCCCCGCGATTTCGGAAAAGCTGTGCCTCAACAGTTGAAAGCCGAAGATGTCCGGAACGTAACGTACCTGCACGGGATACTCGCGTAACGTGGCGACGAGCGCGCGGATGCGCTCCTCCGATCGCAGCGGTAGCGCGATCCATACCTGATCGAGTCCGCTCCGATCAAGATCCGCGCATAGACCATCGATTGTGCCGAGCACTGGCACGCCGTCGACGACGGCGCCCTCGAGCTCCGGCGCGTCATCGTAAAAGCCGCGAAGATTCAATCCGCTCCAGGGGGAGCGGCGCAGCCGCAAAACGACCTCGCGGCCGAGCTCCCCGGCGCCAACGATGCATATATGGCGCAAGTTGTAGCCGCGGCTGCGCAAATAGCGCAGCGACACCCGCAACGCCAAGCGCATGACCGTCTGAAGGAGAAAGCCGCCGGCAAACCAAAGCGCCACCCAGACCCGCGAATACAAGTCGCCGGACTTTGTGATGAAGATCAGAAAGACGCCGATTGCAAGGAGTAGTAGCCAGCCCGAGGTCAGCGCCCGCAAATCCTCGATGAGGCTCCCGCCGCGCTGTGGCCGATAGAGACCCGTGACCGGGAACAAAGCGAAGCTCATGAGCGCCACCGCAAGCAGAGCGATCCAGTACGCCGCTGGCGCATCCGGCGTACCAAGGTAGATCCAGTGCGCCGCCCAGCCCACAAGGACCACGATGACGGGATCGGCAAGACGGAGCATCTGGTCGAGCGCCGTGGCATTGCTCTTGAGAAGGCTGCGCCGGGCCGTCAGCATGTCCGTGAATCCCGTCGCTCGTCGCGCGAGTTTGCGAATGCCTCGTCGATATAGGCGGCGAAGCGGTCCCTGAACAGCTCAGGCGAGAAGCGCAGCGCGTTGGCGCGGCATGCGTCGGCGGTGATGCGCGCCGAGTGCTGCTCGAACGCATCGACCGCGGATCGGATCGCCGCAGGTGTCTGCTCCGAGAAAAACACGCCGGTGGGCACATCCGAGTTCAGTCCTCGTATCGTCTCCGCTACGCCGCCGCCGGAGTAGGCGATGACCGGCGTGCCGCACGCCTGCGCCTCCAGCGGCGCTATCCCGAAATCCTCTTCGGCGGCGAAGACAAACGCGCGCGCAGAAGCGAGCAGGCGATTTCGCTCGTCATCCGGGACGTGACCGAGAAACCTGATGTTGGGCGGCGCAGCGGCGGAAAGCTTGTTTATTTCAGGTCCGTCACCGACGACGATTAGCTCGCGCTCGCGCATTTCAGCAAATGCCCGCACCAGAACATCAACGCGCTTGTACGGCACGAGCCGCGAGACCGTCAAGTAAAAAGGAAGACGCTGCGCGGGCGTCGGCACGGGTGAGGCCAGGGCGACCGGCGGGTAGATCACATCCGCGGTTCGGCCGTACGACCTTTCGATGCGCGCCGCGATGTAGCTCGAGATCGCGACGAAGCGATCGACACCTGCGGCCGTGCGCAGATCCCAGCGTCGAAAGCGTTTCAGCATCAGCCTCACCGGCCAGGCAAGCAGACCGCGGTCGAACCCGGTGACTTCGAGATACTGCGCTTGCAGGTCCCACGCGTAGCGCGCCGGCGAATAGCAAAGGCAGACGTGCAGCGCTCCGTCTCGCACGGGCGCGCCTTTTGCAACGGCGTGCGAACTCGAGATCACGACATCGTAGCCCGATAGATCGAATCGTTCCACCGCCAGCGGCATCAATGCAAAATACCTTCGAAAATGCCGGCGCGCGAAAGGCAGTTTCTGAATGAACGAAGTGACGAACCGCCGCTCGCCCAATCGCATGCGATTTTCGGGCGACATGAAGTCTACGACGGTATACAAGTGGGCATCTGGATAGAGGCCGATCAACTCGGCGAGCACGGTCTCCGAGCCGCCCCAGGTATCAAGCCAGTCGTGAACAATAGCGATTCGCACAGTCAATGGGTGCGTGGCCGCTCAGGTCCCGCACCGGGTTTCAGGATTATCCGACAAATGTTACAGTTGCACCCCGCGACAATTCCAACCGGTGCCGCGCATTCGCGGCGCCTGCCCCATGGCCAAATCAGCATTGATCACCGGTGTGACTGGACAGGACGGAGCGTATCTGTCTCGCTTCCTCATCGACAAGGGTTACAAGGTTTCCGGGCTGGTCGCCCGGCGGGGAAGCGATACCTCCTGGCGATTGCAGGAGATCGGCGTGGCGGATGCCGTTTCGCTCATTTACGGCGACCTGACGGATCTTTCGTCCCTGTGCCACGCGATGGAAGTTGCACGGCCGGACGAAGTGTACAACCTCGCGGCGCAAAGTTTCGTCGGAACGTCGTGGCAGCAGCCCGCGGTGACGGCCCAGGTCAACGGCGTGGGTGTCGTCAATATGCTCGAAGCGATTCGCCGGCTCGGATCGAAGGCGCGCTTCTATCAGGCTTCCACCAGCGAAATGTTCGGACTGGTTCAGGCTGCTTCGCAATCGGAGACGACGCCATTTTATCCTCGTAGCCCGTATGGCGTGTCGAAGCTTCTCGGCCATTGGTTCACGGTGAACTATCGCGAAAGCTACGGCATGCACGCGTCCAGCGGCATTCTTTTCAATCACGAGTCGCCGCTGCGCGGCATCGAATTCGTCACGCGCAAGGTGACCGATGCGGTCGCGCGCATCAAGCTCGACAAGCAAAGCGAGTTGAGGCTCGGCAATATTGACGCTCGACGTGACTGGGGCTACGCCGGCGACTATGTCGAAGCGATGTGGTTGATGCTGCAACAGGACAAGCCCGATGATTATGTCATCGCAACCGGCGTGACCACGACGGTGCGCGACATGTGCCAGCTCGCTTTCGAGCATGTCGGCCTCGACTATAAGAAATACGTCGTCATCGATCCCAAGTTCTTCCGGCCCGCGGAAGTCGACTTGCTCCTCGGCAATCCCGCCAAGGCGCAGGCGAAACTGGGGTGGCGCGCGAAGACAGGCGTCAACCAGCTCATACCGATGATGGTCGACGCGGATCTGCGTCGCGTGGAGCGCGAGTAAGGTCTCGCACGCGCCGCCATCGATGCGCCTTCGTTCGCCGAGCAACGCGGATGGCGGACGGCTAGGTCCGAACGGCGGCCGGATGCACGAAACGCGCGGCGCCGCACGTGCGCGGCGCATCTTTCTGGAGTGTACCAGCACCCACGCGAGCCGCTACAACACCGGTATCCAGCGTGCGGTTCGCAATCTGATCAACGCGTCGATCGGGATGCCCGGGCCTTGGGATTGCACCGCGGTGATCTTCAACGGCCGCTACCTGGAGCCGATCGACGGGCTTCCGACGCTCGATGTCGAAACGCAGACGCATGACGTCCCGAGCGCGACGGACTCGCTGCGGCGCGCATTTCACCGCGTTCGAGGCGCGGCGATCCGCATGGTCCCCGGTTCCTTCCTGCGCAAGGCGCTGCATTCCCAGAGAGTGGAATACGCCTTGCGACGCGCCGTCTACGCGGCAAAAAACGGACGGCGATGGCTGCGCTCGTTTGGCGCGTCCGTCAATCCGCCGGTCGTGTTCCGGCCGGATGACGTTCTGGTGCTGCTGGACTCGACGTGGAGCATGGATCTCGGTGTCGAGCTGCGGCGAGCGCGCGCCGCAGGTGCAAGCGTGTGGGTCGTCGTGAATGATCTCATCCCTATCGAGCGACCCGATCTGGCGCCGGAGGGCACCCCGATACTCGTCCGCAAGTGGCTGCGGCGCACCGTTCCCTTCGCGACGGGCCTGATCGGTATCTCCAGCGCCGTTGCCAACGCGGTGCGCGCATATGTTGCGGGACTCGACAATTTCCCGCGCGATATGCAGCAGCCGCGGATCGAGCACTTCTATCTCGGGGCGGGGCTCGATAGCGTCGACGGGCGTCCGGGGCCGCTTGCGGCAGTGAGCGCGGTCTTCACGCGCGCCGCAGGCAATGTCTATCTTGTCGTGGGGACCATCGAGCCTCGAAAGAACCACCGCCGCATCCTCGATGCGTTCGATCGGCTGTGGCGCGAGGGCAGCGAATCGAGCGTGCTCATCGTGGGCCGCTTGGGATGGCTGTCCGATGAAGTGGCTGAGCGGATTCGCACGCACCGCGAGTTCGGCCGCCGCCTTTTCTGGCTGCCGGCGGCGTCGGATACGGAGCTCGATCACGCCTATCGTAACGCGGCGGCGCTGATCTTCGCTTCATGCTGCGAAGGCTTCGGCTTGCCCTTGGTCGAAGCGATGCAGTACGGCTTGCCGGTCCTCGCCAGCGACATCGAGGTGTTTCGGGAAATTGGCGGCGAATACCCCGATTATTTCGATGTGAACGACGAACGCTCGCTCTACGATGCGGTTCGCGGATTCGAGGGCAGGACCGCATCGGGCGAGCGGCTCCGACGGCAAGCGCAACCCTGGCTGTCGTGGGCAGAGAGCGCCAGAATGCTGCTCGATAAAGTCAACGTTCCTGCCGCAGACACGTCACCGCGCACAGCGGCTCAATTACAGACAGGAGCCTAATGCGCGGAGAATATCCGCGGCGATAACAGCCTCGTGACCCGCGGGCGCCAAGTCCAGATCGGCCATCGCCCGAGCGACGTTCCCGTAAAGCTCGTGCTCGATCGCGCGCTGGTGATCCCGGAGATGGGCGACTTGCGCGATGATCTCGCGGTAACGCGCGATGACATTGCCGAAGTCGAGCTCGGCTGCGGCGTAACATCGCGTCGCTGCGGCGATTGCGGCAAGTTCGTCGCGGTCGGCGTCGAGCCGCGAGAGGTGCGCGACAAGCGCGTCGACAGCGCCCGCGCCCGTCGACACTTTCAAAACGCATTCGGGAAGCTCGGAGTACCAGCCGGTGTCGCTGACGATGACCGGAGTGCCGAGTTGCAGCGCCTGCACGACGATCGCGGATGTCTCGCCCATCGTCGGGTCGCGAAGATTGATGCACACGTCGGTGGCCGCGATCGCGGCGAGCAGCGCCGCATGATCGAGATGACCGCGCAAGTGCGCCGATCCTTGAAGTTCCATCGCAGCGATCTGCGCGTTCAGGTCCCGCATGGTGGCGCCGGCGGGCCCGCAAATCTCGAGCTCGAGCGCAACGCCGCGCGACTTCATTTCCGCGACCGCCGCGAGCACCTGATCGATTCGCTTGTGCGGCTCGATCCACCCGAAGACGCCTAGCCGAAGCTTGTCCGTTCCGCGACGACCGAGCTCCGAAATGGTATTGGCGATCGGATACGATTGCGGAAGCACGTAGCCTCGCAGGGCCGGCAGACGGTCGTTGATCGCGAGGAGCGCGACTCTGGAGTGGACGAGCACGGCGTCAGCGAACTGCAGGTAAGGCTCGAACAGCGGAATGGCGGTAACTGCCGCGTTCGTCCACGGCGGAGCGCCTCGACTGGCCATGCGCCGGCACGCATCGGCCACGGGCGCGCCATACCAATGGACGAGATCGTTCCAATATCCGCCTGCGCCCGCCGCCAGCGTCCGATCGACGTGAAAATGATGAAGCACGGGATCGTGCAAGTGGACGAGCCCGCCCAAGCGCGCGAGGTAGTGAGGTTGAAAGGCGTGAAACGCAAAATTGTTCCCGAGTTGAAAGATCGGCAGTGCGTCGGTCGGAACTTTGACCTTGCGCTCGCGGGATGCGACGTGTATCTCGCATCGTGCGAGCGGTGCCGGCGCCTCGGCCGCGGTGATGACCGACACGTGAACATCCTCCGCGATCAAGCCTTCGACCAGACGGTAGGCGTAGTCGGCGATGCCGCTACGCTGCGGCGGCCACGGTGTGAACATCGCGACTTTCACAGGTAGGGCCTGATGAGCTGGTCGACGACGCGGGACCAGCTCAACGCGCGCGCAAACGGCGCGCCGTTGGAACCGCGATCGCGCAAGAGCTCATCGGTGGCGATGTACACCTCCTTGAGGGCGGCAGCGACCGCTGTCGGCTTGGGATCGACGATCCAGCCGCCGCCGGTGCGTTCGACGATACGCGCGGCTTCCCCGCTGTCGCTGCAGGTGATGACCGGCTTTTCGGCAAGAAAGGCCTCGATCGTCGCGTATCCGTAATCCTCGTCGTACGGCCCATAGAACACCGCGCGAGCTCGAGACAGCGAGTCGATCAGCGCGTCTTCCGAAACGTGACCCGCCAGGCTGACCCGGCCCTCAAGGCCGAGTCGTCGGATCTGGCGCCGCAGGGCATCCTCCTCCGGTCCCGCACCGTAGATCGAGACCTTTGCCTCGATGACAAGCGCGACGGCCTCCAGCAGCAAGTCGACGCGCTTGCTCGCGTCCAACCTCCCAAAGCAGATCACGGTGTCCGAATAGCCTCCGGGCCGGATCCGCGCATGCAGATGCGAAGGCGGCCACAGCGGCACGCTGAGCAGGTCGTTGTAGCGCAGCAGGCGATCGGAAACTGTCTCGGAGATCGCGAAACGCGCGGTGCATTCGCCGATGAATCGCCGGTCGAGCTCGCGGAGTTTGCTGCGCGCGGCCCGCTCGAGCTCGCTCAGCACCGGCTTGTCGTACACCGTGCCTTCGAGGTCGTACGCCTGCCGGTACTGATGAACGAGCCAGAGGACCTTGTTAGGATGCCGCACGGCATAGCTCGGGAACTTGGTTGCGATCACCAGATCGACCTTGTCGCCGTTGACTTCGGTGACGTCGATCATTCGCCACGTCATCATTTCCGAGACCAGGCGCTGCTCCGGATAGTGCTTCATAGGAAGCTGCACGAGGTCGACAAGCACATCGGGAATGTGCGCGGCGATGGCCGCGACGAGTCCTGCGTTGAGATTCTCGGCGCCGCCTCGGGCGAACGGTACCTGGGCGCCGAGGACGAGAACGCGCTTCGTCATTGGAGTGCGGATTTTCGTGCGATGACGGCGTAGTCCTGCGCGCCCGTGAGTCGGCTGATCAGCGCGGCACTGCCCCGGGTACCGTCGGCCGGTCCGGTGCTTTCGTCTTCGGGATGCAAATGCAGAATCTCTACGCTTTGGAAGCCCACGCTCTTTGCCGCGAACTCCACGAGGCCCTCCGGCAGGGGATGACGATGCGTCGGGTCGAGATAGAACCGGTTTGCGGCCGTAAAGAGGTTGGCGGGATTCGGAGTCTCCAGGATCGCCATGCCGTTCGCAGCGAGCGCTCGATGCATGTGCTTGAGGCAGTCGAGCCACGCGGGCCACCCCAAATGTTCGATGACGTGAAAGGCGGTGATGATTTGCCAGTGCGCGGAGGGCGATTGTTCCAGGAAGGTCTGCAAATCGGCGTCGATGACGTGCAGTCCCTTGTTGCGGCATTCGGCGACCAGGGCCGGATTGCTGTCGACGCCGATGGCCCCCACGCCGGTGTCTTTCATGAGCTCGAGCCACTCCCCGCGTCCGCAGCCCAGATCGACCGCGGGCCCGGTCAACGCCGCCGTGCGGATCAGGGGCAGGTAGACGGACAGCCGTTCCTTGACGAGCTCCCGCGAGCCACGGAATCGATTCTCCAGCGCGACATAGAATTCGGCGAGCTCCTCATCGGGCCCTTTGTCGTGCGGGCCGCGTGCCTCACTCGGCGATCGCGCATTCAGTAGAACTGCGCGGACATAGTCGGTGAGCACCGCCGCCTCGCGCATCGCCATTTCGTTTCGAGCAAGCGTCGCCTGCAGCGTCGATAGCGCGTCGCGTATGAGTACATTCGAAGCGCGTTGCTGAAGGGTAACGAGGTTGTACGCACGCAGCGCAAGCTTGCGAACGGGAGCGAGCGACCATGGGAAGCGGCGAAGGCGCGCAGGAAGCTCGGTTCGCGGCCGACTCAGGCGCGCGAGCTCGGCAAGATAGAAATCAAGGAGCCCGGCGCGCCCATCGGGCTGATGCGCGAGGAACGTTCTCTCATCGGGCAACGCGCGTTTGAGCCTTGCTGCCTGGCGGATCTCCTCGATGAGATCGTCGACACGCTGCTCGTCGGAGGTGGGATTCGCGCTCATTGCGGCTGTGGCGGCACACGCCGTCGCGCCAGACGTCCGTATTCCGCAAGCGCATCCGCGGGCGGCCCGTCGAAGCGCACCGATCCGTCATCGAGCACCAGCGCGCGGTCGCAGATCTTCCCGATGAGGGCGCCGTCGTGCGAGACAAAAAGCAAGCTCGTGCCTGCGCCCCGCAGCTCCCGGATGCGGTCGAAGCTTTTTTGCTGGAAGCTCTGATCGCCGACCGACAGCGCTTCGTCGATGATGAGCACATCCGGCCGTACTGCGGTGGCAAGGCTGAATGCCAGACGAATGCTCATGCCGGAAGAATAGGTTCTAAGAGGCTCAAAAAATTTTTCGCCGAGCTCGCTGAAATCGCGGATTCTCGGCATGAGCTCACGGATCTCCTTGGGCCGAAGCCCGTAGAGCTGAGCGGTCATTTGCACGTTCTGCTCGCCGGTGAACTCCGCGTGAAACCCCATGCCCAGCTCCAGGATCGCGGTCAGGCGGCCGTGGACCGTCACCTCGCCCACGGTCGGCGCCGTAACTCCCGCGATCATCCGCAGGATCGTACTCTTGCCAGCTCCATTGCCGCCCAGGATTGCGACGCTCTCTCCGCTTTCGATCGCGAAACTGATGTCGCGCAGCACCCAGACATCGTGGTACCTGCGCCCGAAGGGGAGGAGCAGTTGCAGCATGCGATCGCGAGGGTGAGCGAAATGCCGATAGGCCTTGCCCACATCGGCGCAGCGAATCGCGCTCGTCATAGCGCATCCGCCAGCGTTGGCGCGACGCGCCGATAAACCAGCCAGCTTGCGAGCAACGCTACCATCAGAAATACCGCGGGGTACTCGAGTTGCTGCCAGTTGGGCCACTGATTTCGAACGACGATGCGCTGGACGCTTTCGACTACGCCGGTCAGGGGATTCCACGCCAGAAAACGCGCCAGTTTCGGCGGCATCGCGGATGCGGGATAGACGATGGGGGTCAGCCAGAACAGAAGCTGAAGCCCGAACGGAACCGCTTGCGTAATGTCCCGGGCATAGACGTTGACCAGCGCCAGCGCAACGGTGAGGCTGAAAGCGAGGCCGGCGAGCAGCGCGATCAGCAGCGGCAACGCAACCAGCGGCCAGGACATAGGGTGGCCGGAAACGGCGAGCACCGCCAGATAGAGCGCGAGGAGGATCGAGAAATTCAGCATCGCCGACAGGCCGGTGGTGACCGGTAGAAGAATGCGCGGGAAGCTGCTGTGGCGTATCAATTGCGCGTTCTCGAGGAAGCACGTATGTCCCCGCTGGATGATCTCCGCGAACATGAGCCATGGAATGAGCCCGGCGCAAAGAAACACGCCGTAATTGCCGGCATCGGCCAATGCCCGGCTGGGGAAAACCGCGGTGAAGATCAGGAAATAGACGGCGATGAGCCCTGCGGGCTGGATGATCAGCCAGGCGATTCCAAGCACCGAGCCGAAGTAGCGCAGCTGAAGGTCCCGACGGACGCCACCCCAGACGAAGCTGCGATAGTCCCAAAGACTCCTTACCATGTTGGCGGCACATCACGAGGCAAAGGCAGGCATGTTAGCCGATTGCCGGGAGTCTCTGGCGTACGGAGCATCTTCTTTCGTATCGCGAAAAACAGCCGGCGACCCGCGCACGCGGGGAAAAATGCAGCGATCGGAGCGGCGCGCTTAGGCGCCGCGGTTGTCGAAGTGCGAAGAACACGCTAAATTGTCCCGAGCACGTCGCTTTCGCGCCAGCGCGGCCCTCGCGCCTGCCGGCGTGAGAGCGCGCCGCCGTATATGCAGCAATCGGTCTCATTTCGTTCCCACATTCGCTTAAGCGCGCTCGCGCTGATCACAAGCGTCGCAGTCCTCGTCGGCCTGTATGTATTTTGGGCGGCCAAGGGTGGTGTTTTCGCCACGACTGCGGCGCTTGAGTTCACCTCCGACACTGCCGTCGTGATCCGCGGGGAATCACTTCGCCGTGGCCTCCTCTGGGCGCCGAAGGCCGACGCGGATGGCGTGCTTATCATCCGCTTGACCGACCGGACCCTCGACACCGCGTTGTTTCCAACCCTGCATCTCGCCGCGCTTGCCGATACGCCGCCGATCGCGGCGCGCCTTCTTTGGCGTCAGGCGGGCGGCGCGATGACGACGTTTGCGAAGACGATTCCCTGGCGAAGCAGTGGTCACGAGCGGCTCGCCCTAGCGGGAGATTCGCAATGGCAGGGGCACGTGGCCGGGCTCGCCCTTGCATTCAAGCTGCAGCCCAATGCGGCGCTCTTGTTCCGATCGGCAACGCTTGAACCCGACACGGGGGCGTCGGTGCTCTCGCAAATTGTCGGCGAGTGGCTCGACCCTGAGCCGTGGGGCCTGTACTCCGTCAATTATCTCTACGGCGGTGCGCCTAATCCGAGGGTACCGCTGGTGCCTGCAGCGTTCCTTGTTGCCGCGACTGCTTTCCTGATTTACCGCGTGCTTGCAAGACGAAAGGGGTTGACGCCGTCGTTGGCCATCGGTGTCGTGCTCGTGGTCGCGGCGTGGATCGCGGTCGATGCCCGGTGGCAGTACAACCTCATGTCGAACCTCTATCTCACCGCCCAGAAATACGCGGGCAAGTCGATCGACGAGAAGCATCGCGCCGCAGAGGACGGGAATATCTATCGCATCGCCGAGACCATACGCAAAGGCCTTCCCGCCGGCGTCACCAAAGTCACGCTCGTCAGTGACCTCTCGGATTCGGAGCTGTTTCTGGGAAAGCTGCGCTATTACCTGTTTCCACTGTGGCTGCAGCCCAAGCCGGATCCGCTCGATCCGCAGGCGGTCCTCGCCATCGTCGAGTCGCCCGGCTCGGTTTTCGATGCGGCGGCCGGCACCTTGCGTCTCGATGGCGGCCGCACGGTCAACGTGGTGGCGCTTGTCGACGATCCAATGGTCAGGCTGGTGCGAGTGCGCTGATGGGCAACTTCGGCCTTGCATTGGCGATGGTGCTGTCCGGAGCGGCGGGCGCGGCGGTCCTGTCGGCGCTCCTTTGGGACGGCGCTGCGACCCGATGGCAAACGCTCGTCGGCTATGGATTTGCCGGGGGCCTAGCGCTGACCACGCTGGTCATGCGCGCCGGCTTCGCCGCCAGGCTGGGGCTTTCTTTCGGTGTGACCGCTGTGGGACTGGTTCTAGTCGCCGGTGGCGGAATCCTCGCGTATCGGCTGCTGCGCAAGCGCGGTGTCACTGCCTCGACCGAGCCGCGTTCGGCGCCTGCAGAGACCGGGTGGCGCCGGATTGCCTGGCTCGGACTCATCGCACTGACGCTGGTCCGCGTGGCCACGCTCGGTCTCGAAGCGTGGTGGCGGCCGCTGTTTCCATGGGATGCCTGGGACATCTGGGGCCCGAAAACCAAGATCTGGTTCGAAACGCGCGACCTCAACAACCTCTACGGCTACTTCGAAAACGGCTATCCGCCGGCGATCAACCTCGTCCAAATCTGGGCAAACCTCGGCATGGGGGCGTGGGACGACGCGAAAATGAACGTTGCGTGGCCACTTCTGCTGGGCGCCTTGGTGCTCGCGGCGTACGGACAGGCGCGCACCGTCGGCGCGTCGCGGCTCGCCGCCGCAATGGTTTCGTACCTGCTGGCTTCGTTGCCTATTCTCGATGCCCACGCGGCCCTTGCCGGATACGCGGACCTCCCTCTTGCGGTGACCTTCGGGCTCGCCGCGATCGCGTTTTTTGTGTGGGTCGTGACGCACGACAGGCGTCAGCTCGTTCTGGCGCTTTTATTCGCCGCGATGCCGCCCCTCTACAAGATACCGGGGGCGATATGGAGCCTGACGATGGTGCCCGCGCTCCTCGTTGCGCTATATGAACGCGCGAGCGGGCGAAAGGCCCTGCGCTGGGGCTTGGCGATCGTGATCGCTGGACTCTTTGTCGGGGGTTATGTCTACGCCAAGCAGCGGAATTTCGCGATGACGCTCTACCAGGCCCATTTGGCGCCGAATCCCACCTCGGGATTCGTGCTGGAAAACTATTTCGTGCTCGACAACTACCATCTCGTTTGGTACCTGCTCGCGGCAGCACTGCTGGTTGGATGGCGTGTCGCGATTTCCAAGGCGATGCGGCCGGCGACCGTCCTTGTTGCGGCCGGCCTCAGTTTTCTCGTGGTGTCGTTCTTTTTCACCAACTCGACGGAGTGGTGGGGCGACTACGGAACGCTGAACCGGGCGACGCTGCACTTCGTCCCCGTGCTGGTTTTCTACCTTTTCCTGATTTCGCGGAGCTCGATTTCCCTGGGGACGACCACTGGGCGGGTGGGAACGGCCGCGGCCGCGCCCGGGACAGACAGCGCCTCGTCTTGATCCTGAGGCGGAGCGATGCGCGCTTGCCTCATTTTCACGAGCTGTGTGAAGGCCAGCGTGGCAACGAGCACGCCCATGAACCCGTAGAAGCCCCACGAGTCCCTTACACCGTACTTCCAGATCGCGAGTCCCACGGCCGCCGACAACGCCGCTGCAATCAACAGCGTCCACGTCGTCGCCGCGTAGCTCAAGCCTGACCGAAGCAGGAGATGATGCAGATGCTCCCGGTCCGCCGCGAGCGGGCTTCTCCCCGACAGCGCGCGCCGTAGAATCACCACGCCCATGTCGATCAACGGCACGGCGACCAGCCATACGATCGCGATGGGAGGCACTCGCGTCGTAGGTGCGCGCGTCAAGCTGACCGCAAACCAGCACAGCGCGAATCCGAGCGCCATGCTTCCCGCGTCACCAAGAAAGACATTCGCCTGCGGCCGCAGAGGGTTGCGCAGATTGAAGCACAGGAAGCCGACTATCGCGCCGATCAGGATGGAAACGATCAGCAGATGCGAGGGAAGCTTCATCGCGACGAAGAGCGCCGCAAAACCGAGCAGCGATATGAGCGTGAGTCCGCCGGCGAGCCCGTCGATCCCATCGGTCATGTTGATGGCATTGATGATGCCGAGCACGCACACCAGCGTGAAGGGAATTGCGAAATTGCCGAGCCCCAGGTTGCCGCCCAAACCGAACAGATCTCCAAGCTCGGCGACATAGACGCCGCCCCATGACGCCATTAGCAACGCGGCAGCGCACTGCATCGCCAGTTTTGCGAACGCGGACAGATCGTGCATGTCATCGAGCACGCCGGCGAGCACCAGCAGACCCATACCGCCCAGCAGCGAGCGAAACGGATAGAGCGGCTGCGTCTGGGTGATCAGCAGCGCGCTGAACGCAAACGCGCCATAGATCGCGATCCCGCCGACGACGGGAACGGCGCCTTCATGCTGCTTGCGCCCGCCGGGATAATCGACGAGACCCATGCGGCGCGCGGTATTGCGCAGCAGGACGATCAGCGAGATCGCCGCGAAACAGGCAAGCGCCGCATGAATGAATATCGTTTGCACGCTACTCCTTGCTGCCGGCGCGATAGATCGCCAGCGTCGAGACGAGAACGCGTTCCTGATCGAACTGGCCGCAGGCGATATCGCGCGACCGGCGGCTCATTCGCGCGCGCGCCGCGGAATCGAGCGCAAGCCGCTCGAGCGCGTCAGCAAGCGCTTTCGCGTTGCCGGCAGGCACTAGTATGCCATTTTCATCGGCGCGTACAACCTCGCGGCAACCGGGGACATCGGTCGCGACCAGCGGCAATCCGGCGGCAGCCGCTTCGAGCAGGATGCGCGGCGTGCCTTCGCGATAGCTCGGTAGCACGACGATGTCAGCTTGCGCGAGGAGCATGTCGACGTCGTCGCGGTGGCCCAAGAACCCGACGTTCGGCAGTCGCCGCCAGGCGTCGAGCGTCGCGGCGGGAATCGCGCTTGGATTCCCCGGATCGGGCTCTCCCGCGATACGCACGATCGCGGGTACGCGCCGCTCGGCCAGCATTTGCGCCGCTTCTATAAGTTCCGCGAGCCCCTTTTCCCATAGCAATCGGGATGCAAACAGGATCGTCACCGGCGTTCGGTCGAAGCGCCGTTGCGGGTCTGGACGGAAGCTCGCTGTATCGACGCCGGAGCCGCGAATCAGGTGCGTGCGCGCCCCGTTGAGCAGGCCCGCGGCGGCGAACGCCCGCTGGTCGTCCTCATTCTGGAAGATCACGTCCGTGCCACGCAGGCAAAGTCGATAGAGCCAGAGGATCGGCCGGCGCAGGAGTCCGATGCGCTGGGATCCCGACACGAAAACGTGGCCTAGGCCGGTGATGGCATTGATCGTTCTCGTAACGCCCGCGAGCCGCGCGGCGAACGACCCGTAAAGCACGCACTTGATGGTGAAATGGTGACAGTGCGTGGGTCGGATGCTCCGGTAGAGGGCGATCAGCCGAGCGATCGTCACGGCTTCGCCGAACGGATTGATTCCGCGCCGCGCGAAATCGAACGCATGCCAATCGAAGCCCTCCGCGGTAAGGCGCCGCGCATAGGGCCCGGGTGGCGAAACGAGATGGACCCGGTATCCCGCCGCACGCACCGCGCGGGCGAGCGGAAGACGGAAGTTATACAGGTACCAATCGGTATTTGCGAATAGCAGCGCGGTCGGCTGCCGGACTGCGGTCACGGAGTCGCCCGTTGAGGCGCTGGTGTCGCCGGCTTGGAAAGAACCATCGCGAAGGTCTCGGCCGCGGCGCGCCGGTCGAACAGATAGATCAGTTGTTTCGCCAAGCGCCAGAGCAGATACGCCGGAAACAGCACGTAGAAGTACGAGCTGACGAAGTAAAGTCTCTCCTCGTCGACGCGCAGGCCTGCCTCGGCCACGAGCCTCGCGAAATCGCCCGGCGTGCAGCGGTCATAGTAGCTGGGGAAGCCCTGCTGGCCGCGACTTTGCGGAAATATGAAGTACAGGATGCGCCGCTTCAGTGCCTCGGGAATCATCAAATTGAGACGCGCAAACACGGCATTGCGCGACGGCACGAAGACTAGCGCCCGCCCGCCGGGCTTGAGGCAGCTTGCGATCGCGCCGAACGCGCCGCGGACGTCGCGCGCGTGCTCCAGCACCGCGAGGCAAATGAGCAGATCGGCGTCACCGTCGCCGCGCAGCCGGCTAACATCCTCGCAGACGGTGCGGTCGTAGACGCCCGCCGGCGCGCGGTCGAGTTCGTCCTGCGAGATGTCGACACCGACGATCGTGAGACCAAGCGCCGTCTTTTGCTCGACGGAAACGTAAGGCCGCTTGCCACCGCCGACGTCGTAGACGACCTGGCCCGCCTTCAGATATGCGGGAACAAGTCGCTGGACGAAGTCCGCATAGCCATCGATCGTCAGGTCCGGCGACAAGCGCCGCTCGACGCCGAGTGACCAGCGAATCTGGGAATCGAGAATCTGGCGGAGCAACGAGTTCCCGGGGTTGAAGGCAGAGTCTGATCAAAAACGGGTCGATCACGCAAGATGGATTATATCTCTGCGACGCGGGCGCGGTCACCCACGCGCCGCTGTCGCACTCCCACCTTCCCAGCGTGCCGGAGCGCGCGACCGATACGCCGCAGCCGGCGCGACGATGGGTGCGATGCCGACGCTCGCGCCGACGTCACAACTCAGGACAACAAGCGCTTCTGCGCAAACCTGGAGTGACATGACGCCATTGCTTACGACCCGCAACGAAGCAGGTGCAACACGCGCGATCGCTGCCTTTGCCAGGCTCACCTTAATAGTAGTAAAGTAAATCATGAGGTTCTCATCTGGTGAAGTTAACGGCGACGCAACGCAGTTTTGGCACAGGGTCCCGCATGAAAAGTCAGCAGGACGGCTTCGGCTACAACGAAAGGTTATTTTCTGGGGGAATTCGAACGTTTTTGCATACCGCTCGGTTTGCGTGGTTTGTTGACGAGCTTGCAAGGCGTGGCTGCAGCTATCAAACGATCGTCGAGCTGGGATGCTTCGATGGAAAGCTGATCGACTACTTGCCCCTCAAGCCAGACCGTTATGTAGGATTTGATGCAAATTGGGAAGGCGGGATCGATAAGGCCAAAGAAAAGTGGTCTGCCTATCCTAACTACACCTTTCACAAGGTTGCCACCCCCGACGCGATGTCGCTCGAAGCGCATGAGCGATTCGATATTGCCGTCATCATGGAGACTCTTGAGCACGTTCCACCGGGACTCGTGGAAGGCTACCTGGCGAAGATCGCCGAACATTTGAACGGTTACCTCTTCGTCACCGTTCCCAATGAAAAAGGGATTGTCTTCCTAGCCAAATGGCTAGCCAAGAAGCTCTTCTCCAGGGACGCTGAACATTATTCACTTGCCGAAGCCGTCAACGCCACGCTCGGGCGCATGCATCGCGTCTGCAGACGAGAACACAAGGGGTTCGACTACACCGCATTGATACGAGAAATTGGTAAACATTTCGAAGTCATCAGCGTGAGCGGCCATCCACTCCGGTTCTTGCCCAGCTCGCTCTGTTTCAGCGTCGGTATCGTTGCCAGAAGCCGGGGCGATTGATCGGCGACAAGACTGTACGGCGTACGAGCATTGGCGCCAGCGGTGTGCAGGGGCCGATTGCCGCTGGTTCGCCGTCGAATCGATGGCGCAGGAGGCTTTCGACCTCAGTTGTCCCGCCGAAGGCGAGCGAACAGAGCGCCCAAAAAACCCGGTAAGGCACCCAGGGCGGTGCGTCGCCTTTGACCCTCGGGACTCCGCTGGACATCGCCGACTCGCCAGAGCAACATATTCGCGCGGTCGACCGACCGTTCGCAATCGTGTTGCCAAGGGGAGGGACATGAGAACTCTTTTGAGCGGGTCATTCTACGCACGCGTCGCAATAACGAGCGTGCTGACATTGTTAAGCTGCTGTCCTTGGATCGCCGGCGCGGCGCCGCCTTCGCGTAGCGATGCGTACGCGGCGCAAGCGCTGATGCGCTTCTATCCGGCGCCGCTACCTTCGACGCCTGCAGGCGTCACCGAAGATGCCGCCGTCTGGCAAGCTAAGGTCATCGCCATCCTGAAAGCTATGCCGCCGATGCTGCGGCAGAGCTTGCTGGCCTCCGACAGCGCCGATGACTTTGCGGCTAATCTGGATTTCTTCTCGCAGGCTCAACGCGCAAAGTTCGACGGTCAAATACGCGCCGCGGTCGCCGATGCGGGCAGCGGGCCCATGCACCTGAAATCGCTGGCCGAGTCCGACAGCCTCGTGTACACCGCACTGTCTCCGTGCCGGATCATGGACACGCGGGTCGCGACTGCGCCGAGCGGCGTTCAGGGACCGATTGCGGGCGGTGTGCTCTACCACATTCCAGGTTTCCTACCGGCCGCCAGTACGTATCAGCAATACGGAGGGGCGAGTTCCGACTGTGGCCTCTCCGCCGCGCCCGCGGGCCCCGGAAGCAACATCAAGGCGATTGCCGTCACAATCACCATTTTGAATCCGAATTTCGACGCGTTCCTTGGCGTTTCGGACAACAGCAACCTGTCGAGCGTGTTGTCGAATGTCGCCTTGGACTACACCCACGGGCAGGGACTCTCGACCGTGTATACAGTGCCGCAGGGGCTCGGCAACACCGTTTATTTCGCGCTTCCCACGGGATTGTCGGCGCAGCTGATTTTCGACGTGATCGGCTACTATAAGGTCGGGGGTATCGCGTGCCAGCGCGTGGGCAGCGGCAGGTTCGCCATCTCGGCGGGGTCCCAGACGGGGCGAGACGTTTCTTGTCCCACCGGTTTCGTGGCGATATCCGGTGGGGCCGCGGTTGCGACCAGCGACCTCGCGGGCACTACCGTGGTCGGCGGTGTCAACGTCCTGGCTGCCGTACCTGAGGTCAACGTCGGCGAGACGAATAACCCGTTCACAGGGGCGACTGCGGGGTGCAGGTACGACAACACGACGGGCGCCACCGCGTACGGGGCTTGCGTCACCATCTGTTGCCGGATCGCCCCCTAGCCAGGACGAGGAGTGCACGTAAACCCGCGTACACGCCTGTCACGCGCCCGCGGAGGGTAGCGAACGGCGGATTTTTGCGGCGCGGTGGGTGCCGTCGGCGACGCTTACTTGCCGGGAATGCGGCAGCACGTGGCCGTGGCGTTCAACGTCGTCCCGGCGCCGGTGTCGGTGGCTTCGCAATCCGAGGTCCCCGACGAGACGCCGACGGTCGCGTAGCGCGCGGTGTTGAATGCCGTCGTGCGGCAGGCAACGCTCATCTTGGTGAACCCGGTCGGGCACGCTCCGCTGTTGAGACTGCCATTGGTTCCGGCGAAGGTGAACGTGGTCGGCGTCGTTGTCGCGCACTCCAGCGCGGTTGCATCCGTCTTTGTGAAGTAGCCCACGACATCGAAAATGAGGTGGGCGACCAGTTGCGTCGGCATGGCGAAAAAGACGCTGTTCTGGATGTCCTGCGGGACGACGTACATGGTCGACAGGCCCTGGCCATGCGTGTAATTCAACGCGACGTTGCTCAAGACCGTGGGGAGGTCATTGATGTCGGACACCCCCAGGAAGGCGTCGAAGTTCGGCGCCAGGATGGTGATGACGATCGCGAGCGCCTTGATATGGCTGCCGCCGGCCGGCCCAGAGAGGCCGCAGTCGGAGCTCGCGCCGCCGTACTGCTGGAAGGTGTTCCCCGTCACCAGGAGCCCAGGAATGTTGTAGAGCGTGGCACCCTGCAGCGGGCCCTGGACCCCGCTCGGGCCGGTGGCATGCCGCGAGTCCATGATCCGGCACGGCGTCAAGGGCTTGTACACCAGGTTGCTCGTGTCGCCCAGCACGGCGTCGATGACGCCGTTGGGTGCGCTGCGCTGGAGATCGAGCGCGCCGCGCTTGAGCAATCCAAGTTGCATCTGCTCGAGCAAGTCGACATTGGCCGCGAAATCGCGCGCAGTTTGCGATGTCAGCAGGCTGTGCTGCAGGAGCGAGGGCGCACTCCCGACCAGGCCCTGCACTTTCGCAGTCCACACCTGCCGGTCCTCGGTCATGCCCGCGGGTGAGGAGAAAAGGGGTGCGGGATAGAAACGCGTGAGCGCGGACGCATTCGGCGTCGTCGTCCCGCTCGGCCCGTCTTGAATGGCGGGCGCTGCAGCGGCGTTCCCCGCCACGAGCCCGATCGCAAGTGCCAACCACGCGAACGTGGAGGAATTTCGTTTTGCGCTGCTCACGTGCCGATCTCCCCTCAACATGCGAAGAACTGCAACTTCGTATTCCAGATCACTTTCCGGGGACCCGGCAGCACGTCGCCGTCGCGTTCAAGGTCGTTCCGCCGCCCGTGTCCGTGGCCTCGCAGTCGGACCCGCCCGACGAAACCCCGATGGTCCGGTAGTTCGCGGTGTTGAAGTTGCTGGTGCGGCACGCCACGCTGACCTTGGTGAAGCCGGCGGGACACGCGCCGCTGTTCAGGCTGCCGTCGGTTCCCGTGAATGTCAGTGTGGTCGGCGTCGTGGTCGTGCAATCAAGCGCCGTGGCGTCGGACAGCGTGAAATAGCCGACGACGTCGAAAATAAGATGCGCAACCAGTTGCACCGGCATTGCGAAGTAAATCGTATTGGCGACGTCCTGCGGAACGACGTAGAGCGTCGAAAGTCCTTGGCCGCGGGTGTAATTGAGCGCGACGTTGCTTAAGACCGTCGACAGGTTGTTGATATCGGACGCGCCCAGGAAAGCATCGAAGTTCGGCGCCAGGATGGTGATCACGATAGCGACGGCCTTGATATTATTTCCCGGGGGCGTCGAGAGACCGCAATCGGTGCTTGCGCCGCCGTACTGCTGATACGTTGCAGCGGCGGGCAGCATGCCGGGGACGCTGTAGAGCGTGGACCCCTGGAGCGGACCATGAACGCCGCTGCCGACAGTCGCGTTTCGCGAGTCCATGATGCGGCAAGGCGTGAGACCTTTGTAGACGAGGTTGTTCTGATCGCCCAGCGCCTTGGTGACCATGCCGCTCCTTGTCTGCACGGCGAGCGCGCCGCGTTTGAGCGAGCTTTCCTGCATCTGCTCCATCAGCGCGAGATTGGAGACGAACTCCTTGGAGGTCTGGGACATCAGCAGGCTTTGCTGCAGCATCGGTGGCGCGCCCGCCATCAAGCCCTGCAGCTTGGCGAGCCAGACTTCCTGGTCGTCGACCGCACTGACGGGAGAGCTTGCGAATGGCGTCGGATAGAAACGAATGAGCGACGCCGCACTGGGCGTTGCAACTGCGGCGCTGGAAGGAACAACGGCAGGCGACGCAGCGGACGCCGTCGCAGCCAGCGACAATGCGAATGCGAACGCCGCAATTCGACTCACCAGCCAGGTGTCTTTTCTGATCATGTCCACGTCTCCCAAAATAACGCGCGTCGTTCAGTGCGGTCGCGGCTCGTCCGGTACGTCGACTCAAACCGACCGGCCACGCATCTGCATTTTGTTTTGTCAGCCGTCGCTGCCGCGCGCAGCTAGGCTCAATCTGCTTTGGAAAAAGTATGCTCTGGTCGGAGTATCAGCGCAACACATCGATGTCGAATCATTCGCATTCGATGCATCGCGGAGATGTAGCGGACATATCGCACACGCACGCACCTGTTGGTGGATGACAAGAAAAAGCCCCCGGGGAAATCCCCCCGGGGGCTGCGATCAATGATTGCTCGCGAGCGCTGTCAGCTACGCAAACAGAATTGGATCACCTTCCTGGAACGCGGCAGCACTGGGCTTCCGCACGAACGTAACTCGCAGACCCGCTGGTATTTGTCGAGAAACAGAACCATGCGTTAGTAGCTTCTTCGGAAGTCACCATAAAGACTCCCGAGTTTCCGGCGGCACAGGTGCCGCCCGTCAGGGAATAACCCGCCGTGCACGCTGGAGAAGTCGCGCTACCCCCGGCACCCGCCGCGAGAGGTGTTTGCGCCGAGTCCACATGGATGCAATCCAGCGCCGTCGCGTCGGAAAGGTGGATGATGCCCACCAAGTCGAAAATGATATTCGCCGACAAGCCTGTTGGCATCGCGAAGTAAATGGTGTTGGAGTTTTGCGGAACGATGTACAACGTCGACAGCCCTTGCCCATGAGTGTAGTTCAGTGCAACGGTGGACAAGGTCGTGGCCAAATTGTTGACATCGCCGACGCCGAGGAATGCATCGAAGTTGGGATTGAGGATCGTGATCACGATCGCCACTGCCCAGATCGAGCCCGTATTGAGTCCGCAATCCGACGCTGCTGTACCGCCGTACGTACCCCAATTTCCTCCTGCGGGATTAATCCCAGGTATGTGCTTCAACGAATTCCCAGCGATCGGACCTTGCACTCCGCTTGCGAGAGATGCATTGCGTGTGTCCATGATTCGGCACGGCTCGACCGCGTCATAGACAAGGTTGTTTGAATCGCCCAAGTCCTTGGCCGTCATCCTTGCCTTGGCTTGGCTCCTCACACCGGCGAGACTCTGTTCGAGCGTCCCTTTTTGCAGTTGCTGAAGCAAAGTAACGTTGGCCGAGAATTCCGGCTTGCTTTGGGACATCAGCAGGCTTTGCTGCAGCAGCGAAGGAGCGCCCGCCATCAATCCCTGGACCTTCGCTAGCCACGCTTCCTTGTCCTCGACGACTCCGGCGGGCGTCGATGAAAGCTGCGATGGATAGAATCGCAGCAGCGAGTTTGCGCTGGGCACGATTACACCAGCGTCTACTACTTCCACCGCCGGTGCCGCAACGGCGCCATTCGTCGCCCATACCAGTCCTACTGCCATCGCGGCCGCAGCCGCGCGTCCTCTCCAACTCCTCTTGGTTCCGATCATTTGCAATCTCCCGTAGTAGACCACCAACTCTTCACCGGCCCTTGGGCCGATGCTGTATCCGTCAATTGCCAGAACAATGACCTTCAAAGTCCGCACCACGCTCTACGCCCGCCGCATCCGGTGAATCTTGGCCGCGCCGTACGTCGAGTCAGGTGCTGCAGTCCATGAAAACGATACGACTTGTTTAGCGGCCGCGACACCCCATTCGCGACCCTGTTTTGTACAAAGCGCGAAAAGTATGCGCTGGCTTACTGTATTAGCGCAATAACAAGCGAAGTTGCAGATTACAGCCTTGCAATGTGTACTTTACAGTTGACAACCGGCTCGACGCTGGATTTCTGCGCTTCCAGCCACGCCTGGAACATCAATACCGTCCATAGCCAGTACGACCAGTTTCGACGTCCTGCGAGGTGCTCGCTCCACTTTTCGCGCACCGGTCCGGGGCGGAGATAACCCTCCCGCGCCAGGCGTAGTGGGTCGAGCAATGCCTCCGCCCAGTCGCGCAGCGGACCGCGCAGCCACGCGTCGATCGGCACGCCGAAGCCCATTTTGGGGCGTTCGATCATCGCCTGCGGCACGTGGCGATAGAGAACTTGGCGCAGCACGTGCTTGCCGCGCCCGCCGCGGATCTTCATCGACAGCGGCAGGCGCCACGCGAATTCGACGACGCGATGATCGAGCAGGGGAACGCGCGTCTCGAGGCTCACGGCCATGGCCGCACGGTCCACCTTGACCAGAATGTCATCGGGCAGGTAGCTCACGAGATCGAGATACATCATGCGCTCGGTGAAGTCGGCTAGCGGGGGCCAGCGATCGGATAGCGAGAGCATGCTCGCGGACTCGGCGCCATGCGTTGCAACCGCCGCGGGGTCGTCGATCTGCGAGACCAGCCCCAGGTAGAACGCTTCCGCGGAAGGGACGGTGAGCATTCGGGCGAGCTTGTGCAGCTTGTCACCCGGGAGCTGGACGCGGGCGTTCGCGGGCAACATGGGCGAGACCAGGGAGAACACGCGGTCCCAGGCGCGAGGAGAAGGCGCGCGCAACGCCGCTGCGAGCGCGCCGCGCAGCGGACGCGGAACGTGAGCGACACGGTCCCATACGCGCTTTCCAACGAAATAGCGGTTGTAGCCGCCGAACAGCTCGTCCCCTGCGTCTCCCGACAAGCTCACCGTCACGTGCCGTCGCGCGAGCTCCGCGACCAGGAATGTTGGAATCTGCGACGAATCCGCGAACGGCTCGTCGTAAATCGACGGCAATCGCGGAATCACGTCCATCGCCTGCCGCGATGTGACGTAGAGCTCGGTGTGATCGGTGCCGAGATGGCGAGCGACCGCCTTGGCATGCTCGGCCTCGTCGTAGCCCTGCTCATGAAAGCCGATCGAAAAGGTACGCACGGGCCGGTCGCTTTGCGCCTGCATGAGCGCGACCACGGTCGAGGAGTCGACGCCACCGGACAGGAACGCGCCGAGCGGGACATCGGCGACCATCTGGTCCCGGATGCTTCGGCGAAGCAATCGCTCCAGCTCGTCGACAGCTTCGCTCTCGGTGCCGCGAAAGGGATCGCGCTTGGCTGCACCGATTGTCTCCGTCGCCGACCAGTAACTCTGCGGCTTGGGGAGCTTCCGATGCGCGATGTTCTCCGGAGCAAAACGTTACGATCGTTCCAGGTGGAAGCTTGAATATCCCTTTGTAGATCGAATGCGAGTGCGGAACGTAGCCGAAACGCAGGTAAGCAGCGAGCGCCTCCCGGTCGATATCTCCGCGCCAACCGGGATGCGCGGCAAGCGCCTTGAGCTCCGAGCCGAATACCAGCGCGCCGCCGACGTACCCATAGTAGAGAGGCTTCTCGCCGATGCGATCGCGGGCGAGCGTGAGCTCGCGCCGTTCCCGATCCCACAGCCCCATCGCAAACATGCCCACGGCACTCTGCAGCGCGCTCACCACTCCTCGTCTGGCAATGGCCTCGAGAAGAACTTCGGTGTCGGAATGGCCGCGCCACGCCGCAAGCGGCCGGTCCGCATGCGCTTCGTGTTCGAGATCGCGGCGCAAGTCCCGGTAGTTGTATATCTCGCCGTTGAATGTCGTGACGTAGCGCCCGTCGTGCGAGCGCATCGGTTGGTGACCCGCGGCCGACAAATCGACGATAGACAAGCGACGATGCCCGAGCGCGACACCGCAACCGGAATCGACCCAGCTCCCGTGATCGTCTGGACCGCGGTACGCGATTGCGGACGCCTGGGCGAGTACCGTCGCGGTCAGATCGTCGGCCGACTGCGACGGCGTCGCCAACATGAATCCCGTGATTCCACACATAGTTTTCTGGTCGCCTGGAGTCAGCGGTCCTCGATGGCCTTTTGTGCGAGGGGTTGGCGTAGCGGCGCGCCATTTTGCGCGAGCGTCTCGTAAAGAGCCTCGTATTGCGCAACGATTGCCGGCAGCGAGAAATGTTTCTGGATCCGGCTTCGCGCCGCTTCGCCCAGCGCGCGCCTGCGCTCCGGACCCGCAGCAACCAGCGTTCCGATCGCCGAGGCCATTGCGGCGGGACAGGCGGCCGGAACCGCGATTCCGGTGTCGGCGACGATCGCCGTGGAGTCGCCGATATCGGTGACAACACCGGGAACGCCGCACGCCATCGCCTCTCCAACCGCGTTAGAGAAGCCTTCTCCCCAGGCGGAGCTAGAGCAGGCGATGTCGGTTGCGTTGAACAGGTCAGCGATGTCGTGCCGCTCGTCGAGCACGACAGTACGATCCCGAAAACTCGCGCGTTCGATTGCGCCGATCACGTTGGCGTCAGGCAGGCTCACCCCGCGGCCAACGATGAGGAAGCGTGCCTCCGGGTGGGATTGCGTGACCTGCGCCGCCGCGGCAACGAACGTCGGATGATCCTTCATCGGGTGAAAGCGCGCGACCAGCGCGACGACAACGTCGGTCTCGTGAAAACCCAGCGATGCGCGCGTCCGCGCTCGTGCTTGCGCATCGGGTGCGAAGGCGTCGCAATCGAACCCGTTGGAGATCAATTGCCGAGATCGAGGCTCGTACCCGAGCCGCTCATGCTGTAGCGCGCTGGTCGCGGAGTTGTAAATGATCGCGGCAGGTTGGCGCGAGAGCATCGAACCAACGCGAATCACCGCCGCCGTCATCCGTTTCTCGTTGGCGAGATCGTAGAGCGTCTGCCGGATGTTCCACGCCAGAGCCGCGCGGCTGCCGGCGAGCCAGCGCCCGACGAGACCCGCGAGGTTGCCGTGGTACATCCATCCCTGGATCACCGCCGGGTCGAACTCGCGGACGCGCGCGCGGAGCGCCGCGAACGGTGCCAGCCGCGCCCGCGACCTCGACAGGCCCAGCGAATGCACTTCAATGCCCGTTTCGCGAAACCGCGGGACCAGGGTTCCATCGAGATCCAGGCTCACCACCGCGTGCGTGAGTCGATCACCTCGCGACCTGCTCGCGAGCTTTAAGAGCATCATCTCCGCGCCGCCGACGGCGAGACCCGTGATCACGTGTAGCACGCGCACACTAGTCGCCATGCGCACCATCCTCGGCGGTTGTACTCGCGCGCGCGGCATTCTCGATTGCGCCGCGGCACAGTTCCGTGCTCACCCAGACGGCGAAATAGCAGAAGGCGTAGACGATGCCATGAAACACGAGCGTCGACAGGAACCAACCAAACGAACGCATGTAGCCGAGCGAGTTCGCGCATACCAGGATGAACAGGCAGAAGCATGCCAGCGGCCAGAAGGGGCGCCGCGACACAAGGCCCGCCTGCAGCGCGCGCGAGAATACGAGTTTGAGGATCATGCCAAGGACGAGGCCGACCAGCAGCAGTCCAGGGATCCCGAAGTTAGCGTAGCCCTCTCCAAACATACTGACGGGATACGTTGCCGACATCATGCCGTCGTACGGCACACTCTCAGGCATCGCCTCGACCTGCAGCCGTATCGCGCCGTAGATCTGCGGCTTCCACGGAAACAGCGCGCGCGGCAGGAAAACCAGGAACATATCCTCCGCCCAGGAGCGGCCGAGATCGAGCTGGTGAATGTTGTGCAGCGCGATCTGGTAGAGCTCCGACATGTCGAACGTCCAAAGGAGGTACACAAGCGGATTGCGATGCTCCTCCGCGTACTCGAGTCCTTCGGACAGGCCACGGACCAGCCCGAGTACCGTCCCGACCATCGCCAGCACGCCCAGCACGACGATGACGGTCGTTGCCGAGATGCGATTTCCGTGGCGCACCCGCTTCAACGCAACGATGAGAAGCAGCGCGAACAATGCCGCGGAAAACAGATAGCGATTGGTCACGAGCGCGTTCGGGATCAGATACGCGGCCCACGCGGTAAATGCGAGCAGACGCGGCGCGCGCCGGCAGAAGCTCGAGAACACCAGCCCCATCAGCAGGAAGGTCCCGGCCATCAGGTCAAACAGATACATGTGTCCGGCGCCGAACATCGCATTGAGGTACGCGACCCGGTTGTTTCCGAAATCGAGCGTGAACACGCCGAGGGGGGCGAGCAATGCGACGAAGGTGAGGCTCGCTGCGAGCGAGAGGCCGTACGCAGCGCTTGCCCGGAGTCGCAGATCCAGCGCAACCGGCCCAACCTGTGCGAGTACCGCTGGCGCCCTTGGAGACGGGATCAGCCGGTAGCCGATCACGAAGCCGTACCAAGCGAGCAGCGAGGTGACTTGGGCAAGGAGCAAGGTATCGCCGGAGCTACCCGCGACGTTGTAATTCAGTGTCCCCGAGACCTGTAATACTGGACGGATCGCGAACGACGCAAGATACGCGACGCAGAACACCGTCGCCGGTGAGAGGAGGAAAAGCCCGCCGCCGGAGCGCGCCCACTCGCGGCGCACGAGCAGTACGAATCCAGGCAGCGTTAGCGCGACGACGCCGATGCCGGAGAGGATTGCAAACCCGAACGTCATTGCGCCCGGCCGCCGCTTGGCATGGCCGCCGCCGGCTTGCGGGCCACAATCATCTGCGTCGACGATCCAAGCACGTGCGCCATGCACTGTCGTGTGGAAAGCGACAGGTTCGGGAACAACCCATAGCCGGAATAGTAGAGGTCGGAGGGCGAAACGCTTTCGATCGCGAATCCGGCCGCGTCGAGCGCGCGCGTCCAATGCGCCGCGCGGAATCCGGAGAGCTCCGCAAGCGCGCCCGGGAACTCGCCATGCGGGCCTGGCCACAGCACGCGTCGGATCAGATGGCCGACGCCGCGCTCGCGGATCCGCGCCCGGCGCGCCTCCTTGTCGCTCCAGTCGACGAACCCTGTGCTCACACCGAGCACGGTGAACACAAGGTAGGGGTAGTGCGCGACGATGGACCAGAATCGCCAAAAGGGCGTGGGGAGGATGTGAATGGCCATTCCCCCCGGCTTGACCACGCGCAGCGTCTCGGCTAGCAACACCGGCAACTCGCGAACGTGTTCGAGAACATTCGATGAAAACACGATGTCCACGCTGGCATCCGGCAAAGGCAACCGGGCACCGTCGTAATCCGCAACCGGATGGAATGATCGTGCCGGTGGAGTCCGTCCCGCAAGGTCGAACGACTGCACCAGGCATCCCCAGCTGGCGATGATCGAGGCTTGAAATCCATTGCCGCCGCCTATTTCGGCGACCGCTGAACCCGGTGCGAACAGGCTGCGGACGGATTCGAGCTCGTAGCGGCGGACGGCATTGAGCAATTCCGACATCGGAGTCAGCTCGCAGAGGGCAAACGCGCCCGGGCAGGAGCCGATCCGTCACGAGGCTTGGTCGCTAACGCGAAGACGTAGGGTGACATCAACTCCGTGGCGGGCAGTCGCACCAAGTGCTCGTGTATCCAGAGCAAGATTGTCGAAGATGCAATCGCTCCACGATAGGCCAAGCCGCGCACGCGAGCCGAGACGCCGTTTGCATTGAGTCGAACGTTCGGATTACAGACGCCGTAATGCGCCGGCAAAAGATGCCCGCTCGATTGCAACGAGAGCCCGGCTTGCGAGTGCGCGCGTGCCAGCGCTCCCGCCGACAATGGTACGTGGATGTCGTAGATTTCGCGCGAGAGCACTCTCTGCAGCGCCCCGACCGTGCCACGCATGTTGGGAATCAGCGTGAGGACCGCGCCTCCCGGACGCGCGAACCGCGCGAGACCCCGTATCACGCCGGCCGTATCCTCGAAATGCTCGACCAAGCCAAACGAAAACACGAGGTCGTAGCCGGGCTTCGGAAAGGCGTCAAAAGTCCACAAGTCTCCGCAAAAGATTTCGCCGGGGATGCCCTCGCGCTCCAGGATGCGCCGCGCTTTGTCGCAGCCGACCGCCGAGTAATCGAGTCCGGCAACGCGCAGCCCGAAATGCGTGGCGAAGTACGGAAGCAGCTGCGAGCGTCCGCAGCCGATCTCGATCAGCGATGCGCCGGCCCCTGCTAAAGGCTGCAGCTGCTCGACAAAAAAACGGTGGAATTGCCGGCGAAACAATCCGCGTACGCCGGCAACCGCGGGATCAAATGCGTCGGGAAGCCGGTCTTCCGCCCGCCAGTTCGAATCCCAGTACTCCTTGCTGACGCGCTCAGACATCGACCCTGCCCCCGGCACGCCGCTCCCTTAATAGCCGGGCGAGCCGGACCCGCAACCAAATCGCGGAAACAACATAGGCGATTGCTGCGGCAATGGGAATGGCCGCGCCGCCCATGATCGGTCCCAGGACCAGATTCGCCGCAACGGCGCAGACAATACTCAGGATCGCACCGGCGAAGAGGATGCGGCTCTGTCCTTCCACCAGCAGCAGACGACCATAGATGACGCCGACCAGATACGCCGGCGCCTGCAGCACATAGAGGGCATTGAGCGTCGAAACCGCCGCGACATCCTCGGTCCCGAAGCGGCCGCGATTGAAGACGAGTGTGACAATGTCTGTCGATAGCCACGCAAGCAATAAAGCAAGGACCGCGCCTCCGGCGAACGTCAGCGTCTCGCCGAAGTGCAGGAATCGTGTCTGATCGTTAATGGTTCCCGTGGCGCGCAGGCGGGCGTATGTCGGAACCACGGCGGTCGCCAGCGTCGTGCCAACGAACCCGAGAATGAGCACGGACAGCTTGCTCGCGTAGTTGACGGCCGCCACGGTCCCCGCCCCCTGTAGCGCCGCAAACGTCGTGTCGACGACTTCAAGCAACATGAGCGTCAGCGTCCCCGCCAGCAGCGAGAAGTATTGCGACGACGCTCTGGCTAGAAGCGGCTTGACGTGCGATGAGAGTGCTGGACGCCGCAGCAGATGGACCCGGCCCGCGATGGCCAGCGCAACGACAAGTTGCAGCGCGAATCCGGCAGCGACGCCTGACACCAGGAAGCCCAGACGCGCCGTCGCGGGGGCGAGCACGAGAAACGCGATCACCGTCAGCGGAACGAAGATCGGAATCAAGCTTCCCGCGGCAAATCGTTCGTAGCCATTGAGAAGCGCAAGCCAGAACTTGCCGAGCGCACCAATAGCAACGACGGGCAAAAGCCAATAGAACAGATGAACAGAGAGCTCGAGCTTGGCGGCGTCAAAGCCGCGGGCGATCAAAGGCAGCACGAGCGGAAACGCGATCGCGCAGACGACAATCGCTGCCGCGATCAGTCCGAGCTCGACCAGCAGGAAGGCCGCGATCAGGTCCGACGCCGACCGTTCACCCTGATCGTGTCGCACACGCAGCAACGTGGGAACGAAGCCCGCCGCGACCGAGTTGCCTGCAGCATTGATGAGGAACATGGGAATGAGCGCCGCAATTAGAAAAGCCTCGATCTGGTCACCGCGCCCGAAGAAATGCGCGGTCACGCTTTCGCGGCCGAGCATCGCCACTCCGGTGATAGCGGACAGCCCGGCGATCCAGGCGGCGGCGGAGACGAAATGCGCGATACGCGCACGGTGCATCGAGCCAATGCCGCTCAACGAATGTTCTTTCGACAGCAGTACATTTTTATGAGCATTACCCGCAGTCAACCGTCGCCGTTTGGAGGGGACGCCAACGCTCGCGAAGCTCAAACCTCGCGCTTGGGCGGACGCAGATTTTCGCTCCACGCAAGTACCAGCGCGATCAGCGCCGCCACCAGCAATCCAGCAACCGCGGCAGCCGCCGCGGCGATCGCAAGCACTCTGCCGTACTGGGGCTCGCGAACGACCGGAGGAGACACGAAGCGCAGCCCGTCGCTGGCAAGGTAGTGAATCTGGCCCACGTTCAAGGCGGCGGTGTTGAAGCTCTCGCGGACCGCGTCGCGCGACAGGTCCTTGCTGCGCTTTGCCTCCTCGATCGCCGCCTCCAGCAACGACAGCTTCTGGCGGCCGAGCGACGCCTTTTCGATGCTGTTGCGAGCAATCGTCAGATACGCCAGGTCGGTCTCCAGCTTTTCGCGGTCGCGGGCAAACTTGCGAACGGTCTCGTTAAGCTCGGCGATATAGGATTCGACGCCGACGACCTGAGCCACCGGAGAAAAATATCGGGCGCCGCCCTTGTCGAGCGAGACGACCTGGCGCGAATTCTCGCGCGAAGCTTCCGGATAGCGGCGGTTGATGTCGCGCATGTCCTGGAGGCGCTTTTGCTGCTGCACCAGCAGGAACTGATTTTGAAGCGAGTCGTTCTCGAGCTTGCCAAGCGCGATTCGTGTCTCGTTGAGATTGGTCCCGACGAAGTCGAGCACCCGCCCGCGGATCATCATGTCGCCGACGTAATCGCCCACCGCCAGGGCGAGCTTGCGGGCCGTGTCCCCGCTGCGCGCCTCGACCTGTATGTCCGCACCGACAAACTGATTCTCCATTTTCCCCGGGTCGGGCACATCCTTGACGTCGCCCTTTCCGAACCCGAAAGCCGGACGCACCCAGGGCGATATCCCATCTCCGGTGGGAAGCCTCGACCGGATGCGGTCTATCTCATCCGGCGAGAGGTCCTTCCGCATTTCCAGAAATGCGATGAACGACGGGCCGTTGAGCAGAGCAATGGAATAACGCTTGTAATCGGCCAGCGACACCGTAGGCATCTGCAGTACACCTTCGCCCCGATATGTCGCTGTGCGCCAGGACCAAGCCAGCGCGACTACGATCACAGCAAGCACGATCGCGACAATCGTTTTCCAGCGCGCGCCGACGACGCGGGCCACGTCGACGAGGGAGAGCTCGTGAGCGGAATCGCCTTGGGATGGGTCGGAGAGGTGGGCAGGTTCCACGGGGCTAGGAGTTGTCGAATGGCACGGGCCCGTATCGCCGGCTGGGGATTGCCGGCGGTCGATCGCCGCTTTGGGAACCACAGTCGGAGACGCGAACCGCTCGTTGCTTTTGGCGGAACGCATTCCGTGCGAAATTTTAGCCGATCGACTCTAGCGGGGCCAGTGCGGGTTGCGCGAAGTGTGTCTCAAGCGCCGAAGTTATTGACCCGATCGGTTCGTCTGTCGTATAATCGCCCCTCTTTGCGCTCCTCGTCGGGCGCAGCGCTCTTTAACAACGTGAACAACCGATAAGTGTGGGTACTTGGGGTAGTGATGCCTCGGGTTTGCCGTGCGTGTTTTGGCGGCGGCTTGGGGGCTCTAAGGAAACTCAAGTAGTACTCACACTGAAGTAGCGGGTCCGGCGGCTTCGGTCGTTGGGCTCGCGGCCAAGGAATTGCATTGCCGGATCGTTCGGGGAAGCCTGGATGACCTGGCGGTGGGGTGAATTGGTCAACGTCAGTTGAGTGAAGTCTTGTACAGAGATTAAACTGAAGAGTTTGATCCTGGCTCAGATTGAACGCTGGCGGCATGCTTTACACATGCAAGTCGAGCGGCAGCGCGGGGGCAACCCTGGCGGCGAGCGGCGAACGGGTGAGTAATACATCGGAACGTGTCCCGTAGTGGGGGATAGCCCGGCGAAAGCCGGATTAATACCGCATATGCTCTACGGAGGAAAGTGGGGGATCGCAAGGACCTCACGCTATGGGAGCGGCCGATGTCCGATTAGCTAGTTGGTGGGGTAATGGCCCACCAAGGCGACGATCGGTAGCTGGTCTGAGAGGATGATCAGCCACACTGGGACTGAGACACGGCCCAGACTCCTACGGGAGGCAGCAGTGGGGAATTTTGGACAATGGGGGAAACCCTGATCCAGCCATGCCGCGTGAGTGAAGAAGGCCTTCGGGTTGTAAAGCTCTTTTGGTCGGAAAGAAAGGGTTCGGGCGAATACCCTGGATCTTTGACGGTACCGGCAGAATAAGCACCGGCTAACTACGTGCCAGCAGCCGCGGTAATACGTAGGGTGCGAGCGTTAATCGGAATTACTGGGCGTAAAGCGTGCGTAGGCGGTTCTCCAAGTCCGTTGTGAAATCCCCGGGCTCAACCTGGGAATGGCAGTGGAAACTAGGGGACTTGAATCTGGCAGAGGGGGGTGGAATTCCACGTGTAGCAGTGAAATGCGTAGAGATGTGGAGGAACACCGATGGCGAAGGCAGCCCCCTGGGCTGAGATTGACGCTCAGGCACGAAAGCGTGGGGAGCAAACAGGATTAGATACCCTGGTAGTCCACGCCCTAAACGATGTCAACTAGGTGTTGGGGAAGCGATTTCTCAGTACCGCAGCTAACGCGTGAAGTTGACCGCCTGGGGAGTACGGTCGCAAGATTAAAACTCAAAGGAATTGACGGGGACCCGCACAAGCGGTGGATGATGTGGATTAATTCGATGCAACGCGAATAACCTTACCTACCCTTGACATGTACGGAAGCCCTCAGAGATGGGGGTGTGCCCGAAAGGGAGCCGTAACACAGGTGCTGCATGGCTGTCGTCAGCTCGTGTCGTGAGATGTTGGGTTAAGTCCCGCAACGAGCGCAACCCTTGTCCCTAGTTGCTACGCAAGGGCACTCTAGGGAGACTGCCGGTGACAAACCGGAGGAAGGTGGGGATGACGTCAAGTCCTCATGGCCCTTATGGGTAGGGCCTCACACGTCATACAATGGCCGGTACAGAGGGTTGCCAAAGCGCGAGCTGGAGCCAATCCCAGAAAGCCGGTCGTAGTCCGGATTGCAGTCTGCAACTCGACTGCATGAAGTCGGAATCGCTAGTAATCGCGGATCAGCATGTCGCGGTGAATACGTTCCCGGGTCTTGTACACACCGCCCGTCACACCATGGGAGCGGGATGTACCAGAAGTAGGTAGGCTAACCGCAAGGAGGCCGCTTACCACGGTGCGTTTCGTGACTGGGGTGAAGTCGTAACAAGGTAGCCGTATCGGAAGGTGCGGCTGGATCACCTCCTTTCTCGGAGTCAGGGATCAGCGGTCGGAATTCCGGGTCAGCAATGAACCTGGAGACCTATGCTGCATTCCCAACGCACTGTCTCAAGTGCTCACGCTTATCGGTTGTTCGGACACGGGCCTGTAGCTCAGCTGGTTAGAGCACCGTCTTGATAAGGCGGGGGTCGATGGTTCGAATCCATCCAGACCCACCAGTTTCAGGATTGGGCGGCGGGTCGCGCGAGCCATTCGAGGCGCGAGATGCCGACTGTAGATCCGTACACGAGGCGCCGAGCAACAAAGAGGGGCGAAAGCGGAAGGGGGCTGTAGCTCAGTTGGGAGAGCGCCTGCTTTGCAAGCAGGAGGTCATCGGTTCGATCCCGTTCAGCTCCACCAGTCATCGGCGTCGGCACGGCAACCAAACAGAGTGCAGAAGTAAGCGGTCTCGTTTACTTCTGATCTTTGGATCGGTACCGAGTACTTTCGGTTGCTCTTTAACAAAACGGAAGAAGTAAAGCGCACACGATGAGGTTTGTCGTGTGTTGGGTTAGATTGTATCGACCTGTTCTCTCCCGAGTTCGGAGAGGACGGGTGTATATCGCAAACACCTGTAATGCAGCGTAGCAAGTGCGCAGTGTTATGGGGTCAAGCGACTAAGTGCATGTGGTGGATGCCTTGGCGATCACAGGCGATGAAGGACGTGGCAGCCTGCGAAAAGCTCCGGGGAGCTGGCAAACGAGCATTGATCCGGAGATGTCCGAATGGGGAAACCCAGCCCTCCATAGATGGCTTTCAAGCGTTGCGCGAGAGCAACGAGCGCAAAAGCTTTTTTTGTCTCGAGCGAGCAAGGTGAGGCAGAAGAGCTTTGCGCGAGCGAAAGCGAGCAGAGATGAGAGTCATGTAGGAGGGGTCACTCCCGGCTGAATTCATAGGCTGGGTAGAGCAAACGCGGAGAACTGAAACATCTCAGTAACCGCAGGAACAGAAATCAACCGAGATTCCCAAAGTAGTGGCGAGCGAAATGGGAGCAGCCGGTACCTTTTAGCTTTCGACTTAGCGGAACGCTCTGGAAAGGGCGGCCATAGTGGGTGACAGCCCCGTACGCGAAAGGTTGGGAGTGGAACTGAGGGTACGACAAGTAGGGCGGGACACGTGAAATCCTGTCTGAAGATGGGGGGACCATCCTCCAAGGCTAAATACTCGTGATCGACCGATAGTGAACCAGTACCGTGAGGGAAAGGCGAAAAGAACCCCGGAAGGGGAGTGCAATAGATCCTGAAACCGCATGCATACAAACAGTCGGAGTCCCAGCTTAATTGGCCTTCACCGGGTTCTTTGTCGCGCGCAGCGCGCGCGGCAAAAGACCTCGAGGGATGCAGCAGATCCTGAAACTGAAGCGGATTAAGCGGGTGACGTTCGGATTGCGCGCGAAGCGCGCAAGACGAGCGGCATCACAGCGAGATTGGGCCGTGAGGACCAATTGAGCTGGGATGACGGCGTACCTTTTGTATAATGGGTCAGCGACTTACGTTGTGTGGCGAGCTTAACCTTTTAGGGGAGGCGCAGGGAAACCGAGTCCGAACAGGGCGAATCAGTCGCATAGCGTAGACCCGAAACCGGATGATCTAGCCATGGCCAGGCTGAAGCGGGGGTAACACCTCGTGGAGGGCCGCACCCACGTCTGTTGAAAAAGTACGGGGATGAGCTGTGGCTAGGGGTGAAAGGCTAAACAAATCCGGAAATAGCTGGTTCTCTCCGAAAACTATTTAGGTAGTGCCTCACGTATCACTCGCGGGGGTAGAGCACTGTTATGGCTAGGGGGGCATGGCGCCTTACCAAACCATTGCAAACTCCGAATACCGTGAAGTGCGAGCGTGGGAGACAGACTCCGGGTGCTAACGTCCGGGGTCGAAAGGGAAACAACCCAGACCCTCAGCTAAGGTCCCCAAGCCACAGTTAAGTGGGAAACGAGGTGGGAAGGCTCAGACAGCCAGGATGTTGGCTTAGAAGCAGCCATCATTTAAAGAAAGCGTAATAGCTCACTGGTCGAGTCGTCCTGCGCGGAAGATGTAACGGGGCTCAAACTGTGCACCGAAGCTAGGGATTCGCGGCTTTACTCAAGCAACGCTCGTTGGAGGGGCGCTTTCGTGAGAGGTCGCGGCAAAGCCGTGACCGCGAACAAAGCGAAGCTTCAGTGAAGGCTAACCTTCAGGTTAGGCCGGAACTAAAGCGCCCCGACTCTCTGGTCGAAAAGAACTGGAGCAGAGTGTGTTTGAGAAAGCGCGCGGATGGTAGGAGAGCGTTCCGTAGGCCGGTGAAGGTGACTCGAGAGGGCTGCTGGAGGTATCGGAAGTGCGAATGCTGACATGAGTAGCGATAAAGCGGGTGAAAGGCCCGCTCGCCGAAAGCCCAAGGTTTCCTGCGCCACGTTCATCGGCGCAGGGTGAGTCGGCCCCTAAGGTGAGGACGAGAGTCGTAACCGATGGGAAGCAGGTTAATATTCCCGCACCGAGCACAGATGCGATGGGGTGACGGAGAAGGTTAAGCAAGCCGGGTGTTGGATGTCCCGGTTTAAGCGTGTAGGCGTGGCCCTTAGGCAAATCCGGGGGTCTTAGCTGAGGCGTGATGACGAGGGCTGGCTTGCCAGCCCGAAGTTGCTGATACCCTGCTTCCAGGAAAAGCCTCTAAGCTTCAGTCTGTGATCGACCGTACCGCAAACCGACACAGGTGGGCAGGATGAGTATTCTAAGGCGCTTGAGAGAACTCGGGTGAAGGAACTCGGCAAATTTGCACCGTAACTTCGGGAAAAGGTGCGCCCCTGGTAGGTGAACGCGTACAGCGGGAGCCGATAGGGGTCGCAGTGAAAAGGTGGCTGCGACTGTTTAACAAAAACACAGCACTCTGCAAAGACGAAAGTCGACGTATAGGGTGTGACGCCTGCCCGGTGCCGGAAGGTTAAATGATGGGGTGCAAGCTCTTGATTGAAGCCCCGGTAAACGGCGGCCGTAACTATAACGGTCCTAAGGTAGCGAAATTCCTTGTCGGGTAAGTTCCGACCTGCACGAATGGCGTAACGATGGCCACGCTGTCTCCACCCGAGACTCAGCGAAGTTGAAGTGTTTGTGAAGATGCAATCTCCCCGCGGCAAGACGGAAAGACCCCGTGCACCTTTACTGTAGCTTTGCATTGGACTGTGATGGGACCTGTGTAGGATAGCTGGGAGGCTTTGAAGCGAGGGCGCTAGCTCTCGTGGAGCCAACGTTGAAATACCAGCCTGGTGTCATTGCGGTTCTAACCTAGGGCCATCATCTGGCTCGGGGACCGTGCATGGTAGGCAGTTTGACTGGGGCGGTCTCCTCCCAAAGAGTAACGGAGGAGCTCGAAGGTCTCCTAGGTACGGTCGGACATCGTACTGATAGTGCAATGGCACAAGGGGGCTTGACTGCGAGGCTGACAAGCCGAGCAGGTGCGAAAGCAGGACATAGTGATCCGGTGGTTCTGTATGGAAGGGCCATCGCTCAACGGATAAAAGGTACGCCGGGGATAACAGGCTGATACCGCCCAAGAGTTCATATCGACGGCGGTGTTTGGCACCTCGATGTCGGCTCATCACATCCTGGGGCTGTAGCCGGTCCCAAGGGTATGGCTGTTCGCCATTTAAAGTGGTACGTGAGCTGGGTTCAAAACGTCGTGAGACAGTTTGGTCCCTATCTGCCGTGGGCGCTGGAGATTTGACGGGGGCTGCTCCTAGTACGAGAGGACCGGAGTGGACGTGCCTCTGGTGTACCGGTTATGACGCCAGTCGTATTGCCGGGTAGCTATGCACGGAAGCGATAACCGCTGAAAGCATCTAAGCGGGAAACGTGCCTGAAGATAAGATCTCCCCGGGAGGCCAGCTTGAAGCGCTTTGCGCATTCGAGCGGCCAGGATTTGAAGTCGGTCGACAGACGTCGCAGTATCGACGAAAGACCGATGGCATCTTGGCCCGTTTGAACATGCAGAGTTCTTGAAGCTGGTACTCCCCTGAAGGGTCGTGGCAGACCACCACGTTGATAGGTCGGGTGTGGAAGGGCGGCAACGCCTTGAGCTAACCGATACTAATAGCCCGTGAGGCTTGACCCCATAACCGTGCGCACTGCCGGTTACGGTGTTTGCGATTGAACGATCTAACCTGCTTTGCTTCTTCCCACTGCGTCACGCATCGAATGTCGATCGGGGTCTGCTGTTCCTGATACGCGATGCCCGACACCCGTCAAAGCCTGACGACCACAGCCCGTTGGAACCACGCCTTCCCATCCCGAACAGGACCGTGAAACGGCGGCGCGCCGATGATAGTGTGGATTACCCATGCGAAAGTAGGTCATCGTCAGGCACCCCAAAAGACCAAAGCCCACCTCGCGTGGGCTTTGTTTTTTGCGTTTAGCCGACAGAGGTTAAGCCGAGGATTCGCCGTACTGGCTCAATTTTCGAAGCACGATCGTCATCTCGTCTTCGGGAAGCACCCGTGGTTCGCCGATTTGCAACGCCGCCGAATACTGCTCGGCGAGCGCTTCGACCTCGACCGCGAGCATCAAGGCTGTTTCGAGCGATGCGCCTACAGCGATCATGCCGTGATTGGCCAGCAGGCACGCGCGGCGCCCTTCGATCGCTGAGAGCGCGTTGTCCGATAGCTCCTGGGTGCCAAACGTCGCATACTCGGCGCAGCGAATGTCGCTGCCTCCGGCGATCGCCACCATGTAATGAAACGCGGGAATGCCGCGGCCGAGGCACGAGAGCGCCGTTGCGTGCGTGGAATGGGCGTGCACGATCGCTCCGACCTCTCTTCGCGCCGCATAGATGTCGCGATGGAAACGCCATTCGGACGAGGGTTCTCGCCTCCCCTGCGCCTGGCCGTCCGGCGCGACCGCGACGATATCCTCGGGCAGCATCGCCTCGTACGCAAGACCGGTCGGGGTGATAAGAAAGCCTTCTGCGCTCCGCGCACTGACATTGCCAGACGTGCCGCGATTGATGCGCAGCGCGTTCATCCGCTGCGCACACGAAATGATTTCCGCGCGCAGCGGGGCCGCGCTCACCGGCTACGCTCCGGAAACAGGCCGGAGAGTCCGGTTGTGCTCGCCGCGCAGATGCCGCGTTCGGTAATCAGGCCGGTCAGCAGACGCGCAGGCGTCACGTCGAACGCCTGGTTCACGACGAGCGTGCCGTGTGGAGCGCTCGGATTGTCTTCGTCGCCGAGCACCTCCGATGCGGCCCGTTCCTCGATGGGAATGCGCGATCCGTCGGCGAGCGTCCAGTCGATCGTTGTCGATGGCACCGCAGCATACATCGGTACTCCGTTGTCGCTCGCCGCGAGAGCCTTCTGGTAGGTGCCGATCTTGTTGCATACGTCGCCGTTGACCGCGACGCGATCGGCGCCCACCAGCACAAGATCGACGCGGCGCTGTTGCATGAGGCTCGCGCCGGCCGCGTCGACGATGAGCGTATGCGGCACACCGCACTCGCGCAGCTCCCACGCAGTAAGCTTGGCCCCCTGCAAGCGCGGCCGGGTCTCGCTCACCCAGACGTGAAGAGGAATTCCCAAATCGTGTGCGCGGTAAATGGGCGCCGTTGCCGTGCCCCATGCAAGCGTTGCAAGCGCGCCCGCGTTGCAGTGGGTCATGATCTGCAC
The DNA here is from genome assembly GCA_963745385.1 of uncultured beta proteobacterium. Taxonomy (GTDB): domain Bacteria; phylum Pseudomonadota; class Gammaproteobacteria; order Burkholderiales; family Casimicrobiaceae; genus PALSA-1003. The sequence goes on from CAVUXI010000003.1 coordinate 174,098, forward strand.
CGGACGACCGAGCTTCTCCGCCAGGCGCTCGACCAGACGTAGGCCGTGATCTCCGATAGCGCGATTGGTCGCCATGTCTTCGGCGGCGATGAGCGAGGCCTCCCGCCACGCAGCGTCGCTGCGCAACGCCGGCGCAAGCAGCGCGACGATTCCGCGCACCCGATCCAGCGCCCACTGCAGATTGACGGCGGTGGGTCGCGTCGCGCGCAATGCATCGTAAGCCGCGTTCAGCGCATCATTGGAAGGATCGGCGGAAAGCGCCATTGCGAGACCGTACGCGGCGGTTGCTCCGATGAGCGGGGCGCCGCGCACTTGCATGGTCCTGATGGCGCGGGCAGCTTCCCGGGCGTCGGTAAGCCGCAGTGTGACGCGCTCGTGCGGCAGCCGCGTCTGATCGATGATGTCGATTGCGAGAGCATCGGGGTACGCCCGCAGCGGCTGAAAATCAGGTGCGTTCATCGTTGAACCGGCAAGGCTTCGCCTGGCGCTTGAGCTACTTTAGCACCTGCACGATGTTGTTGAAGTCGTCCGTCCACAGTTTCCAGTCGGGACGGCTTTCCATCGGGCTCGCGGCGCTTGCGATCTGCGGGACCTGCAGCGATGCCGCGTTGTCCGACAGCAACACCCAGTCGCTTCGGCTCGCCAGCAAATCGTCGCCATCGTCCGAGACCAGCACCGCGAAAAGCTGCCGTGCTTCCGCCAGCCGCTGCACCACGGGAACCAGATTGAGAAAGCGATTGGTCACGTGAAAAGCGATGATCCCTCCCGGCTTGACGTGCTTGCGATAGATTTCGAGCGCTTCGGCCGTGAGCAGGTGGACGGGAATCGCGTCGCTCGAGAAGGCGTCTATCGCGAGCACATCGAAACCCTGCGGCTTCTCGCGTTCGAGGCTGAGCCGGGCGTCGCCAAGCGCGATCTCCACCGTGGCTTCGCTGTCCCTCAGGTAGCTGAAGTCGCGGTTCGCGATTCCGATGACGGCGGGATTGATGTCATAGAACCGATAGATGTCGCCCTTGCTCCCGTAGACTGCGATGGTTCCGGTTCCCAGGCCGATGACGCCGATTTTCAAGGGCCGAACGGTGGGATGCAGCGATTCGATCGCTCTGCCGATTCCCGACGTCGGCGTGTAGTACGTCGTGGGCTTGTGCGCAAACTCCGGCAGGAGATACTGCGTGCCATGCAGGATGGTCCCGTGGATGAGCGATCGATGTCGGCTGGCACCGTCTCCGCCGAATTCCTGGACTCGCAGCACGCCGTAGAAATTTCTCGTTGCGAGGAGGGTCGAATCATAGAACTCGTGGATGCTCCAGCCCGTCGCGCCCAGAGTGAAAAGCAGCGAAAGCGCGGCCAGCGTGACGAACACGAAATGATCTCTGCGCATCTGGATCAGAAGCAGCGCGGCGCATGCCGCCAGTCCGACGCCGAGCTCGAAATAGGCCGGCAGCACGACGGGTGCCACGAGCCCTACCAACGCCGAGCCCACGGCGCCTCCCGCGGCAATCATGAGATAGAAGCGCGTCAAATAGCGTGGAGAAGGTTTGAGCCGGGCAAGCTCGCCATGACAGAACATGCATGCAATGAAGAGCCCCACGCAAAAAACCCCGATCTGCAGCATCAGATCGTGGGTGAGATTGCGGTCGGCCAGCGTCCATCCCATGACGCCCAGCGCGGCCGCGAGCATGGCCGCAAACACATCGCGGCGGTACCAGCCTCTGCCCTCGAAACAAAGAATGAACGTAATGAGATAGATCGAGAGGGGAAGAACCCAGAGCAGCGGAATCGCCGCGATGTTCTGGGAAATATGATTCGAGACGGCGAGGAGGAGGAACGCACCCGCCGCTGCCAGCGCGCCCCACAGCAACTGGCGACCCAGAGCGGGCGGCGGTCCCGCGTCCGGTGTTGCATTCGCGTCGGGACGGGGCAGGGAAGAGATCGCTCGCAAGCTGGACCATCCGCAAGCGATGCACAGCAGCGCAAAAACGACGTACGCCGCCGACCAGCCCAGCGACTGCGCGCGGGTGGGAACCCAGGGCTCGAGCAGGAAAGGATAGCCGAGCAAGGCGAGCATCGATGCGAAATTCGACAGCGCAAAAAGCCGATAGGGGCTGCGTCCGGGAAAGCGCCGTGCGAACCAAGACTGCAGCAAAGGGCTGGTCGTCGACAGCAAAAAGTAAGGGAGGCCGATAGTCGCAGCGAGGAGGCCAAGGATCTGCAGGGCGGGATTCTCGGTGCCCAGCGGTTTCCATTGCGCGCCCGGAACGATAGGCAGGATCAGGCAGCTCGCCGCGAGCAGCGCGCCATGCAGCCGTACCTGCGCCTTCACGGAAAGGTTTCGTACGACCGCGTCGGCGTACGCATACCCGAGCAGCAGGACAGCTTGGAAAAACACCAGGCACGTCGTCCATACAGCCGCCGATCCACCGAACCACGGCAGGATCTGCTTCGCCATCACCGGTTGAACAAGGAAAAGCAGGAACGCGCTGAAAAAAATCGTGACGGCGTAAAGCGGCATGCGCGCGGGTTCGTCTTGGGCGAGTTGCGCGGGCGCGCAGACTGCGCGCATTGTACTTGGGCGTCGCGGGCGATGCCAGGACGCGTCTTGCGTTGTTACAGGTTGGGTTTCTTGCGGAAATAGTCGACGCGATCCATCGAACGCACGCTGATATCGTGTACGTCGATGCCCTGGAGGACACGCAACGGAATCTCGCTGCCTGCCGCGCCGCGTCCCCATACCTTTCGGTAGAACTCGGCCTGCGAGCGGACGCCCTCTCCTGCCACCGCCAATATGATGTCGCCGGATTGGACGCCTGCGCGATCTGCAGGGCCTTCCGGCGAGACGCGGGCGACGATGAGGCGGCCCTGCACTTCCTCCGCCGCAACGCCAAGCCAGGGACGCGCCGGACCCGTGCGCTGACCATTCTTGATGAGCTCTGCCAGAACCGGCTTCAACGCTTCGACCGGAATGAACACGTTGCCGGGAAGATGGATATCTCCTTCCGCGGCCTCTCGAACAATCAGCGATCCGACGCCGAGAAGCGAGCCGTCGCGCCCGATCAGCGCGGCTCCGCTCCAGTTCAGCGCCGGCGGGGCCGTGTAGATCGCGTGATCGAGCAGATATTCCCAGCTTCCGGTAAAGGGCCGGCGCGATACGACCAGCGCGCGCGAGGCCTCGCTCAAGCCCGCGTGATTGACGATGAGCACAGGATCGGATTCGGCGAGCTTGCTCGAGTCACCGAGCTTGAGCGGTGCGACATCGAGCCGCGGGATCGGTCGAACGAGCCCGAGGCCGGTCGTGTGATCGTAGGCAACGACCTTCGCCGGTAGCGATCGACCATGATCGTCGACAATGCTTACGTCGTCCGCTTCGACGACGAGATATCCTACGGTCAATACCAGACCGCCCTCATCGATGACGACTCCGGTGCCCTCGCGCTCCGCACCGAGCGTTGCCGTGCTGCGTGCATCGGGAAGCGCGCGGACCTGAACCTTGACGATTGCGGCGAAGTACGCGTCGGCATCGATGGCCGGAGCCGCGGCTGCGGCGTGTGCGGGTCCCATCGGAGATGCTGCCAGCCACGCAGCAACGGCGGCGATGAGCGCCCGCCTGAATTCAAGGGTCGATCGATGAATCACGGCTGCCTCCTCGGCGCGAATCTCATAGCGGCGCCGCCTGGAAGAATAGAGAGGATAGCGCAGCCGGGGCCTGCCTGATGTAGCGTTGCTGCTTCCCTTGGACCGACGCGATGACTGGGCGGTTCCTGCCGTTATAATGGCGCGGCTCAAAAGGCCTTCCCGCAGCGCGAGGCGTCCCTTTTTTGTTACGTCCACCGGAGACTTCCCTTGAAAACCAGCGCCGTCACGGCGGCCGATCTCTCGCGTTCGGTCATCGCGGTGCCGCCTCTCGCTCGCCACGGAGATCTCACCCTCAACCCCGCCGCAAACGCGACCCTCATACGTCACCTGGAGGGCGGTGGCGTGTCGACGCTGCTGTATGGTGGAAACGCCAATTTCTATAATATCGGCTTGTACGAATACGCGTCGATTCTGGATTTCCTCGAGCAGACGGCACAGAGCACGACCTGGGTCATTCCGTCGGTCGGCCCGGATTTCGGGAAGCTTCTCGACCAGGCAAGAGTCCTGCGCACGCGGGCCTTTCCGACTGCGATGGTGCTGCCGCTGACCTTTCCGGCGACCCCCGAGGGGAGCGAGCGCGCGATCCGCATATTCGCCGAGAGCTACGGACGGCCGGTCATCATCTATCTCAAGTCCGAGACGTTTCTCGCTCCCGGGCAGGTCTCGAGGCTCGTGGGCACCGGTGTGGTCGCCGCGGTCAAATACGCCGTCGTTCGAAGCGATCCGGCCGAGGATGACTATCTACGGGAATTGCTCGATTCGGTCGAAGCGAGCTTGGTCGTGAGCGGTATAGGCGAAAGGCCGGCAATCTCGCACATGCGCAACTTCGGGCTCGCCGGATTCACCTCAGGCTCGGTTTGCATAGCGCCGCGCGGCTCGGCGCGCATGCTCGCCGCGCTGAAAGCGGGCGACTGGACAGCCGCCGATGAGATTCGAAGGGCATATTTGCCACTTGAAGACTTGAGGGATGCGCACTCGCCGCTTCGGGTTCTGCACGAGGCGGTGACGCTGGCGGGGATCGCCGACATGGGTCCGATCCTTCCGCATCTATCGAACATCGGCGGGGAGCAGGCCGTGGCCGTACGCAATGCCGCGCGGGCGCTGCTTGCCTGCGACGTGGAGCTCGTATGACCCAACGCAAGACATCCGATCAGCTTCGCTCGCATCGCTGGTACGGATCCAACGATATGCGGCAGTTCGGGCATCATTCGCGGACCGCCCAGATGGGCTATTCCCGCGCCGACTATCTCGGCAAGCCCATCATCGCCATCATCAACACGTGGAGCGACATCAACGCGTGCCACTCGCATTTCCGGCAGCGTGCGGAGGAGGTCAAGCGCGGCGTCTTGCAGGCCGGCGGCTTCCCGCTCGAGATGCCCGCAATCGCTCTCGCGGAAGTGTTTCAGAAACCGACCACGATGCTCTACCGGAATCTGCTTGCGATGGAGACCGAGGAGCTGCTTCGGTCATATCCCGTCGACGGCGCAGTCCTGATGGGCGGTTGCGACAAGACGACGCCGGCCTTGCTTATGGGCGCGATCAGCATGAATCTGCCGGCGATCTTCCTGCCGGCGGGCCCGATGCTTCGCGGCCACTGGCGTGACCAGACGCTTGGAAGCGGATCGGACGTGTGGAAGTATTGGGCGGAAAAGCGCGCGGGCAACATCACCGAGAAGCAATGGCTGGAAATCGAGGACGGCATCGCACGCTCGCCCGGCCACTGCATGACCATGGGTACGGCATCGACGATGACGTCTGCCGCGGAAGCGCTCGGCTTCACGCTGCCGGGCGCCGCCTCCATCCCCGCCGCGGACTCACGCCACGGCAGGATGGCGGCCGAGACGGGCAGGCGCATCGTGGAAATGGTTTGGGAAGACTTGAAGCCACGCGATTTTCTAACGGCGGAGAGCGTCGACAATGCCATCACGACCGTGCTGGCGCTCGGCGGCTCGACCAACGCCGTGGTTCATATGATCGCGGTGGCCCGCCGCGCGGGTGTCGCGCTCGCGCTCGAACGCTTCGATGCGTTGTCGCGCAGCACGCCGCTGATCGCCAACATCCGTCCGGCGGGAAAATATCTGATGGAGGACTTTTTCTATGCCGGAGGCCTGCGGGCGCTGCTTTCGGAGATCGACGATCTGCTCGACCTCGACGCGAAGACGGTCAACGGGCGAACGCTGGGAGAGAACATCGCCGGCGCCGAGGTCTTCGATCGCGACGTGATCCTCGAGAGGGACAAAGCGCTCGTCGCCAGCGGAAGCCTTGCGGTGCTGCGCGGTAATCTGGCGCCCGACGGCGCGGTGATCAAGCCGGCTGCGGCGGAGGCCCGACTTCTACGGCATGCGGGTCCGGCGGTTGTATTTTCGGACTACAACGACATGGCCGCGCGAATCGACGATCCGGATCTCGACGTCACTGCGGATTCGGTCCTCGTGCTGCAAAACGCCGGTCCGCTTGGCGCACCGGGGATGCCCGAATGGGGTCAGCTTCCGATCCCCAAGAAGATTCTCGCGCAGGGCGTGCGCGATATGCTGCGCATCTCCGACGCGCGGATGAGCGGGACGAGCTATGGCGCGTGCGTGCTGCACGTCGCACCCGAGTCCTTTGCCGGTGGCCCGCTGGCGTTCGTGCGCGACGGCGATCTCATCGAGCTCGACGTCGCAAAGCGCAGCCTGGAGCTCAAGGTCGACGACGCCGAGCTCGCACGCCGCCGCGCCGACTGGAAGAAGCCCGAACCGCGCTTCGAGCGCGGTTATGGGGCGCTTTACCAGCAGCACATCACGCAGGCCGACCAGGGATGCGATTTCGATTTCCTCGAGGGAACGGCGCCCACCGCCGAGCCCGAAATCCATTGACGTGTTGCGGCTCGATCAGAGTTGAGAACCGTCGCGCCCCAGCAGCTCGTTTCGCTCGTCAGCGCCATCATGCGCGGCGGCGGTTGCGCCGCAGGGGAAGCCTCAACCGTCGCGCGCAGACTGGTGGATTCCAATCTCGTCGGCCACGATTCGCACGGTGTTATCCGCGTCGGCAAGTACCTCGAATGGGTGCGCGAAGGATGGATACGTCCAAACCAGCCGGCAAGCATCGTCTTCGAGAGCGAAGCCATGGCGATCATCGACGGGAATCGCGGCTTCGGCCAGGTCGCCGGCGAATTTGCGGGCGCGCTGGGAACCGCGAAAGCCGCCAAGGCCGGGATCGCAATGATCGGCTTGCGCAATTGCGGACATCTGGGCCGCGTCGGCGATTGGGCCGAGCTCGCGGCCGCGAAAGGACAGGTATCGCTTCATTTTCTCAACACATCGGGTGCGCAGCGCGTCGCGCCTTTTGGCGGCAGCGACAGGCGACTGTCGACCAACCCCATCACGATCGGTGTTCCGGTCCGCGGCGGCGATCCGGTGATCGTCGACATCACGACATCGATGGTTGCCGAAGGGAAGCTTTTCGTCGCGATCAACAAAGGCGAGCAGGTCCCGGAAGGTTGGATCGTCGACAAGAATGGGAAGCCGACGACCAGTCCCGACGACTTCTACGCGGGCGGCGCCTTGCTCACGGTTGGCGCGCACAAGGGATCGGGGCTGTCGATCGCAGTGGATCTGCTGGCCGGAGCGATCACCACCGGTAAGAGCTCGGATCCGCAGGACACGGTGCTGCGCAACAACATGCTGTCGATCTATATCGCGCCGCAAGTCTACGATGTGGAAGGAACAGTTTCGGACGAGGTGAGTCGCCTTCTGCAATGGGTCAAGGCGTCGCCTCCCGCGATCCCTGGCCAGCCCGTGCTGCTGCCGGGCGAAGTCGAGCGTACGAGCCGGATCCTCAGGACGGCGCAAGGCATTCCCGTCGACGACAAGACATGGGGTGACCTTGTTGCCGCTGCCGAATCGGTCGGCATCTCCGCCGAGGCCGCGGAGAAGCTCGCTGGATTCGCGGTCCCCGCAGCAGGCGAACGTACGGTTTGAGCGCGGACTCGCATCTGTTCCCAGGTTTTGATTCGCGACGCGTCCGCGCTTCGGGAGCCTGGATCAATCTTGTTGTCGGCGGCAGCGGCCCGCCGCTGTTACTGCTGCACGGCTATCCCCAGACGCACGCGATGTGGCACAAGATCGCGCCGCGTCTGGCCGAGCGCTTTACCGTCGTATGCCCGGACCTTCGCGGCTACGGAGATTCGGATAAGCCGGCAGGCGGCTCCTCGCACATCAACTATTCCAAGCGAGCGATGGCGCAGGATCAGGTCGAGGTCATGGAGAGCCTCGGATATTCGCGCTTCGCCCTCGCCGGACACGATCGCGGCGGCCGAGTGGCGCATCGGCTGACGCGGGACCATCCTTCGCGGGTCGAGCGCCTCGTAGTGCTGGACATCGCGCCGACGAGCATCATGTACGCGAAGACCGACAAGGCTTTCGCGACCGCTTACTACCACTGGTTCTTTCTCATTCAGCCGTTCGACTTTCCCGAGCGCCTGATCGGCGCCGATTCGAGCTACTACCTGCGTACCAAGCTCGCCGCGTGGTCATCGGGACTTCGGTACTTCGACGTGCAAGCGATCGCTGAGTACGAACGCTGCTTCAGTAATCCGGAAACTATCCACGCGACCTGCGAGGACTATCGCGCGGCCGCGGGCATCGACCTTGAGCACGACGCCGAGGATTCGAACCGCGTGACGTGTCCGATCCTCGTGCTGTGGGGCGAGCGCGGCGTGGTGAACCGCCTTTTCAAGCCGCTCGAGGATTGGAAGACAGTCGCGGATGATGTGAAGGGACATGCGCTCGCATCGGGGCATTTTCTTGCCGAAGAGGCGCCGGATGCGACGCTCCACGCGATGCTGGGTTTCCTGTAAGCGCGCATGTGCCGGTTCTGTCGATCGAGCGCGATCTGGTAAAATTAGTCCGCTTGGCCCTTGCGGCCGGGTCTTGTTTTTCCGATCGGCCAAGTAGCTCAGTTGGTAGAGCAGCGGACTGAAAATCCGTGTGTCGGTGGTTCAATTCCGCCCTTGGCCACCCGATTTCGCGCGACGCGAAGCGACGCGCAAAATGAACTCGAGGTGTTTGCGTTGAGGCTGGCCACCCGATTTCGCGCGACGCGAAGCGACGCGCAAAATGAACTCGAGGTGTTTGCGTTGAGGCTGGCCACCCGATTTCGCGCGACGCGAAGCGACGCGCAAAATGAACTCGAGGTGTTTGCGTTGAGGCTGGCCACCCGATTTCGCGCGACGCGAAGCGACGCGCAAAATGAACTCGAGGTGTTTGCGTTGAGGCTGGCCACCGAACTCGAGGTGACCCCGTTGGGGCGGCTCCTCGATTCTGCGCGACGACCAGAGGCGCGCAAGGCGCGACAGGGGTGAGCGATTCGCCCGTGATGCATTCCCTGACGGCCCCTATGCCGGAGCAGAGCCTCGGGGAGACCGCGCTCAGTTTCCGCATCCTCTGCGTGCTGGTCGCGACCCTGCTCGCGATTTTGCCACTTGCGCACGTGACCGGATTGCGCAATACGCTTGTCGGCCTTATCGCGGGTCTTGCCGTAGTGCATTACCGGACGGCCTTATGGAAAGCGAATCCGATGGTGTGGCCGTGGATGCTCTGGCTCGCGTTCGCCGCCGCATCGATCGCATGGTCGACGCTCCCCCGCATTTCGTTTCAAAGCTTTCGCACCGACCTGCTTTATCCCTTCGTCTTGTTCGTGGCAAGCTTTCTCATGGTTCGCTCGTCGGGCGGCCGCAACGCGCTTGCTGCGGGCGCACTTGCGGGGACCGTTATGTCGCTGGCGACCGTCGCCGGCGTGTTGATCTCACCTCCCGAGCCCAAGGCGGATGCACCGGCGCCGGGCATTCTGGGCTGGCTGGCGTGGAAGGCGGGAGACACGGTAGATCTCAGCACCTTTGTCGCTTTTGTCGCGGTGCCGCTTTTCCTGGTCCTCCTGACTTCGCGCCGGACATCGTTTCGGATCGCGGCGGGAATATGGCTCCTCATCTTTGTGGGCCTGGGGATCGTAAGTGAAAACCGTGCCGTGGTGGTCTCGCTTTTCATGTCCCTGGTGTGCTTCGTCATCGTCTTGGGGCTGCTGCGCGGAAAGCTCCGATGGCGTTCTGTCGTGCTCGTGCTTGGAGTGGGGTTGGTCGTGTCGGCTGCGAGCATCGAGGTCATCTCGCGTCTGCGCCTGCACGGGCCGCAGCCGATCGACCGGAGCGCCGCAATCGAGATGCTGGCCACAGACAGTCGGCCCGCGATCTGGGCGGCATATCTCGAGCTTGCGAAGAAGCACCCCTGGTTCGGCATAGGCTATGGGCGGCCGGTCCCCTCGAAGACGTATCGGCTGGACGGCAATTCCGACATTCAGCAGATCGACGTGCATGCGGCGACTCATGCGCATAACGTGCTGCTGGGCCTGGTGCTCGAGGTCGGCGTGTTCGGGTTGGCGATCTGGTTGTGGCTGCACATCATGCTGTTGAAGTTCGCCGTACAGCAGGGCCGCCGACGAGGGGACGTCGAAAAGGCTTGGGCCGCGGCCGCCGTTGCCTTGGTGCTTGCGATGCTGGTTAAGAACTTCACCAATGATCTGATGGTGTTCGGCAATGCGTTGCTTTTCTGGTCTTTGCTTGGCGCAATCCTCGGCTTGATCTGGTGGGGTAACAAGGACAATACGGTAGCCATGGCGCGACGGGAACCTGTCCGGTCGGCCGGATACTGAGACGAACGGGATAAAAAAAGCCGGGCGCTGGGCCCGGCTCTTATGAACTTGCGAACAGCCAGCGCGTTAGACCGCCTGGATGTTGGAAGCCTGTTTCCCCTTGGGTCCCGTCGTTACTTCAAACGAGACTTTCTGACCTTCCTTGAGTGATTTGAAGCCGGGCATGTTGATCGCCGAGAAATGCGCGAACAGGTCTTCACCGCCACCATCCGGCGTAATGAATCCGAAGCCCTTTGCATCGTTGAACCACTTTACTGTTCCAGTTGCCATTTTTTCCAATCCTTCAAAACAAAAATAATCGGGTCGAACCCGGCCGATGTTTCGATCTCAAGGACAGGAAAGTACGGCGTTTCGGCGACAGCGAAGCAGCCGGACAGGTCGTGCTTTAGTACTTGAAATAAAACACAAGCCGCAATATACGCATTAACCCGTTCGGGGTCAAACACTTAGCGCTAAAACAGCCAGGCCTGTGTTGCTTTCTTGCATCACTGTGCCAGTTCCGACCGGACGAGGGCTGCCCCGGCTCCGAGCGCCCTGAGCTTGCCTCGGGCAACCTCCCGCGACAAAGGCACCATCCCGCAGTTCGTACAGGGCAGCAGCCTGTCGGCCGGTACGTACTCAAGCGCCGCCCGAATCGTGGCGGCGACCTGCTCGGGCGTCTCGACGTGGTCCGTTGCAACGTCTATCGCGCCGACGAGCACGTCCTTTCCGGCCAGTAAGCCAATCAATTCAATGGGGACCCGGGAATTGGCGCATTCGAGGGATACCTGGTCGATCGCCGACCCGGCCAGCAGGGGAAAGGTTTGCTCGTACTGCCGCCATTGCGATCCCAGGGTCTTCTTCCACTCGATGTTTGCCTTGATACCGTACCCATAGCAGATATGAACCGCGGTGGTGCAGGCAAGACCCCGGGCGGCGCGCTCCAGCGCGGCGACTCCCCAATCGCGGACCTCCTCGAAGTAGACGTTGAAGGCAGGCTCGTCGAATTGAATGACGTCGATGCCGGCCGCCGCAATTTCGAGGGCCTCTTCGTTGAGCAGCTCGGCAAAAGCCCAGGCGAGCTTTTCGCGGCTTTTGTAGTGTGCGTCGTAGAGGGTATCGACCAGGGTCATCGGGCCGGGTAGCGTGTATTTCACGCGTCTGTGCGTCTGGCTCCGCAGAAAGCGGGCATCGTCGACGAATATCGGCCGCGGCCTGGAAACCGTGCCCGCCACGACCGGAACGTCAGCGTCGTAGCGATTCCGAATCCGGACGGTCTTCTTGTGCTGCAGGTCGACGCCGTCCAGGTTCTCCATGAACGTCGTCACGAAATGCCGCCGCGTCTGCTCGCCGTCGGTGACGATGTCGATCCCGGCACGCTCCTGGTCGAAGACGACGAGGCGGACTGCGTCGCGTTTGGCTTCCGCCAAACGCTCGCCCTCGAGCAGCCACGGCGCCCAGAGCTGCTGCGAACCGGCAAGCCACTCCGGCTTGGGCAAGCTGCCGGCGATGGTCGTTTGCAGCAAGGTGTTCGGCATGCGGGGTCCCGGCGTCGTGTTGTAAACGAGCACAAATTATAGGCCCGGCCGAATCCTGCCCCTTGCGGGACCGTTGTCAGGAAAGGTACCGTGGCGACGCGCGACCGAGCGCCCATCGCGGCGCCGTCGCTCGCAGCGACGACCTTTCATGCCACGCGTTCTTTTCGCCGAGTACGACTATCCGGACGTTGCTCTGGAGCAGGCCGTTTTTGACGTCGCGGGGATCGAGCTCCGTTTGGCGCAATGCAAGTCGGAAGACGCCTTGATTGCCGCAGCAGCGGATGTCGATGCGCTGCTGATCCAGTACGCCGGGGTGAGCGAGCGGGTGATCGCGTCGTTGCCGCAACTCGGAATCATCAGCCGCATCGGTGCCGGCTTCGATACGGTCGACACCGACGCCTGCGCGAAGTACGGCGTCTGGCTGGCGAACTCGCCCGACTACGGCATCGGCGAAGTAGCGACACATGCCCTCGCACTTTCGCTTTCATTGATTCGCAATGTTGTGGCGTACGACCGCGATATCCGCAACGGCGAATGGCATTATCTTTCGTCGGGAAACCTCAGGCGCGCGAGCGAGATGACGCTCGGAATCGTGGGGTTGGGACGAATCGGCAAGCGGATGGCGCATGTGGCGCGCAACATCTTCCGCCGCGTCATCGCGTTTGATCCTTACCTCATCGACGGCGACTTTCCCGCGTTTGTGGAGCGCAGTGGACTCGAGGCTCTTTTCGAAGGGAGCGACATCGTCAGTCTGCATACGCCTCTCAACGCCGAAACCCGTGGGATGGTCGGCGCGAGATTGCTCGGTCGCATGCGACGGGGATCATTTCTGGTCAACACGTCGCGCGGCGCGGTCGTCGAGGTCGAGGATTTGCTTCACGCACTCGATAGTGGAATACTTGCCGGCGCCGCATTGGATGTCCTGCCCGTCGAGCCGATTCCAGCCGATAGCCGCTTGCTCCAGCAACCGAAGGTGATCTTGACCCCGCACGCGGCGTTTTTCAGCGTGCAGTCCGAGATCGAGCTGCGGCGCAAGGCGGCACAAAACGTCGTCAGTTGGGTGATGCATGGACGGCCCGACTACGTGGTAGTGCCGGGAACGCGGCGCTGCGGAGCGTGAGGCTTCATTGCGAAGGAGGCAGATGGCGGCGGTCAGCATTATCGGAGTCCGCAAGAACTTCGGTTCGACACAGGTGATTCGCGGAGTCGACATCGAGATTGCCGACGGCGAATTCTGCGTGCTCGTCGGCCCTTCGGGATGCGGCAAATCGACGCTGTTGCGGATGATCGCGGGACTCGAGGAAATCAGCGCCGGCGAAGTCAACATCGGCGGCCGGGTGGTCAATCGCGTGCCTCCGAAAGAGCGCGATATCGCCATGGTGTTCCAGAACTACGCGCTCTACCCGCACATGACCGTGCGCGACAATATGTCGTTCGCGCTGATGCTCGCCAAGCAAAGCAAGGACGAGATCGAAAAGCGGGTCAGAAAAGCCGCCGATATCCTGGGCCTCGCGCAACTCCTCGACCGATATCCGCGGCAACTCTCGGGCGGACAGCGCCAGCGCGTGGCAATGGGCCGGGCGATCGTTCGCGACCCGCAGGTGTTCCTGTTCGATGAGCCGCTGTCGAATCTGGACGCCAAGCTTCGCGTGCAGATGCGCACGGAGATCAAGGAACTTCACCAACGGCTCAAAACCACGTCGATTTACGTCACGCACGACCAGATCGAGGCGATGACCATGGCCGACAAGATCGTGGTGATGAAGGATGGTGTCGTCGAGCAGACCGGCGACCCCCTCGCGCTCTACGACCACCCGAACAATGTCTTCGTTGCCGGTTTTATCGGCTCGCCCGCGATGAACATGGTTCCCGGAACGGCGCGCAGCAACGGCACCGGAGCGCGCGTCGAATTTGCCGGTGGAGTCTCACTCCCGCTGCCGGAGGGAGCGACGGCAGCTGACGGCCAGAGCGTGATCTACGGAATGCGGCCGGAACATTGCGTCCTCGCCGAGGGCGCGGGATTGCCGGCGGATATCGTTGTCGTCGAGCCGACCGGCGCCGACACCCAGCTCTATTGCCGGTTCAACGGGCAGGAGATCACCTCGCTGGTGCGCGATCGGGTGAGTTGCCGCGCGGGAGACCGCATCGGACTCAAGCCCGATCCTGGACGCGCGCATCTGTTCGATGCGTCGACGGGGGCGCGGCTCACAGCTTCGGGCAGACAAGCCGCTTGAACGGCGGCTCGAATTTCATAACATCCAACGGAGGATTGCATGAGCGATTTCAAACGTCGTGATTTTCTGAAAGCCACTGCCGGCGTCGCTGCCGGCTCCGCCCTGGGCGCCGGTTCGTTGCTGGTGCCGTCCGAGGTCGCCGCCCAGACGTACAAGGCCGCGCCAGAGAAGGGTGCCAAGCTCCGCGTTCTTCGCTGGAAGCGCTTCGTCCAGGGGGACGAGGATGTGTGGGCGGAGAACACGAAAAAATTCACGGCGGCGACCGGGATCGAAGTGCGTGTCGACGCCGAAGGGTGGGAAGACGTGCGGCCGAAAGCGGCAGTTGCGGCGAACGTCGGCAGCGGACCCGACATCATCATCAGCACGATGGAGGACGCGCACCAATATCCCGACAAGCTCGTCGACGTGTCGGATGTCGCCAACTATCTCGGCAACAAATACGGCGGTTGGTACGAAATGGCGAAGGCGTACGGCATGCACGAAAGGAAGTGGGTGGCGGTCATGATGGGCGCCGCCGGCAATGCACTTGTCTACCGCGAGAGTGCGGTGAAGGCGGCGGGCTTCGACACGGTGCCGCGCGACATGGCCGGCTTCCTGAAGCTCTGCCAGGCGCTGAAGGCCAAGGGTACGCCATCGGGCTTTGCGCTGGGCAATGCGACCGGTGACTCGAGCTGGACGCACTGGCTTGTCTGGGCGCACGGCGGCAAACTCGTCGACGCCAAGAACAACGTCGTCATCAACAGTCCGGAAACGATCGCCGCTCTCGAGTACTCGAAGCAACTCTACGAGACGTTCATACCGGGCACCTTGTCCTGGCTCGATCCCAACAACAACAAGGCGTTTCTCGACGGGCAGCTCTTTCTCACCGCGAACGGAATCTCGATCTATTACGCAGCGAAGACATCGTCCGATCCCAAGTTGCAGGAAATGGCGAAGGACATACAGCACGCGTACTTCCCGCTTGGTCTCGACGGCAAGGCGCGCGAGATGAACCTCGTGTTCCCGATGATGATCTTCAAGTACACCAAGTACCCGAACGCGGCCAAGGAGTACCTGCGCTTCATGATGGAGCGCGAGCAATACGTGCCGTGGCAGGAAGCGTCGATTGGCTACGTCTGTCATCCGCTGGCAGCCTACGAGTCGAGCCCGTTCTGGACCGCGGATCCGAAGAAGACGCCGTACCGCGATTGCATGAAGAACGGGACATCGAACGGGTATGCGGGCTCGATGGGATATGCCTCGGCGGCTGCGACCGCGGACTTCATCATCCCGAACATGGTGGCAGAGGCTGCGTCGGGATCGAAGACGCCCAAGGAGGCGGCGGAGAGGGCGCAAAAAAGAGCGGAGCGCTACTACAAGGTGTGATCTTGCGTCAGCGCGGCTGACGCAATATCTGCGCGGATTGAAGTGGGCGCCCCAGGGCGCCCCTTAATCCGCGCGCCTTTACCAAGCGAAGTTTCAATTTCCAGCTCGCCGTAAGCATCCGATCTTGGAGCACCGTCATCGCGAGCCACCAGACCGCCCTCTCCCGCGCACTCGACAACCGCACCGTCCTCGGGCTGCTGTTCATGCTGCCCGCAGCGGCGCTGCTGTTGTTGTTCCTCACGTATCCGCTCGGACTCGGCATGTATCTGGGGTTTACCGATCAGAAGATCGGGCGCGACGGCGTGTGGATCGGCCTCGAGAACTATGAATTCCTGTGGGGCGACGCCGTTACGCGACTCGCGCTTTTCAATACCCTCTTCTACACCACCGTTGCCAGCGTCATTAAATTCGGCCTGGGGCTCTATCTCGCGCTGTTGCTCAACAAGCACATACCCTTCAAGCCGTTCTTCCGTGCGGTCGTGCTGCTGCCCTTCATAGTGCCGACCGCGCTGTCGGCGATCGCGTTCTGGTGGATCTACGATTCCCAGTTCTCGATCATCAGCTGGGCACTGATGCGCATGGGCATCATCCACCAGTACATCGATTTTCTCGGCGACCCTTGGAACGCCAGATTCGCCACGATCGCCGCCAATATCTGGCGCGGCGTGCCGTTCGTGGCGATCACGCTGCTCGCCGGACTGCAGACGATCTCGCCCTCGTACTATGAGGCGGCCAGCCTCGATGGCGCGACGCCCTGGCAGCAATTCCGCCATGTAACGTTGCCGCTGTTGACGCCGATCATCGCGGTGGTCATGACGTTTTCCGTGCTGTTCACGTTCACCGACTTCCAGCTGATCTACGTGCTCACGCGTGGAGGGCCGCTGAATTCGACGCACCTGATGGCGACCTTGTCGTTCCAGCGGGCGATCTCGGGTGGAAGTCTTGGCGAGGGCGCGGCGATCGCGACTGCGATGATCCCGTTCCTGCTGGCGGCGATTCTAATCAGTTATTTCGGGCTGCAACGTCGTGCATGGCAACAAGGCGGGTCGGACAAATGAGCACCGCGAGCGCAACCTCGACCGAGACCGCCGATTCGCAGGGCATGCATTATCTGGTGTCGCTGCCACGGCGGATCTTCACCGTCTATCTTCCGCTCGCCGTGTTCCTGTTCGTGCTGCTCTTCCCGTTCTACTGGATGGCGATCACCGCGGTGAAGCCGGATGCGGAACTGCTGTCGCGGGAGGGAAATCCGTTCTGGGTCGTCAATCCAACGCTCGCGCACATCAAGAAACTGTTGTTCGACACGGCGTACCCGGACTGGCTATGGAACACGATCCTCGTGTCGGTGGCGTCGACGTTCCTCTCGATATTCTGCAGCGTCCTTGCCGCCTATGCGATCGAGCGGCTGCGCTTCCGGGGCTCGCGCTATGTCGGAATGAGCATTTTTCTGGCGTACCTGGTCCCGCCGTCGATTCTGTTCATCCCGCTTGCCGCGATGGTCTACAAGCTGCAGTCTTTTCGACACGCGGCTCGCCTTGATCCTCACCTATCCAACCTTTCTCATTCCGTTCTGCACGTGGCTGCTCATGGGATATTTCAAGTCGATTCCCCTCGAGCTCGAGGAATGCGCGCTGATCGACGGAGCGACGCGGTTGCAGATACTCGTCCGCATCATCCTGCCGCTTGCGGTGCCGGGACTCATCTCTGCCGGCATATTTGCGTTTACGCTGTCGTGGAACGAATTCATCTACGCGCTGACCTTCGTGTCCTCGTCGGAAGTGAAAACCGTGCCCGTCGGCGTTGTTACCGAGCTTGTCGAGGGCGACGTGTATCACTGGGGATCACTGATGGCGGGCGCGCTGTTCGGCTCGCTGCCCGTCGCGATCCTCTATTCGTTCTTCGTCGAATATTACGTGTCAGGCCTGACCGGAGCGGTCAAGGAATAGCTCCAGACGCGTCAATAGGTCACCGTCACCGTAATAGGCGTTCCCACCGGCGTCGAGTAATTGCCCGGCCTCACATTCTGCGGTCCGGTGATCAAGCCGTAGACCGTATCCACCTTGAAGCCCGATCTCCCCGAGCCGGCCGCAACTGTAAACGAATCGGCTACCGTAAGTGTGCCAGCACTCCCATCCCCCCAGATCGTCGTGTGGGCAAGGGTTGTATAAAGGTTATAGGTCAGAATGTCGCCAGTGCCCGTCATCTGTCTCGATGCGTAGCTTCCGGGGCCGCTCGACAACGCGATGGCGTATGAAAAAGTAACCGCAGGATTCGCGCTGTGGCTGCAGGTGACGGTGATCGACGACGTTCCCGACGTGGGATTGATCGTGTCGTAAGCGCCGAATGCATGAGTCGTCGCAGCGACCGTGCATGTGTTTGCGGCCCACGCCACAGTCGAAGCCAACAAGAATAAGACCCCGAGACTCCAGAGCAATGCGTTAGCAGGCCGCCGATACGACGGTCGTTCGCTGTGTTGCCGACCAGACATCAATGTAGCCTCCGACATACGAACGGACCCAGCCGCGGCTGCGGATCCTGGGTTTCGGGGTAATCGAACTCGAACGCGCATTCGTGATCGAACCATGTCACGACCGCTCGATTATGCGCCGACAAGCCCGTGGGATACGCGTTGCCGTCCAGCGCGATCGGACTCGCGTGATCCTGTCCCTCGATGCGCAAGAGTGCGCCCGCCGGGACGGGCGCCGCGTCGTCCTGCACGATCTTGATCAGCGCGCCGCGAGCACGGCGGACAGGAAACTCCACGACTACGCCGCTCCGCGCATACGGCACGGCGTCGCGTTCCAGGGTGTCGAATTCGGCGTCGAACGGCAAGTCGGCCTGTTCGATGCGCACGGTATTCTTCGAGTAGGCCAGAAGGCGGGGAACGATGAGCTCGCCCGAGGCGTCGGTACGCCCGATCTCCTGGTTTTCTGAATAGACGCGCACGTCCGGATAGCCGGGAAGACGAACAAGACCGAAGCTGTCGTTGATGGCGCGGCTCAAGAATACGTTACCGGAGATGAACCCGACACCGCCCGTCGCGGAAACGCGTTCGCCGGTTTGTCCCTGCGCCTGCGCCACGACCGCCGAATACGTCCCATAACGATTCTGGTAGTCGAGCTCGGCCTGCCTCGGGCCTTGATCGCTCGCTTGCACGCGGTAACCGAAACCTTCGCCGACCGGGAGATCGCGCTGGATGCTCAAGGTGCGCTCGTCGTGATCCGCCCCGGCTGCGCTGCTACGCGTGCGGTCGATGCTCAAACTGGCGCTAGTCGATGTTCCGAGGGGGAGCGTCCATGACGCGCTGACCTGCGTCGACCGGTCTTCAGCGCGCACGCGTGACACGGAGACGCCCACAAAACCCCAACGCTCCAGATTGAATGTATAGCCAACCGAAGCGATGGTTGTGCTCGGCTGATCGCGGTAGCTCCGCGCGACGTACGCGACAGACATGGTTCCGTAAGCGCCGAAGGTGTAACCCGCGGATCCCAGCAACTCGTGCGCTACGATGAATTGCGAGTCAGGATCGCCCAGTTTCCGGAAACGGGGGGATGACCAATCGCCTTGGACGTTGAAGGACAGTCCCAGCGACTGCCTGTCAAACGCGAGCGATATTCGGCCGCCGCTCCCTATCGGGTTGCGGCCTCCCGCAACCGAGGCGCTGAACACGCCGAAATCGTCGATCAGCACGTCGGATGCGATTCCCGCGTTGGTCAACCCGGGTTGCGCCTCGGCGCGAACTTCGCCGGTCCATCGATCGGTGATGCCGCGCCGGTACGTTCCCGATGCGACCAAAGGACCGTAGTCGTCGCTGGAGATGCCGAAATTTTCACGCAGGAATCCGAGGTCGTAGGAAAAATCGGTGAGCCCGGCCCGCAACAGCGTCGGGCTCGCATAAAACGGCCGTGTGATGAGCTGTTCGCGCCCGAGCTCGTCGCGGATCACCAGCGTGACGTTGCCCGTGCCGGTGATCGGAGGAATGTTGGTGATGGAGAACGGCCCCGGCTTCACCGCCTGCTGGGTCACCAGCGCGTTGTTGACGAACACGTCGACGGTCGATGGAATTACCGCCTGACCGGCAATGAATTGGCCAGGCGTCAGCACAAGGTTGGGCTGAGTGCCGAAATCGGTCGCGTATTGCACGCCGCCGTAGCGCACGGAATTTCCCCATGCGCCGCCGCGGCTCACGGTATCGCCTGCGCGCACCGTCGAAAGACGATCCGGCATGGCATAGGCCCACGTTGTCTCGAGACGCGTGACATCGGTCTTGCCTGCGCCGGTCGCCGCCACCGCGGTGGTCGCGATAGTGCCCCACCGTCCGAACCCGCCGAGCTCGAACGATCCCGTCCCAGTCGTGGCGCTATCGGCGCGCGTTGCGAGCAGGCTGTAGTTGAGAAAACCGCCGACGGCGGACCGTTGCGGGACGAGCAGCGGCGGAGCCATCGCGTCGATCTGCGTGGCGGCAAATGCTGCCGGCGGCGCTTCGATTGCGAGCGTCTGCGCTTGCTCGTCGACCGTCGCCACCAAGCCGGCGAAAGCCGCCAGCGGATAGTAGCGCTCGGCTTGAAACAGCGTCGGTGCAGCGTCCGGCAGGCGTAGGCGCCAGCGCGCGAGATCGGTGGCGGCGACGAGAACCCGGCCCGCGGCGTCGCGCAGGACGACGATCGGTTCGTCCTGTTCCTCGCGGTTGACCGTTACCCCGAGGATCGCCAGGACGAACCCTGGCGGAGGAACGCCACCCGCCGGCGGCGGGCCCGGCTCGGCGGCTCTGGCAATGGCGGCAAACACGATCGCATACCCCAAGAATGCCAGCCGCCTAGCGTTGTTCGAGAACCACATCGGCGGCAAGGGGCCCGGCATCTGTTTCCGCCTTGACCCGAACCCGGTCGACCGCGATCGTACGGCCTTCGCTGGGCTTGATTGTGACCGTTCTTCGCTGGCCCGCTAGGACGTACAAGAGTCCCGCGAAGCGCGCGTCCGGATCGGGTCCGGCACCCGCCACATCGATACTCTGCACTTGGATATGCTTGCCTCCGCTGTTGACGGCGGTCAGCGCGAGATCTCCCTTACTCGTGCGCACACCGCTCCACTCGAGCCGGGGCGTCGTTTTCGCCGTGCTGGCAGCGACGAAAATGGGAAGGCTGATCTTTAACGCGAACTGTGCGCCGGTAAATTCCGGGTCGGGTTTGCCCGGCACTTCGGTCACCAGTACCCGGTAAGACCGCTCGCGCACGGCGTCGGGCGCGGTTCGGAGCGCAATGCGCAGGACTTGCGAGGCGCCCGGCGCAACGGTGAAAATCGGGGGCGATGCGAGGACGTCGGTCGTCGGCTCCAGACGATCGTCGTTGTCGGCCTGCGACCACGCGACCAGCTGCGCCTGCACCACCGTGGGTTGGTCGCCGTCGTTGCGGACCGTCAGCGCAACGCTGCGCTGCGCCGACGACAGGTCGATGCGGATCGGTGTAACTGAGAGCGAGCCCGCGGTGGCGGAAAACGACATCACGACCGCGAACAGAAAAAGCGCCAAGCGCGTATTCACCGGTAGGTTCCCCTTGCGTCGACGGTTCGATTGGGCACCGAGCTTCCCATCGCGTTGGGCGCGTTCGTGCGGCGACTCGCGTGAGTCGATGCCAAGGTACTGAGTGCAACGCGCATCATAGGCCTTCTTCGTTTGAAACGTCGCTGCGTCGAGGACGCCCATGACACGTCGCCCCCGCACGCTTGAGCGTACATTTAGGGCGGCATCTCAATGAATCGAGGCGGCATCGTTGCCGCCTCATGCGGATCGCGTCCTCTCGATCCGCCGAAGTGCATGGTGTTGCAAAGTCCGGTAGATCAGTAGGTCACCGTCACGGTAACCGCGGTTTCTGTGTAGCTGCCGACTGCCAGGTTGGTCTGTCCGGTCGGTACGCGTCCGTAGACGGTCAGCACTTGCGCGGTACCCAAACCTGCGCCCGTGCCGGATACCCACGCAGGCGCGGCGGCGGAGTTACCCCACACGGTCGCACGTCCGGCGTCGACGTAGAGGTTGTATTGCATGGTGTCGGCGCCGTTGGCCATCAGGCGTTGCGCGATCGTGGCGCCGGCGGTCGCACCGGCGTTCAAGCCGACGGTGTAGGCCGAGTTCTTGGTGCACTTCACGGTGACGGTGGTCGTTTGATCGACATTGCCGCCCAGGGGATCGACCGCACCGAAGGCCAGATTGGCGGCCGAGACGTTACATTGCGCGGCAACGTTCGCCGTGACTTGAAACGTCGTGGTCGTGGTGGCTGCAAACGCGCTCGTGGCGGCGATCAGGCCGGCGGCCAGCAAGGCACGTTGGGTATTCTTTAGTGTGAACATCGATTTCATTTCGGTGCTCCGTCAGTTTGGTTGGTAGAGAAGTCGAAGTAAGATTCCGTCTGACATTAAGCACCAAGCGTGCCACTCCGAGTAGCTAAGTAATATCATGGGGTTACGATCTTTGAGCACAGGAGCCCGAGACCGGATTCGGCCATGGACTGCCCCAACGTCTCCCTCCGACGGCATAAGCTTAGATCCAAGCGATATATCCGGGACGCTCGGAACTCCGGCTGCCTTATTACCCGCACATCGATGGTCCGAATCGTGCTTTACATAGGCCATCTGGGATGCAGCTGGGCCATTCAGGGGGCCAAGCCGTCCGGCAAAAACTGAACGGAACAACGTGCCAAACCAACACAGCAAGAACCATGCGGCGAGGACGGGTTCGCCGCAAGACGTCGTGCAAAATCTTATTGGCGCGATGGATCTGGCCGACCGAGACCAGAAGCTGGTCGAACGTATTTGCGCGCAATGGGTCAAGCTCGAAGACATATTGGAATGCGCTGCCGGACCGAGGGAGCCAGTGGGAGAGCTGCTGGTCAAGTCCGGGCGCATCACCCGTAAGCAACTCGACGAAGCGCTTGCCGAGCAGCAGCGGACCTCCGAAAAATTCGGTCAAATTCTTGTTCGCAAGGGCTGGCTGAGCGAGTCCGAGCTTGCGGCCCTCCTGACATTTCAGCAGAGGCTGGGCGCGTCGGGGCAGCACGCAGGACCGCTGCAGTTGGGCAACCTGCTCGTTACCGCGGGCAAGATCACGTCCGAGCAGCTTGAGGATGCGGTGCGGCGCCAGAGCGAATCCAAGAAACGCCTCGGCGAGGAACTCGTAGCCGCAGGCTACACGACCAAACAGCAGATCGATCAGGGACTTACCCTGCAGCGCGTACTCATCGGTGTCGCCCTGTCGGCGTTGCTCATGCTGTCCTTGAGTCCCGGTAAAGCCCGGGCGAGCTCGTCGAAATCCGCTCAGATGCGCGTGTCCGCGACGGTGTCGCCCTATGTCAAGCTCGACGTGCTCGACCAGCAGCCGGCCTTGGCGATCACGCCGGAAGACGTCAAACGCGGATATGTCGACGTTCCCGCGGGTACGAGACTCCGAACGCGAACAAATGATCGCAACGGCTTCATGGTCAACTTCGATTCGATGTCGCGGGTGTTCGAGCGCGTCAGCATCACGGGCATCGGCGGGCCGATCGAGATCGGCGCGAGCGGCGGCGCGGTCCGAGCGGCGTATTCAGGGCCGGAGTCATCGACGCAGGTGAGTTATCGATTTTTCCTCGCGCCGGGAGTTCAGTCCGGCCAATATCCCTGGCCGCTGCAAATCTCCGCATCGGTCATGTACTAGTAGGCGCGGCGCCTCCAGGCGTTGCCTCGAACCAAGACGCGGCATCTTTCAGCACCACAGTTCGCCGTGACGCCACTGCCGCTGCGCGCCTGTTCGCGTGGTGCTAAACTATGCGAATCTTCGGCGTAGGAGCGCGCTTCACATGAGTATCCAGGACACCATCCGCGAGCAGGTCACCAAGAACCGCGTCGTCCTCTACATGAAGGGCACGCCGCAGTTTCCGCAGTGCGGCTTTTCATCGGCGGCGGTGCAGATGCTCAAAGGCTGCGGCGTCGACAACTTTCTGCCGGTGAATGTGCTGGCGGATGCCGAGATTCGCCAGGGCATCAAGGACTTCGCCAATTGGCCGACGATCCCGCAGCTTTACGTCGACGGTGAATTTGTAGGAGGCGCCGACATCATGCGGGAAATGTATGAGTCGGGCGAACTTCAGCAGCTCCTTGCCCGACAACCCGCATAAACGACAGCACGCCCACATCACGGCCGGAGTTCCGGCCGTTTTTGTTTTTAGAGGCCCGGCGAGTTATTTTCAGGTGCGCGCGCGTTGAACGCGCTTGACGCTGGGAATGCGCCGCAGCGCGCGGATGACATTCGCCAAGTGCTTGCGGTCCCGCACTTGGACGCTGAAGAACATGGCGACCACAGCATCGCCATCCGGACGCTCCATGGAAAGGTACTCGATGTTGGCGCCGGCGTCGGCAATTTCGGTTGCGAGCTGGGCGAGCAGGCCTCGCTGGTCGGAGACGAGCAGCCGTATTCCGGCTTCGAATACACCGATGACTTCCGGCGCCCATTCTACGTCGACGATCTGATCGGAATCGACGCGGCCCTTGCGCAGCGTCTGGCAGTCGCGCGTGTGCACCATCAAGCCCTGGCTGCGCCGGAACTGTCCCACGATCGCGTCCCCTGGAATCGGCCGGCAGCATTTGCCGTATTGGATCGCAACGCCTTCGACGCCGCGCAACTGCAGCGCGCCGGGCTTGATGGGGGGAGCCACCGGCTCATCGCTGCCGCGATTTGCCGCCCGCGTGAGCGCCTGTGCCACGACAAACGACAGCCGCTTGCCGACGCCGATGTCCGCAAGTATGTCCAGCCGGCCTTTTGCGCCGTACTCGCGCGTGAGCGCCTCCCAGCGATCCCACGTAATCGATTCAGCCGGCACTTTGAGCGAGGCGAGCGCCTGTTCCAGCATGCGCTCGCCAAGCACCGCCGACTCGCGCTGCTGCAGCGATTTGAGGAAATGACGGATGCGCGAGCGTGCTTTGCCGGTCGCGACGAAGTTGAGCCAGGAAGGGTTCGGACGCGCCGTCGGGGAGGTGACGATCTCCACCTGGTCGCCGCTCTTGAGCTCGGTCCGCAGCGGCATCAGCTCGTAGTTGATGCGCGCCGCAGTGCAGTGGTGGCCGATATCGGTGTGCACACTGTAGGCAAAATCGACCGCGGTGGCTCCTCGCGGAAGAGCCATGATCTTTCCCTTCGGCGTGAAAACATAGATCTCCTCGGGGAAAAGGTCGCCTTTGATGTGCTCCAGAAATTCCTTGGAATCGCGCGATTCGGATTGAATCTCCAGAAGGCTCTGCAACCATCGATGAGTCTGGAGCTGTGCCTCGGCGATGTCGAGCTCGCCGGTCTTGTACAGCCAATGCGCCGCGACGCCGGCTTCGGCGATGCGATGCATGTCCTGCGTGCGAAGCTGGGCTTCGAGCGGCGTCCCGAAGGGTCCAAAAAGCGTCGTGTGCAGCGATTGGTAGCCGTTCGCTTTCGGAATGGCGACGTAATCCTTGAACTTGCCCGGTATCGGCTTATAGAGACGATGGAGCACACCGAGCGCCGCGTAGCAAGCGGTCGTATCTTTCACGAGCACACGAATGCCGTAGATGTCGAAAACCTGCGAGAACGTGTAGCGCTTTTCCCGCATCTTCTTGTACACGCTGTAGACCGTCTTCTCCCGCCCCGATACCGTGGCGGCGATGCCTTCGTGCTTGAGGCCTTCACGGATTGAGTTGAGGATGCGGTTCATCACTTCTCGCCGGTTGCCTCTCGCCGCTTTGATGGCCTTGGCGAGGACGCGATAGCGTATGGGATGCAGATGCTTGAACGAGAGCTCCTGCAGCTCGAGGTAGAGTGCGTTGAGTCCCAGGCGATTGGCAATGGGAGCGTAGATGTCGAGCGTTTCGCGGGCGATGCGTTCCCGGTGCGTCGGTGCCATGGCATCGAGTGTGCGCATATTGTGCAGACGGTCGGCGAGCTTGATCAGGATGACGCGGACGTCCTGCGCCATCGCCAGCAGCATCTTTCTGAAGTTTTCCGCCTGAGCGTCTTCGCGGGATTGAAACTCGATCTGATCGAGCTTCGACACGCCATCGACCATGTCGGCCACCGGCTTGCCGAACGAGGTCTCGATCTCGGTTTTGGTGACGCTGGTGTCCTCCATGACATCGTGGAGGAGGGCGGCGGCAAGTCCCTGGGCGTCCAGCCGCCATTGGGAAAGTATGCTGGCTACGGCCAGCGGGTGAGTGATATACGGCTCACCGGACTTGCGGAACTGTCCCTGATGCGCGCTCTCGGAGAACGCAAAGGCTCGTTCGACGAGCTCCACGTCGGGAGCCGGAAGATAGTGGCCAAGGTGTCGGGTGAATTCGGCGATTTCCGACATGGTTGGTCACGTTGATAGAACGCCGGCCCGTCAGCGCCCGCCAAAGGATGTCGATGCATTCGTGCAGACATCGGAACGGCGGTTTCTGAGTAAGGACGCTCGACTCCCGTTCGAGCGGGAATCATGGGAAGGCGGTTGGCCGCGACGGTACATTTGTAATCTGCAAATCAGGTCTGCGGCTTCAACAGCATCTCGATGCCGACCTTTCCCGCGGCGATTTCGCG
Organism: uncultured beta proteobacterium; assembly: GCA_963745385.1. Taxonomy (GTDB): domain Bacteria; phylum Pseudomonadota; class Gammaproteobacteria; order Burkholderiales; family Casimicrobiaceae; genus PALSA-1003. The sequence goes on from CAVUXI010000003.1 coordinate 200,095, forward strand.
AAGTGCAATAACAGTCGGCTTGTCGCGATCGCCTTCGACCAGCGGCTGGGAGCCCGCACTTATCTGCCTTGCGCGGTTGGTTGCCGCGAGCGTGAGCTCGAATCGGTTGGGAATTCGGATGAGGCAGTCTTCGATCGTGATGCGGGCCATGGGCGATTCCTAAATAAGTTGGGCAAGGAGCCTCTGGTGCCGCACACGCTGTTGCGAGGCGCGCAGCCGCGAGGCACGCACGATCGCCCCCAGGTCGTCTACAGCCGAGGCAAAGTCCTGATTAATAATAACATAATCGAAGTCCACGCAGTGGCGGATTTCCTCGCGAGCGGATTCGAGCCGCCGTGCGATGGTCGCCGGGTCGTCCTGACCGCGACGGGTAAGGCGCTCCGCGAGGGAGTCGAGCGTCGGCGGAAGGACAAAAATCTGGACAGACGACGGAATCAGCGTGCGGATCTGAGCCGCCCCCTGCCAGTCGATTTCCAGCAGCACGTCTTGTCCCGCGTCGACTTGCTGCCTGAGCCAGGTCGCGGATGTCGCATACCAGTTGCCGTGAACCTGGGCGTGCTCGATGAACTCTCCCGACGCCTTGAGTTGCATGAAGCGTTCGAGCGTCACGAAGTGGTAGTCGACACCGTCACGCTCGCCCGGCCGCGGCGGCCGGGTCGTGTACGACACGGACAGACGGAGATTTCGTTCGCGCTCGAGCAGCGCGCGGGTGAGGCTGGTCTTGCCGCCGCCGGAGGGCGCCGCAACCACGAAGAGGTTACCGGAGGGGTTCATCGCGCGAGCGTTTCATTCGACGTTCTGAACCTGCTCGCGCATCTGCTCTATCAGCACCTTGAGCTCCAGCGCGGCCTGGGACAGCTCGGCATCGACCGACTTCGAACCAAGGGTGTTGGCCTCGCGATTGAGCTCCTGCATAAGAAAATCGAGGCGCTTTCCGCTGCTGCCACCTTGCTCGAGCACGCGCCGGACCTCGGCGACATGAGTGGCAAGCCGCGATACTTCTTCGGCAACGTCGATCTTGGTGGCGAACAATGCAAGCTCCTGCTTCAAGCGATCGGCGTCGGGGTCCAGGCCCGCTTCCTTGAGGCGAGCACCGAGCTTCTCGACGTAGGCGTCATGGATTGCAGGCACGCGCGGCGCTACACGCTCGACCTGGGCTTCGATCTTGCGGCAGCGGTCTTCGAGCATCGCTCGAAGGTGGGCGCCTTCCCGCGCGCGCGACGCCGCCAGCTCGAAGAGCGCCTGGCGCACCAATGCGAGCGCCTTGCCCGCCAATGCCTCAGCGTCCATCGAAGGCTCGGTGAGAACTCCGGGCCATCGCAGAATTTCCACGACAGACATCGGTGAGCTCTCCGGAACATGCCGCGCGATTTCAGCGGCAGCGTCGCGAAGCTGGATCACACGCTCCACGTTGACCGCCACCATGGCGCTTCCGGGGGCGGTGCGATTCAACGCTATTCTGCAATCCACCTTGCCGCGCTTCAATTCGGAGGAGAGCACTTCGCGGACGGCGGATTCGAGCGCGCGCAGCTCGTCGGGAAGGCGAACCTGCAGATCGAGGTAGCGATGGTTGACCGACCTCAGCTCGACGCTGAGCGAACAGCCGGGCAGTTCCTCCGCGACCGATGCGAAACCCGTCATGCTAAGGATCATGGCGCTGGCTCTCTGTTCGCGGAGTGAAACGCGGGTCGCAATGGAGCGCGGGAGTCGAGGTTGAACTTTGCAAGAGCAGCGCCGCCGCCTGGCACGCGAGTTTCACATTGAATACGATGCGCGGCAACGTGCACCGTGGTGTAGTTAGCGATGTTGCGTGAACCCGGAAGTCAATGAAATCTTTACTTTATCTCCGGGGATGCGAGAATGTAGAGCTTATCCACCTCGCGTGCAAGTGAGGAACCTCTGCAAAAGTCCCCGCGGACTCTTGGAGATTCCACAAAGCGCAGCTCTTCGAAAGCCTCATGGGCGTCACGAATCAGGCTCTGCCAACCGGGTACCAGCTTCTCAATTACCGGATCGATCGTCAGATCAGCCGAGGCGGATTTTCGATCGTCTATCGCGCGTTCGACGACACCGCTGCGCCTGTCGCGATCAAGGAGTATCTGCCGTCGTCGCTGGTGCTGCGTACCGACGGCGACATCGTGCGTGCGAGCTCCGCCGAAAACCTGACGTCGTTCCGTTACGGCATGAAATGCTTCTTCGAGGAAGGCCGCGCACTTGCCAAGATCAACCATCCCAACGTCGTACGAGTGCTCAATTTCTTCCGGGCGAATGAGACGGTCTACATGGTGATGCGCTATGAGCGCGGCCGTACGCTCCAGCAGCAGATCCAGTTGCGGCAGGACCAGATGTCGGAGCGCCTGGTGCGTCATGTGTTCATGCACCTGTTGAACGGTCTGAGGGAGGTGCACACGCACAAGCTTTTGCATCTCGACATCAAACCCGCCAATGTGTATTTGCGCACCGACGGGACTCCCGTGCTGCTTGATTTCGGCGCCGCGCGCCAGACGCTGACCTCGGCGCGGCCGAAACTTGCTCCCATGTACACGCCGGGATTCGCGGCGCCCGAGCAATACCGCGACCCGGACAGGCTGGGACCGTGGACCGATGTTTACGGAATCGGCGCGAGCATGTTTGCCTGTCTTGCGGCCTTCGCGCCGCAGGCCGCGGACGCGCGCCTGTCGGAGGACCACTTGGTATCGGCGAAGAAAATCTGGGCGGGCGCCTATTCCGACAATCTGCTCGAGGTCATCGACTGGTGCCTGCGCCTCGATCCGCTGGAGCGGCCGCAGAGCGTATTCGCCCTGCAAAAAGCCATCCGCGAGATCGCACCGAGAAAACGGAAGCTGACCTTCCTCGACAATCTGAAGAAGCGCCTGTTTAGCGAGGTGATGTGATGTTCGACCGCGAACGTCCGCGCGCTTGCGTTGCCGGTCCGAGGGCGGCGGCAGACGCGGCGTGCCCCAGAGGCGGCGCTTTCCGCGCGATAAACAGGTAGGCACGGTCCGTGCGCTTCACCATATTTCAGGAAAGCCGCAGGGGTCAGCGAAAGGTCAACCAGGACCGCCTCGCATACACCTACAGCCGCGACACGCTGCTTCTGGTGGTCGCGGACGGAATGGGAGGTCACGCAGGCGGCGAAATCGCCGCGCAGATCGCGGTCCGCCTGTTCATCGAGCGCTTCCAGCAGGAATCCAAGCCTTCGCTCAAGAATCCGCTGAAATTCCTCCAGGATTCGATGGTGCGCGCGCATCAGGCGCTGGGTTCGTACGCGAACCAGTTCTCCATGCTGGAAACGCCGCGCACGACTTGCGTTGCATGCATCATCCAATCCAACTACGCGTACTGGGCGCATGTCGGGGACTCCCGCCTGTATCTGTTCCGCCAGGGCGGTCTGATCGGCCAGACCAAGGACCATTCCAAGGTCCAGTACCTGCTCGACCAGGGGATCATCGGCGCGCACGAAGTGGCCGATCATCCCGATCGCAACAAGATATTCAGTTGCCTCGGCGGATTGGTCGAGCCCGTCATCGATCTTTCGCGCCGCACGCCCTTGCGCAACGGCGACCTCATCGTGATGGTCACCGACGGCTTGTGGAGCGTTTATCCGCAGGAGGAGATCGCCCGGGCGCTGACCGGTACGCCCATCCTCAAATCGTCGCCCACGCTCATGCGCGAAGCCGAGGTGCGGGGGGGCCGGACGGCGATAACCTGTCGATGATCGTCGTCCGCTGGGGCCCCGAGACGTTGACCGACGAGCCGACCACCACGATCACCGAGACGCTCGGCTTGGGAGAGTTCCAGACCGAGATCGATCGAACGCTCACGCTGACCGACCGCAAGGGCGCGCAACGCGATCTGACCGACGACGAGATCGAGCGCGCTATCGCGGAGATCCAGGCTACGATCAAGCGCTACAAGACATGAGCGCCATGCTTGCGGGTCCTGCAGTTGCTCGGGATACCGCAAGCGCGGCAGATGTAGACTAGGCGAAATCGTCGATGCGTTTCACGGTTCGCTGCACACTTCGACCGCAATCCCGAATGCGTTTTTCCGGTAGCTGATTCTGATGCGCCAAATAATTCTCGACACAGAGACGACGGGGCTCGACCCACAGCTCGGTCACCGCATCATCGAAGTCGCCGCGGTCGAGGTCGTCGATCGGCGTCCCACAGGCCGCCACCTCCATTTCTATCTCAATCCCGAACGGGAGATCGACGCCGGCGCTACCGACGTTCACGGCATGACGTGGGAAATGCTTCGCGGCAAGGCGAGATTCGCCGACGTCGCCGGGGAGTTCGTCGAATTCGCGCGTGGCGCGCAGTGGATCATCCACAACGCTCCCTTCGATGTCGCCTTCCTGGACGAGGAATTCAAGCGCGTCGACCTTCCCGGCGCGCAGACGGTGGCCGGGGAAATCGTCGATACGCTGGCGCTTGCGCGCGAACGCTTTCCCGGCAAGAAAAACAATCTCGACGCTTTATGCGAGCGGTTCGGGGTCGCCAACGCGCATCGCGCGCACCACGGGGCGTTGCTCGATGCGCAGCTGCTGGCGGAAGTCTACCTGGCGATGACCCGAGGCCAGGAATCGCTGACGATCGAGATTGCGTCTCCGACGTTCATGAGCAGCGGGACGTATGCGATCGGAATGCTCGCCCCGATTCTCGTGCTCGTCCCTTCTGCCGAGGAGCTCGCTGCGCATCACGCCTATCTCCAGGAGCTCGAGCGCGAATCGCGCGGCGGCTGCGTCTGGCTCGCCTTGGCAGCTTAGCCGTGAGTGTCGATCGCAGCCTGACTGTCGTACCTCGCGCCGGCCACACGGAACCGCCGCCGGCGGAGCGAGCGCCGGCAGCCGCGACGCCTTCGATTCCAGAGGGACCGACCAAAGGCCGCGACGCGCCGCTCATCAACCGCGAGCTTTCGTTGCTCGCGTTCAACCGCCGCGTGCTGGCACTCGCAGAGGATCCCGCGGTTCCCCTGCTCGAGCGATTGCGCTTCCTGTGCATCGTCAGCAGCAATCTCGACGAGTTTTTCGAAGTTCGCGTAGCGGGCCTGCGCGAGCAGCTGCGCGTGAAGGCGCCTCCTCCAGGGCTCTCCCTGCACGACCTGCGGGCGGTGTTTTCCCGCATCTGCGAAGAGGCGCATACGCTCGTCAACGATAAATATCGCGCGTTGAACGAACAGGTGCTTCCGGCGCTGGCTGCCGCAGGAATTCGGCTGTTGCGACGCGCGGACCGCAACGCCCAGCAGCGCGCCTGGGTCAACGACTACTTCCAGCGCGAGGTCAAGCCGCTACTCACGCCTATCGGCCTCGATCCCGCCCACCCGTTCCCGCAAGTCGTCAACAAGAGCCTCAATTTCATCGTCGAACTCTCCGGCCGCGATGCATTCGGGCGCGAAACGTCCATTGCCATCGTCAAGGCGCCTCGGATGCTTCCTCGAGTCATCGAGCTGCCTCGCGAGGTCGCCCCGGACAACACGTTCGTGCTGTTGTCGTCGGTCCTTCATGCCCATCTGGGCGAGCTCTTCGCCGGACGAGATGTGATCAGCTATTCGCAATTCCGGGTCACCCGCGACGCGGACTTGTGGTTCGACGAGGAGGAGGTGAAGAACCTGCGCCAGGCCCTCGAGGGTGAGCTGCCTCAGCGACAGTTCGGGCTGGCTGTGCGCCTCGAGGTTGCCTCCAACTGCCCGTCGCATCTTGCCCAGATGCTGCTCCACCAGTTCGAGTTGCAGGAATCCGATCTCTACCGCTGTGACGGACCGGTGAATCTCGCGCGGATGTCGGCGCTGGTCGACGAAGCCGACCTTGACGAGCACAAATATCCCGCTTTTGTGCAAAGCCTGCCCGACAGACTGAAGGAGCAGCCCGACGTGCTGGCGGCAATGCGCCAGCGCGACATCCTTCTTCATCATCCCTACCAGGCCTTCGATCCGGTGGTCGATTTCATCCGCAAGGCGGTCGACGATCCCGACGTGGTGGCGATCAAGCAGACGGTGTATCGGACCGGGGTGAATTCGGTGCTGATGGAGGCGCTGATCGAGGCGGCGAGACGCGGCAAGGAAGTCACCGTCGTCGTCGAGCTCCTTGCGCGCTTCGACGAGGAAGCGAACATCAACTGGGCGGAGCGGCTGGAGCAGGTCGGAGCGCAGGTGGTATACGGTGTTTTCGGTCTCAAGACCCATGCAAAGCTTGCCTTGCTGCTGCGCCGCGAGCGCGACGCGTCCGGAAGAACCATCCTCCAGACATACGCGCATCTGGGCACCGGCAACTATCATCCGCGCACGACACGCATGTATACCGACTTCGGCCTGCTGACGACGCATCCGGAAATATGCGCCGACGTGAGCGAGGTGTTCCTGCATATCACCAGCCTAGCCAAGGCCAATCGGCTGAAGCGGCTCTGGCTCGCGCCTTTCACGATGCATCGTCATCTTCTCGACGCGATTCGCCGCGAGACGCGGCACGCCAAGGACGGCAAGCGCGGGCACATCATCGCCAAGATGAACGCGCTGGTGGAGGAGGCGGTCATCGATGCCCTGTACGCGGCGTCGAGCGCCGGCGTGAAGATCGAGCTCATCGTTCGAGGCGCCTGCGCGCTCCGGCCCGGCGTCGCGGGCGTGTCCGACAACATTCGCGTGCGATCGATTCTCGGCCGCTTCCTCGAGCATCATCGCGTCTGGTACTTCGACAACGATGGTAGCGAGGACGTCTATCTCGCAAGCGCCGATTGGATGGGCCGTAATCTCTTCCGGAGAATCGAAGTTGCTTTTCCGATACTCGATGCGGAGCTCAAGGCGCGCGTGATCGACGAAGGCCTCAAGCCGTATCTCGCGGACAACCGCGACGCCTGGGAGCTTGCAGCGGATGGCAGCTATCACCGTCTCACCCCGAAGGGCCGCGCGCATGCGCTCGCGGCTCAGGAGGAGTTATTGCGTCGTCTCGCGGATACCGGCGCGAGGCCTCTGACCAGGCGATGACGAAATGGATCTGATACTTTGGCGGCACGCTGATGCAGAGCCCGGCGAGCCCGATCTCGGGCGCGCCTTGACTGCAAAGGGAATCAAACAGGCGGAACGGATGGCGGGCTGGCTCGATAGCCGCCTGCCCGACGGCTGCCGGATCCTGGTGAGCCCGGCCGATCGCGCGAAACAGACTGCGCTTCCGCTCAAGCGAAAATTCCGTATCGTCGACGAGCTCGCGCCCGGCGCGACGGTGGATGCCGTGCTGGCGGCGGCGGGTTGGCCCGATGCGCGCGACGCTGCCCTGATCGTCGGGCATCAACCTACCTTGGGCGAAGTGGCGGCGACGCTGCTTACCGGCAGCGCGGATTCGTGGAGCATGAAAAAAGCCGCCGTCTGGTGGCTCAGCAACCGCGCGCGCGAGGGCGCTTCGGAGGTGGTCCTCAAGCTTGCCATCGGTCCCGACTTCGTCTGAGTTCTCGACTCCGGCGCGGGAAGGCGGACCGACCCCGATCTGCGCGGACCGCGCGTGCGCTAGCGAATGGCTTTCCAGACGTATCCCAGCTCTTTCCACTGGCGCCGCTCCTTGGCGATGAGATGCGCAGTGAGCGGATGCGCCGCAAGCCAACGAGTCGAGACCGAGAAGCGAATCCGCTTTCCCATCTTGAGACGGATTCGCGGTACGTCGATGGTCGTCCGGGCATGGTGAAACAGCACCGCAAGCCGTAGCGCCAGGACTTGTGCGCGCACGTCTTCGGCAGCGAGCACGCTCTGCATCTTCGCGAGGCCGCCGCGGCAGCCAAAGACAAGCAACGCGAGACGTTGCTGCTCTCCAGCCGAGAATCCCGGCATGTCTGCGTTCTGGAGAATATAGGCGCCGTGCTTGTGATAGCCGATGTGCGACACCGACATCCCCGTCTCGTGCAACAGCGCGGCCCATTGGAGCAACTGCGCCTGCGCGGCATCCGGCTTCGCGACTGCGGCGCGAAACAGCGAGACCGCGAGCGTGGCCACGCGCGCGGCGTGCGAGCTGTCGATGTGGTAGCGGTCGATGAAGCGCGATACGGTGAGCTTGCGTATGTCCTCGTCGATGCTCCGGCCGAGCAAGTCGTAGAGGACGCCGAGACGGAGCGCGCCTCCCACGGGATCGATGCGGTTGACGCCAAGCTCGGCCACCGCCGCGGACATGATGGCCAGACCGCCCGCGAGCACCGGCGCCCGCTCGGGCTTGAGCGCGTGCAGCTCCAGGCGCCGAATATCCTTCGCCAGGATCATTCGTCTTCGCAACCGCGCGAGGCCATCCGGCGTGATGCCTCCGCTGGAAAATCCATTCTGCTCGATGATTTCGGCAAGCGCGGCCGCGGTGCCCGAAGAGGCATACGCGTCGCGCCAGCGGTCGGGGCTGAATTCCCGTGCGATCGCTTCGATCTCCACGCGCGCCGCGGTTTCCGCTGCATCGAAGTTCGCGGCGGTCACCCTGCCATCGGGGAAAAAGCGCTGCGTCATTCCGACGCAACCCATGTTCAGCGACTCGAGGCGCTCAGGCTCCATGCCGCGGCCGAGGATGAACTCGGTCGAGCCGCCCCCGATGTCGATGACCAGGCGTCGAGCCGCCGAGGGCGGAAGCACATGTGCAACGCCGACGTAGATCAGCCGGGCTTCCTCGTGGCCGCCGATGACGTCGATGGGAAATCCGAGCGCGCGTTCGGCCTGAGGCAGGAACTCGCGGGCGTTCGCGGCAACGCGAAAGGTGTTGGTCGCGACCGCGCGTACCGCGGAGGGATGCAGGCCCGAGAGCCGCTCGCGAAACCGCTCCAGGCAGCCGAGCGCCGCTTTCATCGCCTCGGGGCGGATACGCCCTTCTTCGTCGAGTCCCGCGCCGAATCGCAGGGTTTCACGCCACGTTTCCTGACGGTAAATCTGATCGCCCTCGACGCGGCCGATCTCGAGCCGGAAGCTGTTCGATCCGAGGTCGACGACGGCAAGAGTCGAAGAGGTCACGGCGGCATAAGGCATCAGCGCACGCGAACAGCGTAGCAGAAAAGAGCCGGGCGCCTTTCGCCTTTGGCGCGGCGGGCGTTTCTGCTACGCTCGACGATACGTTCCCTCTCGCGCCGCTCGATGCCCGTCGACTACCTGCAGAAAATCCTGACCGCGAAGGTCTACGACGTCGCGATCGAATCTGCGCTGGACTGGGCGCCCATCCTGTCGGGGCGGATCGGCAATCGTGTCCTGCTCAAGCGCGAGGACCAGCAGCCCGTCTTTTCTTTCAAGCTGCGGGGCGCGTACAACAAGATGGCGCGACTCTCCGCGGCAGAGCGCAAGCGGGGTGTCGTTGCCGCCTCGGCTGGAAACCACGCGCAGGGAGTCGCGCTCGCGGCGCAAAGGCTCCGATGCCGCGCGACCATTGTCATGCCCGTCACCACGCCATCGATAAAGATTCAGGCGGTCGCCGCGCGCGGCGCAAAAGTCGTGCTTCACGGCGACTCCTACAGCGACGCCTACGCCCATGCGGTGCGCCTTCAAAAAAAACATCACGCGACCTTTGTGCATCCCTATGACGATCCCGACGTGATCGCAGGACAAGGCACGATCGCCGTCGAGATTCTTCGGCAGTGGCAGTCGCCCATCGATGCGATCTTCGTGGCCATCGGTGGCGGGGGCCTGATTGCCGGTATCGCGTCGTACGTAAAGCGCGTTCGCCCCGAGATCAAGGTGATCGGCGTGCAGCCGGTCGATTCCGACGCGATGGCGCGCTCGCTCGCCGCGGGCCGCCGCGTCACGCTCAAGCACGTGGGCCTTTTCGCCGACGGTGTCGCGGTCAAGCAGGTCGGCAAGGAGACTTTCCGGATCTGCCGCGAGCTGGTCGACGAGGTCATTCTCGTCGATACGGACGCGATATGCGCCGCGCTCAAGGACGTCTTCGAGGACACTCGCTCGATCCTCGAACCCGCCGGCGCGCTGTCGGTGGCGGGAGTCAAGGCTTGGTGCGAGCGTCACCGGACCCGCGACCGGACGTATGTGGCGATCGCATGCGGCGCGAACATGAACTTCGACCGGCTGCGCTTCGTCGCCGAGCAGGCGGAGCTCGGCGAGGAGCGGGAGGCGATCCTGGCTGTGACCATTCCCGAGCGGCCCGGAAGCTTTCGCGAGTTTTGCGCGCTGCTGGGCAAGCGCAGCGTGACGGAGTTCAATTATCGCTACGCCGACCCGCACGTCGCCCATCTCTTTGTCGGCATCGAAGTCGCGAACCGACGCGAGACGGCCGAGCTGCTGCGGGCGATGCACAAGCGCCGAATCGAGGCCTACGATCTGTCGGATAACGAAATGGCGAAGGTCCACGTTCGCCATCTCGTCGGCGGACACGCACCTGCGGCGGAGCACGAAATACTCTACCGTTTCGAGTTCCCCGAGCGGCCCGGCGCACTCATGGAGTTTCTCAACAGCATGAGCCGCGGCTGGAATATCAGTCTATTCCACTATCGAAACCAGGGCGCCGACTACGGTCGGGTGCTGGTGGGCATGCAGGTTCCGCCGGCCGAAAAGGGGGCTTTTCGGACCTTTCTCGACCGTCTGGGCTATCACTTCGTCGACGAAACCCACAATCCGGCGTACCGCATGTTTCTTGGCCGGTAGGCTACTAAAGTGTCCCAACATGACGGTCAGCGTCACATAGGCACTCAAGTTTCGCGCTAGTTGTGTTGCAAATCCCTCAAAAAGCATAAGTTTCGCGGTTGTGGCAAGGATTATGCTCTAGGCATTTGGTTGCATACGTGGCAAACTTTGACGAGGGCGACATGGAGAGCACCGCACTAAGCGACGTTGGCATCGAACAATCGGGGAGTACAGAGTTGGCTGAACCAGCTGCCTTGGCGGGCGTGAAAGTCATGGTGATCGACGACAGCAACACGATTCGTCGCAGCGCCGAGATTTTTTTGCTACAAGCCGGCTGCACGGTGATCCTTGCCGAAGACGGGTTCGACGCGCTCGCGAAGATCGCCGATCACCAGCCCGATCTGATCTTTGTCGACATCATGATGCCGCGCCTGGATGGTTATCAAACCTGCTCGCTGATCAAGAAAAATGCGCGCTTCCATCCGACACCGGTAGTGATGCTTTCGTCAAAGGATGGCTTATTCGATCGCGCGCGCGGACGCATGGTCGGGTCGGATCAATACCTGACCAAGCCGTTCACCAAGGAGAGTCTGCTGAAGGCCGTGGGCACCCACGTGAAGGCAGCCGCGCATTGACGCGGCGCCTTCGGCGCCGGGGGGGCGAAAGCAATGAGCGGGAAACGATGACCATCAAACGTGTTTTGATCGTCGATGACTCTCCAACGGAGCGGCATGTATTGAACGACATGTTGACCAAGGCAGGATATGAGGTTGTCGCCAGCGACAATGGGGAGGACGCGATATTGAAAGCCAAGACAGTCCGGCCCGATCTCATCCTCATGGATGTCGTCATGCCCGGCTTGAACGGTTTTCAGGCGACCCGTGCCATCAGTCGCGACCCGGTAACGCGCGCCGTCCCGATCATCCTTTGCACCTCGAAGAGCCAGGAAACCGACAAGATCTGGGGCATGCGTCAGGGTGCGCGCGACTATATCGTCAAGCCGGTGAATCGCGACGAGCTGCTCGCGAAGATCACCGCGCTGGGCTAACCGCATCCCGATGGCACGTGCCGCCAAGCTCGATCTCCGCGCTTTTCAGCAGCAGCTGGCGTCGCGGCTCGCGGCGAAGACCACCGCACAGGTCGAGCAGTCACGGCTGGGCCTGGCGTGCGCCGGAGCGCAGTGGCTGATCCGGCTGGCCGACGCGGGCGAAGTGATCTCCGTTCCCACGGTCGCCACCGTTCCGCTGACCAAGCCGTGGTTTCTGGGCGTCGCCAACATTCGCGGAAATCTCTATAGCGTCGTCGATTTCGGCGGCTTTCTCGGTCACGCGGTCGAGCCGCCCGCACCGGGGACCAATCAAGTGCGGCTGGTGCTTTTCGGGCCGCGAGTCGGCGAGCTCCGCGCCGGCCTCGTGGTGCAGCGTGTGCTTGGCTTGCGCAACCTCGCAGAGCTGGTCGAACGCGAAAAGCCGCAGGGCTTGCCGCAATGGTACGGCGCGCAATGGGTCGATAAGGACGGCGGGGTCTGGCAGGAGATCGACCTCGCGCGTCTGGCGCAGGATCCTGGCTTTCTACAGGCGGGGCTGTGAGCCGGCCGCAACCGATGATTCGAATCACGCACGCGCAGTACCCTTCTGGGGGGAGGAATCATGGCGCTTAGCTTGAGAAGCCTGTTCGGCGTAGGGCCGGCCAAGGGATTGGTCGACGACGATGCCGACCTGGACGATCCCACGACGCAGGTAAAGATGAGCGGCGCGCAGCCGGGTTACGACCCGCTCGCGGCCGTGTCGATCATGGAGCAGATGCGCACCGCTGCCCCGGAGGCGCGCCAGCCCAATCGCCTCCCGCTGATCGGCCATCTTCCGATCGTGAGGCAGTTTCAAGTGCTGGGCGGCCTACTGCTGGCGTTTACGCTGCTTGCCCTGCTGCTGCTCTATCTGAACACGCGTCTGACCACGCAGGTGACCGCGAGCGCGAGCGTCGCCACGGAAATGCAGATGCTCTCGCAGCGACTTGCGCGTGGGACATCGCTTGCCGTGCAGGGCAACGTTCCGGCCTTCGAGAGCGTGAAGGATTCGCGCGACCGTTTTCGCAGCGACCTCGATGCGCTCACCAAGGGCGGCACGATCAAGGGAATCAACATTGAGGTGGCAACCAACGACACGCTGCAATCGCTGCTCAACGAGACCAGCAGCCGTTGGGAACGGATGGAAAAATACGCGACGTCGGTCATCGACAATCAGCCGGCGCTGATTTCGCTGTCCAAGGGCCTCGAGGGCATCAATCAGGGTAACAGCGGCCTGCTCGAGCTCGCCCAGCAGGCGTCGGCGCAAGTCGCCGCCGCCGGGGGGAGCCTGCGCGAAGTCGATTTCATCAACCAGCTCGCCGTGCTTTCCCAGCGGATCGCCAAGAACGCGAACTCACTCGTTTCCTCGGACGAAATCGACCCCGAAGTCGCATTCCTTCTGGGCAAGGACACCGGGACTTTCCGGGACGTCCTGAACGCGTTGCTCAAGGGAAGCGACTCGCTGCGGCTCGCCGGCGTTCGCGCTGAAGACGCGCGCTCGACATTGAGCGAGCTTCAAAAGCGCTTCGCCACCTACGAAGCAGGCGTCAACGCCATCCTCCAGAACATGCAGCGGCTGGTGGTCGCGAAGCTTGCCGCTCGAGGAATTAATCAGGAATCGGAACCTCTGCTTGCCGACACCGGCAAGCTGACCAGCGAGTACGACAACCAGACTACATCGCGAAACGCGACTTTCTGGGCCGCGATGATCTTTGCGTCTCTCGCGCTAGTGTGCCTGCTGGCGCTGGGCAAGGTTTTTCTCGACGATGCGCGTGTGCGCGCATTCGAGAGCGAGCAGGAGAACAAGCGAAATCAGGAAGCGATTCTGCGTTTGCTGAACGAGATGGGGAACCTCGCCGACGGCGACCTCACCGTTCAGGCCTCGGTGACCGAGGATGTCACCGGCGCCATCGCGGACTCGATCAACTTTACGATCGAGGAGCTGCGCACGCTCGTCCGCGGCATCAACTCGGCGACCGACCAGGTGGCCAAGGCGACGACCGATGCGCAGGCGATATCCAATCGACTCTACGAAGCGTCGCAGCGGCAGAACAAGGAGATCCAGCAGGCGTCGGCGTCGGTGCTGCAGATGGCGCAGTCGATCAATGAGGTCTCGCAAACGGCAGCGCAATCTGCCCGGGTCGCGCAGCAGTCGCTGGCCGCGGCTGAAAAGGGCGGGCAGGCCGTGCACAACCAGATCGCCGGCATGAACGAGATTCGCACCCAGATCCAGGATACGGCCAAGCGGATCAAGCGTCTCGGCGAGTCGTCGCTCGAGATCGGTGAGATCGTCGAGCTGATCTCGGACATCACCGAGCAAACCAACGTGCTCGCGCTCAATGCGGCGATCCAGGCGGCTTCCGCGGGTGAAGCCGGCCGCGGCTTCACCGTCGTCGCGGAAGAAGTGCAGCGCCTCGCCGAACGTTCGGGCGAAGCGACCAAGCAGATCGAAGCCATCGTGAAGACCATTCAGGCCGACACGCAGGACGCGGTGGCGGCGATGGAAAAGAGCACGGTGGGCGTGGTCGAAGGAACCAAGCTGTCTGACGCTGCCGGGCAGGCACTGGACGAAATTCGTAAGGTCTCCCGCGAGCTGGCCGAGCTGATCGGCGGGATTTCAGCACAGACGCAAAAGCAATCGGCATCGGTGTCGGACGTGACGCGCGGCATGCAGGGCATCCTGAAAATTACCGAGGAGACGACCGAAGGCACGAAGCAGACCAACGTGTCCATCGGGCAGCTCACCAAGCTGGCCGCGGAATTGCGGAGCTCGGTTGCCGGCTTCAAGGTATAGGCATGACCCATCGACCGCCGGCGCGGTCGTCGGCGCGATTTTTGCATGCACTGATCAGGTAGCGCGTTGACGCGCGAGTCCCAACGGCACGCAAACTTGTCCACAGACACCGCACCCGACTTCGATCTTGGCCCGCTGACCTGGGTTCAGGGAGAGATCGACCAGGCTCTCACCCGCGGGCTGGAGTCGCTGGCCGCGTACAAAGCCTCGCCAAGCGAGGTGACGACGCTCAAGCAAGCGCGGGCGCATGTGCACCAGGCGGCCGGCGCGATTCAGATGGTGGGGCTCGACGCGGTGACCGCCTACACCGATGAGGTCGAGCGCCAGCTCGTGCGCGTGGAGGAGTTGCCGCCCGAGGAAGCGCAAGCCGTTTGCGACCTGATCGACCGAGCGTGCCGCAAGCTCAAGATATTTCTCGATGAGCTTGTCGGCGGAGCGTACCCCGTGCCGCTCAAGCTCTTTCCCGAGTACGAGTTGATGCAGCAATCGCGCGGCGTCAAGGCGTCCGCGCCCACGGACCTTTTCTATCCCGATCTGTCGCCTCGCGCGCCGAAGATCGCGACAGCCAAATCCGTCACGTCGCAGAAATTGCCCTCGTTCATGCTCAAGCAGCGCCGTCTTTATCAGCGCGGCTTGCTCTCGTGGTTGCGAGGCGAGGAAGAGGGCGCGCGGGCGATGCGCGACGCGATTCAGGGCATCGAGGATGTGCAGACGCATTCGTCGCAGCGATCCTTCTGGTGGACCGTAGGCGCGTTGCTCGAGGGCATCGTCGAGAAAGGCGTCGAGAGCGGATTCGGGGTCAAGCAGCTTTGCGGCCGAGTCGACCTGCAGATTCGCCGCTTTGTCGAAGGTTCGGCGAAGGTCGCCGACCGCATGCGGCGGGAAGTTCTCTATTACGTCGCGATCAGCGCTCCGGTCGGACCCCAGGTTCAGGCGGTGCAGCGCGCATACCGGCTTCCCGGTCTGATACCCAGTGCGGAAGTGCTTTCGGCCGACGTCGTGCGGGTCCAGCCGCTGTTGCGCGAAGCGCGCGATCTGCTGACCACCACCAAGGATCTGTGGCTGAAGCTTACCGGCGGCAGGTCGGAGAACCTGCCGAAGCTCAAGCAAACGCTGTCGCAACTGCGCGACAAGACGACCGCGATAGGCGAGCCGTCGCTGTCGCGCCTGGCCGCCGCGCTTGCCGTGCGTCTCGACCGCATAGGCAGCGGGACCGTTCCCGACGCCATGGCGATGGAGTACGCGACCGGAATCCTCCTGGCGGAGTCCGCCATAGAGAACTTCGCCGCGCTCACGCCCGATTTTCCGAATCAGGTCGACGCGATGATCGCGCGGCTCGACGCCGCGCAACAGAACAAGCCGGTCGCCGCTATTCCAGCGGCGCCGCTGCTCGACGAGATGGCGCGGCGCGCGCAGGAAAGGCTGTTGCTTGCGCAGGTCGCGCGTGAAATTCAGGCCAATCTGCGCCACATCGAGCAGGTACTCGATGCTTTCTTCCGCGACCACGGCAAGCGGGGTGATCTCGTCACGCTCGACAACGACATCAAGCAGATTTCGGGCGCGCTCAAGATGCTCGGCCTCGATCGTGCGGAGCAGCTCCTGGTGCTGTGCAAGCAGCAGATCGACGAATATGCCAAGCCCGAGACCTCCGTGGAGAACGAGGACCTGGAGCTGCTCGCGGAATCGCTGTCGGGCCTGGGCTTCTATATCGAGGCCGTGGAGCAGCAGCGCCCGGACCGGGAGCGGCTGATCGAGCCGCTGTTGGCGCAGCGCCTGGGCGCGCCCGTGGCGGTGCCGCAACAGGACGAAACGGTCGAGGATTCGGTCGACGAGTTGAAGGCAACCCTGCCAGCGGCCCT
The DNA here is from genome assembly GCA_963745385.1 of uncultured beta proteobacterium. Taxonomy (GTDB): domain Bacteria; phylum Pseudomonadota; class Gammaproteobacteria; order Burkholderiales; family Casimicrobiaceae; genus PALSA-1003. Next base: position 216,389 of record CAVUXI010000003.1, read on the forward strand.
GGCGGCGTTCCAGGATTCTCCGGGAGACGCGCCGGCGCGGGAAAAGCTCGCCGCCGACCTCGCGATGCTCAAGGACGATGCGGAGCTCATCGGCGACGCGCAGCTGCAGGGTGCCGCCGAGGCGGCGCTCCAGGAGCTCTCGCGCGCAGGTGCAGGGGACACGGCGGCGTTGAAGGACGCGGTTGCCGAGATCGCGATCGATCGCGATACCACGCCGGCGCCGGGGCCCTCCGACGAAACCCTGCGCCTGCTCGAGACAGACGCTTCCCAGCTCGACGCGGAACTGCTGGACATTTATCTGACCGAAGCGGGAGAAGTGCTCGACAGCATCGAACAGAGCGTGGCGCAGCTGCGCTCGAACGCCGACGACCGCGGTGCGCTTGCGACGGTTCGCCGTGGATTCCACACGCTCAAAGGTAGCGGGCGAATGGTTGGCTTGAGCGAGCTCGGAGAACTCGCGCACGGGGTCGAAAGAGTGCACAACAAGGTGCTCGAGGAAGATCGCCCGACGACACCCGCACTCCTGTCTTTGATCGATATCGCGCAGACAAGCTTTCGAAGCTGGGTCGATGCGCTGCGAAACACGCACCGGGTAACTCCCGACCCACGTGAGCTCCGCGCCGCGATCGCGCGCGTCGAGAGCGAATTTCCTTCCGACTCGGCTTCCGAAGCTATCTCGCCGCCGGTCGAGATTCCGAACGGGTCGCATGCGGCGCTGTCGAGCCAGGCGATCGTGGAAGTGATCGAGCTCGACGAAACGCCATTGCCGGCGGATGCCGGCGCAGCCCATTCGGTTCGCGCCCTTGCGAGCGCCGAGATCATCGAGTTTGCCCCGCTGGCGGAGGCCCGCCAGTCGAAGGGTTCCGCGTCCGTCGAGGCGTCCGAGCCCGACGAAATTACCGTAGGCGGCGTGACGCTTTCGATGGCCCTGTATCGGATTCTCTGCGACGAAGCGCAGCAGCACATGGCGAGTCTCGATGCCGAGTTGCAAGCGCTGCAGTTCGATCCGGGCGCGACACCCTCCCAGGCGATGGTGCGCGCCGGGCATACGCTATGCGGCATCCATCGCACCGGCGGGTTTCCCCTTGTCGCCGGCGTCGCCAAGGCGGTGGAGATCTGCCTGCTTGGATTGCAGGAACGCGGCGCGCCGCTCCCCAGTACGGCGCAGCCGGTGCTCGCGCGAGCAATCGCAGGCTTGCGCGCGCTCACCGGCCGAGTCCGTGCCCGCGAGCCTTTTGTCCCCGCCGACGAAGCCGAAGCCGCGGAGATCGTCACCGAGCTCGAGGCGTTGCGTCAGGAAGCGTCGCCCGAACCCGAGCCGCAAGACATCGAGACCGTCGCCGAGCGCGTCGCCGATTCCGAAGAGGCGGTGCCGCTCACAGTCGTGCCCGCTCTGGCCGAACGGCATGCCGAACGCGTCGCATCAAAGCCGGAAATTATCGTCTTGCGGCGAGCCGGGCGCGGTGGCGCATCCGGAAACCGTACGGATTAAGACCGGCACCGACGCCGCGCCATCGCCCCTGCCGGGAACGGTTGCCACCGACCCGACGCTTGCCAGCATTCACGACGACGTTGACAAACAGGTGCTGCCGATCTTTCTCGAGGAGGCGGCGGAGCTCTTCCCGCAAGTGGGAGAACAACTGCGCTCGTGGCGACGAAAACCTGCGGATTCCGAGCCCGTGCACGGATTGCGGCGAACGCTGCACACTTTCAAAGGCAGCGCGCGGATGGCCGGCGCGATGCGCCTTGGCGAGCTCGCGCACCTCATGGAAAGCCGACTCCCCGAGGGCGCCGGCCCGTTTGTTCCTCAGGCGGATCTTTTCGATGCGCTGGACAACGATCTCGACCACATCGCGTTCGTGCTGGATCGCTTGCATCACGGCGAGGTCGACACACCGCTCCCGTGGATCGCCGATGAGACTGTGCTATCCGCGCAACGCCCGGCGGCGGCGCTTGCGTCTCATCCCATCGTAACTCCGCTGCCCGTCGCCACGCAGCCGGCGCCTGCTCCCCTCGAAGCCGCGGCCGCCGCGCAGCCTGCCGCCGACGTCGAAGGCACGCGTGCGATGCTGCGCGTTCGCGCCGATCTGATCGACCGCCTGGTCAATGAAGCCGGGGAAGTCGCCATCACACGAGCCCGTATCGAAGGGGAGCTGCGATCGCTCAAGGGCAATCTGCTGGAGCTGACCAACAGCGTGATCCGTCTGCGCTCGCAGGTGCGCGAAATAGAAATTCAGGCCGAGTCGCAGATCCAGTCGCGAATGATCAACGAGACCGCGGAGGCCTTCGATCCTCTTGAGTTCGACCGCTTCACGCGCTTCCAGGAACTGACGCGCGGTCTGGCCGAGGGCGTCAACGATGTATCGACCGTCCAGCAATCGTTGCTGAAGAATCTCGACGAGGCCGACGCTGCGTTGCTTGCACAGGCGCGGCTGTCGCGCGACGTTCAGCAGCAGCTGTTCTCGATTCGTACGGTGCCCTTCGGCAGTCTGTCCGAGCGCCTTTACCGGATTCTGCGCCAGACCGCCAAGGAGCTCGACAAGCGTGCGAACCTCGAGATCCGCGGGACGCAAGTCGAGCTCGATCGCTCGGTGCTCGAAAAGCTGGTCGCTCCCTTGGAGCATCTGCTGCGCAACGCACTCGATCACGGCATAGAAAGCCGCGAGGAGCGGCGGCGCGCAGGCAAGGCGGAAACCGGCGAGATTACGCTCAATGTCCGTCAGCAGGGCAACGAAATAGCGATCGAGCTTGCCGACGACGGCGCCGGGATCGACCTCGCCCGCATACGCGGGAAGGCCCGCGCGCAGGGACTCATTCCGGAGGATGTCGAGCCGACCGACGCGCGCTTGATCGAATGCATTTTTGCGGCGGGCTTTTCAACCGCGAGCCATGTCACCCAGATTTCCGGTCGCGGTATCGGCATGGACGTGGTGCGCTCGGACATCGCGGCGCTGGGCGGGCGGGTCGACGTCGCAACGGTCGCGGGCAAGGGCACGACGTTCACTGCGTATCTGCCGCTGACGCTCGCTGTCGCGCAAACAGTGCTGGTGCGCGCAGGGGGCAGGGTATGGGCGCTGCCCTCACCGATGGTCGAGCAGGTGCAGCAGATCAAAGACAAGGACCTGATCGACTTGTACTTGAAGCGCGAAGTGACCTGGCAGAACCGCAAGTATCCGTTTTTCTATCTGCCGCGTTTGCTCGGAAACGCGGGCCACAATCCCGAGACGACCCGTTACAACTCGGTACTGCTGCTGAAGAGCGGACAGAGCCTGACCGCGGTGCACGTCGACGAAATGATCGGCAACCAGGAAGTCGTGGTGAAGAACATCGGGCCGCAGCTTGCCCGAGTCTCGGGGATCGCCGGTGCGACGGTCCTGGGCAGCGGCGAGGTCGTGCTGATCATCAACCCCGTACAGCTCGCGCAGCGCCAGGACGCGATTGCGCAGACGCCGATGGTGCTCAAGAGTCCGCAGGCCGCCGCCGCAGCAGCAGCAGCGGCCGCAGCGGAGGGTCCGCCGCTGGTGATGGTGGTCGACGATTCGCTGACCGTACGCAAGATAACCAGCCGCCTGCTCACGCGCGAAGGCTACGACGTGACCACCGCGAAGGATGGATTGGACGCGCTGCAGCTGATCGGCGAGCGCACCCCCGACATCATCCTGCTCGACATCGAGATGCCGCGCATGGACGGGTTCGAGTTCGCCAAGACCATCAAGGCCGACAGCAACCTCGCGCACATCCCGATCATCATGATCACGTCCCGCACCGCCGAGAAACACCGCAATCGCGCCAAGGAGCTGGGCGTCGACGCCTACCTGGGCAAGCCATTCCAGGAAGAGGAATTGCTGCGCAACATGCGCGAGCTCCTTGCCTTGCACCTCGCCTGACCGAAGCAACCGAAATGCAACCCGACGGCGCGGATTCGCGCCGTTTTGCTTTGCGCCGATGAGCGACAGCATTCCGCGGGGCGCGCGCGCTGGTAGAATTCCGCTAAAGCCACTAGGAGGCACTACGCATGGCGCAATTCGCCACCGAAAACATCCGCACGCTGGCGCTGGTCGGCCATGGCGCGTCCGGCAAGACGACGCTCGCCGAGGCACTGCTGCAGAAGGCGGGCGCCGTCACCGCACCCGGTACGGTCGAGCGCGGGTCGACTGTCAGCGATTTCGATCCGCTGGAAAAGAGCTGGCAGCATTCCCTGCGCGCCTCCGTCCTGCATTTCGAGACGCAGGGCACCCGCGTGCATATGATCGATACGCCGGGCTTTCCCGACTTCATCGGACAGGCGATCGGCGCGCTCGATGCCGTCGAGACCGCTGCGGTCGTGGTCAATGCCTCCGCGGGAATCGAAATGATCACTTCGCGGATGATGGAGTGGGCCGCGAAGCGGAATCTCTGCCGTCTGGTGATCGTCAACAAGATCGACGCCGAAAATGTCGATCTCCCGGGGGTTCTCGCCGCGATCCAGGCCACTTTTGGCAGGGAGTGCCTCCCGATCAACCTTCCGGCCGGCGGAGGAAAGCGGGTCGTCGATTGTTTTTTCAATCCTGCGGGTGAAGCGGATTTCTCTTCGGTCGCAAGCGCGCACCAGGCGCTGGTCGACCAGGTTGTGGAAGTCGACGAGGCGCTGATGTCGCTGTATCTCGAGCAAGGGGAGATCGAGCCCGAGCAGCTGCACGCGCCGTTCGAAAAGGCGCTTCGCGACAGCCACCTCATCCCCGTCTGCTTCGTTTCCGCGCGCACCGGCGCCGGCGTTGCGGAGCTGCTCGAGATACTGGTGAAGCTCGCGCCGAATCCCGCTGAGGGAAACCCCCCGATGTTCGTCAAAGGCGAGGGAGAGCAGGCGGTCGAATTTCGCTCGGAGCCGGACCCGAAGAAGCACGTGCTGGCGCATGTGTTCAAGGTGGTCATGGACCCGTTCATCGGCAAGCTCGGCATATTCCGCGTGCACCAGGGGACCATCACCAAGGATTCCCAGCTTTTTGTCGGCGACGGACGCAAGCCCTTCAAGGTTGCGCATTTGCTCATGCTGCAAGGCGGCAAGCAGGTCGAGGTCGATCGTGCGGTGCCCGGCGACATCGCCGCCGTCGCCAAGGTCGACGAGATAGGCTTCGACTGCGTCCTCCACGATTCGCACGACGAGGACCAGATCCACATGCGCCCGCTGGAGTTTCCGACGCCGATGCACGGCTTCGCGATCGCGCCCAAAAAACGCGGAGACGAGCAGCGCATCTCCGATGTCCTTCACAAGATGATGGCCGAGGACCCGACGCTGTCGGTGGAGCACGATGCCAACCTGAACGAAACGGTGCTTCGCGGTCTGGGCGATTCGCACCTGCGATCGGTATTCGAGCGGATGGCGAGCCAGTTCAAGCTCGAAATCGACACCAGACCGCCGCGCGTTCCGTACCGGGAGACGGTGATGACCAAGGCCGAAGGTCATCACAGACACAAGAAACAGACGGGAGGAGCCGGACAGTTCGGCGAAGTCTATCTGCGGATCGAGCCGCTTCCTCGGGGCTCGGGCTTTGAATTCAAGGACGAAGTCAGGGGCGGAACGATTCCGAACCAGTTCATCCCCGCGGTTCAGAAGGGCGTCGAGCAGGTGCTCACGTCGGGACCCATTGCCGGATTTCCCCTGCAGGACGTGCGCGTCATCGTCTACGACGGAAAGCATCACGCGGTCGACTCGAAGGAGATCGCGTTCGTGACCGCGGGACGCAAGGCGTTTCTCGATGCCATCGAAAAAGCGCGGCCTATCGTTCTCGAGCCCATCGTAAGCCTGGAAGTGCTGTGTCCCGAAGCGAGCATGGGCGACGTCGCAGGCGATCTGTCGGGGCGGCGCGGCCAGGTGACGGGCACGAAATCGCTGCAGCCGGGAACGCTCACGGTCAACGGGCTCGCGCCCTTGTCGGAGCTCGAAGGCTACGCGGCAAGGCTCAAGGCGATGACCGCGGGACACGCCGCCTGGACCATGTCCTTGTCGCACTACGAGCCCGCGCCTCCCAACCTGCAGCAGCAGCTCGCCACCGAATACGCCAAGCACCGCAAGCACGAAGAGGATTAGAAACTGGAAGGTACTAGCGGATGGCCGGGCGCTTCCAATCGAATCGCGAGCCCGGCATCCACCGATCCAGCAATGGCACGAGCGGCGTAAGCAGAAACAGCGACCAGATCAGCGCATTGGGTCGAAACAACAGGTATTGCCATACGATCGCGCCGGCGGCGACCAGGAGTGCGTAGGCGATACGTGCGCCGCGCCGATTCGGGATAGTCATCGGGTCGGAAATCATGAAAAACGCGAAGAGCAACAGCGCGCCGTTGCCGAGTTGGTGCCACCAGATGGCCCACGACTGGCCGAGGAGCAGGATCCGCAGCGCGACCAGTCCCAGGAACGCGCCAAGGAAGACCCAGCTTACGTCGAGCCTGCGCGCACGCGTTGTCACGATCGTCCCGAGCATCAAGACCCAGACCGCCATCGCAAGATCGTTGCCCCATTGACCCGGCGACACCCACGTGCCGGGCAGAAAGCTTATGGCGAGAACGACCCCGAGATTGGCCGGGTTGTAGAGGTGCTTGCCGTTGATGCGCAGGACGAATTTCGACGACATCGCCATCGCCGCCGCAAGCGGATGAACCCACAGTACGTCGCTGCGCAGCAGCAGGGACAATCCGCAACACGTCACGACCGCGGAAAGAAAGCCTTTTTGCTCGAGTCCCAGTCGGCGGAGCCAGAACGCCTGAGCCGCAAGCCCGGCACAGAAGGCGAGCGCCATCTGCAGTGGATGCAGCGAAAAGTCGCGAAGCAGGACGCCGGCGGTGAGGAGCGCGGCGAGAAACAGAATTTGAAAAATGCGCGCGTCGCCGGGTAAGCGCGAACGCAATCGCGCCACGATCTGCGCATAAGCCCTGCGGACTGAGTTGTGTGCAATGCTCGAACCCGAAACGTCGTCGCCCATCCAGCGACAAAGCCACTGGATCCCGGGTCTCGCTCGCGCTCGCCCGGGATGACGCTGCGACCAACGGATTCGCGCTTCGCGTTCGCTCGCGCTCACCGGGTCTCGCGTCACTTCCATAGCCGATCCCACCACGCCGTCTTCGGTTGAGCGGGAATGCTCATCCGCGCGCGGATTTGATTGACGTCCCAGCCGGTGAGGCTCGCGAGCGTCTGCGCTTCGCGTTCCTCCCGCTTTGCGACATCGTCGAAATAGTGCGCGGCCGCGGCGCAGGCGTCGGGGCTGCCTTTCCATGGATGACGCAGGACATAGCGAGCCTGGAAATTCTGCCGGTCCTTCGTTTCCTGGAACATCAAGTCTTCGGGCAAGGTCTCCGGCGTATAGCGCAGATGAAGGCGCGTCAGCATGACCGGCTGTGCGCCCGACCGCGGCGATGGGGGGACCATCGGCGCGGCGCCGGGCGCCACGCCGATCGGCGGTTCGTCGCCCTCGAGCCAGAACACGCCCGCGCTCCTGAGCTCGTCGGGAGAGAGCGGGTCCGCCGCACACGGATCGCACCATGCCATGTCCCAGAAATACTCGGTCCAGACGACCCGCAGATCCTCGCGTTTCGCCTGCGTGTCGAACATCGCCTTGTACACCTGCGCGAATTCGCCGCGTGTATAGGTGGGAAGGTCGACGTTTGCCGGAAGCTTCGCGGTCCGGTAATTGGTCGTCTCGACGCGGCCGTTGCGCGTCAGCGCGTAGACGACCAGATCCTGCGGTCCCCTGGCGTTGATCATTCCCAGGCGGACCGGCAGCATGAAGCGGCCCGACTCGAACGCAAACTGCAGCGGACGGAGGTAGGAAAAGCCCGTCTTCGCCTGTTCGGCGAGATTGACCCGCGCGACGAAGAACTTGAGGTTCTGGCGGATATACGGCTGCAGCGCCTTGCTCGCGCCCGACGGTATCCGGTAGCCGCTTTGCCGCAGCCACGTCTCGAGTCCATTGGACTCGGTCGCCGAGAGGATCGCGATGTCGTACTCGCCGACGGTGTAGCGGGCTTCGACGGTAACGCCCAGCGCCTTGTCCCGGCGCGACTCTTCCTTCGCGGCCATCGGCGCCACCGCCAGCGCGCTCGACGCCATTGCCCGGCCGATTCTGTCCACTTCGCAGGGGTCGCGATCGAAATACTCGGCCAGCCTCGGAGCGCTGTATGCGTCGATGCGTTCGAAAATCTTGGGATCGCCGACGTGGATCTGGCTTTTCTGAAGGACGGCAGGCACCGGCACGACCAGCGCGAATTCGGAGAGATCGCCCTGGAAATCGTTGCGCATGCTGATGACCGTGCGGTTCGCGTCTCGCGCCAGAATGACCTGCGAGGCTTCGTTGAAGAGCTTGGCGTCCGCCTTGCCGACATAGAAGCCGCAAAACGCCGAAGCGTTCTGGATCGCGAGCGCACAGGACAGGCAGACGGCGCAAAAGACGGCCCGCCGTAGGATGGAAGACATGGTCATGCGAGAACTCCCGAGGAAGTGACGATGGCCTATGAACGGCGGCAGCCGGGAGATGGGGTTATCGGACGTACCTGGTCCGCCAGAATGGGTCGCGCCGCAAGCCGGGACGAGACGGGCCGTCAATTTTGCGGACAGGCGAAAGGCGTCTACAATTGGGCCTCATGGGCGATTCCCGGGTCAACCTGACCCATCATTTCCTGATCGCCATGCCCAGCATGGCGGACCCGCACTTTGCCCACACGCTGATCTACGTCTGCGAGCACAACGAAAAGGGCGCGCTCGGCATCGTCATCAACAAGCCGATCGACATGACGCTATCGGCGCTGTTCGAGCAGATCAATATTCCGCTGGGCGATTCCGAGTTGCGCGGGGCGCGTGTTCACTACGGCGGCCCGGTGCAGATCGATCGCGGCTTTGTCCTCCACAGGCCCCTCGGAAGCTGGCAGTCGACGCTGGCGATCAGCGACGATCTGGGTTTGACCACGTCGAAGGACATCCTCGAGGCGGTAGGCCATGGCGAAGGGCCCAACGACGTGCTCGTATCGCTGGGGTACGCGGGTTGGTCCGCGGATCAGCTCGAGCAGGAAATCGGCCAGAACGCGTGGCTGACCGTGGCGGCCGACACCGATGTACTGTTCGCCGAGCCCGCCGAAACGCGGTTGCCCGCGGCGATGAAGCTTCTCGGGATAGATTTTTCACGGCTGTCCGACGCTGTCGGGCACGCGTGAGGCGTGGCATCGCCGGCGATGTCCCCCGCGGCCTCGGCGGGGAGTATTCTCGCGTTCGACTTCGGCAGCAAGCGCATCGGCGTGGCCGTGGGCGAGACCCAGACGCGAATCGCACATCCGCTGGCGACGATAGCGCTGCAGAGCGAGGTCGAGCGCTTCGACGCAATCAAAACGCTGGTCGACGAGTGGAAGCCTTCGCGGCTGGTGGTCGGGCTGCCGCTGCACGCCGACGGGGAGCCGCACGAGACGACCGCTCGGGCCCAACGTTTTGCGCGCCGCCTGGAAGGTCGGTTCGGCATTCCCGTCATCATGTTCGACGAGCGTTTTACCACGCAAGCCGCGCGGTCCGCCCTGTCCGAGGGTCGGGTTCGCGAGCGGACGCGCAAAAGTGTCCGCGACCGGATCGCCGCGCAGATCATCCTGCAGAGCTACCTTGATCAAGTCCCCGCAGACACCCCCACCGACTCAACCGCTTCCTGACGCGGAAGCCACGCTCGCCGCGCTGGCTTCGGCAATGCGCGAGGGGATCGCGGCGGATGCGAAGCTGGTCGGAATCTATTCCGGCGGAGCTTGGCTTGCCGAGCGCCTCGGTGAACTGCTGCCCGGCGATCATCCGGTCGGATACATCGATGTCTCGTTTTATCGCGACGACTACGGCAAGAAAGGTCTACATGGCAGGGTCGAGACGACGACGCTGCCGTTCGAGGTGGGCGGAGGTCGGATCGTCCTGATCGACGATGTGCTTTTCACGGGCCGCTCGGTGCGAGCGGCGATCAACGAGCTGTTCGATTTCGGCCGACCCGATTCGATCGAGCTCGCGGTGCTTGTCGATCGCGGAGGACGCGAGCTTCCGATCGAGGCTAAGTACGTGGGCGCGCATCTATCGGTCGCGCCAGACCGGTCGATCGTATTAAGCCGGCATCTCGATGGGCGCCTCGAGCTTTCGATCGAAGACGCAGAGGGGGCGTCGCGTGGGTAGAGCGGTCCGCGCCGCGACTCGCGTGCGTACAGGCGAATCACGCGATCTTCCATGCTGAGGGCGGTCAATCCACAGCTCAACGCCGACGGGGAGCTGCAGCATCTGCTGACGCTCGAGGGCCTGCCGGCGAGCGTCATCGGACGCATTCTCGATACGGCGGTGCCCTTCGCCTCGATCGCCGAGCGCGAAGTGAAGAAAGTTCCCCTGCTTCGCGGCAAGACCGTGTTCAACCTCTTCTTCGAGAACAGCACGCGCACGCGCACGACCTTCGAGATCGCCGCCAAGCGTTTGTCGGCCGACGTCATCAACCTCAATATCGGCGTGTCGTCGACATCCAAGGGCGAGACGCTGCTCGATACCATCGACAATCTGGTCGCGATGAACGCGGACATGTTCGTCGTCCGCCACGGCGAGAGCGGCGCACCGCATCTGATCGCGCAGCACCTTTCGGCGTCGCGATGCACTCACATCCACGTCGTCAACGCGGGCGACGGGCGGCACGCCCATCCGACGCAGGGTCTGCTCGACCTGTTCACGATCCGTCACTACAAGCACGACTTCACGCAAGCTTGCGGTCGCGATCGTCGGCGACGTCCTGCATTCGCGCGTCGCGCGGTCGCTGATTCATGGTCTGACGACGCTTGGAACGCCGGAGGTGCGCGCGATCGGACCGAAAACGCTGCTGCCCACCGCGGTCGAAAGCCTGGGCGTGCAGGGTGTTCCACGATATGCGCGAGGGGCTTGCCGGTTGCGACGTCGTGGTCATGCTGCGACTGCAGAGCGAGCGCATGAAAGGTTCGCTGCTTCCTTCCGCAGGGGAATACTTCAAGCACTACGGACTGACAGCGGACAAGCTGGCGCTGGCCAAGCCCGACGCGATCGTGATGCATCCCGGACCGATGAACCGCGGCGTCGAGATCGATTCCGCGGTCGCCGACGGCGCGCATTCGGTGATCCTGCCGCAAGTCACGTTCGGCATTGCGGTCCGCATGGCGGTCATGAGCATCCTCGCGGGCAATTGATGGGGCATCGGCCGCGCAACGCTCGGGCGTCGACCGCAAGCCGGGGTGATCGAGCCGGCCGCATGGGATTTCCGCCAGGATGAAAATCGAAATCCGCCGTGGCCGCGTGATCGATCCGAAACACGGCATCGACCGTGCGACATCGGTGTACATCGCTGCCGGAAAGATCGCGGCGATCGGCGACGCGCCGCCGGGTTGGAATGCCAACAGAGTCATCGATGCGACAGGCCTGATCGTCTGCCCCGGCTTCATCGATGCCTGCGCGCGGCTGCGCGAGCCGGGGTTCGAATATAAGGCGACGCTCGAATCCGAGATGGAGGCGGCGGTCGCCGGCGGCGTGACCAGCCTCGCTTGCCCGCCTGATACCGATCCGCCACTGGACGAGCCGGGGCTTGTGGAGATGCTCAAGCACCGCGCGCGCTCGCTCAGCCGCGCCCACGTCTATCCGGTCGGCGCGCTGACGGTGGGTCTTAAGGGCGAGACGCTGACCGAGATGGGGGAGCTCGTCGATGCGGGCTGCATCGCGTTTTCCCAGGCCGATGCGCCGCTCGCCGATACCCAGGTGCTGTGGCGGGCGATGCAGTACGCCGCGACGTTCGGCTATCGCGTTTGGCTCCGGCCGCAGGATACGTTTCTCGCGCGCGGCGGAGTGGCGCACGACGGCGAGGTGGCGATGCGGCTCGGCCTCGCGACAATACCTTCGGCGGCCGAGACGATTGCACTCGATGCAATATTCGCGCTCGCGCGAGCGACCGGCGCGCAAGTGCATCTCGCACGCCTGTCGACGCACGAGGGTGTCGAGCGCGTGCGCGAGGCCAAACGCGGCGGCCTGTCGGTCACCTGCGATGTGGCGATCAACCACCTCCACCTCTGCGACGTCGATCTCGGATGGTTCAATCCGCATTGCCGCTTGATCCCTCCGTTGCGGGGAGTCCGTGACCGCGAAGCGCTGCGCAAAGGACTCCTCGACGGCACCATCGACTCGATCTGCTCGGACCATACGCCGGTGGACGATGACGGCAAGCAGGTACCCTTCGCCGAAGCCGAGCCCGGCGCGACGGGGCTCGAACTCCTGCTGCCGCTGACACTCAAGTGGGCGCACGAAGAAAAAATTTCGCTCCCAACCGCCCTCGCCAAGCTTACCGTCGAACCGGCGCGTGTGCTGGGCATCGAAGCGGGCTCCCTCGCGGTCGGTGCCGAAGCCGACGTCTGCGTGTTCGATCCCGACGCGTATTGGGTGGTGGAACCGCGCGCGCTGAGGAGCCAGGGAAAGAACACACCCTTTCTCGGGCTCGAGCTCCCATCCAAGGTCCGCTACACGGTGGTCGGCGGTCAGATCGTGCACGAAATCTGACAGTTTCAACCGACAAACGCTGGATAGGGTGGCCAGATCCGAGATCGACAGCCTACGGCCTGCTGTCGACGCATCAGCGTCCGGTTTTGGGCGACCTTCCCAGCAAATAGAACTCGTCGTTCGGCCGCATGGCGATAAGGTTGGCCATGCGATTGGAAAGCGCGAAAAACGCCGCGATCGCGCCGATGTCCCAGATGTCCTCGTCGCGGAATCCCTGTGCCCGCAGCACGTCGAAATCGCTTTCGACGATCTCGACCGACCGCAGCGCCACCTTGAGCGCGAACGCCGAGCATCGCTTTCTGCCGGTCGCTGATGTCGGCCTTGCGGTAGTTGACGGCGACCTGATCGGCGAGCAGCGGATTCTTGGCGTAGACGCGCAGAATCGCACCGTGCGCGACGATGCAATACAGGCAGTCGTTGGCGCCGGACGTTGCGACGACGATCATTTCGCGCTCGGCCTTGGTGAGCCCGGAGTCGCGCAGCATCAGCGCGTCGTGGTAGGCGAAGAACGCCCGGAATTCGTCGGGTCGATGCGCCAGCGTCAGAAACACGTTGGGAATGAAGCCCGCCTTTTCCTGCACCTCGAGCATTCGCGCGCGAATGTCCTCGGGCAGGTCTTCGAGCCTCGGGACCGGGTAGCGGCTGATCGGGGGTGCATCCATGCTGTCGCGGCTGCTCAAGCTTGCGTTTCGACGGCCGATTTCGCGACTACCGCAGCCCCATCATTCCTTCGGCGGCACGTAACCCGAGGCGACATCGGCGCCGCCGCCGAAGAAGTGCCGCTCCATCTGCTCGGCGAGATACTTGCGCGCGCGGGGATCGGCGAGGCTCAGGCGGTTCTCGTTGACCAGCATCGTCTGGTGCTTGAGCCATTGCGCCCACGCTTCCTTCGAGACGTTCTCGTAGATGCGCTTGCCGAGCTCGCCCGGGTACGGCGGAAAATCGAGACCTTCGGCCTCGCGGCCCAGCTTGATGCATTGAACCATGCGTGCCATCGACTGTCCTTGCGAAGCGGATAAAGAGAAGCAAATTATCGCACGCCGGGCTCGGACCGACGGCCACGCGCTACACAAGCTTCTTTTCGTAGACCAGCGAGCGGCGCTGCCAGTTGTAGAGGTCGCGCTTCTGCGTGGGCAGCCGCGACGGATCGCTTTCGACGAAGCCGCGCTCGACAAACCAGCCCGACGTGCGCGTCGTCAGCACGAACAGGCGCGGTAAGCCGGAGCTTGCGCGCGCGCTGCTCGATCTCGTGCAGCAGCGCCTCGCCGTAGCCTTCGCGCCGGAAGTCGGGATGCACCGCGAGCGCGGCGAGCTCGCCCGCTCGCTCCTTCGGGAAAGCATAGAGCGCCGCGCAGCCGATGATCACGCCGTCGTGCTCGGCGACGACGAAGCGCTCGATTTCCATCTCCAGGCGCTCGCGCGAGCGGCGCACCAGGATGCCCTGGTCCTCCAGCGGCTCGATGATCGCCAGGATGCCGCCGACGTCGTCGATCGTCGCGCTGCGCAGATGCGCGAGCGGCGCCGGCCGCGACCATCGTGCCGACGCCGTCGCGCGTGAAGAGCTCGAGCAGCAGCGCGCCGTCGTGGTGGCGGATGATCGAGGTGCGCGCGCTTGACGCCGTTGTCGCAGGCGCGAATCGCGCAGGGCAGGTAGTGCTGCACGTCGCGCGGCAGCTTGGCGCGCTTGGCGAGCAGCGCCTCGGCGTCGCGCGTCGAAAGCTCGGTCAGCAGCTGGCGGCGGCCGTTGCGGACGCCGTCCGTTTCCATCAGGAAAATGAGCTTGTGCGCCGAGAGCTGGACGGCGACCTGGGTCGCGACTTCCTCGAGCGCGAGGTTGAAGATCTCGCCGGTCGGCGAGTAGCCGAGCGGCGAGACCAGCACGATGTCGCCGTCGTCGAGCCGCTGCCGGATCGCCTCGACGTCGACGCGGCGCACTTCGCCGGTCCACTGCATGTCGACGCCGTCGAGCACGCCGATCGGCTTGGCGGTCAGGAAGTTGCCGCCGACGACGCGAATGCGCGCGCCCGCCATCGGCGAGTTGGCGACGCCGAGCGAGAGCAGCGCCTCGATGCGGCTGCGCGCCTGGCCGGTGCCTTCGAGCACGCAGTCCAGCGTCTCCGCGTCGGTCACGCGCAGGCCGCGGTTGTAGACGCTGCGGATGTTCTGCTGCTTGAGGATCGCTTCGATCTGCGGCCGCGAGCCGTGCACGACGACCAGCCGGATGCCCAGGCTGTGCAGCAGATTGAGGTCGTGGACGATGCCGAGGAAGGTGTCGTCGGCGACGACCTCGCCGCCGAAGGCGATGACGAAGGTCTTGCCGCGAAACGCGTGGATGTACGGCGCGGCCGAGCGGATCCACTGCACGAACGCGCGCGTCGTCGCGGAATTCGCGGCTGGGTTGATGCGCGGCAAGTGGGGCATCGAAGTCGCGGGGGCGGGGCGGACGGATTATAGCGTTATGGAAAGTGCGCCATGGCCCCGCATATGCTGGCACGCAACAGAGCCTCGCGGGATCGCCTATAATTCGTCACGCGCGGATCGCCGTCGCCCACCGTCGCGCGTCCGCTCTTCCATGGCTTCGCCTCTCCTCGAAAATCTCAATCCCGAACAGCTCGCCGCGGTCACGCTGCCGCACGCGTCGGCGCTGATTCTCGCCGGCGCCGGCAGCGGCAAGACGCGCGTGCTGACGACGCGCATCGCCTGGCTGCTCGCCACCGGCCAGGCGAGCCCGCTGTCGATCCTCGCGGTCACGTTCACCAACAAGGCCGCCAAGGAGATGCTGACCCGGCTTTCGGCGCTGACGCCGGTGAACACGCGCGGCATGTGGGTCGGCACGTTCCACGGCCTGTGCAACCGCATGCTGCGCGCGCATTACCGCGACGCGGACTTGCCGCAGCTCTTCCAGATCATGGACATGCAGGATCAGCTCGCGCTGATCAAGCGGGTGTACAAGGCGCACAACATCGACGACGAGCGCTTTCCCGCGCGGGCCGCTCCAGGGCTTGATCAACGCGCTCGAAGGAAGAGGGCCTGCGCCCGAATCAGGTCGAGGCGCACGACGAGTTCACGCGCCGGCAGGTCGAGCACTACGCGCTGTACGAGCAGGCGTGCCAGCGCGAGGGCGTCGTCGATTTTCCGGAGCTGCTGCTGCGCACCTACGAGCTGCTGTCGCGCAACGACGGCCTGCGCGAGCACTACCGGCGGCGCTTCTCGCACATGCTGGTCGACGAGTTCCAGGACACCAACGTCGCTGCAGTACAAGTGGCTGCAAGCTGCTCACCGGGCCACAGACGGCGGTTTTCGCGGTCGGCGACGACGACCAGTCGATCTATGCGTTTCGCGGCGCGAACGTCGCCAACATGCAGCATTTCGAGCGCGATTTCGGCATCGCCGAGCGGCCGGTCAAGCTGATCAAGCTCGAGCAGAACTACCGCTCGCACGGCCACATCCTCGATGCGGCCAACGCGCTGATCAAGCACAACCAGGGGCGGCTCGGCAAGAACCTGTGGACGGCCGATGCGAGCGGCGAGCCGGTGCGCGCGTTTGCCGCGCCTTCCGACATCGACGAAGCCGCCTTCATCGTCGACGTCGTCAAGGGCCTGGTCGCCGAAGGCGTCTCGCCGGCGGAGATCGCGGTGCTGTATCGCTCCAACGCGCAGTCGCGCGTGGTCGAGCACGCGCTGTTCAATGCCGCGATGCCGTACCGCGTCTACGGCGGCATGCGCTTTTTCGAGCGCGCCGAAGTCAAGCACGCGCTCGCCTATCTGCGGCTCATCGCCGCGCCGGACGACGACGGCGCGTTCCTGCGCGTCGTCAATTTTCCGCCGCGCGGCATCGGCGCGCGCTCGCTCGAGACTCTGCAGGAACGCGCGCAAGCCGCGGGAACGAGCCTCTGGCAGGCCGCTGCGCCGGCGCCGTGTCGGCGGCAAAGCGGGCACGAGCCTCGCCGCGTTCGTCACGCCTGATCGAGGCGATGCGGCGCGACAACCGAGGCGCTGCCGCTGCCCGAAGCGGTCGATCACGTCGTGCATGCAAGCGGGCTGCTCGCGCACTACGCGACGGAGAAGGACGGCCAGGACCGCATCGACAATCTGGAGGAACTGGTCGACGGCGGCGGACAGCTTCCTGCGCGAGGCCGAGCGTGAGATCGGCGAGGACGTCGGCGATCCGCTGACCGCTTTTCTCGCGCACGCGGCGCTCGAGGCCGGCGAGACGCAGGCGGCCGAAGGACGACCCGCGCTGCAGCTGATGACCGTGCACTCGGCGAAGGGACTCGAGTTCCACACGGTGTTCGTCACCGGACTCGAAGAAGGGCTTGTTCCCGCACGAGAACAGCCTGTCCGAATACGACGGCGTCGAGGAGGAGCGGCGGCTCGCGTATGTCGCGATCACGCGCGCGCGGCGCCGCCTTTATCTCACGCATGCGCAGAGCCGCATGCTGCACGGCCAGCTTCGCTACAACATCGCGTCGCGCTTTCTCGACGAATTCCCGGCCGGGCTGGTCCAGTGGCTGTCGCCGCAGCGCGGCCATCGCGCCGCGGAGCCGGCGAATTACACCGCCGGCAGTCCGCGGCCCGCGCTTCGTGAGTCCCCTGGCTGGCGAATCGGCCAGAGCGTCAAGCACGCGCGGTTCGGCCTGGGCATCATCATCGACTCGGAAGGGCGCGGCACGGATGCGCGCGTGCAGGTCAATTTTCGCGACTCGGGCGTCAAGTGGCTGGCGCTGGAGTACGCCAAGCTGCAGCCGGCCTGACGCCTGGTATCTCGCTCTGTCAGCGGGCCACGGACGGGTCGACGACGAGCGCCTCGCCCGCGTGGAAGACGTCCCGGTAGCTCACGTAGTCCGAAATGTGCAGCGTCGCCACAAAAGCGAACAGGTAGGGAATCACGACGAATAACGCCAGGACACCCGCGACGGTCTCGCCGAAAAGCTGAGCGATGGTCAACACGAGACCGGGCAAGACGCCGCCCAGCGCGAAGACGGCGAACGCATAGACCGCGATCGGCCTCCAGTTGGCGAGCGCCGCGCGGAGGCTGATGCCCATCGCGCGCAGTGCGCCGGCGTCGTCGAACACCACCAACGCCGGGGCGAACCACAGCGCGAGCAGCGTCGGCAAGGCGCATGCGGCGCCGAAAAGCATCGCCAATTGCACTCGTCCGCTCGATAGGAGGTCCTCGCTGGGTTTTTCGGCGCCGGACAGGAGCGCGATCAGCTTGCCGTCGTCGACGAGCGTGGTGGCGAGCACCGCGATCGTCATGCCCGCCAGAAAAACGACGCCAAGCGGGATGAGCGCGAACAGGTTGCTGCGAAAGCCGCGAAAAAGATATGACAGCTTTGGCGGGCTTCCCCGCTCCTGGCTCCACGCGGCCGCCAGAAATCCGACCGCGAAAACAGGCTTCAAGATAGGCGCCACGAACTGGCCGAACGCCCGCCAGGGTCCGAACTCGGAAATCGAAACGAGGAAGTAGTACGAGAACAGAAGCATCAGCCAGCGAAGCGGCGCGACGCGAAACATCGCGTAGGCACGGCCGAGCCAGTCGACTCCGGCGCGCGCATCGCGCCGTGAAAAAACCGACGGATGTTCGCTCATGCGTCCGGGAACCGCGCCGGTGTCGCTGCGCGGTCGATCAGGATGAGCTCGAAATCCACGGGGTCGTGCGCGTGCGTGAGCTCTCCCGTGCGCGGAAGGTAGAGATCGTAGAGCCGCGACAGCCAGAACCGCAATCCCGCCGCCCGAAGAAGGACCGGCCACATCGCGCGCTCCTCGACGTTGAGAGGCCGCAATCGATCATACGCCGTCGACCATGGCGAGCAGGCGCTCGTTGTCGAGCGCGCCTCGGCGCTCTTCCTCGGTCACGCTGCACCAGTCGTTGACCGCGATCGCAAGATCGTAGGCGAACGCGTCCGTTGCAGCGAAACCGAAATCGATGATGCCCGAAACCCGGTTCCCATCGAACAGAACGTTGTCGCAGAAGAGGTCGCCGTGAATCGCACCGCGCGGCAACTTGGTCTTCGCGAAGCCCGCCTGGAACTTGATCTCGGCCGCCATAAGTGCCTGCTGCGCCTCGGTGAGAAACGAGCGCACGGCCCTTGCCGCCTGGCGCCACCATCCCGGGCCACGGCGATTGGAGAGCCGCGGGCGGTAGCTGACCGCGGCCAGATGCATTCGTGCGAGCGCGGCACCAGCTTCGGCGCAGTGCGCGGGGGACGGGCGCTCGACAGCCTTCCCTTCGAGGCGCGTCACCAGACCGGCGGGTTTGCCGTTGAGAAAGCTCCACAGCGCCCCGCTACGGTCGGGCTCCGGCGCCGGAGCTTTGACGCCGGCGTGCGCAAGGTGCGCCATGAGATTGAGATAGAACGGGAGCTCTTCGGGGGCCAGCCTTTCGTAGAGCGTGAGCACGAAACGCCCGTGATCGGAGGTGACGAAGTAGTTGGAGTTTTCGATTCCCGTGGCAATCGGTTCGAAGCTGTGGACGGCGCCGATCGCATAACGCGTCAGCCAGGCCGCGAGCTCTTGCGATGTGACGGTGGTGTAGACGGCCATCGACGGTCACGACGGCGCGAGAACCGGCGCGATGCTCACTGCGGAAACGGTTCGCCGGACTGCTTCAGAAGGAAAAGAGCAGCCACATCGGGACTTTGAGTCCCGAGTCGAGACTGTCGCGCCGAATGAGCGCACCGTCCGCGCCATCGGCCACCAGGTAGTACGGCCGACCTGTCTTCGGGGTGACCTTTACCATCGTCAATCGGCCGTTCACGCGATATTCCTCGATGGTCTCAGTTTGACGGCGAATGATGGTGATTTGCGGCTCGAGCTCCGGATCGTTAGCGATCTCCGGCGGAGGCGGAGGTGGTTCCGGCAGCGGCTCGAGCTTTTGCGGGGGCGTCTTTTGCGCGGCGGCGCCGGCGGCGACAAACGCAAGCGTGGCGATAAATGCTATCAGGCGAGGACGCATGTTGCGTCGTGGAAAATGCGTGTGGATGCAGCTATTCTAACATGGAATCGCGAAGCGCGAATTGCACGACATCAGTCGCGATTTCAGCGTGAGCTTCCCCCCATCGCCGCCGGCCGCGCGCCTATAGATTCAGCATCTTTTCGCGCTCGGCGCGCGTCGGCTGAGGGCGGCTCTGGTGTCGGCCGCTCGCGCTCCGCGCTCGCTTAACGTGCTCCGCAGTGAGCCTCCCCCATCGCCGCCAGCCGCGCGCCTATAGGTTCAGCATCTTTTCGCGTTCGGCGCGCGTCGGCTGAGGGCGGCTCTGGTGTCGGCCGCTCGCGCTCCGCGCTCGCTTAACGTGCTCCGCAGTGAGCCTCCCCCATCGCCGCCAGCCGCGCGCCTACAGGTTCAGCATCTTGTCGCGCTCGGCGCGCGTCGGCTGGAATCCCCGGCTCTCATAATAGTCGAAGATCGCCTCGACGATCGCCTCCGGTTCCTCGATGACGTGCATCAGGTCGAGATCGTTCGGCGCGATCATGCCTTCACCGACGAGCTTGTCGCGCATCCAGTCGATCAGCCCCTGCCAGAATTCGCCGCCGACCAGGATGATCGGAATCTTGCGGCTCTTTCCGGTCTGCACCAGCGTCAGGCATTCGGTCAGCTCGTCGATCGTGCCGAATCCGCCCGGCAGCACGACGTACGCCGACGCGAAGCGCACGAACATCATCTTGCGCGCGAAGAAGTAGCGGAAGTTGATGCCGACATCCTGGATACTTGTTGCCCGCCTGCTCGTGCGGCAGCATGATGTTGAGCCCGACCGCGGGCGAGCGTCCCGCGTGCGCGCCGCGATTGGCGGCTTCCATCAGGCCCGGGTCCGCCTCCGGAAATCACCGAGAAGCCAGCGTCGGACAGAAGGCGCGCGATGCGTTCCGCCTTTTTGTAGTACGCGATGTCCGGCGCCGATGCGGGCGCTGCCGAACATGCTGACGGCGGGCCGGACGTCGCGCAGGCGCTCGGTCGCGACCGCGAATTCTGCCATAATGCCGAGCACCCGCCACGCTTCCTGGCCGTTGGTCGAATACGTCGCCTGGGGATCGATCAACTCCGGAATCTTGCTCGTCTGAATCATCTCGTTCATGCCTACGCTGGTTCTGGTTGACGGCTCGTCGTACTTGTATCGCGCGTTTCACGCGCTGCCGGATCTGCGCACCTCGCGCGGCGAGCCGACCGGCGCGATTCGAGGTGTGATTTCGATGTTGCGCCGATTGGTCGAGGACGGCAAGCCGGACTATTTCGCCGTCGTATTCGACGCGCCCGGCAAGACTTTTCGCGACGACTGGTATCCGCAGTACAAGGCGAACCGATCGCCGATGCCCGACGATCTCGCGCCTGCAGATCGAACCCCTGCACGAGCTCATCCGCGTTCACGGCTGGCCGCTCCTGATGATCGAAGGCGTCGAAGCCGACGACGTCATCGGCACGCTCGCGCGTCAGGCGGAGGCGCAGGGCATCGACATGCTGATCTCGACCGGCGACAAGGATCTCGCGCAGCTCATCACTCCGCACGTGACGCTGGTCAACACGATGAGCAACGAGAGACTCGACGAGGCAGACCGTCGTCGCCAAGTTCGGCGTCCGCGCCGACCAGTTGCTCGATTTGCTGACGCTCACCGGCGACTCGATCGACAACGTGCCCGGCGTCGCCGAAGGTCGGACCGAAGACCGCGGCCAAGTGGCTCGCCGAATACGGAACGCTCGACAACGTGATCGCCCACGCCGGCGAGATCGGCGGCGTGGTCGGCGAGAATCTGCGCGCCGCGCTCGACTGGCTGCCGCAGGGAAGGAAGCTGCTGACGGTCAAGACCGATTGCACGCTGCCGTTCACGCCGACCGAGCTGACGTTGACAGCCCGCGCGACGCCGCCAGGCTTCGCGAGCTCTACGATCGATTCGAGTTCAAGAGCTGGCTCAAGGATATGCGAAGGCGACGCGGCACAGTCCTCGCCTGCGCAGCAGGCTGCGGCGCCGGCTGCCGCCGATGCGGTGCAGCCGAAGCCGGCGCCGTCTCGCGATTACGAGACAGTGCTCGACGAAGCCGCGTTCGAGCGCTGGATCGGCCGCGATCGAAGCACGCCGAGCTGGTTTCCTTCGACATCGAGACGACTAGCCTCGATCCGATGCAGGCGCGCATCGTCGGGCTGTCATTCGCGGTCGAGCCCGGACGCGCTGCATACATCCCGCTCGCGCATCGCTACGCCGGCGCGCCGCGCGCAGCTCGCCGCTCGATCGGGTACTCGCGCGCCTGAAGCCATGGTTCGAGGATTCGACACGCGAAAAAGGTCGGGCAGAACGTCAAGTACGACCAGCACGTGCTCGCCAATCACGGCATCGCGCTCGCCGGCGTGGCGCACGACACGCTGCTGCAGTCGTACGTGCTCGAATCGCATCGGCCGCACGATATGGACAGCCTGGCGTGGCGGCACCTCGACCTGAAGACGATGAGCTATGCCGAAGTCGCCGGCAAGGGCGCGGGTCACATCGGCTTCGATCAGGTCGCGGTCGAGCAAGCGACCGATTACTCCGCCGAGGATGCCGACATCACGCTGCAGCTTGCATCGGCACGCTGTACCCCAGGATCGCCGCCGACTCCAAGCTCGACTTCGTCTATTCGACGATCGAGATGCCGACGCGCGAGGTGCTGTTTCGAATGGAGCGCGAGGGCGTGCTGCTCGACCGCGAGCTGCTCGCGGCGCAGAGCCGCGAGCTCGGCGAGCGCATGCTGTCCCTGGAGGAGCAGGCATTCCAGGCCGCAGGTCAGCCATTCAATCTCGCATCGCCCAGACAGCTGGGCGAGATTCTCTTCGACAAGATGAAGCTGCCGGTGGTGAAGAAGACGGCGACCGGGCAGCCGTCGACCGACGAGGATGTCCTGCAGGAGCTCGCCGCCGACTATCCGCTGCCGAAGCTCCTGCTCGAGCATCGCGCGCTGTCGAAGCTCAAGTCGACCTATACCGACAAGCTGCCGCAGATGGTCAACGCGCGAACACGGGACGCGTTCACACCTGCTTCGGGCAGGCGACCGCGGTCACGGGGCGCCTCGCGAGCACCGAGCCCAATCTGCAGAACATTCCCGTGCGCACGCTCGAAGGCACGGCGCATTCGCGAGGCTTTCATCGCGCCGCCGGGGCATATGCTCGTCTCGGCGGATTATTCGCAGATCGAGCTGCGCATCATGGCGCACCTGTCCGGCGACGAATCGCTGCTGAACGCGTTTCGCCGAAGGCGCCGACATCCATCGCGCGACTGCGGCCGAGATTTTCGGCGTGTCGATGGATGACGTCACGTCCGCAGCAGCGCAGCTACATCAAGGCGGTCAACTTCGGACTGATCTACGGAATGAGCGCGTTCGGGCTCGCCGCGCAACTCGGCATCGAGCGCGGCGCTGCACAGCAGTTCATCGACAAGTATTTCCTGCGCTACCCGGGAGTCGCGGACTACATGCAGCGCACGCGCGAGCTCGCGCGCGCGCCAGGGATACGTCGAGACCGTGTTCGGCCGCCGGCTGTGGCTGCCGGACATCAACGCCGGCGGCGGCCCGCGTCGACAGGCCGCCGAGCGCGCGGCGATCAATGCGCCGATGCAGGGAACAGCGGCGGATCTGATCAAGCTGGCGATGATCGAGGTGCAGCAATGGCTCGACACGCGAGGGGCGGGGCGGGCGCCTTATCCTGCAGGTCCACGACGAGCTCGTGCTCGAAACGCCGCTGGCGCATCTCGAGCACATCAAGGCCAATCTGAAAAAACTCATGGCTGGCGTCGCGCAGCTCCGGGTCCCACTTGTCGTCGACATCGGAAGCGGTCCGAATTGGGAGCAGGCGCACTGACGAGCGTACGACGCGTGCCGGCCTGGGATCGGCGGCGCCGGCGGGGCGCCCTTCCTACCGCCTGTGGCTCGCAGTCTGCCGTTGGTAAGACGATTGCCCTGCGGCGCGAGCGGGTGCGTTATAAGGGCACCAGTTCAAGGGCGGAAAAAAATGCTCGCACCTGCACACGTTGGCCACCTCGGGATGTTGCGCGCCCTTATCAGGCAGGCGGCAGCCGAGGGAAGCTTTGCTTCGGGGCTCGCCGAAGATACGGCGCAGTCGGTTGAATTCTTCGACAAGCTCAAGCGCGCGCTCGTCCACGGCTACTTCATCGAAGAGGACGCGCGCAGCGGCCGCGTCGAGTCGGTCTCCGTCCCGGGCTACGTTTTCTGGCCGGACGATCGGAACAGCAGCCATCCTCCCGTAGGCTTCGGGCTTTTCCGCGCGATCGACGGCGGTTACGAGCTGTGGCTCGCGGGGTTGGAATTGGGGCGACGCGGCGGCGGCCACGGCCGCGAGTTGCTCGACTCGCTTTTCAAGACACCGCCCGGAAAAAAGACGTGGGTCGTTCGCATTCCACGTGCATCGAAGTACCGGTCCGCCGTCGAGCACCTGCTCAGTCCCCACAATTTCGAAGCCGTCGGCGACACGTCCAATCTCCGGTGGTTTCTGCGCAGGAGCGCGCCCTCCACGGTGATCGCGCGCGTGCGCGACATCGTCAACGGACATCCGCCGATGAACTAGTGGACTGTAACAATCAAATAGCTAGCGTCTCGCTTGTCCTCGCCGGCCGCAGCGATGTTGCTCGTCGTCACCATGGTATTGACTATGCTTCCTCCTCGCGCCTAGCTGCAACCGACGATCGCTGCGCGATACTGGCTGCTGATTCAACTGTCACAGCCCACTAGCTTGTCGCTGGCCGGCCGGTCGGCGGGAAGACCGAGTCCTCGTAGATGTCACAGTAGCCGGTATACACCGACGCAAATGTCACCGGTGCCAGCACCAGCCATCCGAGCATGAGCGGCAGCGACGCGATGAACGCGAGCACGATCCAGACGATGCCGTAGATCAGGAACGGCAAGGCATTCTTGGCGCATCCCGACAGCGATAGCGCCATCGCTTGCAAAGGTTCGGCGCCCCGAAGGACGACCAGCGCGGGCGCAAACCAGATCGCCATCACGAGCGGCAAATAAAGCAGGAGGAACACGAGCGCGCCGACCATCACGGCGGTGGCGAGCCCGCCGAGCAGCGCGACGGACTCGAATGGATCCCCCAGTTTCCAGAGCTCGCTAAGGACCGCCGCGCCAAAAAGGATGAACAGCACGCCCACGACCAGGGCCATGATCGCCAGCATGAGCGCGGTATAGATCAAGCCGACGACGAAAAGGGATCCGGCGCGCTCGCTGAATCCGGCGAAAAGGTGGGCGACGCTCAGCGGCTCTCCGCGATCCTGCGCTCGGCAGCCCAGCATCAAGCCCGCGGTGAATACCGGAAACAGCACGTGACTGGCCAGGTAGCCTACGACCGGGACAAGTGCCACGACGACGAATATTGCGAAAACAATAAGCACGACGAGGATCCAGACACCGGGCGATCGCGCGAAGAGCCGCCATGCCTCGGTGAGCCACGCAAGGCCACGGCCTGAGTCGACGCCGCGGGGCTTGGGAGGCGCCCCGCGCGGCAAGACAAATTCATCGGCCATGTGATCTCTCGCCATCGCGCCATTCGGCAAAAAAACATACCACACGGCCCGCGCATCCGCGGAAATCCCGGGTGGGCTTGATTTCAAACCCAAAGGTCACTATCATTAGCACTCGATGCCGGCGAGTGCTAGCAATCTGCCGCCTCTCCGGCGAGGCTTATCCAGGGGTCAGCCTTCGAAGGCGCAAAGCCCTGTTTCTCGACCATATCAATAGGAGTGAGTACTCACATGGCAACCAAAATCCGTCCATTACACGATCGCGTCATCGTGAAGCGGCTCGAGGAAGAACGCAAGACCGCAGGAGGCATCGTCATCCCCGACACCGCCGCGGAAAAGCCTTCCCAAGGCGAGGTGGTATTCGCCGGACCCGGCAAAACGGACGACAGCGGCAAGCTTATCCCGATGGGGGTCAAAGTCGGCGACAAAATCCTTTTCGGCAAGTACTCCGGACAGGAATTCAGGCTCGACGGGCAGGATTACCTGCATATGCGCGAAGACGACATCATCGGCACCGTCGCCTGATGCGGATTCCACGAACACACCACTGATTCAGGAGAAAACACAATGGCAGCCAAAGATGTTCGCTTCGGCGAAGGCGTCCGCAACAGAATGATGTCGGGCGTGAATGTTCTCGCCAACGCGGTGAAAGTGACGCTGGGCCCGAAAGGCCGCAACGTCGTGCTCGAGCGCAGCTTCGGTGCGCCGACAATCACCAAGGATGGCGTATCGGTCGCGAAAGAGATCGAGCTCAAGGACAAGTTCGAAAACATGGGCGCGCAGATGGTCAAGGAAGTCGCTTCCAAGACATCCGACGTTGCGGGCGACGGCACGACCACGGCGACCGTGCTTGCGCAATCGATCGTCCAGGAAGGCATGAAGTACGTCGCGGCCGGTATGAACCCGATGGACCTCAAGCGCGGGATCGACAAAGCGGTCGCGAGCGTCGTCGAAGAGCTGAAGAAGATCAGCAAGCCCTGCACGACCAGCAAGGAGATCTCGCAGGTCGGAGCGATCTCGGCCAACGCGGACGAGTCGATCGGCAAGACCATCGCCGACGCGATGGACAAGGTAGGCAAGGAAGGCGTGATCACGGTCGAAGACGGCAAGGGCCTGGAAAACGAGCTCGAGCTCGTCGAAGGCATGCAGTTCGATCGCGGCTACATTTCGCCTTACTTCATCAACAACCCGGACAAGCAGACCGCCGTTCTCGACGATCCGCTGATCCTGCTGCACGACAAAAAGGTCAGCAACATCCGGGATCTTCTGCCGTTGCTCGAGCAGGTGGCGAAGGCGGGCAAGCAGCTTCTCATCATCGCCGAAGACGTCGACGGTGAGGCGCTGGCGACGCTCGTCGTCAACAACATCCGCGGGATTCTGAAGACCGTCGCAGTGAAGGCGCCTGGATTCGGCGACCGCCGCAAGGCGATGCTCGAGGATATCGCGATTCTTACCGGCGGCACCGTCATCGCGGAAGAGCTGGGCCTCAAGCTCGAGAACGCAACTCTCAAGGACCTGGGACGCGCCAAGCGCGTGGAAGTCGCCAAGGAAGACACCACGATCATCGATGGCGCGGGCGAAAAGTCGGCGATCGAGTCGAGGGTGAAGCAGATCCGCCAGCAGATCGAGGAAGCGACCTCCGACTACGACAAGGAAAAGCTGCAGGAACGCGTGGCGAAGCTCGCCGGCGGCGTGGCGGTGATCAAGGTCGGCGCCGCAACCGAAGTCGAGATGAAGGAAAAGAAGGCGCGTGTCGAAGATGCGTTGCACGCGACGCGGGCAGCCGTCGAGGAAGGCATCGTCGCCGGCGGCGGCGTGGCGTATCTGCGAGCACGCGTGAACCTGAAAAACCTCAAGGGCGACAACTCCGACCAGGACGCGGGTGTCAAGATCGTTTTGCGTGCGCTGGAGGAGCCGATGCGGCAGATCGTGGCCAATGCCGGCGAAGAGCCGTCGGTGGTCGTCAATAAGGTCGCCGAAGGCAAAGGCAACTTCGGTTTCAACGCCGCAACGGGCGAGTACGGGGACCTGGTTGCCATGGGTGTCGTCGATCCGACCAAGGTGGCGCGATTCGCGCTTCAGAATGCCGCGTCGGTCGCGAGCCTGATGCTGACGACCGAGGCGATGGTTGCCGAATCGCCGAAGGACGAAAAGCCGATGGGTGGTGGCGGCGGCATGGGCGGCATGGGTGGCATGGGCGACATGGACATGTAACGGGGAAGCGCGCTATGGCGCGCGAGCCGGGATGCAAATGAAAAAGCCCCGCTTCGGCGGGGCTTTTTTTGTCGGCGATATCTCTCTCGCCGAAGTTGCGGTCAATCGAGTGCGACCCGGAACACGCCGCCGAAGAACGTTATGCCGTTGTTGGGTTCCTTGATGCCTCCATTGGACACGTGACGCACGAACCCAGCCA
This sequence comes from uncultured beta proteobacterium, assembly GCA_963745385.1. Taxonomy (GTDB): domain Bacteria; phylum Pseudomonadota; class Gammaproteobacteria; order Burkholderiales; family Casimicrobiaceae; genus PALSA-1003. The sequence goes on from CAVUXI010000003.1 coordinate 243,834, forward strand.
GCTCGAAGCGCCGGTGCTCGCCGAACGCGACGCCCACGCCGCCCTGCTCGTTGAACTGAAATGCGCTGCCGAAATTTCGTTCGCTGTTGATCCGCGTGGCTGAAAGCAAGCTCACGCCGACGCCGACTTCCGCGAAAATCGCCGCCGGGCCCGCGGGTGTGGTCCAGCGCAACGTCGGCGTCACGCTTGCCTCCCAGAGCGAACGATGGTCGCTGGGCTCGTCGTAGCCGTGCCAGTAGGAGATTTGCGCCAGGAGACGCGTGTCAAAGCCCAGATCCTTGAGCGGCGCGCACGCGCAAAGCGAATTCCAGAACGTCCCTATTCCGTACATCTTCACCTGATTCCCGTCGGCGCCGCTAACCGCAACCCCATCCGGCATCGGAAAGGGCCCCGCGAAAGCGAGAGGCGCAACACTGATAGTCAGCGCAAGAACCAAGCCGCGCACCAAGCTGAGCAGAGGTGGGGAATCTCGAAGCATCGGCATCGTCGATCCTGGTCGAGGTAAGCGAACCACCGTGCAGCTGGATGGTGACTAGGCGCATCGACACGCAGGGTCGGAAGTTGGCCGAATCCGCTCGATTGCGCCGGCGCAATTGTAAGGGCGGGCGATTGAGTCGGGCAAGCAGGCTGTAGTCAGCAGCATGCTCTAAAATGCATTAGACTACGCGGACCCGGCGCACACGCGCCGACTTGAGCAGCTGCCCCGGCCCCGAAAGACGCGTGGAGCCGCGGGTCTAGGAGCCCGCTCGCATGACGTCCGGAATGCTCTTCGCGCTTGCGATCAGTGCACTGGTGGTCGCGGTGCTCATAGGATTGGTGCGCCGGCAGCGCAGCGGCGGCGGTCGAGCCAAGGACGGCGATCCTGGTACCGTCGCCCAATGGACAGAGGGGGAGACGACTCGCCTTTTGTCCAGCGCAGAGCTGCCGGGATTGTATTTGCTACGGTCGCGCTTTCTGTCCAAGGCCGAAAACGTCGTCTATCTGCTGCTCAAGGCGGCGTTTCCACGACACGACATTTTCGCGCGGGTGCGTCTGGCTGACGTGCTCCAGGTCAAGATCGGGCCGCAAGGAATGGAAAGGCTGCGCGCGTTTCGCAAGATCGCGAACCAGCATGTGGGGTTCGTAGTCTGCGATCGCGACATGACCATCGTCGCGATTGTCGATTCCAAGGAGCCCGAGCAGGTGCAGAATCCGCGCGACCAGAAGCTCGAAATCATCAAGCAGCGCTGCCTGCAAGCGGCACAGGTGAAATACCTGTGCGTCTACCCGCCAACCTTGCCGCGCTATCGTGAGCTCCGCGAGCAGATCCTGGGTCCCGCCGCCGAACTGGTTTGACGCACTTATTCAGCGCGCGGGGCCATCCTGCCGGCGAGAGGGTCCGGCGATTTCGCGCGTACCGCGAGCCACGTTCCGCCGAGGATCAGCGCGCAGCCCACAACCGTGTTGGCGCCGATGGTCTCATCGAGGAACACGACGCCCCAAAGCACCCCGAACAAGGGAATCAGGAAGGTTACCGTCAACGCCCGCGCGGGCCCTATGTTCGCAATCAGCCTGAAATAGAGCAAATAAGCGAGCGCGGTCGAGGCAAGCGCAAGAGCAAGCACGTTGGCTATGATGAGGCCATTGAGCGGTCCTGGCGCCGGCGACAGCGGCAACGACGGCAGCAGCGCCAGCGCCGCGCCGAGCTGACTGTAGAGCGCGATGGAGAAACTCGGCACGCCTGTCATTGCGCGCTTGGCGTAGACGCTCGCGATGCCGTAGCACAGCGCGGCCGCGAGGCACGCCGCGATGGCGAGCAAGGTTCCGGGCGCGAGCGGCTCGGGATGCCAGCCGACGAGCACGGCGACACCCGCGAGGCCTATCGCCATGCCGGCAATCTTGAGCGGAGCAAGCGTTTCCTTGAGCCAAATCGCGGCGACCGCCGCGCCAAAGAACGGGCTGGTCGCGTTGAGAACGGCGGCCGTCGAGGCCGTCACGTATTGCTCCGCGTAGCAGAACAAGGCAAACGGCAACGCCGAGTTGATGACGCCAATCACGAGAAAGCCGCGCCAGTACGTGCGCACGCCCGGGACATTCCGGCGGAACACGGCCAGTGCAAACAGCGCGACAAAGGCGATCGCCACCCGGCTCTCTGCGAGCCAGAGCGGTCCGAGCGCCGGAACGGCCACGCGTATGAACGCGAACGACCCGCCCCACAGCGCGGCAAGCAGTAAGAGCCGCGCCAGGTCCGCGATCCTCACGCCGGTCTCGTGTCGATCAAGCGGGCGTGGCAGTCGCGTCCGCCGTCATTCGCAGCGGAAGCTGACCCACGGCCTTTGAATGCCTCCGCTCGTGCTCGAGCAGCCACGCCTTGCGCCACAATCCACCGCCGTAACCGGTCAGCGTGCCGTTGGCGCCGATGACGCGGTGACAGGGGACGATGATGGCAAGCTTGTTGTCGCCGTTGGCGCGTCCAACCGCGCGCACTGCCGAAGGTCGTCCCACCATCGCCGCGATATGCGCGTACGAACGCGTTTCGCCGGGCGGAATCTGCCGCAGCGTCTCCCACACGTCTCGCTGGAAAGCGGATCCCGCAAGCTGCAGCGGCGTGTTGAAGCCGAGCGACGCACCCGTAAAATAGTCCTCGAGCTCGCGTCCTATGGCGTCGAGGTGGCGGTGTTCGCCGGGAACGACGTACTGCGAAAAGCGTTGACGCAAGGTTACGAGCTCGCGCTCGAGGCCGCGGCGATCGACGAACTCGAGCAGGTGCAAACCCTTGTCGTCTGCCAGGGCGAGCATCGGACCGAGCGGCGTTTCAAACCACTTCGCGTACAGGCAATCGATGGACCGCGCCTGGCTGGGCGCCGTGCCGAACACTCTCGCGAACGCTTCGCGAAAGCCGCTAGGAGATTCGAAGCCTTGATCGAGTTGCAGGTCGAGCATGGTTTTTCCTTGTCTGACGCCCGTCAGCGCGAGGCCCATCCGTCGGGCGCGATGATAGGCGTGAAAACTCATTCCACAGTAGCGCTGGAAGGCTCGCCTCGCGGTCGAGGGATCGATGCCCATGCGCACCAGGTCGGACTCGCGCAAGCGTCCTCCCGGTTCGGCTTCCACGGCCGACAGGAGCTGCGCGACCACCGGCGGAGGCTTGGAGCGCGTCTCGAGCGGACGGCAGCGCAGACACGGGCGATAGCCTGCGTAGAGCGCGTCGTGCGGCTTTGCATAGAATTCGACGTTTTCGCGCTTGGGCGTGCGCGCGTGACATACCGAGCGGCAGAAGATGCGCGTGGTCTTGACGCCCACGTAGAAGATTCCGTCGAACGCCGGGTCGCGGCGTGCGAGCGCGCGGTACATCTCATCGGGTGCAGGAAGCTTGTTCATGCGACGGATTATAGGCAACGCGCGGATGCCGCGTCGTCGAAATTCGGGCGCCAAACTCGACTAAGAATCAAGCTTGCAGGGACAGGCGTTTTCACCGATCGCAGTTGCGACAGCCGGCCGCCGAGCAGGACGACCGTACGGGGGTCTCGGCTATGCGATGCGCCGTGAGTTCCTCGGCGGGTCGGTGCCAGGCGGGAGCGTTCGTCGCGATGCCGATTCACCTGGGTTCTGCATTCGTCGACGGCGCCGCCGGCGCGACGCTTTAGGCTTCCCGCTCAGCGCACGAAGTTGTTATAGGCCCAGATAATCGCCATCGCGCCGATGATCGACAGGATCCAGCCCGCGGGATGGAATTTGCCATCGGGCGACCTCCAGATCAGACTGCCGAAAACACCCCCGACGATCGATCCGCCAATCCCCAGCGCAACGGTAAGCCAGAATCCGATCGGAACCACACCCGGAAAGAAAAAGCGCGCGAGGACGCCGACGAGAAAGCCAACGATGATCGTGCCGATTATTCCCATGTCCGGTAACCAGATCGTTCTATGTCGCGACGTGTCGACTCGATGCGGCCGATAAGCCGCGCTCGCATCCTAGCACTAGCCGCCGCGCGGCGCGAGGAGGTAAGAATGCGGGCCCCAGTTGCGACTAACGACGGATCACTTGGATTGGAGAGCTTCGATGAGGATCGGGCGTAGGATCGTCGCCGTGATGCTGTTGCTCGGACCCGGGATCGCGATTGCGGCAACCGCGATCGCGGATTGCACTGCCCGGAGTCCCGATCATTCCCTTGCGCTGCTCGAGTTGTACACGTCCGAAGGCTGCGACAGTTGCCCACCGGCGGACCGCTGGCTGTCGCGCTTCGACCAGGCAAGCGCACGGGACCGAGTTGTTCCGCTCGCCTTTCACGTCGATTATTGGGATCGGCTCGGGTGGAAGGATCGCTTCGCGAGCCCGACATTCACCGAGCGTCAGCAGGAAGAAATGCGCCGGCAGCGATCGTCATTCGTCTATACCCCGGAAGTCGTGTTGCAAGGCCGCGACTTTCCCCAGTGGCAGGCCGGCGATCCTTCGCGCGCAATCGCCGCGATCAATGCGCGACCCGCTCTCGCTCGGTTGGAGTTAAGCGCGGCGTCCGACGCGACGACGGTACGCACGGCGATCCAAGTGCAGGTCCCCAACCCTCGCGACCGCGCGCATGCCACGCTCGGCGTTGCGCTGGTGCAAAACGGGCTTGTCAGCGAAGTCAAAGCCGGCGAAAACGCGGGCAAGCGCCTCGCTCACGATCACGTCGTCAGGCAATGGCGCGCTGCGCCGCTCGTGCTCGATGCGGCAGGGACGGCGCAGCAGCAAATCGTTTTTTCGTTTCCTTCCGAGCCGGGCCCGCTTTCCGTCGTTGCATTCGCCGAAAACGCGGCGACAGGCGAGATCCTGCAGGCGCTTGCACTGCCTCTGTGCGTCCGCTAGCAATCGCGATATGCGCTTGCGATGACGTTGGCATCGCGCTCGCAGCAGCGCGAGGACGTAACTCAGCTTGCCTTTTACAGCCGCTTTCCCGTAAGCTTCCCGGCATCGCGTAGCCACCCGCGCCGTCAGGGCGCGGTTCCGGGACGATTCAGCGAGTTGGATCGTCGCCGGCCAGCAGAGCTACAAAGGATTTTCATGTCTTTAGGAGGAGGAACGATGAGCACAGCAAGTCGTCCCGTAGGACCAGCGCACGTTCAGCTGAGCACCAAGAGCGAGGAGCGCCGAGTCATATTCGCGTCCTCGCTCGGAACGGTGTTCGAGTGGTACGACTTTTATCTGTACGCGACACTCGCGCCGTTCTTCGCCGCGTTGTTCTTCCCCAAAGGCAACGATACGGCGGCGCTGCTTTCTGCGTTCGCGACCTACGCGGCGGGCTTTCTGGTGCGGCCGTTCGGTGCGCTGGTTTTCGGACGCCTGGGCGACATCGTCGGACGCAAATACACCTTCCTGGTCACGATCGTGATCATGGGCTTCTCGACCTTCGCGGTCGGCTTGCTGCCCACGTTCCAGACGATCGGCTGGGGAGCTCCGGTGCTGCTTGTAACCTTGCGCCTCCTGCAGGGCCTGGCCCTGGGCGGCGAATACGGCGGGGCGGCAACTTACGTCGCGGAGCATGCGCCGCAGAATCAGCGAGGCTACGACACGGCCTGGATTCAAACGACGGCCACGCTGGGCTTCTTCCTGTCGCTGCTGGTCATCTATCTATGTCGCTTCACCGGATGGATCGACCCCAAGGACTTCGCCGACTGGGGCTGGCGGATTCCGTTCCTGGTGTCATTGATCCTGCTCATCTTCTCCATCTACATCCGGCTCAAGCTCAATGAGTCGCCGGTATTTCAGCGGATGAAGGCGGAGGGCAAGGGGTCCAAGACGCCGCTGCATGACAGCTTCCTCAAATATCCCAACAACAAGTACGTGTTGCTGGCGCTCCTTGGCGCGACCGCCGGCCAGGGTGTTGTGTGGTACACGGGGCAGTTCTACGCGCTGTTTTTCCTGATCATCACCCTGAAGCTCGACGGCGCCACGACCTATACGCTGATCGCCATCTCGCTTCTGATCGGCACGCCGTTCTTTGTCGTGTTTGGCGCCTTGTCGGACAAGATCGGACGGCTGAAGATCATTCTTGCAGGGTGCCTCATCGCGGCGCTGACGTATTTCCCGCTGTTCAAGGCGCTGACGCATTATGTGAACCCGGCGCTCGAGACCTACCAGACAGCGAACCCCATCAACATTGCCGCGAAGGACTGCCATTTCCACATCTTCGTCGGTCCCTGGTCCAAGTTCAGCGACTGCGACAAAGCCAAGGACTTTCTGACCAAGGCCGGCCTGTCGTTCACGTCGACCGATCTGCCTGCGGACTCGCCCGACACTGTCGTAACCAAGGTCGGGAATACGGACCTCAAAGGATGGGACGAGAAGAAATATACGGACGCGCTCACGTCGTCCGGGTATCCGAAGACCGCCGACAAGTCCAAGGTCAACTATCCGATGACGCTCCTCATCCTGGTCATCATGATGATCTACGTGACCATGGTGTACGGGCCTATCGCTGCATTCCTTGTGGAGCTTTTCCCGACGCGCATCCGATACACGTCAATGTCGCTGCCGTACCACATCGGAAACGGCTGGTTCGGGGGAATGCTCCCCCTGCTTGCAACGGCGCTGGTCGCAGCCAGCGGCGACATCTACTACGGTCTCTGGTATCCGATCATCGTCGCGCTCATCACGGTGGTCGTCGGCGCGCTCTTTTTGCGCGATCACAAGGACCGCGATATCGAATCGGACTTCCAGGCGAGCTAGCTTCCTGTCCGCGCGGCTTGGCGCAAAAAAGAGAGCCCCGGTCACCCGGGGCTTTTTTTTCGTCGGAACTTACGGCACGGCACGCCAGTTCGCGTTATATACTCGCGCCGCCGCGGACGCTCGGCAGCACGTTCGCGATGCATTCCGAAACACCTGCGGATCAGCGCACGGAATTCGTCACCACCGCCTTGCGGGTATCGGCGCCGCCCGCAGCGCTTTAAGCATCGAGGCAGATTCTTCGCATGAAACGAATGCGCGATTGGGCGAGACAGCTCGGACCCGGCTTGATCACCGGCGCCGCGGACGACGATCCGTCGGGAATCGCGACATATTCACAAGCCGGCGCGCAGTTCGGGTTCCACACCTTGTGGGCGATCATCTTTACGTACCCGCTGATGGTCGGAATCCAGATGGTGAGCGCACGCATCGGACGCGTAACCGGGCACGGCCTTGCGTCCAACATCGGCCGCCATTTTCCGCGGCCGGTGCTCTACGGCATCGTCGCGCTCCTGGTCGTCGCCAACACCATCAATATCGCCGCGGACATCGCGGCGATGGGCGACGCGTTCCAGCTCGTCGTCGGCGGCCCGTCGCAACTCTATGCCATCGTGTTCGGCGTCACGTGCCTGCTTCTGCAAGTGTTTCTGCCCTACCAGCGCTATGTACGCTACCTCAAGTGGCTCACGCTGGCGCTGCTCTCCTACGTAGTGCTTGTCCTGACCATCCATATCCCGTGGCGTGAGGTCGCGGCGCACGCGGTATCTCCGCATTTTGCGCTGACGTCGCAGTACCTCACCGTGATCGTTGCGGTGTTCGGCACGACCATCAGCCCCTACCTCTTTTTCTGGCAGGCATCCCAGGAGGTCGAGGAGCTCGACGCGGACCCCGCCGCTGGCGCCTTGGCGCACGCACCCGAAGGCGCGGACGCGCACCTGCGGCGAATAAAGATCGACACCTATCTCGGGATGGGATTTTCCAACATCGTCGCCTTCTGCATCATTCTGGGGACCGCTGCAACGCTCAACGTCGCGGGAATCACCGATATCCAGACGTCCGCACAGGCCGCCGAGGCGCTGCGGCCGCTCGCGGGGCAGTTCAGCTTCCTGCTCTTCGCGCTGGGCATCATCGGCACCGGGTTGATCGCAGTTCCGGTGCTGGCGGGCTCGGCTGCCTACGCGGTCGCCGAGACGTTCGAATGGAAGCGCGGACTCGACCTCAAGCTGCTCGAAGCGCGCGAGTTCTACGCGCTGATTGCGCTGGCAACGCTGGGTGGAGTGGCGCTGGGTTTAATCGGCGTCGATCCGATTCGTGCGCTGTTCTGGTCGGCGGTGATCAACGGCGTGATCGCGGTGCCGATCATGGTTGTGATGATGCTGCTCGCGGACGATCAGAAAGTAATGGGAAGCTTCACCGTCACGCGTCACCTCAAGGCGCTGGGCTGGCTCGCGACAGGAACGATGGCCGCGGCCGTGGCCGCGATGATCGCCACGTGGTGAAGTGACGTTCTCAGCACACCGAGCGGTGGCGCTCCACGCACGTCGCCAGCACCTCGTCGGGATCGCGCTTCCACCAGTCGTTGGCTGAAAAGATCTCGACCTCGTGCGGCCCGCGGTAGCCCGCGTCTTCCATCCAGCCGCGGATCCGCGGCAGATCGATCACGCCGTCGCCCATCATGCCGCGGTCGAGCAGCAGGTCCTTGGTCGGGACCAGCCAATCGCAAATGTGATACGCCATCAGGCGGCCTGAGTGACCGCCCGCGCGCTGGATCTCGCGCGAGAGCTGCGGGTCCCACCATACGTGATAGACGTCGACGGCGATCCCCAAACCGTCGCCGAGCTCGTCACATAGATCGTTGGCATGCGACATGGTGTTGACGCATGCACGGTCGGCGGCGTACATCGGATGCAAAGGCTCGATCGCGAGCGGCATGCCCGAAGGTCGGGCGTATTCGAGCAGCTCGCCGATGCCATCGCGAACCATCTCCCTCGCGCCGCCGAGGTCCTTCGACGCCACGCGGCCTTGCTCGTCCCTGGGCAGGCCGCCGACGACGAGCACCAGGCACGGCGCGCCGAGCGCGAGGGCCTCGTCGACCGCGCGCTTGTTGTCGTCGAGCGCGGCCCTGCGCGCTTTGCCGTCGACCGCGGGGAACATGCCGCCTCTGCAGTATCCCGACAGCGAAATCCCTGCGTCGCGAATCCGCTGCGCGGACTCCTTGAGTCCCGTCGCAGCAACCTGGTCGCGCCACGGCGAAATCATCCTGATGCCGCGCCGCGCGCAGCCGGCAATGATCTCCGGCAGCTGCCATTGCGCGCGAACGGTCGCCGTGTTGATCGACAGCAGCTTGGGATCGGCCTCGCGCATTTGGCGACGACCTTAGCCTTCCACGCCGTGGAGCGCGAGGAGCGTGCGCATGCGCGAGTGGGCAAGCGGCGGATCGGCGAGCAGACCCGCCGCGTCGGCGAGCCTGAAGAGCTCCGCGAAATGAAGGAGGCTCCGCGCGCTCTGCTGGCCGCCGACCATCGTGTAGTGCTTCTGATGACCGTTGAGCCACGCGAGGAAAACAATGCCGGTCTTGTAGAAGCGCGTCGGCGCGCCAAAGATATGCCGCGACAAGGGAACCGTCGGCGCCAGGATGTCGTGGAACGACGAAGTGTTACCCGCGGCCAGCTCGCCCAGCGCCGCCGACGCCGCCGGAGCGATAGCGTCGAAGATCCCGAGCAGCGCGTGACTGTGCCCTTGCGCATCGCCTGCAATCAACTCGGCGTAGTTGAAGTCGTCGCCTGTGTACATGCGCACACCGGGTGCCAGGCGCCGCCGCATCGAAATCTCCTTGCCGCCGTCGAGGAGCGAGATCTTCACGCCGTCGATCTTGTCGGCGTGGGCGTTGATGATCGCAACCGCGGTGTCCATCCCGCGCAGATGATCGCGATCGCCCCAATAGCCTTGGAGCGCCGGGTCGAACATCTCGCCCAGCCAGTGAATGATGACCGGCTCCCTGACCTGGCGAAGGATGCGGTCGTAGACCTTCACATAGTCGTCGGGCGAGCGCGCAACGCGCGCGAGCGCGCGGCTCGCCATGAGAATGATCCGGCCGCCCAGCGCTTCGATCGCGCCGATTTGCTCCTCGTACGCGCGCACCACGTCGTCGAGTGTGTGCGCATCGTTCGGCGCGAGATGGTCGGTCCCCGCACCGCTGGCAATCAATGCGCCGGGCGTCCCGCGCGCCGCGTCCAGCGATCGCCGTATGAGCTCGAGCGATGTCGGCCAGTCCAGACCCATGCCGCGCTGCGCGGTGTCCATCGCCTCGGCAACCCCAAGGCCCAGCGACCAGAGGTGCTCGCGGTAGGCGATGGTTGCGTCCCAGTCGATCGCAGCGTCGACCCAGGGATCGCTTGCGGCGAGAGGATCGGCGACCACGTGCGCAGCGGAATACGCGACGCGCGTGAATGCACGCGATGGTCTCTTGGCAAAGGTCCGCGGCGCGCTCAGCGTGAACCTCTCGATCCCGCCCGACGCGCAAGGCAGGGCGAGGGTGAGCTCCATTCGTTCAGGGGCGTTCATTTGTTCCTCCCACAAGACGCGGACATCACGCGGGCAAGGCCGGCACGGGAATCCATCGCCGCTCCTTCCACGACTGATGCGCGCATTCGACGAGTTGAACCCCCTTGGCGCCCTCGCGCAGCGTCCACTTGAACGGCGCGCCTTCGACGACATGGCGGATGAAAAGCTCCCATTGGATCTTGAAGCCGTTGTCGTACGTCGTCGCGTCGGGCACCTCCTCCCAACCATCATAGAAGTCGAGCGTTTGCTTTTCGTCCGGGTTCCACACCGGCCGCGGCGTGTTGACGCGCGCCTGGGTGCGGCATTCGGAAAGACCCGCCACCGCCGAGCCGTGCGTGCCGTCTACCTGGAATGTGACCAGGTCGTCGCGACGCACGCGCACGCACCAGCTGCTGTTGAGCGTCGCGATCACCCCGCCCTCGAGCTCGAACATGGCGTACGCGGCGTCGTCCGCGGTCGCCTTATACGGCTTGCCTTGCTCGTCCCAACGCTGCCCGATGTGTGTGGCGCCGAGGCAGCAGATGCTTTTCACCTCGCCGAAGAGGTTGTCGAGGACGTAGCGCCAGTGGCACATCATGTCCAGGATCACGCCGCCGCCATCCTCGGCGCGGTAGTTCCACGACGGTCGCTGCGCGGGCTGCAGATCGCCCTCGAACACCCAGTACCCGAATTCGCCGCGTACCGACAGCATGCGTCCGAAAAAACCCGCGTCGCGCAGCATTTTGAGCTTCAACAATCCCGGCAGGAACAGCTTGTCCTGCACAGCGCCGTGCCTGATGCCGGCGCGCTCGGCGGTGCGGGCTATCTCCAGAGCTTGAGCGAGGTCGACCGCGATCGGCTTCTCGCAATACACGTGCTTTCCCGCGGCGATGGCGCGCTTGAGCAGCGCGGGGCGCATCTGGGTGGTCGCTGCATCGAAGAAAACGGCGTCATCGCGGTTAGCGAGCGCGCCGTCCAGGTCGGTGCTGAAACGGTTGATGCCATGGGCGCGCGCCAGGGCTTCGATTTTTTCGGCGTTGCGGCCGATCAATATCGGGTCGGGCATGACGCGATCGCCATTGGCAAGCGCGACGCCGCCCTGCCTGCGTATGGCCACGATCGACCGGATGAGATGCTGATTCATGCCCATCCGTCCGGTCACGCCGTTCATGATGATGCCGAGTCGTTGCGTGTTCACCTCGTGTGTCCTTTAAGCGTCAAACGCGGGAAGTAGAGCGTGTTGGGCTGCGCTAGCGTTGGGGGGAGTGGACGCGTGAGGCTGAGGAGACAGCGCGCTCCAGTCGGGATGCGCGGCGCTGGCGAAGCCCGGTCGAGAAAGCGAGCCGAGCGCGATCACGCCGTCGCGGATCGCGAGCCGTACCGCGCCTCGCGATCGCTCATAGAGGTCGGGATGCGCGGCGAGGAATGCCTGCTGCTCTTCCGCCGGCGCGGCCGCCATGCCGTTGGCGTAGTGATGGCCGTTGCGCTCGCTGTGCTCGATCCCCAGCAGCGCCGCGAGCGCCAGATCCTGCTGCACGGCCAGCCCCGCCTGCGCGGTCAGGTCCTCGGCGGACAGGAAGAAGCGCGGGACGGCAATCTCCGCATTCCACCGGCGGCAGCGCGCGAGATTGACCATCGATTTGTAGAGTCCCTTGCAACTCTTGCTCGACACGCCCGTGTAGCCGAGGTCGCGTGCACGGTGAAATGCATCGTAGGCCGCGTCCGACTCGTCGATCAGCAGCGGCATCTGCGCAGCGACGGAGGCGACGTCGTCGATCAGCGCGCGATGCCTCGGCAGCGGCTGCTCGAGGTACTTGGTCGCGGCCGCAAGCCGCTCCAGGCGCGGTTCATCGCGAATGCGCGCGACGAGCTCGCGGACTGCCTCGACCGACGCGAACTGCTCGTTGCCGTCGAGCGTGACGTGATATTGCGGCAGGCGCCCGAGTAGAGACGCGATTTCGAGGAGTCGCGAAACATCCGCGGAAACGTCGCCGCCGAGCTTGACCTTGAACCATGCCGGGCGGTACGCCGCAATGACTTCCTCGAGGGATTCAGGCAGGCCGTCCGCGGCGGCGGAGGGTTGCCCGAAGATGACATCGGCGAGACCAATGGTGTGGCGCAGCGCGATGGTCGGCCGTGGTACGAGCGCGGAGAGAAGCGCGCGCACGTCGAGGCCCGCGAGATCCGGCGCCAGCAGCGCGGGTTCGAATCCGACGACGTTGTTTCGGACGGCGCTTTCAAACGAGATCTGCAGCCCCCGGCAGAGTGCGTCGAGAATCGCGCGATCGACTTCTGCAGCACCGAAGGCCGCGGCCAGCGCGGGCAATCCGTGTCGCTCGCCCTCGGCGAGGCAAGCCGCGTAATGCGCCGCGCAATGCGGGAACGCGCCGCGGGATGTGGCATCCGCCGTGTACGCTTCCCGAGCCAGCAAAAGCGAGAGCCGCAGCTGGTCGACATTTTCTGCGTTCGAGCGCCGAGGATCCTTGTCAAACCATTTGGGGACCATCAGCTCGGCGGTGGCACCCACGCTCTCGCGCCCGTCGGCGAAGCGGATACGCGCCCGCACGAACGCTTCGACGGCTTCGGTGAGCGTGACCGCGCCGAACCTGAAGGGAAGGCGCAACCGGACCGGTCGCTCGAAGAACTCGATGCCGGTGACCTTGAAGACGGGGACGTCGACCATGCGCGGATTGGAATGGATTTGCGGCGATCAGGCGTCGAGCGAGCCCTGCGCGTAAAAGTGGGCGCGGATCGTCTGCGTCAGCTTGACGAACTCGGGGTCGCCCATCACCGCCAGCGACCGCGGCCGGGGAAGGCCGACGTCATAGATGGCGGCAATGGAGCCCGGCCGCTCGGTCATGACCAGTACTCTGTCGGCGAGAAAGACCGCCTCAGGAATGCTGTGGGTGATCAACATCACTGTCTTTTTGGTTTCGTACCAGATGCGCTGCAGCTCGAGATTCATTTTCTCCCGGGTCATCGCGTCGAGCGCGCCGAAGGGCTCGTCCATCAACAGCACCGACGGATCGTGCACGAGTGCGCGGCAGATCGCGGTGCGCTGCTGCATGCCGCCGGAGAGCTCCCACGGAAACTTGGCGGCGAAATCCTGCAGCCCCGTCATGGTCAGCAATGCGTGCGCCTTGGGGAGATACTGGGTGCGGCTGAGCCGCCGCATCTCGATCTGCAGCAGCACGTTATCCAGGACGTTGCGCCAGGCAAGCAGAACAGGACTCTGAAAGACGATGCCTACATTGTCGGGCGGCCCGTGAACCGGTTTGCCTTCGACGCGTATCTCGCCGGCGGTGACGGGCAGAAGACCGGCAACGAGCTTGAGCAGCGTCGACTTGCCGCATCCGGACGGCCCCACGACCGCCATGAATTCGCCGGCGCCGATGTCGAAAGTGAGCGGCTTCAACGACTCGATGGGGCCGTCGGCCGTCCTGTAGATCTTGGTGACGCCGTCGATGCGGATCAGCGGCTGGGAAGCGGCGACGCGCCGGCTCGGCTGCGCCGTCGCTGAAGAGACCGGGGACATGTTGTCGGCGTTGCGCGAGCGAGCTCCCGCTAAGGCAGGAAATCGTTGGTGTAGTAGTCCTCGGGTTTGCCCGCGCTTGCCTTGTCGAGCCCGCCATAGTCGACCAGCAATTGAAGCGTTTCGGCCATGTTTTTGGCGCCGACGCGCAGCGGCCGGTCGGTCGGATTGTCGGGCCCCTTGTACAGCGCGACCGTGTTCTTCACGCCCACCAGTGCGGTTTCCTTGACCCCGGATTTGGGTTGCGCCTTGATCATCGCGTCGACCGCGGCTTCGGGATTCTTGGCAGCTTCTTCCATCGACCGTGTGGTCGCGCGCAGGAAGCGGCGGACCACGTCGGGCTTGGCCTTGAGGTAATCCTTCTGAACGATGATGCCTGAGCTCACCAGATTGACGCCATAGTCCGCGAAGCGAATGGGATAGATCTGCTTGTGCGTCGCGTCCTGCAGCTTGATGGCCTGGTCCATCACGTACCCGAGCAGCAGATCCGCTTGCCCGGTCATGACGGCGTTGAGCTTGGTTTGGGCGTCGCCTGCGACCTGACGGAAGTCGGTGTCCTTGAGCCCCGTCTTTTTCAGGAACAGCGGCCAGATCTGCGACATGGAATCGCCGGGCGTGACGGCGACGATCTTGCCCTTGATGTCCTCGGGTTTGCGGACGTTCTTGTCCGCGAAGCCCATCACCGACATGGGGCTCGTCTGCAGGGCAACGCCTACCGCGGTGACCGGGGCGCCTTTGGAGGCCGCTTTGATCATGGTCGAGATGTCGGCATAGCCGAACGTCGCGGTTCCTGCGGCGACCGCCTGCACGGTGACTCCGGAGCCGCGGCCTTCCTGGATGTCGAGGTCGATGCCCTCCTGGTCGAAGTAGCCGCGCTCCTTACCGAGATAAAGCGGTGCGTGCTCGCTGTAGGTGTACCAGTTCAGGAGCAGGACGACTTTCTCCTTGCCCTGGCCGAACGCAGGCGCTGCGAACAAAGCGCTTGCCACGATTGCAAATGCGATTGAGCGTCGAAACATGCTTTCCTCCAGAAGTTTTGATTCTGAACTACGCTGTTGCGCGAAACTCGGTACGATGCGATGCATGCCACGGGATCATCAGCCTCTCTACCAGATCCACGGCGGCGAACAGCAGGACGCCTATGAGCGACAACACGGTGAGCGCTGCGAACATCAGCGGCAAATCGAAATTTCCGTTGGCGATCTGCAGCAGGTAGCCGATGCCGGAATTCGAGCCGACGAACTCGCCCACTACCGCACCGACGACCGCGAGCGTGACCGACACCTTCAAGCCGGCGAAAATGGAAGGCAGCGCGTGAGGCAGGCTGATCCGCATGAAGATCTGCAGTTTCGTCGCCTTCATCGAGTGCGCGAGGTCGAGCATCTCGCGCTCGACGGATTTGAAGCCCACCACGGTCGAGACGACGATGGGGAAGAATCCAAGCAGGAACGCCGAGATGATCTTCGGAATGATCCCGAACCCGAACCAAACGACAAAGAGTGGCGCGATCGCGACCTTGGGCACGCTCTGCGAAAACACCAGCAAGGGATAGACGAAGCTCTCGGTGGTCCGAGAGTAGGCAATCAGAAGCGCCATGGGAATCCCGAACAGGATCGACAAGCCGAAGCCTCCCAGGGTCGCGTAGGTTGTCACGAGGCTCTCTCGAAGGAGCTTCGGCCACTCGAGGACGAGCTGCTTCACAACATCGAGCGGAGCGGGAATAAGGTATGGCGGAATACGGAAGACGACGATGACGAGCTCCCATATGACGAGGAGCAGTGCGATGAGGAGGATGGGACGCGCCCACGCGGAGTAAAGAATTCGACGACCCAACAATGCTTTCATCTGCGTCTCCATCTAAGACCAAGCTCCCCCAGATCGTGCGCTCGCATCATCGATGCTCGCCAACCCGCACGATCTTCATCGCGTTGGTGCCGCCTGACTTCCCCATCGGCTCGCCGATCGTGAGCACGACGAGGTCGCCGGGCTGGACCTGACCGCGGGTGACCAGCAGATCCTCGGCTGCGCGAAGCACCGCCTCTCGATCCTCGCTTTGCTCAAGATACAGCGGTTGGACGTTGCGATAGAGCGCCATCTTGCGCTGCGACGAGATCTCCGGCGTCAGCGCGAATATCGGACAGCCGCAGTTGTGGCGCGACATCCACAACGCGGTCGAGCCCGATTGTGTCAGAGCAGCGATGGCATTGACCTTGAGGTGGTAGGCCGTAAACAGCGTCGCCATCGCGATCGACTGATCGATCCGGGTGAAGGTGCGGTTGAGAAAGTCGCGGTCGAGCTCCACGTCGTCCGATTTCTCCGCCTCGGCGCAGATCTGACTCATCGCCTCGATGGTTTCCACCGGATACCGGCCCGAGGCGGTCTCCGCCGATAGCATCACCGCGTCGGTGCCGTCCAGCACGGCGTTGGCGACGTCGGATACTTCGGCCCTTGTCGGCACGGGATTCTGGATCATCGACTCCATCATTTGGGTGGCGGTGATGGTGAGCTTGTTGCGCTCGCGCGCAAGACGGATCATCCGCTTCTGCAAGCCGGGTACGGTTGCGTTGCCGACCTCGACGGCGAGATCGCCGCGGGCGACCATGATGCCGTCGGAAGCCTCGATGATCTCCTCGAGCGCGCTGATCGCCTCCGCGCGTTCGATCTTGGCGATGAGCAGCGCCTTGCCGCCGGCAGCGCGCAAAAGCTGGCGCGCCATGTACATGTCCTCCTTGTTTTTCGGAAACGACACGGCCAGGTAGTCGGCGTCGATCGCCACCGCCGTTTTCATATCGTCCATGTCCTTGGCGGTCAGCGCCGGCGCAGTGAGGCCGCCGCCCTGCCGGTTGATGCCCTTGTTGTTCGACAGCACGCCGCCGACTTCGACGCGGGTCGCGATCTTGCTGCCGCTGACCGACTCGACGCGCAGCCGTATCAGGCCGTCGTTGAGCAGCAGAATGACACCCGGCGAGACGTCGTGCGGCAACTCCTTGTAATCGAGGCCGACGCCTTCCTCGTCGCCGAGATCTCGCGTGGCGTCGAGCGTGAACGCCTGTCCGGTCTTCAGCGTCACCGTCCCGCCGGCGAATTTGCCGATTCGGATCTTCGGGCCCTGCAGGTCGGCCATGATCGCGACCTCGCGGCCGATCGAGTGCGCGACATCGCGCACCAGCGTGGCGCGCTCCTGGTGATCGGCCGCGGTGCCGTGCGAAAAATTCAGCCGCACGACATCGACGCCCGCCGCCAGCATCCGCATCAGAACGTCGCGAGCGCTGCTCGCGGGACCGAGCGTCGCTACAATCTTGGTGGAGCGTTCCATCGTGCATCGACTCCAGGTTGAAGGCGAGGTGTTGCGTCAGTCGGCGGCGCGTTGCTCGAGAATCTCGACGGCGGGCAACGGCTTTCCCTCGAGAAACTCGAGAAAGGCGCCGCCCCCGGTCGAAATGTATCCTATCCGGTCGCCGACGCCGTACTTCGAGATCGCCGCAAGCGTGTCGCCGCCTCCGGCGATCGAGAATGCCGGCGATGCGGCAATCGCCTGCGCCACGCTGCGCGTCCCTTCGGCAAATGCATCGATCTCGAATACGCCGACCGGGCCGTTCCATACGATCGTCCCCGCCTTGGCGATGATGGCTTCTAGCGCCTGCACGGTTTGCGGCCCGATATCCAGGATCATGTCGTCGGGGTCGATGTCGGCAATCGACTTGAGCGTCGGAGTTGCATGCGCGGACAATTCCTTGGCGACGACGGCATCGACCGGAATGGGGACCTTGCCGGGGAAAGTGTCGAGGATGCCTTGCGCCTCGCCGACCAACCCCGGCTCGGCAAGCGACACGCCGATGCGGCCTCCGGCGGCGAGGATGAAGGTGTTGGCGATACCGCCGCCCACGATCAGCGTATCGACCTTGGTGATGAGATGGGTGAGCACCGAGAGCTTGGTCGACACCTTGGCGCCTGCGACGATGGCGACCAGCGGCTTTGCCGGATGCGCCAGCGCCTTGCCCAGCGCATCGAGCTCGCCTGCGAGAAGCGGGCCGGCGCACGCCACCGGCGCATACTTGGCGATCCCGTGCGTTGTCGCCTCCGCGCGGTGCGCGGTGCCGAAGGCGTCGTTGACATACACGTCGCAAAGACGAGCCATTTTTTTCGCGAGCTCGTCGCTGTCCTTTTTCTCGCCGACGTTGAAGCGGCAGTTTTCGAGAAGCACCACCTGACCCGTGGAAAGCGAATCCCACCATGTGCCGCCGTCCACCCAGTCGCGGATCAGCGGCACCGGGGCCGCCAGCATTTCGGAAAGCCTGGCGGCCACCGGCGCCAACGAGTCGGCCTCGCTCCACTGGCCTTCGACCGGACGCCCGAGGTGCGAGGTCACCATGACCCGCCCGCCCGCGTCCATCGCCTGGCGTATCCCCGGAAGCGACGCGCGGATCCGCGTATCGTCGGTAATCGCGCCCCGATCGTCCTGCGGAACGTTCAAGTCGGCGCGGATGAAAACGCGCTTTCCGGCAAGGTCGACGTCGGTCATGCGCTTGAATGCCATCGTAGGGACCTAGAGAAAGTAGACCAGCATGTGCACGTCGTCATATTCGCCGTCGAGCTTCTTTCCCCGTATGCGCATGCCCTCGTGGAGAAAGCCGATCTTGCGATAGAGCGAATGTGCCCGGGCGTTCTTCGCGTACACGGAAAGCTCGACCCGCTCGAACCCTTGCACGCGCGCGTCCTCCAGCGCCGCCCGGATCAGGCGCTCGCCGAGCCCGCGCCCGCGATAGGCGTCGAGCACACCCATGCCCAGCGTCGCGCAATGCGTGTGCACGGGAATCGAATCGCGGCGGATGTCGCACCAGCCGACGATGCGAGGCCCCTGCGAGGCGACCCAATGCGGATTGCGCTCGCGCATGTTGCGTGCGACGAAGGCCCGGGTCTCCTCGACCGAAAACGGCTCCTGGTACGCCAGATAGTGCCTCTCGCGCATGACGGCATCGACGCACTCGCGCAGCGCGACGACGTCGCCCAGCGCTATCGGCCGTATGGCGACGGCGTCGGGATTCATCGTTGCGGCTCTAACGCAAGGACGCTGCCGTCGCCTTAGTGCCGCGGGCGCGCATCGCATTGAGCTGCTCGAGTCTCCGGCTCGCCGTCGTTACGCACAGGAAAGGAAAGACCGCGTGCACCATCGCCGCTATTCCCCCGACGGCCATGATCGCGCCGAACTTGAACGCGAAACCCAGGTGCTGGGAATAGGTTTCGCCGACCGAGGCGGGATGCAGCGTGAACGGATTCGGCATATGTCGCTCTTTACCTGGCCGCCACGAATGCCATGGTCGTGTCGAGCATCCTGTTGGAGAAACCCCACTCGTTGTCGTACCACGATGAAACCTTGACCAAACGTCCCGAGACCTTGGTCAGCGTCGAATCGAACACGGACGAACGCGGGTCGTGGTTGAAGTCGACCGAAACCAGCGGGCCGGTGTTGTACCCGAGGAGGCCGGCAAGCGGCCCCGACTCCGATGCGGCCTTCATGACGGCGTTGACCTCATCGACACTCGTATCGCGCGCCGCAATGAAGGACAGGTCCACGATCGAGACATTGATGGTCGGCACCCGTATGGCATAACCATCGAGCTTGCCGTTGAGCTCGGGCAGCACCAGCCCCACCGCGGACGCCGCCCCGGTCTTGGTCGGGATCATGCTCATGGTCGCGGAGCGCGCGCGGCGCAGGTCCTCGTGATACACGTCGGTGAGCACCTGATCGTTGGTATACGCGTGCACCGTCGTCATCAGCCCGGCAACCACGCCGATTTTGTCGTGCAGCGGCTTGACGAGCGGCGCGAGGCAGTTGGTCGTGCACGAAGCGTTGGATATCACCGTGTGCGCGGCCTTGAGCGTTTGATGGTTGACACCGAAGACGATCGTCGCATCGACATCCTTGCCGCCGGGTGCGGAAATGATGACTTTTTTCGCACCGCCCTTGAGGTGCGCCGAGGCTTTTTCCTTCGTCGTGAACAGGCCCGTGCATTCGAGCACCACGTCGACGCCCAGCGCTCCCCACGGCAGCTCGGCAGGATTGCGCTGCGCAAGCACCTTGATGCGGTCGCCATTGACGACCATGGCGTCTCCGTCCACGGAGACTTTGCCCGGAAACTTGCCGTGGACAGTGTCGTGCCGCGTCAGGTGTGCGTTGGTCTCGGGGCTGCCGAGGTCGTTGATGGCGACGATCTCGAGGTCGTGCCTGTGCTTTCCGGACTCGGTTCCTTCATAGTGGGCACGCAGAATATTGCGACCGATGCGGCCATAACCGTTGATCGCGACTTTTGTGGTCATTATTGCTTCCTCTAGGAAGGACTATGGACGGTGCCGCCGCATCACACGGCCGCAGCCTCGAACGGCGCGCGGCCGCAGATGCACGGAGTCAAAGCACGCTTCTCACGGCGGCAACGACATTTTCTATCGTGAAACCGAAATGCTTGAACAGGACGGGCGCGGGAGCGGATTCGCCGAAGGTGTCGATCCCGACCACCGTGCCGCGGGCATCGTCCACCGCGCCGACATACTTTCGCCAGAACTCGCTCACACCGGCTTCGACCGCGACTCGGGGAACGCCGCGAGGTAGCACGCTTTCGCGATACGCGGGGTCCTGACGGTCGAACAGGCTCGTGCAAGGCATGGAGACGACGCGAACGGAGACACCCTCGGCGGCGAGCGCCTGCTGGGCGCCGAGCGCAAGCGCGACTTCGGAGCCGGTCGCGATGACGACCGCCCGCGGCTGTGCTGAGTCACACAAAACATAACCGCCGCGGCGCGCCGCGGCGATCTGGTCTTCAGTCCGGGTGATGGACGGCACGCTCTGTCGCGTGAACAGGAGGCACGTCGGCCCGTCGTGACGCTCGATCGCGTAGATCCACGCAAGCGCTGATTCGACACCGTCGCAGGGTCGCCAGAGGTCGAGGTTGGGTATGAGCCGCAGGCTTGAGGCATGCTCAACCGATTGATGCGTGGGGCCGTCCTCGCCCAGGCCGATGGAATCGTGCGTGTAGACGAAGATCGAGCGGATCTTCATCAGCGACGCCATGCGCACCGCATTGCGCGCGTAGTCCGAAAACGTCAGAAAGGTTCCCACGTAGGGAATGAAGCCGCCGTGCAGCGTGAGCCCGTTGGCGATTGCGGTCATGGCGAACTCGCGCACGCCGAAATAGATGTAGTTTCCCGCCTCGGATCGAGTCACCGCCCGGCTTCCGGACCAGTTGGTGAAGACCGATCCGGTGAGATCGGCGGACCCTCCGATCAGCTCGGGGAGTCCCGGGGCAAGCGCTTCGATCGCCTGCTGCGACGACTTGCGCGTCGCGACCGCTTCGGCTCGCGACGCCTGTGCGGCGACCAGCCCCGCGGCGCGCTCTCGGAAATCGGCCGGGAGCTCGCCTGCGATCCTGCGCTCGAACTCCGCCGCAAGCTCGGGGTACGCGGCCTTGTACGCGACGAAGCGCGCGGCCCAGTCGCCTTCCAGGAGCGCGCCGCACTCGCGTGCATTCCAGCCTTCGTAGACCTCTTCGGGAATCTCGAACGGGGCGTAGCACCAGCCGAGACGCTCTCGGGTGAGCGCGACTTCTTTGTCGCCCAGCGCCTGTCCATGCGCGAGATCGGTGCCCGCGCGATTGGGAGATCCCTTGCCGATGACCGTCTTGCAGCGTATGAGCGTCGGCCGGTCGGGGATGGCTTGCGCATCCTGGATGGCAGCATCGACGGCGTCGACGTCATGGCCGTCGACGCTCGCTACATGCCACCCGTAGGCCTCGAAGCGCTTGGGCGTGTCATCGGTGAACCAGCGATCGACTTCGCCGTCGATGGAAATGCCGTTGTCGTCATAAAAGCACATCAGCTTGTTGAGGCCCAGCGTACCCGCCAGGGAGCAGGCTTCGTGAGAGATTCCCTCCATCAGACAGCCGTCGCCGACGAAAACATAGGTGCGGTGATCGACGATGACGTGCCCCGGTCTGTTGAACCTCGCCGCAAGAAGTTTTTCGGCGAGCGCCATGCCCACGGCGTTGGCGAGCCCCTGACCTAGCGGGCCGGTCGTCGTTTCGACTCCGGGCGTGACGCCCAGCTCGGGATGACCCGGCGTCATCGACTTGAGCTGCCGGAACCGCTTGAGCTCTTCCATCGGCAGCGCGTAGCCGGTGAGGTGCAGTAGCGCGTACTGCAGCATCGATCCGTGCCCGTTCGAAAGCACGAAGCGATCGCGGTCGGGCCATCGCGGGTTCGCCGGATTGTGGCGCAGACGCCGATTCCACAGCGCAACCGCGATCTCCGCCATGCCCATCGGCATCCCGGGATGTCCTGAGTTGGCAGCCTGCACCGCGTCCATCGCCAACGCGCGAATCGCGTTGGCAAGCAGGACGGTGTCCGGCGCGAGCTTTCGCGTCGCTACCGACATCGAATCGGGAACGGAAAGTGGTGCAGTCATGGTCTTAAGGGGAAGTTCAAGGACGCGGAGATAAACGACGCGAAACACTGCTGCAAAGCAGTAAAATTATCGCCTAAGCACCCGTTTTGGGCAATAATAACGAGTTTTACCGATCGTTCACCGGCGGTCGATCGCCAGTCGGTGAAATGGGATCTGGGAGACAACAGTGGACGGCATTCACCTGCTCGGAGAATGGTACGGTTGCGCGGCCGAGATGCCGGAAATGGCCAATGCCGAAGCGCTGCGCGCGTTGTGTCTGCGCGCGGCCGCCGCGTCGGGAATGAGTATCGTCGGCGACAGCTTTCATCAGTTCGCGCCGACCGGTGTCACGGGTACGGTGCTGCTCGCCGAATCCCATCTCGCGATCCACACCTGGCCCGAACACGGCTTCGTGACCATTGACGTCTACGTGTGCAATTACACCACGGACAACTCGTCCAAGGCCGAGCAATTGTTCCGCTCGATGCAGGACGTGTTGAGGCCGCAGCGCGTGGAATTTCAGGCGATTCATCGCGGCGGACGCGATGCCTGACGAGCGCGCCGCGGGCGATCTGCAGCCGGGCCTTCTGACCGAATATCTGACCGACCAGACCGGCTTTTTCGTTCGTTCTACGCGCGAGTACGAGCGGTTCCAGTCGCCTTTCCAAACCGTGGAGGTGCACGACACGGTTCCGTTCGGAAGGCTTTTCCGGCTCGACGGGCATTTCATGACGTCGGAAAAGGACGAGTTTTTCTACCACGAAAATCTCGTGCACATCGCGGCTATCGCGCATCCCGCGCCCGTGACGGCGCTGGTCATCGGCGGCGGCGACGGAGGATCGGCCGAAGAGCTGTTGAAATATTCGACCATGAAGTCGGTGACGCTGGTTGAGATCGATCTCGCGGTCATCGACATCGCGCGCAAATATCTGGGTGAAGTGCATCGCGGGGCGCTGGCCGATCCGCGCCTGACGCTCAAGGTCGAGGACGGCCTCGCATTCGTGCGCGGCAGCACCGAAAGCTACGATCTGATCGTCCTCGATCTGACCGATCCGGGAGGTCCCTCGGAGCCGCTGTATCAGCCGGATTTCTATCGCGCGTGCGCCGCGCGTCTGAACCCGTCGGGCGCGATGACGCTGCATATCGCGTCGCCGGTGGCGCATCCTGACCGCATACGCACGGGAATCGCCAATCTTCGCGCGGCGTTCCCGATCGTTGTTCCCTATCTGGTCTCGATACCGCTTTACGGCGGCCTGTGGATGATGGCTTGCGCATCGACGACGCTCAACCCCTCGTACATCACGCCGCTCGAAGCGAATCGCCGGATCGCGAGGCGCGGCATTCGCGACCTGCAGTACTACAACGGCGACATGCACCGCGCATCGATGGCCTTGCCCGCGTTCGTTCGCGAGCTGGTTGATCAGGCCTAATGTTGTGGGCTTCAACCTCGCCTAAAGCGCGATACGGATTGAAATATTGTCGGTGTTGAGCCGACAGGCACGGATGCAAGTCTTACACAAGGCTTCGCGCCACGCCAAATCCGACGCGCGACTTGAACCTGTATCGCGCGCCCGCATCTAACGGTTAGAGACGTCCGGGCCCCGGTCGTCAGGATGCCGCGATGAAAACATTTCCCGTTACTATTGCCCAGGCAATGCACGAGGCCGCTTTCGTTCAGCTCAACGGCGTCGTATTCGAAGCCGGCTACATGCGGGTGCCTGACGATTTCACCGTTGCGGACGACGTCGTCATGGAGCTCAAGCTCGGCGAAACTGAGCTTGCCTTCACGCGTGACGAAATCGACGGCGCGGAGTATCTCGACGAAGGCGTCTACCGCCTCAAGTCCGGGGTGCTGCTGCGATTTCTCGCGCCCGCCACGATCCACTAAGTCCACTAAGCGTCCACTAAGCGCCGTCCAAGCCCGCGGCCTGCATCCGGTATGATGCGGGCCGCATGGCTCGTAAGTCCTCCTCTCGCATAACGCTTGTCTTTCTTGGCGCGGCCGCGTTGGCGGCGTGCGGTCAGGAAGGCGACGCGTTGCGCCGCGATGTCTACGCTTCCAAGGACGATTGCCTGAAAGACTGGGGCGACGAGCTCAAGTGCGAGGACCAGTCGTCGGTCGCACCGCGTACCGGCGGGCATGGCGTCTACTGGTACGGGCCGTTCTACCGAGCCGGACAGTTTGGATCGAGCGGAGCGCTGCGGCCTCACGGCAGCGTCGACGCCGCGCGTCCGGGGAGCCGTGCGGTTGCAACTACTCACGTAAGCCGTGGCGGGTTCGGTGCCAGTGGCGCCGCACACGCATCGAGCGGCGGCTAAGGATGGAGCGTCTCGACGTCCAGCCCCGCCCGAACTGGCGCGCGGATTGCGAGTCGGTCGGCTTCGGATTCCATTCCATGGACGGCGTGTATTGGGACGAAGCGCATTGCTATCGCTTCACTTCGAAGGAAATCGACGCACTGGAGGCGGCAACGCGCGAGTTGCACAAGCTGTCGCTGGATGCGGTACGGCACATCGTCGCGCACGACCGATTCTCAGAACTCGCCATTCCCGAACGGTTTGTCGACTACGTCAAGGCGTCCTGGACGGCGGGTGAGCCGGCGCTTGTCGGTCGCTTCGATTTTGCCTATGACGGCAAGACGCCCCCGAAGCTCCTGGAATACAACGCCGATACGCCGACCGCCCTGCTCGAGGCATCGGTCGTGCAGTGGCGCTGGCTGCAGGACGCGGTTCTGCCGGGCATGCCGGAGGCCGACCAGTTCAATTCCCTGCACGAAAA
Source organism: uncultured beta proteobacterium (assembly GCA_963745385.1). Taxonomy (GTDB): domain Bacteria; phylum Pseudomonadota; class Gammaproteobacteria; order Burkholderiales; family Casimicrobiaceae; genus PALSA-1003. The sequence goes on from CAVUXI010000003.1 coordinate 268,806, forward strand.
GCTGATCGCCAGCTGGCGCGCCATCGGCCTGAGCTTTTCCGGAAACACCGTCGTGCATTTCGCTTGCGTGAAGGAAAGCGACGAGGATTTCGGGACGATCGAGTATCAGCGCGACGTGGCGACGCAGGCGGGATTGGCCACCCGGTTCATCCACGTCGAGGACATCGGTTGGGCTGAAGACGCAGCTTGCTTTGTCGACGATGCCGGCAGCGAGATCGACGTGCTGTGCAAGCTCTACCCGTGGGAATGGCTGCTTCGCGACGAGTTCGGGCCCGACCTCCTGCGCTGCCGGCTGCGCACGATCGAGCCGCCGTGGAAGATGCTTCTTTCGACCAAGGGCCTTTTGCCGATTCTCTGGGAGCTCAATCCGGGTCATCCGAACCTTCTGCCTGCGTCATTCGATCGCGAGTCCATCTCGGGCGACTACGTTCGAAAACCCCTGTACTCGCGCGAAGGCGCCAACGTCACCGTGTATCGGGGTGGAGAGATATTGAGCGAAGGCGGAAGCTACGGCGAGGAAGGATGGGTCTACCAGTCCTACGTCGAGATTCCGCGATTCGGCGACGTATACGCCACCATCGGCTCGTGGGTCGTGGGAGACGAGCCGGCGGGAGTCGGTGTCCGCGAGGATTCGACGCCGATCACCCGCAACACCAGCCATTTTGTTCCGCATTATTTCGTGTGACCGCGCCCGCTTCCGTCGCGGATCCACTCAGGAGAAAAAGATGAGCAACGTTTGGCAGTCGATCGCGGGATTTCCCGATTTCCTGGCGTACTTCGCGTTCGCGCTGGCGATCCTTGCGCTCTTTGTGGCGATCTACGTTCGGGCGACGCCGTATCGTGAATTCGCCTTGATCCGAGAAGGCAACATCGCGGCGGCGATTTCGCTTGCCGGCGCGCTGATCGGCTTTGTGTTGCCGCTCGCCAGCGCGATCGCCCACAGCGTCAGCCCGCTCGACATGGCCGCCTGGAGCGCGATCGCGCTGCTCGTTCAGGTGGTCGTGTACGTCGTCGCGGCGCGCCTCGTCCCGCACTTTGCGCAAGCCATCGAAGCCGGGCGCGCGGCGCCCGCAGTCCTGTTGGCGACGCTGTCGCTCTCGGTCGGCATTCTCAACGCGGCGTGTTTGACCTATTGAGTGACGCTACCGAGGTTGGGGCGGCGCACGCGTCCCAAGCAGGAGCGTAAAATCGCCCTTTTGCAAGATCGGAGATCGATAATGGACCGCACGCGAAGGAAGCTTCTCAGGGCCGGCACCGGCGCTTTGACGTTGCTTGCGGCCGCAGGGGGGCTCAGGCCCGGCGCGGCATACGCAGAGGTGCCGGCGTGGAACAAGGCGGCCTTCGAAACCCACAACATGGCGGAGACCATGAAGGCGCTGGGCGGCGGCGAAGCCGCGCAGAGCAAGGACATCGTGTTTTTTCAGACTCCGGATATTGCCGAGAACGGCGCGGTCGTGCCGGTCGGCATATCCAGCAACATTCCGAAGACCGAGTCGATCGCGATACTGATCGAAAAGAATCCGAACATGCTCGCCGCGAACTTCGACATCCCCGCAGGCACCGATCCAACGATTTCGACGCGGGTCAAGATGAACCAGACCTCCGAACGTCTACGCTCTGGTCAAGGCCGACGGCAAGTACTACGTGGCGTCCAAGGAAGTCAAGGTCACGCTCGGCGGCTGCGGAGGCTGACATGCCAGATCCGATGAAAATCCGCGCGAATCTCGTCGGCGATTCGACCGAGGTCAAAGTCCTGATGAACCACGAGATGGAGACCGGGCAGCGCAAGGACGCGCAGGGAAAGACGATACCCGCGTGGTTCATCCAGAGCGTTTCCGCGACGTGGAACGGCAAGACCGTGCTGTCGGCGCAGTGGGGGCCCGCGGTGTCGAAGAACCCTTTCATGTCGTTCAAGTTCAAGGGCGGGGCAAAGGGCGACAAGGTCGTCATCACCTGGGTCGACAACGAGGGGTGAGCAAGCGAACCGACGAAGCGACCATTGCGTGACCGTCGGTCGAGTCATTGCCGCCTGTTGGATCCTCTTCTGTCCGTCGATGCGGCAACATCCCTTGTTCGATAAACGAGGAATGAATATGCCTGTCCGTTTTTTGCGCGCCGGACGGCTCGCCGCTTATGTATGCCTGGTCGCCGCGCCGTGTGCGTTCGCGCAGTCGACCGTCGATGAGATCGCCAAGTACCGCGCCGCGTTGCAGGACGGCAATCCCGCCGAGCTGTGGGAAGCCCGCGGCGAGGCGCTATGGAAGCAGAAGCGCGGACCGAAGCAGGCTTCGCTGGAGCAGTGCGATCTGGGGCTGGGCGCAGGTGTCGTGAAGGGCGCGTACGCGCGGCTGCCGCGGTATTTCGCCGACGCCGACCGGGTGATGGATCTCGAGACGCGCCTGGTGTGGTGCATGGTGAAGCTGCAGGGCTATGCCGAGGCGGATGCGCTCAAAAATCCCTTCGGCAGCGGCAACGAGAAAAAATCGGACATCGAGGCGCTGGTCGCGTACGTGACCTCGGAATCGCGCGGCGTGAAGATGAACGTCGCGCTGTCGCACCCGAAGGAAGAACAGATGTACCGCCTCGGCGAGAAGATGTTCTATTTTCGCGGCGGAACGCACGATTTCGCCTGCGTTACCTGCCATGGCGAGGACGGAAAGCGCATCCGCCTGCAGGATCTTCCCAATCTGACGCGTGCCGAGGGCGCGCAGAAGGCGTACACGACGTGGCCCGCGTACCGCGTTTCGCAGGGCGAGCTGCGCACCTTCCAGTGGCGTCTGTACGATTGCTTCCGCCAGCAGCGCTTCCCGGAGCTCATCTTCGCATCGGACGCTTCGATCGCGCTGACGATGTTCCTGGCCCGCAACGCCAACGGCGCGGCGTTCGACGCGCCTGCCATCAAGCGATGACGAGAATGCGATGAACGTACCGCAAACCCTGCTTTCGCATCGCTTTCGCGTTTTGATTGGGTTCGGCTGCGCAACGGCGTCCTTCGAACGAGGAAGTTGCGGCCAAGGCCGCGGCGATGCTGAAGTCATCGTTCAAGGCGAACGGTCAGGCGACGCTCGATCGGCTCGAATCAGGACGAGACTCAGTCGCTGTGCAGCGCGCTCGCCGGCAAGGCGCCTGTCGAAGGACGTCGCCGCGAGAATCGAGAAAAGCGAATCTGCGATACGATCAAGTATCCGGCCGACGGCAAGTTCCTCGGCGACTGGAAAAATGGCGAGAAAATCGCGCAGGAGGGGCGCGGCAAGCAGTTCTCCGACGACCCGGCGGGCCCCGTCGGCGCCAACTGCTACGCGTGCCATCAGCTTGCGCCGCAGGAGCTCTCGTTCGGCACGATCGGCCCCAGCCTCTATCAATTCGGGAAGCTTCGCGGCTACGGCCGTCGAGAACGCAGCGCTACGCCTACGGCAAGATCTACAACTCCGAGGCGTACGCCGCGTGCTCCAACATGCCGCGTTTCGGCCACAGCGGCATTCTCACCGAGCAGCAGATCAAGGATGTCACCGCGCTGCTGATGGATCCCGCAATCGCCGGTCAACAAGTGACGCGCACCCGGAAACGTCATCCCGGGCGAGCGCGCTCCGCGAGACCCGGGATCCAGGGTCTTCTCGATGAACGAACGACACTCAACGTCATCCCGGGCGAGCGCGCTTAGCGAGACCCGGGATCCAGTGTCTTCTCGATGAACAAACGACACTGGATTCCCGCTTTCGCGGGAATGACGGCGCCCTTGACCACTTTCCGAATGATGGATCTCGAGCGTCGCGGCGATTGCTGAAAACATGAGACGATCGCGTCGGCGCGCATGAATCGGCGCGAATTCCTGCAGATGCTCGCCGCGGCGTCGGCCGCCGGCTTCGATCTCAACGCAAGCGACGGCTGGGCGATCGAAACGGCCGATGCAGCCTACGACGTGCCGCCTCTCGGCAATGTTCACCTGCTGCATTTCACCGACTGCCACGCGCAGCTGCTTCCGACGTATTTTCGCGAGCCCGAGCGTCAATCTCGGCGTGGGCGGCGCGTCGGGCAAGCCGCCGCATCTCGTCGGCGACGCGCTGCTCAGGTACTTCGGGATCGCGCCGGGCACGCGCGAGGCGCACGCGCTCACGCACCTCGATTTCGTTCGCGCAGCCGCGGCGCTACGGGAAGACCGGCGGCTTCGCGCACCTGGCGACGCTCGTCAAGCGGCTCAAAGCCGGCCGTCCCGGCGCATTGCTGCTCGACGGCGGCGACAGCTGGCAGGGTTCGGCGACGGCACTGTGGACAAACGGCCAGGACATGATCGACGCCTCGAAGCTTCTCGGCGTCGACGTGATGACCGGCCACTGGGAATTCACGCTCGGCGCCGATCGCGTCAGGCAGGTCGTCGAGAACGACTTTCGCGGTCACATCGAGTTCCTCGCGCAGAACGTAAGAACCGCCGACTTCGGCGATCCGGTCTTCGCGCCGTACGCGCTGCGCGAGCATCAACGGCGATTCCGGTCGCGATCATCGGGCAGGCGTTTCCCTACACGCCGATCGCCAATCCGCGCTACTTCGTCCCGGACTGGACCTTCGGCATTCGCGAGGAGGAGCTGCAGAAGATCGTCGACGAAGCGCGCGGCAAGGGCGCGCAGGCCGTCGTGCTGCTGTCGCACAACGGCATGGACGTCGATCTGAAGCTCGCATCGCGCGTTCGCGGGATCGACGCGATCCTCGGCGGCCATACGCACGACGGCGTGCCGCCGCCGATCGATCGTCGGCAACGCGCGGCGGCAAGACGCTCGTCACCAACGCCGGCTGCAACGGCAAGTTCCTCGCGGTGCTCGACCTCGACGTGAAGAGCGGCGCGGTCGCCGACTTACCGCTACCGGCTGCTGCCCGTATTCTCGAACCTGCTGCCGGCGGACGCCGAGATGAGCGCATTGATCGAGCGTGTCCGCGCGCCGTTCAAGCGCGAAGCTTGCGGAGAAGCTCGCCGTCACCGAGGGACTGCTCTATCGCCGCGGCAATTTCAACGGCAGCCTTCGATCAGCTGATCCTCGACGGGCTGATGGCGGAAAAAGGACGCGGAGATCGCGTTCTCGCCGGGCTTTCGCTGGGGCACCTCGCTGCTTCCGGGCGAGGCGATCACGCGTCGAGCATCTGATGGATCAGACCGCGATCACCTACCCTTACGTGACGCGTCAACGAGCTCACCGGCGAGACGATCAAGACGATTCTCGAGGACGTCGCCGACAATCTCTTCAATCCGGATCCGTACTACCAGCAGGGCGGCGACATGGTGCGCGTCGGCGGCTTGCGATACGCGTGCGACCCGGGCGCCGGGATCGGCCAGCAGAATCGATGCGATGACACTCAACGGAAAGCCGCTGGTCGCGGAGCGCAGATACAAGGTCGCGGGATGGGCGCCGGTGTCGGAGGAAGCGAGAGCGTCCGGCGGCGAGCCGATCTGGGACGTGATGGCGCGCTACTTGCGCGCGCGAAAAACGATAGCGCCTCGAAAATTGAATCTCCCGAGGATCGTCGGCGTCGAAGGCAACGCGGGAATCGGGTGAAGACGGAGCGCTGCGCTATTCCGAGCGCGGTGCATACGCCGCGCGCAAACGCCGGCTGATCTCGACGAGCCGGTCCATCGGGAACTCGCGCACGATTGCCTCCCGCGAGCCGACGTGCGTACGCGCGAAGGACCATTTGGGCGGTACATCGCCCACACGCAGGCGCTCGCCGTATTTGGCGGCGAAGCGCTCGGCGCTGCGCTGCCATGCGGCGCCGAATTTGCCGCCGGAAGCGTGGATCAACGCGATCTCCGCGGTCGTGCCGACGCGGAAGCCCGCGAGATGCGCCGCGAACGAGAAATCGATGTCGTAGCCGTGAAAGCCATCGAATGTCTCTTCGTCGAATGGCAGATGCTCGGCGACCGCGCGGCGCGCCGCGAAAAACATGCCGTCGAGACCCTGAAGGCTGGTCGATAGAGCACCGTCGACCCCGAACACGCCGACGTAGAAGGTCTTGCCATCGGGTGCGGGCTGCGAAATCCAGCCGTGGAGGTGGGGATGACCTGCCGCGGGCCAGTACGCGCTCAACACTTTGGATGTGCCGACGATACCGAAGACGTCGAGCGCTTCCGCGGCGCGAGTGAGCGCTGCAGGCAGATCCGACGAAACGATCTCGAATCGTCGTGGCTGAAGATCAGAAGGTCGCCGCGGGAGCGCCGCACTCCGCGGTTATAGCCTTCCGCCAGCGAGCGCGCGTCGTGGATGCCGATGATCTCGTAAGCTTGCCCGGCAAGGCGCTCGCTCAGGTTCCGGGTGACACGCGCGTATTTGTCGGCGTCGATGCTGCAGATGATGATGGTAATCGCAACCGGACCCATGCCCGTCAGTGCACGATGACCCGCGCGAACTTGCGCTTGCCCGCCTGCACGACGACCGTCCTGCCGGCGGCGACGACCAGCGCCTTGTCGGCGACGACGTCGCCGTCGAGCTTGAGGCCGCGCTGCGCGATGAGCCGCAGCGCCTCGGACGTCGAGTCGACGAGCCCGCCTGCTTCGCGAGCTGCGCGATCGGAAGGCCCGCCCCGGCGCTCTGCAGCGTCACTTCGGGCATGTTCTCGGGCATCGCGCCGTCGCGGAAGCGCGCCTCGAATTCGGCGAGCGCGCGTTCGGCCGCCGCCGCGCGAATGGAAGCGCGCGACGATTTCCTGCGCGAGCAGCGACCTTGGCGTCGCGCGGATTGCGGCCGTCCGTCGCACTCGCGCTTGAGCCTCGCGATCTCGTCGAGCGGCCGGAACGACAGCAGCTCGTAGTAGCGCCACATCAGCGTCGTCGGAGATCGACATCAGCTTGCCGAACATTTCGTTCGGGCGGCTCGGTGATGCCGACGTAGTTGTCGAGCGACTTCGACATCTTGTTGACGCCGTCGAGGCCTTCGAGCAGCGGCAGGGTCAGGATGCACTGCGGCTCCTGCCCGTAGTGGCGCTGCAGCTCGCGGCCGACCAGCAGGTTGAATTTCTGGTCGGTGCCGCCGAGCTCGACGTCGGCCTTGAGCGCGACCGAGTCGTAGCCCTGCGCGAGCGGGTAGAGGAACTCGTGGACCGCGATCGGCTGCGCCGCTCTGGTAGCGCTTGGCGAAGTCGTCGCGCTCGAGCATGCGCGCCACCGTGTACTTCGCCGCGAGCCGGATCATGCCGTCGGCGCCGAGCGCGCGAGCAGCCACTTCGAGTTGAACGCGACCTCGGTCTTTTCGCGATCGAGGATCAGGAAGACCTGGTCGGTGTAGGTCTTGGCGTTGGCCTCGAGCTCCTCGCGCGAGAGCGGCGGGCGCGTGACGTTGCGCCCGGTCGGGTCGCCGATCATGCCGGTGAAATCGCCGATCAGGAAGATGATGTGGTGGCCGAGGTCCTGCAGCTGGCGCAGCTTGTTGAACTGCACCGTGTGGCCGAGGTGCAGGTCGGGCCGCGTCGGGATCGAAGCCTTCCTTGATGCGCAGCGGCTTGCCGCGCTTGAGCTTGCTCGACGAGCTCGGCCTCGACGATCAGCTCGTCGGCGCCGCGCTTGAAGACGGCGAGCTGGTGGTCGATGTCGACGGCCATGGCGTGGATGGGCAGGCGGGTGTCTGCTACAATCCGGCGGCCGTCGCGGACAGCGGTCAGGGACGGAATCTGAGACTCGTTGACGCGAAGCGCGAATTCTAGCGCAAAGCGCGGATGCTAGCGCAACGTCCTGCGCCAGCTCGCGTCCGTGCACGGTCGCGTCGTCGCCATCGTGCTGATGGCGCTGCCGGCATCGTCGCGGCGTTCGGGTTCGCTCCCGGAATCGACGCTCCCGGCCGATCCGTCCGCGAGCGGATCGTGCGCGAGCTGCCGTCGCCTCGCGCTCGCTGCGCTGCCGTCGCACGCCGACGGCTACTGGCGCGAGGAGCGCATCCAGCGCGGCGACACGCTCGGCAGCGTGCTCGCGCGCCTCGGCGTCGACGACCCGGCCGCGCAGCAGTTCCTGCGCACCGACGCCGGCGCGCGGGCGCTCTATCAGCTTCGCCCGGGCAAGGCGGTCCGCGTCGAAACCGACGACGACGGCCGCCTCGTCGCGCTGCGCTATCTGGCCCAGGGCGGCGAGCTCCTCGCGATCGCGCCGCGACGGCGATGGCTTCTGTCGCGCAGCGTCGCCGCCCGCCGCAGCCGATGTGCGCTCGAGCTTCGCGCCGGCGAGATCCGCTCGTCGCTGTTCGCGCGCCGCCGATGCGGTCGGCCTGCCGGACGCGGTCACGATGCAGCTCGCCGACGTCTTTTCCGGCGACATCGACTTCTACCACGACCTGCGGCGCGGCGATCGCTTCAGCCGTCGTCTACGAGATGCGCGAGGTCGACGGCGAGCCGCGTCGGCGCCGGGCCGCATCGTCGCCGCGGAGTTCGTCAACAAGGGCGTCACGTTTCGCGCGTTCCTCTGGCGCGGCGCCGACGGCAGCGACGGCTACTACGCCGAGGACGGCAAGAGCCTGCGCAAGGCGTTCCTGCGCTCGCCGGTGGAGTTCACGCGCATCACGTCGGGATTCTCGCTCGCGCGCTTTCATCCGTTCCTGCAGACGTGGCGCGCGCACAAGGGCGTCGACTTCGCCGCGCCGACCGGCACGCCGGTGCGCGCGACGGGCGACGGCAAGGTCGCCTTCGCCGGGCAGCAGAACGGCTACGGCAACGTCGTCGCCTTGCAGCACAGCGGCGCGTATTCGACGCTGTATGCGCATCTGTCGCGCTTCGCCGCCGGCATGCGAGCCGGGGCGCGCGTCGCGCAGGGCGAGGTCATCGGCTACGTCGGGCCAGACCGGCTGGGCGACCGGCCCGCATCTGCACTACGAGTTTCGCGTCAACAACGAGCAGCGCAATCCGCTGACGATCGCGTTGCCCGATGCAGCCGCCGCTTCCGGCGCGGCGCGCGCGGCTCGTATCGTGGCGGGCGTCGCGCCGCTCGCGGACGAGCTCGCGCTGTCGCACGGCCGTGACCCTCGCCGGCGCGCGAGTAGCGCGCTTTCGACGTGCGATCGCGAGCTCTACATCGGCCTGATGTCGGGCACGAGCGTCGACGGCGTCGACGCGGTGCTCGCCGATTTCTCGGTGCAGCCCTGCGGACGCTCTCGCCGCGCGCACGTCGACGTTTGCGGCCGGGCTGCGCGAGCGAGCTCAACGCGCTGCAGCGAAGCGGCGCCGACGAGATCGCACCGCGGCTCGCTCGCCGCCAACGCGCTTGATGGACTGCTGCGCGACCGCCGTGTGCGGCGGTGCTGCGCGCGGCCGGCGTTGCCGCGCCGCGACGTCGCGCGCGATCGGCCTGCACGGCCAGACGATTCGCCACCGCCCCGACCTCGGGTACACGCTGCAGCTCACCAATCCGGCGCGGCTCGCCGAGCGTACCGGCATCGACCGTCGTCGCCGATTTCCGCAGCCGCGACGTCGCCGCGGGCGGCCAGGGCGCGCCGCTCGTGCCGGCGTTCCACGCCGCGCTGTTCGGCAGCGACGGATCGCATCGCGTCGTCGTCAATCTCGGCGGCATCGCCAACGTCACCGACCTGCCCGCCGACGGCGCCGTGCGCGGCTTCGACACCGGTCCGGGCAACACGCTGCTCGACGCCTGGTGCGAGCGCCATACCGGCGCAGCCGTTCGATCGCGACGGCGCCTGGGCGTGCCCGCGGCAGCGATCGCGGACGCTGCTCGACGCGCTGCGCGCCGAGCCTTACTTCGCGCTGCCGCCGCCCGAAGAGCACCGGCCGCGACCACTTCAACTGCGCGTGGCTGGGCACGGCACGCCAAGCCGTCGTACGCGCCCGCCGACGTGCAGCGCACGCTGGTCGCGCTGACGCGCGCACCATCGCGGAGCGATCGTCGACGCACTGCGCCGGCGCGACCGAGGTGCTCGTCTGCGGCGGCGGCGCGCAACAACGCGCGCTGCATGCGCGAGCTCGCGTCGACGCTCGCGCCGCCACGGTCGCGACGACCGCGGCGCACGGCGTGCCGGTCAACGACGTCGAGGCGCTGGCTTTCGCGTGGCTCGCGCGCGAGGCGCTTGCCGGCCGGCCCGGCAATCTGCCGGCGGTCACCGGCGCGCGCGGGCCGCGGGTGCTCGGCGCGATCTATCCGGCGTGAGGGACCGCGTCAAGAATGAAAACGGGGGCCGTACGCGAAGCAACGGGCCCCGGATGGGCGCCCGATGCCGAATGCGTTTGAACGGTCAGGGCGAGAACGACGACCCGCAGCCGCAGGTGCGTGGTCGCGTTCGGATTCTTGATCACGAACTGCGCGCCCTCGAGGCCTTCCTGGTAGTCGATTTCGGCGCCGACCAGGTACTGGTAGCTCATCGGGTCGATCAGCAGCGTGACGCCGTTCTTCTCCATCGACGTATCGTCCTCGTTGACGGTTTCGTCGAAGGTGAAGCCGTACTGGAAGCCGGAGCAGCCGCCGCCGGTGACGAACACGCGCAGCTTGAGGTCGGCGTTGCCTTCCTCGTCGATCAGGGTTTTCACCTTGGCCGCCGCGGCGTCGGTGAAGACCAGCGGGGCGGGCATTTCGGTCATTGCATTCATTGCTACTCCTTGAACAGCGAACTCACATTATCGGCCTTCCGTCGAACTGGTCAATTCGCGTCCAAGACGCGTCAACGCTCACTCGCCGCTCGCGCGCTTGAGCTCGACGATCGATGCCGTTTCGGGCTCCGACGTGCATCAAGCTTGCCCTGCAACGATCGCGCCGACGTGCATTTCCAGCGTGCGGTAGACCACATCTCCGTTGACCCGCGCCTTCGCCTGCAGTTCCAGGTAGTCGTTGGCGGTCACCGGGCCGCTCACCGCGCCGTTGATCACGACGTGCGAGACCCGGACCTCGCCGTCGACCCGGGCCTGCTCGCTGATCACCAGCGTTCCGGGCTGGTTGTCGGCGGTCGTCACCTTGCCGTTGACCGTGCCGTCGATGCGCAAGCCGCCGGAAAAGGTGACGTCGCCGTGCACGGTCGTTCCGGCGCCGATCAGGCTGTCGATGCGCTTTTGCGGCGGCGTGACTTCTTACGTTCGAACATGGGGTTCTCCTACGAGATGTTCAAGCTTCGCGTCGCCTTCGGCGACGCTTGCCCGGTCTCGAGCACCCTCGCCTGCAGGGTCTTGAGCTGGCTGCCGGGCGGGACGACGATGGTGCCCTCGATGCGCTGATAATACTTGAACTTGAGCTTGAACGTGCCCGAGGGGTCCGGCTGGTCGTCGGGCAGCGCGATGACCGACGGTTGTCCGCCTGCCATCAGCTCCAGCCTGCAGCGTCAGCTGTCCGGCAAATTCGTCGCTCGGATTGCCGCCGCGAACGACCAGCAGGCTGAAGTGATACGCATCGTCGCGCTCCCGCTCGGCGGTCAGACGCTGGATGGAAACGGTGCCCTGCTTGCCGCGTCGCTGAAGAGCTGCTGCAGGAACGCGAGCTCCTCCTTGATCTGCGTGTTCTCGTTCTGCAGCTCGAGCGTCTGCTTGGACAGCGTAGCCTGCGCGCCGCGGGTCATGGCGAGATCGCTTTCCAGCTCGGAATTTCTGCCGCGGAGGCGGACATTTTCTTCACGGAGCCGGGCAACTTCGGTTTCCAGACGCTCCTGCTTTGCGGCAACTTCGCTGCGGTTGAAGCCGCCCAGGAACTGCCCAGAGTCGAATCCCCACCACCACATGCCGGCGATCAGCGCCAGGAGCACGCACAGCGCGGGAATTTTCCAGCGCCAGGACAAGTGGGTGCGGACCGCCATCCGCGGAGCGCTGATGCCGAAGGTCTGGCGCAGCTTGCGGCCGAGGCGCAAGTTCAAGCGGATCCCGGCGACTGAAACGGGTCGACATCGCGCGCTCAGGGAAGAACCGGCGGTGCCGGCGAGACCCGTCGTCTCGGGCAGGCCGAACATCAGGTTCATGTTCTGGATCGCCTGTCCGGCAGCGCCCTTGACGAGGTTGTCGATGACCGACAGCACGATGGCGATATCGCCGCCCTGCGGGCGATGCACGGCGATACGGCAGACATTGCTTGCGCGCACGGAGCGAGTCTCCGGGTGACTTCCGGCGGGCATGACATCGACAAAAGGCTCGTTCGCGTAGCGCTTCTCGTAGAGCGCCTGAAGATCGACGCCGGGGTCGGTCAAAGTCGCGTACAGCGTTGCGTGAATGCCGCGAATCATCGGCACCAGATGCGGCGTGAACACGACGCTGAGGGGGCGTTTCGCCACCGCACCGAGTCCTTGCACGATTTCGGGGTGATGACGATGCGCGCCGACGTTGTACGCCTTGAAGTTGTCCGACGCCTCGCTGAACAAGAGGCCCAGCTCGGCCTTGCGCCCCGCGCCGGAGACGCCGGACTTGGCGTCCGCGATCAAGGACAGCGGATCGACGATCCCCGCTTCGACCAGCGGCAGGAATCCAAGCTGCACCGCGGTTGGATAGCACCCGGGATTGCCGACGATGCGCGCCGCGGCGACCTCGGCGCGATGCATCTCGGGCAGGCCGTATACCGCTTCGGCAAGGAGGTCCGGACAGCTGTGCGGCATCTTGTACCAGCGCTCGAATTCGGACGGGATCCTTGAGCCTGAAGTCCGCCGCGAGGTCGATGATCTTGACACCCGAGCCGACCAGGTCGCGCGCCTGGGCCATCGCGACTCCGTGCGGCGTCGCGAAAAAGACGACATCGCAGGTTTTGAGGTCCGCATCGCCGGGATCGCAGTACTCGAGCTTGCTCAAGGGTCCCAGCCGGCGCAGGCTCTGGAACATGTCGGCAACCTCCATCCCCGCTTCCTTGCGCGAAGTAATGAGCTTGACGCTCGCCTGCGGGTGGACGGCCAGCAATCTGAGCAGCTCGACCCCGGTGTAACCCGTGCCCCCGACGATGCCAACAGTGATCATCGATTACTCCTTGCCCCGCCAGTGTAGCATCGCCGGGCGTCTTTATGACAATGGAATATAGGTTCGCGCGTGTGACCGGCCAAATGCAAAGGCCGCCTCGCGGCGGCCCCTTTTCGTCGATGCACGACGCTCAGCGTTTCGAGAACTGCTTCCGGCGTCGCGCCTTGTGCAGCCCGACTTTCTTCCGCTCGACTTCCCGCGCATCACGGGTCACCAGCCCGGCTTTCGACAGCACGGGTTTGAGCGCCAGATCGTAGTCCATCAGTGCACGCGTGATGCCGTGACGAACGGCCCCGGCCTGCCCCGACTCGCCTCCGCCCTTGACGTTGACCATGATATCGAAACTCGCTTCGTGGTTGACGAGCTTCAGCGGCTGCCGCACGACCATTCTTCCCGTCTCACGCGTGAAGAACTCATCGACCGGCTTTTCGTTGACGACGAACTTCCCCGAGCCCTTGCGGATGAACACGCGTGCCACGGCGCTCTTGCGCCTGCCCGTGCCGTAGTAATAGTTGCCGATCATGTTCCGCCTTTAGAGTTCGAGTGACTTGGGTTGCTGCGCCGTGTGAGGGTGGGTGGTCCCGGCGTAGCACTTGAGCTTTTTGATCATCGCGTAGCCGAGGGGACCTTTGGGCAACATGCCCTTGACGGCTTTTTCAAGGACGCGCCCCGGATGCCTCTGCTGCATTTGGGCGAACGACAGGGTCCTCACCCCACCCGGATAACCGCTGTGGCGATGGTACAGCTTGTCCTCGGCCTTGTTGCCGGTCACCTTGATCTTCTCGACGTTGGTAACGACGATGAAATCGCCCGTGTCCATGTGCGGCGTGAAAATCGTCTTGTGCTTGCCCCGCAAACGATGCGCGATTGCGCTTGCAAGTCTGCCCAGGACCTTGTCGCTGGCATCGACGATGTACCATTCCCGCGTGATGTCCCGGGGCTTGGCGGAGAAAGTTTTCATATAGAAAGGACGCTCGGGCAAAGCTTTAGCAAAGTCTTCCATATTAATACGAGGCTCATCCTCTGTCAAACCGCGGGAACGCGGGACGCGAAGAAAGCCCGGCAACGGCAAGCAGCGGCTCACGACGCCCCTCGTGAGCGGCGCCAAAAAAAGCGCGGCCAGGCGGCCGCGCGAGGATTCCACCATAGGAGGAGAATGGAGGAATGTTGTCTGCGGGGAGAAAGGAGGAGGATCTCCGCGCGCAGACGAGAAAATAATGGCATAGTGCAGTGCACAAGGCAACAATATTTTGCACTGCGCCAATTCAAAATTGTCCATGACAGAAGCGTCACGAGTTCGGCGTAAGCGCTCGCTAACTATCGGGGCAGGCCAATGAAGGCAAGGGTCAAGTGGAACGAGGGAGTTAGCTTCGTCGCGGAAACCGGTAGTGGCCACGCGCTTGTCGTGGACGGTGCCCCCGATGCCGGCGGGCGCAATCTCGGTCCGAGGCCCATGGAGCTTGTCCTTGCGGGCACTGCGGCATGCACCGCCTTCGACGTCGTCTGGATACTGAAAAAAGCGCGCCAGCCGATCGCCGACTGCGTGGTCGAAGCGGAAGCCGAGCGCGCGGACGAAGACCCGAAGGTCTTTACCAAGATCCACCTTCGATACCGGATTCGAGGGACCGGCCTCAATCCCGCGCAAGTCGAGCGCGCGGTGAAACTGTCCAAGGAAAAATACTGCTCGGCCACGCTGATGCTGGCCAAGACTGCAGAGATCAGTTTTGAAATCGAGCTCGACGCAGGTGAGGCGGACGTCAGTCGCGCAGCAGGCGGATAAGGCTCGAGGTGTCCCAGCGGTTGCCGCCACGCGCCTGGATCCGCGAGTAGAACTGATCGACCAGCGCGGTCACCGGCAACGCTGCGCCGTTGACGCGAGATTCGGCGAGGCAGATCGCAAGGTCCTTGCGCATCCAGTCGACTGCGAACCCGAAGTCGAACTTGTCCGCCGTCATGGTTTTTCCGCGATTGTCCATCTGCCACGATTGCGCGGCGCCCTTGCCGATGACGTCGAGCACGCGCTCAACGTCGAGGCCCGCGCGGCCGGCGAAGTTGATTCCTTCCGAGAGCGCCTGCAGCAAACCGGCAATGCAGATTTGATTGACCATTTTCGTGAGCTGGCCCGCGCCCGCCCCGCCCAACAGCGTGACCGCGCGCGCATAAGTAGCGATGACGGGTTGCGCCTTTTCGAAGACGTCGGCGTCGCCGCCCACCATCACCGTGAGCTTGCCGCTTTCGGCCCCCGCCTGCCCGCCCGAGACGGGCGCATCGAGAAAACCGGCCTTGCGCGCTTTCGCAGCCGCGTAGAGCTCGCGCGCGACAGTTGCCGATGCGGTCGTGTGGTCCACCAGGATGCTCCCCGCATCCATCGCCGCGAGCGCGCCGTCGGACCCCAGGGCCACCGCCCGCACATCGTTATCGTTGCCGACGCACATCATCACCAAATCCTTGCCGGCCGCCGCCTTGGCGGGCGTCTCGGCTTTGGCACCGCCGTGCTTTTCCACCCACTGCGCGGCTTTTTCTGGCGAGCGGTTGTACACGGTGACGTTGTAGCCCGCGCGAGCGAGATGGCCTGCCATCGGAAAGCCCATGACGCCGAGTCCTAGAAATGCAACGTTCTTCCTGTCCATACGGGCTCCTGTTGACTTACGAGGCGCAAACTATTTGCCCGCAGAAAGCGAGGCTCTTGCCTCGCGGATCGCCTGCAGGACCCGCTCGGGCGCCGTCCCGCCGACGTGATTGCGGCTTGCCACCGAACCGTCGAGCGACAGAACGGAAAACACATCGCGGTCAATCAGCGGCGAAAAGCGTCGCAGGACGTCGATCGGCAGTTCGGCCAGATCGCAGCGCTCGCCCTCCGCGTGGCGGACCGCCTGCGCCACGGCTTCGTGCGCGTCGCGGAACGGCAGACCTTTGCGCACGAGGTAATCGGCAAGGTCGGTGGCGGTGGCAAATCCTTCGCGCGCCGCCGCACGCATGCGCTGCGCGTCGACTTCGATGCCGCCTCCGACGAGATCGGCCATGACCGCAAGCGTCGGCACGACGGTGTCGACGATGTCGAATACGGGCTCCTTGTCTTCCTGGTTGTCCTTGTTGTAGGCAAGCGGTTGGCCCTTCATTAGCGTCAGCAGCGCAACGAGGTCGCCGAATACGCGACCGCTCTTTCCGCGAACGAGCTCGGGAACGTCGGGGTTCCGCTTTTGCGGCATGATCGAGCTTCCCGTGCAGAAGCGGTCGGCGATGCGGATAAACCCGAAACGCGGGCTCGACCAGAGGACGAGCTCCTCCGCGAAGCGCGACAGGTGAACGGCGAGCATCGATGCGGCAGCGGCGAATTCAATCGCAAAGTCGCGGTCGGACACCGCGTCGAGCGAGTTACCCGATACGCCGTCGAAGCCGAGCTCGGCGGCTACGCGCTCGCGATCGATGGGATAGCTCGTACCGGCGAGCGCGGCACTGCCCAGCGGCAGCACGTTGACGCGCTTGCGGCAATCCAGGAATCGGTCGGCGTCGCGCGTGAGCATTGCGTCGTACGCCATGAGGTGATGTCCGAAAGTCACCGGTTGCGCGACCTGAAGATGCGTGAATCCCGGCATGATCGTCGCGGCGTGGGTCTCGGCCAGATCCAGCAGGCGCGAACGCAGGGCGGCAATGCCCGCGACGACGACATCGATGGAGGCGCGAACGTAGATTCGAAGATCGGTCACGACCTGGTCGTTTCGCGACCGTGCCGTGTGAAGACGCTTGCCGGCATCACCGACCATCGCCGTCAGCCGGTTCTCGATGTTCAGATGCACGTCCTCGAGATCGAGCGACCACGGGAAGGTGCCTTTCGAAATCTCGTCCCGCACGGCGGCGAGTCCCCGCTCGATCGCCGCCAGGTCCTTCGCGTCGAGGACTCCGACGGCGGCGAGCATTCGGGCATGCGCGAGGGAGCATGCGAGGTCGGCGTCTGCGAGCCTCTGATCGAACTCTACCGATGCGGTATAGCGCTTCACGGGGTCGCCGATGGGCTCGCTGAAGCGGCCCGACCACGGCCGTGGCGGCGTATTGTCGGAATTATTCTTGTCAGCGGGCATGGCTTGCCTCACCCTGGGCTCTTCCCCACAATAGCCGGGCGATACGCGACTCGCATTCGGCAGGCGATCCCGGCGAGTCGCCGGCAAAAAGGAAACCGATCGCAGGTCCCACGCAAAAGTGCGCTCGATTATAAATCAAAATACGTTCCCGCTTTCGCTGCCCGATTTGCGCAATCTGGGCACGATATTGCGCATCCTGCTCGCCGTGAACGCGGTCGTGCTGATCGCCGCGATCTTGCGTGAGCCTCGATTGGAAGCGCTTTCCGCGACCTGGGTGGAGATGGTCGCGCTTGTCCAGCCGCCGCTGCTGGTCGAGGTCTTGATCCTGTACATGCTTGCGCCCTGGCTCGGGCGGCGACCCTACGAGAGCGGTGCGGTGATGGTCATTGCGCTGACGCTTGCAATCTCGCTGGGATTCAGCGCCGTGGTCTCCGCCTGGATTTCCCCGTTGTCGGCCGCAACGATACTGCGCCATGCGCTCTATTCGCTGGCGATCGCGGGCGTGCTGCTCTATTACTTTCAGCTTCGTTCCAAAGCACTGTCTCCCGCGATCACCGAGGCGCGGTTGCAGGCGCTGCAGGCGCGCATCCGGCCGCATTTCCTTTTCAACAGCATGAACGCGGTGCTGTCCTTGATGCGCTCGGAGCCGCGGCGCGCGGAAACGGCGCTCGAGGATCTGGCGGATCTGTATCGCGTCCTGATGCGCGACAATCGACAGTTGATGCCGCTCGAAGACGAGGTGGAACTGTGCAGACAATATCTCGATGTGGAGATGCTGCGTCTCGGCGAGCGGCTGGAGATCGAATGGCACACAGACAACATGCCGAAGGACGCCCTGGTGCCACCGCTGGTCCTTCAACCGCTGCTCGAAAACGCCGTCTACCACGGAATCGAACCGTCTAGCACGCGAGGGGTGATCGCGATTAATATTTTCCTGCGCCGGGGCGAGGTTCATGCGATCCTGCGCAACCCGTATCAGATGAGCGGCAATCACCACGCCGGGAACAAGATGGCCCTTGCCAATATCCGCGAGCGTCTCGCGCTTCACTTCGACGCGGAGGCGAGCCTCGAAAGCAAGGTCAACAGGGACACCTACGAGGTGCACATACGCATGCCCTACCGGACCCAAGTGAAGAAGCACGCGCGATATGGGTGACGCGCCGCTGAAAATCCTGGTCGTCGACGACGAGGCTCCCGCGCGCAGAAGGCTTCGGGAGCTGCTCGACGACTGCACCGCGGCGCTTCCGCTGGTGGTCGTGGGGGAAGCGGCGACCGGACGCGAAGCGCTCGCGATGCTCGGCGGCACACCTGCCGATCTGGTCCTCACCGACATCCACATGCCGGACATGGACGGCATCGAGCTCGCGCGGCATCTGCTCAAGCTTGCCGTCCCGCCGGTGCTGATATTCACCACGGCCTACCACGAGCACGCAATTGCGGCGTTCGAGGTCCATGCCATCGATTACCTCGTCAAGCCGGTGCGCGTGCAGCGTTTGCTCGCGGCCCTGCAGAAGGTCCCCCGCCTTCGCCCGCTTTCCGACACCAAGCTCAACCGGCTTCCGGCGGCAGCGCGCAGATTCCTGTCGGTCACCGAGCGCTCGCGCGTCGTGCTCGTTCCCATCGAGGAAGTCGTTTATCTGAAGGCTGAGCTCAAGTACATCACCATCCGGACCGGCGATCGCGAGTTCCTGCTCGAAGAGTCGCTGACCCGGCTGGAAGAGGAGTTCGGCGCGCGATTCGTCCGCGTTCACCGCAATTGCCTGGTGGCGCGCGAGGCGATTCGCGGCTTCGAGCGGCGCGTCAGCGCCGACGGCGACGCGCATTGGGAAGTCCTGCTCCGCGGCATCGATGAGGCGCTCCCGGTATCGCGCCGGCAGCAGTTCATCGTCCGTGAAATCGGCCGCGACGCCTGAGAGTATGAGGAGCCGCGACGTAGCGCGGAACGGAGCGCCTTTCGCAGGCGGAATCGCCGGACGAATCCCCGGGGCGGTGCGCGGCGCGCCGCACCGGGTTTGGCGCCCCTCTGCCGCGCTTCTGTCGCGGTCTCGCATGAAGCCTGCGCGCACGCTGGTATGCGGGTCGATCGCAATCGACACGATCATGGTCTTTCCCGACAGGTTCTCGCGTCACATCCTGCCGGATCAAACTCACGTCCTGTCGGTGGCATTCCAGATCGGCGAGCTTCGCCGCGAATGGGGCGGCTGTGCCGGAAATATCGCCTACAACCTGCGCGCGCTCGGCGGCGATCCTGTGGTCATGGCGACGATAGGCGACGACGGCGGCGAGTATCGCGCGCGGCTCGAGTCGCTGGACATCGACACCGGCGCGCTTCGCTCCGTCGCCGGAACGTATACCGCTCAGGCCTACATCATCACCGACCTCGACGATAATCAGATCACGGCGTTTCATCCCGGCGCGATGAATCATTCGCATCTCAACCATGTCGCGGACGTCGATGACATCGCGCTCGGCATCGTCGCTCCCGACGGCCGCGACGGCATGCTCTCGCACGTTCAGGAATTCGCCGCCGCCGGCATACCGTTTGTTTTCGATCCCGGCCAGGGACTTCCGCTGTTCTCGGGCGAGGAGCTCATCGAAATGATCGATGCCGCAAGCTATCTGACGGTCAACGACTACGAAGCGCGGATGCTCTGCGAGCGTTGCGGATTGAAAATGGAGGAGATCGCAAGGCGCGTCGACGCGATGATCGTGACGCTCGGTGGCGAGGGATCGCGCATCTACGCCGATGGAAGTGTGGTCGACATTCCACCGGTGCCGCCGAGCGCGCTCGTCGATCCTACCGGCTGCGGCGATGCGTATCGCGCGGGACTGCTCTACGGCGTTGCCCAAGGCTGGGACTGGCCGCGCACGGGGAGGCTCGCGTCGCTGCTGGGCTCGCTCAAGATCGCATCGCGCGGTGGGCAGAACCACGCCGTCGACCGCGACCTCGTTGCGACGAGGTACCACGAGCGCTTCGGCGAATCTCCGTGGTGACACCCACGCCCGACACGCCGGCATTCATGCGGCGATGGTCTTGCATGCACGGCAAGAATCGCTGCGATTCTCCCCGCAGTCAGGCAGCGTTTGCCGGAGCGATCGGCGAGCGGCTCGGCACCTGAAACAGTCTGCGGTCTTCCATACGGATCGCGGTCAGGGTCCCGCCCCACAGGCAACCCGAGTCGAGCATCAGCACATTCGGCGCCAGCATCAGATCGAGCGTCGACCAATGACCGCACAGCACAGTGACCCCCGCGGACTTGCGCTCGGGATGCGCGAACCAGGGCGCAAATCCCGGCGGCGCGTAGGCGGGACCGCGTTTCTCGGAAAGGTCCATGGTGTCGTCTGCCGTACAGAAGCGCAGCCGCGTGCACGCGTTGACCACGACCCTCAGCCGATCGTAGCCCGAAAGCGCATCGTCCCATCGTGCCGGTTTGTCGCCGTAGAGCTCGCGGAGGAACGCCTCGTGCTCGGGAGACGCGAGCATTGCTTCGACTTCGCGCGAAAGTGCTTCCGCGATCGCGGGCGTCCACGAGGGAAGCAGTCCGGCATGAACGAGCAGGAGCTCTCCGTCGCGCACGACCAGCGGTCGTGTGCGCAGCCACGCCAGCAGCTCGTCCCGGTCGGGAGCCGACAGGACGGCCCCCAGAGTGTCTTCGCGATGTGCCCGCCGGTGGCCCGCGGCGACGATGAGCAAGTGAAAATCGTGATTGCCGAGTACGGTGACCGCTGCATCGCCCATGCCCTTGACCCTGCGCAGCACGCCGAGCGAATCCGGGCCGCGATTGACGAGGTCGCCCACCAGCCACAAGCGATCGCGCGACGGATCGAACGCAATCAGCTCCAGCAGCTGCTCGAATTCGGCATGGCAGCCCTGGATGTCGCCGACGACGAAATGGCTCATGCGTAACGCGAAGGTTCGTGCGCCGTCAAGAAGCGCGCCGTTGTTAGAATCCATCGCAGTCTACCAGCGCCGGCGCCGCCCACGATGAAGCTACCTCTCAACGACCCGCAACAGGCCGCGGTGCGCTACCTCGACGGACCGCTGCTCGTTCTGGCAGGCGCGGGCAGCGGTAAAACGCGCGTGATCACCGCCAAGATCGCGCATCTCGTCTCCACGCGGCATGGATCCCGGCCGCGTCGCGGCGATCACGTTTACCAACAAGGCGGCTCGCGAGATGCGCGAACGCGCTACATCGCAGTTGCGCGAGACCGGCGGCGACGCCGCGGCAGCGGTGATCTGTACCTTCCACGCCCTGGGTCTGCGCATATTGCGCGCCGAAGCGGCGAACATCGGCTTGAGCGCCCGCTTTTCCATCCTGGATCCCGCCGATACCGAGGGCATCGTCGCAGACGCGCTCGCCACCAGCGACCGGACGCGTGCGCGAGCCGCGCAATGGCGGATCTCGGCGTGGAAAAACGCGCTCGTTGCGCCGTCCGCAGCGCTGGCCGCGGCCGCCGGCGATGAAGAGCTCGCCGCCGCTCGCGCCTACGTCGGGTACGGGGAGGCGCTTCGCGCGTACCAGGGCGTCGACTTCGACGACCTGATCGCGTTGCCGGTCGCGGTGCTCGAGCGGGACGAACACGCGCTCGCGCGGTGGCGCAAACGCTTCGATTACCTGCTCATCGATGAATATCAGGATACCAATGCCGCGCAATACCGTCTCTTGCGGCTGCTCGCGGGCACGCGCGGGGCGTTCACCGCAGTCGGCGACGATGACCAGGCGATCTATGGCTGGCGCGGCGCCACGATTGCCAACCTCGAGCAATTGCCGCTCGACTACCCTTCGCTGAAAGTGATCAAGCTCGAGCAGAATTACCGCTCCGCCGTCCGCATATTGCGGTCGGCGAATTCGCTGATCGCCAACAATCCGAAGCTGTTCGAAAAAAAGCTTTGGAGCAAGCTGGGTCTCGGTGACGCGATCCGCGTCACGCCGGCGGCGGACGAGGACGCCGAGGCGGAGCATGTCGCGCGACGCATCGCCTCGCTTAAGTTCGAGCGGCATGCGCGCTACGCCGATTTCGCGGTGTTGTACCGAGGCAATCATCAGGCGCGCGCTTTCGAGCGCGCGCTGTCGGCGAATGGGATCCCCTACGACGTCAGCGGCGGAGCGTCGTGGTTCGAGCGCGCGGAAATCAAGGACCTGATCGCATATCTGCGCCTGATCGCCAACGATGACGACGATCCCGCATTCGTGCGCGCAGTCACGACGCCGCGGCGCGGCGTCGGCCCACAGACGCTCGACAGGCTGGGCCAGGCTGCAAGCGAGCGGAAGCTGAGCCTGTTCGCAGCGACCTACGACGATGCTTTGCGCGCCGCGATTGCGGTCCGAGCGCGCGAAGCGCTCGACGAATTCGGAACTACGATCAACGCGATGCGTTACCGTGCAGAGCGCGAGCCCGCGGGGCGGCTACTCTGCGAGCTGCTGACGGCCATCGGCTACGAGACGTATCTTTTCGACACCTTCGACAAGCCGCAGGCTCGGGCGCGCTGGGACAGCGTCAATGACTTTGTTGCATGGCTGTCGAAAAAGGGCGAGACCGACGGCAGGAACCTCCTCGAGCTGACGCAGATGATCGCGCTGGTGACGATGCTCGAAGGCAGGGACGACGCGCTTTCGGACGCGGTCAAGCTTTCCACGGTGCACGCGGCAAAAGGCCTCGAGTTTCCGCACGTCTATCTGGTGGGGATGGAGGAGGGCGTTCTGCCGCATCGCGAGGCCGTGCAGCGGGGAAACATCGACGAGGAGCGGCGCTTGATGTACGTCGCGATCACTCGTGCGCAGCAGAGCGTCGAGATCACGTGGTGCAGGCGGCGCAAGCGCGGAGGAGCCTTGCAGGAAAGCGTTCCATCGCGCTTTATCGCCGAGCTCGCGCAGGAAGACCTGCGCCACGCCGAGCTGCCGCTCGGTCCCGAGGATGCGGCGCGCGAAAAAGAGGCGGGGAACCAGAGGCTCAAGCATCTGCGCGCGATGCTCGCGCGGTAAAACGAACTGCTATTTCTTGAGCGTGAGTATCCAGCTCACCAGCGCTTTGATGTCCTCGTCGGACGCCACTTGTGCGTTGGGCGGCATGGGGACCGAGCCCCAGACACCGGAGCCTCCGGACTTCACCTTTTGAACGAGCCTCGCCAGCGCGCCGGCGTCGCCCTTGTATTTTGCGGCGACGTCGTTGTACGCGGGGCCCACGATTTTCTTGTCGACGGCGTGACACGCGGCGCAGCCATCCTTTTGCATGAGCGCTTCAGCGGACTTGAGGTCGAGCGGAGCGCCAGCTTTCGGAGCGGGGGTCGATGGCGGGGCGGTCTGCGGCGCTGCGGCGGCAGCTGCGGACGGCGCAGGGCTCGCGGTTGGAGATGGCGCAGCGGACGTCGCGGCTCCGGTTGTCGCGGCTGCGGCTGCCGCCGGCGCCGCGGGCTCCTGAAAGTGTGCGCCTGATTGGTTGGCCATATATACGACCGCGCGGTCGACTTCGATGTCCGCAAGATCCGGGTTTCCGCCCTTCGGGCGGCATGACCTTGCTGCCTTCCTGAAAGCCGTTGATCGCGTGTTGTATCAGCGTCGCATATCCTTTTTTGATCGACGCCGCCCACGCTGCGGTGTCGCCGACTTTCGGCGCGCCGGCGATGCCCGCTTCGTGGCACGTCTTGCACACCGACTGAAAGACCTGTTCGCCGGTCAAGTTGCCCTTCGGGCGCGCTCGCGTCGGCGACAACGAGCTCGCCGAACGGCTTGATGCGGCTTTCAATCTGGTTGTCGGCCGCGGCGCCGGGCGGCTTGATGCCGGTGACAAGCTGGGACAACAAGGCGAACAATGTGATCGGCACGGCGAACGCGGTGACGACAACGATCAAGAGCTGCTTCGGCGTCTTTATGAATGAGTCGTGATCGTCGCTCATCGAGGATTCCGGTCGGAGAAGCGCAATGGCCGCGTCAGGCGCATGCTTTTGCGTGCGCGCCAAAAAAGCAAACGCGCATTATAACTTAGCGGTCTCGGTCGAATGGACTGCCTTGGGTGCCCCGCGTAGAATGCACGCGTGCGCCCGTAGCTCAGTTGGATAGAGTGTTGGTTTCCGAAGCCAAAGGTCACAGGTTCGACTCCTGTCGGGCGCGCCATCTTCATTGTGTAAGGTCTCAAGACACAGGTGACACACTGGTAGCGGTTTTTGCCAAGAGCCGCTCGTATGGGGTCTGCCCATCGAGGGCTCCGTGCGGTCGGTGGTAGTTGTAGTAGTCCTCCCACTCGCGAAGCTTGTCATTGAATAGGTGGATATCGTCGGCAATACCGTCTTTATCCAGGAGCTGATAAAACTCCTGTTCGTCGACGCGATGTGAACGTTCGACTTTGCCATTTAAGTGCGGTGTCTTAGGTCGGATATAGACGTGGCGGATGTCGCGTGCTTCGAGATGCCAGTGGAAGCGGGACTGGAACTCGGCGCCATTATCCGTCTGGATGACCAGCACGCGAAAGGGCAGGCGTCGGATGACCTCGTCTACAAAACGAATCGCTGAAGTTTGGTTGCACGCGTCGTAGACCTTAAGCACCCGAATGCGCGTGCAGTCGTCGATGGCGGTGAACTGATATAAGCGCTTTCCCGTACCTGCGATCCGCTCGAGGAACTTTACGTCCAATTGCAGGCGGTGTCCGGGCTGTGGCTTCTCATAGCGCCGCCACGCTCGCCCAGCTGGGCGACGCTTCTGATTGGCCGGCAGTAGGTTTAGTCCGTGTCGAATCAGAATGCGGTGGACTGAGGAGCGTGCCAGCTTCAATTGGTGAAACCGCTGCAGATAGTCTGCGATTCTTCCTGGCCCAAAGTGATAGCGCTGCCGCAGATAAAGAATCTTGGAGACGACCTCGCGCGGGGTGGCCCGTGGGGATCGATGCGGGGCGCGCGGCCGGTCACACAACCCTGCCTCGCCCTGAGCTTCGTATCGAGCCTTCCACTTATAGAACGCTTTGCGTGATAGGCCGAAATGGCGGCAGGTCTGGGCCACGTTCCGGGGCGCAGCGCTAGCCTCGCGCAGCACCTTCAGCCGCCAAGCTAGTACTCGGTTCTGTTCGGTCTTAGTCATGGGCCCTCTCTCCTGGGTTGAGAAGTGAGCCAGAATGTCACCTTAGTCTTGGGACTTCACATGCTGCGCGCAAAGTGCGAAGTCGCCGCAGGCGCGAGCGTGCAGTGCCATTTGCTCAGTTGGATCACGGTGACGGTCCGTACAAATCACGCGCACGTCCGCATTCGCTTACTTCTTCTCTTCGGTCGTCCAACAGCGCGTTATCTGAATACTTGGCGAGTCGGTGAACGAGTAGGTTGAACCGTCGCTATTTCGGTTCGCGGTCGGTTGTCGCCGCGCGAGCCAGCCGCCCCCATAGCTGCACTCCCAACTTTTCCGCCGACGCGTTTCAAGGCGGATAGTTATCGGCAGATTTCGCGTTTTGGGAGCGGCACCACTCTCTCACGCTCCATGAATGACGGACTGGGTAATGTGATTTTTGTGGTCAACAGCCCGCGGTGCCTCCGTGGACTGTGATACGTATGCCTCTGTATTTCATGGGCCACAAACCAAAAATTACGCCGAGCCAACTTTCTGCCGATACAACGGTGGCGATTGTATGGCACATAAGGGCGTTTCCGACGTACTATTTCAACCCCGAATCGATATGCTGATGGTATATTCAACTGCAATATGCTATTGGCATCGCAGCTTCTCGATGCCCTCTACAGCGTTGCGGCGCGGTCAGGCGTCTTTCGGACGTCACCGAGGTTGTCGCGGCGGAACGAATCGTTGGAAGGCAAGCTATGGTTCAGGTTCCAGTGCATCGCACGCTGAAGGCCTTAGGGGCGCTTGCACGCCCAGGGACCGTCTTCGCTTTGCTGCTGTTGGTTGCCGTTCGTGCTTTTGCTGGAACGGCGAGCTTGGCCTGGGATCCGGTAGCGAGCCCGGCTTTGGTTGGCTATATGGTGTACTACGGGCCATCCGCAGGAAACTACCCGACGCGAATCGATGTCGGGAACACGACCACCTACACGGTTCCCAATCTCGTCGAAGGAGCGACCTACCACTTTGCCGCGACGGCGTATGACGCGTCGCATACGGAGAGTGGATATTCCAACGACGCCAGCGCGACCGTACCGTACAGCGCTCCGGTAGCCCAGTTCACTGCCAGCACCACATCCGGGACTGCGCCGCTGGCGCTGAACTTCACGAGCACGTCGACCGGGACGATCACCACCTACGCCTGGAACTTTGGCGATGCCGGCACCAGCAGCGTCCAGAATCCGTCGCACGTGTACGCTGCCGCGGGTGTGTACACGGTGAGTCTGACGGTCAGCGGCCCGGGCGGCAGCAACACCCAGACGCGCACCAACTACATCACGGTCTCGGTAGCCGCTCCGGTTGCAGGCTTTACTGCCGACACGACTTCCGGTACGCCTCCGCTGAGCGTGAACTTCACCAGCACGTCCACCGGGACGATCACCACTTACGCCTGGAACTTTGGCGATGCCGGCACCAGCAGCGTCCAGAATCCATCGCACGTGTACGCTGCCGCCGGTGTGTACACGGTGAGTCTGACGGTCAGCGGCCCGGGCGGCAGCAACACCCAGACGCGGACCAACTACATCACGGTCTCGGCCGCAGCTCCGGTTGCAGGCTTTACTGCGAACACCACCTCCGGCACGGCGCCGCTGAGCGTGAACTTCACCAGCACGTCGACCGGGACGATCACCACCTACGCCTGGAACTTCGGCGACGCCGGCACCAGCAGCGTCCAGAATCCATCGCACGTGTACGCTGCCGCGGGTGTGTACTCGGTGAGTCTGACAGTCAGCGGTCCTGGCGGCAGCAACACCCAGACGCGCACCAACTACATCACGGTCTCGGTACCCGCTCCGGTTGCAGGCTTTACTGCCGACACGACTTCCGGTACGCCTCCGATGAGCGTGAACTTCACGAACACGTCGACCGGGACGATCACCACCTACGCCTGGAACTTCGGCGATGCCGGCACCAGCGGCGTCCAGAATCCGTCGCACGTGTACGCCGCCGCGGGTGTGTACACGGTGAGTCTGACGGTCAGCGGCCCGGGCGGCAGCAACACCCAGACGCGCACCAACTACATCACGGTCTCGGCTGCGGCTCCGGTTGCAGGCTTTACTGCCAACACCACATCCGGTACGGCGCCGATGAGCGTGAACTTCACGAGCACGTCGACCGGGACGATCACCACCTACGCCTGGAACTTCGGCGACGCCAGCACTAGCAGCGTCCAGAACCCGTCGCACGTGTACGCCGCCGCCGGTGTGTACACGGTGGGTCTGACAGTCAGCGGCCCGGGCGGCAGCAATACCCAGACGCGGACCAACTACATCAGCGTTTCGGTACCCGCTCCGGTTGCAGGCTTTACTGCTGACACCACATTCCGGCACGCCTCCGATGAGCGTGAACTTTACGAGCACGTCGACCGGGACGATCACCACCTACGCCTGGAACTTTGGCGATGCCGGCACCAGCAGCGTCCAGAATCCGTCGCACGTGTACGCTGCCGCGGGTGTGTACACGGTGAGTCTGACAGTCAGCGGCCCGGGCGGCAGCAACACCCAGACGCGGACCAACTACATCACGGTCTCGGCTGCCGCTCCGGTTGCAGGCTTTACTGCCAGCACAACATCCGGCACCGCGCCCCTCACGGTTAACTTCACGAACACGTCCACGGGGACGATCACCACCTACGCCTGGAACTTCGGTGACGCTACCACCAGCAGCGTCCAGAATCCGTCGCACGTGTACGCTGCCGCGGGTGTGTACACGGTGAGTCTGACGGTCAGCGGCCCGGGCGGCAGCAACACCCAGACGCGGACCAACTACATCACGGTCTCGGCTGCCGCTCCGGTTGCAGGCTTTACTGCCGACACGACTTCCGGTACGCCTCCGCTGAGCGTGAACTTCACGAGCACGTCCACCGGGACGATCACCACTTACGCCTGGAACTTTGGCGATGCCGGCACCAGCAGCGTCCAGAATCCATCGCACGTGTACGCTGCCGCCGGTGTGTACACGGTGAGTCTGACGGTCAGCGGCCCGGGCGGCAGCAACACCCAGACGCGGACCAACTACATCACGGTCTCGGCCGCAGCTCCGGTTGCAGGCTTTACTGCGAACACCACCTCCGGCACGGCGCCGCTGAGCGTGAACTTCACCAGCACGTCGACCGGGACGATCACCACCTACGCCTGGAACTTCGGCGACGCCGGCACCAGCAGCGTCCAGAATCCGTCGCACGTGTACGCTGCGGCGGGTGTGTACTCGGTGAGTCTGACAGTCAGCGGTCCTGGCGGCAGCAACACCCAGACGCGCACCAACTACATCACGGTCTCGGCTACCCGCTCCGGTTGCAGGCTTCACTGCCGACACGACTTCCGGTACGCCTCCGATGAGCGTGAACTTCACGAGCACGTCGACCGGGACGATCACCACCTATGCTTGGGACTTCGGCGATTCCACTACCAGCAGCGTCCAGAATCCCAGTCATGTGTACGTCAACAAAGGCGTGTACACGGTCAGCCTGACGGTCGCCGGTCCCGGCGGCAGCAACACCCAGACGGTCGTCGGCTACGTTACGGTTTCATCACCCAGGACTATCCGGCCCCACGAACAATGCCCGTGCAGCCTCTGGAAGAGCCCGGCGGCGCCCACGGTGGCTGCGGACCCTGACGCCACTGCCAGTGAATTGGGCGTCAAGTTTCAGTCGAACGTGAAGGGCCTGATCACCGGCATCCGGTTTTACAAGGCGCGGATGAACACCGGCACGCACATCGGCAGCCTGTGGACCAGCGGCGGGACATTACTCGCCCAAGCGACCTTCACGAGCGAGAGCAAATCGGGCTGGCAGCAAGTGAACTTCAGTACACCGGTGCCGATAGACCCCAACACAGTGTATGTGGCCTCCTACCACACCAGTGTCGGTCACTACGCCAACGACATTTCGTTCTTTGCCACCGCGGGCGTCAATAGCGGACCACTAAGTGCGCTACGCGACGGAATCAGCGGAAGCAATAGCGTCTATACGCACAGCACGAGTCCGGCCTTCCCGAGCGTGGGGAACCAAGCGTCTAACTATTGGGTGGACGTGGTCTTCATGCCGACGAAGTGAGTTGCAGAGCGAGCTGCGAGGCGGCACAAGATCCGGCGTCGCTGGCAACGTCGCTCGTCACGCTAGATCAATTCGCGCGTACACCACCGATCGCACCCGCATCAACATCACCGACGCACTCGCTTCATCGTCGCGTATCACCGAAGTCGAAGCCTGGGGCAGCGACGCCGCACCGTGAGCGACGCGCGCCCGGCGCGACGTCAGGCAGCAGACACGGAAGGCAATGAAAATACCCGTCTCGATACGTTTCCCATCCTGGTAGGCGCTCGTGCCCGCGGCACGGGCCGCCGTCACAGGAACCAATCTCTACCCGTACGGCGTTTGCTGCTGTATTATGCTTATGGTATAAGACAGCTTGCAATGTCCCATCTCGCTGGTGGCCAGAACTTACCAATTACCAGTCACATCCTGAACTTTTCCTCGTAAACACAGTGTGATATCGGGGGTGCCCATGCGCCGGCCAAGAGCATGCTCCTAGCATGAGATGTTGACTTGTCAATAAAAATGTCTTGGCATGCACAGCGATATTGCGTGCGGACTAAACGTGTTCGTGGCGGCAGGGCGGCGCGGCCGAGAACTATTTCCTTGAAGGAGGCCGTGTGGCCGATGTGCGACAGCGTCCTGATGTTAAGAGTGGCAGATCGGCTAGCAGGTGCAGGAGTTCTCTTCCCTTCTTGTTGTTGATTGCCGAGGGTGCCTTTGCAGCGGGATTGACGGTGGCGTGGGATCCGGTAGCGAGCCCGGCTTTGGTTGGGCTATATGGTGTACTACGGGCCATCTGCAGGAAACTACCCGACGCGAATCGATGTCGGGAACACGACCACCTACACGGTTCCCAATCTCGTCGAAGGAGCGACCTACCACTTTGCCGCGACGGCGTATGACGCGTCGCATACGGAGAGTGGTTTTTCCAACGACGCCAGCGCGACCATACCGTACAGCGCTCCGGTAGCCCAATTCAGTGCCAGCACGACATCCGGGACGGCGCCGCTGGCGCTGAACTTCACGAGCACGTCGACGGGGACGATCACCACCTACGCCTGGAACTTTGGCGATGCCGGCACCAGCAGCGTCCAGAATCCGTCGCACGTGTACGCTGCCGCGGGTGTGTACACGGTGAGTCTGACGGTCAGCGGCCCGGGCGGCAGCAATACCCAGACGCGGACCAACTACATCACGGTCTCGCCGGCGAATGGGATGACGAACGTGGCATTGGCGAGCAGTGGCGCGGTCGCCAGCGCGTCGAGCACCTACAGCGCTGCGTTTCCGGTGAGCGCGATCAACAACAATGAGCGCGCCGGCGTCAACTGGGGTAACGGCGGCGGCTGGGCGGACGGAACACCGAACGTCTATCCCGACTGGGTACAGATTATCTTCAACGGCACCAAGACCATCGATCACGCCGTTGTCTATTCCGTCCAGGACAACTGGATGAATCCAACCGAGCCCACCGACACCCAGACGTTCTCGCTGTATGGCATCACCGACTTCACGGTGCAGGGGTGGAACGGCAGCGCCTGGGTGACGCTGGCGACGATCAGCGGCAACAATCTGGTCAAGCGGACGGTGACCTTCTCGCCCTACACGACCGATCGCATACGCATCAATGTTACCCATGCGCTCAGTTGGTGGTCGGGCATCACCGAAGTCGAGGCGTGGGGTGTGAGCGCCGTCACGTCGACCAACGTTGCGCTCGCCAGCTCCGGTGCGGTGGCATGGGCTTCGAGCGCCTATAGCGCTGCGTTTCCGGTGAGCGCGATCAATGACAACGAACGCGCGGGCGTCAACTGGGGTAATGGCGGTGGCTGGGTGGACGGAACACCGAACGTCTATCCCGACTGGGTGCAGATCGTCTTCAACGGCACCAAGACCATCGATCACGCCGTTGTCTATTCCGTGCAGGATAACTGGATGAATCCAGCCGAACCCACTGACACCCAGACGTTCGCTCTTTACGGGGTCACCGACTTTTCGGTGTTCGGTTGGGATGGCAGCGCATGGGTTTCGCTCGGAAGTGTCAGCGGCAATAACCTGGTGAAAAGGACGGTGACCTTCTCGCCTTATACGACCGACCGCATTCTTATCTACGTTACCGGCGCGTTGGCCTCTTTCTCACGCATCACCGAAGTCGAGGCGTGGGGAGAGTGATCGCCAAGGCCACGATCGACGTAGCGCAGGCGAGCTCGGCCGCGGAGGGGTGAGCAAGAAAACTCTTGCGTACAGGTACGCGATCCATCGACAATCGTGCGAACGCCCTAACCGCACGCCACCGCTGACGGGGATCGAAACGCCGGTCTTCGATCGCGACTGTCCCCATCTTGACTGCATGGGATGGCCCAACTGCAAGGTATGGCTCAAGCTCCTGCGTGCAGCAGGCTGAAGGCATTAGGGGCGCTTGCACACCCAGGGACCGTCTTCGCTTTGCTATCTGTTGGTCGCCGTTCGTGCTTTTGCTGGAACGGCGAGCTTGGCGTGGGATCCGGTAGCGAGCCCGGCTTTGGTTGGCTATATGGTGTACTACGGGCCATCCGCAGGAAACTACCCGACGCGAATCGATGTCGGGAACACGACCACCTACACGGTTCCCAATCTCGTCGAAGGAGCGACTTACCACTTTGCCGCGACGGCGTATGACGCGTCGCATACGGAGAGTGGATATTCCAACGACGCCAGCGCGACCGTACCGTACAGCGCTCCGGTAGCCCAGTTCACTGCCAGCACCACATCCGGGACGGCGCCGCTGGCGCTGAACTTCACGAGCACGTCGACGGGGACGATCACCACCTACGCCTGGAACTTTGGCGATGCCGGCACCAGCAGCGTCCAGAATCCGTCGCACGTGTACGCTGCCGCGGGTGTGTACACGGTGAGTCTGACGGTCAGCGGCCCGGGCGGCAGCAACACCCAGACGCGGACCAACTACATCACGGTCTCGCCGGCGGATGGGGTGACGAATGTGGCATTGGCGAGCAGTGGTGCGGTCGCCAGCGCGTCGAGCACGTACAGCATGTGGCTGCCGGTCAGCGCGATCAACGACAACGAACGCGCGGGAACCCATTGGGGCAACGGCGGCGGTTGGGCCGACGGCACCCCCAAGGTTTTTCCCGATTGGGTGCAGATCGACTTCAACGGCAGCAAGACCATCGACCACGTCGTCGTCTACACCGTACAGGACAATTTCGCGAGCCCGGTCGAGCCCACCGATACGATGACTTTCTCGCTGTATGGTGTGACCGATTTCAGCGTCCAGGCCTGGAACGGCAACGCCTGGGTCACGCTCGGAACCGTCGCCGGCAACAATCTGGTCAAGCGTACCGTCAACTTCGCGCCCTACACGACCGATCGCATTCGAATCAACGTCACCAGCGCGCTGGCTTCCTCTTCGCGCATTACCGAAGTCGAAGCATGGGGTGTGAGCGCGGGGCCCTCCAATGTCGCGCTCTCGGTCCTCGGCGCGGTCGCAACGGCATCGAGCATCCTTAGCGCAGCGCATCCTGTGGCGGCGATCAATAATAACGAGCGCGCCGGGTTGGGCTGGGGCAATGGCGGAGGTTGGGCCGACGGGACACCCAACGCGTACCCGGACTGGGTACAGATCAATTTCAACGGCAGCAAGACCATCGATGAGGTCGTTGTCTATACGGTGCAGGACAACTTCGCGAGCCCGGTCGAGCCCACCGATACGATGACCTTCTCGCTGTTCGGCGTGACCGATTTCAGCGTCCAGGGCTGGGACGGCGGCGCGTGGGTCACGCTGGGCACCGTCACCGGCAACAATCTGGTCAAGCGCACGGTGAGCTTCGCCGCGTACACCACCGACCGCATCCGCATCAACATCACCGACGCGCTCGCGTCATCGTCGCGTATCACCGAAGTCGAAGCCTGGGGCAACGACGCCGCACCGTGAGCGACGGCCGCCTGGCGCGATGTCAGGCAGATCAGACTCTGCCCTGTAGCCTCTTGATTCTCTCTTTCTGATACCGAACGGTGTATCGGTCCGGGGAATGAGGAGGAAAAATTATGTTCCATGGCAACATCAACAATTTGGCAGCGAGTGAACCAGGCGCGAGCAACGTATTCCAGACGTGCCCGCTATGGAAGAACCGCGTGAACGGCTTTCCCCGAATGAGATAATTATCCAGCATGGCGTGAATGATCGAGAGCTCCGCTGCGCCGACAATCTTCTGGCTGGCGGCAAGGCGAGAAAGGACAGAGGGGGCAAATTGGTGGAGTCCGCGTCGAGAAAGATAGACGAGCATGATGTAAAGGGATGCGATCGCCATGTCGTTGTCCAGTCCGCCGAGGAGACCGTCCCAGTCCAGCGTTCGGTTCAAATTCCTTAGAAGATAGACGGCGTCGAACAAGGGTGGCAACAAGCTTGGATGGAAGCCCGCATGGGACAGATCTTGAATCCAAAACGATGCGATGTAGGCAAGCTGCAGCTCATCGGTGAGGCGGTAGACGGGCCTGCCGTGAAACGTCGAGGCTACTGATTGCGCGGCAATTTGGGCTGGGCTGAAAGCTCCATTGCGTCGCACCGTTGCGTCTTTGGGGAACAAGGCAGTATGGAGCTCGAGCCAGACGCGACGTTGTCTGTGAAACAGAGGCGGACCGTGATCCGCATTTTCGTTCCATGGCTGGTCCGATTCGCGGGTGTAGCCACGACTGAGCATCGCCGATTCGACAGCCCCATACGCGCACTCCGGGATCAGGACATCGATATCTCCCATTGGCCTGAGGTGCGCCGCGGGATAATGTTGATCGCTTATCGAGATCCCCTTGAGCAGGGTTACCCGCACACCGCTCAGCTCACAGACATCGATGAGCTCCTTGGCCGCATCGATCAAGTTTCCATGCCTGACTTGCGCCGTCAGGTCGGCACTTAGCAGCAGATCGCGATACGCTGACGGTACCCCGTCGATGCTGTCTCGCGTGGCGCGGTACAGCAGCGGCGCCAAACCAGCGTCCCTCAGATACTCGGTCTGGCGCTCACTGAGATCGTCCGACAGCCGAAGGAGGCCTCGATCGGCAGAATTCGAAGGCGCCTCCGCAGCGGCGTATTTCAACATCTCGTGCACGAGCCCAAGCTTGCTTCGCGCTGGAAAAGACTCTCGAGGGTTTCGTTTGTCGCTCACCAACGCACGTGCATGATTCGGCATTGCACCGTTACAAAAACGTCTTCTATAATAACCTTTTGAATCCGCAGGCATGCGAGAAGCAAGTGAGATCGCTATCATTCAGCGGTCTGAATGCTACATCGAATGTTGTAGATATCAGGGCATCCATGAGGACTTTGCGAAAGCGCTTACAGGATGTAATTGTCCGAGACGTAGACCGCGAAGTATTGCTATTGGACCTCGAATCGAATCAAATCCATCAGCTCAATCAGACTGCCAGCTTCATCTGGCGCAGTTGCGACGAGGCCCCGTCGACAGAAGAGATTGCAAAATTGCTTGTGCAGGAATTCGATGTGGAGGAACATGTCGCCTTGAGGGACGTCATCGAGACGTTGGGTCGGTTGCGAGCGCTGAATCTGATTTTGGAAGCGTGAAGAACGAAAAGCGATCTGAGCTTTGCTGAGGAGCTGAATCTATTACGTCCAGGGGTGATAACGTGGCAAAGAATACTATTTCAGTGCATCAGGCTTCTCGTCGAGAATTCGTCAAAAAAGCGGCGAAAGCAGCATATGTGGTGCCGGTAGTCCTGAGTCTGCAGGCGGCGCCTTCCTTCGCGAAGAAAGGATCCGAGAAGGATGATCCACCCAAGGATAAGCCGCCCAAAGGATAAGCGGAAACCCTGAAGCGGGCCCACGTAACAGTCTTCGTGGCCCCCGGGGACCCTCAGGCCCCAAGGGTTAACCGATGGTTTGGTCGTGTCTGCAACTCGATGCTGACGCGCACGGAGCCACATCCTCGCGCCAATACTTGCGTTTTTCAGCCGGACCATCGCTTGCAGGCAACCTCCTAGGTTGGGTTGATGGGCTTCGACCACGTTCCTCCCTCCGAGCATTCACTGTCGTTTCTGATTCTTGGTCAACGCGTACGGGTCGATTGCGCCGACTCTGCGCTGCGGGAGCTCCTGGCCGTCAATTATGGGGCCATGGCTGCGGCGGATGAGAATGTTGCGCCTGATCTTCACTACCGGATCACTGGCGGCGTCGCCTCGCCTTCATTCTCGCTGCAACGCCTCGGGGAAGCGGCGCTCAATGGGGCTGATCCAGGCGACTTGTTGTTTCTGCTGGAAGAGGACATCACCATAGCGTTGCAGAGAAAGCGCGCCGACCTTTTTTTTCTGCATTCCGCGGCGCTAGCCTGGCAAGGGAAGGTGTGTCTGTTTGCGGCAGAGTCGGGCGGAGGTAAGTCAACGACTACGTGGGGACTGCTGCACCACGATTTCAGTTATCTCAGCGACGAGTTGAGTCCCATCGACCTCGAGTCAATGCGGGTTCTTCCGTACCCCCGTGCGCTGTGTCTGAAGCAGAACCCCCCCTCGGCCTATGGGCTCCCACGAAATGCGGTTCACCTGGGCAGTACCATTCGCATTCCTGTGGGGGCCTTGCCTCACACAGAGGTTTTCGGGCCGACCCCGCTTGCGGTGGTTTTCTTGGTGACACATCGCCCGGACCTGAGCGCACCCAATGTGCGCGCCATTGGGCCGGCGGAAGCAAGCGCACGCTTGTACGTTACTGCGCTCAACGCGTTGGCCCACTCCAATCACGGTCTGGACGCCGTGGTGCGTATTTCTGAACATGTGCCCTGCTTCGCCCTCTCCTCGGCCGGGTTGTCGGCGACATGCGCTCTGATTCGCTTGACCGTGGAGCAGGCGGTCACAGGCCGTTTCGACGCGGAACTACGTCCAACACATCAGGCTCCGCTGGCCACAGGACAATAGCGGGGTGCGCGGCGCTTCCGGTGCAAACTCTCCATCGAGACCGAGGCTGTAGGCCGGGCATCGACGTTGGTGTAGACAATGCCACTGGTTTGTAAGCCACAAGTCCGTCCTAGACCTTGCGGCTAACGTGAACACCTCTCCCCTCGCAAGACTATCGGGTGCGAGCAACGTCCCTATGCCGATGTATTTAAACCGCTTGCCAAATCCATCGAATATTTCTGTTGAGATCAAGGGATTGGGAAGACTAGCTCGCTCGGGATTTCGCAGTAAAAAATATCTCCATTCCGCTTGAAATGGCCATGCTATTGGTATAATGAATTGGAGAGTTAGGTAAAAATTCCAATCTTACCGATTTAGACCCTCTGTACTATTTATCTCTCCGTGGTAAATGATAACGCTTGCCAAGCAACGTTCATGTGCCATCGCGGAAGTTGGGCTCTCCACGCGAACAGGGAGCAATTCATGATATTTGCACTGGGCGCTCGAAAGAAAGGCTTAGGAAACGATGAGCATGATAAGCACACGATTTCGTCGAACAAAGGCGCTTGCGGGCGTTCTAGCGTCGCTGACGTTCGCATTGGCGGCACATCCAGCGGCCGCGGACATAATTCCGGCGGACCGAACGACGGCGTGGATTCCGGGACTTACAGCGGTCGGCGGTATTCCTAATCGCACGACTATTTGCGCGACTGTGAACGCCTCCACGTATGGCAATGGGTCTTCCGATGCATCGGCAGGAATCCAAGCTGCCGTGAATGCGTGTCCCGCAGGGCAGGTGGTCATGCTTTCTGCAGGAAATTTTACCGTCAATAATCTCGTGTTGATCAACAAGGCGATCACGTTGCGCGGAGCAGGAGCCGGAACAACGATCCTCAAGAAGACGAACGGCGCGCGCGCGCGGACGTCGCCGATGCAGCCGGTGGACCCCAGTTCATACAGTTACGATGCCCAACCGGTCATCATCGTGGGTCCGTCACGATGGCCGAAGATCGACTTGACATCTCAGAACCTTGTCTGCAGACGGGGTCAAAGGTTCGAGCTCCGTTACGTGTGTCGAACGCGAGCGGATTTTCGACAGGCGGGTTCGTGCTCCTCGACGAACTTTCCGGCTCTTCCTGGCAGCCGACTCCGACGAATTTCCCCGATAACGGAAATACGAACCCGGCGACTCCGGTCAAGGTGTGGCGGGGCGACAAGGTCGCGTGGAACATGCACCTGCCGCAGCAGCAGTGGCAAGACGACAATGGCGCTTCGAATGCTTCCGGTCCCTACGACACGACGCCCGGCGTGCTTCCGAACGCCATGTCCTGGTTCGCGCGAACCGATCGGCCGACGAATGAGGTCAAAGAGATCGCATCGATCTCCGGGAACACCGTTACCTTCACGACTCCTCTGCATATCGACTATCGCACGAGTCACACCGCACAGCTCACGGGATATACCGGAGTCAACGCATTGGTCAAGAATGCGGGCGTTGAGAACTTGAGCGTCTACGGCGGAGCCGACGGACAGATCCGCTTCGAGAATGCCGCATATTCGTGGGCAAAAGGGATCGAGAATACGCAGTGGATCGGCGAAGGATTTGCCGTCGACGGTTCCTTCCGCATCGAGATCCGCGATTCATACATTCACGATGGTTCTTGGCCGGAGCCGGGAGGCGCCGGATACGCTATCAGCTTTGCGCAGGCTACGGCGGAGGTATTGGTAGAAAACAATATCATCATCAACGCCTGCAAAGTGATGGTTGCCCGCTCGTCCGGAGCGGGAAGCGTCTTTGGGTATAACTACACAGATGACAGCTGGGACTTCGACAGTCCGACTTGGGTCGAAGTGGGCCTCAATGCATCGCACATGGCGGGTCCTCATCATGTGCTCTTCGAAGGAAACTACTCGCCCAATGCGGATAGTGACTACACCCACGGGAACGCTATCGATCTGACCTTCTTTCGAAATTGGCTTACCGGACAGAGAAGAAGTTTCACGGACGCCTCGAACATTCGCGCTGTGGGACTAGCCTATGGTTCCTGGTGGGATTCCTTTGTCGGGAATGTTCTTGGGCGCTCCGGACAGATGAGCGGATGGCATTACACCGATTCCGCTATGAGTTGTGACGCTTCTGGAAATAACTGCACCGGAAACAATGGAAATTGGGGGGACAGAGATATTTGGAAGCTAGGCTATGACCCGGAGCGGTGGACGATGAACCCCGATCCGTTGACACTTTCGACGGTTATCCGTGACGGAAACTTCGACTATCTAACGAACTCGGTCCACTGGCACAACACACCCGCCGGGTTCACCATACCGAACTCGATGTATCTTTCGTCCAAGCCCGCGTTCTTCGGCTCCCTCACTTGGCCATGGGTAGATCCCACCGGGGCCACGAAGCTCTATAGCCTTCCCGCTAAAGCTCGGTACGACGCTGGCACCCCCTTCGCTCCACCGCCTAACGGCAACCCCCTCCCAGCCCCCACCAATCTGCGGGTGCAATGATGACACCGCGAAGCAATCGAACCGGTGCCGGCGGCGCCGCTCACACCGCCTGAGAAAGCGACCTATCCACGGCGGACGCGCGTTCAATGTCGGCCTACAAGGGATTCTTCAAAGCTATCCGCGCGTCCGACGCGGGAATGTCAGCCGCGGTGCTTGGGTCTCGGAAGCTGTCGTCGCTCAGGGTCCCGCCGCCGCCAGCCTTTGACCGTCCAGCCTTGGAGGACGTTGGCCAGTACCTCTTGAGATCGAGGAAGCGCTTCTCGAACCATTCGTAACTGGCCCAGGCGATGGCCATCGACAGCGCAATGCCAACCGCCGCTTGAAGCCAGACGGCGAGCGTATGCGATCCGACGAACTGCGCGAGGGCGAACTCGGTTCCGTGCCGAATCATAAAGTAAGAGAAGAAGTGGTGGTAGACGTACAGGCCGTAGCTGTACTTTCCGAGCGCCATCATCGGACGGCTGCGAAAGAAGCGCGAGGCGAGCGACGTGGCGGGGGCAAGGAGCACCCAGACGAGAAGGACCGCGAAGAGCACGCGGAAGGCACCGCCCCGCATCGCGATGCTCACAGACCGTACCGAGTCGGTGAAGAGGGGAACCGCGTAAGTCAGGCCGGCTACGAGCACGCCGCCGACCGCGAGCGGCACCAAGGCCCGTCGCACCTGCTCTTCCCCGCGGGGCTGCCGCAGCCACACGGCGAACAAGGCGCCCAGGCAGAGCGCGTCGAGTTGGAACGGGGTGAGGACCGTGATCGTTACGACGCTCATCCCCGCTGCCGAGGCGAGGACCCGCAGGGTGAACGAGGCGCCAGCGACGAGCACCGCGGCCATGATCAGCGCCCGCGGCCGGTCTGCGAGCAGCCACACGACTAGCGGCCAGATCAGGTAGAAGTGCTCCTCGACAGCGAGCGACCAAAAGTGCTCGATGTACGAGAGCACCCACGCGCCCTTGAGAGAGAGGTAGATGTTCACTCCGTAAAGCCACGCCCACCACTGCTGCTCGCGCAGTGAGACGAGTTCGGTGTCGCGCAGCGCTGGGACCAGGGGCAGCGCAACGAAGACCACGGCGAGGACGAGGTAGTAGAGCGGGAAGATCCGTAGCACGCGCCGCATGTAGAAGTTGCGGAAGTAGTGCAGGCTCGACTGTGAGTCATAGAGGATTCCGGTGATGAGGAATCCCGACAGCACGAAGAAGAGGTCGACGCCGAGACTGCCGTAATTGAGCAGCGTGTTGACAGCGCCCTCGAACCAGTTCGTGGATGTTGTCCGGGCGACGAAATGGAAGAGGAGCACCGCCAGGATGGCGAGGCCGCGCACTCCGTCGAGGGCGGGGAGATGCCCGGCTAATCTGCGGGGCGCGGCGGCGGTCGGCGGCACCGACTTGGGGTTCGATGGCGGGCGCTGCTCCGTCGGTGGCGAGCGGGGCGCCTCATGACTGGAGGCGTGCCCGGCGTTCGGCTTCGATCGTCTCCACGAGCCTGTGCGCGCACGCGGTCAAGTTCGTCGCCTCTTCGTTTAACACCAAGGCGCCTGCGGCGAGCCGCCTCAGACGATTGGGGTCACGGCCGAGCCGCTCTCACGCGAAGGAAAGGGTGAGCCTTCTAGATCCGGATCGACATCC
Source organism: uncultured beta proteobacterium (assembly GCA_963745385.1). Taxonomy (GTDB): domain Bacteria; phylum Pseudomonadota; class Gammaproteobacteria; order Burkholderiales; family Casimicrobiaceae; genus PALSA-1003. The sequence continues at coordinate 308,920 of CAVUXI010000003.1, forward strand.
GTGAATCAGCACCGCTTAGCCTCTGTTCCCAAGATTGACGTTCTGGGTTCAATCTGATCAGCAGTGGAAGTCTCGGAACAGCTTACTACGGCCGGCCCCAATCTCGCAAAGGATGTGATCGACGTGCGTGCGAACTGTCTATGCAGTTATTGAATGTCGAATTCTTCGACGTCGCGCGTTTGGCGATTGGGCAGAGCGACAGCCCTCATGCGAGGGTGCGACGGACGTGTGGATCGGCTCTCATCAGGCAATCTACAAGTTGCAATAGCCAGACGCGAATCGCACGGCACAACCGAGCACCGAGTAGGCTCTGGCCTCGGGAAACTGGCACGTCAAATCGCTGGATGCCAGCTGCGTGCAGATGTGTGATACAGATTCTGGTATTGCAACATAACAGGCGACTCGTACTCGCTCGAACCGCTAAACTGTTGATTGGGGATTGCGCCTACCATCGAGTACATTAAAAGGATCTGTCCAAACGACTGAATTGGTGATGACATGGTGGCTAGAGCGTCTCGGAGCGTAGCTTTCCGACTGCGTCTGTGGTGGCCGGCCGCTGCCGCGGATGGCCACGGACGGAAGTGGGCGCGTTCGATTGGACAGACAGCGGAGCTGCATCGCTGATGAACCGCGCTGAAAGAGGAAGCGCGTCCCCGCGAGCGAGTGCCCGGATCGCTTCCCGCCGGTATGTCCTGATTTCGCCCTGTCGTGACGAGGCCAAGCATATGCGCCGGACGCTCGAAAGCGTGATGGCACAGAGCGTTCCGCCGGCGCTCTGGGTGGTGGTCGATGACGGATCCACGGACGAGACGCCGTCGATACTGGAAAGCTACCGTGCGCGCGTGCCCTACGTGCGCATCGTTCGCCGCCCAGACCGCGGAAGACGAAACGTCGGGCCGGGGGTAATCGAGGCCTTCTACGCTGGCCTGCAAACGGTGGCCCTCGAGGAGTTCGACTACGTCTGCAAGCTTGACCTGGACCTCGATCTGCCACCGCGCTACTTCGAAATCCTGATGGAGCGTATGGAGGCGAACCGGCGTCTCGGGACCGCATCGGGAAAGCCTTACTTCGTCGATCCGCGCACCGGGAACGTCGTTCCTGAGGTGTGCGGCGACGAAATGTCTGTCGGCATGACGAAGTTCTATCGAGTCCAGTGCTTCCGCGAAATCGGTGGGTTCGTGCGACAAGTCATGTGGGACGGCATTGACTGTCATCGCTGCCGCCTGCTCGGCTGGCTTGCGGAGAGCGTGGATGATGAGGCGCTGAGATTCATGCATCTGCGACCAATGGGATCGAGCCAGAAGGGCATCTGGACGGGGCGCGTGCGATCGGGCTACGGGCAGTACTTCATGGGTACAGCCCCCCTGTACCTTTTCGCCAGTGCGATATTCCGTCTGCCGAAACATCCCGTGCTTGTAGGCAGCATCGCAATGCTGTGGGGCTACGCTTCGAGTGCCGTGCGCGGGGTGACGCGCTACCAAGATCCTGAGTTCCGAAGGTTCCTGCGACGATACCAGTACGCATGTCTCCGCTATGGGAAGCGCGAGGCGACTCGGAGGGTCAACGAGGCGCAGGAAGCGGTTTGGCATGCACAGGGAACGCGGGAGCTATCGGGAGGCGCCTCGTGAGTCAGCGCGATCGCGTCGAGCTCCTGGGCTGCCCGTTTGATCGTCTGAGCATGCAGTCCACGATCGACCGGTGTCTCGCGTGGTGCGACGGGCCTCGGGTCGCCCATACTGTGGTCACGATGAATGCGGCGCTGCTTTGCATGATCCGACGCGATGAAGAGCTTCGAGCGGCGTGCCGAGGCGGCGATCTCATCGTGGCCGACGGCGTGCCCGTAGTGTGGACCTCTCGTCTTGCTGGCGTGCCGCTGCCGGAGCGAGTGTCAGGGGCGGACCTCACCGCGAGTCTTCTGACGGAAGGGGCCGCGCGACGTCTCAGCGTGTACTTTCTCGGCGCACGTAAGGAGGTGGTGGAGGACTTGGTGCGATTCTGCCGCCACAAACATCCGGGACTCCGAGTGACGGGCTGGCGCGACGGCTACTTCGGTGCCTCGGAACACGCGACGATCGCGGCCGAGATCGCCCAACGAGCGCCGCACATGCTGTTCGTGGGGATGCCAAGCCCGTTCAAGGAGACGTGGTGCGAACGGTACCGCGAAGCACTTGGAGTGCCGGTCATCATGGGTGTCGGCGGCACCTTCGATGTGCTGGCCGGATACGTCCGTCGCGCGCCGCGCCTGCTCCAGCAAGTGGGCATGGAATGGTTTTGGCGATTGGCAATGGAACCGCGCAAGATGTGGAAACGTTACCTTTTTACCAACACCGAGTTCCTCGGGCTGGCGGCGCAAGAAGTTTTTCGTTTCCGGACGGGCCGGCAGACTGGCCGGAGCTGAGAAGCGGAAGCGAATGGAAATGCGCAAGACTGTTGACGTGTTCATAGGAACGCGCCCGGAGGCCATCAAGATGGCCCCAGTTGTGGCAGCGCTGCAGCGGTGCAGCTTTCTGCGATGCCGGGTCGTCGCTACCGGACAGCACCGAGAGATGTTCCAGCAGGTAGCGGAGCAATTCGGGTTCACCGTGGACGTTGATCTCGCCGTGATGGAGGCAGGTCAGACGCTCGCGGGGCTGACCGCTCGTTTGATGGAAAGGATCGATGGGTGGCTCGAGACAAGCCATCCTGACATGGCTCTGGTGCAGGGCGACACCACGACTGTGCTGGTCGCCGCCCTCGCGTGCTTTTATCGACGCATCCCGATCGGGCATGTCGAGGCGGGGCTGCGAACCGGGAACATCTGGGCTCCATTCCCCGAAGAAGTGAACCGGCGTCTGGCTTCGCCGATCGTGTCCCTTCATTTCGCGCCGACGCGGTCCGCTCAAGCGGCCCTGTTGCGGGAGGGCGTTCCCGCCGACACCATCGAGGTGACGGGGAACACGGTCATCGACGCACTCTTCATGGAGCTCGCTCGGCAGGAAGAGCCGTCCGTCCGCATGTCGATTGACAATGCGCTGTCCGCCGCCGTCGGCGCCGACTGGGCGACGCGGCCCTTCGTTCTCATCACCGGTCATCGGCGGGAAAACTTCGGCGAGGGCATCGAGCAGATTTGCGAAGCCATTCGCACGCTTGCGCTGCGCTACCCCGATCATCGGTTCGTGTATCCGGTGCATCTCAACCCCAACGTGGAGCTGAACGTCAAGCGACTGCTCGGCCACGTTTCCAACGTGTCACTGATTCCGCCACAGGGCTATCAAAACTTCGTCGCGCTGATGTCGCGTTGCCGGCTCGTCCTGACGGACTCCGGTGGAGTGCAGGAGGAGGCTCCCGCGCTGGGCAAGCCCGTGCTCGTCTTGCGCGAAATCACGGAACGACCGGAGGGTGTTGAGTCTGGCACGGCACGGCTGGTGGGAGCCGACGTACAAAACATCGTGCAGCACACAAGCCGGCTGCTGGACGATTCTGCGGCATACCTCGCGATGGCGAACGCTGTAAATCCTTATGGGGACGGACGCGCGGCCGAACGCATTGTGGCACGCATCGGGCGCTTCCTGGGCTGCGCAGACGGCCAAGCTGCTGGACAGCAGCCGGCGCTTGTTGGACGGCGATAGAGCATGGGCCGTGCAATGCGCCCGTGCGTCATTGAGTCCGGTGCAGGGCCATCACTACCAATCCGATTAAAGAGCGCGTGTTCAATTATCTTCTGATGTCGATCGTGATCGTGCCGGTTCTTCTCGGCATGAGTGCGGCGTCGGGTCGCAGCGGACCGCGAGGTCTCCGCATGCTGGTAACTGGCTGGGTGCTGTACGGCGCACTCTGGCTGTGCATGCTCTATTATCTGAAAGACCGATGGGTCGGCTGACCCGGTTTAGGAGTGAGCATGAACTGGCTGCGCTATCGATGGGTCGGCTGAACGGCGTGAACAACCCCTGGTTTCACCACTGCGGACGCTAAGCGTGCTCTGCCGCCTTCTCTGTGTGCTCCTCTTCGTCGGCTGGACGGGGGAGTGGCCGGTCGAGAGGGACCCGGACCTCTACATGGGTCTTTGGCGGAGCCCTCTCGAGGTGTTCGGCCCGCTATTCGTGTCCGTTCCCGGCATCAGCCTGTTTCCATGGCAGCTGTTGTTCCTGGCGATGGTTCCCGCATGCCTGTCGGCTGCAGGACGGCGGGCGCCATTACTCAACGTAGCGATATTAGCGAGCTTCGCGAGCATCGCCGTCACATTTCTCTGGGGATGGATGCGCGGAGGCATTCCCTATTGGGCCTACTACCAGCTGTGGAGATTCATGGCGGGTCTATTGCTCGCATTCATGTTGCAGTCCGCTATAACGAGTCCCAAGGACCTCAGAACCATTGCGTACACCGTGCTGCTGGCGGCGCTCGTCCGCGCCACGCTGGCGATCTACTTCTACTGGACGATCGTGCGGGGAAAGATCAGCTGGCCCGGCCTCTACATGACAACCCACGACGATTCGCTACTGTTCCTTTGCGGTGTCTTGATCGTACTGACTTGGGCTGTCGTTCGAGGCGGGGGCAGGGCCTGGGTGATTGCCGTCATCTCCAGTGCGCATCTGCTCTATGCGATGGCTCTCAACAATCGCCGGCTCGTGTGGATCGAGCTCGTGCTCTCGCTCGTTGTAATGGTCTTTCTGCTTCCGCGTGCGAAAAGACGTCGCCTGATCAGGTGGCTCCCAATTGTCGCGCCGGCGATCCTCGTCTACGTTGCCGTCGGGTGGGGGAGCCAAGATGCGCTTTTCGCACCGCTCCAGGCTCTCAGCACCGCAGGCAGCGTCGAGGATGCCTCGTCGCTTGCGCGACAGGAGGAAATCAGGAACCTGCTGTACACATTCACCAGCGCCGGCAATCCTCTCCTGGGGACCGGTTGGGGCATCGGGTATCAGCAGGCGACCAGCATCTACACACACTTTGGCGAGCGCTTCGAACAGTATCCTTACTTTCCCCACAATTCGCTGCTGGGTGTCGCCGTCTTCGCCGGTCTTGTCGGGCTGGCCGGCATCTGGCTCGTGGTGCCGATGACGGCACTGCTCGCGATGCGCGGGTACGAGGGGGCCGCCGACGAGACGAGGCGGGCCGCGGCCCTGACAGTCCTTTGCCTCCTCCCCGCCTACGGTGTGCAGTGCTACGGCGACATCGGCTTCCAATCAATGACGTGCGGACTGCTGTTCGGAGTCGCAATGGGGGCTGCTGGAAAACTTGCGGTTTGGGCCACTACTCGTTCGCGTTCCTCGGTGCTGCCCAAATCCCAGACCGCGGCTGCTGCACCAGCCTCTCCCGGGTCTCGAAGCGATCCTCGGCTCGCGCAGAACTTGGTCCGGCGAGCTCCAAACGTATCAACGAGAGCTCGGAGCTAGCAACCCCACATGTGCGGAATCGCCGGCGCAATACGCAAAATCTCGACTGAAGGCAACGGTGTCGCCTGCTCTGACGACGGAGCGGCGGTGCGTTGGGTGCAGCGGATGACAGACGCGCAGCGCCATCGCGGACCTGACGGCAGCGGGATCTGGGAGTCGGCTGGAAGAGAGGTCGTTCTTGGTCATCGGAGGCTCGCGATCATCGATCTCAGCGAGGCAGGCGCGCAGCCCATGGTGGATCAGGAGTCCGGCCTCGCAGTGACTTTTAACGGCGAGCTCTACAATTTTGCGGAGATCCGTCGAGAACTCGAAGCGCTTGGCGACAGCTTCCAATCGAGCTCCGATACCGAAGTGATCTTGAAGGCCTACCGACGGTGGGGTTTGCCTGCGGTCGAGCGCTTCCGTGGCATTTTCGCCATGGGTCTCTGGGATCCGCGCTCGCGGTCGGTCCACCTGATTCGCGATCCGATGGGGATCAAGCCGCTCTACTGGACCAAGGTTCAATCGGGCGATGCGGGCGAGGAAACGCTGCTCTTCGCATCTGAAGTGCGCGCATTGCTGGCGAGCGGGGTGGTCGAGCGCCGGCTCGATCCTGTGAGCGCGGCAACGTATCTTTGGCATGGCTTCGTCGTAGGCCCCGGCACGATCATCGAAGGAGTACATCTCCTTCCCGCCGCTTCGATCCTCAGCATCGAAGTCGATCGGTCCAGCCGAACGCGCAACGCTAATCGGACGCGTCGCTACTGGCAGCTACCGTCTGCGAATGACCGATCGACAACGGTCGACGAGCTACGGAGCGAGTTGTTGAACACGATACGGATGCAACTCGTGTCCGATGTTCCGCTAGGCGTTTTTCTTTCAGGCGGGATCGATTCGAGTGCCATCGCCGCGCTCGCCAGCGAGGCGGCTCCCGGAGCCGTGCACACGTTCACAGTCGGCTTTGACGTCGCGGCCTACGACGAACGGCGCTACGCGGAACAGGTCGCATCCGCGATCAGCAGCCGACATACCAGCGTCGTGCTGTCCGAGGACACGTTCCTCGAGCAACTTCCCGACGCATTTACTGCCATCGATCAGCCCACCTGCGACGGCATCAACACCTATTTCGTCAGCCGGGCGGCCCGTGGCGCGGACATGACGGTCGCTCTCGCCGGCACCGGTGGAGACGAGCTTTTCGGCGGCTATCCCAGCTTCGTGGAGATTCCGCGCGCGCTTCGCGTCGGGAGTTGGCTGTCGCACCGGCGTGCACCCGGGCGCCTTCTCGGCGGCATAGCGGGCTCCGGCTCGCGTCTGGCCAATCACCTCGCCTGGAATGTACTCGGTGCCGCTCTCCCTCAAACCCGCTGGGGCAAGACGGTGGACCTTATCCAGGCGTCGGGGGATGCGCTCGCCCTCTATCAGGTCTTCTATGCCCTCTTTACCCGAGACACGCAGGCGATTCTCGCCGACAAGGTCGTCGGTAATGCCCAGGAAGACCAGTTTTTTGGCCTGCCGCAAGAGGTGGCTGCGGAATGGCGGCAACGTATCGACGGGAACGACGCACTGCACGCTGTCTCGCTGCTCGAGTTAAGCAGCTTCGTAGGGGAAAGGCTCCTGCGGGACACCGACGCTGCCAGCATGGCTGTGAGTCTGGAAGCTCGCGTACCGCTTCTGGATCACGTTCTAGCGGAGACGGCCTCGGGAATCGACCTCTCGCGCCGGTTCGTGCCACTCGGACGCAAGCAGCTCTTGCGGGAACTTGCGCTGAGCAGGCTGGACCCGGCGATATTCGAGCGTCCCAAGTCGGGCTTCGTTCTCCCCATCGACGTCTGGGCGCGTCGGCGCCTGCAACCCGACATGGAGGTCGTGTTCGCGGACGAGGAACTCTGCCGGCGTGCCGGTCTGCGTGGAAAGGCCGTGCAGACGCTGTGGCAGGCTTTTCTCCGAGGGCGGCCGGGCATCCACTGGTCCCGCGTCTGGGCGCTGTACGTACTGCTTTGGTGGTGTCGCGAGCACGACGTTTCTCTGCAAGCGTGATGATTATCAGTGCGCTTGCTGTGGGACGGCCTTAGCGACGTGGCGGTGGCTCACGTTCGGTCGGCGTTCCACTTGACCGCACGAATCGGTCTCGCACCATGGCAGCCAGCAAGTCGATGTCTGCGCGGCGCACGAGTCCAGCGACCCACGACAGCCCGGCGAAGACGAACACGCAGACGGGGACGCCGAGCCACGGGGGCAAAGGAGGGCCCACCTGGAAGAGAGTCGCCGTGAGTGCCGCCGCGGCCACTGCGCGCGCGCCGTCCACGAAGAGCGCAGATCCCAAGGTGCCACGGGGCATGAGAAACAGCGAGCTGGCAAAGATGACGAACTCGCTCAGCACGAACGCCAGCACGGCCCCGATGCCGCCGTTACCCGAACGCCGCTGGAAGTAGGGAATGAGAATCAAAGCGAGTACGGTGCTAACAACAACGCTGCAGACCTTGGCCACCACGAACGCGCGCTCGCGCCCAAGTGCCGTCAGTACGTAGCTGAAAAACACACCCAAGAAAAGCAGGAAGAGTCCGGGTCCAAACACCCTGAGAATATCGGCCGCGGGCCCGAAGTGCAGGTTGCCGTAGATGAGTGTGATGGCCGCATCGGCGAACAGATAGGTTCCGACGCCGGTCAGTCCCCCCAACCACAACATCAGTCGCAGTGCCTTCCGGACCTCGCGCGCGAAAGCGGTGGGGTTCGCTGCGGCTCGCGAGAGTCGAGGAAAAAACGCGGAAGCGAGGATACTCGCTGGTGCGAAAAGCGTGCCCATGATGGTCTTGGCCGCGGCATACCATCCGACCGCATCGAGCGGGGCGAGTTTGGAGAGCAGAACTGCGTCGATGTACGACTGCGCGTAAATCGCGAGGAACATCGTGGCTAGCGCGGTACCGCCGGTGAGCATCTCGCGGGCGGTCGTTCTCGAAAATTGAACTGGAGCACTCGTGACACGCCGGTAAAGACGTATGGCGACGAACAAGGCGACCCCACCAGCACACGCCTGCGCTGTGATGACGCCGCCAAGCCCAAGGCCGAGGTACAGAAGGACCAGCGCTAACAAGAGTGCGACCGACTTGTTGACGACCGCGACCGTTGCGTCGAGCCCCATGCGGTCCCGACCCCGGAAGACTATTCCGTAGAGCTGTCCGAGCCAGAATGGCAGGCTGGCGGCGATGAAGGCCACGGTCAACCATTCGACACGCTGGCCGTAGCCGAGCGCCCATGCGGCGAGACCCGTCGGAACGCAGACGACCAGGGCCCCGACAACGCGCAGTACGATCCCGGTTCCGAGCAGATCGCCACTGCGTTGCGGCGATTGGGCGACCGCCCGGATCACGTAGAGTTGCTGACCCCAGTCGACCAGAACATACGCGAACGCGGCGAATGAGTTGAGGAGGAAGAACAGCCCGAACTCAGTCGCCCCAAGGAAGCGTCCGAGCGAACCGCTGTAGACGATCCCGAGGGCCGTCGTCGCGCCCTGCCCTACCACTAGGAAAAAGGCGTTACGGGCTACCCGGGCGTTCCCGGCGCGCTCGGCCTCGGCCGACGCTCGCCCGCTGTCGGTCATCCGTAGTCATCCTTCGCGGCAATCGACTTATAAGCACAACTGTTCGCTACGTGGGGCTGCCAACACCGTGCCGCTTGCAAGAGCGGCGTCGGTAGCGGCCGCCAGCACACCGGCCGCGGTTCGGCGCTTGCGGCCGGGAAGCTGGTCTGCGGTGGCTGATTCGAAAGCCTTGTGGTCAGACTCGGGCATCCTGCCACCGAGCGCGAGCTCGACGGATTATTCGACCGAGCCCAGTTTGTCGGAGCGCGCGCCACGCTGGGCTGAAGACGATGCGCTCCATCGGAGTCGGTGTCTCGAAGCACAACACGGGCCTCCCGAACACGATAGAAGACTTGGCATGCGGATACCGTCGCAGCAATTCCTCGCGGTAACTCTCCGCCGGCCCGGTTCCGTGCGCCATGAAGAACTTGTTGGCCGTGATGGCGACGGGCTCGAGATGGCGGTTGTGGTGCTCCATGAAACGGCAGGTTCCTTCCGAAACGCCGGGCCACGCGGGATTGAAGTAGTCGTCGAGGATGACGATTCCGCCCTCGCAGACTGTGTCATGCGCGAGCCCAAGGTCATGGCACGACATGTCGGCCATGTGGCCACCGTCCACCGACAAGAGGCATGGTCGGCCGTCACATGCCTCGACGATAAGCTGCGCAGTAAGCCGCCTCGAGTTCTCCGCCACAACCTTGATTCGGTGCAGATCGCCACCATGGCGCTGCACGTTTCGCAGCAACATATCAAGACTACCCTCGCCGGAATGGTCGATGTTTTCGTGCTGCAATGCGAACAGGTCGATCGCCACAGAACGCTGGTCAGTCGCCGCGAGCAAGTGCAGGAGGATGAAAAGCCGGCCATGGTGCACGCCAATTTCGCAAACTGGGCCGCGGATCGACAATCGGCGTTGCGCGGCCGCCAGCACACACGTTGTATCCGCAGCACCTTGCAGCAACCAGCCTTCCACCGCACGGTGGCCCCGCATACGATACCTTTCCAAGGCGTCTGTCACCGGTCAAATCTTGAGGAGGCAATCTCGGCGCCGAGCGGCCCTCACTCAGCCTTCCTTATCGCCAGAAGCGACTTGGGTAAACCGAAGAAGCGTTCGGTGACGTGTTCGGCGTCAGGGAACAATGATCGGAACATTGACCTGTCAATCAGCTCGATGCTTTCGATGAGCCTTGCCGCCTCGGCAACTGATTCCTGACGCCGAAGGTGCCCGAACCCTGCTCGCTGCACCAGCCAGACGCGAGCCGGCTTCGGCAGCCAGTGGAAAGCCGGCATCATGAAGTGCGGCTCGATAGGAAACCAGAAGTTGGGCGTTTGCACGAAATAGGCCTTTCCTACACGTCGCACCTCTCTCGCGAAAGATTCCATTTGCGTCCATCCGCCGACGTGCTCCAGCACGGAGTTCGAGTGCACAATATCGACCGAGCGGTCTTGGTAGTTCACCAACCGGCAAGCATCACCCTCCACGGCGCGGAACCGCGCCGGCAGCGGCACAGGCTGCACTTCCGAATCCGGGAGATTCAAGAGCGTAACGCACACATCGCATTGCTCGAGCACGTCGGTCGGGAAGGCGCGCCAATACGCTGCTGTGCCACCGAGGTCGAGAACGGTCACCTCGCCACGCGTTGCGTGCGCCGCTCGGACAAGACCCACGAGCCCCTGAATCCGCCGACGGCGGAGGCGAGACGCGAAAGAGTTGGGGTCGGTGTAGTCGGTGAGTCGCTTGGTGAGCAAAAGCGCGGGTTCTCAGCCGGTCTTCTGGATAGATACTGTCGAACCAATCATCGTCTTTTGGGAGGACGTCAGTGTTCTATTTCAATCACCGCGCGTCATTGGGTAGCCAAGAGCTCTGTATTTTAGACACAAACGGTTATATTAGGCACTTCCGGGTTCGCGACAGAGAAGCGAGGGCTGTAGTGATCAAGTCGCTTGGCGTCGCGTTGCTCCGAGTGGCTGGAAAGTCCGCGGCGGGCGCTGGTCCGGAAGATTGTCGTCGCCATCCCCTGACGAACATAAAATTTGACTGATTCCTTCAAACCGCGCACAGCCGGCTCTCTCGTCTCGGTCCAAACAACACGCTTCGCGCTCGACGCTGCCTCAAGCGGCTTGGCCGCACGAATCGCGCAAACAGCGTCGGGCACGCGTGGGATGGCGTCGCTCCGTTTCGAGCCGGCTCGATGAGGGCCGCGCTGATCGGAGCAGGACAGATCGCACGTCAACACCTGACCTGTCTCGAAGGATTACCGGGGGTGGAGATCGCGGCCGTCTGCGATCTGTCGCCGGCCGCCGCGGAGTGTGCGGCCGAGCGGCACCGCGCGCAGGCCTGGTTCACCGACCATGCGAAGATGCTGCGGGAGGCGCGCCCCGACGTCGTCCACGTCACCACGCCTCCGACCTCTCATTTCAAGCTCACCGTGGATGCGCTCGAAGCCGGCGCCCATGTCATCGTCGAGAAGCCCATCACCGCGACCTTGGCCGAGGTCAATGCGCTGGCTCGGCGAGCGTCCGAGGTCGGACGGACGCTTGTCGAAGATTACAACTATCTTTTCAATCGCGGCCCTCGCGAGATTGTTCGACGCATCGAGTCAGGTGAGTTCGGAGCCGTTCTGCACGTCGAGGTGATGATCTGCCTCAACATCCTTGGTCCCGGCGGCTTCGCCGACCCCAATGCGCCACATCCTGTCCTCAACGATGGCGGGGGGCGCCATCGCCGACTTCTTGCCGCACTTGGCATCGCTCGCGCACCTCTTCGTTGGCGCCCATCAACAGGCGTACGCGGTGTGGTCGAAGCGCAAGCCGTCGATCCTGCCGTACGATGAATTCCGCGGACTGGTTGAAGCCGAACGGGGAACCGCAGCCCTTGCATTCAGTTCCAGCGCACAGCCCGACGCCTTTTGGCTTCGAGTGTACGGAGAGCATATGCAAGCGACGGCGAACTTGTACGAGAAACGCGTGACGTTCGAGCGCGTCCGGCCTGGACCGAAGCCCCTGCAGCCGCTGCTGAATGGACTCGAAGAAGGCACCGCGATTCGCAAGGCCGCTGTCGGGACGCTGATGCGGAAGTTCCGAGGGGGACCGGGCGGTTATGAAGGGCTGTTCGAACTGCTCGGCTGCACGTATCGATCGCTCGCGGAAGGTTCGGCGCCACCGGTGACGATCCAGCAGGTGCTCGAGGTGAACCGCCTCGTGGCGGCGCTCAAGCCGGAAGGGGATGCCGCGTGAAGGCCTTGGTGACGGGCGCGAACGGGTTCCTGGGTGTCCACGTCGTGTCGGCGCTGCTCGCCCGAGGGCACGAAGTCCGCGCCTTGATTCGGGCGACCGCGAAGGGCGACGACTTGTCGGCCCGAGGAGTGACGGACATCGTGCGTGCGGATCTCCGATCGGCCCGGCAGCTCGAGCAAATCTTCGAGGGCGTCGACGTGCTCGTTCATCTTGCCGCTGCCGTGACCGGTGGCGAAGATGCGCAATTCGCATCGACTGTCGTCGGCACGGAACGACTGCTTGACGCTATGGCGCGCACGACGTGCCGCAGGATCGTACTGGCCAGCAGCTTCTCGGTGTACGACTGGAGCAACACACGGGGAGTGCTGGACGAGCGATCTCCAATTGAGCCTGCACTCGATCTGTACGAGCGCGACGGCTACTCGATCGCCAAGTCATGGCAGGAGCGCATCACGCGACGATTCGCTCAGACGCACGATTGTCAGTTGACTGTCCTGCGACCCGGTTTCATCTGGGGACGCGACCATGCGTACCTGGCCGCGCTCGGGATACAAGTTGGCCGGATCCATATTGTCATTGGGCCGACCACCCGGATCCCCATGACACACGTCGAGAACTGTGCCGATCTGTTTGCATTGTCGGCCGAAGATGAGCGAGCCGTCGGCCAGACGTTCAATGTCGTCGACGGCGAAGGCGAGCGCATTTGGAGCTTCCTCGGAACCTACCTCAAAGGTACGGGCGAGCGAGGACTGCGTGTCCCGGTGCCCTATTCGCTTAGTGTACTGGGTGATCAAGGCTGCGTTCGAAACGGTGTTCCGGCGGAACAACAAGCTCCCGCAGATCCTCATCCCGTGCCGCTTCGAGTCCAGGCTGAAGCCGCTCCGTTACACCAACGCGCGCGCGCGCGAGGTGCTCGGCTGGAGACCGCCGCTGTCATTTCAGGAGTGTCTCTCGCGCACTTTCGCCACGCCGCAGACGACCACCCCAGCGAGGACGCAAGTGGCGTGATCTGGTAATCAAGACTTGATCCTGCAATTGATGTCAGATCGTAGTTGCCGCCAACAGGCCAGTTTGATCCCGCCCAGTAGCACAGGTCAGTGCACTTCGCGCGCAAACGGACATACATTCGTGCCGCGTCGCTGTACAATAAGTCAGGGACCCAAATGCGTCATCGAGTGGGCTACTGTCAGTCGCCACGAGGTCACCATCTGCGGGGCCAGTGGACCTACAAAGCTAGTCGGTACAAACTCTCAACGGGCTTATGGTGGCAATCGCACCGCGAGGAGGGTGAGTGATGCTGAGGCTACCTATGCGCTATTGGCTAAAGCATCCAATGACCGCTCTGGCGGATATAGCAGCCGATCCCCTTGAAATCTGGACGACGATTCAGGGCGCCTACGTGGAAGGGCGCGAGCAGCGCCGGCCTCGGTACCGCTATGAGTCCGATGACCACTGGGAACAGCGGGTCCATGTCGCTCTGGGCGCCGCATGGCCATGTAAAGTGACTTCGGAGTTCTGGGAATTGTGGCCCGAAATAATAAGAGAACTGGAAGCAAAAGGAATTCAGGCCGGTCCTGAGAGCTTTGCGGATTGGAATGACGGCGACGCCGGACTGGTGCGTGCGATCTGGTGTCTGATCCGTCACCTGAAACCGAAAAAGGTTGTCGAGACCGGCGTCGCTCACGGTGTTACCTCGCGCGTCATTCTGGAGGCGCTGGAACGGAACGGAGACGGTCATCTTTGGAGCATTGACCTTCCGCCTCTTGAAAGGGTTTGGCAAAGCCAGGTCGGCGCCGCAGTCGGCGGCCGCTACGCCGATCGATGGTCATACATCAAGGGTTCGAGCGGGCGGCGTCTTCCCGAGTTGCTGTCTCGACTTGGCCAGATTGATCTTTTTATTCACGACAGCCTGCACAGTGAGCGCAACGTGCGTTTCGAACTGGATAGAGCCTGGGCAGCTGTAAGCCCAAGCGGCGCACTCGTCGTGGATGACGTCGACGCTAATGGGGGCTTCCGGTCCTTCACTCAAACCTTTTCGGGTCATCGATCCATGATTTGCGAAGCCGAGCCGATACGTCCTGATCTAAGGCGTTTCAACCAAAAAGGACTGTTCGGAATCATTCTGAAGCAGCCGCCCGCATTGGCCTAGATCGTGGGGCTGGCGGCTCGCCGCTGCGACTGAACGTCGGAGTTGCGCCGGCCTGATTCCGTGGGTATCCATCGCTGCTTCGGAGGGCCATCTCGAGCCGCTTGGCGTTGACTCCGGCACGTCGTTAATCTCGCAGGCCGACGCTCGCCAGAATGTACTGTCTACATTGAAGTCCCTGCGGCACGAATGCATTGGCCTCGGTCGGTAGATGGAGCGCGATTCGACTTGACCGGACAGTTGCCGTCCGGTCGAATGCCGATTAGGCCTGCGTGATGCGGCGGGCGTCATCGGCTGTCTCCCTCCGGTCGTGCCGGGGGATCAACAACGACTCACGAACCTATGCGCATTCTCATCGTCAGTCCGGAGCTGCCCTATCCACCCGCCTGGGGCTTCAGCATTCGCGTCTCGCAGGTTGCTCTCGCTGCTGGCACAGCGCCACTTCGTGACGCTGCTGACCTACGCCAAGCCCGGTGATGACACCAAGGTGGACGCCCTCTGCGCGGATGTGCAACGCCGTGCACACCGTTCAGACAGGGGACGCGCTATCGATCCGGAAACGCCTCGCACAGCTGACGTCGCTTTTCTCGCGTCGGTCGTTTCAAGGACGCTACCTGTACTCCAACGCGATGCAGCGGAAGCTAGACGAGCTCTGCGCGGGTCCGGCGTTCGACATCATTCAGGTCGAGTCCAGTCAGATGATGACATTCTCGTTCGACCAACGATCCGCCGTCGTCGTCGTCGAGCATGACGTCGTGTACGAGCTCCTGGGCCGTATCGCAACGGCTGAGCGCTCGTTCCTTCGACGAGTCTACAACTCGGCCGAAGCGCGCAAGTACAAGCGTGAGGAAATCGACCGGTGGAGCAAAGCCGCGGCGGTCGTGGTGACGTCCACGCGCGAGGTGCCGATCGTGCGCGGGGCCGGAGTCACCACGCCTGTCTTGACAGCGGCCAACGGCGTCGACGTCGACTATTTCGCGCCATCGGACGCGGCTCACGATCCGGATACGCTCGTCATGACAGGTCTGATGCGCACGCGACCGAACATCGACGCCGCAGTGTTCTTCGTAAGGGACATCCTCCCGAACATTCTCGCCCGTCGTCCGAACGCAAAGATTTATATAGTCGGGGGAGACCCGCCCGACGAGGTGACGCGCCTTGCAAGCGCCAACGTCGTCGTGACGGGCGGCGTGCCTGACGTCCGGCCCTACGTGAGCAACGCCGCCGTCGTCGTCGTCCCGCTGCGCATGGGTGGCGGCACACGGCTCAAGGTGCTCGAAGGGCTCGCGATGAAGAAGCCGATGGTCTCGACGTCCCTTGGTTGTGAGGGCATCGACGTCAAGCACGAGGAGCACCTGCTCATCGCCGATGAGCCGGCACGCTTTGCCGAAGCGGTGCTCCGGATCATGGACGCGCCGTCGACTGGAAGAGCACTCGGCTGAGAACGGGTACGCCCTGGTACACGGACGCTATCGCTGGAAGTTCGTCGTTGAACAGATCGAGGCGTTCTATGAAGAGCTGCTTCGGACACGGGGACGTCGTGCCGACGCCGGAGCGTCGAGAGCTCGGGCCGCGAAATAGTCGCGCACGCGGTCGACGATGCAGATGAGCGGCCAAAAGCGGCAAGCGACAAGGACATCGCTTAAAGGAGCGATCACTGCGAGACTGGCATCGCGTTTACGTATCAGAGAAGCGGCTATCCCTAGCGGTTTGGTCATGCGAAAGCCGAATATCATGATCACTAGATAGACGGCGCCGCAAAGGATGCTCAAGGCAAGGAGCCTCACGAGTGGCGGCGTATCGACGAAAACAGTGTGACCAAGCAGAAACCCAAGCGCAGCAACGCCAAGCGCCGTGATGACCTGCGGTCCGACGGTCTTCAACACGTCTACTGCCCCGATTCCGAGCGGCTTTCCGGCGTATGCGATGGCGGGGACAAAAAGCAGGTACATGGATACCGTATAGGCGGTGGCGACGCCGACAGCCCCGAAGCGCAGCCCGCAAAAAAGAGCCACCAGCGAGCACGACGCAGTTCACGAGCTCCCCAGTGTCGCCAACGATCGGCTCGTCCGGCGGCTACGTGCAACCAGCCCAGCGGTGCGCTCGACCACGTGGGCCGGGCCGCGCAAAGCGAGAATGCTCAGTATCACTCCAGCCTGGGCCCACTTGCTGCCGAGCAGCAGGAAAACGAGATCTTGGCCGGTTACCGCCAGGACAGCAAAAGCAGGGGCCGCGAAGAACGTCACCGAGGATAGTGCGATTGACCACGCGCGTTTCAGCGCGGCGCGATCCGCGCGCAGCTTGCTCAAGGTCGCAACCGCGACATTGTGCAGAGGCGCAAAGAGGGCGAGAGGATTGTCATAAATCACAAAGGCATTCTGGTAGTAACCGAGTTCTCTCGGCCCAGTCGTGTACCCGAGTGCTACGCGATCCATCGACCTTGCGACAAAGTCGGTCATGGTGAAGCCCGTAACGTTGAGGCCGAATTTGAGTAGATCCTTGACGCCGGTGTTGAACGTGGGACGTCCTGGCCACCAACCGCAACTGATCCAAACGCCGATAACAGTGAAAAGTGCGGCAAGGATGGGCTTCGAGACCAGCGCCCAATAGCCGTAGTCGTGATAGGCCAGGAGGATCGCGACGATTGTCGCCAAGAGGTTGCTGCTGACATCGATGACGGCAAGCTTTTGGAACATCAGTGCGCGTCGCATGAGGGCGTACTGTTGAACATATAACGCTGGAAGCACGAATGTGAGCGACAGAGCCATTGCGATGTGCTCGAGACGCGGTTCGTCGTAGAAGCGTGCGATGAGTGGGGCGCTGACGACGGTGACCGCGGTAAGGGCGAGGCCCGTGCCGAACGTGATCCAGAAAAGCGCGCTCACCTCGCCTTCGGTGATGCTATCGCGTTGTGACAGGGCATCGCGGGTTCCGAGGTCGACGAAAATCACGGCGAATCCGGTCATCGCTGACGACCATTGCGACGAGCCCGAAGTCCTCGGGCAGCAGGAGTCGGGCGAGGACGATGGTCGACACGACCTGCATGGCCATGTTGGTTCCTTGCGCGACCATCGAGATGGCGCCGCTCCGCAGGGAACGCCGGTGCAGGTCCTCGCTCGAAGCGGCGCGTCGTCGAAATAGGCTCGGCGCATCGTTGAACTCACCGTTCGTCGTCAGGCGGACCTAAGCATATGATGAAGCATGCGGCGCTCGCTAGCGGACCAACAGATTGCGCATGTCCCTTCTCCTTCAAACCCTACGCCCATGCCCACGATCCCTCTCCGTGAACGTCCTCTCTTGCTCCTCGACAAGACCTCCCGTTGGCGCCCTGTATCGCGTCGCGATCGGCTATCTGACCGCTCTGTCGTATTCGCATATCGTTGGGGCAGGCGAGCCCAGGTGGGGTCTGATTGTCTGGTTTCTCGCTATTCTGCTTTCTCTTCGCGTCGGGCCGCTGCTGATACGGAGGCTTTTGCCGTTTTCAGCTGAAACCCTGGGAATCTGGTAGGAGCGACGCATGATCGCCAAGCGCTTCGACTCATATCAATGGGGGAAACTTCTTTGGTTTGGTCTCGGCATGTCAGTTTATCTGGCTTTGGCCGAGCACGCCCCTCGATGGGGTGTTGCACTTGCGGTATTTTGCGTGATTGCGGGCGGCATCGGCCTGCTAATCTGGCAGCGTCACGCGGCATCCGCGAAGCCCGCTCGAGTCTAGCAGCCTGATGCAAGCGCTATTAGTTAGGTCGTTCGCTCCTGCATGGCGTCGGGGATGCCTCACCCTTGCGCTCAGCTTCGTCCCAACGCCTGCGCGCGCGTGGCTTCACGACAGCAGGTATGCCAGTCGCCACAGTAGGCAATCGGAATATCCGTAATGACAACCGCATTGGCTCCGATGATGGCATCATCGCCGACGACGACGCCACCAAGGATTTTGCGCCGGCGCCTACCCAGACTCGGGCGCCCAACTTCGGTAGACCAGGCGTCGGCCCAGTACCAATTGTTACTTGCTGAAATATTCGACAGTCCGGGCCGACTTGAGCCTCGTGGTGTATCACTACGCCGTTTGGATGAGGCAACTCCAGTCCCGCACCCAGCGCATTTGCGTTGAGCGGGGTGTCAGCGCCCGTAATCACAGACCAGAATCGGTGCCGTAACACCGCGACTTTGCATCGGAGCGCACCGACCACCCCGCCGCACTCTCGCACCGTCGGCGTAGTCCCGAAGGCTGTCGATTAGCTTGCGAGAGGGATCCCAATAGCGCTTCCGGTCACGCCGTTCGAGCGGGTCGGCAGGCGTTGGGATGGGCTCTCGCATGGTCGAATCTGAGCCTGCTTCTTCAGCCATTTCAGGCAACCAGGCTAGATCTAGGCCGGACACTGCATGTGGGGTTGACTACGCTGGTAATCAATCGATTCTCGGCACACTCGATTCCAGTGAGCGGCACGAATTGCGTATCGGAAATTTCGTGAGGGTTTCTCGTGCGTGAAACCGTCTCGCTAGCCTCGGGTCTCGCTTCCGGTCGCGCGCAGTTCAACCCTCTCGAGCTAGATTTCCCGCCAATACGGGTAGATGCTCCTCGGGCAGAACATGCGACAGTTACTGTACCGGGCCTCGCACACAACGGAGTCGAGGATGATGCACGGGTTCTTCAATTCTTGCATTCTGCCTGTACGCTCGTCGATGATTCGTGTCACACGCGCCAGGACCTGGTACGTGCCGTCGCAGTACGGGACCATTTCGGCGTCCCACCCCATGCCGCGATTCTTATTGTCAGTCGATACGGTGCCGAGGATTTCCTCGTGTGATTTTACTCGCACTCGTTCGCCGGGTTGCAGGTTGAGCGACGCGGTTGGGGTCGGCTGACCCTTCGGTATCGTTCCGGGCGGTGCGGGGGAAGAGACTGCCATGCCATAGCGGATGAAGCTTGTCGTACAGCCATCGCATCGGCAGCCCCAAGCCGATGCCCGCTAGGCTGAGGTCATGGTAGGAAGAATAGATCATACCGTCGAGGATTCGTCCGAGCCCGACGTTCCCCGAAGTGTAGTCTTCAACGTATTGGCGAATATCCCACCAGGCCAAGCTCCTCGTGGCATAAGGAAGTCGCGTTGCCTGGCAGACGTAGACCGATTCACGGTTAGCCGACTCTGGCGCTAGCGCGTTCGCATGGACATCGGACTCGCTGCGTTGGCCTAGGTCTGCGGGAACGGCATCGCCCGGGCCGCCTCGGTGCGTTCTGCGGTGTTGCTCTTGCTGCCGCGTGCGACCGGCCTCAGCCAGTCCTCTTTCCAGAAGATCAGACATCGGGCTTGGCACCCGCCGTGCGCCTGCCCGTTGCAACGCGTAGCCAGATGAACGGCTCGATCGACCCAGCGTCCCCTGATCGGGAACACCGTATCGCAGGTCTTGTGGGCGCGCTTGTAGACTTGAAACCTCTTGCCGCAATACGCAAACATCTCGGGCATGAACGGCATCCCGTCGAGCTGCCCTTTGCCGTCCAGCGTCCGGAGGATTTCCTCCTTGCTCAGGACCTCCACCCAGTCGCCTGCTTTCAATTTTGGTCGTTTGCTCTGCTTCATTCCAATCGGTGTTTGCGCTATGGTGCTTGTCGTCCTGCTACAGCCGGGCACGGTGCACATCGTACGGGCGACGAATCGTGCGTAGAAACCCATTCCCTGATACTCGTTGTTTACTTCAATATCCGAAAACCGAGCGGCGATGCATCGGTACCTTTGCCCCGATGCGGCAACAATACCACCTAAGTGGGGCGCTTGCAGATAACCTTAACCCGTGCGGGCGACGACGATTGTAATCGTCCTTGCCAGCATAGTGCACGCGCGCTTGAGCGAAGTAAACTCCGCGACGTTGAAGCACTCGTCCCGACGTTGGACGATTCAATTAAGCCGTTCTCCACGGCCTTGCTGGCGACTCAAAGATTGAGCTGGACAGCGTGCGGCCATCCATTCATCGAGCGCGCGAAAAGCAAATTCGGTTACTAGTGAAGCCTCCTCGCTTTTTTGGGGCGGATCCAAAGTAGAGGTCTGGGGGTTTGCCATGGCCGGGATTTAGTTGACCGCATTCTGCCTGAGCGACGCAGCACCGCCAGCCGGCGCGTTGCTGGAGAAGTCGACTGTTGCTGAGAGGCCAACATTGTAATGACCGCGTATGATTAGATGTCGCGGCGTCGTACCGCTTTGGCTGTAATCGTCCTCTTCCTCATCGGAATTGGCGCGCGGGTTTTCGGGATGATGTATTTGAATTCAGTCGGCAAGACGCATTCCGCGCGCGATGGACAAACGTTGCGCGCAGTCATCTGGCGTGTTGAGTTGTATGCGCGCAAGGCAATCGGCCGCGTGCCCGACCTGTCGTGGAGGGAACTTTGGCAGATGACGCGCACGCGCGGCGGCTTTGGATTGGCGGCGTTCATAACTGATGGTCAGAGCATCGATGGAAGTGTTGTGAATTCGTATGTCACGGACGAGGACCTTCGAGCGGGAGCACAGCTATTCAAGGAGAGATGTTCTGTATGCCATGGTGGCGATGGGGCTGGATGGCATGGCAGCCCGCCGCTAAATCGATCTGGGCTCAAACACGGTGACAGCGACTTTGCACTCTACAAAGTCATCAGAGACGGCATCGCAGGCACGTCGATGGTAGCGCCAGACCTTAGTGCACTAGAACGCTGGCAAATCGTTGGTCACGTCCGTACCCTGCAAGTCCAGAGCTCCGCCCGCGCGGGTGATGAAATAGGGCACCTGGACATCCAGGTGAGTCGCGACCGACTTCTTGCAGCGGGGACCAGATCGGATGAGTGGCTAACCTACTCGGGTGCGCTCGATGGAAGACGTTACGCGCCATCCACCGAAATTACTCCGGCCAATGTCTCGCAGCTGCGAATCAGGTGGGTTAGGCAGTTCGATACAGACGACGACAGAATTGAAGCCACTCCAATCGTCGCAGATGGAGTGATCTTTGTTACCGAACCACCGTCGAACGTAGTTGCCATTGATGCTCGCTCGGGGCGTGTAATCTGGACCTACAACCGCAGCATTCCAGCGGATCTCCCGGTTTGCTGCGGGCGAGTCAACCGAGGTCTGGCGATTCTAGGTAGCGTACTGTTTCTCGGAAGTTTGGATGGATATCTAGTTGCGATCAACGCCAATACGGGCAAGATGATATGGCAAACAAGGGTCGCCAATCCTTCCGACGGGTTCACACTGACTGGAGCGCCACTCGTCGCAAATCAATCGGTGATTGTTGGCGTTGCCGGAGGCGAATACGGAATTCGCGGATTTCTTTCGGCGTACGATCCGCAAAATGGTCGGGAACAATGGAAATTCTTTACCATTCCCGGGCCCGGCGATCGTGGGCATGAGACGTGGACGACCGACGCCTGGCGGACCGGTGGAGGCCCAACGTGGATTACCGGCAGCTATGACCCTTCGCTTGATCTGATTTACTGGGGCGTCGGAAATCCGGCACCGAGATTTTTCGGGAGACAGTCGTCCGGGTGACAATCTGTTTACCAATAGTGTAATCGCCCTGCATGCGGGGACGGGAAAACTGGCGTGGTACTTTCAGTTCACGCCCCACGACGAGCATGATTGGGACTCAACGCAGACACCGATATTGACGGACGTTGTAATCAACGGTATCGCTCGCAAGGTGATCTGCTGGGCAAACAGGAACGGCTTCTACTATGTGCTCGACCGCGAAGCCGGCGCATTCTTGGTGGGCGTCCCGTTCGTGGAACAGGATTGGGGCAACAGGCCTCGACGCATCGGGACGTCCCGTCCCTCGCAAGGACGGTGAAGTGTCGAAGACTGGGCGACTTACAAGACCGAGTGTCGCCGGAGGCACGAACTGGCAAAACACGGCGTTCGATCGGTCAAAGGGACTGATATTCGTGCCCGCCACGGAGGGTGCTTCGGTATTTACCGAGTCCTCCACCCCCGTGCGGGGAGAGCATGGTGTATTTATGGCTAGCGGCGGCTCATCGTCGGTTTCGCCGATTCAAGTCGTCCGGGCGCTCGACGTGACTTCTGGGGCCAAGAGATGGGAACGCTATGCTCCATCGTCGACCACCTTTTCTCTTGGTTATAGCGGCCTGCTTGCAACCGGTGGTGGGTTGGTATTTGGCGCCGCGGGAGGGGACGCTTTCGCGATCGAGTCTATGACGGGTCACGAAGTCTGGCGCGCTTCGTTGGGGGGGCGACGCTTGCCGCACCGATATCCTTTACCGTGGACGGACGACAGGTGATTGCAGTGTTGGCCGGTCGAGCGCTGTTCGTTTTCGGGCTTTAGCTCTCGGCCCCGGGGAACGGCGAGGTAGCTTCTTGTGCTGATCACTCTTGGCGCTTCGGCGTTTTGTCAGCCGCTTTCAATTTCTGCTGGTGTGTCGTATTCCGTTATGAGTTCATCGGGAATGTGCGCGAAGTCTGTGACGCGAATATAGTCATCCATCGTTGTGCCAGTGCATTTGGAATCCACATTAGGTGCGCCGACACGCGCCTTCACGTCTGCAATATGGACGGTCCGAAAATCCACGCTGAAGCGCGTCACGCCAGAGGTGTTCAGCACCGTGGAGTGCATTTGCGCCCCCGAGAAAACGAGCATCCCACCGACCGGAGGCACGATGCGAACTTGGTTAGCAAGATCCATGGCTTCTTCGGCAGTTGGTTGTTTGCGCGTATCAGTACCGATGTGCTGCGCCGCAGTCAGACGACTGGTGCGATTCCATTCCGCGTAGTTGTAATAACACGAGCTGTTCCGGACGCCGTGATCCCAGTAGTGTGGATGAAACGCCATGATGTTCTCTGACGTCACGTCGTATACGGGTAGCCACCAGTTGATCTGACACTGTGGCGCCGAATACCAAGTGTCCCGGTGTGGATGAAACGCGTAGGAGATGCCCGTATCCAGGTATCCGTCACTTGTGGAAGTTCTTAGGCGAGGAACGTCGAAATACGTTGCTGACGGGTCGCAGCCCAGTTCGACGAGCAGCTGTCCAACGAGGTCCTTCGAGCGTGGATGGTGGATGAATCGGGGTTTGAGCTCAGCCAGTACAGCCGCGAAGCGTGTTACCGGGAAGCTCATGCTGCGCCGTCCTTGGATCAAGCGAACCAAAGGCGGCCTCTGTCAATTCGCGTGCGAAGGCGCAGAGCGCAAGCGCTGCGGGCCGCGGGGAGTAAAGAAAGACATGGCCCTGATAGATCTGCTTACGCCTGCCTTCGTCGTCGATATTCGAGTCAAAATAGAGAGCGTTCATAATTGTCCGAAGGCCTTTCAGTCCAAAATCGTTAGCTTGGGGATCGGCACGACGAACTTGGCGCCCCATTCGCGCGCATAGTTCATGGACGCACAGATTTCGTCTTTGAGGTTCCAGGGCAGAATGAAGACGTAATCCGGCCGCGCATGCCGGATTGCATCGGGCGACAGGATTGGAATATGCGTCCCCGGCGTGTACTTGCCCTGTTTGATCGGATTGCGGTCGACGGTAAAGTCGAGGAAGTCCGTGCGAATGCCGCAGTAGTTGAGGAGCGTGTTCCCCTTTCCTGGAGCTCCGTATCCGACTATCCGCTTGTGCTGGCGTTTCGCATCGATCAGGAAGTCAAGGATCCTTCGCTTGGTTTCCTCGACGCGTTCCTTGAAGTCGCCATAGGTCGCCAAATCTCCGAGTCCGCCCTCTACCTCCTCGTCGCGAAGCTTTGCAATCGTGGGAAGAGTTGCGTGTAAGCCGTCCTCGTCGTGACAGGCATAGATCCGAAGCGAGCCCCCGTGCGTTGGAAGCTCTTCGACATCGAATAGGCGCAGACCATGGTGTCGGAAGATCTTTTCCACGACGAAGAATGTGAGGTAGCTGAAGTGCTCGTGATAGATCGTATCGAACTGGTTCTGCCGTATCAGCTGCAGCAGATGTGGAAACTCCATCGTGATCACGCCACCCGGCTTGAGCAGGATCTTCATGCCGGCCACGAAGTCGTTGATGTCCGGCACGTGCGCCAGAACATTGTTCCCCACCAGCAGATCGGGCTTGCCGTGTGTCTGAGCGATCTTTCTGGCGGTTGCAAGGCCGAAGAATTCAACGGTGGTCCTGATGCCCTTGTGCTTGAGCGATCTTGGCGATGTTCGCCGCTGGCTCGACGCCGAGGACGGGAATGTTCGCCTCCGCAAAGTGCTGAAGAAGATACCCGTCGTTGCTGGCGATTTCGGTGACGAGACTTTTCGAGTCCAGACCGAATCGCTCGCGCATTCTTACGGTGTAGCGCCGCGCATGCTCGACCCAGCTATCGGAATATGAAGATAGGTAGGCGTATTCTGTAAAGATCTCCGACGGAGCCACGAACTCCTCGAGCTGCACCAGAAAGCAATGGTCACAGACGTAGACGTGGAGCGGATAGAATGGCTCCATCTGGTTGAGCTGCTCGAGCGCGATGTACGATTCGCACAGCGGTGACATGCCGAGGTCGACAAAGGTGGTGACCATCGGATTTGCGCAGAATCGGCATCGCGGGCGCATGTTGGATCTGTTGCTCGTCGTGCTTCTGGCATTCTGTTCTATGCCGGAGGAAATGGCGATTGACATAGTCGTAGCAGCTCCAGGACTAGTACGCCTGATTGATATGCAGTTTCACTAACCGTGTGAACGAAAGACCGGCTTCACCGAACGACCGACGAGGAACTTGTGCACGCCGTCTTCCAGCGCCTTGCGATAGACGACCAGCGCTTCCGCGACGGCGTCGATCGTGTAGTCGATGTCTGCGTCGCTGTGTGAATAGCTAACCATGAACGACGGGGCGAGAATGCCGCGCCGAATCAGCTCCTGGAGAAACAGCGTTCTGAACTCTTGGCTCGGCCGGCCGTTTTGATCCAGCGTCGCGAACAGCAATGCGCAGTCGCGTCCCAGGCATTCGACTTGTCCTGCTCACGCCTGCCGCAACCGCCGCCTGTTCGCACGCCGCGGCGAAGGCGACTGCCCTGCCGGTGAGAGATGGCCGACGACGTCCTCGTCGCGATAGGTCGACATGCTTGCGATGCCGGCAGCCATTGCGTGCGTCTCCGCACCGTGCGTCGTCGACATCAGGAAGACGCGTTCCCGGTCGTGATCGTAACCGCCCAACTCCATGACCTCTCGCCGCCCGGCAAGCGCGGACAGTGCAAATCCATTGGCGAGCCCCTTGCCGAAGGTCGACAAATCGGGAGTGACACCGTAGACGTGCTGCGCGCCCGACCGATGCCAGCGGAACCCGGTGACCATCTCGTCGAACACGAGCAGCGCACCGTTGCGATTGCATAGCTCCTTCAACCTGGAAAGAAATTGCTCCGCGGGCTCCTCCAATCGCGCCGGCTCTAGCAGCACGCACGCGATCTGTCTCCGGATAATTGTCGAATAGGGCTGGTCACGCTGGCAAGGTCGTTGTAGCGAAATTTCACGGTTCGAGACCGAACCCATTCGGGTACCCCGCGCGGCATCGCCGTCGTGCCGATGAACCAGTCGGACGTCGAGAAAGAACGGCTGATCGCCGCAGATCGCGATGTAGTCTCGACCCGTATGGGCGCGAGCCAGGCGGACTGCACCGTCCAGCGCATCCGAGCCGTGCTTCCCGAACTTGACCATATCAGCGGTGGGAATGAGCTCGAGGAAGCGCTCCGCGCACTCGACCTCGATCGGTGCCGGTCTGACGAAATTGGTGCCGAGCTGCATCTGCCGCGCGGCGGCGTCGACCACGCTCGGGAACGCATGGCCCAGAGTCACCGCACGCAGACCCATGCCGTACTCGATGAATTCGTTGCCGTCCATGTCCCACACATGGCAACCCTTGCCGCGGACAATAAACGCCGGCGATTGCTCGGGATATTGGTCATCGCCTTTGGCATACGTGTGTGCGCCCCCAGGAATCAGCTCGTGAGCGCGACGACCCAGGCTTCGTCCGCGCTCGAAGCTCACACCGCCCAGGCGGCCCTCTGACTCAGCGTCCGTTGAAACGGAGCTTGCGACCATGAAAGGCCTCCGCGTATCCGCTTGGCGAGCGGCACTCCAGCCCGCGCAGTCTGAGCAGCGCCATAAATGTATCTCGTGTATACCAATGCTTGTCGGTCTGTGACGCGTACGACTTCATCAGGGCGTCCACCTTGGAGGCCGCATCTGTCGCGGCGACCGGGACATATACGTTCGGTTGACCGAGGCCGCCATCCCACTTCGGAATCTCGTACTCGAGCACCATATGGTCTCGGAATGTACTCCAAACCATCTCATTGACGACACGATGATCCTGGTGTCGATCTTGGCGCTCGTGGCACAGGATCAGGTCAGGATTCGGCCTGTCCTTGAGTGACTCACAGAAGCGCTTGATCTCCGCATAGGCCGCGGGAAATCGACCGTCCGGAAAATCACCGAATCGCAGTTCTCCTCGACACCGTGGACGCACGAGCAGACGCATTGCGCGCTGCGTCTCCTTACGCCGCTCCCCGGAGCCACTTAAAACCACCCAATCGATCATCAGCCTCTGTCCGCGGCCCTGCAACACGCGTAGCGTCGCACCGCATCCGATCTCGATATCATCGCAGTGGGCGCCGACGCAAAGGATACTGAGCGTGCGTTGTGTGCGGCGGTCGAAAGCGAGATCGAGCATCTAGATTGAACGGCTGATTAGTCGGACGCGCTTGCCGGGTGTCGCTTCCACATCATCCAGGGACACTCTCCACGCGCCTCCATACGATCAAACGCGATCTTATCCTTGAAAGTGTCCATGCACTGCCAGAAGCCGGGCCAACAGAAGGATACGAGTTTGCGCTCGGCGATCAGGCGCTCGAAGGGTTGCTCCACCAGCTCCTCACCCTCGTGCATGTATTCGAAGATGTCCGGACGCAAGACAAAGAATCCGCCGTTGATCCAGAGGGCCTGATCGGCCATGGCGCCCATGCCCGTGACCATGCCGTCGTGCGCTGCATTGCACGGCATGAAAGCTCTGGCCGCTGCGAATCATAGCCAGACTGGCAACTGCGTCGCGCTGTTGAAATTCGGCAATTTGGCGATCGAGAGGAAGGTCCGATAATCCGTCCGCGTAGTTGGCAAGAAAGATCTGCTCGCTTTGAATATATTTGCGCACGCGCATGAGACGTTGACCGATATTGCTATGCAGGCCGGTGTCGACGAAAGTGATCTTCCAGTCCTCCAAATCGCGGGAATGCAGTTCGATACGGCGATCCTTGGCATGCAGCGTAAAGTCGTTCGTCATCGCCTCTTCGTAGCGCAGGAAATATTCCCGTATCAAATCGCCCCGATAGCCGAGACAGAGGATGAACTCGGTGTGGCCATAGTGCGCGTAGTAGCGCATCAGATGCCACACGATCGGCCGGTAACCGACATTGACCAAAGGCTTCGGAATCGCTTCCGAGTGCTCACGCAACCGTGTGCCCAAACCTCCGCAGAAGAGAACGACCTTTATGGCTTGGCTCCCTTTTCCCGGGACGCGATTCGTCGACGCCCGCCAACGATTCCCGCGCTGCCGGGCTTGCTCTTGCCGCGGCCTGCACTACGCGACGCCGCCGCCTGTTCATGCGCCTGCGGAGCCCCATCTTCGACACCCAGCAGTCCGGCCTGCTCGAGGGCCGTGGCGGCTTCTCGAACCACATCGAAAGCCAGTCCTGCGCGCTGAGCGATGTCCAGAAGCGAATGCGAGCCGTCGGATTGATTGAGCACCCACAGCATCGCATACTCGCGTTCCGCGGGTGTCCTCCCGCCGACGGACCCGTACAACCCACGCTTGCCAAGCTGCGGCTCTCCCTTGGGGCTTCGATTGATGTACCGACGGTCGTTTTCGATTACCGTCACGAATAGTTTGCAGGCCGCCAAGCTTTGCTCGAGGCACTCGGGCCGGATCAACGCGAGATCGTCCGCCGAGCTATGGTACTGAGGATAGCCGCCGTTGACGGATCGCGTGAGCCTGCCTACGGGGAGATTGAAACCGGGCGAACACAGCTGCCGCTCGTCATAGCCGTAAGGTGAGAACGGTATCACCGTGGCCCCCTGATCGATCTGCGAAAGGACGTAACTTGCGATCGCATTGGTTCCGGCGGCGGCGTCCCTGCTCATCTTGTAAGTGAGTGGGGCGGTGTCACCGAGCAGCCCGAGCACGAGCCCCGCACGTATTCGCGAGAGGCTGCGCTCATTTTGCTTCAACCAGCAAAGCGAGCCGATCGTTCCCGGCGCAAAAACGAATCGATAGCTGTGGTGTCGCGGCTCGCTGGCAATCCATTTCGCAAGGCCAGTCGCTACGGCCATGCCACTGGCGTTGTCGTTCGCCAGCGATGGATGACAGACATGAGTGAAGAAAAGCACCTCTTCCCGGCTGCGGCCAGGGATCGCGAGCTCGCCATACGTCAGCGATCCGGGTGTCAGGGAGCTCTTGATTTCCACTCGATAGCCGCCAGCTCGCAAGCCCTGCCTGGTTTCGTCACGCAAGCAGAAACCCCAGGTTCGTCGATAGTAGCTGGTCCGATAGGGGATCCATGCGGGAGTGTCGGGCAGCGAGTGCAGTCGCTGCTCGAGCCCGGGCAACGAAATTGTCATCGAGACGGGCTCGGAATAGCTGACGAGATGAAGGTTATGCTCCTGAAAGTCGGCGATGCGCTCGCCGTCGGGCGACAGAATGGCGGCGTCCTCGATGTTCCATTCCAGCGGGACCTCCCAATCGTAGACGGTACTGCCACTGGGGACTTCGCGAACGGCGAGCCGGATATGCCGATGAATAAGGGCGAGCGACCGCCTCACGCCGTCGCCGGTGATGCTCCGGCAGATCGGATAGAGCCGCGACGCGAATCGGTGCAGCTCACGGCCGGTCGCGCGTTCATGGACGTTCTGTGGCTCGTGTGTTCGAAGCCGGTCGAAATCGTGCCGCGCAGCCCGTCAACGACCTTCTCCGCGTCGGCGCTTAGTTCGGCCTCGAATGCCTCGCGATCGAAGTCCGGGTAGTTGGCGTCGCGCGCCGATATCACGATCGGAGCTTCGCATTCGCCACTTTATCGCGAAGATCGGATCGTTCCAGCGTACGCCGGTCGCGAGTTCGGGGATAGATATCGGTCATCTGATAGAGCACATCTTCAGCGGTAAATCCGAAAGCGTCTGGAATCCGTGCGCGATTCCGGGCGGGATGAACACGGCATCGCGGTTCTCTTCATCCAACTCCTACGACGAGAAACATGCCGAAGCAACAGCAAGTCCGGCCGAACCAGGCCAAGGTCCAGCACGTCGAGCAAGCTGCCTCTCAGGCACCGCACGAGCTTGCCTTCTACAGATGGTGGCCATTGGAAGTGTATCCCGCGTATCGTCCCACGCTTGGCATTGAAGGAGATACTCCCCGCCTGCACAGCCTCTGTCGGCAAGCCAGCCCTCGCAACTCTTGTGCGCAGACCAACCGAGCAAAGAACCCCCGCTCATCCGAATGCGGCTCGATTCTCGCCAAGACTGCCGGTGTACGTCGAGCGCCTCGAATCGCACGCTCAACTCCAGTAGAAGAAATCGTCGAGCTGACTGGTGGTCTGCAGACACCGGAGCTGCTTCAGCCGGGTGAACGCTCGGAACTGGGCAAACTTTCTTGCGTCATTTTGAATCCGGTCGAATACTTCGCGCAGTTGCCGTGCGCCGTCTCGGGCCACAGCGGCAGGCGAAGCCCGGCAATTCACGATGATCTGGTCAAAGTTGTACGCTATAGCTGCGGTTGTCACCGCTGGCCGGCCCGACCGTCACCTCACACCCAGGAAAACTCCTTCGCAACGATCTCGGCAATCTCGCGGATCCGGTAATTGTCTGCGTTCTGGCCAACATTGAATATCTTGCCGTGGACCGCTTCTTCGGGTGCGATGAGGGACCGATAGATGGCCTCGCAAATGTCTTCTATGTGGACGAGCGGCCGCCACGGGCTGCCGTCGCTTACCATCGCGATGCGCTTGGTCGTCCAGGAGCGGCAGAGATCGTTCAGAACGATATCGAATCGCATGCGGGGAAGGTCCGTACTCGGTCGCGTTACGCAGGAACACAGGGCAAGTCGCGCCCCGCCATTGCGCCAATGTCTCTTTCCACAGCAATGCGAACTGAGCGAGCACACA
>CAVUXI010000004.1:0-472044 GCA_963745385.1 uncultured beta proteobacterium
ATCGCTTTCAAGCGCGACCCCCTTTCGCGTCCAATACCGACCCCTCGGGGCGTGACGAATCTTGGCGGATGAGTGCGCGGTAAATCAGGATGAGGATGCGCCGCCGTTAGTGCGACGGAGGGAGGGCGCAGCCCGACTGGAGGCGCGGCAGCGGCGGCGCGTGGAAGATTTTATCTCACGGGGGCCGGCGCGAGATACGACGAGGCCGTGCTTGGCGGGGATCTGTCTCAGGAGCGGTTTTTGAACCGCCAGCTCGTGTTGCCGGTTTCCACGATATCGCAGTGGTGCGTCAGGCGGTCGAGCATGGCGGTGGTCATTTTGGCGTCGCCGAACACCTGCGGCCAGTCGGCGAAGGCGAGATTGGTCGTTATCAGCAGCGAGGTGTTTTCATAGAGCTTGCTGATCAGATGGAACAGCAACTGACCGCCGGGTTGGCTGAACGGGAGATAGCCGAGTTCGTCGATGACGATGAGATCATAGCGCAGCAGGTTTTCCGATAATCGGCCGCTACGACCGGCCGCCTTCTCTTGTTCCAGCTGATTTACGAGATCGACCAGATTGAAGAAGCGCCCTCTGGCGCGGGCGCGAATGCACGGCGATGCAAAGATGGGTTTTTCCCGTGCCCGTCGAGACAGCGACATGGCGCCGGGATTCTGGCGAGCGAAGAGACGATCTACTACGCCTTTCATCCGCTGGCCGGCAGGATAGTGTCGTCGAGTGGTCGGCGGGTGGTGCGCTGCGGCGATGTGCATCTTACGATCCGTCTCGCTGACGGCACGTTGACGTTGACGCCGGAATGGATGTTACGGCCCGCGGCTGCTGGTTGCGAGATCCGTTCGGCTCCGCGGCTTTGCGTGGCGCGGCTGCGCGATCTGCGCGCCTATCTGGATGCGGTTCTAGGCTCCTACGATGGGGATTCGCCCCTGACTGACGGAGCCGATCATGCGTTTGAACCGCCGCCCACCGGATCTATTCGAAGAGCCGCCCCGCCAGCGACCGATCCCGAAGGAACGCCGCCAAGCGATGGTGGAAAGCATGCGAGCGCTTCTGACGGAGGCTCTTTCGCAGAAAGTCTCGACTTCGATCCGGAAGGAGGCGCGCCATGAGCCGGGTCGAGGCTGATCATCTCGCCCGGGAGGCGATTGTCTACGTCCGCCAGTCGACGATCGACCAGGTGAACAACAACGTCGAGAGCCGTCGACGGCAGTATGGACTGGTCGAGCGAGCCCGACAGCTTGGCTGGGCCAACGTCAGTATCATTGATGACGATCTCGGCCGTTCGGGCTCCGGCGTCAGCCGCCCCGGGTTTGAGAAGCTTCTGGCGGCGATCTGCGACGGCCGGGTCGGCGCGGTGGTGTCGATCGAGGCGTCGCGCCTGGCCCGCAACGGACGAGACTGGCACACGCTGCTGGAGTTCTGCGGCCTCGTCGGGACGCTGATCGCCGACGAGGACGGCGTCTACGATCCCCGTCTTCCAAACGACCGGCTCCTGCTCGGCATGAAGGGAACGATGAGCGAGATGGAGCTGACCATCCTGCGCCAGCGCGCCCATGAAGCGCTCAAACAGAAAGCGCGACGCGGCGAGCTCTTCACATCGGTCGCGATTGGCTATGTGCGCAGCAAATCGGACCGGATCGAGAAGGATCCGGACCTTCGCGTGCGCGAAGCGCTCGCATTGGTCTTCCGCAAGTTCGCCGAGATGCAGAGCGTGCGGCAGGTGCATCTTTGGTTCCGGCAGGAGAGTATCGCGCTGCCCGCCGTCGACCATGGACCTGAAGGCCGACATTTGCAGTGGAAAGCCCCGGTCTACAATACAATCCTTCACATCCTAACCAACCCGATCTACGCCGGCGCCTATGCTTATGGTCGGTCGATGAGCAAGACGAGAATTGAGAATGGCCGAAAGCGGGTCATGCGCGGTCTTCCGGTCGAACAGTCTGAATGGGATGTTTTGATCCGCGATCACCATCAGGGTTATATCGGCTGGGACGCCTTCGAGAGGAATCAGCGCCTGATCAAGGACAACGCAAACGGCAAGAGCTTTGCGAGCCGGGGCGCTGTGCGGCGGGGAGAAGCGTTGCTCGCCGGCTTGTTCCGCTGCGGCCATTGCGGTCGGAAGCTGCATGTCGCCTACGGCGGAACGAAGGGCGATGTCGCGCGCTATCACTGCCGAGGCGCTTCCATCAACCACGGGACCGAGCGCTGCATTGGCTTCGGCAGTCTTCGCGTCGACGCCGCAGTCGCCGCCGAGGTCGTGGAGCGCATTCAGCCTCTCGGCGTCGAAGCGGCCCTGGCGGCTCTTCAAGCGCGAGGACGCGAAGACGGCGAGAAGCATCGACAGGTCGAGCTGGCGCTCGAACAGGCGCGTTTCGAGGCTGTGCACGCTCGACGGCAATATGACGCCGTCGATCCCGACAACCGTCTGGTCGCGGGCGAACTCGAGCGGCGCTGGAACGAGCGCCTGAAAGAAGAGCGACGCCTTCAGGATGAGCTCACAGCGCTCAGTGTTGCGCCGTTGAATGGCGTAACTCCAGGCGAGCGAGAGGCGCTGCTCCGGCTCGGCGCTGACGTCGAACGCGCCTGGCATGCGGAAGGGGCGACCATAGCCACGCGCAAACGGATCGTTCGCATGCTGATCGAAGAGATCGTCGTGCGCACGGAGGATGACGGTCTCGATCTCGTCATCCGCTGGGCGGGCGAGGATCATACGGCTCTACGCGTCCGCAAGAACCGCACGGGCGAGCACCGCTGGCGCGTCGACGCCGACGTTGTCGATCTGGTGCGGGCGATGGCCCGGCAGATGCCGGACAGGGGGATTGCAGCTGCTCTCAATCGGGCTGGCAAGACGACGACCAAGGGGCATTCGTGGACCCGAACGCGGGTGGCCTCCCTACGCAAGGATCACAACATCGTCGTCTATCGAGAGGGCGAACGTGCCGAGCGAGGAGAGGTCACGCTTGACGAGGCGGCAGAGGTTTTGTCGGTCAGTCCGGCGACTGTTCGTCGCCTGATTGTCGAAGGCGCATTGCCTGCGAACCAATCCTGCAAAGGCGGCCCCTGGGCCATTCGAGCCTCCGATCTTGGGCGCGCGGAGGTGGCCCGGGAGGCCGAGCGACGAAGAAAGCGCTCTCGGATAGGTCCGCCGTCTGAAGACGAGCCAGAGCTAGCCCTGAACTTTCAATGACATGGTGAGGTGAGCATTATGAGTCAGGCTCGGGTCCGCCGATGAAGATCGCGTTGCGTTTGGCGTCGAGGAAGGCGCCGGAGGTGAGTTCGCGAACTTGGCCTTCGTCTACCGGCGTGTCCGCAAAGACGAACTTGTCGATGTCCTTGAGGACCGGGAACTTCGCGCCGGCGATGCGATAGCTGATCGAGCGTGCCTGTCGGTGGGTGCGCTCGGCGCGGATCAGGCTGTCGATCAGCGGATAAAGCTCGTCGCGCCGGGCAAGGCCCTTGCCGGCGATCTCGTCGAAGCTGGCGCGCATGCCGTAGAGCTTAAGTTCGCTCATCGCCTCCAGAATCTCATGGCGTTCCATCAGGCGATTTTCCTTATGCGGTCGTAGCGGCCACAATCGGCCGCGGGTTCGATCTTTAGGCGAAGCGCGTCGGGAGTAGTGATGCTGGGAGGCGGCGCGGGCTGCCGCCGGCGCGCCAGCACAGTCAGGATCACGTCGCCGCTGGCGATGCCCGCCTCCAGCGCCTCGGCGCAGGCGGCCCTCGACCGCGCGCTCATCGCCGAGGATTGGCCGATGGCCTACGAGCGGTTGGTCGTCCGCGCCTAGTTTAGTCCGACGTTTCGTCCACGTTTCGCCGCACCCGCTTGTGGGCCTTGGGCGACGACGGCTTCGGCTGCGGGGTTGGCTCTAGGGCGGCCGCCTCGAACCTCGCCAGCGCCGCCCGAAGTGGATCGAGGCGCGGCGCGCGCGGATACCTGTCGTCTTCGATGGCCCGACGGATGGCCGCGATTACGGCGGCAAGTCGTCGTCAGGCGGAATCCGGAGCCTCAGAGGCTCAAATGGCTCGAATCCGAACGCGAAAGGCTTCTCGCCCTGATCGGCGACACCCCGCCGCCGACCACCGAGACGCTGCAATAGCCCAGCAAGGCGAGCGGCTGTTTCGCGGGTCCTTTCGCCAGGGTTAACTTCGGGGCAATTGACCACAAGGTTCGTTAGCCCAGCGCCGCCTCAGGCGTGACCGTGGGCGGCCTTTCTTTCCCGGGTGGAGGGTGGAAGGCCTCCAAAGGCGACAAGGCCCAGCCAGCTTCCAGAGGGTTTAAAGTAGCAGCCTGCGCTCCGGTCTTCGGGTCGTCACCGGAAACCGAGTGTCGGCGCGGTTGGTCTATTAGATTCACCGCGGGCCTGTCGCCGCGATTTGTGGGGCAACGCGAATTGATCGCTTTCATTGGTGATATCGGGCCTCGTGAGTGGCGCGCCAATCTCGTCGCCGGCGCAACGATTACGCGTCTAGCAGGGCAACTTGGCGACAGTGATCAAGATAGGCGCGGTCATGGTCTGCCAGCAACTCGACGAGGCTCGTCCATAGCCAGCCAGGCGCGTTCAGGGATTTGGATCGGCTTCGCAGCAGTTCGCGTTGCCACTCCTTACGAGTGCCGGCATCCATTTGCCGGCCATGGGCTCTGCCGACGACCGCCGCGAGAAACCCCGCCACCTCTATCGCTTCTTCGCTCGTCAATTGTTCGACTTCGATCTTGCGATCTTGGGGCATAAGTTCGCGGACGAATACGGAATTTCCGTCCAGCTTCGCCGCAAGCATCCGGTCGCCCAGATAAGGCGACAGGTGTCGCGCTCCTTCGACAACGCGCTCTGCCTGGTCGGAAGGCATTTTCGCCCGCGCGGCGTGCGGGGCTGCTGCTTTCACCGCCTCTTTCAGATCGACCAGGCAATAATCTTCGTCATTGCCATCCACGTGCAGCAGAACAGCGTAACGCGAACGACCTAGTGAGCTGCAACCTTTCACCCAATAGGCGGCGTCAACGAGTTTGACTTCTTCGTTATCGTCGCGCGAGCGCAGATGGGTGGCGAGGCGATGCATTTCTTTATCCGCCACCAGCCTTTCGATGTCGCGCTTCTCCTGCCCCGAGAGGGGCCAAAAGCACTTGCCAATTGGAAGAGTTGGCTTCGTGCCTTCGAGGTCCTCGGCGGCGAGCGATTTCCAAGACGCGGTGGCGGCCTTTTTAGCGACGCGCCGTACCGGCTCCGGCTCTACGATGTCGCGGCCCTCGTCGAAACCCTGCGCGAAGGCGCCATGGTAATCCTGCATGATCCGCTCCACCATCCGAACGGTTGTCAGCCCCGGCAGGTCCGACCCTCTCGCTGCCGATGCAATCGACAGGCTCAGCCGGATGAGGTCATGCGCAGGATTTCCGATGACGGTCTGATCGAGATCGCGAATTTGGATCTGGATTTTCCCCCTGCCGTTTCCGACCGGGCCAAGATTGCTCACGTGGCAATCGCCACAAATCCAGATAGCTGGCCCCTCGGGAAGCGCGCCGCTTTCCAGTCTTTCGAGCCACTCGTAATAGCGGACCGTATTCCCGCGCACGTAAGCGTGCGGGGATCGGGCCATCTTGACCTTGCGAATTCTTTCCAAGAGAGGCCCGCGGCCCCCGGGACGCGGCCACGCTCTGTTTGTTTTTCACGATTATTTTTTTGCCCTGGATATCGCTATCGGACAGCTAGAGAGAGTGGCCTCGTGGCCACCCCCCTTTCCGCTACGCTGCCAACTTGGCGGCAGCCATCTTGTCGGCCTTGCTCGCCCCGATTTGCGTCAGCAGCTTTTCCGCCTTCATCTCCTCCTGCAGACTTTCGTTCAGCAAGGCCGCGGCTTTCGGCATGTTGAGCTGACCGGCCCACGCAATGAGTGCGCCGTAGCGCGCCATCTCATAGTGTTCGACCGCTTGGCCCGCTGCAACCAGACCGGTATCGATCGCGGCGCTTTCGCCGAAATCCTCGATCGTTTCCTCACCCTCCGCGACGATGCCATTTATCGCCTCACAGGGCTTGGTTTGCGGCCGCTTGCCCAACATTTCGAATACTTGTTCAAGACGCTCGATGTGGCCCTGTGTCTCTTCGCGGTGCGCCGTAAAGGCTTGCTTAAGTTCGGGCATCTGGGCCGCCTTCACCATCTTGGGGAGAGTCCGATAAATCTTCTTTTCCGCGTAGTAAATATCCTTCAACTGCGCCAGAAACAGGTCATTCAATGTTTTCTCAACCATGGGAAGCTCCTTTTCATATCTAAGGACGCCTGAAGTGAAATATGGTTCCCGCTGAAGTTCATCCCGCGGGATGGAACACCACTTTCACGCAGCCATCCTTTTTGGTTTTGAAGGTCTGATAGAGATCGGGGCCGTCAGCGAGATCGGTGCTGCGGTGGGTGATTAGGAAGGTGGTATCGACTTTCTTCTCTTGAATCAGTTTGGTCAGCGGCTCGAGATAACGTTTTACGTGGGTTTGGCCGCTGCAAAGCCTGAGACCTTTCTGCACGATCGAGCCCATGTTGACCGAAATCGGTCCTCCGTAGACGCCGGGCACTGAAACCACGCCGCACGGCCGCACAGCCTTGATGGCCTGGTCGAGAACATAGGTGCGCTCGGCCGGCATAACTTTCTCCTTCACGGCGCTGACGAGACCGCCCTGCCCATGACCGGGGCTCGCTTCCATGCCGACGCAGTCAATCACGACATCGGCGCCTTCGCCTTTGCTGATCTCCTTGATCCGCTCAAAGACGTCCTCTTCGGCGAAGTTGACGATGTCGGTCGCGCCGGCCTTTCGCGCCATGGCGATGCGCTCCGGTACGGTCTCGATCGCGATGATGCGCTCCGCCCCTAGCACTTTGGCGGATTGGGTCGCGAACAGACCGACCGGACCCGTGCCCCAGATCGCCACGATTTCTCCACCCTTGATGCCGGCCTGTTCGGCGGCCTGATAGCCTGTCGGGAAAAATGTCGGTCAGGAAGAGCACTTCCTCGTCCGTCATTCCGTCCGGCACTTTCATGGGCGCGACATCGGCCATCGGCACGCGCACATATTCGGCCTGGCCGCCTGCGTAGCCACCCGTAAGATGGGAGTAGCCAAACAGGCCAGCCGTTGTGTAGCCGAACTGCTCGGCTGCCATCGCCGCGTTGCGATTGGATCGCTGGCACACCGAATAATTGCCGAGCTTGCACTGGCGGCACTCGCCGCAATTGATGTTGAAGGGAACGACGATCCGGTCCCCCTTCCTGAACTTATTGTGAGCCGAGCCCGTATCGATCACCTCGCCCATGAACTCGTGCCCGAGGATGTCGCCGCTCTCCATCGTCGGCATCAGGCCATCCATCAGATGAAGGTCTGAACCGCATATCGCGCAGCTCGTCACCTTGATGATGACATCTCGACCATCCTCGATTTTCGGGTCGGGGACGCTATCGCAGCGAATATCATTCGTGCCGTGCCAACAGAGCGCCTTCATGGTTGATCCTCAGCGATGTCGTGGAGATGGAAGTTGGCGACAGGGCGGACAGCGTCGAGGGCCGCGCGGGCAGATCTGGTGCGACATGGCCATTAGATCTCTCAGAAGCAAGTCGCGTCTCCTCGGACGTCGTGCAGCAAACAATAATCGCAAACTCGTACGTTCTCCTAACGCACGTCCAGAATGACGGCTTCGCAGCCTGCGATCTCAACCGCCTCTCCGGGCCCGTGCGTCAGAACGGCTCGGGCCAGCGGCGACACGTAGGAGACCGTGCCGCGGGAGGGATCGGCCTCATCCTCCCCCACGATTTTGAACGTCTGCTCCCGGCCGACGTCGCGGCGCAGGGTGACGGTCATGCCGAAGGATGCCTTGCTTTTGTCGGCAAGGGTTTTGACGACTTCCGCGCTTGCGCGCCGCGCCGTCCAGTAGCGGACCTCCCGCAAAGCGTTGGCGGCGGCTTCGTTGTCGCCTTTGTCTGTTGCGGCACGATGCGCCGCCTTGAAACGCCCGAGGGCGGCCTCGATCGCGGCAAGCCCTGCTTCTGTCACGAAATTGCGGTAAGGGGATATCGGTCGCTCAGGAAGTTCGGCCGTGTTGTTCTCTGCTTCCTTAACAAACGCGCGGCTCATTACGGGTTACCGATGTTGCGGGGTCTTCGCTTCGACTTGAGTGCATCGATCCGTTTTGACGCTTCGGCTTTGGTGAGGTCCGATTGGAAACTGTCCGGCTCGCCGCATTCTTCCGACAGGGTTTTGAGGTAGGAGGCCTGCGCTCCCGTCATCGGGTCGTCCCCAGAGACCCAGTCGTCCGGCTCTTTCTCGATATTGGAATTGGGTGCGGGATCCATCTTCGGATTGGCTTCGCCGCCGCCCTGCGGCCGCGCCGCACTCTTGTTTGTCATTAAACAGCTTCCTACCCGTCCCGGATTGTCCGGCGTACAACGCCCATCCAAGCCGAGAGTTCCAGGCATCCCTCGATCCCGGGGAACTGCATGGAGTCCGGCCTGCTTGCTCGCTCTCCTCGGAGACTTCGTCGCCGGAGGGTGGCCGACCATGAGAGGGCCTTCGAGGCTTTCGAGGCTAATGTGGTTCCCCCTGGCGGATACCCAAAAGGAACCTCATTGGGGCGCCCATGTTTGGACCCGGTAATAGGATGGCGAGGAGCATTTCTATAAAAAGGAACAGGACGATCAAAGCCATGATTACGAGTTCCTTCGCAGTTGCGAATAGGGCGGCATGACGTTCGGTCGCAGAACGCTGCCACATTGCCGTCATGGCGAGGCAGGGCCCTGGGGCAAGGTCGCACCGATGGCGGCCAGGCGACGGCATCGTGACCACGGTGCCATTATAGGCGTGGTCCTGGTCGGCCGAAGCCTCCCGGGTTCCGAACAAATTTGATCCCCGCCGCGAGCGCAGCCCTACCAAAGTCATCGGGCCGTGGCTTTGGTTCTTGTTCCCAGCGAGCACAAACGCAATGACTTCGAAATCCCCCGGAAACGACCTCACAAAATTGTCCGCCCGGAAGCTGGGGCTTTGCCCGCCTCCGGCCTTACTTCGTTTGAAACGACACTCGATGAAATGGCTTGAACGGCGTTTGCCGAGGGCGGGCACTTTGCGAGAATTATTGACCAATGAAGGTTCCGCCCCACCCTCCACCTCCCAGTTTGATCTGGTCATTAACAATCTGGGCCGACTGCGTGGAAGGCAACGCCAGCCTTGCCACCATCGGGACATTGCTCGTGGCTCGGGTGTTTTTCAAGGTAATCTCTGTAGCGCCTCCCGAAAGACATACGGATACATTCCCGGTCAGCCAGAGCGCACCGGCCTTTTTGGCCGAGTAGACAAGACCATTGGCTCCTTTAGTGATTGAAATCGTCAATGGCTTTCCATCGTTCTCAGTGGTCTCCTGCCATCTTGATTTAACATTATGTGCTTTGAGCTCGCTGACGGTTCCAAGGCATTTGGCTTGAGCAAGCGTGGACACGCTTAGAAACAAGAGGCAAATCAGCAATTTGAAATTCGTTTGAGCCATGTTCACCTCCAACGAAATCAGCGGGTTCGGTCATGCCTCTACAACGAGGCCCAAACGCGCTTGTTCCTCTATGCAAATGTCATCGGCTCTCGAATCCGCGCCCAAGCGCTGCGCCGCCCCCGATCGGCGGTTTCCTCATGACCACGAAGCCCGACCGCTCGAGATGCTCGACCAGGTGCTTGGCTTCTGCGTGTAGCCGGTCCGCCTTCGCAGTCCAGCGATCCATCGTCGACAAGTTATCGCCCTGTTCCTTTTGCAGGGCGACAAGGCGGCATTCGCGCCGTCCTGGACTGCTGATTTAGACGGCCCCAACCTGGTCGACGTTCAGGCGAAGAGTGGTCTTCATGCCCTTCGAGCTGGGCGTCGAGAGCCGCTTCGGCTCGAGTTCGAGGAGCGGCTCTCCTGAAACCAAGGATGTTGGTCGGAGGTGTGGTTAGGACGAAATCAAGAATGATCCGTAAGCCACGCGCGTGCGCGGACTCAAGGAGTGCGTCGAAGTCGGCGAGCGAGCCGAAAAGCGGGTGGATGGCGCAGTAGTTGCTGACGTCATACCCAAAATCCCGCATCGGCGACGGAAAGATAGGAGAGATCCAAACTGCATCTATCCCGAGGCCGACCAAGTGCCCAAGCCGTTGCGATATCCCGTTGAGATCGCCAATGCCATCCTCGTCGAAGTCCTGGAACGACCGTGGGTACATCTGGTAGATCACCCCCTTTGCCACCAAGCGTTGTCTTTCATTGTCCCTCCAGCGTTCCGCGCTGTAACCGTCGGGCCGGCCCCGGTTCGGCGGCGACCCCCACTGCGCGGCCGAGGCCCGCCGAGGCCCGCGGGCATCGTCGAGGCTCATGTGACAGCCCGAAACAGCACGCGATCAGATGAACGGCTTGCCGCCGGTGACCGCGACCGTCGTTCCGGACGTGTAGCTCGACAGCGGGTCGGCCAGCATGACATAGGCGGTGGCGAGTTCGGCAGGCTGTCCGGCGCGGCCGATCGGCGTCTGTTTGCCGAAATTCTTCACCGCCTCCTCCGGCATCGTCGAGGGAATGAGCGGCGTCCAGATCGGACCAGGCGCCACGGCATTGGCGCGGATGCCCTTCGCCGCGAGCAGCTGCGCCAAGCCGCCGGTGAAATTCTGGATGGCGCCCTTGGTGGTCGCATAAGCCAGCAACATCGGATTCGGCATGTCCGAATTGATCGACGCGGTGTTGATGATCGCGCTGCCGGGCTTC
Organism: uncultured beta proteobacterium; assembly: GCA_963745385.1. Lineage (GTDB taxonomy): Bacteria > Pseudomonadota > Gammaproteobacteria > Burkholderiales > Casimicrobiaceae > PALSA-1003. Next base: position 10,732 of record CAVUXI010000004.1, read on the forward strand.
ATGTGAGCGACCGCGGCCTTGGTCAGATAGAACATGGCGTGGATGTTGACCGCGAAGGTGGTTTGCCACTCCTCGTCGCTGATCTCGGCGATGTCCTTGAACGTGGCCTGATGGGCGGCGTTGTTGACGAGAATGTCGATGGTTCCGAATTCGTCGACGGCGCGTTTAATCACCGAGCGGCAATGCTCCGGATTGCTGATGTCGCCGGCGACGAGCACGGCCTTCCGCCCTTCTTTTTCGATGCAGCGCTTTCACCTCCTGGGCATCGTCGTTCTCGTTGAGATACGCGATCAGGACGTCGGCGCCCTCGCGCGCGTAGGCGATGGCCACGGCGCGCCCGATGCCGCTGTCGCCGCCGGTGATCACCGCCTTTTTGCCGGCGAGTTTGCCGGACCCCTTGTAGCTATCCTCGCCATGATCGGGGCGCAGTTTCATCTCTCGCGTGAATCCTGGCATCGGCTGCTTTTGGCTTGGATAGGGCGGCTCCGGATGATGTCGCGACGACATGACCGTCATGACCTCCTGAATATCTCCAGACCAGCCGGTCGTGCTCCCACTCCGTCGCGCGCGACCCGACCTTGCCCTAACCGCGCTCAGGCCTCAATGAAAAGATGCAGCGGCATGGGCTGAGCCGAGAGATGTTTCTGTAATCAATCGTTCCCACGCGCAGCAAAGGAATGCAGCCCGTGACGCTCCGCGTCACTTCCGCGAGGGGGACGCGGAGCGTCCCTTGAGGCATTCCCACGCAGAGCATGGGAACGATCATGCATAGGCGGATTTTTGCTCATCACCCTACTCGCCATAAGCGGATTTCCGCTCACCCATTCCCGCAACCCCCTCTAAACCGGCCATCAGCCCCTTGGCACAGCTCCTGCTATAGCCCTCGCAGGCTGCGTTTACGCGCGCTCCACAAAAACAATTAAATGAAGGATCCGTCATGGATAACTCACAAACCCTGCCTCTTGGGTCGGCCGCTGTGCCTGCCAAAGAAAAGACCACCGGCAGCCGCTTGAAATCGATCTTCAGCGGCTCGGTCGGCAACATGGTCGAGTGGTACGACTGGTACGTCTACGCCGCCTTCTCGCTGTACTTCGCCAAATCGTTCTTCCCTGCGGGTGACACCACTGCCCAACTGCTGAACACCGCAGCGATCTTCGCCGTGGGTTTCCTGATGCGGCCGATCGGTGGCTGGCTGATGGGCCTGTATGCCGACCAAAAAGGGCGCAAGGCCGCCTGATGGCCTCGGTGCTGTTGATGTGCTTCGGCTCGTTGATCATCGCGTTGACTCCGAGTTACGCCACCATTGGCGTTGGCGCGCCGATCCTGCTGGTGTTTGCCCGCCTGTTGCAGGGCTTGTCGGTCGGTGGCGAATACGGCACCTCGGCGACTTACCTGAGCGAGATGGCCACCAAGGAACGTCGTGGCTTTTTCTCCAGCTTCCAGTACGTCACGCTGATCTCCGGCCAGCTCATCGCGCTGGGCGTGTTGATCGTGCTGCAACAGACCCTGACCACCGAGCAGCTGTATTCGTGGGGCTGGCGTGTGCCGTTCGTGATCGGTGCGCTGTGTGCCGTGGTGGCGCTGTACCTGCGTCGCGGCATGGAAGAAACCGAGTCGTTCAGCAAGAAGAAGGAAGCGTCAAAAGAACCGCTGATGCGCACCTTGATGCGCCATCCCAAGGAACTGATGACCGTGGTCGGCCTGACCATGGGTGGCACCCTGGCCTTCTACACCTACACCACCTACATGCAGAAGTATCTGGTGAACACGGTCGGCATGAGCATCACTGACTCCACCACCGTTTCTGCGGCCACGCTTGTTCCTGTTCATGTGCCTGCAACCGGTGGTCGGCGCACTGTCGGATAAAATCGGTCGTCGTCCGATCCTGATTGCCTTTGGCGTATTGGGGACTTTGTGCACGGTGCCGATCCTGACCACCTTGCACACTGTCCAGAGCTGGTGGGGCGCGTTCTTCCTGATCATGGCGGCGCTGATCATCGTCAGTGGCTACACCTCGATCAACGCGGTGGTGAAGGCCGAACTGTTCCCGACTGAAATTCGTGCGCTAGGGGTCGGCCTGCCCTACGCCCTGACCGTTTCGATCTTCGGCGGCACCGCTGAATACATTGCGCTGTGGTTTAAAAGCGCCGGCATGGAAACGGGCTACTACTGGTACGTCACCGCGTGTATTGCCATTTCGTTGCTGGTGTACGTGTTCATGAAAGACACCCGCACGCACTCGAAGATTGATACCGACTAAGGTCGGCGTTTCGGCAGTCACTGCAACGGTGACTGCCTGTGATCGTTCCACGCGTAGCGTGGGATCGATCAATCTTCCAGAGTGGCATCACCCTCATTGCCTTGCACTATGGCATCCCTTTCAGTTTTTGTCGTCAGCAGGAATCCTGCCATGTCAGACGACATTCATTTCTACGAACCCAGCAAAGGCCATGGACTGCCCCACGACCCGTTCAACGCCATCGTCGGGCCACGGCCCATCGGCTGGATATCGTCCATCAGTGCCCAAGGCAAGCTGAACCTGGCGCCTTACAGCTTCTTCAACGGCTTCAACTATGTGCCGCCGATCATTGGCTTCAGCAGCGTCGGGCGTAAGGACAGTTTGAACAATGTCGAGGAAACCGGGGAATTTGTCTGGAACCTGGCAACCCGCCCGCTGGCAGAGCAGATGAACCGCAGCTGCGCACCGGTTGGGCCGGAGGTCAATGAGTTCGCGCTGGCGGACCTGACCCCCGTGGCGTCGCGCATCGTCAAGGTTCCGCGCGTCCTGGAAACGCCGGTAGCCTTCGAGTGCAAGGTCACGCAGATCATTCAACTGCAGCGGGCGAGCAAGGAGTTGATACCCAGTTGGCTGGTGCTGGGCGAGGTGGTGGCGGTGCATATCGCCAAGTCGATGCTTAAAGACGGGATATACGACACTGCGGCGGCCGAGCCGATTTTGCGTGGCGGTGGCCCGGCTGATTATTTTCAGCTAGGCCCGGAATCGCTGTTCAAGATGTACCGACCGAGGTCCTAGAACACCAATTCGCCTTGCGCATCGACGTCGACCAGCGTCGCCAGTTCTTCGGTGGCGGCAAGGTCGGCTTCGTGGGCGGTCTTGAATGTCTGACCATCCAGCACACGATGGAAACGCGGAGCGCCACCGGCGTGAAGTCCTTTGACGGCGATTGCGGCGCTGTAGCCGCCCTCGCCTGGCATTACGGCTGAAACGGCTTCGACGTCGTTGAATTCTTTACGTGCCATGCGACTTGTCCTGCTGCTGATCAGAAAAGAGCGCGATTCTAAACGCGACGCGAGTATTCGGAAACGTGATTCAACCGTAGGAGCAGACTCGTCTGCGAAGGCCATACGGCGCGGTATGTCTGGCAAATCTCAGTGAATGGTCTTCGCAGACAAGTCTGCTCCTACGGGGATACCTCAACTCGCCATCTTCTGCCAGCGCTGCTGACATTCGGCCTGCGCCTGAACCGCGCTCACTTGCTTAAAGGTCTGGAAATCCAGACTGGTCACGACAAACTCCCGCACCAGCTCGGCAAACACGCTTAATGGGGGCGTGACGAACCAGGCGTTCATGGTTTCTTCGCTGGACCACACACCCGTGACCATCCACAGATCCGGTTCAACCAATGATTGTTGCAGGGCGAAGTTCAGGCACCCCGGTGCACCGAGGGCCGGCTCGATCAGGCTGCTCAAGCGCATGCCCAAGTGCGTGCTGCGGCCGGTGTTGGCGCGGGCAAATACGAGGTGACTGACTGGACTTGGCTTGGGCATGGCGTGCACTCCGGGGAAAACGCTTTGTAAGGGGGAACGTGCGGCGTTCTACAGGGACAGAGATTAGGGCCTGCGCGCGGAGGCCGTTAGCCCATTTATGCCAGGTTATTGCCTATTACTGCGCCCAGGTGTTTGTTGCTCCAGGAAAAGAGAATGTGCGCGACACCTCGCCCAACGCAGCATTGAGCAAGCCGCAGCCGGTACGATGCCAATTTCTTGCCCATTTATGCGCATCCCGACAGAATCAGGCAAGCATTGGGCAGGATTCGGATAACGCTTTTCTTTGCACAAAAATAGGCTATGCCCATCGCTGGACCCATTAGAGGATTAAGGCATGTCCCAGAGTGAGAGCTTCCACACTCAGAAGGATGAGGAGATGGAGAAGCAGCGCGCGGAGCTGGCCGACATCATTCGCCGCTTTGCGCCCGAGGACGGCGCGTTCCCCACCGCCATCCCGCAGTTGCACATGGTTTGCCACGACCGCCCGCTGTCATCGATTCCCGCCTTGGTGCAGCCGGCACTGTGCATCCTCGCCCAAGGCAGCAAAGACGTGCGCCTGGGCGACGAAAACTACACCTACGATCCACTGAATTACCTGGTGATCTCGGTCGCCATGCCCATGAGCGGCTGTATCTACCATGCCACGCCAGAGAACCCGAACCTGGCCCTGCGGCTGGACATCGACCCGGCGCAGATCAATGCGCTGATTGCCGAAGCCGGCCCCATGAGCGTACCGACACGCCCGAGCGGGCGAGGGTTGTACGTCGAGAAAATCGATGCGCAGTTGCTGGACGCCGTATTACGCCTGACCCGTTTGCTGTCGACGCCCAAAGACATCGCCATGCTCGCGCCCTTGATTCAGCAAGAAATCCTGTACCGTCTGTTGCGCAGTCCCGAAGGGTATCGCTTGTATGAAATCGCGATTGCCAACAGCCAGACCCATCGCGTTTCCCAGGCGGTCAAATGGCTGAACAGCCACTATGAGCAGCCCTTGAGAATCGAAGAATTGGCGCGAGAAGTGAACCTTAGCGTGTCCACCCTGCACCATCGCTTCAAGCTGGTGACGGCGATGAGCCCGCTGCAGTATCAGAAACAACTGCGTTTGCAGGAGGCCCGGCGCTTGATGTTGGCTGATGGTCTGGATGCGTCGGCGGCAGGCTATCGCGTTGGCTATGAAAGCCCGTCGCAGTTCAGTCGTGAATACAGCCGGCAGTTCGGCGCGCCGCCCTCACGCGACCTGGCTCGGTTGCGCAAGAGCGTCTGACCGACAATCCGTCAGGCAGTCAACACCCGGCAGGCTTCGGCAGGAAAAGTGATCGACACGGGATGGCCGATTCCCAGGCCGAAGTCTTGATTCGGCGTGCTCAGCGCAGTCAACGAAACCCCGGCGCAATCGACGGTGGTTTCGATGGTTGCGCCAACGTCGCGCACAAAAGTCACAGTGCCCAACAGGCGATTACCTTCTGCCGGCAAGGGTGAGGACAACCGCAAGTCTTCGGGGCGCACCAGCATCTTGATCGCCGACCCGGCCTGGATGCTGCTGCAAATCGGCACGTCCAACGCCTCACCGCTCGGCAGCCCGACCCGACCATTGCCCAGCGCAGTGGCCGGGAAGATATTGCCCGAGCCGATGAAGTCGGCGACGAACTCGTTGGCCGGGTTGCGGTAGATTTCAATCGGCGTGCCGACTTGCTGCACGCGATTGTTGCCCAGTACGACGACGATATCGGCCATGGTCATGGCTTCGCGCTGGTCGTGGGTCACCAGAATGGTGGTGATGTTCAGCCGTTGTTGCAGTTGGCGGATTTCCACCTGCATCGATTCGCGCAACTTGGCGTCGAGCGCCGAGAGCGGCTCATCCAGCAGCAACAGCTTCGGGTGCGACGCAATCGCCCTGGCAATCGCCACGCGCTGGCGTTGGCCGCCGGACAGTTTCGCCACCGGCCGATTGATCATCGCCTGCAGCTGAATCAGGTCCAGCAATTCCTTGACCCGCGCCAGTTGGTCTTCCTTGCTCACGCCCCGTAGCTTCAGCGGATAAGCGATGTTCTCGCCGACGGTCATGTGCGGAAACAGCGCCAGCGACTGGAACACCATGCCGAAATTGCGTAAGTGCGCCGGGGTGTGGCTGACGTCTTCGCCATCAAGACGAATCTCGCCGCTGCTCAGGGTTTCCAGCCCGGCAATCATCCGCAGCAGCGTGGTTTTGCCGCAGCCCGACGGGCCAAGAAAGCACACCAGTTTGCCTTCCGGCAGGTGCAAGTTGACGTCCGTTACCGCGCACGCCGAGCCGTAATATTTCTCGACGTTTTCCAGCATTAATCCGGTCATGTCATACACCTCAAAAATCAGAACGAAACGCCACCTTCACCCACCAGCTTCTCCAGCGCCCAGATCAGGACGAAGTCGATCAGCACGATCAGCACGGCAAACGAGAAAACGGTCGGGTCCAGCGATGACACGGTGCGGCTGTACATCCAGATCGGCACGGTCATGACGTCGATGTTGTAGAGGAAGTAGGTCACCGTGAATTCGTTGAACGAGACGATGAACGCCAACAACATCCCGGCCAGGATCCCCGATTTCATCAACGGCACCACCACGTCGAAGATCGCCCGGGTCGGTGACGCACCGAGCATTTGCGCGGCCTCTTCGACTTCGGTGCCGATTGACATCATGGCCGCGGTGCAGTTTTTCACGACGAACGGCAGCGCGAGGATGACGTGGGCGATGACCAGCCGCGAGGTGTTCATCTGGAAGGGCAGGCTGTCGAAGATCAGCAGCAACGCCAGACCCAGCACCACCATCGGGAACACCAACGGCAGCGACATCAATTGCAGCGCCACGCCCTTGCCACGGAACTCACAACGGGTCAGCGCGTAGGACGCCGGTACCGCGACGATGGTCGCCAGAATCATGGTCAAGCACGCGACCCACAGGCTGGTGGCCATGGCCTTGCCCAGGCTCAGGACATCGCTGGCATCCGGCGAGACGAAGGTCTGCCACGCCGCCCTGTACCACTGCAGGCTGTAGCTGCTGGGCGGGAAATCCAGGTTCGCGGCGCCGCTGAACGACATGACGATCATGGTCAGTCGAGCCGGCTCGACGAATCGGTGCGGCTGCGCATGATCTCGGAGGTGCCGCTAGGAGCCTTCCTTTCGGGCGGAGTCGATTCCAGCGCGGTCGTCGCCTCGATGGCTGCTGCGTCACCCGAACCCGTCAATGCCTGCTCGATCTCATTCGCGGACCCGGCCTATGACGAGTCGCGCTATGCGCTGCAGGTTGCGCAGAGGTATCGCACTCGTCATTTCGTGGACCGCGTCGAAAGCGACGATTACGACCTCATCGACGATCTGGCGCGTCTTTACGACGAGCCGTTTGCGGACAGCTCCGCAATTCCGACGTACCGCGTGTGTCAGCTTGCGCGAAAGCACGTGACCGTCGCTCTTTCCGGCGATGGCGGCGACGAAACTTTTGGCGGATATCGGCGATACCGCCTGCATATGGCGGAGGAACGGATGCGAGCCTTCCTACCGCTGGCGCTGAGGCGACCGCTTTTCGGGATGTTAGGGCGCGCCTATCCCAAGGCGGACTGGGCGCCTCGTCCGCTGCGGGCCAAATCGACGTTTCAGGCGCTTGCGCGGGGCACCGTCGATGCCTATTTTCAAGGCGTGTCGGTGCTTCGGGACGACATGCGGCGGCGTCTCTTCAAGGACGCCTTCCGTTCCGAGCTTGGCGGCTACAGCGCGTCGGAGGTATTTCACAGGCATGCCAACACGGCCGATACGGAGGATCCGCTCGCGCTGGTGCAATACCTCGATCTGAAGACATACCTCGTGGGCGACATCAACACCAAGGTCGATCGCGCCAGCATGGCGCACTCGCTGGAAGTACGCGAGCCGCTGATGGATCATCCGCTGGTCGAGTGGCTCGCAACGCTGCCCTCGTCGATGAAAGTGCGCGGGCAGGAAGGAAAGTGGCTGCTCAAGAAGGCAATGGAACCCCGCCTGCCGCGCGAGCTTCTGTATCGGCCCAAGATGGGATTCGCAGTGCCGCTTGCGCGATGGTTTCGCGGGCCCTTGCGAGAGCGCGTGCGCGACGCGGTGCTCGGTGAGCGCCTCGCCGATACCGGCTTTTTCAATCCAGAATATCTTCGCGAGCTCCTCGACGACCATCAGTCGATGTTGCGCGATTACAGCGGGCCGCTATGGAGCCTTTTGATGTTCGACGCATTTCTTCGCAACGTGATGGATCGCCAGGAAGAGCGTCCACTGCTGCAGATTGCGTAGAGCGGCGGCCATGGGTGTCGCCGTCGGGCTTTCCGGTTCGCGTGTGTCATGAGTAGTCAGCGACTGCTGTTTGTCTCCCCGCGATTTCTATTCCCATCCGACTCGGGGGGGAAGATCCGCACGCGCGATGTCCTGCGCGGAATGAAAGGGAGGCACTTCGAGATCACGCTTGCTTCACCGGAGCCGCAAGATGGCTCGAAGCGATTCGGCCGCGATCTCGATCGTATCTGCGACCGCTTCGTCGGTTGGCCGGAATCGCTGCGGGACTTGGCATGGGATGTCCGGCGCATTTTGTCTCTCACCTCGGCGCTGCCAATCTCGGTCGTCAGCGACCGTTCGCGCGCGGGACGTATAGTGGTCGCGGCGGAGCTCGAGAAGCGCCCCGATATTGTCGTCGCGGATTTTCCGCACGCCGACGTCCTCTTGCCCGAAAGGACGCAATGCGCCCGCATTCTGTTCACTCACAACGTGGAAGCGGAGATTTTCCGCCGCCACGCCGAAGTCGCGCGGGGCCCGGCGATGCGCGCCCTGTGGGAGAGCCAGACGCGAAAGATGAAGGCGTTCGAGGACGCCGTCGCCGGACGTTACGACGGGCTTGTCGCGGTATCGGAGCGCGATGCGGCGTACTTTCGCGCTCTTCCAGGTGCGCAGCGGATATTCACCATTCCGACAGGTGTCGATTTCGACTACTTCCGCTATTCGGCACCCAGGAGCGAAATCGGCGGCAATGCCGGGACGGTGGTTTTTGCAGGGTCCATGAACTGGCTGGCCAACGTTGACGGTATCCGCTTTTTCATGGACGAGGTATGGCCTCGCATCACCGCGGCGCGGCCCGGAGCAAGAATGGTGGTGATAGGACACAGCCCGCCTCAAGAGCTCGCGCAGATCGTAAGAGATCGGGGGCTGGCGTGGACCTTTACTGGCTTCGTCGACGACGTTCGCCCGCATGTCCAGGCCGGTGACGCTTATGTCATCCCGTTGCGCGTGGGCGGAGGAACGCGGATCAAGGCGTTCGAAGCCATGGCGATGGGGTGCCCCGTGGCGTCGACGGTGATCGGGGTCGAAGGGCTTCCTGTCGTTCCGGGAAGGCATTGCCTGGTCGGGGATTCGGCGGAGGCGCTTGCCGCGGCAGTGCTCAAGCTCCTCGGCGATGCCGTCGTCAGGCGGGCCATCTCGCGCGAGGCGCGCAGGCTGGTCGAAGAGCGGTTTTCGTTCCGCGCGGCGGCGGCCGCGTTCGAGGACGCCTGCATCCGAACGCTCGGGGCGGCGCCAAGCCTCGCGCCGTCGCTCGCTCCCGCGTCGGCAGGCTAGGCGAGACTCCCATGTGCGGCATCTACGGAATACTGCATCTCGACGGTGAGCAGCCCTCGACCGAGACGCTCCGGCGCATGGGCAGGACGATCGTTCATCGGGGGCCCGACGACGACGGCATCTACCACGATGGCCCTTGTGCGATCGGCATGCGACGGTTGTCGATCATCGATCTCGCCGGGGGCCACCAGCCGCTGTCGAACGAGGATGGAACGCTGTGGCTCGTTGCGAACGGCGAGATCTACAACTATCGCGAATTGCAGCGCGACCTGACGGCGCGAGGGCACCGTTTCAAGACCGGCTCCGATTGCGAGACGCTGATTCATTTGTACGAGGAATATGGCGAAGACGGATTCACGCGGGCGAACGGGATGTTCGCGTTTGCGCTTTGGGATGTACCAAGGCAACGCCTTCTCCTCGCACGCGACCGCCTCGGAATCAAGCCGCTCTATGTCTGGCGGGACAGTCGCCGGATCGTTTTCGCGAGCGAGGCCAAGACACTCTTCGCGTTGCCGGGAATCCGCGCCGAGTTGAACCGACCGGCGGTGTTCTCCTATCTCTCGCTCGGCTACGTAGCCTCCCCGCAGTCGATGTTCAAAGGTGTGAGCAAGCTCCCGCCAGCGACGCTGATGGTTGCTTCGGACGGCGAAGTCGAGGAGCGATGTTATTGGCGGCCGCCGGCGGATATCGACCGGTCAAGGTCGGAAGCCGACTGGATTGAAGATGTGCGTGGACGCCTCGAAGAGTCGGTCCGCCTGCAGATGGTGAGCGATGTTCCGATCGGCGCATTTCTCTCGGGCGGCGTCGATTCCAGCGCAGTCGTCGCATTCATGTCTGCGCACAGCGACCGCCCCGTCAAGACCTACGCAATCGGATTCGAAGGGGGCGACGCCGAAGCTTTCTACAATGAGCTTCCCTATGCCCGCCGGATCGCTGAGCGCTTTCACACCGACCACCACGAGATCCTCGTCCGGCCGGACGTCGCTTCGCTGTTGCCGCGGCTGCTCTGGCACATGGACGAGCCGATCGCCGACACTGCATTCATCACAACCTATTTGGTGTCCGAGTTCGCGCGCCGCGACGTCACCGTCATCCTCTCCGGCGTCGGCGGGGACGAGCTCTTTGGAGGTTACCGGCGCTATCTCGGCAACCACTACCAGGCACGCTTCGACCGGCTCCCGACGGGCCTCAAGAATGCCGCGCTGGCGCTGGGAAAGAAGCTTCCGACGGATCGTCATTCGCCCATGCTCAATGCGATGCGGCTCGCCAAGGGCTTTCTGGCCAGCGCCGGCCTGCCGCTGGAGCAGCGCTATCGATCGTATGTCGAAGTATTTTCAGACGACGAAGTTGCGGAACTGCTCTGCGAAAGCTCGATCGAAACCAGCGATCCGTTGAGCGCGGCGTTTGCTAACGCCGCGAGCAGCGACGATCTCAACCGGATGTTCTCTGTCGACGCCGCAACGCAGCTTCCTGACGACTTGCTGATGCTGACCGACAAGATGAGCATGGCAGTGTCGCTTGAGTGCCGGGTGCCGCTGCTCGATCACGAGCTGGTCGAGCTCGCGGCCCGCATGCCCGAGAGCGTGAAGATACGCGACGGGCGGCTGAAGCACGCGATGAAAGCCGCGCTCGCCGACGTGCTTCCGCAGGACATCCTGGAGCGAAAAAAACGCGGTTTCGGAACGCCGATGGGCGCGTGGCTCAAGGGAGACCTTGCTCCCCTTCTCGCGGACTTGCTTTCCGAGACCTCCGTCGAGGCGCGGGGTTTGTTCCGATATGCCCAGATCGACAAGCTGATGAGGGCACACGAGGCCAACCGCATCGATGGCACCGATCGACTGCTCGCACTGCTCAATTTCGAGATCTGGGCGCGGATCTATCTCGACGCACGGACGCCTTCCGACGTTGCCGACGAGCTCAAGGTCTCGATGGTATGAAGATTCTCTATCTGTGCCATCGCTTTCCGTTTCCACCGCGCCGCGGAGGCAAGATCCGCCCGTTTCACATGATCCGCCATCTTGCGCGAAACCACGAAGTCGTCGTCGGGTCGCTGGTCCGCTCCGAGCAGGAAGCGGAGGAAGGCAAAGGGTTGGCGCAGTATTGCGCGCAATACGTGATGGGACGCGTGCACGAGCCGGTGCAGGCGCTGCGTATGGTCGCCCGCTTGCCGTCGTCCACACCGTCGTCGATGGGCTTTTTCTATTCGCCGCACCTCGCGCGGCGGATCCAGGAGCTGTTGCGCGAGCAGCGTTTCGACCTGATCTTCGTCCATTGCTCGTCGGCTGCGCAATATGTCGAGAATGTACGCGGTGTCCCCAAAATCCTCGACTTCGGCGACATGGACTCCCATAAGTGGCTCGAATACGCCCGATACAAGCCGTTTCCCATTTCGCTGGGCTACCGCCTCGAGGCGAAGAAGCTCGAGCGGGCGGAGCGACGCCTCGCGGCGCGATTCGATTTGTGCACAACCATCACCCGTGCCGAATGGGAGACGCTGCAAGGCTATGAGACGGGGGTCGCCTCCGACTGGTTTCCAAACGGCGTCGATAACGACTATTTCGCCCCAACCGACGAGCCGTACGATCCCGACACCATCTCATTCATCGGCCGGATGGACTATTACCCGAATCAGGAATGCATGCTCGATTTCTGCGCCAGCGTACTGCCGGTGCTGCAGAGGAAACGTCCTGCACTGAAGCTCCTCATCGTGGGTGCGAACCCTCCGCCGTCGATACTCGCCCTGGGAAAACTGGAAGGGGTCACGGTGACAGGATCGGTGCCGGACGTACGGCCCTACCAGAGACAGGCTGCCCTGATGGTTGCTCCGCTCAGGATCGCGCGAGGGACGCAGAACAAGATCCTCGAAGCGATGGCAGCGGGCGTACCTGTGGTCGCGAGCTCTGCGGCGGCCGGCGGCGTAGATGCCCGCAGCCCGGACCACTTTCTGGTGGCGTCGACGCCGGATGAGTATGCCGCGATGATCTTCCGCGTACTCGAAAATCGCGCTGAACGAACGCGCCTTTCACAAGCAGGACGCGCAAGGATGCTGTCGCATCATGCGTGGGACAGGTCGATGCATCGACTCGACGGTATCATTGACCGCTGTTTGGCCGGTGCGAAGCAACAGACGCTGGCTCTTCAACTTTGACAGGGACGCATTAGTGCGGATCAGCATTTTCGGTCTTGGTTATGTCGGCGCGGTGTCGCTGGCGTGTCTCGCGCGCGATGGCCATCGCGTCGTCGGCGTCGACGTCGACCAGGCCAAGCTCGACCTCATCGCGGCCGGAAAGACTCCCGTCGTGGAGGAGGGGATGGTGAAGCTCATGGCCGATGTCGCCGCGAGCGGCCGCGTTTCCGTGACCCGCGACGCGCGTGCAGCAGTCATGGAGACCGAGATTTCGCTCGTATGCGTCGGCACGCCGTCAGCGGCCAATGGCAGCCAGGACCAAAGCGCGATCGTTCGCTTTGCGGCCGATGTCGGTGCGGCGATGCGCGACAAGGCCGAGCCGCATGTATTCGTGTTCCGTTCAACGCTGGTTCCGGGCACCGTCGAGGATGTCCTGACGCCGATCATCGAGAACAATTCCGGAAAGAAGGATGGCGTCGACTTCCACGTATGTTTCCAACCGGAATTTTTGCGCGAGGGCTCGTCGATCAAGGACTACGACAAGCCGCCATATACCGTCGTCGGCGTGAACGCGGATCCGCCAGCAGCCAAGCTGCGTCAGCTTTTCGGACATCTGCCGTGCGAGTTCCATACGACGTCGATCCGTGCCGCTGAGATGGTCAAGTATTGCTGCAACAACTTCCACGCCTTGAAGATAACGTTCGCCAACGAGACGGCGCGTCTTTGCGAGGCGCTGGCGGTCGATCCGTTCGAGGTGATGGACCTGGTGTGCAAGGACCGGCAGCTCAACATCTCGCCGGCCTACCTCAAGCCGGGGTTTGCCTATGGAGGCTCGTGCCTGCCCAAGGATCTTCGCGCAACCATGCACCTCGCCAAAACACGAGACGTCGATCTGCCCGTCCACGCCGCAATTGCGGGATCGAACCGCAACCACATCGATCATGCGATCGGCAAGGTGATGGCATCAGGGAAGCGCAAGGTCGGCATGATCGGGCTTTCGTTCAAGACGGGCACCGATGACCTTCGCGAGAGTCCACTGGTCCTTCTCGCTGAGCACTTCATTGGGAAAGGACTCGGATTGCTGGTGTACGACCCGGAGGTGCAGTTGTCGAGCCTGCTTGGCGCGAACCGGCGGTTCATCGAGCAGCACGTACCTCACATCGGCTCGCTGTTGCGCGAGAACATCCGCGAAGTCATCGACGATTCGGAGCTTCTGGTCGTTGGACTCAACGACTCGCACACGCTCGATCTGCTGCGCAAGCATGTGCGCGAGGACCAGGCCGTGATCGATCTCGTGGGCGTGCGCAATGGAAAGCAGATCGGCGGTCGATACGAGGGACTGTGTTGGTGAATCCCATGATCCTACCGGAGGCGGCAGATCTCATTGCGCTCGGCGGCTTGATCGTCTTTTGCGCAGTGCGCGCCCGCCCAATCACCGAGGCGATCCGCTGGCGCAACGCACTGCTGGTCGAACGTTCGTCGATCGACGATTTCACATGGGTGCCGCCTCATTTCCCGGCTGGTTTCAAGGTCGAGCGCGGCCCTCCCTCCGCGGAGTTTTCCGAGATCGTCCGATCGCTGGGAATCGATCGCGCCCATGCCGATTGGGACAATGCATTGACGCTGGCGGCTCACCTCGTGGAACGCGTCGAGCAGGGAGGAGCGATCCATGCCGATCTCATCACGACCTATCGAAACATACGGTCGGGGGGCGGCTATTGCGCGGATTTCGTCAGGGTCTACCTCGGGCTGGCTCATGCTTCGGGGCTGACCGCCAGGCAATGGGCTTTTTCATTCGACGGGTTCGGCGGCCATGGCCATACCGTGGTCGAGATCTTCGATCGACAGCGCGGAAAATGGCTGCTGCTGGATGTCCACAATAACTTTCACGCCATTGATGCATCGACCGGCGAGCCGCTCAGCGCTCTCGAATACCGCGAGGCGCTCTTAGGTGAGCGAAGCCCCGCGGTAATGCACAGGAATGGCCCCGGGCGTCTGGGCTTCATCCATGACCACAAGGCCATCGAGTATTACCGGCGCGGCCTCAATCAGTGGTACCTCTGGTGGGGCAATGCTGTTTTTTCATACGACGCGAATCCAATGGTTCGCTGGACCAGCCTGGTTTCGAGAAAATTGGCGCATGTCGCGGGCGTCATCTCGGGGGCTCAGCCCCGGATTCGAATTTATGGAACCCCGGACAACGCTGTCGAGGTCCGACGCATGTTCAGGTTGCGAGCCGCGCTCCTTGCAGGGGGCGCGCTCGCAGCAGTGCTGTGCGTAGCGCTCGCCGCGCAGCTGGCATTCGGAGCGAGGGCATCGCGATGATCTTCGCGAACGGAGAAAAGGCGATTACTGTCGGTCTGATCGGTCCGCTGCCGCCACCGTCGGGGGGGATGGCAAATCAGACGCAACAGCTTGCACGAGCTGCTGGCCGAAGCTGGTATCGAAGTCGATCTTGTTCAGGCAAATGCAGCCTATCGCCCCGCGTGGATCGAGAAGAGTGCGGGGCGTCCGCGCCGTGTTCCGGCTCGTTCCATACGTGACCCGGTTATGGCGCTGCGCGGGCCGCGCGAACCTCTTTCACGTCATGGCCAATTCAGGGTGGGCATGGCACGTGTTCGCAGCGCCTGCCGTCTGGATCGGCCACTTTCGGGGCATTCCCGTCGTCGTCAATTATCGCGGCGGCGAAGCAGAATCGTTCCTCGAGCGGCAGATCCACTGGGTGAGACCCACCTTGCGGCGAACGTCCATCGTCATCGTGCCCTCGGCATTTCTCCAGCGCGTGTTCGCGCGCGTTGGAGTTGCCGCGGAAATCGTCCCCAACATCATCGATCTGTCGCGATTTCATCCGGCGAACGCGCGCGTTGCTTCCCATCGCATCATCGTGACGCGCAACCTCGAGGACATCTACGATATTCCCACCGCGATCCGCGCGTTCGCGGAAATCAGGCGCGCATACCCGGATGCAACGCTGACGATTGCAGGCTCCGGCCCGCGGCTCGCGGAACTGCAGGCGCTATGCAGACGAGACAGGCGTCGCCCCGGCCGTACGGTTCACCGGCCGGCTGGACAACGAAGAGATTGCCGAGCTCTATCGCGATGCGGACCTCATGCTCAACCCGTCCACGGTGGACAACATGCCGATATCGCTACTTGAAGCGATGGCGAGCGGCGTGCCGATCGTGAGCACCGACGTCGGAGGCATCCCGGACTTGGTGGAAAACGGGCAAACCGCCCTGTTGGTGCCGCCGCGCGACCCTATGGCCATGGCAAGGGCGATATCGAGCGTCTGGGGAAATGCCGCATCCGCCGAATCCCTGCGTCAGGCAGGCGTTCACAACGCCGCGCGCTACACCTGGCCCCAGGTCGGTCCCCGTCTTCTCGGTGTTTATGCCCGGACGCTCGGTGTCGCATCCTTGGATCACTGCGCTACGACGATGCCATGATGCGACCGCAAATAAACCTGCCCTTGCCATGACCGGCGAGCGCACTCCACATTCCATGAACGTACTCGCACGGTTGATCGCGTTTTATCTGCCGCAATTCCATCCCATTCCCGAGAATGACGAATGGTGGGGGAAAGGTTTTACCGAATGGACCAACACGGCCAAGGCAAAACCGATGTTCCGCGGCCACTACCAGCCTCACGTGCCGGCGGATCTCGGGTTCTATGACCTGCGCGTTCCGGAGACGAGGCAAGCGCAGGCGGACATGGCGCGCGAGTATGGGATCGAAGCGTTCTGCTACTACCACTACTGGTTCGCGGGACGTCAGCTTCTCCAGCGTCCGCTTCAGGAGGTGGTTCAGTCGGGAAAGCCGGACTTTCCGTTCTGTATCTGCTGGGCCAACTCAACCTGGACCGGGATCTGGCACGGCACGCCCGACCGTATCCTCGTGGAGCAGACCTATCCCGGAGACGACGACCATCGCGCCCATTTCGCCTCTTTACTTCCTGCATTCTCCGACAACCGCTATGTCACGGTGAACGGGAAGCCGATATTTGTCATTTTCGATCCGGTGCGCATTCCCGACGTTCGTCGCTTCACCGACCTGTGGCACGAGATGGCACATAAAGCGGGCCTGAAAGGTCTGCATATCGTGGCAAACCACGGAGATCCATTCTGGGACCCCAGGCCTTCCGGTTTTGACGCGTCGACGAACACGACCTTGCCGGAGCTCAGGCCGTGGGTATCCAAGCGTCAGTTCTTACGGTGGGTGCGCAAACGTTATGAATTGATGAGGGGGCTTCCGACCCTATACACATACGAGGAAGCGATGGCCCAGCTCATGCCTGTCGCTGTCGACGGTTTCGACAACTATCCGTGTCTGATCCACGCCTGGGACAACTCCCCGCGATCCGGAGAGAACGGACTGGTGCTGCTGAATTCCTCGCCCGAGTTGTTCCGCATCCTCCTACGCAAGGCGCTCGAAGTGCGCAGTCGCGCATCTCTCGAGGAAAACCTGGTCTTCCTGAAATCCTGGAATGAGTGGGCGGAGGGCAACCATCTCGAGCCTGATTTCGAGTTCGGCAAAGGATATCTCGAAGTGATTCAGGAGGAAGTCTGTGCGGACCGTCGCGCTGTGAGAACGGCCTTGCGTGCGGACGTTGCCGGTGGCTTGACTCTTTCCGGTTCGAATTGAAGCAGCTTATCTGACAGTTATCGGCGAGCCGGACCAATACGTACCGGGACCAACGGGACGAAGAAGTCTCACAAAGAGTGGATCGAAGCCTGAAATGATCGAAATCGCCAAAAACGCTTTCTCGTACCGCGAGCTGATTGCGGTGATGGCATGGAAACAGATCATCGTCCGCTACAAGCAGTCCTATCTCGGCCTGGTATGGGCGGTCTTAAAGCCGTTCATACTCATGCTGGTCTTCACGCTGCTGAACAGCTTTATCGGCATCCCTACGGGCAATATGCCGTATCCCGTCGTCGCCTTCACGGCGCTCGTCCCGTGGGTCTTTTTCCAGGAGTCGACGTCGGAAGGCGTTGGCAGCATCGTCAACAACAGCCAGCTGATACGAAAAATCTACTTTCCGCGCGAAGTATTTCCGATCACGGGCGTCATCACGAAGCTAGTCGAATTCGTTATCAATTCGTTCGTTCTTGGTTGCCTGATGCTCTATTTCGGGGTCGCGCCGGCCGCTACTATCGTTTGGGTGCCCATAATTCTTCTCTACATCGTCCTGGCATCGCTTGCGGTCGCGCTCATCGGCGCAGCACTCAACGTTTTTTACCGCGATGTCGGGACGATGCTGCCGATTATGCTCCAGCTGATGATGTACGGCTCACCGGTGATTTATCCGATGTCCCTTGTGAAACAGAAACTATTGGTGGGGCAAGCGGCAGGCGACTGGTCGACGTTTCTGTATCGTCTTTATACGTTTAATCCCATGGCGGGCATTATCGATGCATTTCAACGCGCGGTTCTTTATGGACAGCCTCCGGACTGGGATGTGATGTGGCCAGGGCTCCTGTTGGTTGCCGTCATGCTTCCCGTGAGCTACGCGATCTTCAAGCGCGCCGAGCATTATTTCGCAGATATCGTCTGATTGCATTTCCTGAGGGATTGTAAAGAAATGAGTGTCATCACGGTAAGCCATGTGACGAAGGAGTTCCGTCTGGGACAGATTCACAATGTCCGTGACTCCGTGGTACGCGCGTTTGCGAGATTGCGAGGGAAAACACCGTCGACAAAGGTGCCGTTCAAGGCTCTGGACGATGTCAATTTCAGCATCGAGCATGGGGAGGTACTGGGTATCATCGGCGCCAACGGCGCAGGCAAGAGCACGATACTCAAATTGCTCGCGCGGATCAGCATGCCGACTTCAGGTCGGATAAGCGTGGGCGGGAAGATCGCGCCGCTCATCGAGGTGGGTGCCGGGCTGATTTCCGATCTTACTGGCCGAGAAAATGTCTACCTCAATGGAATCATCCTCGGAATGCCATATTCCCAGATCAAGAGCAAATTCGACGAGATCGTCGCATTTGCCGAGCTCGAGGAATTCATCGACACGCCGATCAAGCGCTACAGCTCGGGGATGGCGGTGCGCCTGGGCTTCAGCATTGCGACCTGCGTCGATGCGGAAATCCTCATCGTTGACGAAGTGCTGGCGGTTGGCGATCTGGCCTTCCAGCGGAAGTGCTTCGACCGCATGGAGGACATGATCAAACGACAGAAGAAGACAGTCCTGCTGGTGAGTCACAACATGCGTCAGATCGAGCGCTTTGCTCTCGCGTCATCTTGCTTGATCATGGACGCATTGTCGCGGACGACTTACCCGCAAAGGTGTGCGATCTGTTCTACGAGCGCAGCGACGAGAAGATCAAAGCTCGCTAGAGTACGAGGTACCTCGACGCGATGGGCGAATATGTCCGTTACGGACGATTTTAAAGTTCTCGACGTTGAATTACTCGATGCACGCGGACAGCCGACGGATTCCATCCTGTACAAGGACGATACGCCGTCCGCATCCGCTGTACGCGCTTAGGGAGCTAAGAGAACGCCGGTATTCATGGTCGGGGTGCATACGACGGATTTTCTATATCTCACGCAACACAACAGCGACCGGGAGCTCACTATCCAGCGGCTTGCAGCGGGGGAGTATGAGGTCGTGTGCACGATCAACCAGTGGCCGCTATTGCCCGGGATCTATGCCCTCCGGCTCTGGATCGGGGAGGGTATCGGTTCAAGCGGGTTGTTCTACGCCGAGAATCTGATCAATTTTCAGGTGAAGAGCAGTCCTGATGAGTTGATGTCGAAAGGCGACCGGTCTGGATTCTTCCTATTGGATGCAATGTGGTCCGAGCCGCGAGCGGTTACACACGGGAAGGTGACCGAACAGGCGATTTGAGACGACGCCGGAAGTCATTGCACAAAACAGTCAAGGGACGAAATGTATCTGTCGCATATCGGGGCCACGCGCCTGGCATGGAACGCTGCACTGGCGTTCGAGTGGGAATCGTGGTTGAAATGATCAATAGTTCCCTTGGCACTCTAGCCTTCCCTGTGCGAACCCCGGGCCCTTCGGCGAAGGCTCAAGGCGCGCTAGCGCTTGTCAAGGCGCGCGCGAGCCTCTTCCTTGGCAGGATGGCCCATGATCGCGTCTTCGGGCATCTCGCGGACGATGTCTGGTTCTCCGTAAACACGACTGCTTACCGGCGTTACCGAACCTTGCGGCAGGTGCTGCCGTCGCTGCCTGACGGCCAGATCCAAAAGAACTTCATCGGTAACGAAGGAGACGCCGCGCTTCAGGAGGCTTTTCGCGCGTATCAAGTCATTAGTCGTATCAGCGCGCTCTGTGGGCGGCCTATCACGCGCGAAAGCAGGATCCTCGACTTCGGTTGCGGATGGGGCCGCATTCTTCGGTTTTTCATGCGGGACGTCCCGGCTCCCCAGCTCCACGGTGTCGATGTGATGCCGCTAGCCATCGATCTTTGCCGACAGACGAATCCCTGGTGCAGGTTTTCTCTGGTCCCTGCTTTACCTCCTTCTGGAATGCCCGACGGTCAGTACGACTTGATTTATCTCTACTCAGTATTTTCGCACCTGTCCGAGGAGGCGCATGATCGGTGGCTCGCCGAGTTCCTCCGAGTCTTGCGCCCGGGCGGTTTGCTGTTCGCCACCACGTTTCCGCGCCACTACATAGAGCGCTGCGAGCGTGCCCGGCACGGAGACACTATGGGCACGCATCCGGGTTCGCTAATCTCGTTCACGGGGACTGAGGAGTGGCTCTCGCGCTACGATCGCGGCGATTACTGCCATAGCCCGGGAAGCGGCGGCGATGCACTGCCGAGCGATTTCTACGGAGATACTTGCATTCCGGAGGCGTATGTTCGACGTCAATGGTCCAATCCGTTCGTCCGCGATTATATTCATGCCGACGGCGAGTGGCTCTTGCAGAATTTGATCGTCGCCCAGAGACGTTGATTCACGAGCGCGAGCAACGCAACATAAGAGTCGAGCTCGGAATCCTTGCTGGTTCCGCGTCTATCCTCGAGGACCGCGACCTGCGAGGGTACGTTCAATTATGTTTATGATTCGTGGCCCCACCACGGCAACATCGTGCCGCTCGCTAACCTTTGTTCTACCGCGTCGTCCCAACTCATCGCGAAGCGACGGATTGTCGATGAGGTCGATGAGCCGCATGGCCATGGCTTCGACGTCGAGATACGGCACCACGAAACCGCAGTCATTCTCGATGAACTCAGGGGAACCTCCGCTATCCGCAAAACACAGAACCGGCTTCTCGAGGGACGCGGCCTCCAGCACCACCAGTGGGAAAGGATCTTCTCGCGAAGTCAAACAAAAGGCATCGAAAATCGCCATATAGTCGAGATAGTTGCTTCGATGACCGACGAAGTGAACGCGTCGGTCCAGTCCAAGCTTTCGCAAGTCATGTGCAATATCCACTGGAACATAGCGATCCCACGCCCCTCCGACCCATACAAAATGCACGTCTGATTTTGGCCTCGAACGAAGGACCTCAAGGGCCAGTGGGATAAAAAGGTCGTAACCTTTTCGCCAATCCATCGTACCTGCAGCGCCGGCGACGAAGGCGCTATCCGCAATGCCCAATTCGGATCGGAGGCGCCGCCGCGACTTGTCCGACCGCACCGCATGAGTACTTGCCGCTGGAATGAACTCGTGCACCACCTCGAGTCTGGCGGAATCGACCGCATGATTCTCAACGAGATTCTGTGCGACCGCTCTGGACCCGGCAATGAATTGGCTCGTGCGCCGGAGCGTATAAGCCAAGGTTTTAGGCGTGGTATAGCGCTGGATACCATGCTCGAGCTCATGGACGTGAGAAATGAGCGGGCATCCCGCGCCGGGAAGTCGCCCGAGTAGCATTCCATTGACCAGAGTGTTCGAATAGACGAGTGCGAACCGCTTCCTTTCGAGCGCGTAACGAAGCATCAGGTCATCGATGAGTCTCTTGAGGCGGTACGATCCAAGCCAATCTACGGCGCGTCCGGAGAGCGGGCTGGCGGCTCGCTCGAATACCACTACCGGGGCGAGCTCGGCGAATTGCGCCTCTAGCGGTCCCGTTTTCCCCAGGACAATTTCAAAGTTCAGCTTGACGTTCGCGCGCACCCATCGCAGCAGGTGAAGAAGCAGGAAGGGCGCACCGGTAGGCGCCGCGTCGTGAGAAATGAACAGAATCGGTTCGTTGGTCATGGGTCAGCGATCATACGATCACGCCCCGTTCAAGCGCCGGACTGCGGTCGCGGCTAAGGAACCTCTGAATAAGTCCCGCGTAGTCGCGACGGAGGCTCGCCGGGATGAGATGCACGAAGCGGCGCGAAGCCAATGGTAGGCCCCATTGGCGAGCGGCGCGACAAAGCAGATCGCCCGGCAAGCCCCGTCCCATCCGGGTTTCGCCGCAATGGCCTCATCTGCGTTGTTGCGCGGCTTGCGAATAGAATGAACTATTCGCTGCGCCGCGACGCCTAGCATCTGAAGCCATTGCGACGGAAACGCGACTCATGTGGGACTCGTTCAGAGGTTCCCTAAGATTGTGAAGACCGCTCGAGCCATCGGAGGGTTCGCGCCAGTCCTTCCCGAAGGGAGACGCGGGGTTCCCACCCGAGCAGATCTCGTGCCTTAGTGGAGTCAAGCACGTTGATCGGAACGTCGAATGGCCTGGCTTCCGAATAGATACGCTCGATGCGTCTTCCAGTGAGGTCTTCGATATCTTTCAACAATTCGTTCACGCTGTGCCCTCGACTGCTGCCGAGGTTCATGATCCGGCGGTCGCCCCGGTAGTCGATTGAGCGGATTAATGCTTCCACGACGTCACCGATGTAGAGATAGTCGCGAACGACATTGCCGTCACCCCAGACCTCGATGGCGTGACCCTTGATTGCACGATTCAAAAAAACGGCGACCGCACCTTGCGCAGCATCCGGCCGCTGACCCTCGCCATACGGATTGGCAATCCTCAGCACCAGATAGTCGAGACCGTGCAGCCTATGGTACAGGTGCAGATATTTCTCGATCGCAAGCTTCGTTATTCCATAGGAGCAAATGGGATCGGTTGGGTGAGACTCGGAGATTGGGATTTCCTTTGGTATCCCATAGACTGTTCCACCGGAGGACACGAAGATGATCCGGCTCGCTCCCGCCGCACGAGCCGCCTCCAGCATGCCGAGCGTGCCGCCAAGATTCGTCTCGACATCGTACAGGGGATTATCGTTAGAATTCTTTGGTAGCGTCGTCGATATCAGGTGAAAGATGATGTCGCAGCCCGCAACGGCTGCAGCGACATCGGTGCGATTCGCGAAGTCGCCATATACCCACTCGATTGGGTCTCGCGCGCGTTCGACTGCTAAAGACTCGACTACGGGACGCTCGAAGACTCGGACGGGGTAGCCGCGTTCGAGCAGCGCCTTGCAGAGGTGCATACCCATGAAGCCGCCCCCGCCGAGAACCAGGCACTTCGGGAGGCGCGCACTAGATTCTGACGGCATCGATTCGTTAATCCTTCTCCGGAGCGCCGGATCGCGCCCAGACTGCGGTTGTGGCCTTGTACAGGTACCAAGACAGAATGCGATTCAGCCGTGGTTTTCCATCGAGCAAGGTCGCGGCGCGTTGGCGCGCTCCTGACGATACTCCGAGCCAGGCAAGCAATGTCTCGAGGTCGCGGCCCGTCCGATAGGCCTCCTTCCAATAGGTGCGCGCCTCACCGCCCCTCCCGCGCGCCTCGAGTGCTTGAGCGATAAGGCCCAGCGTACGGGACCGGGCGGTCGCGACCTCGGTGACACCGATGCTCTCTGCAACATCGGGAAAGCGGGCACAAACCGCATCCATGATCTTCAGCACAGTCAACTGCATCAGCAACTGGTCCCTGCTGACATTGTCCCCGTGGAAGCGATAATGTGCCGTAACCTCGTCAAGGAAACCCAGAGAGTGGTGTCGAGCGATGCGCATCCACAACTCCCAATCGTCGGCTGGTGCGAAACGTTGGTCGAACTTGCCGACGTCGTCGATGCAAGAAGCGCGCATCAGAACGGTGACGGGAGCTATGCCGTTGCCAAGTAGCAGGCGACCGGCACAGAGACCCTCGAACGGGTAGACCCAGATTGCCCCATCACAGCTATATGCAGCGCCAAAACGATCGATGCAGTCCACGCGAGAATGTACAAGCCCGACCTCGGGATGTGCGTCGAGGTAGGCGACCTGGCGCTCGAGTTTTGTTGGCAGCCAAAGATCATCTTGATCCAACAGCGCAATCAACGCCCCAGTCGAATTGTCGATCCCCGTGTTTCTAGCGTTGGCGACGCCGCTGTTTTGTTGTTCGAGATAACGGATTCGAGGATGCGGAAGGAATCGCGCGATCTCTCTGGCGCTATTGTCCGGGGAACCGTCATTGATGACAACGAGTTCAACCGGCTGATACGTTTGCTCGAGTGCTGACTCGATCGCGGCAACAACGTAGGGCGCCCCCCTATAGACAGGGATGAGTACGCTAACCAAGCCCGTGGTTCGCACTGATCCCATTCAGCTAAGTCCACTCGAAATCCATACAAGTCGATTTGGCGATCTGGACTCGACGCTCTGACGGGTCATTTTCGAAGATCTCCATAGCACGGTCATGCGCTCAACTTGTATCGAAGGCCGGTGCTAGCTTTGGGCGGTCTGCTTGTAAGCATCCGCAACGGCACGGGCGGTGGCCTCCAGGTAGGCGCGTCCCCAGCGCTGGTCCGGCTCGAGATGGTTCCCTTCTGCCCACTCGTTCCATGCATTGACGAACAGAATGCGCTCGTCGCCCTCGAAGCTCGTCAGCGTCTCTTGTGCTACGTTCCGCATCCAGACTTCGTAGGATTCAGGCGTCGCGTCGCGAAAGATCAGGGCATCTTTCCGCCGACGAGGCGAATTGTCCCATCCTGGCGTGACGCAGCGGAAGCGCTTGAAAGGCACTTTTGGGCGGGATCGCATTCGGGCGGCCAACGCGTCGTACGAAAACACGTTGTGGTTTCGGTACGCCTTCGACATCACGCCAAGCTTCTGAAGCTGATTATTGATCCTTGCCCTAAGGCCCCACTTCTCGGTCCGATGCAGATGCGGTGGCAGGATCGTCCAGTCCGGGGCGAACTCGACTACTGCATCGAATCCGATACTTTGAGGGTCGATTTCGCGACCATACCCCGCCACTCGTATCAGGTACAGATCGTCAAAGCCCGCTGCTCGCGCACGTTCCCGCCAGAGATCTGCCGTCTGCATCGGGTGCGGCAGAAGATGGCTGCGATAGACTAGAAATACCGGCCGCCCTCCGATCTTGATGTACCTGTCGTCGGCAAACGCCGGAATCAGATGATCGATGTGAGCTCGGTCATCCTCGGCCGAATATTGCTGCTGCAGCAACACTTCACCGCTCATCCCGTCCCAGCGCCTCGTCCAGCTCTCGTTAGCCCAGCACAGGCAGAAATTAAACCGCGGCGCGCCGGTAC
The DNA here is from genome assembly GCA_963745385.1 of uncultured beta proteobacterium. Taxonomy (GTDB): domain Bacteria; phylum Pseudomonadota; class Gammaproteobacteria; order Burkholderiales; family Casimicrobiaceae; genus PALSA-1003. Next base: position 35,703 of record CAVUXI010000004.1, read on the forward strand.
GAAGAACCTCGTCAAATGGACGATTGAGTAGCCGTCTGCCGTTGAACCAATAGTGGTAATAGCAGAAGGCAGAGACCCCGTACGCTTCGGCCATTTCGGCCTGGGCCGCTCTGACTTCGGGAACGCGCAGATCGTAGAAGCCAAGATCTGCGGGCAGGTGCGGCTGATAGTGTCCAGGAAAGAGTGGCCGCGCTTGAACAACGTTACGCCATTCCGTGAAGCCCGGGCCCCACCAAGCATCGTTCTCCGGAATCGGATGGAACTGCGGAAGGTAGAAGGCGATCAGTCGCAAGATGCGTTGGTCTTCATCCCTCATTCAAACCTGCCCCGTGAATGGTCGATTCGCGCCGCTCAGTCCGCGGACTTCGTCGCTGGCGAACATACCAGGGCCCTTTCCTCGGGCAGACACAGTTGACGACCCCGCCAAGCCGGCTGTGATTAGCAAGTGCTTGGCTATAAAATCCAAGATTCAACCGCAAGGTCAGCCGAGACTGCCGCAATTGCTTCGTAGGGATGCCAGAAAGTGATCGAACTCTTCAATCGCATTGTCGGGCGCCGGAATGGACTCCGTCTCGAGACGAGCCGCATCGCCACCTATGAACAATACTTGAAATACACGGGCAGAATGGGTGACGAATACAAACTCAGGCGCCAGATCGAACGGGACCTAATATCGAGTGATAGCTCGTTCACCGTTCGCGGATATTGCTTCGTATGCCGCAAAATGGAAAATCTCCAAGTAGATTTCTCCTACTCCTATCCCATTAATGGAGAGTTCCTGCCAAATTGGCGGGAACATCTCCAATGCCCAAGCTGCAAATTGAATAACCGGATGCGTGCGGCTATTCATCTACTCGATCAGGAGTGCAGCGTTCATCTGGGAAGTCGCATCTACATTACGGAACAATCGACCCCGCTGTTCCAGGTGATCCGCGCCAAATATCCTTACTCGATTGGCAGCGAATACCTGGGCAGCATGTCGCCATTGGGAGAGGTCGACAAGAATGGGTTGCGTAATGAGAGCATCGCCAATCTGACCTTTCCGGCAAACTCCTTTGACCAAATAGTATCCTTTGATGTTCTCGAACATGTACCAAACTACGCAAGGGGTTTTGGCGAGTGCTTCAGATGCCTAAAGCCCGGGGGAACGTTGCTGTTCAGCGTCCCCTTCTTCCCGACACGGCCGGACACTATTGTCCGGGCACGGATGGAGCCAGACGGCACAATCTGTCACCTGCTTCCTCCTGAGTACCACGGAGATCCGCTCAATGCTAAGGGATGCCTTTGTTTCTACCATTTCGGCTGGGATCTGTTAGGGGTTCTTGAACAACTAGGGTTCCAAGATAGCTACGCCTTATTTTATTGGTCACGCCAATATGGATACATCGGCAACAGTGACCAATCCATCTTTATCGCGAAGAAGGGAAATGGTCTCAAGGGTCAGTGATCGTCAGGATTTATACCGGGCCATCCCCGTTCGGTGATGGCGACCGAATGTTATCCGCGGTCGCGATTGAATCGCCATAGCAGGTGGCGCTCGAGCGCGTCGGGAATTTCGTGCTTGAGGCGTTTGCGCAGTGGCAGCTTCTTTACGACACTTCGTTCGATTTTGTCGAAAACGGCATAGATCCGATCTTTGATCGACTGGCCGACAAAGCTTTCCTCCACGAATCTACGCCCGTTCGTTCTGATCTGCTCATAGTAGTCTCGATCCTGGTGGAGCTTGATTACGCCGCTGGAAAACTCCTCGGGCGTATCCGCCACTACAACATTGTCGCCCGGAGTCAAACCAAAGCCGTCGATCCCGACCGTCGTGGAAACGACCGGCAGCCCATGCGACATCGCCTCCGCAATCTTGTTCTTCAGTCCTCCACCCCAGGTCAATGGGGCGATGGATATATCATTGCTCTCGTAAAAAGCGCGTATATCCGCAACGTATCCAGTTACCTCGATATCATTACTGGCGAGCTTCCTTACGGCTTCGGTCGGCGCGTTCCCGACGATTTGAACTTTCGCATGCGGAATCTCCCTTTTGATTAAAGGGAAGATCATCGCGCAGAAGAACAGAACTGCATCGACATTGGGCATATGCACAAAGTTGCCGACGAAAATCAAGTTGCACGATGCGTTATTGCGCGCCGGACCGGGCGCCGGGAGGTCCAGAATCAGGGGAATGACTTCGACATTGAGGCTTGCATCTTCGCGCAAAAGGATCGCCTTCTCCTGATCGGAAATCGCTATCAAGACGTCGCAATCGCGATAGGCTCGTAGCTCGACTCTCCGCATTCGGCGCGCTTTCCTGAGATCGGCGGATCGCCGGCTGGCACGTGCGCGCGATAGCATGCTCGCATATTGGATATCTATAGTATCGATGACTATCTTGGTATGCGGCCGTACGTGTCTGACCTCGTCGAGATACAGTCGGGCAAAGTAATGATGCTCGAAAAGCAAGATGTCGAAATTGTGACGATGAAGTGCGTTGTTCAACGCATTCCAACCTCCATAGTAGGTCTGAATACCGAGGCTATGAAGGCTACTCTCGTAACCCGCCATTGCGCGGAGGCCGACCTCTGTGACCTGGTCGCCAAACTGGTCCGCATAAAAATGAAGCTCATACCGGTCAGAGAGAATCTCAAGCAGCCGAAGCAATCGCAGCATACCGGCCTGTCGATCCGGCATTGGCACGAACTGGGCGACGACGAGTATCTTGAGCATTCTATTGATAGAAGCGTACCGTTTTCTCAAGCGTGCCGCTCGCCCTGGAGTTGCGAGGGTCAGCGCTCGGTTGGGTCGCGTTGATGTGACAAGCTATATCGAATTCCGGCCGCCCGCCCTGCCGGCCCGAATACCAGTAGCTTCGCTTCTTCGTCAAAGGGACTGGGACCGCTGACGGCGGTAACGGGAACGCGATAGTAAATCCACGTGAAGAAGATCGGCGATTTTGCGCGTCAGCCTTTGGCGCAAGGGCAATCTCTTCGCTCGGTATCGTTGCAGTTTAGCAAAAATCTCATCGATTCGGCTTCTGATCGCTGCGCCGGAGTAGTTTGTCTCAACGAACCTCCATCCGTTCATTCTTATCTTCTCATAGCATTGACGGTCGCGATGGAGCATAACCACTCCCTTAACAAATTCCTCGGGCGTATCGCCCAATAGAATATTTTCTCCTGGACGGAGGTCGAACCCGCTCATCCCTATTGCGGTGGCGACAACCGGCAGCCCGAACGACATGGCTTCGGCAACCTTGCCCTTTAATCCGCCTCCCCAGGTCAACGGCGCGATGGATATGTCGCTGTTCTCGTAGTACGGCTTGATGTCTGGAACGAATCCCAAGACCTCTATGTCTGCGTTGGCAAGGGTGTTAACGGCTTCAGTGGCCGCGTTCCCCACGATGCGGAGTTTTGCGTACGGAATCTCATTTTTTAACGCCGAAAAGATTGTTTCGCAAAAGAAAAACATTGCATCAGTGTTCGCCGCATGCTCGAAGTTGCCGACAAAGATCAGATCGCACGCCGTTCCGTCGCGCGGAGGTCGGAGCTCTGGAAGAGGAAAAATCAATGGAATTACCTCGACATTCAAGCAGGGATCCTCGCTCATGAGAACCTGCTTTTCCTGATCGCTGATCGCTATGACGAGATCGCTTCTGCGATATGCCGACAGCTCGGCGGCTTTCTCTTTTCTTGCTGCTTCTAAATCTTGCCGCTTCTGACTGACGCGCGCTTTTGAGAGCAGCCTTTCAAAGTTCAGATCAATCGTGTCAATGACGATCTTGGCGTCAGGTTGCGTGAATCTTACGTCGTCGATATAGGGTACCGCGCATTGGTAGTGCTCGAAGAATACAATCTCAAACGCATGGCGTCGAAGAACTCCCTGCAAGTACACTTCCCCGCCAAACTGGACGCTGATCCCTAGATTGTGAAGATTCGTCTCATAACCCGCCAATGCACTGAGACCGTAGTGGTCAAGCTGATACGCAGCTTCGACGACATGGAGGTGCAGTTGATATCGTGTGGTGAAAATCTCCAGCAACTGAAAGAAGCGCAACATCCCAGCCTGCCTATCAGGCATCGGCAAGAACTGAGCAACAACGAGCATCTTTAGCATTCGGTCGCGGGCGTACAGTCGGTTTGTTGCGAAAACGCGTTGACCGGCGCTTGAGGCTTGATTCTCGTCACTGCGAGTAGCGCCTGCTGGTTCCAATGCAATGATTTGCGGTGAGCGTTTATCAAAGTTTACAGCCGCAGATAGGGACGTGTGATCTACAATTTGATCGTATTACGCGCGTCGCTCTAGTTCTCGAGAGCGTGCTACATTCTCGTGAATACCTGCGTTTTCCTTTCAGGCGCGCGTGATGCGACGATGATCCTCACGCTACATTGAGTTGACCGGCGTCCATGAATTTTACTAGTTATCGACGAACCGGATGAAGATCGCCGTCTGGCACAACCTCCCAAGCGGAGGTGGAAAGCGCGCGCTGAATCACCTCGTCGAAGGGCTGCTCGCGCGTGGTCATCGCGTTGAATCGTGGTCTCCACCGACTGCCGACCTCTCGTACCTCCCGCTCGGTGGCCTCATCCGGGAGCACATAGTTCCCTTCTTGTGGAAAAAACCGCAGAGGCACGAGGGATTGAGCGATTTGCTTTGGCGGCATCGCGAAACTGTCGACAAGATCGCTGCGATGGACCAGCACTGCGAGCGATGCGCAGCGGAGATCGGCGCGGATGGATTTGATCTGCTCTTTGCGCATCCATGCACGTTCTTCAGAGTGGCAAGCATCGGGCGCTTTGCCAAGATTCCGAGCGTTCTATATCTCCAGGAGCCGAATCGCAACCTCTACGAAGCGTCACCAAAGCTGCCTTGGGTCGCTCTGCCGCGGCGATCACGGCGCGCGTGGACTCCGTATGCAATCAGACGGACGCTGAAAGACCTGGTAGACATCCGGGCACTTCGATTGCAGGCAAGGGAGGAACACGACAACGCCGCGGCGTTCGACCGGATACTAGTCAACTCGCATTTCAGTCGGGAGAGCGTTCTCCGGGCCTACGGGCTGGACTCCCGAGTGTGCTATCTGGGCGTGGCGACCAATCTGTTTCGCCCTCTGGGGCTGCCGCGCGACCGAATCGTTGCTGGGCTGGGTGCCATCCATCCGTCGAAGGGGATCGATACCGCAATCAAGGCCGTCGCGACGATTCCAGAACCGGCCCGCCCCGAGTTGGTTTGGATCGGCAACTTCGCGGTTCCCGGGTATCAATGCGAGCTCGAGGGACTCGCAAAGTCGCTTGCGGTGGAGTTTGTGCCGCGTATTCGCGTTTCGGACGAAGAAGTTGTGGATGTTCTAAACAGGGCTGCCGTCTTGGTCTATACGTCTCGACTGGAACCCTTCGGACTGGCGCCGCTGGAGGCCAATGCCTGCGAAACGCCTGTAGTGGCCATCGCAGAGGGAGGAGTCCGCGAATCCATCCAGACAGGACTCAACGGCACGCTTATTCCGGATCGTTGCCCTGAGGCGATAGGACAGGCGCTGGCGAAGTTCCTGGATGACCCGGCATGGGCGCGGACGGTGGGTCAGCGTGCACGCATCAATGCGGTAGAAAATTGGAACTGGGAACGCGCCGTGGAGTGTGTCGAGAGATCTTTGATCGAAGTTGTCAGGGCGAGGCAAACGATTAGACTGGCTCGCTGTCCCGCCGAGAACCCCGGAAAGGGTGTGCTACTTGTGAAGCTGCCAAGCTCAACGTATTGAGAAGGAACCCCCGGCAATCAATCGAAGTGCTCCCGCTTCAGGTCATGGTCTACGGTGCGGCACAAGATCAAGGACTTATAATTACCGGATGACCCCGCCTATCGACCACGGGATATCGCGAGCCGGCGGCGCACATAGCAGCATACGACCGCTGGCAACGTCCTCCCGCCCGATGTCGTGGACACAAGAAATGAGCCGTGTCCCGTTACATGGACCGCTCCAATTCGTCAGCCGACCAGGATAATCTCGCCCCATCTTCTGGTAGAGACAACTGAAATAGATATGAGAGACGCACTCGTTGCGATGCTGCCTCCCTTCGTAAGGAAACCCCTGAGGGGAATGCGTGACTATGTCAAAAATTACGTGTCGACGCTGCCCTACCACGGCAAGGGAAGGTTTTGCCCTGTTTGCGGCAAAACATCGAATCGATTCGAATACTACGGAATAGTGCCGCGGAGGGACGCTCTTTGCGTCCGCTGCGGCGGCCTCGAGCGACATCGTCTATTGTGGCTTTACGTGCAGAAGAAGACCGACCTTTTCGACGGTGAGAAAAAAACGGTACTTCACGTTGCGCCCGAGCCCTGCCTCGAATCCAGATTTCGGCAGCGTCTCGGCGACGATTACATCACCGCCGACTTGCTCAATCCGCGGGCGATGCTGAAGATGGACATTACGGACATCAAGTTTCCGGCAGAATCGTTCGATGTGGTCTACTGCAGCCATGTACTGGAGCACGTGCCCGACGACCGGAAGGCGATGAAGGAGTTTCATCGCGTTCTCAAGCGGGATGGCTGGGCGATACTGCTCGTACCAATCATCGCCGAAAAAACCTACGAGGACCCGTCGATCGTAGCGCCGGAGGAACGTCTGAAGGCTTTCGGGCAGGAAGATCACGTACGAAGCTATGGTCTCGATTATGTCGACCGACTGCGTGACGCAGGATTCAAGGTCGAAGTCACAAAGGTCGACGATTTAGTGGGAGAACAGGACGCCGTCCTCATGGGGCTGACGCCTGCGAGCGGCGAAATATATTTCTGCACAAAATAGCTGGCGATGGATAACCGGACTGCGCTACCTGATCGCTTCGGCTGTTCGCGCATGAATTTCCATTCTCCGCGCGCGCAATCCGAGGCTGGATCCCGTCATGAGTGATCGCGAACTCGGCGGCCGGAGCCGGTCGGCGCTCAGCGCTGGGGCGGGCGCGCAAGGCTCCAGGCATCAATGGCTTCGCGCGGTATTTGGACTGCTGTCTCCGGCGGGGCCGCGCAGCCGCCTTACCATTCTTATCTTCCATCGCGTTCACGAACAACCGGACGTCCTTTTCCCGACCGCAATGGACGCGGCGGCATTTCGCGAACGATTGCTCTGGGTTCGCTCGTGGTTCAACGTACTGCCGCTGGACGAGGCTGTTGGCGCCTTGAGCAGGGGGACTCTTCCGGCGCGCGCCCTGGCCATCACTTTCGACGACGGATACGCCGACAACTGCACGATCGCATTGCCGATACTGCGTCAACTGAACCTCCACGCGACGTTCTTCATTTCGACTGCGTTTATCGACGGCGGTGCCATGTTCAACGATGTGGTGATCGAAGCCGTTCGCCGTACGGCTGTGGACAAGCTCGATCTCTCGGCGATGGGTCTCGGCGTTCACGCGCTCGATTCACCCGCGGCCCGGCGCGCCGCGATCGGCGCGATCCTGCAGCAGCTCAGGCGTTTGCCGCTGGCCCTTCGTCATGAGCGGACAGATGCGATAGCCTCTTTGGCGGGGATCAATCCTCCGGCCGATTTGATGATGACCTCGAATCAGGTCCGTACGCTCGCAGCTGCGGGAATGGGGATCGGCGGACATACTGTCAGACATCCGATTCTCACGGCCATCGACGATGAGCTGGCGCGCGAGGAAATCGCCGGGGGCCGCGATACGCTCGAAGGGCTGCTGCGCCAACCCGTCAAGCTTTTTGCATATCCTAACGGCAGGCCCGGCATGGATTACGCCGCGCCTCACGTTAAGATCGTAAGGGACCTTGGTTTCACCGCTGCGGTGTCGACCGCCGCGGGGGCCGCGTGTGCGGGCGACTCTCTTTTGGAACTGCCCCGATTTACGCCCTGGGGCCGGACACGCGCGCGCTGGGGATGGCGACTGGCGCGAAATCTGGGCACGCGCATCGAACGAGCTGCGGCGTGAGCCCTGTGCTCGAAGCCGCGCCTGGAGCGGACGCGGTCCGAGATACTATCCGCACGAACGCTCGGCCGCTATTTCTGCTGCCTCACCGCCTTCTCGGCAACATCTATGTCCGGCAGCTGGGCCGTGCGTATCAGGACCTCGGCGTGGGCGTGGTATACGCGCCGGAGAACCTCTTCGAGTCCGCGGCGAAGTTCGATGTCATTCATCTCCACTGGCCCGAAGAGCAGTACCGGAGCTATGGAAGCGGTTTGACGGAGGCAAAGGCGGCGTCGTTTCTGGCGAAGCTGGACGAGCAAAAGCGCAAGGGGGCGAGGCTGATCTGGAGCGTCCACAATATCGCACCTCACGAATACGTAGACTCGGGTATCGATAGAATGGTCTACCAGGAAGTTATCCAGCGGTCGGACCTGATAGTTCATCATTGTCCCGCGTCGATCGACCTGCTTGCCGCCGAATATCGAGTGCCGTCTTCTGTTCCGGCATTGGTCGTGCCGCTAGGGAACTACGAAGGCTATCCCGACGACATAAGCAGGCGGGACGCGAGGGAGCGTCTGGCCATCCCGCAGGACGCGATCGCTTATCTGCACTTTGGCATGATTCGAGGCTACAAAGGGATGGGAACGCTGATTCAGGCGTTCCGGCTGGCCCGCGTCAAGGGCAAGAAACTCATCGTGGCAGGTCACTATACCGGCGAGGGCGGGTTGAAGGGAAAGTTGCAAACGCTGAAATTGATGCTGGTCGACTGGTTCGATCGCGATACGCGACTGCATCTGAAAACGATCGACGACCAGGACATACAGCTCTACCTGCGCGCCGCGGACGCCGTAGTCCTGAGCCATAGCCGCGGGCTCAACTCGGGGGTTGCAGTGCTGGGAATGACGTTTGGAAAGCTGGTGATCGGCCCCGACATCGGCTGCATAGGCAGCGTGCTCAGGCAAGGTGAGAACCTGGTTTATCCGGCAAACGATGTGTCGGCCCTCGTCCGCGCCATGGAGCGCGTACCGAGCATGAATCTCGCGCATGTCGAAACGGCGAACACCAAGGCTGCTGCCGCGTGGGATTGGCCCTTGATCGCCCGCACCATACTCGCCGCGGTTGAAAAGTACCGGTTGATTCCGGCGTGATCATTCAAGACTCGTCAAGGCGATTGAATCTCATCGCTCTGTCTCCCAATTTCTGGTCCGGTCCCTGGATGAATCGGCAGTACCTTCTGACGCGACTGGGACGGCGCCACAACGTCGTCTATTCGACCGGTGCATGGACGGTGTGGGAGCGAGAGACAGAACCGTGGAAGCGCGCACGCCTCTTCGGCCGCGTGACGTTCTCGGACAACGTTATCGTGGAGGAAGCGCCGCGTTTCTTGCTGCGCTGGCCGAAACATGAACTGATCGACAGCGCAGCGCTGTATTTGCACTCGCAGCGTTTGCGGCGGCTGGCCGCGAAGAATGGGACAGGTCCAACCGTCGCGATGCTTTTCCACCCGAGCTTCTATTCTTATCTCCGGTTTCTTCGTCCCCGCGCTGTGGCTTACCACGCCTACGATCTGTTCTCGGGCATGTCGGGCTGGAATCCGCGCCTCGAGAGAATGGAGGACGACCTGTTGCGCGAGGCGGACTTGGTGAGTGCGGTGTCGCCGGCGATCGCTGACAGTCTGTCGAGGCGGGTCCACCGGGAGATCCGAATTCTCCCCAACGGCGTGGATCTCGAGGCGTTCGATCGCGACGCCGCGGCGGGAGAATCCCCCGCGGACATCGACGCCATCCCGAGACCCAGGCTCGGGTACGTGGGGAGCCTTCATCCCCAGGTCGATTTCGGCCTGATCGCGTCTCTGGCGGAACAGCGTCCGAACTATCATTTTGTACTTGTCGGCGGACGACCCGACTTTCGGGAAGATGTGGCCGAAGCCGAGCTGGAAAAGTGCCGGGCGCGTGGTAACGTGCACTTCCTCGGCGAAAAGGATCGAAGCCTGGTTCCAGGCTATCTCCGGCAGATGGATGTCAACCTGATGCTCTACCGGCTGTCGGCGAAGACCTGGATACCCTCGATCTACCCGCTCAAGCTCCACGAATATCTCGCTGCCGGCAAGCCCATCGTCAGCGTGGATCTCGCTGCTGTCCGGCCGTTTTCGTCGGTTGTGCGCATTGCGCGCGATCTCGGCGAGTGGCTGGCGGCGCTCGATGACGCGGTCGAGGACAAAGGCGCGGGATCGGAGAACGCGAGACGCGAAGTCGCACGGCAAAACGGCTGGGACGCAAGAGCGGGAACGTTGGAGGATTGGCTTGTTCAGGCGACCCAGGCACGTGCCGATATCGGCGCGGACTCGGATATGAAAGGCGTGCGCGCATAGATGTGCGGTCTCGTTGCAGTCATGGCGTTCGGCGCCCGCTCGGCTCCCGGCATCGATCTCGAGGAGATGCTGCGCACGCTGACGCATCGGGGGCCCGACGATGCCGGCGTGTTCAACGCAGGGCGCGTGGCGCTCGGTTTCCGCCGCCTTTCGATTCTCGACTTGACTCCGGCGGGACATCAGCCGATGTCGGCGGCCGACGGCAAGGTAACCATCGTCTTCAACGGTGAAATCTACAATTTCGTCGAGCTTCGGCACGAGCTCGAGGCTCTGGGCCATCGGTTTCATTCGACGGGCGACACCGAGGTGCTCCTGCGGTCGTACCTTCAGTGGGGCAAGGATTGCCTGCCGAGGCTGAACGGCATGTGGTCGTTCGTAATCCACGATGCGCGAAGCGGCAAGCTTTTCGGGGCGCGCGACCGGTTCGGAATCAAGCCCTTGTTCCTTTTTCGAGGCGGTGATCACGTCGTCTTCGCGTCGGAGATCAAAGCAATCCTTGCGTCGGGGCTCAGTTCGCGCGCAGTGAACTGGCGTGTGGCGTCCTCATTCCTGGTGGATGGACGGCTGGATGAGACGCACGAGACGTTTTACGCGGATATCGAACAGGTGCCGGCGAGCTTCGCCTTCGAGGTCGAGGCATCGGGCGCGTACCGCCAATGGCGGTACTGGAATATCGAAGACGCGGCCGCCGCGCAGGGCGAAAACCCTGCTCAGGACTTCGCGGAATTGTTCGAGGACGCGGTGCGCCTGCACATGCGCAGCGACGTGCCGGTCGGGATACATTTGTCGGGCGGGCTGGATTCGACGTCGATCGCGTGCGCCTCGGCCCGAGTGCGGAAAGAAGCCAACGCGAGCGGACCGCTGGCGGTCTTCAGCTACATCGCCCCGGAGTTCGACGAGTCGGAATACATCCGTTCGACGGTCGCGCAGACGAGGGCCCAGCTGATCGAGCTGGAAACGAGCCCCGAGCGCCTCTGGGCCGATCTGGAACGGATGTTGTGGTTTCAGGACGAGCCCGTTCATACGCTGACGGCGCTCGTCAGCTTTCAATTGATGCGCGCCACCGCAGGCCACGGGATCAAGGTCGTGCTGAACGGGCAGGGTGCCGACGAAACGCTTGCAGGTTACTCGAATTATTTCCAGAACTACTGGTACGGCATCGCGCACTCCTCCGGCTTGCGGGCGGCGTGGCGCGAGCTCGCGAGCTATAGCGACGCGCACAACGCCGCCCCGGGTCAGCTCATCTCGCGCCTCATTGCACGGCGCTCGTTCGAAACGCTGACACGATTTCCTCCTTACCGGGCGTGGGCCGGCCGTCGGCGGCGGCTGCGCGCTCGCGGCGGCTGGTTTACGGACGCGTTGCTGCGCGAGCTGCCCAGACCGAGTCCGCCCATTCCAGCAGACCTCAACGGCGCGCTGGTCTATTCGCAGACCGTTGCCCCATTGCCGCTTTACCTTCGCCTGGAGGACCGGAATGCGATGGCGCATTCGATCGAGGCGAGGCTGCCGTTCCTCGACCACCGGCTCGCCGAGCTCGCCTACGCGCTGCCGGACAACTGGAAGCTTCGGGGCCCCTGGAACAAGTACATCCTTCGTCAGGCGATGCAGGGACGAATTCCGGAAAATGTCAGAATGCGCCCTGACAAGATGGGATTTCCGGTTCCTGCGCGGAAGTGGTTTGCAGGGCAGTTGCTGGAGCCCGTGATGGACCTTCTGTCCAGTCGCAGCACGGTCGAGAGCGGGCGCTATCGTATCGACGTTGTCAAAAGAGATATCGAGCGGCATCGCAGAGGCGAAGGCGATTTCGCGGACGAGCTGTTCACCGTAGCACAGTTCGAGCTGTGGTCGGGACACCTCGATAACGCGCTAAGGGCCCAGCCGAGTGATTCCGGCCCGAAGCAGATACCGCGCTCGCTGCCGCTTGCAATGCGTTCGGGCCCGACCGAGAGCGGTATTTGAGTGTGATTGAGAAGGAGCGAGGTGTGAACGCTAAGAATTCCCGACATGCACCGCAAAGCGGGGCTGCCATCAGCGGATGCGGATTTTTGGGCGCTCTTGTGGCCTGCTGTCTTCTAATGGCTGCAGCGCCGGCCCTGGCACAGGGGGGGGCAAACCAGGATTACTTCCGCGCCGGCGAGACCCACGACGGTGCACAGTCGCTCAGGAACGTCGAGGAGTTCCACTTGGGTCCGGGCATCGCAAAGCTGAAGGCGGGACAATACAGCCAGGCATACGACGAGCTCAACTTCATGCTGGCTTACTTTCCCAATCATCCTCAAGCGCTGACGCTCGCGTCAGAGCTTTGCGATCTGAAATGGAAAAATCTCCGATGTGATGTCGAGCCGCTGTTCGAGAGGGCCATCGCGAGAAATCCGAATGCGTCGCAAACCTATTTGGTCTATGGCATCCATTTACAGCGAGCCAATCGTTTGCCTCAGGCTATCGAGGCTTACAAGAAGTCGATCCTCTTGTACCCCGAGTCCGGCAATGCCCATTACAACCTCGGGCTGGCATATTTCGATGCCAAGCAGTTCGATCTCGCGAACCAACATGCGAACCTTAGCTATGCGCTGGGAATGCGGCTGCCGGGCTTGCGCGAAAAGCTCACGCGAGCGGGCAAATGGAGACCGATGGAGGAGAATGAAGTCAAGGGTTTGCTCGACAAGTACAAGGAAGAGCAGGCCGATGCCAGATGGGGTCCGAGCGACGAAAAAGCGAGCCCGCCCGACGCAAAGTCAAGTCCTGCGGAGGCCAAGGCCAAATAGTCGCTTATCGCGGCATACGTTCCTGCCCGAATCTATGTGAGCGGATTCGCGACACGGCGTGCATGGAACGCGAACGAATGACTGAATAGCGCGCCGATGGGCGGCAGGTGTGCAAATGTCCATCGGACAACCGCCGATTCCACAAAGGGCTGCACCCGATGAATCCGCGACGGAACGATGGGCAGCCAGTGTCGTGTGATGGTGTCGAAACCGGCATCCGAAAGAATACGCCGCACACGGTTCGGCGATTCATAGCGCAGATGCATCCCCTTGCCTTTGAAACGGAGACGCGCTTGAGCGATCCGCGCCGCTAAACCACCGCCATTGAGCGCATCGATCCAAAGCTCTCCCCGCGGCTTCAGAATGCGAGCCAGCTCGCTGATGACCGGCGCGGAATCCGATACCGCCTGAAGGAGTCCGAAACAAAGCGCCCCATCGACCGATGCGTTCGGGAATGGGAGCCGGGTGGCGTCGCCTGCGCAGAGAAGAATGGAGTCCGATGTGCGCGCCCGCGCTTTGGTCAACGTGGGCTGAGAATAATCGACGCCGATGACGCGAAGCCCCTGCTCGGCGAGCCAGCGGGCGTACGTTGCGGCGCCGCAGCCGACATCCACGTACAGTGCGCCTGGGTGGGCCGGGTTCCACAAGCGCCGGAAAAATCGAAACCGCGTTTCGAGGCCGCTAAGGGACCATCCCGCGATGCCCGCGTCGTCCTCGCGCGACGTCGCGAATTCCTCGAAACGCTCCCGCCAGCCCTCCTCGAACCGCGTGCGTGCGGATCCCTCGGAGGCGCTATCTGGCGGACGATCCATGGCTGGAGATCGCGTGCTGCGCGCGCAGCTCAGGGGATTCTGCCGGCAAGATGAATCATGGCGTGATCAGCTCCAGATACTGCAACGCAAAGAAGGAGTGTCCGATCTCGCGTCCGGTGTATCGCGCACGAAATACTTCCGGGTCGACCAATCCGAACCAGGCGAGGGGGTCCCCTTCGTATTGCTGACGCCATCGCGCGCGGCGAAGCACTCGCTGAGCGCGCTTGGCCAACGGTCGCAAGCCCAGGCGGTCGATAAGACGAATCACGCTCGTGACCGGCGCCGAGTGGTCCCTGTTCGCCGGGGTGATGGGCAATTGCTGCTGTTTTCGCACGAACTCGAAGTACAGCCGCCTGCCGACGCGGCCTTCGATGGGAATACGCGACCAGAAATCCATCAGCTCGGCGTCGAACAGCGGGAGGCGCCATTCGTAGCCGAACGATTCGTAGACACGCACCGAGTTCACGATGAACTTCGCCTGCCGCTCCTGGCAATCCCAGCGTTCGAACGCATCGGCTGCTTCCTCGGGTGTGCTGGTTCGCATCGGTCCCGTGATGCGCTCGATTCTTTCGGCGAGGGCGCCCCGCAAGGCCTGGCTTTCGGGCGACCAATCCCAGAGGGAGAAATGGACGTCGAACAAGGAGCGTATAACCTGATCGCGGCTGAGCGCCCGCTGCGATGGATACCACTTCGGAATGTGGCTTCCCGCCAGGAAATCGCCGCTGTGACCTGGAACGAAAACGGCGTCCTTCGGAATGTCTCCCCGGGTGCGTAACTCGAATACGGCCGGCCAGTCCTGGATATGCGAGACGGCCGACAGATTGCCGGCCTGCCGGAAGTATCGCTTGAACTCCGGGGTGGCGGCCCAACTGCGCCAGCGTGCGGGCGTGTACGAGATCATGGTCCACCTGAAGCCCAGATAATCCGCAAGCTCCTTCGAAATTTTGGATTCCCAGTTGCCTTCGGCGCCATAGCTGAAGCAGATCACGTTCGTGTGACCCAGATCGCGCAGCATGACGCCGATCAGGCGGGAATCGTAGCCGCCGCTCAAGGGAACCATGATCGGCCGATCCCCGATGTCCTGAAGAAGGCGGCTGAAAACGCGGCCGTGGGTCTCGACCAGCTTGTCGATCAGCACGTCGTCGCTTTCCGGAGAGAACGACCCATGACGAAATTCATAGTACGGTCGCATTTCGACATCGTCATCGGCCGCGATGAATACGCAATGTCCGGCGGGGATCTGTTCGAGACCCTCGATCAGCGTTTGGGCGCCGGTCACATAACCCGTCAGCCGGAACTCGCTTGCACAGATCGGATCGACGCGCGCTTGCGGCAAGAGCTCACGAATGGCGCCGGCCTGATCCGCAATCAGGATTTGATCTTCCGCCCGAGCAAAAAAAAGCGGAAAGGAGCGCAATCGGTCGACGGCGGCGCGCACTTCGACCGCATCGACCATCACTACCGCAAACGAGCCATTGAGTGCGGCGCTTGCATCCAACCAGGCTTGGCGGCCAGGCAATCCATCGAACAATGAAGCGATTTCTGCAGCCCGCAGCAGCTTTCCGGTACGGTCGAAGCCCTGGCCGCACGCGTGCGTCTGACCATGCGAGGCCCATCGTTGGACGCTGAGGATAAGTCTAGGTGTCATCGGTCGTCACTGAACGCGTCGACGGCGGCGCGTCGTAGCGTTGCGCGAGTCTATACTACGGGAGTGTGGCTTACTGCCGTGAAGCGTAAGCTTCGCTGGAATCGGCTTTATCCGGCCGAGCCGTGTCGCTGGAACCACAGTTCCAGCATCATCAGCACCCAGATCATGGTCCCGTAATAGCCTGCATGTACGGCGAGATGCTCGTCCTGCAGCCGGTCGATGAAATCCGCGCGGACGATGCCGCGCGTTCGCAGCATGGCTAGATTGTCCGCGGCGAGCGTTCGCAGCCCTGTGTCGCTTTGGAGCCACGCGCCCACCGGAAGGCCGAATCCGTGCTTTTCCTTGGCGACCGTTTCCGCGGGCAGGAAGTCCGAGAGTGCCTTCTTGAAGAAATAACGAAGACGCGTTCCCCGAAGTTTCTGATGGGGAGCCAGCGTGAGCGAAAAATTGACGACGTCCTCGTGCAGCATGGGGAACGCGACATCTATCCCCGCCAACTCGCACATCCTGGTCACCTTTGGCAGATCGTTGTCGGCAAGGGTGATCTTGAAATCCAGCGCGAGCATTCGGTTGATAAGACTCGCGGCATCGGAGGCACCGTAAATGTCGCGCAACATACGAATTGGCGCTTGCGTATCCACACTCTCGAGGAACTCGGCGGTAAAGACATTCGCAGGGCCCAGACGCTCGAGGAGATTGTAGCTCTCGTATCGATCGGGCATCGGGAGCGCAGCCTGGGTCACGTAACTCTGTGCTTTTCGCAGAAGCGTCGAGTAACGCGTAAGGGGCATACGTCGGGCCAGCGGTTCAACCACGGTGCGCCGTAGCGATCTAGGAATGCTCTCGTAGATGGCGAATTGACGCTGTTTCGCATAGCGAGCGTTGCCGCCGAAGAGCTCGTCGCCGCCATCGCCGCCGAGCATGCGCGTCACCCCCGACCGGGCTCCCAGTCGAGCGCAATAATACGTAGGCACGGCCGATGCGTTCCCAAACGGTTGATCATAGGCGTCGGCGATACGCGGAACGACGTCGACGACGTCCTGTGGAGTGACGTAATACTCGTGCTGGACGGCGCCGAAGTGGCTCGCGGCAATGCGCGCATAACGGATCTCGTCGTAGCCTTCCGCTTCGAATCCGATCGAGAACGTCTGAGGCGGTTTGCCCGAGACCGATCCCAACAGTCCTGTCAAAGTCGAGCTGTCGGTTCCCCCGCTCAGAAACGTGCCGCATTCGGCGTTGGCCGAGAATGCGCGGACTGATTTCTCCAAGCTGCTTCGGAAGTCGCGTTTGAGCGATGGAAATCCCGTAGTGGAATCCTCGACGAAATGCGGCTTCCAGTAGGCCCGGACGGCAACCTTCCCTTGATTGAGCTCCAGAAACTGGCCTTGCGGAATGCGGTTTTGTCCTCTAAAGACGGTCGCCGGGCCGGGTACCATGTGGAAGTACAGGTAGTTGTACATTGCCTGAGGATCGATTTCGCGCTCGACGGCGGGGTGTCGCGACACCGCCGAACAATCGGCGCCGAACACGATACCGCCGCGTGCCGCTGTGTAAACGATGTTACGAACGGACATCCGGTCGACGGCGAGAATCAGGCGCATGCGTTCGATATCGAGAATCGCGACCGCGAAGTCGCCGCGAATGTCGCCCAGCGCTGCGATGTCGAATGCGATGAATGCGTCCAGCAGACGCTCGGCCACCTCGCCGATACGCGTGGGCGACCCGGCCGATCGCTGCAAGAACGGATGTCCGCTGACGGCTACGATGAGACCGCCTCGCCGCGCCAAGGCCGTGGTCAACGGGTGCCCGGCGGCTGCAAGCCCGAATCCGGGTCCGACTTCGCGCGAGACCGATGAACCGTCATCGCGAGCAGTCATCGCATCGAGCGTTGATGCTCCAGCGTCATCGCGCAGCCCGACCCAGCCGACGAGGCCGTTCACTGGTCGAGCGCCTGTGCCGGAGTCATGAATCGGATGCCTTCCAGACCGTCCAGGTTCCGAGATCGTAGAGGTCGCCGCGCGGAGCCCGTAATGCCGATTTGAGGGCTCTTTTCAGCCGATACATGAAGGGCGAGTTGTTTCCGAAGCGCGAGCCGGGGCACGATACGTGCGGTGTCAAGACCGTCGCAAGCTCGCGGTGCAAGTTGCGCTTTGCGTCGTCTTGCCGGGCATACTGGAAGCTGCCTCCCGAGCCCACGAACAGAATTTCGTGCCCGTGTTCGGTGGTCAAGCTCCAGCGCACATAGTGCAAGCGGGTGGTGTAGACGAGGTCGTACTCTCCAGGCGCGGGCGCCGAGACTTCTTCCACGTCGATGACGTCTTGTTGCTTGACGATACTGACGCCGCGCGCGTGGTTGCGGAATTGAACGAGGAATCGATACGAACTCTCGTGCTCGCGGAGATACGGCAGGCAGCGATTGACGTTGTCGCGCAGAAGGCGCAGCACCTGTTCGAAAACTTCATCGCTGACGGCGCCGTAGGTGTTCGCGCGCTTGATGCTGTCGGCGTATTCCCTCCGTATATCTGCCAGCGACGCGGGCTGACGCAATACGTTGTTGGCGATTGTCGTGCCCTCGATGACAAATCCAGGCGCGATGTCGATGACGGAGGTCGAGGATTGCGGGTGCAGTGAGCGAAACAAGGCGGTCGGGCGCTCGCGATTGTGCGTCGGTTCGTTGGACCATAGGAGGTCCTCTTCCAGCAATGCAACGTCGGCAGCAAACGGAAAAGCGAATCGGGGCGACAGCGCCTGGACGATACGCACCCATTGACGATTGAAATGCGACTGACGCCGTGCGGCGGTCGCCTCAGCGTCTTTTCCCGGAATCCGGTAGCAGTTGGGAAAATGCGATGCGACCCCGTAGCCGCAGAAAAGGTAGTCGATCCGCGGATAGAGCGACTTGAGCTTGGCGATGAATCGGTCCTGGACCGATGCCCGCGCCGCGTGCAGTGAATCGTTCAGGTTGACGCAAACGCTCTCGCCGTCCTCGATAGTAAACAGCGTGTCCGCGGCGTGCGTTTCGATGATGCGGCAGTGGACGCCAGTGGCAAGCTCATGTCGCGAATCGTCGTTGAGCTCGGACACGCGAAAGCTCAGATCGCGAAGCGTCTGCGCGATGCCGATATTGCGCGATACAAGGACGGCAGCATTGCGGTTCAGGGTGCGCAGCGTACCTGGGTGGAGGTGATCGTGATGGCCGTGCGATATGTAGATGTAATCCACGCCTTCGCGGACCGGATCGATCTTTGGCGGTGGATAGTTCCACCACTGCGCACCAAAGCAGGGACCACGCCACCACGGATCAGAAAGAACGCGGATCCCGCGAGTCTCGATGAGGATAGAGGCGTGGCCGATGAACGTGATCCGCATGGTCCTATGCGCCGCTCGGATCGTCGTGGGACACAGGCGCAGGCCGCCTGGCTTGCCGCCAGCCCGCAAATCGATCCCGCATGGAGCGCAGCGGCGGCTTGAGCTTGACGTCGCGGAGCCACGAGAAACGGCCGCGCACGGTCCGGTTGTACACAGTGAGGCGCGTGAGCGGTTCCGCGTCCTCGGTCCACCGTGTCTTGTAGGGATTCTCGCCGGGGCCCATGTAGTAGCGCTTCATTCCCCTTTCGAACGAGCCTTCGAGCAGGTGCCGAAAAAGATACGAGCCCGGGGAGGTTTCTTCGCAGCTGGCGTCGAAGTCTGCACGCAAGGCATGAATGTCGCCTTCATACATGAGTTGATATTCCATGGCCAACGGCCGCTGATCCACGTGCAACAACCAGATCGAAAGCCATCCGCGTTCCCGCGCTGCCGTCGAAAGCCTGCGGATGAACGCCTGAGGGCCGGGCTGGTTCAATCCGTAATTCGTCACTCCCTTCCAGCTTCGGCTGGAAATGTCGATGACGGTCTCGACTGCCTGGCCAATGCGGGACTCGTCGCGCATTTCGGGCCCAAAGCGCTCGATGAACGTATCACCCGTCTTTTTCAAGCGATTGGCTGCGTTGTTGTTCGCTTTCTTCAGGCGGCGGGAGCGAGTCTTGTAGTATTCGTCCCAGGCGCCATTCAATGTGACAAACGGATTGCGTTGGTCCTCATGAAGGCCGAGCCGGAAGCCTCGCCGCTGCATCGCGGGAACAAGTGCTCGGACGGCCGCACCTTCCGGTGACATATGGCTGAGCCGCAACTCGTCCCAGTCCCCCCGGGTTGCCAATGCGTCAGCGACCGCCTCCGAAACGTCGGCCAGATCGTCCGGCGCAACGATTAGATCAACCAGGTGGGTATCCGGCACCGTGAGGAGTTCGACGCGGCGAGCGCGGCGTCTTGGATCCTGGACGTGGACCAGCGGTAAAATGCCAACTACCTGAGCGCCCCTCAGAGCGACTTGCAGGA
The DNA here is from genome assembly GCA_963745385.1 of uncultured beta proteobacterium. Classification (GTDB taxonomy): domain Bacteria; phylum Pseudomonadota; class Gammaproteobacteria; order Burkholderiales; family Casimicrobiaceae; genus PALSA-1003. Next base: position 55,577 of record CAVUXI010000004.1, read on the forward strand.
GCAAAGTCGAATCCAGCCGGCGCCAGGTCCACGCCGCGTCGAACCAATCGTGCGTTAGAAATACCGAACGCGCTGTGCAGGTGCGCTCGAGCACGCGCCACGCGTCTTTGAGTGCGGCAAACTCGAGATCGCTCGATATGGTGACAACCTGCAAGTTGGAATGACCGGGATGACTCAAGGCGGCGATATCGGTTCTTGTTCCCGCCGCGCGCCGACACGGCATCGCATGCCTCAATGTACCCGCGATCGAGGAACTGCGAGGATTGTGGCGTCGCGATTGCGGAGCCTATGGAGAGCGAGCGAAACGTCGAGTAGAATATTATATCGCGAGGCGCCACCGACCGCGCCATAGTCGACGCAGATCAACCACTCATTGCGCCACGCTCTTTTTGTCGCTTTTCACTACCCACCCGAAGCGAGCAGCAGCGGCGTTCTACGGACTCTCAAGTATTCGCGCTATCTGCCCGAGTACGGGTGGCGAGTCTCGGTAATCACTGTAGAGCCCTCCGCCTATACAATTTGTGATGCGCAACTGGAGCTGCAGATTCCGCAGGGAACTGCAGTGGTCCGCACGCCGTATGTGAATACCAAGCGCACGCTTGCCATTCGCGGACTATATCCGGCGCTTCTTGCGCTGCCGGATGTCTGGATCGGCTGGATGCCTTGGGCCGTCGCAGCAGCACGTCGGCTCATGGCTGAGGATGCGGTCGATCTGATCTACTCGACCAGCCCGCACGCCACCGCGCACCTCATCGCGGGCCGAATCGCCGCGCGGAGCGGCAAACCCTGGGTGGCGGACTTCCGCGACCCCTGGGTGGAAGACCCGCCCGAGCCCGGAGCCCCCAACGGTCGACTCTTCCGGATGATCAACCGCTGGCTCGAGCGCCTCGTCGTACGGCACAGCTCAGCCGTTGTCACAAGCACAATGCATTTGCGTGATCAATTGCGCCAGCGGTACAGCGATGTTCCCGAAACCAAGATCCGCGCGATCCCGAATGGTTACGACGAAGCGGATTTCGCGCGACTGGACATCAGGGTGCCGGCGCGGGGTATGCGACTGCGCATCGTACACGCGGGTAACATAAACGCCTCATTTCGCGATCCCAGGCCGCTATTCGAAGCGCTCGGCAAGATGGTGCGGAGCGGTCAGCTCGCCCAGTCAGAGTGCGACATACGCTTCGTCGGCGGTGGGGCTTACGGCGAAAGTCCTGACGTTCGCGCAGCGGTCGACGCCGCGGGTCTCGCCGCGTCGGTGACTTTTGTGCCGCGTGTACCCTACGAAGAATCGCTGCGCGAGCTATCTTCTGCCGATTTGCTCCTGTTGCTGCAGGCATCCGACGATACCGTCGACCTCGTTCCTGCAAAGCTCTATGAATATTTGCGAACGCAAAAACCGGTTCTCGCGTTGGTCCGCCGGGGTGCGGTGACGGAGATTCTGAGTCAGACTGGAGGCGGCTGGAGCGTCGATCCCGACGACACCAAACTGCTCGAAAGCATGCTCGCCGAAATTCTTCGTGAATGGCGGAACGACAGACTGGATCGGCATCGCGCGGATTTGTCTGCGCTACGGCGCTTCGATCGGCGTGGACTAGCAGGCGAGCTGGCAGCGGTGCTCGACAGGGTATCTGCGCGTGAGCGCATCTGACGGGCAAGCGGCGAACCCGTGAGGTCTGTCCCATTGAGGACTGCAACCGTCGCCGGGTTGATTGCCTTCGGCATCTGTGCGGCGGTCCAAGCCGAGGACGAGCTCATTCCCCTCTACGATGGCGCCGGAGGCGTGACATGCGCTTACTTCAACGTATCCGGAAGAGTCCGCTGGCACAACCGCAAGGGCGACTGGAAGGATGCCAACGGCGTTGCGCAGGGGCCCGCGCCGTTCGCAAGCGCATCCGTCGAGGCTATCGATGATAGCCGCCCCGTCGAATGGGACGTCACCGCACTCGCGGCGAACTGGATTCGCGAGCCGAGCACAAACACAGGACTGCTGCTGGCGGCAGTTCCTGGAGGAAATCTCGGCGATGTCTTCTTTCACAGCCGTGAAGCCGATGATCCAAAAATGCGTCCGCGGCTGGTTCTGGAATTCGAGGATGGATCCAGCCGCGTGTTTTCAGCGGATGCCGATGCTCACCTCGACTGTTCGACGACTCGGGGTCTGGGCGTGGAGAAGCTCCTGCGTGGCGGGACCGAAACGAACGTTGTGATCAGTTTTGCGCTCGACCGCACCCTGCAAGGACGTCCCCTTCATCGAGCGGTCCTGCAACTCACCGCGGAAAAAAGCCATGGCGATCCGACGCTAGGCGTATACGCCCTCGATACTCCGCGGAAGGCCTCGCCGGGAAGGCCTGAGCTGGGTCTTGCCGACGCATATCCGAGGGATCGAGGCATCGAACGTGACCCGGCCGTTCTCATGGCAAGCACGTTTGAGTCGCCGTTCTGGTTTAGGGCGTGGAGCGAGGTGAGGCCTCAGTTCACGTTTTCGACGATAACGGCCGACGCGTTCGGATTCGAGCCCCTCGATGGGAAGGCATTGAGTGTGAAGGTTCCCCGCGGCGGCCAGGTCGGTCTCGACGTCAGCTACGATTTCAAGAGCAAGACCGGCAAAGAGCCCGAAGAAATCTACTTTCGCTACTATCTGCGCCTTGCGGACGATTGGACGCCGATCCTCGATGGCGGGAAGCTGCCTGGGATCAGCGGAACGTACAACCGCGCGGGCTGGGGCGGCCGAAAATCGGATGGAAAGAATGGATGGTCGATGCGCGGAGGTTTTGCGCGTATGCCCGAGGTGGGCAATCCTCTGCGTCCCTACACGACGCTGAGCAGCTACGCGTACCATGCCGACACGGAAGATCGATGGGGTGACGAGTGGGTTTGGGATATTGGATTACGCGGGCTCGTTCGCAGGGGCCGCTGGTATTGCATCGAGCAATATTTGCGACTCAATCGCATTGGAATGACGGATGGCCAGATCAAGGTCTGGGTCGATGGCGAGCTCGCCTTCGACAGGACCGGCTTTCGGGTACGCGACATTCCCGAGCTTCGCATCGAGAAGATCTGGATGAACGTATTCCACGGCGGCACCACCCCGTCGGCGGCCGACATGCATCTTTATATCGACAACGTCGTCATCGCGAAGAAATATATCGGGCCAATGCGGCGGGACTAGGAACGCCGCAGTTCTCGCTTGACGTGGCCCGCGAGGAGAGTTCCCGTTCAGACCAGTCCGCGCGACGCTCGCATCGAGTCATAAAGGCGCACGTAAGAATCGACCATCGCCTCGAGGCTGAACGCATCTACGGCGCGACTTCGGCTCGCTTCGCCTAGTCGGGCCCTCAGGGACGCATCTGCAACGAGTCTGTCCAATTCTTCGATCAAGCCAGCCAGGCCGGAAGACGGCACCAATCGTCCGTTGACGTTGTCGTCGACCAGTTCCGGATTGCCGCCTACTGCGGTTGCGACGATGGGCAGACCGCTTGCCATCGCTTCGAGGATCGTGTTCGAGATCCCCTCCTTGAGCGAAGGCAAAACAAAGACGTCGAAGCACCGGTATACGAAGGGCAGGTCATCGCGCGCGCCGGCGATCCAGACGACGTCCGACAATCCTTCCTGCTTCACGTAGTCCGCCAGCGCGTTTCGCATTGGGCCATCGCCGACAACCGCCAGGCGCGCAGTCGCGCGGAGCGATGGCCGTCGTTGCAGGAGCTGGGCAAATCCGCGAATCAGCATCATCTGGTTCTTCACGGCCTGCAGCCGTCCCACAGTCCCAACGACGACGATGCCGTCGCCGTAAAAGGACGGTGGCATGATGCCTTGCGGCTTGGAGTGGGCAGGTGAGAACTGTTGAGTATCGACTCCGTTATAAATTTGCGTGATGCGCCGCTGTGAAATCCCGACGTTATTGGCAAGGTACGCTTGGAGATCTTTCGACACAGCGACGTAGCGATGCACGAGGGGACTGTGCATCCGGCGCAGCAGCCGCGGCTTCCTGCGAGTGCCGTCGAGGTCGGTCACATCCCAACCGTGCTCGCCATGAATGCGGATCGGGACGCCCGCGGCCCACGCAGGCAGCAACGCATCCAGCCCTGAGAGATTTCTGCTGTGCACGATCGCCGGATGCAGCTGTCTGAAAAGCGAACGCATGCGGCGGTGCAGCCCGAATCCGGAGAGTTGCGATTTGTGCATCGCGAAAACATCGACGTCCGGGCTCTCTATTCGCGCGCGGAAGTCGGAGAAATCCTCGGCGCATATCACGCAATGGCGGTACCGATCGGGTGGAATCCGGTTGATCAAATTGACGAGCCCGTTTTCCAATCCGCCAATGAACAAATGATGGATGACGTGCGCAATCAGCGGCGACCGACTCATTGTCAGGTCATTCCGGAGATGCGGCATCGGGTACCACGTCTAACAAACCCCCAGAGCTGGGATCGAGGATAGCGATTCCTTCAGGATGGGCGGGGCAAGCGACGGGCCGAGGTCGGGAGCGAAATCCCGGATCTCCTGCAGCGCCATCGGGCCATGGACGTCTGGAGTCTCCAGATATCGCGCCCTCTGCCGAGACAAGATCGCGTCGAGGGCGTACGCCTGTCCCAACGACCCGCGCGCGTCACGCGTGAGGCTGAGTTTGACGACCGCTTGCGAGAACAGGCCGAGGCCCTGATACGGAAACCAGCGCCAGCCGTTCCGCCGTAAGTTCATCGATTGGCTACGAGCGAGCGAAGTGTGCGTCGGGGTGCGTGACGAACGATGCGCCATGTCGCGCCCTGCAGGCGCCGGTCGAGCTCGACGATGTCCTTTCGAACTGAATACGACAGGTCTGAGGAAAAGACTGCGACTTTTGGCTTTTGGGAACTAAGAAGTTCTGTTTCTCGTCGGCAACCGGGTGGGGGTTGCGGCCCGCCAGCCCACATCCCATGCGGTCGCCGCTCTATACCCTCGGTTACTTCGACGCAGCGAAGTGCAAAATTAAGCATATAACGACATCCGTGCCTGTTGACAACAACATAATGACATTTAGCTGACGACGCCATTGTTTGCCCCAGGTGTACTCGTGTTTGGGCGACATCGGTCGTTGGCTATATCACCTTCGTCTTGCCGCGGAATTCGCGGTTCATTTTGTACACCACCCTTTGGCTCCAAAGACGATATTCCTATTGCATATTCTTATGCCCTTGTCATAGAATCAGCCACGCCGACAAGAAATGCCTGCACCCAGAGCGGGAATCTATCCCGCTCTGAGACGAAAGCAGGAAACCTTTTGTCAACGGCTGATCGGGGAGATGTATGCGCAAATGTTTTCTGGCACTGACCCTGTTTGCGTTCGGGGCCGCCGTTGCCATTCCACAGTCGACACAAGCGGCGACCACCGCAGCCATTGAATACTACGACGCGACCCTGAACCATTATTTCATCACGGCCACTCAGGACGAAGTCGTCGCGCTCAACAGCGGACGGTTTTTCGGGTGGATTGCCACCGGCTTAACCGTTCCCGTTCTGTCGTTCGACGCGACGGACCCAGGCAGCACCCCGGTATGCAGGTTCTACGGTAACCCAGATGCTGGGCTGGATTCTCACTTCTATTCCGCGGATCCGGCGGAGTGCGCGATGGTACTCCAGAGATTCCCGGGAATCTGGGTGTTGGAATCGTCGAACGTATTCCGCGCCTATCTGCCCGATGCGGCGACCGGCGCATGCCCCGCGGGCACAAAACCAATTTACAGGTTGTGGAATCAGAGAGCGGATGTCAATCATCGCTACACGGACCGCATCGATATCGCGTTGGCGATGCAGGGCATCGGCTACGTCTCGGAAGGTTACGGCCCCGGACCGACGCCGCCCGCGCTTTGCTCGCCATCGTCGACCATGACTTGCACCGTCAATGTAAGCAATCCGGCACCGTTGATGGGCTCGAGCGTCACCCTGACGGCGGCGTGCTCCGGGAATCCCACGAGGTTTTCATGGGCCGGCTGCGCCAGTTCGACCAACACCTGCGTCGCGACGTCGCCTGCGGCAGGGCCGAAGAGTTACGCCGTCACGGCCAGCAGCCCAGTCGCCATCAGCTCGCCTGCGGCGACCACCGTGACCTGGCAATCGCAGGATGCGCTCGATGAGGTCGTCTGCGAGATGACCACCAGCAACCCGATACCGGTCGTTGGTTCGAATGTTTTGCTGACGGCAGTGTGCAAAGGCAACCCCACCAGCTATGCGTGGGTGGGGTGCACCAGCTCGACCGACACCTGTGTAGCGACATCCGCGACCCCGGGAGCGAAGACCTACTCGGTTTCCGCGAGCAACGGCAACAGCACGAGCCCATTTGTCGCGACGAGCATCAATTGGCAGACAACCGCGCCCCCGCCGGGAATCTCGTGCGCCCTTTCCGCGAGCAATACGGCGCCGCACGTTGGCTCGACCATCACACTGACGGCGGCGTGTACAGGGACCCCGACTGGCTACGCCTGGGTGGGATGCACAAGCTCGACCAATACCTGCGTTGCGACGTCGGCGAGCGCGGGCAGCCGATCCTATTCTGTTTCGGCAAGCGACGGCATCACGACCAGCATTCCGGCCGGTATCACCGTCAGCTGGCAGTCGGTCGCAGGACCTCCGGCGCCGCCGGCCGGTCTCTCGTGTACGCTGGCGGCGAGCAATACGGCGCCCGTCGTGGGTTCGACGGTGACTCTGAGCGCGGTCTGCACGGGCAATCCAGCTACTTATACGTGGACGGGGTGCGCGAGCTCCACCAGCACGTGCTCGGCCACTTCGGCGACGGTTGGCAACCGAAATTACACGGTGACGGCGACAAACGGCGCCGCGATAAGCGCGCCGGCGTCGACAAGCGTCTATTGGCAGGGCGTACCGCCGCCCGGCATGCCGACGAGTGCCGACTACCTACCGAAGGCCCAGGACCCGCGCGCGAACCAACCCTACGGCAGCAGTGCCGGTTTTTCCTCGATGAAGCGGATGGCGAACGGACAGATGATCGTCTTCGGAATGTCGCATACGCCCACCGAAAACAATTCGGTGGAGACCTACGATCCAGTGGCCGATTCGTGGACAGTGCGGATTCCACACACTGTAGCTGCGTGGCCGGCGGCGGGTGTCACGGGCCGAACGTTCCTCGGTAACCGCGACAATCAAGTCAGCTTGATGGTCCGCCCGCTCAATCAGTATTGGGCCATGGAAGGTGAGCGCGGGTACGATATCGTCGGCAACTATCGTGGCGTCGTGGATACCGCCAACTGGAATTGGAAATACATCGACGACAACCGCGTCTTTCAGCCCTCCGGTGACGATCCGATCAAGGTGTGGGACGGCGTGGGAGAGTGGATCGATGCGCTGAACGTCGGGGTTATCTACGGTGGCATCAGCGGACAGCCGGGCGACACTCTACAAGTATTCACGCTGACGGGCTCATCGCCGGCGTTCAAACGCACGGCCTGGTCCAACCCATGGGGAACAGAAACGTTCCCGGGCTCGATGTTACTGCGCTACATCAGTCAGTCCAACTGGGTCCGCGGCGACAAGATACACATCTACGGTGGTGTGCAGCAAGACCGGAACACAGACGCCCTCACGCCAAATGCGACGATCTACGAACTTGATGTGACCGCTGTACCCAATGGCGGCCAGCCGGTCATGCGACCCGTCAGCACCAACACACTTCCTCCGGACAAGCAGGTCAATGGCGACGCCATACTCGGCGATTTGTGGCCTTCGAAAGACATGGCAGTGCTCACCGATGGCCGCAAGATAAATGTTTATGATTACGCCAGCGGGAGCTGGGTGTATGTGGCCATCAACAATCCGCCGGGAGACAGTGGCAACAGCCCGAATTCCGAGGGCAGCGGTGCCCAAGGCCGATGGGCGCCGGAGATCGACCAGCTTATCGTTCTTGGACAGAATGGAGCCACGTTCGGAGTCCGCCTCACTTTCGGTGGACCGCCGTCTCCGCCTCCTCCGCCTCCTCCGGCCTCGGTATCGTGTACATTGGCTGCGAGCAATACGGCGCCCATGGTAGGGTCCAGTGTCACATTGACCGCCAGCTGCACAGGAAGCCCGACAAGTTATATGTGGATCAACTGCACGAGCGTAGCCACGGCATGCATTGCGACGTCGCTAAGCGCCGGCGCGGTGACGTATTCGGTGACCGCCACCAACGGCGTCAGCACGAGTTCACCGGCCGCAGTCACTGTCAATTGGCAACAAGCCGCTGGGCCGCCCCCTCCGCCGCCGCCACCACCACCGCCGGCAAACGCGGGCAACAGAACGGTGACCGCTACCACGGTCCCCCTGGCGGGCCCGTCATGGGTCCTAGGAGCCAGCAAGCAACTTGATTTCGCGCGGCTTAATGGACGTTGGTATAAAGCGGCAGGAGATCATCCACAACTCGACGGCAATGTAGGCGGGATGCCTACTGCAGTGCCTGTTATCGTCCAGGGTGGCCGGCAGGAGATCTTGTCGTTCGCTGTGCCCGCGAACGATTGGCGGGAGGATCAGCCCTACTACGTGCCCGACTCGACGAAGGTCCAGGCCACCGATCCGGATGACGGGTTCTTGATTCCTCGCGGCGGCGAGATCTGGTACTTCTTCAGCGACACCAATCACCCCATCGCTCAGCCGCCGGGCAATTATGCCCAGCAAATCCAACCGAATTCCAAGCTGATGGCATGGACGCCTCCTCCCCAGGGAGGACCGTACGGAACCTGGCGTGTCGTCAACAACTGGCCGTGGATTCTCGGTGGCGATCGTGCGTGGCGCGGCTTCTATGACCCGGTCAAGGATCGGTTTGTGATTCCAATCACATCGAGCGGAAGCCTGGTCTGGGGCTTGATCGACGGTGCGACCGGAAACGACCTCACCCAGTACGTTGCCGGAGTGCCGAGAACGTATGGCGATCACGTGTTCAGCGTCGCGGGAGTCGCGCCGGATTTCACTCAGCGCAAGTTCTACATGTACGACGTTTACACGTCTGAACTGTGGCAGGCCGATATGGACACGCTTGCATTGACCAAGGTCGCGAATTTGCCGGAGCCGGCGCAGGGGACCCAAGCAGCCATCAAGATGACATGGCACCCGGACCTGCGAGCTGTCGTCCTGGCGGCTAGCAAGATCGAAATCTACGAGGTCGACTCGGGAAAGCTTTCCACGGTCGCGCGTCCTGACGGCTTCGTCAATGGGGCGGGCAACTACGTGCCGACCAGCACCGTGTTTTTCGATCCCGACACGCGAGATGTGATAAGCATTGGAACTATGGACTGGGACACCAGCATCAATCCCGGCAAATACTGGAGACTCAAAATTCAATAGGACGCTTCGCCGCATCGCAGGCTAAGCCGTCGATGCCGGACCGCGATCGTGCTTAGGGGGATACCCAGGCGCTTTGCGGTTTGGCACCGGCGACTATCGTGCCTGCAACGAGCAGATACGCTGCCACCCGCAACGGGGGAAGGCGCTTGATCAGACGGAATGCGACGCCGCGAAACCCCGACGTTGTGTCGGTTTGCGCCAGATCGAACCGGTCGAAGCAGCGCAATCCTTTCGCCGACAAAAAACGTTTGAGTTTCCAATACGTGAACCAATGCACCGCCGGATAGGCCGTGTGGCTGACCCAATCCCTGTGCGTGGTGACGGCGAGCCGTTCGCATTGGCGCTTCACGAAACCTGGGTACCAGCTATAGAGCGGAAGAGCGAATTCGTTCTGCACCGGGCATAGGGCATTGGTCGTGGTCAGGTAAAGGATGCCGCCAGGCCGCAGCACCCGCACTGCTTCGTCCAAGCACTTCTGCCAATCGGGTACGTGCTCGAGAAGTTGAGGGACGAGACAGATATCGAACGAATCCGCTGCGTAAGGGAGTGCAACAGCGGAGCCGACTTCGAAATGAATCCCGAATCCTTTTGAAAGTGCGCGTTTGCGCGCAAGCGCAACCAGCGGCTCGCTTATATCGATACCCGCCACGCGATGTCCAAGCTCGGCCCAGATCTGACATTCGGTTCCCGCGCCACATCCCACATTCAAGACGTCCAAAGCAGTTATGCCTCCCCCGAGTTCCCGATGCAGTCGGAGCATCTTGTCTCTTACGCTCCTGAATCGATCTTCGGCGCCTTCGGAGACACTGCGCTCTTCGTAATAGGCGACGAACGCAGGGTCCGAGTTCCTGTCGTCAACCGGGAGGTCGCGACTGGATCGATCGGGCGTGGCGGCGGTAGTTTTCTTGCCGTTTGTCATCTAGGGTTCCGTGATCCAGCCATCTTGTTTGATTCAGGTGGCATCGGGTAGCCAGGCAACTTTGCCATAGCGCCACCGTCACGTCGAGATATTACCGTCGGCGCGAGCCCAAATAGGCTGCGTTTCAGGCGCATGGCTCGCTCGGGACATGCGAGCGAACGGCCTGGACGCCTCGGCTGTCAGCGAGCGACGTCTTTCTTTCGAAGCACGACCAATATCCATCCCTGGAGGAAGTGAAGCGCGGCAAACCGGTCGATTATTTTCTCGTACGCCGTGCCGATCAGGAACAAGGGCCCATTGAACATGAAATAGGCAGGATACTGCCCGAGATACCGAAATGAGTCGACTTCAAATCCGGTCATAGCAGAGTACTTTGCAACCGCGTTGCGCGTGTTGGTCTTGTACGCAACAGGGAACGTATCGCGCTCCTCCCTCCCTTGGGTGCGCGCGACGATCCAGGGGTGGAACCGGTTGGGGACCAGCTTGGCGATGATCGCCGAGTAGTCCCACATATTGCCCGTAAGAAAGATAAAATATCCCCCCGGCCTCAACAGCCTGTGCATCTCCCGGTACATGTTCTTCGGGTCCACGACGTGCTCCATTACGCTGCGCGACATGATGACGTCCACCGACGCATCGGGTAGCCCCGTGTCGACAAGGTCGCGGTTTATGAGCCTGACGCCGGGAACGTCGCGATCGAACGGAACCAAATCAACACCGATGAGCTCCTTGGCCGAACCTATGAACTGTCTCAGAACCGGCGCGTCGTATCCGCAACCGGCGTCCAGCAATGTCCCACGGGGATCGATGTGTTCTCGGACGGCGCTCTCGAACGTCTTATACGGATGAATCGCGTCGCCGAAATATTTGTCCGCCAGCCGCTCGGCCCAAGGGCTCATGCTCATATGCGGGTGCTCCTCAAAGGTCGCCACGGTATCCAAGCGCGCATATTATTGCCACAGGCGCAGCTTTGGCTTGCGCGAAGATATCACCGATTGACATCTGCGCGGCCGGTTCGGCGACTGCCGCGGCGAATGGTTCTCCCCGGACGAATCGCAAAGCCGTCGATGACCTCGTTCCGATCCGCGACGCTGCCTGCAGAAAACTGACATGCGCGACTATGTTCTCACTCTCGTCGTGTTCGCCTTGGTGCCGATCTGTTTTGCAAGGCCCTGGCTGGGGATTCTGACGTGGTACTGGCTGGGCCTGATGAATCCCCATCGGCTGACCTGGGAATTCGCGTACACCATGCCATTCGCCATGCTGGTCGGCGGCGCGACGCTGCTCGGTGCCGTATTCGCGCGCGACCGACGGCCGATCCCGTGGGAACGCGAACTCGTCCTGACCGCCGTGCTTTTCGCTTATTTTGTTTTTACGTCGTTTTTCGCATGGGCTCCGAGTTACGCCTGGGCGCAGGTGGACAAGGTCGGCAAGATCATCCTGATGACATTCGTGGCGACGATGTTCATTTATGGAAAGGACCGTATACGCTACCTCTTGCTGGTCGTGGTTTTCAGCCTGGGCTACTACGGATTGAAGGGAGGAATCTGGTCGCTGATCCACGGCGGCGCGGAGCAGGTTCAGGGTCCCGAGGGAAGTTTCATCGAGGGCAACACCTTCATCAGCCTGGCCCTCAACATGGTCATCCCGCTCATGGTTGCGCTCGCGCGAACTGAGGAGCGGCCATGGCTGCGCCGCTTCCTCTACGTTCTCGCAGGTTTGAGCGCCATAAGCTCGTTGTTCAGCTATTCGCGCGGCGGGTGGCTGGGTTTGGCTGTAGTGGTGCTCTTACTGTTGTTCCAACTCAAGCCCGGCACCCGCGTCATGCTGCTTTCGGTTCTGATTGCGGTAGCCCTGACTGCGCATTCGGTGTTGCCTGAGCGGGTATTTACGCGTGCCGGGACTTTCGAGAACATCGACCAGGACTGCTCGGCGAATGAACGATTGATGTCATGGACGGTGCATTGGAACATAGCCAAGAGGTATCCGTTGACGGGCGCCGGCTTTCAATTCGAGAACGCGGAAGACGGGCGCTACTTGACGTTCGGCGATCCGAAGTACGCCGAGTGCTTCACCGTCTCCAGTTCCGCGGCGCACAGCATCTACTTCCAGATTCTGGGGCAACACGGCTTCATCGCGTTTTTCATCTATATGCTGCTCTTGATTGTCGTGCAGCTGAAGCTGAAGCGGCTCCGGCGCGAGTCCAAGCGACGACCGGAAACGGCATGGATAGGAACGTATGCGCTCGGAATCCAGATCGGTCTTCTGAGCTACATGGTGAGCGGCGCGTTCCTGAGCTCGGCGTATTTCGATCTGGCGTGGCTCTATTACGCTGTCACGGTCATTTTGTCCCGCGAGCTTTCTGCCCAGACTGCGCAAGCGCCCGTTCGTCAAAGGCTCGGCGCGCCAACGGAAGGTTCGCGTAACGCACAAGTCACATAATTGCGGTACAACTCGGGGCAGGAGTGCGCCCCGAAACGGACGCGTCGCCATAGCGCCTCCACGTGGGATCATTTGCGACCAATCATTTCAGGGTCGATACTCTGTAACAGACAGCGCAAATCTCCGTGAAGCGCCGGTCGGCGGTCAAACAAAACCGCTCGGCGGAAGTGTCGAAAATTCACGTGACGAATCCGGCGCATTCGTGGGCACTATTGGGGGACAGGCTTGTCCCAGGAGCCAGCGGGCGCGCAGAACGTTAGCAAGAGGCGACGCGAATACGCATACCGAAGTCGAAATTCCATTTTGCGTGGCGCGGCGAGTCGGGCCTCGAGCGCAGGCAAATCGACGTTGTATTAGCCCGGGTGAGCGGGCACAGTGAGCATGTGCGGCTAAAAATGAAAAGAATTGCTTGTGTTCATGGTCGTAGCCAATTCCTCTACGGCGGCGCAGGGAGGAGGTCGGTTGGTACCTCCAGCCACCGACAGGTAGCTTCGCGGCGGCTGTCGGATGCCGGACGCCGGCTCACTCGATGTCGTCCACCTCAAAAGCGCGACCCGACGGCTGGAGCTTCCCCATGCATTCGCGATTGCGGTCAGGGAGTGGCCGTTTGATCAGCTTTCTCAAACAGAACATTACCGCGGCCACATTGGTTCAGCTCGCCATCGAGCTGTCTGTGCTCTTCGCGGTTGGCTTGCTGGCAATCCATGTGCAAGAAGGATTGGCCAAGCCATTGATGCATGCGGCAGCGCCTGCGCTCGCGTTTGCCGTCGTGATCGTGATATTGAACGGCGCTTTTGGAATCTATCGCCGGCATGAAAAGCTTTCATCGGCTGCGTATATTCTGCGGCTTTGCCTGGCGCCTGCGATAGGCGTGCCGCTTGCGTATCTGATCGCCGAAGCGCTTCCCGGCGGGGGACTGTTTCAGCAAAATCTTGGCGTGGCCTTTGTCTGTGCGTTTGCCGGCCTGTTGTTCATCCGGCACACGATCGTTTTGCCGCTGATCAGCACGATCTTGCCGCACCGGGTCATGGTGTTGGGGACGGGCGCCGAGGCAAGCATGGTCGAGGCGTCGCTCGCCGCCGCGGCGCCTCCAGGAATGCGACTCGTCGGGTTCCACCCGCTGGAGAAGGAGCAAAACGCGACCGTTTCTCGCCGCAAGGTGATCGCGCGTACCGGACCGCTGGAGGCCACGGTCAAGCAGCTCGGCGTCAACGAAATCATCGTTGCCGTGCGCGAGCAGCGCGGCGGCGTGCTGCCGCTGCGCGCGCTGCTCGAGTGCCGCCTGAACGGCGTCCAGGTCACGGATCTCGCCCGCTTCTTCGAGCGCGTGCACGGCCAGGTGCCGATCGACTCGCTGAAGGTCAGCTGGCTGATCTATGGCGACGGCTATCGGCAGGATTGGGCGCGACAGCGCAGTCAAGCGGGCGTTCGACGTTGTGGTGGCGCTCATGCTGCTGGTGTTCACGCTGCCGATCATGGCCGTGATCGCCACCTCGATCACGCTCGAGAGTGGAGGCCCCATCATCTACCGGCAGGAACGCGTCGGTCATCGGGGCCGGGAATTCACGCTGCTCAAGTTTCGGAGCATGGACCACGATGCCGAAAAGGACGGCAAGGCGTCAGTGGGCGACCGTCAACGACGCGCGAGTGACCCGTGTCGGCCGGTTCATGCGCCGCAACTCGCATCGACGAGCTGCCTCAGCTCATCAACGTGCTGCGGGGCGAGATGAGCTTCGTCGGTCCGCGGCCGGAGCGGCCCGAATTCGTGGCGCATGCTGACCGAGCAGATACCCTTCTATGCGGTTCGTCACAGCGTCAAGCCCGGCATCACCGGCTGGGCGCAGGTCCGCTACTCGCTACGGCGCCACGGTCGAGCAGGCGGTGCAAGAAGCTGGAATACGACCTCTACTACGTCAAGAACCACACGCTTCTGCTGGATCTGCTGATCCTGCTCGACACGGTCCGGGTCGTGATGCTCGGCGAGGGCGCGCGCTAGGCCGTAGCGGCGTGCGCCGCTCATGCGCACAGACGCCGCCATCGCTTGCTCCTCGCCCCGTATCTCCGAGGCCGCCCCTTCGCCTTTCTGCCGGTCGCGGCGCTATCTTCTGGCCGTCCGAACCCGGTCGCGATAGCCCAATCTCTCCTCGGGGCCTCTGGCGCGGGAACTTCCTGCCCTTGACCGGGGCAGCTAGAGTTCGCCTATGAAAACCTCGAGCACTGCCCCGGCCACTTGACCGCACGACCCTCGCCACCATCGCCGCTTGGAGCTACGGGCTCGCCGTCGCCGGCTACCTGGCATTTGCCGCCCGCATGGCGCTCGGATGGCGGGGCGGCAGTGCGCGCGGTGCTGCTGCTGGCGGCTACGCTCGCCACGGCGTTGTGGGCCGCCGCGAGCATAGCGACCGTCGTTTGGACATCAGCATTTACATGGCTGCGTCGAACGTGGCGCGACACGCTGCGATACGCGATCTGGTTTGCATTCATCGGTTGCCTGCTTGCGAGGGCGCCGCTCGACGGCCCCGCCGCCTCCGCAGCGGCCCCTTCCGCGGTGGCTGGTCGTATCGGCCGGCGTCGCTTGTTGGCGAGCGTCGCATTGTCGGAAGCGCTGCCCGTGGGGCGCGCGCTGGGGTTCGAGACCCAGCGCGCCGAGTTCGGCCTTCGTCTCGGCTTGGCCGTCTTCGGGCTGATGCTGGTCGAGCAGCTGATCCGGCGGACGCATCCCCAGGCCCGCTGGAGCATCAAGCCGCTGTGCGTCGCGCTCGCGGGCATCTTCGGCTTCGAGCTTGTTTCTCTACGCCGACGCCATGCTGTTCGCGCGGACTCGATCCCGACATCTGGGTGGCGCGCGGCATCGCCAACGCGCTGGTCATTCCGTTCATCGCAGTCGCCACCGCGCGCAATACCGGCTGGACGGTCGAGATGCACGTCTCGCGCGACGCGGTTTTTCATTCGACGGCGCTGCTCGTTTCCGGCGTCTTCCTGCTTGCGGTCGCCGGCGCCGGATACTTCGTCCGCTACGTCGGCGGCGACTGGGGCCGCGCGCTGCAGATCGAGCTGCTGTTCGGAGCCGTGCTCTTCGTCGTGCTTGTCGCTTCGTCTGGGCGCTTCCGGTCGAGGCTCAAGGTTTTCGTCAGCAAGCATTTCTTTTCGTATCGCTACGACTATCGCGAGGAGTGGCTGCGCTTTACGCGCACGCTGTCGACGGAGAGCGCCGGTACAGGGCGTCCAGGAGCGGGCGATCATGGCGCTCGCCAACCTGGTCGAGAGCCCGGCGGGAATGCTGTGGCTCGGACGGCGACGGAATGGCTTCACGCCGGCGGCGCGGTGGAACATGCCGCTGCGTCAACGCGGTCGAGCCCGCGCGATGGCTCGCTCGCGTCGTTCCTCGAGCGCACCGGCTGGGTCGTCGATCGTCGAGCGAATACGCCGAGCGAGCCCGACCGCTACTCCGGACTCGTCCTGCCCGCCTGGCTGGCCATCGATGCCGGACGCGTGGCTCATCGTTCCGCTGGCGTCCGGCGCCGGACTTGCTCGGGTTCGTCGTGCTGACGACGCCGCGCGCCGCGATCGACGTCGATTGGGAAGTTCGCGACCTGCTCAAGACCGCGAGCCGGCAGGCGGCGAGCTATCTCGGCCAGATCCGGGCGACCGAAGCGCTGCTCGAGGCGCGCAAGTTCGACGCTTTCAACCGCATGTCCGCGTTTGTCGTGCACGATCTGAAGAACCTGGTGGCGCAGCTTTCGCTGATGCTGCAGCAACGCCGAGCGGCATCGCGACAATCCGGAGTTTCAGCGCGACATGCTGACCACGGTCGAGCACGTCGTCGAGCGCATGAACAAGCTGATGCTACAGTTGCGTACCGGCGCAACGCCGGTGGAGAATGCCGACCGGTCGATCTTGGAGCCGTCGTGCGACGAGTGTGCGCGGCGAAGTCGGCGCATCGATCGCCTATCGAAGCTCGAGCTGCGTCGCCCGGTGTCGCGGCTTCGGACACGAGGACCGCCTCGAGCACGTGATCGGCCATCTGGTGCAGAACGCGCTCGACGCGACGGCCGATGGCGGCAGCGTCTCGGTGCGGCTTGCACGCGAAGGCGGCGTTCGCGGTGATCGAGGTCACGGACACGGGCGTCGGCATGAGTCCGGAATTCGTTCGCGAGCGGCTGTTCAAGCCGTTCGAGACGACCAAGACCGGCCGGCATGGGCATCGGCGTCTACGAAAGCTCGCAGTACGTCGGCGGCCTCGGCGGCCAGATCCTGATCGACAGCACGCCCGGGCATCGGCACGCGGGTGCGCGTGCTGCTGCCGCGCGGGCGACAGCGCCGCCGCGCCAGCGCGCTCCGTTGAAGGAAGTCGCGTGACCGAAACGCGCAAGCCTCTGCTCATCGTCGAGGACGATCCGGCGCTGCAGAAGCAGATGCGCTGGGCGTTCGACCAGTACGAGACGGTCGTCGCAGCCGATCGCGAGTCGGCGATCGCGCAGCTGCGCCGCTACGAGCCGGCGGTCGTCACGATGGACCTCGGCCTGCCGCCGACATCCGGACGATCCGACCGAAGGGCTGCGCCTGCTCGAGGAGATCCACGCGCTCGCGCCCGACACCAAGGTCATCGTGCTCACCGGCCAGAACGATCGCGCGAACGCGCTCAAGACGATCGCGCTCGGCGCACACGACTTCTGCACCAAGCCGTTCGAGCCCGAGATCCTCGCCTGGACGATCGACCGCGCATTCCGCGTGCACGAGCTGCAGGAGGAGAACCGCCGGCTGCAGGCGCACGCAGCCGCCGCCGGGCATGTCGGGCATCATCACGCGCGATCCGGAGATGCAGCGGATCTGCCGCACGATCGAAAAGGTCGCGCCGACGTCGGCGACCGTGCTGATCCTCGGCGAGTCGGGCACCGGCAAGGAGCTGCTGGCGCGCGCGCTGCACGATCTGTCGCCGCGCCGCGACGGACGCTTCGTCGCGATCAATTGCGCGGCGATCCCGGAAACGCTGCTCGAAAGCGAGCTGTTCGGCTACGAGAAGGGCGCCTACACCGGCGCCGCCAAGCAGACGTTCGGCAAGATCGAAATCGCCAACGGCGGCACGCTGTTTCTCGACGAGATCGGCGATCTGCCGATGTCGCTGCAGGCCAAGCTGCTGCGCTTCCTGCAGGAGCGCGTGATCGAGCGCATCGGCGGCCGGCAGGAGATTCCCGTCGACGTGCGCATCGTCTGCGCGACGCACCAGAGCCTGAAGGAGCAGATCGTCGCTGGACAGTTCCGCGAGGATCTCTACTACCGGCTCGCCGAGATCGTCGTCGAAATCCCGCCGCTGCGCGAGCGCAAGGGCGACGCGGCGCTGCTCGCGCACGGCTTCGTGCGCCGCTTCGCCGCGGAGCAGCGGCGCGGCGCGATGACGCTGCTGCCGGACGCGATCGATGCGATCGAGGCGCACCCGTGGCCCGGCAACGTTCGCGAACTCGAAAACGTCATCAAGCGCGCGGTCATCATGGCCGACGGCACCGACGATCAGCGCCGCCGACATCGGTCTTTCCGCTGGCGACTCCCGACGCGCTTGCGCTCAACCTGCGGCAGGTCCGCGACGAAGCGGAGAAAAGCGCCGTGCTGCGCGTGCTCGGACGGGTCAACGGCAATCTAAGCAAGGCAGCGGAGCTGCTGGGCGTGAGCCGTCCGACACTTTACGACCTGATGCATCGCTTCGGCCTTAGATAGACCGCGCATACATAGACTGATGCATAGAGGCAAACGATGATGACACAACATTCAGGAAGACTTCTCTCCGCCATCGCGATCACATGTGCCGTGGTGACGCTCGCGGCGTGTAGCAAAAGCGACCCTTCGGCCTTCATTGCGAGCGCGAAGTCCTATATCGCAATCGGCGGGACCGACGCTGCGGTCATTCAACTCAAGAGCGCGTTGCAGGAATCTCCCGACAACGCGGAGGCGCGATTTCTGCTAGGCAAAGCGCTCGTCGTCAGCAATCCAGTGAATTCCGAGGTCGAGCTTCGAAAGGCCTTGGCGCTGAACTACCCACCGGACGAGGTGGCTCCGACGCTTGCCCGCGCTCTGCTCGGACAAGGCGAATTCAGAAAGCTTGTACTCGAGTTGGGCGAGCGCACGCTCGCCAACGCCGCAGAGCAGGCCGATCTGAGAACCTCGGTCGCGATCGCCTACCTCGCGCTCGGCGAAACCCAGCCCGCACGCTCCGCCGTGGAGACCGCGCTCGCCGCCAAGCCCAACGATCCGAGGGCGCTTGTCGTGCTGGCGCAGCTCGACGCCAAGAACAATGACGTTCCCCTGGCGCTTCGGCACATCGAAACGGCCCTCCAGGCTGCGCCCAACGACCTCGAAGCCGTGGTGCTGAAAGCGCAATTGCAAAACAGCCAAGGGCAGGGCGATCAAGCGATCAGCACGCTCGAGAGTGCGATCTCAGCCAAACCCGAGTCGTCGCTCAATCCCCGTTATGTGCTCGTTCCCCTGCTCCTCGGCGCGCAGCAGACCGACAAGGCCGCCGTCCAGGTCGACGCGATGAAAAAACTGGCGCCGCAGGATTTCCGTACGCGCTATTCGGATGCGCTCGTCTCATTCGCCCGAAACGACGCGAAACACGCGCGAGACGTGATCCAAGGCCTGGTCGCCGCCAGGCCCGACAACCTTCAAGCGCTGTATCTCTCGGGCCTTATCGATTTCCAGCTCGGATCTTACGGCGGAGCGGAGGAGTCGCTGCGGAAGGTGGTCGCGCAAGCAGCGGACCCCAATGCAAGGCGAGTGCTTGCGATGACGTATTTGCGGACCGGCCGGCCTGCGCTGGCAATCGAGACGGTGGAGGAGGGGCTGAGGCAGGTCCCGAACAATCCCATGCTGCTGAGGGTTGCCGGAGAGGCGTATCTCGCGTCGGGCAATCTCGCCAAGGCGTCGCAGGCCTACGAGCGCGCCAATAAAGTCGACAAAGGCGATCTGTCCACAAGCGTTCGGCTCGCCCAGGTGCGGTTTGCAACGGGCGACACGACGCGCGCGTTCAAAGATCTCGAGTCGCTTTCAGGGGCTGACTCGACGCAGTATCAAGCCGACTTGGCGCTGATCACCGCGCATCTTCGCCAAGGAGAATTCGACAAGGCGCTTGCGGCTGTCAAGACCTTGGAGACGAAACAGCCGAACAACCCGCTTACGTACAGCCTCAAGGGCGCGGTCTACATCGCGATGCGCGATTTGAAGAACGCCCGTGTCAACTTCGAAAAAGCGCTGCAAATGCAGCCCGGCGACTTCAACTCGGCGCGCGTTCTCTCGCTGATCGATGTCCAGGAACGAAAGCCGGAAGACGCGCGCAAGCGATACGAGGAGCTTCTTGCCAAGGATCCCAAGAACGAGCAAGTGCTGTTGGCGCTTGCGGAGCTGCTCGTCATCACGCGGCATCCTCCCGACGAGGTCAAGGCCGCCATCGACAAGGCCATCGCCGCGAACCCGACCTCGGTACGCCCGAGGGTCGCTCTCATCTCCTACTACATGCGCGTCCCGGACCAGAAGGCAGCGCTCGCGGCCGCGCAGGCCGCGCGGACCGCATTTCCCAACGATCCGCAGGTTCTGGAGCTGCTGGGGGTCGCGCAGCTCGCGAGCGACCCATCGCTGGCGGTCGAAACCTTCAAGCAGCTCGTTCAGATGCAGCCGCAGAACGCCAAGGCGCTCTTGAGGCTGGCGCAGGCGCAGATGGTGGTCAAGGACTACGACGCTGCAATCGATAGTCTGCAGCGGGCGCTTTCCGCTGAGCCCGATCAAGAGGACATCTGGGTCTCTTTGACCCGAGCCTATTTCGTGTCCGGCCACACCGATAACGCGATTGCGGAGGCGCGCAAGCTCCAGAAGCAGTATCCGGATCGAGCTCTCGGTTACGCCCTCGAGGGAGAGGTCTACGCGGCGCAGAAGAAATGGCCGGAGGCGGTGAGCGCGTACCGCGAGGGTCTCGCGCGCAAAGGCATTCCCGCGCTGGCCGTGAGGTTGTATAGCGCGCTCGAGAACCAGGGCAATGCCGCCGACGCGTCAAGTCTCGCGACCAAGTGGATGAAGGAACATCCCAAGGACACGACGTTCTATGTATTCCTCGCAGAGCGCGCGCAGAACAAGAAAGATTTCAAGACCGCCGCGCTGAACTACCGGCGCGCGCTCGAGATCGAGCCGGAAAATCCGATTCTGTTGAATGATCTGGCGTGGGCGCTCTCGGAGTTGGGAGATCCCAAGGCGACGGAGATCGCCGAGAAGGCGTACCGCCAGGCACCTTATACGCCGGAAGTCATCGATACACTGGGCTGGGCGCTGGTGAAAACCGGGGATGCGAACAGAGGCGTCGAGCTTCTTCAGGCCGCGTCCAACCTTGCGCCGGCTAACAACGACATACGCATGCATCTCGCAACCGGCATGATCAAGACCGGCAACAAGGCGGGCGCCAAGCGCGAATTGGAAGCGCTTACCAAGCTCGACAAGGATTCGCCGATCCGCGCCGATGCGGAGAAGATGCTGACGGGGCTCTGAACGTGAATGATGCGTCGTTTGTGCGAGCTCCAGCTAAAGACAAGGATGCGCCTGCACTATCCGCTCTCGATATGACCGACAAGACCACCATCGCCGTCGTCGGACTGGGCTACGTCGGCCTGCCGCTCGCCGTCGAGTTCGGCAAGAAGTACTCCGACGATCGGCTTCGACCTGTCCACGACCAAGGTCGACGCCTACTCGCAGCGGCGTCGATCCGACGGGCGAGGTCAGCTCCGACGAACCTGCGCGCCGCCAGCGAGGCTGCGCTTCACGACCGATGCGTCGCAGCTTGCGCGAGGCCGACTTCATCGTCGTCGCGGTGCCGACGCCGGTCGACGACGCGCATCAGCCGGACTTCGGTCCGCTGCTCGGCGCGAGCGCAGCGGTCGGCGCGAATCTCAAGCGCGGCGCGACCGTCGTGTTCGAGTCGACGGTCTATCCGGGCGCGACCGAGGAGATCTGCGTCCCGGTGATCGAGCAGCACTCCGGCATGCGATGGAAGCGCGATTTCTTCGTCGGCTATTCGCCCGAGCGCATCAATCCGGGCGACAAGGAGCACACGCTGACGCGGATCACCAAGGTGGTGTCGGGCGACACGCCCGAGACGCTCGAGCGCGTCGCCGCGGTCTACGGCAGCATCGTGACCGCCGGCGTCCATCGCGCGAGCAGCATCAAGGTCGCCGAGGCCGCGAAGGTGATCGAGAACACGCAGCGCGATCTCAACATCGCGCTGATGAACGAGCTCGCGCTGATCTTCCACCGGATCGGCATCGATACGATGGAGGTGCTGGATGCCGCCGGCACCAAGTGGAACTTCCTGCCGTTTCGGCCGGGACTCGTCGGCGGCCACTGCATCGGCGTCGATCCGTACTACCTGACGCACAAGGCGGAGAAGCTCGGCTACCACCCGCAGGTGATCCTCGCCGGCCGGCGCATCAACGACGGCATGGGCAAGTACGTCGCCGAGCAGACGGTCAAGCAGCATGATCCAGGCGGGCTCGCCGGTCAAGGGCGCGCACGTCAACGTGCTCGGCCTCACGTTCAAGGAAAACTGTCCCGACATGCGCAACTCGACGGGTCATCGACGTCGTGCAGCGAGCTCGCCTCGTACGGGCTCAACGTGCACGTGCACGATCCGGTCGCCGACGCTGCCGAGGCGCGGCACGAGTACGGCGTCGAGCTCGAGGCCTGGGACGACGCTGCCACGCGCGCGCGCCATCGTCGCCGCGGTCGCGCACACGGCGAATTCAAGCAGCGTCCGGCCGACGATTATGTCGACAAGCTGGAGCAGCGGCGGACTGTACGTCGACGTCAAGTGTCAGGCCGACGCCGAGCAGTGTTGCGCGCCGCGGGCGTCAACGTCTGGAGACTGTGATGTCGGATCGAAGCGCAGCCGCCGGCCTCGGACGATCGCCGCAGCGCCTGCGCTGCGCGCGCGGCGCCGCGCTGGCTCGTCACCGGCAGCGCCGGCTTCATCGGCTCGCACCTGCTCGAGCACCTGCTTCGAAGCTCGACCAGGACGTCGTCAGCCTCGACAATTTCGCAACCGGCTATCGCCGCAACCTCGACGAAGTGCGCGCGGTCGGTCGGCGAGCAGGCCTGGAAGCGGCACACGTTCATCGAGGCCGACATCGTCGATCTCGACGCGTGCCGCCGCGCCTGCAAGGGCGTCGACGTCGTGCTGCATCAGGCGGCGCTGGGCTCGGTGCCGCGCTCGATCGAGGATCCGCTCGCGCACGCACGCCGCCAACGCGACGGGCTTCCTCAACATGCTGGTCGCCGCGCGCGACGCCGGCGTCGAGCGCTTCGTCTACGCCGCGTCGAGCTCGACGTATGGCGACCATCCGGGTCTGCCCAAGGTCGAGGACGAGATCGGCCGTCCGCTGTCGCCCTACGCGGTGACCAAGTACGTCGACGAGCTCTACGCGGAGGTCTTTCACCGCTGCTACGGCATCGGCGGCGATCGGCCTGCGCTACTTCAACGTGTTCGGCCGCGCCAGGACCCGGACGGCGCGTACGCGGCGGTGATTCCGCGCTGGGTCGCGGCGATGCTGGCCGGCGCGCCGATCATCATCTACGGCGACGGCGAGACGACCCGCGACTTCTGCTACGTCGACAACGTGGTGCAGGCCAACCTGCTGGCAGCGACAGTCCCCGACCGCGCCGCGATCGGCCAGGTCTACAACGTGGCGGTCGGCGGACGGATGTCGCTCAACGAGCTCTATGCGCACGTTGCGCGACCTGCTTCTCGAACGCCATCCCGGACTGCGCATCGCCACCGCCGATCCACGAGGACTTCCGTGCCGGGGACGTCCGGCACTCGCAGGCCGACATATCGAAGGCGCAGCGTCTGCTGGGCTATGGGCCGACCCACGATGCGCGCTCGGGATTGCGCGAAGCCCTGCCGTGGTACGAGCTTCGGCTGTCCCAGAATGCAACCGGTCTTAAAAGAGAGCTGCCCGATGTTCGCGGCGTTGCATGACGATCGAGAACGTGCATCGGCGAGGCGCGCGAGTGCCTTGATCGCGGTTGCCGCGTTGCGCGCTCGCGCACGGCAGCATGGCTGCCGAATTGCCTTCGATGCTCGCGGACGGAAACGCGGCAAAGGTCGCGCAGGCAGTCGCCCACGAGCACGGCGAGGGCGTCGCGCAGGATCAACGCAAGGCCGCGCTGCTTTATTGCGAAGCTGCGCGTGGCGGCGATCCAGAAGCGATGTACGCGCTGGGCTGGATGTACGCCAATGGTCGCGGCGTCGCTCGCAGCGATGAGCTTGCCGCCTATCTTTTCGCCCGGGCCGCCGCCGCGGGACATTCGTACGCCAGGCAGATGCAGCGCTACGTCGGGAGCGACGGCGGAACCATGCCCGATTGCATGAAGGACGCGGAGCCGGACGCGCCTGCGATGCCGGTCGGCGAGGGCGAGGATCCTTTCGCCGACCTGCCTCCGGACAAGAAAAAGATCGCGGATCTGGTGACCAAGGCCGCGCCGCAATACGAGGTCGAGCCGCGTCTTGCACTGGCGGTGATCGCAACCGAATCGAATTTCCGGCCCGACGCGCAATCGATCAGGGACGCGCGCGGCTTGATGCAGCTCATTCCCGGAACTGCGGCGCGGTTCAAGGTCAGGAATCGTCTCGACGTGAAGGAAAACGTTCGCGGGGGGCTCGCTTATCTGCGCTGGCTGCTCGCGTACTATCAGGGACAGGTTACGCTGGCCGTCGCGGCGTACAACGCAGGCGAGGCGGCGGTCGACAAGTACAAGGGGGTGCCGCCGTATCCGGAGACGCGCGACTACGTGAAGCGCGTATCACGCCTGTTCCCCAACCAACGGCATTCCTTCGATCCCAGGGTAGCGCCCCCGTCCCCCATCCTCACCGACGCCGACAAGCCCGCCGCCAAGGGCCCATGAGGCGGCCGGCGAGTCGCTGCCTCGCGATGCCCGGGCTGGCGCGGGTCGTCTTCGTGGGGATTGCCTTGAGCGCCGCGTTGCACGCGGTTGCGGCACAGACCGAGAGAAGCGCGACCATCGAGCGGGTCAAGGCGTCCGTCGTTGCAGTCGGCACTTTCTCGCGGACGCGCTCCCCGCAATTTCAATTTCTCGGCACCGGTTTCGCCGTCGGCGACGGCACGCTCGTCGTCACCAACAATCACGTGATTCCGGCAGTTCTCGATCCGGCAAAGCTGGAAGTGCTCGCGGTCCTGATACCCGTCCTCACCAAGGACGCTGCGGAGCAGGCGCAGATTCGCGAGGTCAAGCAGGTCGCGGTCGACCCGGGTTCGGATCTGGGCGTTCTGAAATTGTCGGGCGCGCCGCTCCCGCCCTTGAGAGTACGTGCATCTGAAAGCGTGCGGGAAGGGCAGGAAGTCTTTTTTACCGGCTATCCGATCGGTGCGGTTCTCGGACCTTACCCGGCGACCCATCGCGGCATGGTATCGGCCATCACGCCGATCGCCATTCCCCAGGCCCGCGCGGGAGATCTCGACGCGAACCTGCTCAAGCGACTTGCAAAAGGTCCTTTCGCGGTGTTTCAGCTCGATGCGACGGCGTATCCCGGCAGCAGCGGCAGCCCTTTGTACGACCCCGATTCCGGTGAGGTCATTGGCATCGTAAACATGGTGTTCGTCAAGGGGACCAAGGAATCGGTGCTGACCCAGCCCTCGGGCATCACCTACGCCATCCCGTCCGGTCATCTCGAGGAACTGCTTAAAAAGCTTCACTGATCCCGGCGCGGCATGATCGCTTGTCCGCGGTTTCGGCGTCTTCGAAGATACGCGAAGGATACGTCTTGCTCGATCCGATCTGGGTCAAGGCCGTCGCAAAGAGCCTGGTGCTGCCGCCGACAGGCCTGCTGCTGCTCGCGTTGGTGGGTCTGGCGCTTTCTCGGCGCTTTCCGCGCGCCGGCCGCGCCATGGCCTGGACTGGGGTCGTCGCTTTGCTCGCGTTGTCGATTCCCGTTGTATCGGGGTTTCTCATCCGAAGCCTCGATACGGCGCCTCCGTTCGATATCGCCAATGTTTCAGGCGCCCGGGCTGTCGTCGTCATCGGAGGCGGCGTGCGGCGGCATGCTGCGGAATTCGGCGGCGACACGTTGGGGGACCTCACCCTTGAGCGCGTGCGCTACGGTGCCGTCATCGCCCGTCTGACCCGGTTGCCGATCCTGGTCAGCGGCGGATCCGTCTACGGAGGCGAAACCGAGGCAAAGGTGATGGCGCAGGCGCTCGAGCGCGAGTTCGGGCAGCACGTGCAATGGCTCGAGGAGCGCTCGCGAAACACACACGAAAACGCGCAACGCAGCGCGGAAATCCTGCGGGCGGCCGGCATCCAACGCGTGATCCTGGTGGCGCACAACTTCGACATGCCGCGCGCGAAGGCGGAGTTCGCCGATGCGGGTATCGAGACGATCGCGGCCCCTACGGGAGGCGTGTCCCCGCATCCGGCGTCGCTGCTCGACTTTCTGCCGAGCATGGGCGCGCTGCGGGGAAGCTACTTCGCGATCTACGAGATCTGCGGGAACCTCGTCCGCATCCTTTCGCCTTCGGACGAGGGCGCCGGCCGCGCGGATCCGCGGACACGCTAAGGCACCTGAGGCGCGTCACACCGTCGGATGTCTGGCCTACTGAGCTTTGCGGAACCGAGCGAGGGTGAGGCTGTAGGGCCGAATTCATTCGGCCGCGGTGGTGGAAGAGCCACCCTCACCCCTGCCCATCTCCCACAGGGCGAGGGGAGATTCGTGCGGCTTCGCCGATCGTTCGGCTCGGAGGGAGCATTGTGACGGAAATGGTCGTCAACCATTTCCGTAAGACTCACTAGGACGAACGCGGCGCCTTGGGCGCACCGAGACGGCCGATGATTGCATTGGCGCCGATCGACAGCACGAACAGGACGATCAGCAGCGCATACATGCGCGGCATATCGAACGTCGCGTAGGCCTGAATGATGAGGTAGCCGATGCCGCGGTTGGAGAGCTTGGTTTCCGCGAGCAGGGTGCCGATGATCGCGACCCCCAGTCCGAGCCGGATTCCGTTGACAAGCGGTGCGCGCATGGCAGGCAGGTAGATCTTGCTCACCATCTGCCACGTCGATGCGCGAAAGCTTCTTCCGACGCGAATGAGCACGCGATCGATCTGTCGCATGCCCGACGCGGCGCTGATCGCGATGGGAAAGAAACATGACGCGACGCCCATGGCGATCTTCGATCCTGCTCCCACGCCAAACCACATGATCATCACCGGAAAAAAAATGATCTTCGGAGTCGGCCCGAGGTAATAGACCAGCGCTTCATACGCGCGCGACAGGAAGCGATTGGCCCCGAGCGCAATACCAACCGCGAGGCCGGCGAGACCTCCGATGAGCAGAGCGATGCCGATTTCGGCGCCCGTGACTCCGAGATTGGAATAGAAGTCCGCGCTTCCGAGGAGACGCCACAGCGCGCGGCCGATCGCCGCAAGCGAAGGCACGACATCGCGAAACAGCAGTCCGGATGCCGCAAGCGCTTCCCACGCAACGAGCACGACCGCAACGATCGCGAGCCGGGTCATCGCGATGCGTCGCCCTGAGATGGCCGCGACCGTCATTCGATCGGTCTCAGCCAGCGCTCGAGACGCTCCGCCACGTCGAAGACAACGACGCTCGTCAGCACGACAAAGCAGATCGCGCCGTAAGTGCCGGGCAGGTCATAGCGCTCGGCGAGATCGTTGATGAGCTGACCCAGGCCGCCGAAATTGATCAGAAACTCGATGCCCACGATATTGATCATCGCGAAGATGAGCCCGAGCTTCATCCCGACGAACATCGACGGGAGCGCTGCGGGCAGGAGGATTTTCCAGAATTGCTGCGAGGCCGAAAGCCTGAAGCTGCGGCCGACGTCGATGAGCACCTTTCGTGTCGACACGAGGCCCTCGATGGTCTTCAGGATGACCGGTGCGACGCCGGCGGCGAAACCTATCATGACGATCGTCGTTGCGGAGCGGCCGAAAATCACCAGGAACAGCGGATACGTGAGCACGATGGGCGCCGCGGCGAGCGCCGCGACCCAAGTCTCGCAGGCAAGGCGCAGGATTCGCACGCGGTACAGGAGGACCCCCAATGGAATTCCGACCACCGCAAGCAGCAAGCTCGCCCAAAGCACCTCCTGGGTCGTCTGCCAGAAGCGGTGCAGCACGTTTTCCTCGACGACGATCCGCGGAATCGCCCGCAGAATCTCGGAGGGCAGGGGAACGATGAATCGATTGATGACGCCCGCGCGGATCGCGAGTTCCACCAAGGCGATGGCCGTCAGAACCGTCAGCGCGCCGACAACCCGCGGCGCGGTGCGTGAACGCGCCAATTTTGTCAGGCTCACGTCCTGGACTTCCCATGCAGAACGCGGGACTCGTCATCCTCGATACCGCGGCTCGCTTCCTCGCGCAAATCGTGCCAGATTTCTGCGAGGTAATGCCCGAATGCGTCGCTGCTCACCACCTCGGAATCGCGTGGACGGGGAAGATGAATCTCGACCGTCCGCTTGAGCCGGCCCGGCCGATACGTCATGACCAGGACCCGGTCCGATAGCTGCACGGCTTCCGTCAGGTTGTGCGTGATGAGCAGCGTGGTCTGCTCGAGTTCCTGCTGGATCTGCAGGATTTTGTCGCCGAGCAGCAGCCGCGTCTGCTCGTCGAGCGAGGCAAACGGCTCGTCCATGAGCAGAATACGGGGTTCGGACGTGAGCGTGCGTGCGAGCGCGACGCGCTGCCGCATTCCCCCCGAGAGCTCGGCGGGATAGCGGCGCTCGAATCCAGCCAGTCCCACCATCGAAACGAAGTGCGCGGCGCGCTCCAGCCGCGTCTGTTTCGGGACACCGGCAATTTCCAGCGGGAACGCGACGTTGTCGAGCACGGTGCGCCACGGGAACGTCGATTCCTCCTGGAACACCATGCCGATCGCAGGGTGCGTTCCATGAACGACGTCGCCTGCGACGGTGACGCGGCCTTCGTATTCGCTGACGAGTCCGCCGATAATGTTGAACAGCGTCGATTTGCCGCATCCCGACGGCCCGATGATGGACACGAACTCCCCCGGCGCAAGGGAAAAAGTCACGTCGTCGACGGCGCTGATGACGCCTTCGCCGGTTTCGAAACGCTTGCTGACGTGTTCGACGGCAAGAAGCGCTTCGCGCGGCGGCTCCGCCGCGCTTTCGAGAGACCGGATGTGGGGTTGCGGGGCCACCGGCTCGCCGCGCGGTGGCTCGCTCGATGCTTCGTCGCCGGCGCTCACGAAGCCGGCGCGGTCTACTGCCGCGGCGGAATCTGGATCAATTCCGCGAGCTGTTCCTTGGTGAGCGGCGTCGCCGTGTACTTGAGCGCCACCGCGTCCTGCACGATCACATCCAGACCGACGATCTTGTCGGGGTCGACCGAGGCCTTGGGGAAAAACCCGTCGCGCGTGCGCTTGGCCATCACCTCCGAAATGCCGACGAAGTCCGCGTAGGTCTTGATCGCGGTCACATCGTTGGAATACATCCAGTCGATGGTCTCGCGATATGCCTTCATGTAGCGCTCGATCGCGGCCTTGCGCGTCTGCAGAGTCTGGACGTTGGTAACGAGCAGGCGCACGGTCTGCCCTTTGAAGATCGCGGCGTCGTTGCCGCTGGCGATGATGCGGATCTTACCTTCGTCGAGCTGCTGCAACCCGAAGGGAGGCGCCGACCAGCCCACGTCGATCTGCGACGACATGACTTGCGTCAGTGTGGGCGCGGGTCCGCCGGTTGCCGTGGGCTTGGCTTTGAGGTCGTACTGCTTGATGAACGCCGTGACGATACCGTGGGTCGATGAGCCGTTGGTGGAATAGGCGATGGTCTTGCCATCGGTGTCCTTGAGCGACTTGATGGGCGAGCTTGCAGGCACATACCAGTAAAGGTCGGTGGCGCCCGTCGTTTCCGCGCCGATGACGCGCACGGGCGCGCCCTTGGAAAATGCCGACAAAACGCCCATGATGCCGGTAGCCACGCCGATGTCGACGCTTCCCGAGATCACCGCCTGCTGAGTCTCGCCCGCACCTTGCGTCCACAGGATCTCCAGCACGAGGCCGTGCTTCTTGAAGATTCCCGCGCGCTGGCCCACCTCGGAGATCGACGTGTCCCAGTTGCCTCGCTGGCCCGCGGCTATCTTGAGCGTGTCCTGGGCGTGGACGGTCTGCAGCGCGAAAGCAAGCGTTAATGCCGCAAGCGCGCCACCGACAGCCTTGAAGTTCGTCATCGATTGCTCCTGAATGCCGCGGCGCATGCGAGGCGCGACGTCGGCTTTGTTATTGCGGACGCAAGCGGGGCAGTGTCGCGTGCCCCCGGGGATGCGTCAAGCCGCCGTGCAGCGGGGCGGAGACGGTCGACGCCGCCATCGCCGGCACCGCGACCTCGCGGCGATGATCGTGCTGTCTACGCCACGCAGGTCGCGTGGCGTGCGCCGTCGGCATACGCGTTGCCGGCCGCGACACGTAGGAATAATATTAGCCGCCTAAGCAAATGATCCGCAACTCATCAGGCGGCGTCGAGCGCACCAGCGCGGTCTTGCCGGGGCTGGACTGTCCGATCGGCCGGGAGCGCGAGGTCGCGCTCGAGCTTCGGCTGCCGTGAGTCGCAGAAGACCGTGTACGAGCGATCGATGGTGCCACGCGCGCGCAAACCCACCCCTAAGCCGCTGCGCCGCGATCCGGCGGGCGGAAAGAAGCGCAAGCCGCAGGCCGGCGCCGATACGGAGCGTCTGCTTCGGCACTGGCGCGACGCGGTACCCAACGACCGAATGGCGCATCTGGTCAGGGATTCGACGCGGGCGCTGGTGCGCGCGCTGCAGATGCGTCTTGCGGAACAAGGCGTCTCCTTCGGCCATTGGACGTTCCTGCGTATCTTATGGGCGAGCGATGGTCTGACGCAGCGCGAGCTCAGCCGCGAAGCGGGCGTGATGGAGCCGACGACCTTTGCGGCGCTGAAGGCGATGGAGGCGCGCGGATACGTCGTCCGCCGTCAACTCGCGGGCAACCGCCGCAAAGTACACGTTTTCCTCACAGCGCAAGGACGCGCGCTCAAGCGGAGGCTTGTTCCGCTTGCCGAAGACGTGAACCGGGTTGCCGTGCGCGGCGTTGCCGCTGCGGATGTCGACGCGACCCGGAGGACCCTGCTAGCGCTGCTGGTGAACCTCGCGCGGGACGAGCTTCAGTCGCTGGGCAGGATCGTCGATCTCGCAAACAAGGAGAGCCGCGCAGGGCGCGCGAGGGCGAGGGCCGGAAGGCGCTAACCGGCAACGCCACACAGCCGTCGGGTCAGGCGGGTGTCCCCCAGCGCCCCAGCGTTGGAATCCGTTCCGCGCCCTCGAGTGCGGACAGAAAATGCGGTCGAGGCGCGGCGGGCGCCCCCGTATGGAACGCTCCGGGAGCGACGACCCTCAGGGCTTCGCGCGCGTCGGGGTCGGAAGCCGCTTTGGCGAGCGCCTCGCGATCGACCCAGTCGAGCTTGCCGGAGACGACGCACAGATAAATCCTGCCGGTGGCGTGGTCCGCGAAATGGACACGCTGAAATCGCGCGATGCATTGCTCGAGAAATCCCGTGTTTCGATCGGTCGCAAGGACCTCCGCGCCGTCGTACAGCGATTCGGGGCTGGTGGCATCGAGGTTCACTTTGCGAAAGCGCTCGACGTCCAGCATGCTGCCGATGTCGAGCACGTTGAGCTCGTCGTTACGTCCGAATGCCACCGTCCGCGGACGCTCCCCAAGCCGCACGCGATTGTCGAGGAACTCGAAATGCACCCGCTTGTCGGTTCGCGCGACCCAGGTGAAGAAAAGATTCGGCATTCCCGTGTAGGCCTCCACGCCATGCGCCAGCGTATCGTCGACCGCCTTGTAGCGCCCGACCTCGAGGCCGCGCTTCCACGCGCGCTCGACGAGCAAGGCGGGCGGCGTGATCATGAAAAACAGATAGACGATCTGCCCGAAGCGGGTCAGCAAGTTGCTGCCCGCCTCGTCCGACTCCGGCGCGAAGCTGTCGAATCTGAATCGATCGATCAGCAAGTGCGACATGACCCCGCGCTCGGCCTTGCGCGCCATGTAGCGATCGAGCTTGTGATCGACGATCTCGAGCTCTTCGCCCGTAAACGCGCCTGCGTATTTGTACGCCGTGCCGAGCGTCGTATAGTCGAGAAGCTGCTTGCGCCAGATGTCCGGACTGATCAGGGCAAACTCGCTCCAACGCACGCGTATTTCGCCCGCAAGCGCTTTTTGCAAAGGGCGCAGCGTGCTTTTCCCTGAAGCCGACGCGCCCTTGGTGTTCATGACGACGGGTCGCTCCTGCCGGGGCAGCAACGTGTAGCCCTCGGCTTGCGCGGCTTCGCCCAAGGCCGAGTCGACGATGCGGCCGATCTCGTCGCTCGCGAAACTGTTCGTGGCGATGTCGGTTGCGAGAGACCCCACCAGCTCGCGGCCGGCCCAAACGCGGCCGTGTCGAATCAGCAGCGCCGAAAGGACTCGAGCCAACGCTCGAAACGCGGCCTTGTGCGATGGGGGCAGATCGGAATGGGCTTTGGCGTGCCATTCGTCGATGAGCCGCCGCTCGCGGGTGTCGCCCGGCGTTGCCGGTGCGATGGACTGCTCGCGGGATCTCATGAAAGCGAACAGCGTCTTGCGCGGCCGCTCGGATGGCGCCGGCGACGGCGGTGCGGCGGAAAACAGCGACGACAACTCGCCGTCGATCAGTGCCGCCAGCGCCTTACGGGTGTCGTCATAGGTCGATCTGATGGCGCCCATTCTCGGCTCGACGTAGCGCGCGAGGATGACCCGAGTCATCTGACGGAAGTTGATCCCGAGATCCTCGATCTTCGTTCCGTCGGGGACCGAAAGGTCCGCGGTCACGCGAACCAGGAGCTCGTGCAGCGCCAGGCGCTCCGGACGAAATGCGACGAGCTCGGGATATTCCAGCCCGGTGAGGTCGCGTAATTCCCGAGCGCTGTCGAACGTCGTAAAAACGTTCTCAGGACGAAAAATCGTGCTGAGGTGCCGGAGCGAGTCCGGGATGTGCGACTGCAGCCCGGGGTTCCATGGACCGAATTCCGCGTCGGGCGCATCTGACTCGAGAGCCATGGTAGGCGTTTTCCGTGACGCTGACGCTGCAACGGTTCGAACGAGATTCACCGCAGCAGCGAGCCCGTCCTTGGTGGGTAGTCATGCCCAACACGACCGAAGCCGTCTTGTCGGAGCGGCCCGCAATCGCGAGCAGGCTTATTCAACCCGAAACCCGTGCGCACGGCAAACGTTTGCGCGGGGCATTCTGGTGAAGTGGGGGCGGGGACGACAGTGGCGGATGCCACCTCGCGGCGTGGTCGGATCGCGCGGCTGGGCACCACTCGGTACCACCCGAAGCTGACGCGTTTTCGGCCAAGGTTGACCAAGAGCGTCACTCGTTATTCGAAGAGGTGCCCCAACGAGACGGCGCCGGCGAGGAGAGGTGTTCACGGCAATCGCCGTCCCGTCTGGGCGCAGTCCATGACGCAAGTGCTGTGCCAGAGCTGCACCGGCCGCCGAAACGGCGATAGCTCGGGCTCGGATTGGTGTCCGGAGGACCTACGAGGCCGTCGCTGGTTTCCCGTGAAGCCCCGCCAGAGGAGCGCGGCGCAAAAATGCCGAATCGCGGCCGAGGATGAGGCGAACCAGATCCTCGAGGACCGGTTCCTCGATTGCGTTGCTGTGGAACTCGAGAGTGACGCGATCGAGCCGGTCCACGTTGACCAGCGATACGGTCACCATTCCGGTCTGGTAGTCCGCGCGAAACGACACCGCCGCCGGTATGGCGGGAGGCACGGAGATCGCGCACTTGCGAACCGTGCCGCCCGAGTCTTCGACGCGGCGGCTCGTGTACTGCAGCCCTGCGTCATCGAGGGCCTTCTCCGCAAGCGCCACGCCTCCGGGCGCAACTTCGAGCGCGAGCGGTTTGGACGCCGAAATTTCGTAGTAGATATTGATCTCGTCGAGCACCGGGAAGCCGACGATGCGTTGCTCGTGCTGTCCCACCGAGCCGTGCCCGAACCTTGGCGAATCGAACACGAGTCCATGACCCAGATCGTAGCGGTGGTCGATCGTGGGCTTGAGTCCATCGAGGTAGGTAAGCGCTTTCTCCAGCCATCGAAACGCCTTGCGCATCCGCGCGTCGATTGCCTGGAAGGTCTCGACGTCGGCGTGATCGTGAGTCGATTGCCGCGACGTCTCGTATTCGGTGCGCAGCTCGTCGAGCAGCGAAGGTCGGTCCGCCATGGCTATACTCCCTGCGTGCATTCTTGCATCGAGTCGGCGAGCGTCAGGGCAGATCGAACACCAGGATTTCCGTGCCGTCGGTCTTCGCGGTTACGGACACGGCGGGTTCAGCTTCCACGGATGCGCCGTCGCCCGCGGCCAAATCGAGCCCGTTCATCATCGCGCTGCCGCGGACGATCTGCAGCCAGCCCTTGCGGCCTGTCGCCAACGCATGCGATACGTTTTCGCCTGCATTGAGCAGCGCGGCGAAGAGCTCAACGTCCTGATGGATGACGACGGAGCCGTCGCGTCCGTCCGGCGAACCGACGAGACGAAGACGCCCGCGCTTTTCCGTCGCGGCGAAATGCTTCTGCTCATATCGGGGCGCGATGCCTTCACGGGCCGGCATGACCCAGATCTGCAGGAAATGCACCGGCTCGCTTTTCGAGTGATTGAATTCGCTGTGTCGAATGCCGGTACCGGCAGACATGACCTGCACGTCGCCCGGCCGGATGACGGAGCCCGTGCCGATGCTGTCCTTGTGCTCGAGCGCGCCCTCCAGAACGTAGGAGACGATTTCCATGTCCCGGTGTCCGTGAGTGCCGAACCCCTGACCCGGACTGACACGGTCCTCGTTGATCACCCGCAAGGGCCCGAAGCCCATGCGCTTGGGATCGTAGTAATCGCCGAAGGAGAATGTGTGCCTGCTGTCGAGCCAACCAAAATTGGCAGCACCGCGTTCGTTGGCGTGTCTGACGTTGATCATCGCTGTCCTAGTCCGCAGCGTCCAGGCCCTGTCGGGATCAATCGCGGAGCGCGGCCAATCGCGGGAATGCCCGACCAGGCATGCGGCAGGGGGAGCTCGCAAGGGATGATCATATCGATTTCGCGGCAAGCTGCGAACTTCGCTTGATGCGATCGACTTCCGACGCGACGCATTTATGGCAGCGCGAAGACGATAACTGCGGAGGTGCCGCTTCCTCCGAAGAACCCGGAGACGACACCGGAGGTGGTGGCGACGTACTGCTTGCCTGCGATCTCGTAGGTGATGACGCCGCCGCCGACCGTGCCGCCGGTGTTGAAGTGGTAGAGCGTCTTGCCGTTGCTGGCGTCGATGGCCAGGAAGTCGTTGTTGAGATCGCCGGTGAAGAGCATGCCACCGGAAGTGGCGGTGACGCCGGCGACCAGCGGCGTCGGCCATTGTTTCTTCCAGCGGATCGTGCCGGTCGCAGCGTCGATCGCCTGCAGCCAGCCGCGTGCCTGGTCGCGCGGGTCGGGAGTGACCGCGCCGCCGTAGTAGTGGGCGTTCTCGGTGAACTCGGGCGGCTTGTCGGTCTTGGTAAACGTCCCGCACCAGTCGACCGTGGCGACATAGAGGGTCTTGGTCGCGGGGCTGTAGGCCGGGCCGTTCCACTCCATGCCGCCCAAGAGTCCCGGGCAGCCGTGCACGCCGCCGACGGCCGGCACCTTGTCGAAATCGGTGCGGGTAGTGATCGGCAGCTCATAGAGCACGTCGTGACTGTCGCGGTCGAGCATGCGCAGCAGGCCGTCCTTGCCGGAAACGGTAAGCAGATTGCGCGGCTTGCCTTTCACCGTGGCGCTGAACAGCGGGCTGACCTGGCTCAAGTCGCGGTCGTTGGCGTCGTTGGGGCCGAACTGCTTGTACCAGAGCAGCTTGCCCGTCTTGACGTCGAGTGCCACCGCCGAGTTGGTGTACAGATTGGTGCCGGGCCGCACGTCGGGGTAGAAGTCGGGCGCGGGATTGCCGACCGGGACGTAGAGCACGCCCTTCTTCACGTCGAGCGACAGCGGCGTCCACAAGCTGCCGCCGCCGTGCTCGCGCGCTTTCGGGTCTTTCCAGGTTTCCGCGCCCGGCTCGCCGGCATCGGGAATGAGATTGAAGCGCCAGACCTGCTCGCCGGTCGAGAGCTTAAAGGCGCCGATCCAGTTCTTGGCTCCCCAGTCGGCGCCGGCCGGGCCGTAGATCACCAGGTCTTCATAGATCAGCGGCGGCATGCTCAAGTACTGGCTGGTCTTGGCATCGGCGATCTTCTGGCTCCACAAGAGCGTGCCCTTGGCCATGTCGAGCGCGATCAGGTAGCCGTCGGCCGTGCCGCGCACCAGACGGCCGTCCTTCATGGCCACGCCGCGGTTGGCCGGCGAGAGCACGCCGCCCTTGGGTTCCCAGTTGTAGGTCCAGCGCTCGCGGCAGGTGGCTGCATCGATCGCGACGGTCGCCTTGTCGATGGTCAGGTACATCACGCCTTTGTAGACGAGGGGATTGGTCTGAGTGGCGCCGGCGGTGTTGGAGCGATAGATGCAGGCGGCGCGCAACTGACCGGCGTTCTTGGGCGTGATCTGGGCGAGCTCGACAAAGCGTGCTCCGCTGTAATCCTTGCTCGCGTAGAGCCAGTTCTGCTTGTCCTGTGCGGCATGCAGGAGCTCGTTCTGGGTCGGACCTTGAATCGACGGAGCAGCCGCGACTGCGGCGCCTGCTGCGGGTGCGCTGGCGGCCGCGGCGCTGGCGCGTCCCAACGTTTCGAGATAGGCGATGACATTGGCGCGGTCGCTCGCGCTGGGCAGCGACACCGGCATCGAGGTGCCGGGAACCTTGGTGGTCGATGAGGTGAGAAACTCATCGAGATTCTTCTCGTCCCAGGTAAGCCCGGCCTGCGCCATCGCCGGCGAATAGGTGAAGCCGGGGAGGCCACCGGCCTTGCGGCCCAGGACGGCGGCCAGCGAGGGTCCGAAGCCGTTCTTGCCGACCTCGGTGGTGTGACACGACGCACATTGGTTGGCGAATACCGTCTTGCCGGCCGCGGCGTCGCCCGCGGCGTAGGCGGGCGCTCCGCAGACCAACAGTGCGCCCATCGCGAGCCAGCTCGCTGGACCGCTGATCGCCTGTCGTCCCAGGCGAGCGAACGCGCGGGCGCACCGGCGACCGACGATGTGAATCACGTTATCGAGCCTCATGACGACTTCCTTTCAAGATTGCGCGCTATCCGCGGTTCGTTCCGGCGATGAAGCCCGGTCGGGCAGGGGACGCATCTCGGGTCGCTCCGTCGACTGTGAAGCCGGCCCTGCTGCGAGATATTGATGTATCTGCGCGACCGCGGCGGCACCTTCCCCGATTGCTCCGCCTACGCGCTTGACCGACCCGGAGCGGACGTCGCCGACTGCGAACACGCCGGGAACGCTCGACTCGAGGGGGGCCGGCACGTGCCCCGCGGCACAACTTGTGGTCGCCTGACCCGTCGACACGAAGCCGTGCCCATCGAGCGCGACGCCGCAACCAGCGAGCCAGCGAGTCTCCGGATCCGCGCCCACGAACAGGAATACATGACGGATCGGTTTTTTTTCTTCGATACCGGACCGGGTGTTTCTCCACGACACCGCGACGAGCCCTGTCGTGCGGTCACCGTGAAGCTGCGTTAATTCGGTGTGAGGTCGAAGCTCAATATTCGGTGTGGCGCCGATGCGATCGATCAGATAGCGGGACATGGTTGCGGAGAGACCCGCACCGCGTACCAGGATCACTACTTTGGTTGCATGCTGCGCCATGAAGACCGCGGCTTGACCGGCAGAGTTGCCTCCGCCCACGAGCACGACTTCCGAGGCGGCACAGGTCTTCGCTTCGAGGCCGGAAGCCCAATACGAAACGCCTTTGCCTTCGAACTCGCTCAATCCGGGCACGTCAGGCCGCCGATAATGCGCGCCGCTGGCAACGACGACGGTCCGGGATCTGAGCCGGCGGCCGTCCGCAAGTGTCAGCGACAACTCGCCCTCGGACGCGGCTTTGCTGCAGTTCAGCGCCTTGGCCTGCGCGGGGATCATGATCTCTGCGCCAAATTTTTGCGCTTGAACGAACGCGCGGCCGGCGAGCGCCTGGCCGGATATGCCCGTCGGAAATCCCAGGTAGTTCTCGATGCGCGCGCTCGCGCCGGCCTGGCCGCCGAATGAACGGCAATCCAACACGACGACGTGCAGCCCTTCCGACGCCGCGTACACGGCTGTCGCGAGTCCCGCCGGACCCGCGCCGACCACGGCGACGTCGAAAAGCTCGTTGTGCTCGGCCGAGTCGAGCATTCCAAGGCAGCGGGCAAGCGCGTTGTCGGTCGGATTGAGCATGGCCGAGCCATTGGGACACACGACGAGCACATCGTCCGAAGCCGCACCGTATTGCTCCAGCAGCGAGGCGGCCGCGGCATCCTGCGTCGGGTCGATGGCCTGATGCGGACGGGCATTGCGCCCGAGGAAGTTTCGCAGTCGCAGAAGCTCCGATGAGTCCGGGCGCGCGATGAGCACCGGGCCGCTGGCACCGGACTCGATCAGCCCCACCCGGCGCAGTATCAGCGCTCGGACGATGCGCTCCCCGAGATCGGCCTCGGCGATGATCAACGCACGCAACTGCGCAGGCGGCACGAGAAGCGTCTCGACGTCCTCATCGGCGTGTGCATCGACAAGCGAATGACCGCCGGAGAGCTGAGCGACCTCGGCGGAGAATTCCCCCGGCTCGTGACGCACGATGGGAACCACGTGTCCAAGGCCGTCGCGCTGACTGACGACGATAGCGCCCTTGAGGACCACGAACATCCCCGGACTGGGCTCGTTCGCGGTGAAGAGGCGGGTTCCGCGCGCGTAGTGCCGCAGGGTACCGAACCGCCGGATGCGCGCGATCTCGGCCTCGGTCAGCACTGGAAACATCTGATGACGCCGGCTCGCCACTTCAGGTGAGACTTCGTCAGGCGCGACAAATGCCAAGTGGGCTACTCCAGTGTAAATGCGACAAGACACTCCCCCCGCGCATGGGATTCAAGCCGCGCTCAGCGCCGCGGAACCAGTCGTAGGGTGAAACGATCGTGCGGCAACGACGCCGAGGACCACGAAGACCGCGAGCACGGCAGACTGCGCGATAAGGAATGGGGGGCTCGGATTGGGTCGGCGCCAAAGACCATTTCCACGCTCCGCATCATGTTCCGCGGCAGCAGACGATCCGCTTCGCGGGAATGCTTGTTCGTTTCGACCCGCGCAGATGCAATCCGAGCCCAGTGAGCGCGACGATAACAGAGCCAAGCAGCACCGAGCGTCCATCGCGCTCTTCTGCGTCAATCATCAGCACCGGCAACAGAACGGAGATCCCGATCAGCGAACCCGCGACCAAGCCGCGGGCACGGCGTGTGATCCCGGAACGCCTCGACTCATGCGCAGGGGATCTTTTCTGTTCGAATTGCACAGGAGGCATGGCGTTCCTCGAGGGCGTTACCGCTGATCACCGGCGTGCAGCGCTTTGGCCAGATCGGTGCCTCCACCGATGCCGTTGCCTGCGAGCTCTTCCGTCTCTTCTACCCAGCCGCCTCCCATCGCCTTGTACAAGTTCGCGTACGACTGAAAGAGCTGGGCCTGCGTCGAGACGTAGGCGAGCTCGGCGTTGAAAAGAGATTGTTCGGCGTTGGCCACTTCCAGATAAATGGTCGCGCCTTCCCGGTAGCGCAGGTCGGCCAAGTCGCGGAAGCGCCGCAGCGCCGCCACGTTTTTCGCCTGCTCGTCGCGTATCTGGCCGAATTTCGTACGGTCGATCAGCGCGTTCTCCACGTCCTGAAAGGCAGTGATGATCGACTTCTGATAAGCGTAGAGCGCCTGGCGCTGCAGGGCTTCGGCCTGCGCGACCTGAGCGGTGATGCGGCCAGCGTTAAAAATCGGCTGCAGCACACCCGCTCCGACGGACCAGACTTTGGACGGACCTTTGAACAGATCCGAGAGCTGAGCGCTTTCCAAGCCGAGCAACGCCGTCAGGCTGATGTCGGGGTAGTAGGCGGCCTTGGCCACGCCAATGTCGGCGTTGGCGGCGATGAGGCTCTGCTCGGCCTGACGGATGTCGGGTCGACGCTCCAGAAGCGACGCGGGCAATCCGCCGGGCACTGCGGGGAAGAGCAGGGCGTCGATGTCCCGCCCTCGCGCAATCGGTCCGGGATTCCGACCGAGCAGCACGTTGATGAAGTTCTCCTGCCGCGCGATCTGGCGCTCGAACTCGGGCACCTGGGCGACGGCCTCGCGGTATTGCGATTCGGCCTGCTGATAGTCGCTCTCGGGAACGGCGCCCTCCTCGAAACGAATCCGCTGCAACCGCGCAGCTTCACCCAGGCTCTGCGACGTGCGCTGGGCGATCTCGAGCTGGCGATCCAGTGCCCGCAGCTGCGTGTACCCGCTGGCGACCGAAGTGACCACCGTCAGCACCACTGTTCGTTTGCCCTCCGCGCTGGCGAGCAGACTGGCGCGCGCCGATTCCGATGCACGGCGCAGCCTGCCCCAGACATCCAACTCGAAGCTGGCCGAGAGATTCACACCAAAGTCGTTGAACTGCCCTCGGCCAGTGCCTGCCCCGATGGCGGTCGTCCGACTCAAGCCCTGACGCTCCGCCGACGCACCGGCGCTCAACTGTGGAAACTCCGCGGAGTGCACGATGCCGTATTGCGCAGCGGCCTGATCGACGTTGGCAATCGCGATCTCCAGGTCCCTGTTGTTTTCGAGCGCCGTGCGCACGAGGCTCGATAGCACGGGGTCCTGAAACTGCTCCCACCAGGCGAGGTTGGAGATTTCGGCTGCTTCAGTGGCTCCGAGCCGCCAGGCAGGAGGGACGTCGACCTCGGGGCGCCGGTAGTCGGGACCGACCATGCAGGCAGACAAGGGCACTGCGAGCAGCAACGCAGCCGCGCCGTTGCGCACCATCGCAGCGTTCAGCATTGAATTGAACATGCTCGACCTTTGGCGCTAGTCTCCACGCGCGGGCGATGGGGGAGTGCCTGCGGTCCGTGCTTCGCCTGCGCCTGAAGCCGCGCTACCTGTACCGGGGGATGGGGGCCTGTCCATACGCTTGAACGGCCACTGACGCTCGCTCACGCGCTGAAGCAGCACGTAGAACACCGGAATGAAGAACACGCCGACCAAGGTGGCGACCAGCATGCCGAACACGACCGCGGTGCCCAGCGCCTGTCGCGCGCCGGCTCCCGCGCCCAGCGCAATCGCCAGCGGAACGGTGCCCAGGATGAAGGCGAACGACGTCATCAGGATCGGGCGAAGCCTGAGCTTGGCTCCGTCCAACGCTGCTTGTTCGATGGTTTCGCCCTGCTCGCGCTTGAGCTTGGCGAACTCGACAATCAGGATGGCGTTCTTGGCCGCCAGCCCGACCAGCATGATCAGCCCGATCTGGGTGTACACGTTGTTGTCCAAGCTTCGCAGCAGCAGACCCAGGAACGCGCCGAACACGCCAAACGGAATCACGAGCAGGATGGCCACCGGCATCGCCCAGCTCTCGTAGAGTGCCGCGAGCACCAGGATCACGAACAGCAGCGACACCGCGAAGATGTATCCGGTCTGGCCGCCGGTCTTCTTCTCCT
Organism: uncultured beta proteobacterium; assembly: GCA_963745385.1. Classification (GTDB taxonomy): domain Bacteria; phylum Pseudomonadota; class Gammaproteobacteria; order Burkholderiales; family Casimicrobiaceae; genus PALSA-1003. The sequence goes on from CAVUXI010000004.1 coordinate 96,902, forward strand.
GGTAGGTCGCCTCGCTCCACTCGTAGGCGAAGCCAGAGGGCAGCGCGCGGGCGAGCTCCTCCATGGCAGCGATGGCCTGGCCGGAGCTGTAGCCGGGCGCGTTGGTTCCGTTGATGGTGGCCGCGCTGTAGACGTTGTAGCGCTCGAAATACTGCGGACCGTTGAGCGGTCGGCTGCTCACCAGCGTGGACAGCGGCACCATCGTCCCGTTGTCGCTGCGCACGTAGAAACGGTTGACATCGTCGGGCTGGCCGCGCTGCGCCCCCTCCGCCTGGGCCTGGACTCGGTAGGTGCGACCGAAAAGGTTGAAGTCGTTGATGTAGTAGCTGCCGAGGAAGGTCTGCAGCGCGAAGAACACGTCGCTCAGCTGGATGCTCAGCGATTTGACTTTATCGCGGTCGACCTCGAACTCGATCTGTGGAATGCGGGGATCGAAGCCGCTGTACACGAAACCGATCTCGGGACGCTTGCGGGCTTCGGCCAGAAGGCCCTGCAGGACCTGCGACAACTGCGCGGTGTCCGCGCCGCCGCGGTTCTGCAGCACGAACGTAAAGCCGCCGGCCGTGCTCAAGCCCCGGATCGGCGGCGGGTTAAGGACCAGTACTTGAGCATCCTTGATTTGCGCGTTGAGTCGCCCCATCAGCGTGCGCACGAGACTGTCGACGGACTCCGAACGCGCCTTGCGTTGATCCCAGGGCTTGAGCCGGAGAAAGGCGGTTCCGTTGTAGGAGACCGACTGACCGGTCAGCAGATTGAAGCCGCTGATGTAGACGACGCCGTCCACCCCCGGGACCTCGCGCGCGATGCGGGTGAGCGCCGACATGGCGGCATTGGTGCGTTCGAGCGACGCAGCGGGCGGGAGGCTCACCACCGCGAGCACGTAGCCCTGATCCTCCGGCGGCACCAGGCCGGTCGGGCGATTGGAAATCAGCACCCAGACGGCAATGAGCAACACGCCGAAGGTCAGCATGACGAGAACCGCGTGACGCTCCATGACCGACACGCTCCTGACGTAGCCGTTGCGTGAGCGCTCGAAGAAGCCGTTGAATTTGGCGAAAAACCAGCCGAGAGGCCCATGCCTCGGATGGGCGGCTTCCACCGGGATAAGCAGCAACGCGCACATCGCCGGCGTAAACGTCAATGCGCAGATCGCCGACAGGACCACTGACACCGCAAGCGTCAGCGCGAACTGCTTGTAGAGCTGCCCGGTGAGCCCGCCGAGAAAGGCCACCGGCACGAAGACCGCCGCGAGCACCAGCGCGATCGCGATCACCGGACCGCCTACGTCGGCGATCGCCGATTTGGTCGCCTCCATCGGCGACATGCCCCCGGCATCCAGACGTTGCTGAACCGCTTCCACCACCACGATCGCGTCATCGACAACAATGCCGATGGCGAGCACAAGCCCGAACAGCGTGAGCGTATTGATGGAGAAACCCAGCGCCGCGAAGGCACCGAACGTACCGATGAGCGAAATGGGCACGACCACGATCGGAATCAGGGTGGCACGCCAGCTCTGCAGGAACAGATACACGACGAACACGACCAGCACAAAGGCTATAAGCAGAGTCTTGATCACCTCTTTCAGAGACTCGGTGACAAACGGCGTGGTGCTGTAGGGAATGGTGTACACCATGCCCGGCGGAAACCGCGGTTCCTGATCGTCCATCACCTGTTTGAGGTGCTTGGCGACGTCGAGCGCATTGGCGTCCGGCTGCAGGAAGATTCCGATCAGCGCGGCGGGAATGTCGTCTTCGGCGCCGCTGATCGAGTAGTCGGCCGCCGCGAGCTCGACGCGGGCGACGTCCCTGAGGCGCACCACCTGGCCGTTGCCGGCTTCCCGGATGACGATGTTCTCGAATTCAGAGGCAGCGGCCAGACGACCCTTGACGAACACCGTGTACTGCATCTGCTGCCCTTGGGGAACGGGAGGCAGGCCGAGGCCGCCGGCGGGTGCGACGACGTTCTGCTCGCGTACCACGTTGGCGATGTCCGATGCGGTGACTCCCAGCCGGGCCATGCGCTCCGGGTTGAGCCAGATGCGCATGCTGTAGTCGCGCGCGCCGAAGATGCGAACTTGCCCGACGCCGGGCACCCGGCCCAGCGCGTCGTACAGGTTGAGCAGCGCGTAGTTGCTCAGGAATACGGCGTCGTAGCGGCGTTCCGGAGACGTGAGCGAAATGACTTCGAGAAAGTCGGTGGTCGACTTGCGTACGGTGATGCCGTTGCGGATCACGTCTGCGGGAAGCTGGCTCTGCGCGATGGCAACGCGGTTCTGGACTTCGACCGCATCGATGTTCTTGTCGGTGCCGATGTCGAAGGTCACCGTCAGGCTGTAGGAGCCGTCGTTGCCGCTCTTCGAGCCCATGTAGAGCATGTCCTGCGAGCCGTTGACCTGCTGCTCGATGGGCGCCGCCACCGACTGCGACACCACGTCGGCATTGGCGCCGGGGAAGCTCGTCGTCACCGTGACCTGCGGAGGAACGACCTGCGGGTACTGAGCGATCGGAAGGCTCACCGCCGCCAGTGCGCCGACCAGGACCATGATCAGCGCGATGACGGTGGAGAAGACCGGACGCTCGATGAAGAAGTTGAGCATGGCTCGACCCTGGACGATTTACGCGATCCGCTCTGCAAGAAGGATCGATGTCGGAAACACGCCTGGCTCAGCCTTTCTTCTTGGGCGCTGCAGGCGGAGGGCCGGTACCGGGATGGCTGTCGACGACTGCAGTCACGACCGGTTTTACCGGAGCGCCGGGTCGAAGCTTGCCAATTCCCTCGGTCACTACCCGGTCCCCCGGGGCCAGACCGCTTGTCGACCACCCAGTCATTGCCGAGGCGGTAGTTGGCAACGATTTGCCGGGGATCCGCCTTGTCGCCGGCGTCGACTACGTAAACGGACTTGAGTCCCTGCAGCTCCTGGACGGCCTGTTGCGGAACGCGGATCGCGCTGGGATTTTCGAAGGCGGCGACGATGACGCGAACGAACAGACCCGGGCGCAGGATGCGATCGGGATTGGGTACGGAGATGCGCACCTGCAGCGTCCCGCTCTTCTGGTCGATCGTGGCGTCGATGAAGTTGAGCTTGCCGGTGAGGGCATAGTCGGTGCCGTCGGCAAGCCGGATATGAAACGGCGGCGCCGGATCGGGTCGCTCTCCCGGCGGGTACTTCAGTGTCTTCTGCAGCTCCAGGAACCTGTCCTCGCTGATGCTGAAGTTCACCCACATCGGGTCGCTCGAGTAGAGCGTCGTGAGCAGCGTCTGCTGAGCCGTGATCAACGAGCCCGGTTTGACCTGAGAGCTGCTCATGAAGCCGTCGCGCGACGCGCGCAGCGTGGCGAATTCGAGGTTCAGCTCCACGTTGCGCAGAAGAGCCTTCTGCGCTTCCACCAGTGCAGCGCTGGAACGCTCCTGCGCGACCGCCGTGTCGTAGTCCTGCTGGCTGACTGCCTTCTGCGCGATCAGCCGGGAGTTCCGCGCCAGATTCTGCTTGGCATTGACCAGATTCGCTTCGGCTTGCGCCACGCTCGCCTTGGCCTGCGCAAGTTGCGCTTCGAAGGGCCGCTGATCGATGACATAGAGCACGTCTCCCTTCTTCACCCGCGACCCGTCGGCAAATGTCTGCCGCTCGAGCAGCCCGGTGACCTGGCTGCGGATTTCGATGGTGTCCGGCGCCTGTGTCTGCGCGACATACTCGTTGTAGACCGTGACCGGGCCGGGCTTCACCTCGATGACCGACACTTCCGGCGGAGGCGGCGTTGGGGGCTGCGCGTTGCCTTTGCAGCCACTCAAAGCAAGTGGACAAACAACGCTAAGCGCGAACGCCCATCGCGCGGCAACTCCCAGTGCGTATGTGTTCATGGCAAGCTGTCCCTCGAAGACGCGGTAAACGTATTCGCCGTCCTCCGTCATTTAGAGTCTCGCCGACAGCAGCAACTCACGTATGTCCGTAGTCGACGACACCGTGTCAATGGACACAGGTCCGTTTTCGGCACGCTTACCAGCGTGAGTTCGAAACGGCGATCTGGCGTGCGTCAGACTGGGGCCGGAACCCAGTCGATGTGACGGGTGCGCACCTCGTGCAAGATTGCCGACGGACGCAGTCGCCCAAACGTCCCGGGCGCGTGTCAGCGAACCGTCTCTACGGAGGCGGTGAAGACGTACCCGGCTCCACGCTCCGTGCGAATGAGCTGCGCATGCGCGTCCTTGGGCTCGATCTTCTTCCGCAGACGCCCTATCTGAACATCGATTGACCGGTCGTATACCTCGTCGTTGTGAAGGCGAGACGAATCGAGCAGCTGCTCCCGCGAGAGCACGCGCTGAGGAGCGGCGAGGAATGCGACCAGAAGATTGAACTCGCTATTGGTGATTGGAATCGTCGCGCCGTGAGGCGATGTCAGCTGGCGCAGCCTTACGTTCAATTCCCAGCCTGCGAACCGATACGCACGAATTCTGGCGAGTCCGTCTGCGACGGTTTCATGACTCCGCGACCGTCTCAGCAGCGCACGGATGCGTGCAAGGAGCTCGCGCGGGGAAAAGGGCTTCGTCAGGTAATCGTCCGCGCCGAGCTCCAGTCCCATCACCCTGTCCGCTTCCTCTTTGCGACCGGTGAGAATGATGATCGGAATATCGGACGCGGCGCGCAGGTTGCGGGCGATCTGCATCCCGTCCTCGCCCGGCATTTTCAAGTCGAGAATGAGCAAGTCAATCGTATGACGCGCCATGACGTCCGCGATCGCCCGCCCGCTGGGCAATGCGGTGACCTGGATATCGTTGTCACCCAGGTAGTCCACGATCATCTGTCGTACCGACGGATCGTCATCGATCGCCAGGACATGAATGGGTGTAGTCATCGCTGCCGTCACGTGGCCTGCGTTCACGCTCACATCGAGATCAGTGGTCAACATCGTGCCCAAACACTGGCGCCTCGGCACGACCGGAATTTGTCACATGGGGTCGGGAATTGTGTCAATTGTCACCCAGCGACGGGTCACCGGCATATTGCAGTGCTGCTGCATGTATCGAATGGAAGGCGCGGCTGCGTGCGCGGCCGGCGCCACGCAATGGAGTTTCGAGGCAACCGGTGAATTCCAAGGGCTGTATCGTTATAGTCGAGTCGGATGACCTGATCCGGGAGCTGCTCCAGCGCTGGCTCGGCGAAGCCGGCTACTGGGTCGTCTTGCCCGCCAAAGACCATAGCGGGGGCAAGGTAATGCCGCAGCTCGTCATCGCCGACATTTCCAACCCCGACAACGCAGGGACCGAGATCGAAGCGCTCGCAGCAGCGTATTCTGCACCTATCCTTGCTTTGTCCGCGCGTTTTCGACAGGGGCTGGGGGGCTCGGAGGCGGCCGCGCACCGTCTCCAAGTATGCAAGGTTCTGCCGAAGCCCTTTACCCGTGAAGACCTACTCGACGCGGTGAACGAATCGATCGAACATATGCGAAGTACGGGCTCGGCGACCTCGTGAAGCGGGTCGAAAATGGGTTCGCGTTTGCAGGGCCCGCGCTCAACCCGATTGAAGACCGACGGCACATGATCCGAATCCCTCGCTTCTCCCCTTCGAGAGTCGCGGTCAGCTACATCGCGCTCAGCGTGCTCGTGCTCGCCTTGTTTGCGATTCCTCTCTGGTACGCCTGGACCGTGAACCTATCCACCTTCAGGACCTATGTTTACGGAGCGGATGTCCAGGGAATGGTCGATACCTTCGAACACGAGGGTGCAGCGGGCCTCGCCGCCGCGATCGACTCGAACGCCGCAGCCCTGCCCAATGACGAAATCGTGATGCTTGCCGACCCGTCGAAAATGCGGGTCGCGGGCAATTTACCCGCGTGGCCGGCGGAGGTTCCTGGTGCAGCCGGAACGTATGGCCTCGTCATCGATTTGGGCGGCTCGTCGATGCGAGTGGTCGTCTCGCATGTGAGGTTGCCCGGCGGATATCACCTTCTGTTGGGTCGCGAAAGCGCCCGGTTCCAGTCGCTCGTCGACCTTTTCTGGTTTGGAATTGCGGCCGCCACAGGAATTGCGCTCGTGCTAGGCGGCTTCATCGGATGGATGGTCCGTCGCGCGCTTCTGTTCGAAGTGCAGCAGATCAGCCGGACGGCATCCGAGATCGTCAAGGGGAACCTACCGCGCCGTCTGGCGATCCGCGGCAAATCGAGCGAGCTCGATGCGCTTGCGCGGACGGTCAATGGCATGCTCGAGCAGCTTGCCGGACAAAACGTGCAACTGGAGAGTGAAATCGCCGTGCGCCGCGAGGCGGAGGAGGCGCTCCATCACGCCCATGACGACTTGGAGGGATTGGTTGCGCAGCGAACAACGGAACTGGCGCGCGCGAACGAATCGCTTCGCCGCAGCGAGGCGCGGTTCGCACTTGCCGTGGACGCGGCGGGGGACGGGCACTCGGATTGGATCGTCGCGACCGACGAGTTCTACGCGTCACCGCGTCTTCTCGAGATGTGCGGGATTCCCGGCGACAAGACGTTCAAGAGCCGCTCGGATTTTCTCAGCCAGGTTCCGCTCCACCCGGAGGATCGCGAACGCGTCCTCGGCGCGATAAACGCACACTTCGCCGCCGGTTCCGCCCGAATGGAAATCGAGATGCGCATCATCCGAGGGGAAGGGACGCGATGGCTCCATTTGACCGGGCTGTGTTCACGCGATTCCTCCGGCGCCCTCGTCCGCTGGAACGCCGCGGTGACCGACATCACCGAGCGCAAGCTCGCCGAGGCGGCATTGTTGTTGTCGGAAGAGCGCTATGCGCGCGCGATGGAGGCGTCCGAGGAAGGACATTGGGAATGGAACGCGACGACGCAGGAACTGTTCTTGTCGCCGCGCATAAAGGAGATGCTGGGCTTCGCCCCTGACGAGCACTTCGCAAGCCGCGATGAATTCTTCGCCCGCCAGCCGATTCATCCCGACGACCGGGAACGGGTGAAGGAAGCGCGTTCGACGATCCTTACGGATCCCACGCGGCGCTTCGAATTCGAATATCGCATCCTGCCGCGCCCCGGCAGAGTGCGCTGGGTGCGCGCCCGCGGAAAGGTTTTCCAAGACGAGCGGAACGCTACGTTGCGTATCACCGCTACGCTCACCGATATCACGGAGCGAAAAGTCGCGAACGAAGCCTTGCGCCGCAGCGAGGAGCGGTTCTCGCTCGCCATTGCGGGATCGAGTGACGGCATTTGGGACTGGGACATCCTGACCGGCGAGATGTTCTTCTCCGAGCGTGCCCAGGTGTTGAACGGGCTCGAGCCCGGCCTCACTGTTCGGCAACGCTCGGAGTGGCGAACGATGTGGAAGCTTCATCCAGACGACGTGGAATCGCAGTCCCGCGCGATCGATGATTACGTGGCTGGCCGCGCGCCTGCGTACGACGGCGAGTGGCGGGTGCGGCAATTGGACGGCAGCTACCGCTGGGTGCGCGGACGCGGCCTCTGCGTTCGCGACGAGCGCGGGCGCGCGACACGCATGATCGGCGCCATCAGCGACATCCATGACCACAAGTGCGCCGAGGAGGACCTCCGGTTCTCGGAACAGCGCTACGCGCTCGCGATGGAGGCTTCCGGCGAAGGTCACTGGGATTGGAACATCGCCACCGACGAGTTCTATGCGTCGCCGCGCATGCTCGAACTGTATGGCTTCCCCGCGGAAACCACGTTCAACGGGCGTTCCGATTTCCTCTCGACATTTCCATTCCATCCCGAGGATCGCCCGAAGTGGGCGGAAGCCGTCGCCGCGCATTTCGCCGGCAAGACCGCCCGCTTCGACATCGAGATACGCATGATGCCACGCGGAGAAACGCGCTGGATTCACCTCACCGGCCTCCTCTTGCGTGACGCGTCGGGCACGCCTGTCCGCTGGACCGGTGCAGTCGCCGACGTCTCCGCGCGGCGAAGCGCCGAAGAAGCGCTTAGGCTTTCGGAACATCGTTACGCACTGGCGATGGAGGCCACCGGTGACGGTCACTGGGACTGGAACATCCCGGCCGACAAGATGTATGTCTCCCCGTTGCTGCTCGACATGTGCGGAATGCCCGCCGATACCACCTTTGCCGGCCGGGCCGAATGGGTCGAGCGGTTCCCGTTCTATCCCGGCGAGCGTCCCAAGTACGCGAAAGCCGTCGCGGAGCACTTTGCGGGGAAGACGCCGCGGCTCGACATGGAGATCCGCATCGTCCCGCGCGGGGAAACGCGCTGGGTTCACATGACCGGCCGTTGCTCGCGCGATGCGTCCGGTACGCCAATCCGCTGGGCGGGGTCGGTCACTGACATCACCGCGCGCAGGCATGTCGACGACGAACTGCGAGCGCGGCAGGACATGCTTGATCTCGCGCAGAAGGCTGCGCGCGCAGTGGCGTTCGAGTGGCGCATAGGAGCAGGCGAGGGCGAGAACCGCTGGTCCCCGGACTTGGAAGCCATGTACGGGATCTCCGCAGGCTCCTACGACGGCACCTACGAGACTTGGAAGAAGCTCGTGTACCCGGAAGACTGGCCTAAGGTGAGAGAGGCCATCAGGGCAGCACAAGTCTCCGGCGATGTCGCCGCGGAATACCGCGTCGTTCACAAAGGCGGAACGATTCGGTGGCTACAAGCGAAGGGACGCATGTTCCTCGATCCGGACGGCAAACCTGTCCGCGTGGTCGGGTTCATGCTCGATGTAACCGATCAGCGCCAGGCCGAGGACGAGTTGCGACGCATGGAACTTCAGCTGCGCCAGGTTCAGCGCCTCGAGGTCACGGGGACTCTGGCCGGCGGCATCGCGCACGACTTCAACAATCTCCTAGGCGCGATATTGGGGTACGGCGAGATGGCGCTACGGGATGCGCCCTTAGGCAGCCGGCTGCGTCGCGATCTCGACAGCATCATGATCGCGGGCGAGCGGGGGCGGGCGCTGGTCGATCGCATCCTGGCATTCAGCCGGAGTGGCGTAGGCGAGCGGGTTGCGGTGCATGTCGAGGACGTCGTACGCGAGACGCTCGAGCTGTTTGCGTCGAATTTACCGCACGGTGTCGCGATCGAGGACCAGCTGCGTGCGGGCTCGGCGGCGGTCATGGGCGATGCGACCCAGATCCATCAGGTGGTGATGAATCTGGTCACGAACGCCGTGCAGGCGATGCCTGCCGGGGGCATTCTGCGCGTGTCACTCGATTGCGTGACCGCTCATGAGCCGCGCGTTGCGACGACCGGCGCGATCTCGCGCAGGGACTACGTGGTGCTGCAGGTTGCGGATACCGGAAGCGGAATTCCGCCTGAAATCTTCGAACGGATTTTCGATCCGTTCTTCTCCACCAAGGAAGTCGGCGTGGGGACCGGACTCGGTCTCTCCCTGGTCCACGGCATCGTTATCGGGCTTGGAGGCGTGATCGATGTCGCGACCACGGTGGGCAAGGGCAGCGCTTTCACGGTGTACTTGCCGCGCGCCGGAGACATCGGCAACGCGGTTGAGCCCATGAAATCGGCACAGCCCGACTCCCGGCGGGGCGATCGCGAGCAGATCTTGATCGTGGACGACGAAGAGTCGCTCGTCACGCTTGCGACTGAAATCTTGACCGAGCTCGGGTACGTGCCGGTGGGCTTTACCTCCAGCGCAGCCGCGTTCGAGGCATTCAGCCGCGATCCGAAACGCTTCGACGCCGTGATCACGGACGAGAGCATGCCAGGCATGACGGGATCGGAGCTCATTCGAAAAGTGCGGCAGATTCGCCCGACCATCCCAATCCTGCTCGTCAGCGGCTATCTTGGAACGGCGGTCGTGCGCCGCGCACGCGAAGCCGGCGCGGATGCGGTGCTGAAAAAGCCGCTTTCCGCGCGCGAGCTCGCATCGAGCCTCGCCGGTGTGTTGCCCGCGTCGACCGATAAGCGTCCCCAAGGCGCGGGGACCGCACGCTGGTCGAACCCGGAAGGGAAAGGACGCCGGCGACGCATAGCCGGCTCGCCAGCGCGAGCACGGACGAAGCGGCGCGGGGCGTCTCGGCCTCGCGGATGACCTCTCGCGAGGAGTGCCTATGGGATCCGCGGTGCTTCGCGCACCGGTCGCCGTTTCAACGGGTTTCCGCTCGCACACCCACCCTGTAAACCTTCTTTGACGCCTGACACAAAGGCCGCCGCATTGGACATGGGCTTGCCGTATATCCGGTTGAGCATGGCCAATCGGCTGTTGTAACCAGACGCGATGTTGGGGGGTTCCGCGGTCGGCGGAAATCTAGGACGGAGGAATGATGGCAAACGCGAATGAAACGAACAGCGACCGACGCGTCTTCCTGGTACGAGTAGCGACGCTTGCCGGAGCCGGACCGGTTGGATCCCAATTGCTCGGCGGCGCCGGGGTGGCGGCCCTGGCGAGCGCGCCGGCGAGCCTCGCGCGGGCAGCAGACGCACAACCCGCCGCGGCATCGTTCACCGGGTATGAATTTCTGGGACCGCGGGAGGCCGCCTTTGTCGAGGCGCTGGTCAATGTCATGTGTCCCGCGGACCAGTACACGCCGAACGGCGTGGATTGCGGCCTAGCCAACTACATCGACCGGCAGCTTGCAGGCGCGTTTGGTCAGGGCGAGGGCCGCTATATGCGCGGGCCGTGGAAGCAAGGCAAGCCGCAATTGGGCTACCAGCTTCCGCTGACACCCGCGGAATTCTTCAAGGCCGGATTGGCCGCCGCCTCCGATGCCTGCGTGAAGAAATATGGCAAGCCATTCGACCAGTTGCCTCCAGCGGACGCGAACGCCTTCCTGCAAGACTTGCAATCGGGCAAGTACGCCGATCCACGCGTGCCGCTCGCCTCATGGTTCAACGACCTCGCGTACCCGTTGTTCGTGCAGGCTTGCTTCGCCGACCCGATGTATGGAGGCAACAACAACAAGGTGTTCTGGAAACTGGTGGGATACCCGGGTTTGCCGGCGACCCACACGCTCGACATGGTGCAGTACCGCGGGAAGCCGTACCCGGGCGCCAAGGATCCGAAATCCATCGTCGACTTCAGCTAGCGGGGCAAATCATGGCCAAGAAACTGGAGAAGCGCACCATCGTCATCATAGGCGGTGGATTGACCGCCGGGCTAATCGCGCGCCAACTCACGGCAAAAGGCATCGAAGTGCTCGTGCTGGAGCGCGGCTTCGATCACCGAGCCGAGGCCGAGGCGAAATTGCCAAGTCAGCGTGACGAATTGCGCTGGGATACGCGTCAGGGACTTGTACAGAATTGGTCTGTGCAGACCTATTCGCTCCGGCACAGCAGCGGAGAGGAATCTCTGCCCGTCCGCTGGATGGAAGCGTTCCTGCCCGGCGAAGGCATGGGCGGCGCAGCCAACCACTGGAACGGACACACTTGGCGCTGGTCCGAGTACGACCCGACCATTCGCACTCGCTATGAGACGCGTTACGGAAAAGGGATCGTTCCAGCCAACATGCCGCTGCAGGATTGGGGCGTGACCTACGCCGAGATGGAGCCGTATCACGATTTGTTCGAGAAGTTGTTCGGGATCGCAGGCAAGGCCGGCAACATCAACGGCAAGATTCAGCCAGGTGGCAATCCATTCGAAGGACCTCGGGCGAACGAATATCCGCAGAAGCCGTTGGAGATCACCGAAGCCGGGACGATCTTCAAGGCGACCGTCGAATCGATGGGTTACAAGCCGTTCCCCCTGCCTGCCGCGAATTCGTCCGGCGCCTACACCAACCCCGACGGGCAGAAACTCGGGCAGTGCCAATATTGCGGGCACTGCGAGCGGTTCATTTGCGAGGCACAGGCGAAGGCCTCCCCCGAGGTCCTCCTATATCCGATGCTGCTGCAGCGCAAGGGCTTCGAGATCCGCTTACGTTGCCACGTGCTCGGCGTCAATTACGACCAGCGGGCGAAGCGGGTCACGGGCGTGCGCTACGTCGACCTCGTCACCGGCGAGGAATACGAGCAGCCCGCCGATGTCGTGGTGCTGGCTGCTTTCACCATGTCCAACACGCGGTTCCTCCTGCTCGACGGTATCGGAAAACCCTACGACCCTAAGACGAGGGCGGGGGTCGTCGGCAAGAATTTCTGCTACCAGACCAACTCCGGAGTCAACGTGTTTTTCAAGGATCGTTGGATCAATCCATTTCTAGCGAGCGGCAGCACGGGGACGGTGATCGACGAATTCAACAACGACAATTTCGATCATGCGGGACTGGGTTTCCTCGGCGGCGGAGGCATCAGCGCCAACGTGTTCAACGGGCGGCCGATCGGCAACCGGCGGGTACCTCCGGGCACGCCCCTGTGGGGCACCGGTTGGAAGGCGGCCAACGCCGCGTGGTACTCGCATTCCTTCGCGGTCTCCGCGCAAGGCAGTTGTTATCCGCACATCGACAATTATCTCGACCTCGATCCGGTGTACACGGACGCCTATGGTCAGCCGCTGTTGCGGATGACGTTCGATTTTCGAGACAACGAAACGAAGATGTCGGAGTGGGTGACGCAGAAGATCGGTGCGATCACCAAAGCGATGGGCGCCGACATCATGGGTCCGGTCGCGGGACGCAAGGCTCCGTTCGACACTCGCCAATACCAGAGCACGCATATTACGGGGGGTACCCCGATGGGCGCCGATCCGAAAACCAGTGTTGTATCCCCGCATCTGCAGCACTGGGACGCCGAGAACGTGTTTGTCGTCGGCGCATCGGTCTACCCGCACAACTCGGGATTCAACCCAACGGGGCCGCTTGCCGCGCTCGCGTTGCGATTAGGCGACGATCTCGTTTCCTACACACAGCGGCCCCGGATGCTGTAACGAATCTTGGGCCCCGGACTCTCATAAGCTATACGAGCAGGAGGAGCATTGACATGCAGCAAAGCTATCGCGGGTTGTGCGCAGCATTGACAGCGGGCTTGTGGATCGTGCTCACGGCGCCAGCTAGCGCACAGGACGCTGCCGCCGGCAAGCAGGTCTTCGCACAGTGCAGCGTTTGTCATTCGACCGACGGTACAAACGGGGTAGGACCGAGCCTGCAAGGAATCGTTGGTCGCAAGGCCGGGACGTTCGGCGGGTTCCGCTACAGCCGCGCGATGAAGGGCGGAAATCTTACTTGGGACGACAAGACACTCGAACCTTTTCTCGCCGATCCGCAAAAGGTCGTTCCGGGCAACGTGATGCCGTTCTCGGGGCTCGCCGACGCCAAGCAACGCGCTGACGTGATTGCGTATCTTCAAACACTGAAGTGATGCACGAACGCCCGGACCCTCGCGTGTTCGGATTTCACCTGTACTCAGTCGAGCGGCCAGGGCATCGACTTTGGCAGCGTCGTCGCCTGTGATACGGTCGCGGCCTCACTTCCCCGGGGCGTATCCACGGCGCGCCACCATGGGGTTAAACGTGTCGCGTCTGCGGGCTCGATAGGCGCGCCCAAGAGGGGCATCAGGAGTTGCGCGCCCCTCTTGGGGCCGAGGGTGAACAGCGTTTCGGCGGGTTGGTCCCAGGCGTGCATGGCCAGGCTGAACGTGCCCCAATGCACGGGCAGGAACGCACCGCAGCCCAGCAATTCCAGCGCTTCGAGTGCATGCTCTGGCCCCAGGTGGATGTCGCCCCACGATGGATGGAACGCACCGACTTCCAGCATTACCAAATCGAAAGGACCGAGCCGGTCGCGGATTGTCTTGTACTCGGTCGTGAGCCCGGTGTCGCCACTGAAAAAGACGGCGTGCCTGCGCGACCGGACGACCAGCGAAGACCACAAGGTCGCGTTGCGATCCTTCAGGCCGCGGCCGGAAAAGTGCTGCGATGGCGCCGCCGTCACCGTCAGATCGGCGTTGGGCAGCGTGTACGATTCCCACCAATCGAGCTCGGTAATTCGGTGCGGCGGCACGCCCCAGGCCTCGAGGTGAGCCCCGACGCCAAGCGATGTGACAAAGGGAACATCGCTCTTTGCCAACTCACGGATCGTCGGGTAGTCGAGGTGGTCATAGTGGTCGTGCGAAATCAGCACCGCGTCGACCGGCGGTAACCTGCGCAGAGCGCACCGGTACGGGCTGGAACCGCTTCGGGCCCACAAGACTGGATGGCGATGCGCGCGGTCCCCAAACGGGATCGGTCAGGACGCGCAGCGCCGTCTATCTCGATCAACACCGTGGAATGACCGAGCCAGGTCGCACGCAGTCCGCTACCTGGAGCCCTTGCCCATGTCGATGTCGGATCGACGGAAGGAAGCGGTCCTTGCGGGACGCGCCGGCCGCCGCCGCAAAGAAATTCACTCACCGTGGGCTGTGGAACGGCCGCATTTCGCAACCCCGGCAGTATGGGGTGAATGTTGCGAAACGACTCGCCTGCCCACCGCGGCGAGGATCTCATGCGCTCGAGTCGCAATCCTTCGGCTTTCCTGCCGAATGATTTCATGGCGTCTTTGCGCCAACTGCCGTCGACATCGACATCACCTCCGATCCATGGCCTCTCGCAATATCTGCGGCCATTTCGATTGAATGCAATGTGCGGCGATGGTTGTTTGACGCATCCGAATGAGCACTCGATTGAACTGATGCGCCACTTCGGCGGTATCGCGATGGCGGTGCCGGTCCTAGGAGCAGTCGCGGCAACAGTAGGACGATTTACCGCCCGCGGCAATTCAGCGGCAAATAGTTCGCGGGGATATCGGTACGATTTTCGCCTCGGACGGTCATCTTGCCGGGAACGTCGGCGTTACCGCATACCCATTCGACCGGCACGATGGGCGCATCGGCGACGATGGCGGGACGGAGCGTGAGAATCCTGCCCTTGATGAGGCCATTCGCGCTGTTGCCGAAAGTTATGTCGATCGCACCGTCGTGTACCGAAACCGCGCTGATATAGTTGTTGACGATCTTCTCGGCGACAGGCAATCCGGCGGCAGCATTATTCTCGGGCAAGGCTTGCACCGTGGCCCATGACAGAGCGATCGGAGTTTTCACGATGTCGGCGAGCGGTACTGCGGCAATGATCTGGTTCCTGATAATGCGGTCCTGAAAGCTAGGAACCGCAATGATCGCCAGGATAGCAATGACCGCGAGTACCGCTGCCATCTCGAGCATTGTGAAGCCGTGGCGATACGGAAGCATCGCTGCGCGTCTCCGCTCGCCCAGTTGAAAAAGTGAGGTCATTCGTTCCGGAGGCCGCTCGTCGTCCTCGCCGTGCTGGCGCGGCGTGCCCCGGTCAATATCACGAACGATCAATTCGAGGAAGCGACGCGGCCGCTGAGGCGCGAAGCGTGATGGCTGTGGAGCGGCGGTCGGAATCGAACCGGCGTAGACGGCGTTGCAGGCCGCAGCACGTTCATATGAATCAACAAAGTGGGTGCGGCTGACACCCGGCTGACATCCGCGATCAGCGCGACGGTGTGGGAAGCGGGCATGACCGCTTTCATCGATAGACTTCTCGCCCTCAAACTGAATACCTCGCCTCGGAGTCTACATCGACGAGACCGCGCGGATATTGACTGTGATCGACGACGATCGGACAATGTAGACAAGCGAAACCCCTTGTGGATACAAAGAGCCGCCTCCAGGCCCGCGTAACGTGGACGTTGCAAGCGGGGCGGCCATTCATGGACGTCGGCGCGGATCGCGTGTGTACACCTAACGACCTAGTAGGAGGAACGATGAAGTACGAATCTTCGCAATGCAATGCGTCGGGCAACCAGCAACGACTGAGAAATTATGTCCTATCGCCACTCGCAGCGGCGCTACTCGCGACTTTTGCGTTACCGGCTGCCGCCGACGTCTGTTCCAACCTGACGAGCTTAAACCTGCCGAATACGACGATCACACTGGCGCAAACCTATGCCGCCGGTCAGACCGTAAGCGGCTCGACAACCGCGCCGGTGGGCCTTTGCCGCGTAGCGGCGACGGTCAAGCCGGGTCCGCAATCGAACGTCCATTACGAAGTATGGATCCCGACCGACGGAAGCTGGAACGGCAAGTACCAGCAAATCGGAAACGGCGGATTTGCCGGTTCGATCTCGCTGTCCGGTATCGCGAACGCGGTGTCGCGCGGCTACGCCACGGCCGGCACCGACGACGGCACCTCCGGTCCACCATCGGGAGCGCCGGCGTTCATCAACAACATGGACGTTTTGCTCGACTACGGATTCCGCGCGATCAAGGCGACCACCGACGGTTCCAAGGCGATCATTAACGCTTTGATGGGCAAGGCGCCTAACTTCTCCTATTTCGTCGGGTGTTCCGACGGAGGTCGCGAAGCGTTGCAGGAGGCGCAGCGTTTTCCAACTGACTTCGACGGAATCATTGCAGGATCGCCGGTCAATGATCAGGTGGGCGAGTTCGGCTCCGACTATCTCTACAACGCCCAGGCGACGCTCACCGGACCGCAAACCAACGGCGTTCCGGACGCCTACATCCCCACAAGCAAGCTGCCGATTCTCACCAACGCGGTACTGGCGCGATGCGTCGGCAAAGACGGCGGTGTGGCAACCGATCTGTTTCTGAACGACCCGCGCCAGTGCAAGTTCGACGCCTCGTTTGTCCAATGCGGTGCAGGGCAGGATCCGAACACGTGCCTGACACCCGCGCAAGTGCAAGCAGCGCAGAAGCTCTACGCGGGACCGCACGACGGCCCCGTCCTGCTGTTCCCCGGCCTCGAGCCGGGCGGTGAGGCGCAGACCGGAGGCTGGACCACCTGGATCACCGGCGCTTCACCCACAT
Source organism: uncultured beta proteobacterium (assembly GCA_963745385.1). GTDB lineage: Bacteria > Pseudomonadota > Gammaproteobacteria > Burkholderiales > Casimicrobiaceae > PALSA-1003. The sequence goes on from CAVUXI010000004.1 coordinate 113,551, forward strand.
CGTTCAGCAGTCAATACACGCTCGGCATGGGTTTCGGATGTGCCCTGATGCAGGGCGTGGCGAGCTGCAACTACCTGGCCATCGACGTCGTCGCGCAGGACCACGCTGCACGGCAGATGTTGCAGCCAATCCTCAGCTCGGTGAACCCCGATCTGAGCGCGTTCATGGCGCACGGGGGCAAGCTGATCCAGTATGCAGGATGGTCGGATGCCGCCATTCCACCTCAGAACGGGCTCAATTATTACCGGAAGGTAGTGCAGACCATGGACGGCGACCCGACTGGCTTCTATCGCGTATTCATGGTGCCGGGGATGGCGCATTGCAGCGGCGGGCTCGGTCCAAACGCATTCGGCAACGGCACCAGCAACGGGCCGGTGATCGACGCCGCCCACGATCTGGTGAAGGCGCTCGAGCAGTGGAGAGAGCAGGGGATCGCTCCGGCCAGCATTATCGCAACGCATTACGTCAACAATGTCGTGGCCCAGGGCGTCCAGTTCCAGAGACCGCTCTGCCCGTTCCCTCAACGTGCCGAGTATGTGGGGCAGGGCGATCCTAACAGCGCTGCGAGCTTCGCGTGCGTGACGCGTCCGGATCTGTTCGACCTGCGCAACATCGACGTTCAACGCGCCTACCAGTGAGGCAGCGAGTTTGTGGTTTCTACGGCCGTTGTTCAGTGAGCTGAGCGATGCGACGAAGTTGGTGTTGGCTGGTGAAGGCTAGGATGGGTCAAGTTTATTGATCTTCTGGAGGCGGGGGTCGGAATCGAACCGGCGTACACGGCTTTGCAGGCCGCTGCATGACCACTCTGCCACCCCGCCGGGGTGGACTGCGATACGTCGCCGTGGGCGACGTCACAAAGCAAAAAGGGAGAGCGCCGGCTCCCCCTGACAAAATCTGGAGCGGGAAACGAGACTCGAACTCGCGACCTCAACCTTGGCAAGGTTGCGCTCTACCAACTGAGCTATTCCCGCATCGACAACCGCAATTATAGCGAGAATCCAATGCCAGCGCGAGGCGCGGCTGGCTTCCGCGCCGAGGCGGACAGGCCGTCGCTGGGACCGTCACGCGGTCGCGAGTTGCAGCGTCAGCGCCGCATTCATTCGGGTCATCGCCTTTTCCAGATTCTGCATCGACGTCGCAAACGAAATGCGGACGTAACCCTCGGTGCCGAACGCGGAGCCGGGGACCACCGCGACCAGCGCTTTTTCGAGAAGGTAAGCTGAGAAAGCAAGGTCGGTGCGCTGCGATATGCGTCCGCTTGCATGCAGCGCATCGATCGCGCCCGCGACGTGGGGATACGCGTAGAACGCCCCCGCCGCGCGGATGCAACGCACGCCGGGCATCGCATTCAATGCGCTCCAGACGAACTCGTGCCGCTCGCGGAAGGCTCGCACCATGGGCGCAATGCACCCTTGATCACCGTTGAGCGCCGCTTCGGCGGCAACCTGCGAGATCGACGTCGGGTTCGACGTGGATTGCGACTGCACGTTTTCCATCGCGGTGACAATGTCCTGCGGACCGCCGCAGTAGCCGATGCGCCACCCCGTCATCGAATAGGCTTTCGACACGCCATTAAGAACGATCGTCCGGTCATAAAGATCGGGACATGCGTTGACGATGTTGACGAAGTCGTAATCGTCGAGCTTGATATGCTCGTACATGTCGTCGGTGGCGATGAGGATACGCGGGTGGCGGCGCAAAACCGCGCCAAGCGCCTCGAGTTCAGCGCGCGAATAGACCGCGCCGGTCGGATTGCTCGGACTGTTGATGAAGAAGAGCTTGGTTCGCGGAGTGATCGCCGCTTCGAGTTGCCGGGCGCTGATGCGAAATCCCTGATCGACGCCCGCTTCGACGATGACCGGCGTTCCCTCGCAAATAAGCGCGATGTCGGGGTACGACACCCAATACGGCGCAGGGATGATGACCTCGTCGCCGCGACCGACGACCGCCTGGCACAGGTTGAAAATGCTCTGCTTGCCGCCGACTGAGACCAGGATCTGCCTCGGGCTGTAGTCGAGCGCGTTTTCGCGCTTGAACTTGGCGATGACCGCGTCCTTCAGCGACGGGATTCCACCGACCTGCGTGTACTTGGTAAACCCCTTGTTAATCGCGACGATGGCCGCATCTTTGATGTGCTGCGGCGTATCGAAGTCGGGCTCGCCCGCGCCGAGGCTCACCACGTCCTTTCCCTCCGACTTGAGCTTGGCTGCCTGTGCGGTGACGGCGAGGGTCGGCGACGGTCTTAACGCTTGAACACGGGCGGAGAGGAGGCTCATCGGTGACATCGGGGCTGACGGTAGAGGCTCGATTTTACCGTACCCGCCCCAGTCCGCGAGGTTTTGTGCGGCGTTGGATATGCGTTCGATGGACATGATCCGCAGGACGGTGCGCCGGGACCGGCGGCTGCGCTAAAATAGCCGATTGCTCGCTTAAATTTCCGATGGTCATCACCTATCCCAACAGTCCCTACGAGCTCCACCAGCCGTTTCAGCCGGCCGGCGATCAACCCGAGGCAATCGAGAAGCTCGTCACCGGCATCGAAGACGGACTCTCTTTTCAGACGCTCCTCGGCGTCACCGGTTCCGGCAAAACCTACACCATGGCCAACGTCATTGCCCGCACCGGTCGCCCGGCGCTGGTGCTGGCCCCCAACAAGACGCTGGCGGCCCAGCTTTATTCCGAATTCCGTGAGTTCTTCCCGAACAACTCGATCGAGTATTTCGTCTCGTACTACGACTACTATCAGCCGGAAGCGTATGTGCCGTCCCGCGATCTCTATATCGAGAAGGACTCATCGATCAACGAGCACATCGAGCAGATGCGGCTGTCAGCCACCAAGTCCATCCTCGAGCGTCCCGATTGCATCGTGGTCGCGACCGTATCGGCGATCTACGGCATAGGCGATCCATCGGAGTACCACAGCATGATCCTGCACCTGCGCCAGGGGGATCGGCTCGCACAGCGCGATGCGATCAAGCGCCTCACGGAAATGCAGTATCAGCGCAACGACAGCGACTTTCGCCGGGGAACGTTTCGCGTGCATGGCGACGTGCTCGATATCTTTCCGGCCGAGCACGCCGAGAACGCGATCCGGCTCTCGCTCTTCGACGACGAAGTCGAGTCGCTGCAGCTGTTCGATCCGCTCACCGGGCACATCCGGCAGAAGCTTGGACGATTCACGGTATTTCCGTCGAGCCACTACGTCACGGGCCGGCACAAGGTGCTCGACGCGGTCGAGAAGGTCAAGATCGAGCTCGCGGAGCAGAAGGAGCTGTTCATTTCGCAGATGAAGCTCATCGAGGCTCAGCGGATCGAGCAACGGACCCGCTTCGACATCGAAATGATGCTCGAAATCGGATTCTGCAAAGGCATCGAAAACTACTCACGACACCTGTCAGGACGCGCCGCCGGGGAGCCTCCGCCTACGCTCATCGACTACCTGCCGCGCAACGCGCTGGCGTTTGTCGACGAATCGCACGTCACCATTCCGCAGGTCGGCGGGATGTACAAGGGTGACCGTGCGCGCAAGGAGAACCTGGTCAACTACGGCTTCCGCCTGCCTTCCGCGCTCGACAACCGTCCTTTGCGCTTCGACGAGTTCGAGAAGCTGCTTCCACAGACAATCTTTGTTTCCGCGACGCCGGCCGATTATGAGCACAAGCATGCGGGGCAGGTGGTCGAGCAGCTCGTGCGACCGACGGGTTTGGTCGATCCCTCCCTCGAAGTGCGGCCTGCGCAGACTCAGGTCGACGATCTGCTCTCCGAGATCAATCTGCGCTCGGCCAAGGACGAGCGCGTGCTGGTCACAACCCTCACCAAGCGCATGGCCGAGGACCTGACCGACTATCTCAACGAACACGGGGTGAAGGTCCGGTATCTGCACTCGGACATCGATACCGTCGAGCGTGTCGAGATCATTCGAGACTTGCGCTTGGGCGAGTTCGACGTGCTGGTGGGCATCAACCTGCTGCGGGAAGGTCTCGACATACCGGAAGTGTCGCTGGTCGCGATCCTCGATGCCGACAAAGAGGGATTCCTGCGCGCGGAGCGCTCGCTGATACAGACCATCGGCCGCGCCGCTCGTCACATCAACGGCATGGCGATCCTGTACGCCGACAAGATGACCGACTCCATGACGGCTGCCATCGGCGAGACTACGCGCCGCCGCAACAAGCAGCTTGCCTGGAATCAGAAGATGGGGATTACGCCGATCGGCGTGACTAAGCGCATCAAGGACATCATCGACGGCGTTTACGATATCGACCAGGAGCGAAAGCAGCTCAAGGCGGCGCAGGCGCACGCGAAGTACGACACAATGCCGGAGAAGGATCTGGAGAAGGAGCTCAAGCGCATCGAGCGGGAAATGCTCGACGCGGCGCGCAACCTCGAATTCGAGAAGGCGGCGGAGCTCCGCGATCGCCTCTACCAGCTCAAGGAAAAGCTCTTCGGCGTGTCGCTGACGCCGTAGAAAATCGCCATGACCTGGTCCGACGCGCATGCCGATTCCGGTACGACGTTCGTCGGGGAGGCGGTGCAACGTTCGCACGAAGCTGCTCAGCGGCGCGCGCCCTTGCTGGGCGAGCTCCGACGTCTGGAAGCGCAAGCCGGCATCGCGCCTTCAGCCGACAGCTGGCGAGCCGCATGGGCGTCGCATCCGGGTGACGCGCGCCTGAGGCTGGCGCTTCGAGACCTCTACTTCGAGGTAGCCGACGCCCAGCAGCGAAAACGTCTTATCGCCAGGCACCGCGAATTGGCGCGCGTCTCGCGCGTCTGGATCGAGGCAGAGCTGGCCGATGCCGAGCACAGGTGCGAGACGATCGAGCACCGGTCCGCAGAAGGCTGGTGGCTTGCGGCCATCGTCGGCGCGGGCCTGATCGTGACGGGCTACGAGCTGTTCGGGATTTTCGGCGCGTTTTCCGGTGCGGTAGTCGCGCTTTTTGTCGGCAACGGCATCGAGCAGGAATCCAGACGCCGCCGCGAGCGCATGCTTGCGGAAGCGCGAAGCGAGCTCGCCGCGCTGCGCAGGTCTGCAGGCGAGAACGACGAGCTGTTCAGCGAATCGGAGGAGGCGGGCGGGACGCCCGACACGCCAGGGGAGAGGGTGCATTGATCGCTGGCCCGGAGGCGCCTCGGATGCTTTCCAGCGTTCTCTTTGTCTGTACCGGCAATATCTGCCGCTCACCGACTGTGGAAAACGTATTCCGCGCGCTGCTCAAGCGCAGGAAGCTCGACGATCGCATTTTGGTCGACTCGGCGGGCACGCACGACTATCAGCTCGGCCAGCCCGCGGATCCTCGGGCGACATTTGCCGCCCGCCGCCGCGGCTACGAGCTTGCGCCGCGGCAGGCGCGTATGGTGAACGTTCTGGACTTCGAGCGCTTCGAATGGATCCTTGCCATGGACCGGCGCAATCTCACGGCGCTGCAAGTCATCAGCCCTCCGCATTTCGAGGGTTATCTGGGACTGTTCCTCGACCTCGTCCCCGAGATCGATGTGCGTGAGGTGCCCGATCCGTACTACGGCGGCGTGCAGGGCTTCGAGCGGGTGCTCGACCTCGCCGAGCAGGCGTCCGCGGCACTGCTCGCGGCAATCGAAGCCCGCATCGCGGCCCGGGTCGCTCGCTAGAGAAGGGGCGGCGCGGGCCTGGCTCCGATCACCTCAGGACAAGGTGCGGTCGTCAACCGCTGGCGGCAACGGCTCTTGGCGCGCGGGTTCCTTTGGCGCGGTTTCAACCAATTGCAACGGCGCGTCCTCGATAACAACGCGCGCGGGACGGACACGTCGCGGTCGTTGTGCGTGCTCTTCGACGAGAACGGTTTGCGTGACCTGGCGGCTCGTCTCTATCAGCACCAGGTCCGAATCCGGCGGTAGCTCGAGCGACACCTTCGGTATCTCGGGTGCGTTGTCCGGCATGACTGTGTTCAGGCGTTCGAAGGATGCGGTGGCGGGCCTTTCTTCCACTGGGCGCTCAGGCTCGTGTTGCGGACCCGTGTCGGCGTGAACGGAAGGAGCCTCGTACGAGGGGTGGATGGGCAGCCGATCAGCAAATGGAACGCTGTCGCTGGCGACCGGTGCTTCCGGCTGCATGCCGTGCTCATCGCCCAGAAGCACCGCTTCGATCGGTGGGCTTGCGGGCGGTATCTGCGATGAGGCTTCGTCAGGCTTGTGCTCGCTCCGCGGGGCGCGAGCGGGACGATCACCGCGCGCTTCGGTTTGTCCGCCTCGCTCGCCGCGCTCACGCCCTCCAGCTCCGCCGCCACGGCGCCGGTCACGCCGCCGGCGGCTACCGTCGGCATGGTCGCCGGTTCGTACGGCTCCAGGCTGGCCTTGGGCAATCGCGGGGACGTTGGGGTCGACTGCAGCGCGAGGCTCCTGCGCGCGCGGCGCGCGCGGCTCGCGGGGTTCGCGAGGCTCGCGTTGCTCGCGCGGAGGCCGCTGCTTCTGTCCTTCGCGTTGAGCGTCGCGACCCTGATGCCGCTGGCCGTCACGGCCTGCTTCCCGCTCTCGGCGCGGCTGCGCCGTCGATCCTTGGGGCTGCCGTTGCTTCTGCGGTTCGCGGGTAGCGTCCCGCTTGTCGACGCCGCGATCATCGCGTTGCCCACCTCGGCGGTCGCGCTCCGGCCGGCCGCGCGAATCGCGTGTCGTATCGGTGCGAACCGGCGGCGGCGTCACCTCCGCAGACTTGGCACGGAACCACCCGAGTACCTTATTGAACCAATTCTCCGGTTGCGTGACGACCACGATGCGCTCCACCGGCATAGGTGCAGGCTGCGAAGGCGTGATTCCCTTGACCATGGCTTCCTGTCGCGGCTCCTTCGCGTCCTCCTGTCGCTGCTTGAGCGGATCTTCTTCCTCAGGACGCTCCATCATCGTGAACGATGGCGGCAAGGGTTCCGCCTGATTGAGGTCGTCGTGACGCAAGCGCTGCACTTTATAGTTCGGCGTTTCCAGGTAGGTATTGGGCACAAGCACGACATTGACCTTGAAGCGCGCTTCGATGGTGTGGATCTCCGCACGCTTTTCATTGAGCAGGAACGTCGCAACATCGACAGGCACTTGCGCGACCACTTGCGCAGTGTTGTCCTTCATCGCTTCTTCCTGAAGGATGCGCAGAATATGCAGCGCCGTCGACTCGGTGCCCCGTATGTGACCGATGCCGTGGCAGCGCGGGCAGGGTATATAGGCCGATTCGGCAAGCGCCGGACGCAAGCGCTGACGCGACAGCTCCATGAGGCCGAAGCGGGAGATCTTGCCGAGCTGCACGCGTGCGCGGTCGTATTTGAGCGCGTCTTTCAGGCGGTTCTCGACTTCGCGCTGGTTCTTGGCGCTCTCCATATCGATGAAGTCGATGACGATCAAGCCGCCCAAGTCGCGCAGCCGCAGCTGTCTTGCGATTTCGTCTGCAGCTTCGAGGTTGGTGTTGAACGCGGTCGTCTCGATGTCCGCAGCCTTGGTCGCGCGCGCGGAGTTGACGTCGACGGAGACAAGCGCCTCCGTATGATCGATGACGATGGCGCCGCCGGATAACAGTGGCACCTGGCGCGCGTACGCAGTTTCGATCTGATGCTCGATCTGGAAGCGCGAAAACAGCGGAACGTCGTCCTTGTAGAGCTTGACGCGGGACACGTTGGCAGGCATCACATGGCTCATGAACTGCTGGGCCTGCTCGTAGATCGATTCGGTATCGATGAGGAGCTCGCCGATATCCGGCTGGAAGTAGTCGCGAATCGCCCGGATCACGAGGCTCGACTCCTGGTAGATCAGGAATGCGCCTGACTGTGTTTTGGCGGCGCCGTCAACCGCCAGCCACAACTGCATCAGATAATTCAGGTCCCACTGCAGCTCTTCCAACGAGCGCCCGATGCCTGCCGTGCGAGCAATGACGCTCATTCCCTGCGGCACTTCTAGCTGGGCGATGGTGTCGCGCAGCTCGTTGCGGTCCTCGCCCTCGATACGCCGCGACACGCCGCCGCCGCGGGGGTTGTTGGGCATCAACACCAGATACCGGCCGGCGAGCGAAATGTAAGTCGTCAGCGCGGCGCCCTTGTTACCCCGTTCGTCCTTGTCGACCTGGACGATAAGCTCGTGGCCTTCCTTGAGCTGGTCCTGGATGCGGCCCTTCGGCCCGTCGCCGTCACGAAGGTATTCGCGACCGATCTCCTTGAAGGGCAGAAAACCGTGGCGGTCCGCGCCGTAATCGACGAAGCACGCTTCCAGGCTGGGCTCGATGCGCGTGATGACGGCTTTATAGATATTGCTCTTGCGTTGTTCCTTGTTCGCGGATTCGATATCGAGGTCGATGAGCTTCTGGCCGTCGACGATGGCCACCCGGAGCTCTTCTGCCTGGGTGGCGTTGAACAGCATGCGTTTCATGAGTATTCCCCAGCGCCAGGCTCGGCCGGGTCATGCGGCGGGTAAAGCAGAGCGCCCTTGCGGACGCTTAGACTGAGGCGGCGGGCGACGACAAAAGAAACCACTCAGGCAACAGGGGCTGCCTGGCTACGAGAAGTCGGATGCGGGTATAAGGCATCGGGGAGCGGACGCTCATCGAACGTATCTGCTGGATGAAAAGCGTACCTGTCTCGGGAGCGTGGTGGTGATTTTTCGTTTTCGCTCAAACGGTCTGATCGGTGCATCGCCCACTTCCTTACTGACCCGCGTAGGCAGGTCGGCGATGCGGAACCCAGAATTCGTTGCGCTAGCTATCGCGTCGCGCACCGCGCGTCGTATCGCTTTACCTCGGCCACAGGCCGGTGCGTAGACCGCGCTATTCCATTAACATCGCTACTTTTGCGGGATTGCAATGCCCGCACGGTGAGCTGAATTAACCGATTTCCCCTTATCGGGGCCATTGGGCGGGCGGCTCCTACATCCTCTCGAATGTCGCCGTCGCCTGGGAAATCGACGCCTAAAAGCGACGCTTTCCCGAGTTCTCGCCCACGGTTGCTTGCTGCAATTATAAGGAAATGAAGGATTTAAGCAAGGATTCGGTCAACCAGCTCACCGTGGACGAAACGGGGCAAGGGCAGCGAATCGATAATTTTCTGCTGCGGATTCTCAAAGGGGTGCCGAAGAGCCACATCTATCGCATTCTTCGAAGCGGCGAAGTGCGGGTCAATCGAAAGCGGGCGCGACCGGACGTGAGGCTCGCGGTCGGTGATTTATTGCGCATTCCGCCCATACGCACCAGCACGCCATCCGACGCCCGCGAACGTCCCGCCGCGCCGGCGTCGTTCCCGATTCTCTACGAAGACGACGCACTGATCGCGGTCGACAAGCCGGCTGGTCTCGCCGTGCACGGCGGCAGCGGCATCGCGTTCGGTCTGATCGAGCAATTGCGCGCCGGCCGCCCGAATGCGAAGTTCCTCGAGCTCGTGCATCGGCTCGATCGCGATACGTCGGGGGTACTTCTGATCGCGAAAAAGCGTGCGTCGCTGGTTGCGCTCCACAAGGCGCTGCGGGAGGGGCGTGTCGACAAGCGTTACCTCGTGCTTGTAAAGGGGATGTGGCGAGACGCCAAGCGCCAGGTTGAGCTGCCGTTGACCAAATTTTTGACCGCGGACGGTGAGCGCCGTGTCCGCGTCGAGCGCGATGGCGGAAAGACCGCGCGCACCGTGTTCTACCTGCGTAAAGCCCTGTCAGAGTTCGAACCCGCGATGACCCTGCTTGAAGCGGAGCTGCATACGGGACGCACACACCAGATCCGTGTCCACCTCACTCACCTCGGGTTTCCGCTGGCCGGCGACGACAAGTACGGCGATTTCCCGTGGAACAGGACGCTCGGCAGGCGGGGGCTCAAGCGGATGTTCCTGCATGCGTGGAAGCTTGCCGTGACGCACCCCGATGGAGCGCGCGAGCTCGTGCTCGAGTCGCCGCTTCCGAATGATCTTCAATCTTTTCTTTCGCGCGCTGACGCGCTGCAGCGTATCGGTGCGTAATCCGCCGCGCCGGTATAGGCTGCTCGCTTTCGACTGGGACGGGACCCTGGTCGATTCAACCGCGCTCATCGCGCGCGCGATTCAACAGGCCTGCCGCGACGTCGGTGTGACGGCACCGGATGACGGTTCCGCAAGGCATGTGATCGGTCTCGGGCAGCACGATGCGATCCGTCACGTAGCGCCGCTCCTCGATCCCGAGCATTACGGCGGGTTTTCCGAGCGCTTCCGGACCCACTATCTCGCGGGCGACGCTGCCATCCCGTTGTTCGACGGGGTTCGTGAAATGCTGGAAGAGCTCGACGATCGCGGCTTCCTTTTGTCGATTGCGACCGGCAAGACCCGCAAAGGGCTCTCGCGGGCGCTGGTGCAACACGGGATTGCGCATCGATTTGTCGCGTCGCGATGCGCCGACGAAGGCTTTCCCAAGCCCAACCCGGAAATGCTTCTTACCTTGATGGAGCATCTTGGGGTGAACCCTGCGCAGACGCTGATGATCGGCGACACATCGCACGATCTCGAGCTCGCGCGCAACGCCGGCACCAGCGCCCTGGCGGTCGCATATGGCGCGCACGAGCCCGAGGCATTCGAAAGTCTCTCACCCCTGGCAATCGTCCATTCCGTTTCCGAATTGCGATCGTGGCTCGCTTCGAACGCTTGATATGTGCCTCGGGAGAGCTCGCCGAAGGCGGTGCCGGCGTGCGTTTCGAGACGACGCAGGGTAGTGAGAGCGCGCCGGCGTTCGTGGTGCGCTGGCAGGGAGAGCCACGCGCGTACATCAACGAATGCCGGCACCAGGCTAGCGAGCTCGATTGGATGCAGGGCGATTTCTTCGATGAGACCAAGTTATACTTGATTTGCGCGACGCACGGCGCGCTCTACGCGCCCGACAGCGGAGTCTGCGTCGCCGGTCCCTGCCGCGGCGCCCGGCTTGCTTCGCTGGAGGTTGTCGAGCGCGAAGGAAACGTGTTCTGCATCGAGGAGTTCGATAAATAATGGAAGAAAACTGGGAGAGACGCGTTCTGGAGCAACTCGCTACCGAGGGATTGCGCGAGCAGCGTCGAGCCCGGCGCTGGGGAATTTTCTTCAAGCTGCTCACGTTCGGAGTGATTGTTCTCGGAATACTGGCGGTGCTCGGTACATTCAGCAGCGGGGCAAAGACCTGCGTCGACAAGTGCACCGGGGTTGTCGAGATCCAGGGCGCGCTTGAGAGCAACGGTCGCGCGAGCGCGGAAAATGTGATCGCGGGCCTGCAGGCTGCGTTCAAGAACAAGGGGACGCGCGGTGTCGTGCTGCGTATCAGCAGCCCCGGAGGCAGTCCGGTTCAGGCGGGCGAGATCAACGACGAGATTCGGCGCTTGCGCGGCATATATCCTAATACACCCATCTATGCTGTGGTCGAAGAAATCTGTGCTTCGGGCGCGTACTACGTGGCGGTGGCGACCGACCGTATATACGTCGATAAGGCGAGCCTCGTCGGATCGATCGGCGTCATTCTCGACGGGTTCGGGTTCGTGGGAACGATGGACAAGCTGGGCATCGAGCGGCGTGCGCTGACCGCCGGGGAGAACAAGGCGTTTCTTGACCCGTTCTCACCGCTGTCGGAAACACAAAAGCAGTACGCCCAGCAAATGCTCGATGAAATTCACCAACAATTCATCGCCGCGGTGAAGGCGGGCCGGGGCGACCGGCTCAAGGATTCACCCGATATCTTTTCTGGCCTGGTCTGGAACGGGAAACGCGGGGTCGAACTCGGATTGGTGGACGCACTCGGCAGCGTCGAGTATGTCGCGCGCGACATCATCAAAGCCGAAGAGCTTGTCGATTTCACGCCGCAAGAAAATATTGCAGAGCGCGTTGCGCGGAAATTCGGCGCAGCAATGGGCCACAGCCTGGCCGGGGTTTCGGGAGGAGCGTTGGGATGGCGATGACCGTCGTAACAGAAACGTCTTCTATGATGGTAAGGGTCTCTTTTGCAGCGTCTTGCATTGCCGAAGGCGTGAGCGCCTTTTTGAAACCCAAACGTTTTGTAGGGCCGCACTGAATGAATCGCTTAAGATCACACTGCTAACCCGCTAGAGTTCATGAAACAAGAATGATTCCTCGACAAGACGGCGGCGCATTAGTCGTTTAGCATTCTTCGGCCTATCGCCACTGCGATTGCTTCCCCTCGATTGGCGACGGCCAGCTTGCTGAGCACATTTGAGAAATGAAAGTTGACAGTACGCTCAGCAAGCCCCAACTTTTGAGCGATGTCGCTGCTTGTCAGGCCATGTGAGGCCATTCGCAGACACTGGATCTCGCGCGCACTTAGCGGTGCACCTTGCTGACGTGGCGTCGCTCCAGTATCGAGAATACTGGCCATGAAAATCTCATGGAAGTGAGCCGCGAGAAGCACGATGTCGCCTAGATTCGCGTTAATTTCTCGACGCCGCTGTTCATCGATCTCGCGAGTCTTGGCGTTCAAAGCAACAACGACCATGGCGTGCAACGGATCCCGTAGAGGAACAACAACTCCGCTGCCGACGCCATATTGCGCAGCGTGATCCAAAAACGCAATGGCGCGGAGATCGCCCGCATGTGAGTGCCGGTCCCAAAGTAGAGGCGTAACGCGCTGCCAAGTTTCGGTCAACCTTGGGTCAATCTCGATATAGGCATTTTGGTCGTAAATGGAAACCCACTCACGCGGCAAGGTTGTCCAAACGTATGAGCGGCTGTCTCGCAACGGATGTGACGCGGTTGACATTCCGTACATGAAACTGTCGAAACCGAGCGAGTTAACGACAACCAGCATTTCGGCCTCGAGTGGTGCGCCTTTCTGAGCGGTTCGCCATAAGGGAGCCAGCAGGTCGGGGATCGTGCGTTTGTCAATGGCGCGCGGTATACCCGGTTTGATGGTTCTGAGCACGGGAAATCCCTGGCCATAAAGCACATAGCATAGCGCAATGTGCTGCCGCCTTAGCGCTTCGCCGCCTGTTCCACACCCTCGATCCGATCACCTGCAGCGACTCCATGTTCTGCAAACCAGCCCTTTTTCATTTCCAACGCGTACAACGCCAGACCATCCGAAAAATGCGTCGCTTCGGTTCGAGGCGACATGTCCTCAATGTTGAGTATTTTGCCGTCATGGTCGATGAAGGCGATCGACAGCGGAACAAACGTATTCTTCATCCAGAACGCGAGCGGCTGCGGTGAGCCAAACACGAAGAGCATCCCATGATCAGGCTTGAGGCTGAATCGATACATCAATCCCGTGGTCCGCGTCTCAGGCGTAGCCGCGACTTCGGCGACGACGCGATGCCCCTTCATCGAAAGCGGTATCGTCGGGAGTTCGGCTGCAAAGCTGCGCGGGGCGCTCGCCAACAAGCAGATCAAAAGAACCAATCTAGTAACCTTCATCGTTCGTTGATCCCTCTCGATTCCCGAACACGACGCGCATAGACAGCCCACAGCGCGACGCTTAGCAACGTGAACCCGGCCATTCCGGACGCCAGCGTCTTGAGCGAATGCGCAAGGAACGGCGCGATGGTTCCGGCCGTTATCGCGGCGAGCATGAAATGAAGAAAGCCCTGCAGGGAGGATGCCAATCCTCGCATCGTCGGGAAGACATCGAGCAGCAGCAGCGTTGCTGTCGGCATCACGATGCTCGAGCCCATGGTGTAGATCATGATCGGCACAACGTGGCAGGGAACGTTCGGCGCGACAAACCACGCGGCAGCAAGCTGCAGCCCGACGCCCGTGAACATCAGTATATAGCCCATGCGAACGGTGCGCACGGCTGAGATGCGTCCCGCGATGCGCCCCGAAACGAAGGCGCCGATCATCACGCCGCTTATCATCGGCAGGAACAACCAAGCGAAGCCGTAGCTCGACACCCCCAGCAAGTCGATAAGGAACGACGGGGCGCTCGCGATATAGATAAAAAAAGCCGCGAAATTGAGCGTCGGAACACCTGCCAGCAACAGAAACTCAGGGTCCCGCAAGACGCGGACGTAGTTCTGCCACTGGGTTCGCGGATGGAGCGATTGCCGCGACCCGGGCGGCAGCGTTTCCGGCAGCGCCTTGAAGGACCAGACAAGCAAAATGATTACCAGTGCCAGCAACACCCAGAATATGGACCGCCATCCGAGCGTGTTCAGAAGCAGGCCGCCCATCACCGGCGCGATCGCCGGTGCTAGACCGAATACCAGCGTGATCTGGGACATCAGGCGCTGGGCTTCTGCACCGTGGAATTTGTCTCGAATGATCGCCCTGCCTACGACGAGACCCGCGCCCGCGGTGATCCCCTGCAATGCGCGAAACAGCCATAGCGTCTGGATGTTCGCCGCCACCGCGCATCCGAGCGTCGCAACCGCGTAAACGACGAGGTTGATGACGATGATCGGGCGTCGGCCCAGTGCGTCGGAAAGCGCGCCATGCCACAGCATCATGAATGCATACGCGAACAGGAATGCCGACAACGTTTGCTGGACTGCGAGCGCGGAAACGCCGAGGTCGCGTCCGATCTCAGGGAAGGCCGGCAGGTAGGCATCGACGGAAAACGGTCCGAGCATCGCGAGCGCGGCGATCAGCACGGCCAATGACCAGCTGCGCACCGTCGCGTCGGTCATCGCTCTGGCGGAGAGTCGAGCGGCGCTTTGTCCGCTCGCGATCCCGCGCCGCTACAACTCATAGTTCTCCGACTCGCCTCGCAACGCAGCCTCGATCGCGGCACGGTCGAAGCGGGGAGCGAACAGCGCGATAAACTCGAAGACGAATCCACGCAGATAAATCCCGCGTCGCAGCGCAAGACGCGTGGTACTCGCGGCGAACAAATGAGCCGCGTCGATCTTGTCGAATTGCGTATCCCTTACAGGGTCAAACGCAAGCTGAGCGACGATGCCCACGCCCATTCCCTGCTCGACGTAGGTCTTGATCACGTCGGAATCGAGCGCCGTGAGAACGACATTGGGCTCGAGTCCCTTGGCGCTGAATGCGGCGTTGATCTGCGAGCGTCCGGTGAAGCTGAAGTCGTAGGTGACGATGGGGTAACGCGCAAGCGCCTCGAGGGTGAGCGGCTTGACTTTCGCGAGCGGATGGCCCTTGGGGACGAGGACGCAGCGATTCCATGTGTAGCACGGCAGCGTTATCAGCTCGGGAACGTCGGCGAGTGCCTCGGTCGCAATGCCGACGTCCACTTCGGCGCGCGCGGTGTTTTCGGCGACCTGCATCGGATTGCCTTGCCGCAGCAGCAGCCGCACCTTCGGATAGCGTTCAGCAAACCGCTTCAGGACCGGCGGCAGAACATACCGGGCTTGCATGTGGGTTGTCGCGATCGCCAACGTGCCGGTATCCTCACTCTTGAACTCCGCACCGACACGCTTGAGATTATTGAGCTCCTGCAAGGCGCGCCGCGCGGTGGCGACGATCACCTCGCCGCCGGCGGTAAGTGCGGAGAGACGTTTGCCCTGACGTATGAAAATCGGGACGCCGAGCTCGTCCTCGAGCTGGCGAATCTGCTTGCTGATCCCGGGCTGCGACGTGAAGAGTGCATCGGCCGCGACCGAAACGTTGAGTCCATGGTCGACGACGGCGCAGAGGTATCGAAGTTGTTGTAGATTCACGTGAAGCCATATAACTCTGCGTTAGAATGAGTGCGAATTATATAATGGAAACAGCACGCTGACTGCGGCGGCAGCCCCCTAACCCTCGCGTATGGCTCAGTACTTTTCCGTCCATCCGACAAACCCGCAAGGCAGACTCCTGCGTCAGGCGGCGGCGATTTTGCGTGCGGGCGGCGTAATCGCGTACCCGACGGATTCGAGCTATGCATTTGGATGCCGGGTGGGCGATGTCGCGGCGGCGCAACGCATTCGAACGCTGCGAGGGGTCGATGAAAAGCATCATTTGACGCTCGTATGCCGCGATCTCGCTGAAATCGGGCGCTACGCTGTTCTCGACAATTGGCAATTTCGCATCGTCAAGGAGGGTGTGCCCGGCAGTTACACATTCCTGCTGCCCGCCACTCGTGAGGTGCCGCGTCGCCTCAAGCATCCGAGGCGCAGCACGATTGGCGTGAGAGTCCCGGACCATGCTGTGGTCCAAGCCTTGCTGACCGAGCTCGGCGAACCTCTGGTTTCCTCCACATTGATCCCGGCGGGCGCCTCGGAGCCGCTCAATGACGCCGAGACTATTCGATCGCGTTATGAGCATTTTCTCGATCTGATCGTCGACAGCGGCGCGTGTCCGATGGAGCCGACCACCGTTATCGATCTCGCGGTCACACCGCCGGTTGTCGTGAGGCTTGGTCGTGGAGACCCGTCCCGGCTCGGGCTTGAAACAACAACCGCATAAACGGACCCAGTGAGCGCGGTCGGGCGCGCAAGAGACGGACTAATGAGCCGGGCTTATTGAGGGGTTCGCTAACTGGTAGAATAGTAACTTGATGGATTTGTCGCTCGCGACCATCGTGCTTTGGGCGGTGCCGGTGGTCTTTGCGATCACGTTGCACGAGGCGGCTCACGGATACGTGGCCATGCTTCTCGGCGATCGCACGGCGTACATGCTCGGCCGCGTCACCCTAAATCCGCTGAAGCATATCGACCCGGTCGGAACGATCGCGGTCCCCGGATTCCTGATTGCGGTATCGGTGCTTACCAAGGCACCTTTGTTCATTTTTGGCTGGGCAAAGCCCGTCCCGGTGAATTTCGACGCTTTGCGCAGCCCGAAACGCGACATGTTCTGGGTCGCCGGCGCAGGGCCAACAGCGAACTTCGCCATGGCCTTTGCCTGGGCGATTGCACTGAAAGCAACGCTGCCGGTCGGCGCATTCCCCAGCGATGGGCTGATGGAAATGTCGGAGGCAGGCGTACAAGTCAATTTGATGCTGATGGCGCTCAATCTCTTACCTATACTTCCACTCGATGGCGGTCGGCTTGTCGTAAGCCTGCTCCCACGCTCCCTTGCCAATGGTTATGCGCGCCTGGAGCCGTACGGCTTCATGGTCGTCGTTGCGCTGCTTGCGACCGGCGTCCTTGGCGTTCTGATGCGCCCGTTATTGCTTGCGGGGCAATACGTCATCAGCGCGCTGCTCGGCTTGTAGCATTCGCACAACAGGATTCGCCGAGCATGTTTGCTGACCGTGTACTGTCGGGCATGCGTCCTACCGGGCGCATGCACATCGGTCACTATCATGGCGCGCTGAAGAATTGGCTTCGCCTGCAGGAGGAATACGAGTGCCTGTTCTTTGCCGCGGACTGGCATGCGCTGACGACGCATTATGAGACGCCCGAGCGTATCGAGGACAGCGTGTGGGAGATGTTCATCGACTGGCTGGCGGTAGGCATCAACCCCAACCGGGCGACCATCTTCATCCAGTCGCGGGTGATCGAGCACGCGGAGCTTGCGCTGTTGCTGGGAATGATCACGCCGGTGGGCTGGCTGGAGCGCGTTCCCACATACAAGGACCAGCAGGAAAAATTGTCGGATCGCGACCTGTCGACGTACGGATTTCTTGGATATCCCGTCATGCAGGCGGCGGACATTCTGATTTATCGCGCCAATATGGTTCCGGTGGGTGAAGACCAGGTGTCGCACCTGGAGCTGGTTCGCGAGCTCGCGCGGCGCTTCAACCACATTTACGGCCGTGAGCCGGGATTCGAGGAAAATGCCAAAGCAGCCGTCAAGAAACTCGGATCGAGGCGCGCCAAGCGATACGAGCAGCTCCGCACTGCGTTTCAGGAGCAGGGAGACGACGCCGCGCTGGTGGCGGCGCGCGACATGCTCGATGAAGCGCAAAATCTGGCGCTCGGCGATCGCGAGAGACTGTTCGGCTATCTCGAGGGCTCGCGCCGCATGATCCTTCCCGAGCCTCAACCTCTTCTCAGCGCGAACCCGAAGGTTCCGGGTCTCGATGGACAGAAAATGTCCAAGTCCTATGATAATGCGATCTTCCTGCGCGAAGATCCTGCTTCGGTCACGAAGAAGATTCGCACAATGCAGACCGATCCCGCCCGGGTGAGACGCTCTGACCCCGGCAATCCCGCCAACTGTCCGGTGTGGCCGCTGCATCAAATCTATTCGGATCAGACCACGCGCGACTGGGTGCAGAAAGGCTGCACCACCGCGGGCATCGGCTGTCTGGAATGCAAGCAGCCAGTGATCGACGCGATCATCGCCGAGCAGGCGCCGATCCACGAGCGAGCGCAGAAATACGTCGATGATCCGTCACTGGTTCGCGCCATCGTCGCGGACGGCTGCGAGCGCGCGCGAAAGCTCGCCGAGGAGACCATGCGCGACGTGCGCGAAGCGATGGGCGTGAGCTACACGTGAGCGCGGAACGCTCCGACGTGCCGGTCATCGATCTAGCGCAGGCGGCGGGCGCGCCGGTGGCGAGGATCTACGGAGAGCCGATGCTCGAGCTCCCGCACGATCTCTATATTCCGCCGGAAGCGCTGGAGATCTTTCTCGAGACTTTCGAAGGTCCACTGGACCTTCTTCTGTATTTGATCCGCAAACAGAACATCAACGTGCTCGACATTCCCATGGCTGAGCTGACCCGCCAGTATCTCGGCTATGTCGAGATGATGCGACGCACCCAGCTCGAGCTCGCGGCCGAGTATCTTCTCATGGCGGCCGTCCTTATCGAAATCAAGTCGCGCCTGCTTCTGCCCAAGCCGCCTGCACTGACCGGCGATGAAGCCGACGATCCGAGAGCGGAGCTCGTTCGCCGCCTGCTAGAGTACGAACGCATGAAGGCGGGCGCGAAGGCCATCGACGACATGCCGCTGGCCGAACGCGACTTCGCGTTGGTACGAGTATGGTTCGACAGGGTCGCCGCCGCCAGACTGCCCGACGTGCATCCGGACGACCTGAAGACGGCGTGGGCCGGCCTGGTTGCGCGGGCCCGAGTCAACCGCCATCATCTCGTCACGCGAGAGCAGTTGTCGGTGCGAAGCCAGATGATCCGGCTGCTGAAGCTCCTCGAGCCGGGTCGCTTTTTCGAATTCACGACGCTATTCGACGATCGGGTCGACGTTCCCCGGCTGGTCGTCACGTTTCTCGCCATACTGGAGCTCGCGCGAGAACACCTGCTCGATATTGCCCAGGCGGAACCCTACGCGCCTATTTACGTGCAGCGTCGCGGCGACCCCGCGTTCGCGCTGGAAGCCGACGCTCAAAGCTGACGATGGATGAACTGAAGCACATCAGGTCGATACTCGAAGCCGCTTTGTTGATCGCGGGCGAGCCGTTGGAGCTCGCCCAGTTGTCGAAACTCTTCGATCCGCCGCTCGAAGTCGAGCTCGTACGCAAGCTGCTCGACGAATTGCGCACGGAGTGGTCGGACCGGAGTGTCGAGCTCGTGCAGATCGCGAGCGGCTGGCGCTTTCAGGCGAGTCCGGAAATCCAGCCGTACATCGATCGGCTGGCCCCGGAAAAGCCGCCGCGGTACTCTCGGGCCGTGATGGAAACGCTGGCGATCATCGCCTATCAGCAGCCCGTGACGCGCGGCGACATCGAAGCAATTCGCGGCGTCGCCGTATCGACGAACATCATCAAAACGCTGGAAGACCGGCAATGGATCGAGGCGGTCGGGCATCGCGAGACGCCCGGCCGGCCGGCGCTGTACGCCACGACCAAGACGTTCCTCGATGACTTAAGCCTGCGCTCGCTGGCTGAACTGCCGCCGTTGGCGGAACTCGATACTTCCCACCTTCTGGAGCTACCCGATGCCCCCGCAAAGGCCGCCGAGGCCGAACTCGCGCTCGCGAGCCCGATCCTCGACCAACCGGCACTCGCATCCGGCGACCACGCCGCCCCCGATGCGCCGGACGGACGATCGAAATCGTCCAAATCAGCCCCGACGTTCCACTGAACCCGTTTTCACTGAGCCGCAGCGCCTGCACAAGGTGCTTGCGCAGTGCGGTTACGGATCGCTGCGCGGGCTCGAGGAACTGATCATCGCCGGCCGCATCACGGTCAACCGCCAGCCGGCGGAGGTCGGACAGAAAGTCGGACCGAACGATCAGATCCGCATCAACGGCGAGCTGGTGCGCTTACGCTTCGCGGCGCCGCGCGTACGCGTGCTGCTCTACCACAAACCGGCGGGCGAGATCGTGAGCCGTTCCGACCCTGAGGGCCGCCCGACGGTGTTCGACAAACTTCCCAGGATCGGGGGCGCCAAATGGATCGCCGTCGGGAGGCTGGATTTCAACAGCGAAGGCCTGCTGATGTTCACGACGTCCGGTGAGCTTGCCAATCGCCTCATGCACCCGCGCTACGAGGTCGAGCGCGAGTACTCGGTGCGCGTCATGGGAATGCTTGCCCCCGAGCAGGAAAAAAAGCTGTTGGAGGGCGTCGAGCTGGACGATGGCGTCGCGAAAGTTCTGTCCCTCGCGGACGGCGGGGGAGAAGGCGCCAACCACTGGTACAAGCTGACGCTGCCGGAAGGTCGCAACAAGGAAGTGCGTCGGATGTTCGAAGCGGTCGGACTGATGGTGAGCCGCCTGATTCGCACCCGGTACGGCGTCGTGAACATGCCGCCTCAGCTCAAGCGCGGGCAAACGCTGGAGCTCGGTCCTGAGGAGCTTGCGCGCTTGCTCAAGGCAGTCGGGATGCAGTCAGGCGACTCGCGCGGCGAAAGCGCCGAGGGATCGCTCCCGAAGAATACGCACGATGAGCACGACGAGGAGATGGAACCAGAGGTCGATGGAAATCGCGTCGGCGCTCCGCCGCTCGAGGATGTCGAAATCGACGAAGTCGACGGGAATCGCGCGCCGCCACCGCCTTCCACGCAGGCGCCTCGACCGATGTTACGCAATCGCAATTTCGTGCCGGGCGGGCCGAAGCCGGGTGGGCCGAAACCCGGCACGCCCAACCCCGGAGGACGGCGAGGCGGTCGAGGAGGCCGCGGCGGTCGCGGCGGCCAGGGTGCGCCGAGCGGGGGACGCCGCTGATTCGCGGAACGCTAGAGGGTCCGGTGCATGATCAGGACCGGGACCGCACCGAGCGTGCGGTGTCGAAACGCACCGGGAACTTCGCCTACGACTGCGAAGCCGTGTTTCTTCCATAGCCGCACCGCCTGCTCGTTCGTGGCCACGACAAAATTGAACTGCATCGCGGTGAATCCGCGCTCGCGCGACGTGGCCAACGAGTGCTCGCACAGGCTGCCCGCAATTCCGCGGCGTCGCGCAGCGGGATGGGTCATGTAGGAACAATTCGCGACGTGGTTTCCAAGTCCGGGCTGGTTGGGCCGCAGCGAGTAGGTTCCGACCATTCGACCTTCCTCTTCCGCGACAAAAGCCTCTGCGGGAGGGTTCATCCAGATGCGGCGGGCCTCTTCGGTGGTCGTCTCCGGTCCGTAGGCGAATGTATCGCCCGCCGCAACGACCGGTTGGAAGATCGTCCAGATCGCCGGAAAATCCGTCGTCAGTGCGGGTCGTATCTTCAGCATGTCTTTACCCGGTTCAGGCCCCGCCGAAGCGAGGCGGACGCTTTTCGACGAACGCGCGAATTCCCTCCGCGAAGTCATCGCTCGCTGCGCATGCGCCGAAGCTGATCGCTTCGGACTCGAGTTGAGCCGAAAGCGTCTGCGACCAGGACTGGTTGAGCAGCCGCTTGAGGTTGCGCATCGCCATCGCGGGTCCGGTGGCAATCGCCGCAGCCAGCGCCGCAGTCTCGTTCCTCAGGTCCGCTGCGGGGACAACACGATTGACCAGCCCGAGCCGCAATGCCTCGGGCGCGTCGAAGCGCTCCGCCAAAAGCATGATCTCCATCGCTTTCTTGATTCCGACAAGACGAGGCAGCGTGTACGAGGCGCCACCATCCGGAGTCAAACCGATATGCCGATACGCCGACGCAAAATAGCTCGTGTCCGCGGCAATCGCCAAGTCGCACGCGCACATCAGCGACATGCCGAAGCCCGCGACAGCCCCGTGAACGCCTGCGATGACCACGTGCGGCATCCGCTGCAGATTCTCGATCGCGGCGTGGACGCGGCGAACCATCCGGGTGAAGTGAACCTGACGCTCGGCCGTCGGAGTGCCGAGTTGCTCCGCAAACGACTTGATGTCGCCGCCGGCCATGAAATGTGCGCCCGCACCCCGGAGCACGATACAGCGAAGGCTGTCGTCGGCGGCGAGTTGCGTCGTATGCGCAACGAGCGCATCGACCATGCTAAGGTCGAGCGTATTGAGCGATGAGGGGCGATTGAGCGTGACGGTCGCGATCAAGCCATCGCGATCGACCCGCACCGAATCGCTGGCGTCAGTCATGGATCCGTACCGCCGCTGCCGAAGAACCCGCGTCTGCGCCGCCGAACACGGGCTCCTTGAACGGGCTGGCGCGTTCCAGCTCGTTCACAGTTCGCTCCACGTCACTGCGCTCCTCACGCACAAACGCGTCGATGGCACGCGCGAAATCGGGATCCGAAACGGCATGCAGCGACCGCGTCGTCACGGGCAGGAAGCCGCGCGCAAGCTTGTGCGAGCCCTGCGCGCCGCCTTCGAAAAGACCGATGCGTCGCTCGATGCAGAACTCGATCGCCTGGTAATAACACGCCTCGAAATGAAGGCCCGAAATGTGCGCCGTGGTGCCCCAGTATCTTCCCCACAGCGTACCTCCGCCATGGATATCCAGCGCCGCGCACACCGGCTTGCCGTCGCTCCTTCCGATCACCAGCAGCACGTTGTCCGCGAGCGTCGCGCCGATGCGCTGAAAAAACTCAGGCGAGAGGTACGGTGTCGAGTGATGCTCGCGATACGTCTTGGAATAGCAGCGATAGAAGAAGGCCCAATCGGACTTTTCAATCTCGCGGCCGGTCATCCGGGTGAATTCGATCCCCGCATCCGCAACCTTCCGCCGTTCCTGCAGGATTTTTTTTCGCTTGGCGTGGTTCATGGTCGATAAAAAATCGGCAAAGTCGCGGTATCCCGGATTCGCCCAGTGAAACTGAATGCTATCCCGCCGGACCATACCGGCGCGCACGCATTCCGCGACCTCCCGCTCTTCGGGAAACAGGATATGGAGCGACGACAGCCCGCCCTTGGCGAGAAGGGACAGCGCTGTGTCAAGCAGGATTTTCCGCGTGGACGCCTCACGAGCGATAAGACGGGGTCCCGTCGCGGGCGTGAATGGGACAGCCGCGACCAGTTTCGGATAGTATCGGCGCCCATGACGCCGATAGGCGTCGGCCCATGACCAGTCGAAGACGTATTCGCCGTACGAGTGCGCTTTGCGATAGAGCGGCATGGCGCCGATCAGTTCGTTCCCCTTCCACGCCGTGACGAAGCACGGCGCCCATCCCGTCTGCGGTGATGCGCATCCGGTGTCGTGCAGCGCGTGCAGAAACGCATGCGACAGCAGGGGCCGATCACCGACCAAGGCGTCCCATCGCAGAGCCGGAATAGCCCCGATCGAGTCGACAATATGAACGGATGTTGAGAGCATACGACCGATTGTGGCGGTTGCCGCAGTTCTCGGCAAGAGACGCAGCGGAGCCGTACACGACGAGTACGATTGCGCGCTGACTCGTGAGCCGGCGGTTGTATACGCCGTGATAAAATTTGAGCCATGCGCGTTGGCATCGCCCAGCTCAATCAGATTATCGGCGACATGCCCGGCAACGCGGCGCGCATTCTCGACGCGGTCGGCGAAGCGCGCCGCGGTGGCGCCGACCTGGTCGTGACTCCCGAGTTGTCGCTCTGCGGATATCCGCCGGAGGATCTGCTGCTGCGGCGCGCGTTCCTTTCGGCATGCGCCGACGAGCTTGCGCATCTCGCCGCGTCGGTCTCAGGCGTCACGCTGCTGGTCGGGTTTCCGGAAACCAATGACGGGAAGCGCTACAACGCAGTTGCAGTTCTGCGCGACGGCCGCGTCGCCGCGACCTATCACAAGCAGTGCCTGCCAAACTACACGGTCTTCGACGAGCAGCGCTACTTCGAACCTGGCGACGCGCCGTGCGTGCTCGATTGCGGCGGCGTCCGCGTCGGCGTGATCATCTGCGAGGATGTATGGTTTGCCGGCCCGGCGGGACAGGCACGCAGCGCGGGCGCGGAGATTCTTGTCGTTCCCAACGGATCTCCGTATCACACGGGGCAGCAGGCGTTGCGCGTCGCCACCGTGGGCGGGCGCATTGCCGAAACCGGCCTGCCCGTCGTCTATGTCAACCGCGTCGGCGGGCAGGACGAGCTGGTGTTCGACGGCGCATCGTTTGTCATGGCGGCGGACGGCTCGATTGCCCAGCAGCTTCCGGCGTGGCACGAAACGATCGCGATTGCCGAAATCGACCGCAGCGGGCCGAAAAAGGTGCGCGGCGGCCTGGATGGGCGCCTCGAGTCGCACGTCTATGCGGCGCTGGTGCTGGGTGTGCGCGACTACGTCGACAAGAACCGATTTCCCGGCGTGCTGCTCGGTCTTTCGGGAGGGATCGACTCGGCCCTGACGCTGGCCGTCGCCGTCGACGCGCTGGGCCGCGACCGCGTGCGCGCGCTGATGCTGCCGTCGGTGTACAACGCGGCGATCAGCCTGGAGGACGCGCGCGCTATGGCGGGCATACTCGGGGTGAGCTACGACGAGATTCCCATCGACGGCGTCTTTGCCGCCTTCAAGGAGGCGCTGAAGGCGGAATTTGCGGGACGCGCAGAGGACGCAGCGGAGGAGAACATCCAGGCGCGGATTCGCGGGACGCTGCTGATGGCGCTTTCCAACAAGTTCGGCTCGATCGTCCTTACCACGGGCAACAAATCCGAGATGGCGGTGGGCTATGCCACGCTCTACGGAGATATGGCCGGCGGCTTCGCGGTGCTCAAGGACATCAGCAAGACGCTCGTCTATCGTCTTGCGCGCTACCGCAACGAACTGGGCCGGGTGATTCCCGAGCGCATTATCACGCGGCCGCCGTCCGCGGAATTGCGCGCCAACCAAACCGACCAGGACAGCCTGCCGCCCTACGACGTGCTCGATGCGATCCTCGAGGCGTACGTCGAGGAGGACGCAAGCCCCGCGGACATCGTCGCCAGGGGTTACAGCCCCGAGCACGTGGCGCAGGTAGTACGGCTCATCAAGATCAACGAATACAAGCGGCGGCAGGCGGCGGTCGGAATCCGCATCACGCCCCGCGGTTTCGGCAAAGACTGGCGCTATCCGATCACGTCGGCGTGGGCGGAGTGGGAGCAGTTGTCGTCCAAGCGCTAGTTGGCGATTCATTGCTGGTGTAACCTTCACTCGCGCGGCTGACGCATTTCCCCGGAGTGTCCCATGAAGAAGATCGAAGCCATCATCAAGCCATTCAAGCTGGACGAGGTTCGGGAGGCGCTGTCCGAAATCGGCGTCACCGGCCTCACCGTCACCGAGGTCAAGGGCTTCGGACGGCAGAAGGGGCACACCGAGCTCTATCGCGGCGCCGAGTATGTCGTCGATTTCCTGCCCAAGGTTAAGGTCGAAGTGATCGTGAGCGACACCCTGGTCGAGCGCGCAATCGAGGCAATCGTGAAGGCCGCGCATACCGGCAAGATCGGCGACGGCAAGATCTTCGTGACCGCGGTCGAGCAGGTGGTCCGCATTCGCACCGGCGAATCCGGTGAAGCCGCAGTTTGACCGCATTCATCTGACATTTTACGGAGGGTTGACATGTCCTTCATGCACGAGTTTCGGGAGTTTGCGCTTAAGGGCAGCGTCGTCGATCTCGCCGTCGGCGTGATCATCGGCGCGGCGTTCGGCAAGATCGTCGATTCGCTGGTCAAGGATCTCATCATGCCGGTCGTGGGACGACTCTTCGGCGGCCTGGATTTCTCCAACTGGTTCGTCATGCTCGCGCCACCGCCCCCGGGATACACCGGGCCGATGACCTACGACGCGCTTACCAAGGCGGGCGTGCCACTGCTGGCGTACGGCAATTTCATCACGGTTGCGATTAATTTCATCATCCTCGCCTTCATCATCTTTTTGATGGTAAAGCAGATCAACGCACTGAAACGCAAGCAGCCGCCTCCGCCACCTCCTCCATCCGAGCAGGTCGAGCTGCTGCGGGAAATTCGCGACGCGCTCGTCAAACGCGAGGCGCGCTGACTGCCCTTGGCGCGGGGTCGTTGACCCCCCGCGCTCTTGCTGACAGAATCAAACGCGACGTCTGCGTCGCGGGCTAGGAGCCCTTTCGTCGAAAAAGGTCCAGCCACCGCTTTCGATCGACGCACCCAATCACTTTCGGAGGAGAACAATGAAGACATTCCGGGTTGCCGCCGCAATCGCGGCGGCGCTCACCGCCGGTCTTGCGCTGGCGGACATCAATGTCGGGGTCACGCTCTCTGCAACGGGGCCGGCCGCTTCGCTGGGCATCCCGGAAAAGAACACGCTGGAGATGATCGGCTCGCCGACCATCGGCGGACAGAAGATCCGCTTCATCGTGCTCGATGACAAGTCCGACACCACCGAAGCGGTCAAGAACACACGTAAGCTGCTAAGCGAGGACAAGGTCGACGTCATTGTGGGCTCGACGATTACGCCGAATTCGATGGCAATGCGGGATATCGCCGCCGAGGCCGAAACCCCAATGATCTCGATGGCCGCATCGGTGGCGATCATTCTGCCTACCGATCCGCGAACGAAATGGATTTTCAAGACGCCGCAGAACGATTCGCTGATGGCCGATGCCATCGCCGTCCATATGCGCGCGAACGGCGTGCGGACGATGGGCTTTATCGGCTTTGCGGATGCGTACGGCGACAGCTGGCTGACCGAAATCAAGCGATCAGCTCAGACTGCCGGCTTCAAGATCGTCGCCGAGGAGAAATACAATCGCAACGATCCCAGCGTCACCGGTCAGGTGCTGAAGCTCCTTGCCGCGCAGCCCGATGCAGTGCTCATCGCAGGAGCGGGCACGCCCGCCGCGACGCCGCACAAGGAGCTGGTCGCTCGAGGCTACAAGGGAAAGATCTATCAGACGCACGGCGTGGCCAACTCGGACTTCCTGCGCGTCGTCGGCGCGGACGGCAACGGCGCGGTGCTGCCCGCGGGGCCACTGCTTGTCTACGAGCAGCTTCCCGACAGCAATCCGGTGAAGAAATCCGCCGGCGACTACGTCAAAGCCTATGAAGCCAAGTACGGTGCGGGAAGCCGCACGACGTTTGGCGGCCATGCCTGGGATGCCTACGTCCTGCTGCAGCACGTCATACCCGAGGCGCTGAAGAAAGGTCAACCCGGGACAGCGGCATTTCGTGCTGCGCTGCGCGACGCGCTCGAAGCGACCCGGGAAGTTGCGGCGAGCAACGGGGTTTTCAGCATGAGCGCCACCGACCACAACGGCATGGACAATCGCGCGCGCGTCATCGTACGGATCGAAAACGGTAAGTGGGTTCTGCTCAAGTGACAGTCGAGGAGCGGTTGTGACGAAGCCGGGCGCTCAGCGCAGAACCGGCTTGTTCATTTGAGCTTACGTTTCCGCCGTCGATGAATTTTTCCATCGCCGTTCTGCTCGTGCAGGACGGCATCACCAACGGCGCGATCTACGCGTTGCTGGCGCTGGCGCTGGTGCTCGTATTTGCCGTCACGCGCGTCATCTTCGTGCCCGCCGGCGAGTTCGTCACCTACGGAACCCTTACGCTCGCGGCGCTGCAACTCGGGAAACCGCCCGGCACCATCGGCCTTCTCACGGGACTCGCGCTGGTCGCGGGCGCGATGGAGCTCCATGCGTGCGCGTCCAGCGGGAACTGGCGTCTGCTTCCGCGGCGGCTGGCGTTGTACAGCGGCGCCCCCATTTTGTTGGCGGCCGTGGTTTATTGGCTCGCGCCGCTGGCGCTCCCGTTTCCGGTGCAAATCACGCTGACCCTGGCGATGGTCACCGCGCTCGGTCCACTGCTCTACCGAGTCGCCTATCAGCCCCTCGCCGAAGCCTCGGTGCTGGTGCTGCTGATCGTCTCGGTGGCAGCACACTTCGCCATGCTGGGACTCGGGCTGTGGTTCTTCGGTGCGGAAGGCTCGCGCACACCGCCGTTTACGAGCGAAAACTTTCGCATCGGCGAGGTCACGATCAGCGGCCAGAGCGCGCTGGTCGTGCTGTTCTCGCTTCTGCTGATCGGGGCGCTCTACCTCTTTTTCGGAAGAACGCTGTATGGAAAGGCACTGCGCGCGACTGCGCTGAACCGCGCAGGCGCACGCCTAGTGGGCATCAGTCCCAACCTCGCCGGCAGCCTCAGCTTTGCGCTTGCAGCGCTCCTCGGAGGCTTTTCAGGCGTGCTGATCGGCCCGATCACCACGGTTTACTACGATTCTGGATTTCTGATCAGCCTGAAGGGCTTCGTAGGCGCCATCATCGGCGGACTGTCGAGCTATCCCGCGGCGGCTGCCGGCTCGCTGCTGGTCGGCCTGCTCGAGTCGTTTTCGTCTTTCTGGGCCAGCGCGTTCAAGGAAGTCATCGTCTTCACGTTGATTATCCCGGTGCTGTTGTGGCGATCGCTGACGACGCGCCACCACGAGGAAGAAGACTAGGGCCTAGATGGGAAAGCTTCTCGCCTCGATCTTGGGAATCGCATTGGTGCTTGCACCCATCGCAGCTCCACCCTTCTGGATTACGCTGCTCAACTACATCGGCCTGTACAGCATCGTCGCACTCGGGCTGGTGCTGCTCACCGGCGTCGCCGGACAGACGTCCTTCGGCCAGGCGGCATTCGTCGGCTTGGGCGCATATACGACCGCGTACTTGTCGATCAACTATCCTGCGCTATCGCCGTGGCTCAACCTCATCGCGGGCGTGGCGTTGACCATGGCGGTTGCGCTTTGCCTCGGATTCATCACGCTGCGCATGAAAGGCCATTATCTGCCGCTGGCCACCATCGCTTGGGGGATCAGCCTGTATTACCTGTTCGGCAACCTGGACTTTCTCGGCGGCCATACGGGACTTGCGGGTATCGCACCGCTTTCCATCTTCGGGCTCGAGCTCAAGAACGAGCGCTATTTCTACTATGTGATCTGGTCGATCGCGCTGGCGAGTCTCTGGGCGACCCGCAATCTACTCGATTCGCGGCCCGGCCGCGCGGTGCGCGCGCTCAAGGGTGGATTGGAAATGGTGGAATCCTTCGGCGTGGACGCCGGAAGGCTCAAGATCATCGTGTTCGTGTATGCGGCGCTGCTCGCGTGCGTGGCGGGATGGCTCTATGCTCACCTGCAGCGCTTCGTCAATCCGACGCCCTTTGGAATCAACCAGGGGATCGAATATCTGTTCATGGCGGTCGTCGGCGGCGCGGGAAGCGTTTGGGGCGCGGTCGTCGGCGCCACGCTGATCACGCTTCTCAAACAGGTGCTGCAAGACGTGCTTCCCAAAGTGCTGGGACGCGACGGCAACTTCGAAGTCGTCGTTTTCGGCGTTCTGATGATCTTCATTTTGCAACAGGCGCGCGACGGCGTGTGGCCATGGCTGGCGCGCCTGTTTCCGCAGCGTACGCCGTCCCCGGTTCCGACCGCACCCGCGCTGCCGCGCCGCAGCGCATCGCAGCGCACGGAGCCGCTGCTTGTCGTCGAGCGTGCGCGCAAGGAATTCGGCGGACTGGTCGCCGTCAACGATCTCTCCTTTGACCTTCACGAGGGCGAGATCCTTGCATTGATCGGTCCCAACGGCGCCGGCAAGACCACCATGTTCAACCTGATCAGCGGCGCGCTGCCTTTGACGCGAGGCGAAATTTCATTTAACGGCGTGTCGCTCGCGGGGCATCAGCCGTTTGAGATCGCCCGGCTCGGCATCGGACGGACATTCCAGCACGTCAAGCTGGTGGCGGCGATGTCGGTGCTCGACAACGTGGCGCTGGGGGCGTATTTGCGGGGCAGCGCCGGAGTCGCGCGGGCGGCGCTGCGGCTCGATCGCGACGAGGAGGCAAAAGTAAGATCGGCGGCGGCGATTCTGGTGCAGCGAGTCGGTTTGAGCGAATACCTGCATGCGCCGGTGGGGTCGCTCGCGCTCGGCAAACAGCGCGTAGTGGAAATCGCTCGCGGCCTCGCCGCCGATCCCCTGTTGTTGCTGCTCGACGAGCCTGCCGCGGGCCTGCGCTACCTGGAGAAGCAGGAGCTCGCGTCGCTGCTGCGCAGCTTGCGAACCGAAGGCATGACGGTGCTGCTGGTCGAGCATGACATGGAGTTCGTGATGGGCCTGTCCGACCGTCTTGTGGTCATGGATTTCGGCGAGAAGCTGGCGGAAGGGCTCCCTTCCGACATCCAGAAGGATCCGCGGGTGCTCGAGGCTTATCTGGGCGGGGTATGAGCGGCGAATCTGGATGCGGGACGAGCGACGAACTACGCGGCCAATGCGGCAAGGCGCCGCGGGCGCGACCCTCACGTTGCATGGCCGTCGAGCGAACGCGCTCGGCGCGCCGCTGACGCCATGGCGGCATTGCTCGACGTCGCCGATCTCCATGTTGCCTACGGCAAGGTTGAAGCCGTTCACGGCGTCTCGCTGCGCGTCGAAGACGCCCAGATCGTGACGGTCATCGGTCCCAACGGCGCCGGCAAGACCACGTTGCTTGCGGCGATCATGGGTCTGCTGCCGTCGCGCGGACGCGCGATCTACGCCGGTGACGCGCTCAACACGCTCGAGGTCGAGCAACGCGTGGCGCGCGGCTTGACGCTGGTTCCCGAGCGGCGTGAGCTCTTTTCCGCGATGACGGTTGCCGACAATCTCCAGCTCGGCGCATTTCAGCGCTTTCGTGCCGGCGACAAATCGATTGCGGCGACACTCGACGGGATCTACGCGCGCTTTCCCCGCCTTGCCGAGCGGCGCATGCAGCTCGCCGGTACTTTGTCCGGCGGCGAGCGGCAAATGCTTGCGCTCGGCCGTGCTCTGATGGCCAAGCCCAGGCTGCTGATGCTCGACGAACCCAGCCTGGGTCTCGCGCCGCTCATCGTCAAGGAGATTTTCAGTATCATCGCCGCCCTGAAAGCCACCGGTGTGTCGATATTGCTCGTAGAACAGAACGCCCGCGCGGCGCTGCAGGTTGCCGATTACGGGTATGTGCTGGAGACCGGGGAAATGGCGATGGAGGGCGCGAGCGGCTCGCTCGCGACCGATCCGCGGGTGGCCGCGACCTATCTCGGTCAAGGCAACGCACCCTGAAGCAGGCGTTGTAGGCCCGAATTTATTCGGGCGCTGTCGCGAAGTCTGCCACCCCGTGGGAATAAATTCACACCTGCAGGACAGGTCGTCGGCGCGTCCGGCGTCGTGCGGCGGCGTGAACGATGCCGGAGGCGCGCGGTCTGGTAACAACCGGGCCTTGTAGATATCGGCCGCGGGCCAGACAATGCGACCCTGGCACCCTTACCGAAAGAACGCTGTGACCGATCTCGCCATTCCCGCAGTTGACCCACGCCTGCTCGACCAGGCCACCGAGCTGTTGCTTGCGCCCGCCGCGCTCGAATTCCGACAGCTCTCCGACGTGCTCGCCGGGATCCACGTCCATCACATCGACTATGCGGACCTGTACTTCCAGTACTCGCGGCTAGAGAGCTGGAGCCTCGAGGAGGGCATCGTCAAGTCGGGATCCTTCTCCATCGATCGCGGTGTTGGCGTACGGGCGGTGTCGGGCGAAAAGACGGCGTTTGCGTATTCCGACGACATCAGCCTGGATGCGCTGACCAAGGCGGCCACCGCGACGCGCGCCATCGGCCGACAGGGTCAGTCCGCGGTTGCGTCGCTCGACAGGTTCGGCGGCGCGCGGGTGCTCTACAAGGCGAGCGACCCCGTCATGGCGCTGTCGGACGTCAACAAGGTCGCGCTGCTCGAGCGCCTCGAGCGCATCGCCCGCGCGCGTGACCCGCGCGTCACGCAAGTCATGGCATCGCTTGCCGGCGAGTACGAGGCGATATTGATTGCGCGCAGCGACGGCTTGATCGCCGCCGACGTGCGGCCGCTGGTGCGCCTCTCGCTCAACGTCATCGTCGAAGAGGATGGTCGGCGGGAGCAGGGCATGGGCGGCGGTGGAGGCCGCGTCGATTACGGCTATTTCAGCGAAGCCATTTTGGATGAATACGCATCGCAGGCCGTCGACCAGGCGCTGCAGAATCTCGCTGCGCGGCCCGCGCCCGCTGGCACGATGACGGTCGTGCTCGGTCCGGGCTGGCCGGGCATTCTGCTGCACGAGGCGATCGGTCACGGGCTCGAAGGCGATTTCAATCGCAAAGGCACATCGGCGTTTTCGGGACGCGTGGGTCAGCGCGTCGCCGCGAAGGGCGTCACCGTCGTCGACGATGGGACGATCGCCGACCGGCGTGGATCGCTCAATATCGATGACGAAGGCAATCCGACCCAGCGCACGGTGCTCATCGAGGATGGCATCCTCAAGGGCTACATGCAGGATTCCCTGAACGCGCGCCTGATGGGTGTCGTTCCCACCGGCAACGGCCGCCGCGAGTCATTCGCGCATATTCCGATGCCGCGGATGACCAATACGATGATGGAAAACGGCGACCGCGATCCCGCGGAAATCATCGCCTCGGTCGACAACGGTCTCTATGCCGTCAACTTCGGCGGGGGCCAGGTCGATATCACCAACGGGAAGTTCGTGTTCTCGGCGGCGGAGGCGTGGAAAATCGAGAACGGCAAGCTCGTGTATCCGGTGAAAGGCGCCACGCTGATCGGCAACGGTCCCGACGCGCTGACGCGGGTATCGATGATCGGAAACGATCTTGCGCTCGACTCCGGCATCGGCACCTGCGGCAAGGACGGTCAAAGCGTTCCCGTGGGCGTCGGTCAGCCAACATTGAGGATCGACGGCCTGACCGTCGGCGGGACCGCGTAATTCCCGGT
The DNA here is from genome assembly GCA_963745385.1 of uncultured beta proteobacterium. GTDB lineage: Bacteria > Pseudomonadota > Gammaproteobacteria > Burkholderiales > Casimicrobiaceae > PALSA-1003. The sequence continues at coordinate 146,245 of CAVUXI010000004.1, forward strand.
TTTGCCGAAGGCGGCCCGCTCAGTGCAAGGGGCCGGAGGGCGCAGCCACGGCAAGCGCAGGGGCGGGCGATGCATGGTGGACGACCATCCGCCAGCCCGAGGGCGTGCGCAGGAACACGTTGGTGGCGATGGCGGTGCCGCGGGGCTTCGCGTCGTCTCCGACCGTGACCTGTTCGATCGCGCTTTGATAGGCCATTCCGACGGTTTCCAGAACGACGATCTCGTCCAGCCGAAAGGACAGCTTGGTGTCGCCGGCGAAGAGCTGCTCCCATCCGAGACGCACGGCATCGAATCCGACGAGGCGCGGGCCGCCGGGGTGCACGCACACGATCTCTTCGTCCTCGGCCCACGCCGCCATCATGGCGTCGATGTCCTTCGCCTCGAAGGCCTGGTAGAACGCGATCGCGGCGTCCTGGGGCGTCGTGAAGATCGTCGGTGTGCGGACCTTGGCCATGTCGGCGATGGTCGGGCGGGTGTGAAGTCTTCGAGCGGCCGGGCGCATCCATCGCCGGGTCGCCGCAGGCACCGCGTCCCGCGTGCGCTCGACGAGCCGCCCGTTAGTGCGAGGCGCGCGCCAAATCATACACAACATTGGGCGACAATTCGCGCATGCACTTGAAGTGTCCGAGCGGGCAGTCGCGCTGGAAACAGGGACTGCAGACGATGTCGATCTTGGCGACGCGGGCGAGCGGCGACAGCGGCGGCGTGTATTCGGGGCTCGACGAGCCGAACAGCGCCACCAGCGGCCTGCCGACGGCCGCGGCGGCGTGCATCAGTCCCGAATCGTTGCTGACGACGACGCTGGCGAGCGCGAGCAGGTCGATCGCCGTACCGAGATCGGTGCGGCCCGCGGCGTTGCGGACTTCCGGCACCGCGGCAGCGATCGGGTCTGCCGCCGGACGATCGTTGGGAGAGCCGACGAGCCAGACTGCATATCCCGAATCGATGAAGCGCCGCGCCAGCGTGACGAAATGTTCGGTCGGCCAGCGCTTGGCCGGCCCGAACTCGGCGCCCGGACAAAGAATCGCGACGGGACGGTGTGTCGCGAGCCCGAGCACGCGCATCGCCTCGGCCGCGTTGCGCGGCATTCGGCACGAGCACCGGCGCCGAGGTTGTCGGCACGCACTCCGCCCGCGCCGCCGCGAGCGCCACGAAGCGGTCGACCAGGCGCGGATAGGCGCTTGCCAATCGAGCGCGCCGCGCATCGGTGAGGAGAATGCCGCCGCGCTTCGTCGACGTAGCCGGTGCGACGCGGAATCCGCGCAAACCAGGGAATCAGCGCGGACTTGAACGAGTTCGGCAGAACGAACGCGCGCGTGTAGCCGCTGTCGCGCAAGCTTGTCCGCCAACGCTCTGCGCTCGGGCCAGGCCCATCTCGCGATGTGCGAGCGGATTCTCGATGATGTTGCGTATGCCGCGCATGCGCTCGTACACCGGTGCGCACCACGGCGGCGCGAGCACGTCGACAATCGGCTGCCTCGAGCGGCTCGCGCAGCATCGCGATCAAGCGGCTCGGAAAGAATCGCGTCGCCGACCCACGAGGGCGCGACGATCAGAATGCGTTCAGCCATGGTCGTGCGTGACTCGTGCAGCGATCGCCGCCGGGAGCGGCCGGGCGCGACGCAACCCGTAGGAATCAGTGCGCGCTCCGCGGCGGTTCGCCTTTGAGGCGATAGCGCGTGCCGCAGTACGGGCACATCGCTTCGCCGGTGTCGACGACGTCGAGAAAGACCCGCGGATGGCTCGACCACAGCGGCATCGCCGGATTCGGGCAATACAGAGGCAGATCCGTTGGCAGTCACTTCGACTGACGGGTTGCGTGCTTGCGCCGGATTCAGCCATCGCATTCAGACCGGAGTCAGCCACGACGCATACTTGGGATTCCTACCGTTGACCACGTCGAAGAACAGCGCCTGCAGCTTCTTGGTGATCGGACCGCATGTCGCCGTCGCCGATCGGACGGTTGTCGAGCTCGCGGATCGGCGTTACTTCGGCGGCGGTGCCGGTGAAGAATGCTTCGTCGGCGATGTACACGTCGTCGCGCGTGAGCCGCCGCGCCTCGACACTCGAGTCCGAGATCGCACGCAAGCGTGATCACCGAATCGCGCGTGATGCCGACCAGCGCCGACGTCAGCTCCGGCTCGTAGAGCGTTGCCGTTCTTGACGATGAACAGGTTCTCGCCGGAACCCTCCGCGACGAAGCCGTCGACGTCGAGCAGCAGCGCTTCGTCGTAGCCGTCCATGGTCGCTTCCTGGTTGGCGAGGATCGAGTTGGCGTAGGTGCCGGCAAACTTCGCGCGCGCCATGGTCACGTTGATGTGATGGCGCGCGAACGACGAGGTCTTGACGCGGATGCCCTTTCTCCAGCGCCTCGGCGCCGAGGTACGCGCCCCACGGCCACGCCGCGATCGCCACGTGAACCTTGGCGCCCTTGGGCGACACGCCCATCTTTTCCGAGCCGTAGAACGCGATCGGACGCAGATAGCAGGATTCGAGCTTGTTGGCGCGCACGACTTCGCGCTGCGCCGCCATCAATTCGTCCTTGCTGATACGGAATCTGCATCAGGTAGATGCGGCCGGAGTTGAACAGACGCTCGTATGCTCGGCCAGCCGGAAGATCGCCGGTACCCGTCGACGGTCTTGTACGCGCGCACGCCCTCGAATACGGCGAGGCCGTAGTGCAGCGAGTGGGTGAGCACGTGCGTCGTCGCATCGCGCCACGGCACCAGCTTGCCGTCGTACCAGATAAACCCGTCGCGGTCCGCCATCGACATCGCGAGATCTCCGCGTCGACAAAACGCGCTATTTTAGCCGATTTGCGGCTGGGCTCTCCGCCCACGGACCGCCGAAGACGTGATTCCACAAGGCTCGCGACGGCATCGCGACGCGGCAATTGCGGGCCGGCCTCGACTCGCGCCTCGCGTGCGCCTTGAAGGCGGACCTGGTGCTGCAGCCGACGATATTCGCGATACGCGTCTGCGCGCGGCATCCGCGATGTCGACCGGCACGAGCGTCGAGGCCTGCACTGACCGCGAGCAGCGCGATGTTGCCGGCATTGCGGGTCAGCTCGCGCTGGCTGTGGCTGTGCGCCAGCACGAGGTACTGAACCGCGAATTCGATGTCGACCATGCCGCCCGGATCGTGCTTGAGATCGAAAAGCTCGCTTCGGTTCGGATGCGCCGCATGCATCCGACTGCCGCATCGCCACGATATCGTCGCGCAGCTTCGCCGGATCGCGCGGAAGACGCAGGATCGCTTCGCGCTCGGCTTCGAACGCGGCGCCGATGCGCGGCGTCGCCGGCGACGAAGCGCGCGCGCGTCAGCGCCTGATGCTCCCAGGTCCACGCCTGCTCGCGCTGATATTTCCGGAACGCGTCCAGGCTCGATACCGATCAACCCGCTGGCACCGTCCGGGCGCAGGCGCAGGTCGGTGTCGTACAGCCGCCCGGCGCCGGTCATGCTGGTCAACGCGGTGTTGAGTCGCTGCGCGAGGCGCGCGTAGCGCTGCCGGTGCGGTTTCGTCGCGTTCGTCGTACAGAAACACGATATCGAGGTCCGACGCATAACCGAGCTCCTTTCCGCCGAGCTTGCCGTAGCCGATGATTGCGAATTGCGGCGGCGGACCGCGTCGGGCCCTGCATCTGCGACCAGCAAAGCTTGAGCGTAGCGGCGAGCACGATGTCGGCGAGCGCCGATAGATGATCGGCGAGGCGCTCGACACGTCAGGCGCCCGTCGAGGTCCTGCACCAGCAGGCGGAAGGTCTGCGCATGCTGGAAGTGGCGCAATGCATCGATCTGCCGTTCCGCGTCTCCTGACTGCGCAACGATCTGCTCGTCGAGCTCACGGCGCCATTCGTCCCAGCGGGCTCGGAGAGCAGCGCGCCGCTGTCGAGAAGCTCGTCCAGCAGGATGGGATGGCGGCGTCAGGTAGTCCGCCGCCCATGCGCTTGCTGCCATCAGGTGCGCAAGCCGCGGAAGGACCGGCGGATGCTCGACGAGCAGTGCGAGGTAGGCGCTGCGTCCGCTGACGGTTTCCAGAAAGCGCAAGCAAGCGCGCAAACACCGCCTGCGGCTCACCTGTCGTCCGCGGCTGCGCGGAGGAGCTGCGGCACCAGCGCGTCGAAGCGCTGCCGCGATGCGATCGGCAGCTGCAGATAGCGGCCGCCTTGCTGCACGCGCGCAAGCAGGGCGATCAACGCCGTCGGATCGGCGAATCCTGCGGCGCGCAGCGATGCATAAGCGCGTGTCGTCTGGCGCGGGGTCGAGCCAGATCGACGGCGAACTCATGATTGCGTTCTTCCGTCGCGATTCGCCGAAGAGCGCGTCGAAGTGCCGGTCCACGGCTGCGCGGCGATCGCCGAGCGCGGACTCGAACGGCGACGCGTCGGCAAAACCAGCGGCTCGGGCGAGCGCGTGACGCGAGATCTCGTCCTCCGGCAGCTCGTGCGTCTGCGCGTCGTCGCGATACTGCAGGCGGTGCTCGACGTTGCGCAGGAATTCATAGGCGTCGCGAAGCTCGCTCACTGCGGCAGCCGGGAGCAGGCCGCGGTCGCAGAGCACGTCCAGCGCCGGCAGCGTGCCGCGAACGCGCAGCGCCGGCTCGCGTCCGCCGCGTACCAGCTGCAGCGCCTGAACGATGAATTCGATTTCGCGTATGCCGCCCGGACCGAGCTTGATGTTGCTCGCATAGTCCCGGCGCCGGCCCTGCTCGCGAATCTGGCGATGCACGTCGCGCAAGCCGTCATAGGCGTCGTAGTCGAGATACTTGCGAAAGACGAAACGGCGCCACCAGGGCGCCGAGCTCTTCGTCGCGATCGCCGGTGAGCGGCCGCGCCTTGAGCCAGGCATAGCGCTCCCACGTTCGCCCTTGCGCGATCAGATATTGCTCGAGCGCCGCGAACGACGAGCAAAGCGGGCCGACATCGCCGTACGGGCGCAGGCGCATATCGACGCGAAAGACGAAACCGTCGATCGTGGCGTCGCCGATCGCGGTGATGACGCGCCGGCCCAGACGATCGAAAAAACTCCTCGTTGCCGACGCTCTTCGGACCGAGGGTCTCGCCGTTTTCGGGATAGACGAACACCAAGTCGACGTCGGACGACACGTTGAGCTCACGGCCGCCGAGCTTGCCCATGCCGACGACGATCAGCGCCTGCGGCGAGCCGCTTTCCGCGCCTATGGGCTCTCCGTGAATTTCGACCAGGCGGCGGTGGTGCCAGTCGACTGCGCGCCGAAGCGAGAGCTCGGCGAGCCGCGTCGTGTTTTCCAGCACCTCGGATAAGGGCGCGCGTCCGGTGAGGTCGCGCAGCAAGGTCGACAGCATGACTCGCTGACGCAGCTGGCGCAGCTGCGCCGCAAGATCCGCCGCGTCGCGAGGTTCCCCGAATGCCGCGCCGTCGGGCCATGCAAAGGGTCCGTCGATGCTATCGACCACCGACGCAAAGAGCTCCGGCCTGGCGGCTCGGATCCTTGCCGCGTAACGGCTGAACTCGAGTGCCCGGTCCAGGTCCATCGGTGATTCCACCGCGGGGCCGTCCTTTTCCGTAATAGAATCGCCGTAGAGCCGCTTATTATGCCCTTCGCACGCGCCCCCTCCCGCTTCCTCGCCGCATCTCCTTCCTGGTTGAAAACCGCCGCAAGCGCGGCGCGCGCCGTTCTGCTCGTCGGGATCATTGTCTTCTGTCTCGCCTTGCTGGCAGTTCGCTTCGTCGTGTTTCCGCGCTTGGAGAGCAATCGCGCGGATATTGCACAGCTCCTCACCCGCGAAATAGGGCAGCCGGTCGAGATCGACGGCCTGACGACAGGATGGGACGGCTGGAATCCCCGCATCGAACTTCGCGGCGTACGAATCCTCGATCGGTCCGCAGGCGCGCCCACCGTTACGCTTCCTGCCGCGCGCATGATCGTGGCGTGGACGTCGGTGCTCTTCCTCGACCTGCGGCTCAAGGAGCTATCGATCGAGCGCGCTGAGCTCGTGGTGCGGCGAGAGGCCTCAGGCCGCCTGCGCGTCGGCGGGATGGCGATCGATCCCGACGCCCGCGCTGACGACGAGCGCCTCGCCGCGTGGCTGCTGCGGCAAAACCGCATCGTCATTCGCGACGCCAGGATCGCGTGGCACGACGAGCTTCGCAACGCACCGCCGCTCACGTTGGAGCGCGTCCAGTTCCGTCTCGAGAACCGCTTCGTTCACCATCGCTTCGGACTCACCGGCGAACCGCCCGCGGAGCTTGCCGGCCCTCTCGACATGCGCGGGGACATCGTCGGCAATCCCGCAGCGGATTGGCGCGCGGCATCGGGCAAATTCTATGTTCGGCTCGACTACGCCGACGTCGCGGCGTGGGCCCAATGGCTTCCGCTTCCCATGTCGATCCAAAGCGGCAAAGGCGCACTGCGATTTTGGTTCGAGCTTGCGCGCGGCGACGCCCGTGAGCTCGTCGCCGACGTGGTGCTGAGCGACGTGCAGACCAAAATCGCGCCCGACCTTCCCGAGCTCGCATTGTCACGGCTCGACGGACGCATCGGTTGGCGCGACGAAGGCGACCGCAGGGAGTTCTTCGGGCAGCAGCTCGCATTTGCGATTCCCAATGGGACGCATGTCGATCCCACCGACTTCAAGCTCGCGCTGCGCGGCTCGAACGGTGCTACGACCGCTGGCGCGCTCGAGTTCAATCTTCTGGATCTCGGACCCTTGCGCCTTATCGCGGGTGCGCTTCCGGTTCCAGCGCAATGGCGCGACGAGCTGTCGCGCCTCGCGCCGCGCGGGACGATCGATCAGGGCAAGCTGGAATGGACAGGGGAGCCGAGCGCACCTCGAACGTTCAACGGGTCGGCGCGGCTGACCGGCTTCGGAATGGCGGCGCACGAAGGCGTTCCCGGCGTCAGCGGGATATCCGGGAGCGTGAACGCCACCGAACGCGGTGGAACGCTGCAACTGGACAGTCGAGCCATCACGCTCGAACTGCCGCGCAACCTGGGCGATCGATTGAATCTCGATAGCGCACAGGGACAAATCCGCTGGAGCCGCGCGCCCGAAGGCACCACGGTGGAGATCGATCGCCTGGCTTTCGCCAACGCAGACGCGACGGGAAACGTCAGTGGCGAGTATCGCAGCGCAAGCGAAGGGCCGGGCAGCGTCTCACTGACGGCGCAGCTCTTGCGCGCCGACGCAAGGTCGATCTACCGCTACATGCCGGCGGTGCATGCGCCGTCGGTGCGCGAATGGCTGCGCACCTCGCTGCTTGCGGGAACGGCAACCGACGTGCGAATGAAAATGTCGGGCAATCTCGCCGACTTCCCGTTCGTGGATGGCAAGCACGGCCAATTCCAGGTGACGCTGAAGGCGCAGGGTGTGGGCATCGACTATGCTGCACGCTGGCCGCCGCTCACCGACATCGACGCCGACCTTCGAATCGACGGCGCGCGAATGCTCATCGACGCGCACCGCGGGCGCGTGGCGGGCGTCGACCTCGATCACGTGAAGGCCGACATCGCCGACCTTCGAGGTCCGCATGCGCTGCTTCGGGTCGAGGGCTCGGCGACGGCTCCGACACAGCAGGTTCTCCGCTTTATCGCGGAAACCGCGGTGGCCGAGTGGATCGGTCACTTCACCGACGGCGCGGATGCAACGGGCAGCGGCAGGTTGTCGCTCAACATGGAGTTTCCGCTTGGCAAGCCCGAGGGCAATAGTGTATCGGGCGAGTACGCATTCGACGGTAACCGCCTTCAGCTCGCAGGCGGCGTCCCGGCGCTCAAAGACCTCAACGGCAAGCTGCTTTTTTCGACGCACGATGTCCATGCAGCGCCGCTCGCTGCGGAGATTCTCGGCGGTCCAGCGCGCCTCACGGTGAGCAGCGCCGATGGACGCGTTCGCATCGACGGTCAAGGCACCGCCAACCTCGCGCAGCTGCGCGCGGAATATCCGCAGCAGCCGCTGCTGACCCGTCTTTCAGGCAGCACCGAGTGGCAGGCGGCCGTCAACGTGCAGAAGGACATCGTGACGTGGGCGGTCGATTCGAACCTCAAGGGAGCCGCCATCGATCTGCCCGTACCGGGCGCAAAAGCCGCTGCCGACGTCATGCCGCTGCGGCTGGAGCGCAAGACCACTGAGAAGGATCGTGACGCCCTGCATGTCAGCTACGGTCATATCGCCAAGCTCACCCTGCAGCGCAGACTGACGTCGAAGGGCTCGGTGGTGGACCGGGCATTGCTCGCGCTGGGCAAGGCGTCGGGCGAAGCCGACCGTCCCGGGCTTTGGGTGCGCGGAGATGTGCCGGCGGTCGATCTCGACGGTTGGCTCACGCTCAAAAAGCAGCTCGACAGCGGAGGCGGCGACGCGCTGGCGCTTTCGGGTGTCGATGTAACCGTGGGTGCCTTGGAAGTCTTCGGGCGGCAGCTCAACGATCTGCGGATCGGCGCCACGCGCGGCGGCGATGATTGGCAGCTCGACCTGCGCGGGCGCGAGTTGGCCGGCAGCGCGCGCTGGGAAGCCCCGGGAAGCGGCCGCCCCAACGGCCGGATCGTCGCCCGCTTGCAACGCTTGATCACGCCGACAGCCGCGCCGGCATCGCTCACGGCCGAACCCGCAACGTCCGCAGCGGCGCCGACGGCTAATCCCTGGCCCGCGGTCGACATCGTCGCCGACGCTTTTCGCTTGAAAGATCACGAGCTCGGCAAGCTCGAGCTCATGGCGCAGCCGAATCAGGGCGATTGGCGCATCGAGAGTCTGAAGCTCTCCAGCGACGACGGCCGGCTCGAAGCGGAAGGTTGGTGGCGGGGCGGCGGACGATCTCCGGCGACGCAACTCAATACCGATCTCGACGTGCGCGACGCGGGAAAATATCTGGCTCGCTTCGGCATGCCGGACGCCGTTCGCGGCGCGGCGACGCACATTCGCGGCCATCTCGCGTGGGCCGGAAACCCGACCGAGTTCGATTATCCGACGCTCACCGGAGAGCTGAATCTGCAGACGGGACCGGGGCAGTTCACCAAGCTCGACCCCGGGCTCGGCAAGCTGCTCGGCGTCCTGTCGCTGCAATCGCTCAAGCGTCGCTTGACGTTCGACTTTCAGGATCTGTTCGGCGAAGGCTTTGCGTTCGACGAGATCTCCGCCGATGTGCGCATTCAGGACGGCATCATGAAAACCGACAACTTCCGGATCGTCGGGCCCTCGGCGCGGGTGACCATCGGCGGCGAGACCGATATCGCGCGAGAAACGCAGCGCCTCAAGGTGCGCGTGCAACCCACCTTGTCGGGTACCGTTTCAGTCGGCGCAGCCGCGCTTCTGCTCGCGAATCCCTTTGTGGGCGTGGCGGTGGGCGCCGGCTCGCTGCTCGCGCAGACGATGCTCAAGGATCCTATCGAGCAGATCTTCGCTTACGAATACGCGATCACCGGAAGCTGGTCCGATCCCGCGGTCGAGCGCACCGCGCGGACCGCGGCAGCCGGCGCCCGGCCCGCGGAGACCGTCAAGCAGTGATCGCGGAACGCTTTCGCGTTGCTGCCGTGCAGACCGTATCGGGCGGCGATGTCTCGGCAAACCTCGCCGCGATCGAACCGCTCGTCGCCGACGCTGCGGCCCGGGGCGCGAAGCTCGTCCTGCTTCCCGAGTACTTCGGTATTTTCGGCGCTCGCGCAAGCGACAAGGTGGCCGTGCGCGAGCCCGACGGGCAGGGGCCGCAGCAGGCCTTCCTCGCGCGGCTCGCGCGCGAGCACGGCATCTGGATGATCGGAGGAACAGTGCCGATCCGGATCGACGACCCGCAACGCGTGCGAAGCGCGTCGCTTGTCTTCGATCCGCAAGGACGCCGCACGGCTCGTTACGACAAGATGCACTTGTTTGCCTTCGATCAAGGCGCCGAACACTACGACGAAGGCAAGACCATCGAGCCGGGAACCGGTCCCGTCGAATTCGGCGCGCCTTTCGGCAAGGTCGGCCTTTCGGTGTGCTACGACCTGCGTTTCCCCGAGCTCTATCGCGCGTACCGCGACGCGGTGCTGATCGTCGTTCCCTCCGCGTTCACCGCGGTGACCGGCGCAGCGCACTGGCACATCCTGTTGAAGGCGCGTGCGATCGAAAATCAGTGCTACGTCCTCGCCGCTGCACAGGGCGGTCTTCATGCCAACGGCCGCCGCACCTACGGACACAGCATGTTCATCGATCCGTGGGGCTCGATCATCGACGAGTTGGAGGAAGGCCCCGGCGTCGTCGTTGGCGATATCGACGCAGGGCGCATCGCCCAGGTCAGACGCGAGTTGCCCGCGCTCGCGCACCGCCGGTTGAGCGCCTGAGGCCTCACTACGATCACGTCACGAACGGCGATCCGCCTACGATTTGAGCAGGACGATGACCGCGCCGCTGCCGCCGCCGTGGAGCGGCGCCTCGCAGTAGGCGAGCACGCTTGTCCCACTGCGTGAGCCAGCGCCGCACCTTGCTCTTCAGTACCGGCTCTCGGTTGGGCGACGACAGTCCCTTGCCGTGAATGACGCGCACGCATCGCCAGCCGTGCGAGCGCGCATCGGTGAGATAGTCGGCCAGCGCGTCGCGCGCCTCGTCGACGGTCAGCCCGTGCAGGTCGAGCTCGTCCTGGACCGACCAGTGGCCGCGCCGCAGCTTGGTCGAGCACGTCGGAACCCAGCCCCGCACGCCGGAAGGTTTGCTCCGCTTCGAGCTCCTGCCCGATCTCCCACGACGAAGGTGATGGGGCCGATCCGTACTTGCTTGCGGCGAGCGCGTCGGCCTCGTCCTGCAGGCTCTTGACGGCGGCAGAGGACGGCCTCGGCTTGACCAGTCGCGCGCGGTTGCCTGGGGGCAGCGGCGCGACGTCGGCGAAGGCGGTGCGAGGTCGACGTCACCGGACGCGTGTTTGGTGCGCGCGATTTCGCGCTTGCTCGCAGCGGCGCTTGGGACGCCCGGCATCTTCGCTTCGGTTGTATCGCTTCGCGCTTCGCCGCGAGCAGCGTTTTGAGGTCGGAGAGCTTGGCCATGCGCGAACTCCACGCCAACGATATCGCCGGCCTGAAAATTAGGCGGCGGACTCGAGATACGCTTCGGCGTCGAGCGCCGCCATGCATCCGGTGCCCGCGCTGGTGACCGCCTGCCGGTAGACATGGTCGGCCACGTCGCCGGCAGCGAATACGCCCGGGATGCTGGTCGCGGTCGCATCGCCCTCGCTGCCGCCCTTGACCCGTGATGTAGCCGTTCGTCCATGTCGAGCTGGCCCTCGAAGAGCTGCGTGTTCGGCGTGTGACCGATGGCGATGAAAACGCCCTGCACATCGAGTTGCCGGGTCGCGCCGCTGCCCACATGCTTGATCCGGACGCCGGTGACGCCGGACTTGTCGCCGATGACTTCGTCGAGCGTGTGATCCCACAGGACGCGCACGTTGCCTCCGTGGCCGGTCTTGGCCATCAGCTTGTCGACCAGGATCGCTTCGGCGCGGAACTTGTTGCGGCGGTGCACGACCGTGACGTTCTTGCGCGATGTTCGACAGGTACAGCGCTTCCTCGACCGCGGTGTTGCCGCCGCCGACGACCACGACGTCCTGGCCCTTGTAGAAGAACCCGTCGCAGGTCGCGCAGGCCGACACGCCCTTGCCCATGAACGCCTGCTCGGAAGGCAGTCCGAGGTAGCGCGCCGACGCGCCGGTCGCGATGATCAGCGCGTCGCAGGTGTATTCGCCGATGTCGCCGACGAGGCGGAACGGGCGCTCGCGCAGCTTCACCGTGTGTGATGTGGTCGAAGATGATCTTCGGTCTCGAAGCGCTCGGCGTGCTTCTGAAAGCGCGCCATCAGATCCGGACCCTGCACGCCGTCGGCGTCGGCCGGCCAGTTGTCGACGTCGGTCGTCGTCATCAGCTGTCCGCCTTGCGCGAGCCCGGTGATCAGCACCGGTTTCAGGTTGGCGCGCGCGGCGTATACTGCGGCGGTGAATCCGGCCGGGCCGGAGCCGAGGATCAGCAGGCGGGCGTGCTTGGCGGTCATGAAAAGCTCGGGGTGGGTCCTGCGGACGAAGAGCGGTCCGATTCTAACCGATGTTGAGGCGGCTTCCCGGAAACGCAAGCCGGGACGTCTGCTGGCATCCGGCAACGGTGTATAATGCATGCGCATTAGCTCAGCGCGGCAATCATATGATATTTCAAGCAGAAAGCACGCTCGGTCCGCGCGCCGCAATACACCGGAGAAGGCCGGCTTTCGCCGCGCCTCGCGGCGCTGGTGCGCGAGTCCTGGTGGCTGCTGGTCGTCGCCGCGTTCGTCTACCTCGCGCTGATCCTCGCGACCTATCAGCAAGACCGATCCCGGCTGGTCGTTTTCGGGCAACGGCGACCCCGATGCGCAACAAGGGCGGCGTGGTCGGCGCATGGCTCGCCGATCTCCTGCTCTATCTGTTCGGCGTCTCGGCGTGGTGGTGGGTCTTCGCCGGCGTCGTGCTGGTCGTCGCCGGCTACCGCCACCTGACGCGGCAGGACGAGGCCGCCGAGCGTCATCATCCCTGGCTCGCGGTCCCGGGCTTCGCGCTGGTGCTGCTTGTCGAGCGCGGCGCTCGAGGCGCTTGCGGCTCTATCGCCTGCCGGCGACGCTGCCCAACGCGCCGGCGGCGCGCTCGGGCGACGTGATCGGCCAGGGCTCTGTCGCGCGCGCTCGGCTTCAACGGCGCGACGCTGCTGCTGATCGCGCTGTTCGCGGTCGGCTGGTCGCTGTTCACCGGCATGTCGTGGCTCCGGCTGATGGAGCGCGTCGGCGCCGGAATCGAGCGGCTGATCGCCTCGATTCGGCGGCGGCGCGACGCAGCGGCGCGATCGCGAGATCGGCGAGGCGGCGCTCGAGGAGCGCGAGCAGTTCGTCGAAGCCGCGCGCGAGACCATCGAGGACCGCGAGCCGGTGCGTGGTCGTGCCGCCGAGCGCTCGACGTGCCGCAAGTCGGAGCGCGTCGTCAAGGAAAAGCAGAAGCCGCTCTTCCAGGACCTGCCCGACTCGCCGCTGCCGCCGCTCGCGCTGCTCGAGGACGCGCCGTCGTCGCAGGAAGCGGTCAGCGCCGAGACGCTCGAATTCACCTCGCGCCTGATCGAGCGCAAGCTCGCCGACTTCGGCGTCGCGGTGAAAGTGCTCGCCGCGTATCCCGGGCCGGTGATCACGCGCTTCGAGATCGAGCCGGCGATCGGCGTCAAGGGCGCGCAGATCGTCAACCTGATGAAGGATCTGGCGCGCGCGCTGTCGGTGGTCGAGCATCCGCGTCGTCGAGACGATTCCCGGCAAGATCGTGCATGGGCCTCGAGCTGCCGAACGCGAAGCGGCAGATCGTCCGGCTGGTCGAGATGCTTGTCGTCGCACGACCTACAACGACACGCCGAGCCCGCTGTCGCTGGCGCTCGGCAAGGACATCGCCGGCAAGCCGGTGATCGTCGATCTCGCAGCGCATGCCGCACCTGCTGGTCGCCGGCACGACCGGCTCGGGCAAGTCGGTCGGCGGTCAACGCGATGATCCTGTCGCTGCTCTACAAGGCCGAGCCGCGGCAGGTGCGGCTGATCCTGATCGATCCGAAGATGCTCGAGCTGTCGGTCTACGAAGGCATCCCGCACCTGCTCGCGCCCGGTCGTCACCGACATGAAGCTCGCCGCCAACGCGCTCAACTGGTGCGTCGGCGAGATGGAGCGGCGCTACAAGCTGATGTCGACGCTGGGCGTGCGCAATCTCTCCGGCTACAACGCGCGCGTCGCCGAGGCGAAGAAGAGCAGGCAAGCCGCTGACCAATCCGTTCTCGCTGACGCCGGACAGCCCCGAGCCGATCGAGGAAATGCCGCTGATCGTCGTCGTCATCGACGAGCTCGCCGACCTGATGATGGTGACCGGCAAGAAGATCGAGGAGCTGATCGCGCGCATCGCGCAGAAGGCGCGCGCGTCGGGCATCCACCTGATCCTGGCGACGCAGCGGCCGTCGGTCGACGTCATCACCGGCCTCATCAAGGCCAACATTCCGTCGCGCATCGCGTTCCAGGTCGCGAGCAAGATCGACTCGCGCACGATCCTCGACCAGATGGGCGCCGAGACGCTGCTCGGCCAGGGCGACATGCTCTACCTGCCGCCGGGCACCGGCCACCCGCTGCGCGTGCACGGCGCGTTCGTCTCCGACGCCGAGGTGCATCGCGTCGTCGAGCACCTGAAGGCGCAGGGCGGGCCGCAGTATCTCGACGGCATTCTCGAGGCGGGCGCCGACGGCAACGGCGAGCGACGGCATCGTCGTGGACGGCGGCGGACGCCGAGGCGGATCCGATGTACGACCAGGCGGTCGCCGTCGTGCTGCAAGACGCGGCGGCCATCGATCTCGCTGGTGCAGCGCCACTTGCGCATCGGCTACAACCGCGCGGCGCGCCTGATCGAGCAGATGGAGCGCGCGGGCCTCGTCTCGCCGATGCAGACCAACGGCAACCGCGAAGTGCTGGTTCCGCGCGGGCAAGGGCGAAGGCGGCATGAGCGTCTCGTCCGCATGGCGCTGTCGCTCGCGGCGTCGGCGCTGGCGATGGCTGGTTGCGTGTCCCGCGGCAGCCGTCGGGCATCGAGCAGCTGAAGGCGTTCGTCGACGGGGCGCGCACCGGGCAAGGCGACATTTCGCCAGGTCGTCAGCGAGCAAATCGGGGCGCGTGCCGCAAGAATCGAGCGGCACCTTCGCGTTCGCGCGGCCGGGCAAGTTCCGCTGGAGCTACGAAAAGCCGTATCGCGCAGCTCATCGTCGGCGACGGCGACAAGCTGTGGATCTACGACCGCGATCTCGAACCAGGTGATCGTCAAGAAGCTCGACCGCGCGCTGGGCGCGACGCCGGCGGCGCTGCTCGCCGGCAACAACGCGCTCGAAACCAACTTCGATCTGAGCGACGGCGGCAAGCGCCGACGGACGTCGAATTCGTCGAGGCGAAGCCGCAAATCCGCCGACACGGCTTCGATCAGCATCCGCATCGGCTTCAAGGACAATCTGCCGCGAACGATGGAGCTGCACGACAGCTTCGGCCAGGTGACGCAGCTGACGTTCGACACGTTCGAGCGCAACCCGTCGCTCGACCCCGCGCTTGTTCCGGTTCTGCCGCCGCCCGGCGCCGATGTCGTCGGCGAACTGACTCTTTTCACGGTCGCCAATCCGGCGACGCCGCTGGCGGAGCGCCTGCGCCCGAAGACCATCGGCGAGGTCATCGGCCAGCGGCATCTGCTCGGCTCCGGGCAAGCCGCTGGCGGTCGCCTTCGCGATCGGGCAAGCCGCATTCGATGATCCTGTGGGGACCTCCCGGCGTCGGCAAGACGACGCTCGCGCGACTGATGGCCGATGCGTTCAACGCCGACTTCATCGCGCTGTCGGCGGTGCTGTCCGGCGTCAAGGACATTCGCGATGCGATCGCGCGCGCGGAGGCGACGCTGGCGCAATCGGGCCGTCACACCATCCTCTTCGTCGACGAAGTGCACCGCTTCAACAAGGCGCAGCAGGACGCGTTTCTTGCCTTTCGTCGAGCAGGGGCTGGTGACGTTCATCGGCGCGACGACCGAGAACCCGTCGTTCGAGGTCAACAGCGCGCTGCTGTCGCGGGCGACCGTGTACGTGCTCGAGGCGCTTGACGCCGACGAGCTCTCGGACGCTGCTCGATCGCGCGCTCGCGGTCCGCGATGCCCGACGCCACGCTCGACGCGACGGCGCGCGATGCGGTCATCGCCTACGCCGACGGCGACGGCGCGCCGCCTGCTGAACCTGGTCGAGCAGCTCGGCGTCGCGGCGCAGGAAGCGGGCAAGAAGCGAGATCGATCTCGACTTTCGTCGAAACGACGATCACGCGCAGCCTGCGCCGCTTCGACAAGGGCGGCGAGGCTTTCTACGACCAGATCTCGGCGCTGCACAAGTCGGTGCGCGGCTCCGATCCGGACGCGTCGCTGTACTGGTTCTGCCGCATGCTCGACGGCGGCGCCGATCCGCTCTACGTCGGGCGGCGCATGATACGCATGGCGAGCGAGGATATCGGGCTCGCCGATCCGCGCGCGCTTGCAGCTCACGCTCGACGCGGTCGCGACCTACGAGCGCCTGGGCACGCCCGAAGGCGAGCTCGCGCTGGCCGAGGCGGTGATCTATCTCGCCTGCGCGCGCCAAGAGCAACGCCGTCTACGTCGCCTACAACGCGGCCCGCGCGTTCATCGCCGAGGACGGCTCGCGGCCCGGTGCCGCTGCACCTGCGCAACGCGCCGACGCGGCTGATGAAGAATCTGGGCTACGGCAAGGACTATCGCTACGCGCACGACGAGGAAGACGCGTACGCCGCGGGCGAAACGCTATCTTCCCGACGGCATGGCCGCGCGCGATGGTATCGGCCCACCGATCGCGGGCTCGAAGCGAAGATCGCCGAGCGGCTGGCCGACGCTGCGCAATCGCGACGCAAAAGCGCGGTCGCGCGACGACGGCAAGTCGTAGATCCCGTCTTCGCCGCGTCAGCTAACGGTCGTGAAGGGCGCGCACGATCCCGTCGGCCGGCTCGCGGCGTTTGCTAGAATCGACCGATGCTCGACATCCAGCTCCTGCGCAACGATCTCGCGGGCGTCGCCGCACGCCTGAAGACGCGCGGCTACGTGCTCGACGTGGCGCGCTTCGAATCGAGCTCGAGGCCGCGGCGCAAGTCGGTTCAGACGCGCACCCAGGAGCTGCAGGCCAGGCGCAACGCCGCTCTCCAAGGAGATCGGCGCGGCCAAAGGCAAGGGCGAGGACGCGACAGCGCTGATGGCGCGAAGTCGCCGGCCTCGGCGACGAGCTCGAAGACGCTCGAACGCGAGCTCGCGGACATTCAGACCGACCTGCGCGAATGGCTGCTGGCGATGCCGAACCTGCCGCACGCGAGCGTGCCGGTCGGGCGCGTCCGAGGCCGACAACGTGGAGGTCCGCCGCTGGGGCACGCCGAAGGATTTGGCTTTGACGCCGCGCGACCACGTCGATGTCGGCGCCGCGGTCGGCGGCCTCGACTTCGAGATCTCGGCCAAGCTCGCCGGCGTCGCGCTTCTATACGCTGCGCGGCGGCGTTGCACGACTGCATCGCGCGCTGGCGCAGCTGGATGCTCGACACGCACATCGGCCGAGCACGGCTACATCGAGTGCTACGTGCCTTACATCGTCAATCGCGACGACGCTGACGGCACCGGCCAGCTGCCGAAATTCGAGGATGATCTTTTCTGGGTGACCAAGGGCGGCGCGCCGGACGAGGCCCGGATGTACCTGATCCCGACCGCGGAAGTTCCGCTGACCAATTTCGTGCGCGACCAGATCGTGCCGCGCGAAACGCTTGCCGCTCAAGTTCACCGCGCATACGCCGTGCTTTCGCTCGGAGGCGGGAAGCTACGGCAAGGACACGCGAGGCATGATCCGCGTTCACCAATTCGACAAGGTCGAGCTGGTGCAGATCGTCCATCCCGACGAGTCGTACGACGCGCTCGAGGAGCTGGTCGGTCACGCCGAAGCGATTCTGCAAAAGCTCGAGCTGCCGTACCGCGTCGTGCTGCTTGTGCACGGGCGACACCGGCTTTGCGTCGGCCAAGACCTACGATCTCGAAGTCTGGCTTCCGGGCCAGGGCAGGTACCGGGAGATTTCGTCGTGCTCGAATTGCGAGGCCTTTCAGGCGCGGCGCATGCAGGCGCGATTTCGCAACGCGCAGGGCAAGACCGGAGCTCGTGCACACGCTCAACGGCTCGGCGCTCGCGGTCGGCCGAACGCTGGTTGCGGTGCTGGAAAATTATCAGCGCGCCGACGGCGGCGTCGACATCCCCGCGGTGCTGCAGGCCGTACATGGCAGGGCATGACGCACGATTCCCGCGCTGCGGTGACGCTGACCGCGCGTATGGCCGACGCGCGCATCATCTGTTGCTCAGCGCAGCGTTCCTCGGTCGCGCGCGGGAGGATTGTCGATCTCCGAGAACATGCGCAGGCGCGGCTTCAGCGGCGGCTGTTGCGCGAGCAGGATGTCGTAGTACGCGCGCACCCGATCGACGAACGCGACCGGCATGCCGCCGCGCGCGTAGCCGAATTTCGCGTCCTCGTAGTATTCGGGCAGCGCCAGCAGCGGCAGCGTCTTTTTCACCGCGCGACCACGCGTCCGGATCGAGCTTCTGCTTCTGCGCGAGCACCCGCGCGTCCTCGAGGTGTGCGATGCCGATGTTGTACGCCGCCAGCGCGAGCCAGGTGCGGTCGGGCTCCTGGATGCGCTGCCGGCAGCTTGTCCTTGAGGTCGCGCGAGGTAGCGCGCCGCGGCGAGTGACGCTGGCCTGCGGATCGAGACGATCGACGGCACCGAGATGGCGGGCGGTCTCCTCGGTCAGCTGCATCAGGCCCGCGCACGCCGGTCTCGCTTGTCGCCTGCGCGTCCCATTGCGATTCCTGATACGCGATCGCGGCGAGAAGGCGCCATTCGACGCCGGTCTCGTCCTGCGCACGCTCGAAATGTGCCCGGAACTGCGGCAGCAGGGACTTGATGCGATCCTGAAAGACGCCGGCGTCGAGGCGCGTGCACCTGTACCGTGCGAGTAATAGCGCTCGATCAGTCGCTGCAGCGTGCCGTCGCGCCGGCAGCGGCGCGAAAGAACGTGTCGACCTGATCGCGCAGCTGCGCTCGCGCTTGCGGGAAACGCCCAGACCAGTTCCTGCTTGCCGGCGACCATGAACGCCGGTCTCGAAGCTCGAGGTAGACGTTGCGCGCCGCGTCGGCTTCGTTGGAGGCGACGATGGCATAGCTCAAGGTCCCGTCGGATACCTGGCTGATCAGCGCTTCGGTCGACGGCAGCTCGAGCGACTGCCAATCGCACTTCCGGATGATCGTCGCGCAGCTTTGACCAATGCCGGCTCGAGGCCGCTGCCTTCGAGAATGCCGACGGTTTCGCCGGCGAGATCCTTCCAGGATTCCGGGCTTGAAGCCGTCGATGTTGTAGATCAGGACCGGCTCGATCGCGTAGTAGGCCGACGAATAGAGAACGCGTCTCGGCCTGCGGCGGGCGACGCGGCCGGCGGCCGATAGATCCCGCCGGCGCCGATCGTCGCGCCGCTTCGCGTCCTCGGCCAGCCGCTGCACCGGATTGCTGGTGGGGACGATCTTGAGCGTCGAGCCCGTGCTGCTGCGCGAACATGCTGCGCGAGATCGTAATCGATGCCGGTGCCCTGATCGTCCGTGCCGCTGAACCAGGTAACCGGTCCCGGACGCAGGAACACGACCAGATCGTTACCGGGCGGCGGCGGAGGGCGATGGCGGTGGCGCGAGGCGACGGACCGCACGCGGACAATGCGACCGAAGCAACGATGCAATTTCGCAGAAGGCGTAGTCTGACCAAAGCGATCGCCTGCGTGATGCGCTGCGGCAATTATACGGCCGCATGTGCGAGGTTCCAGGCGCCACGAGTCAGCAGACGCCGCGACATTGGTGAGCTGCCGCGCGGTGACAGACGACATGGCGATAGCACGACGACGAGATCGGCGACGGTCGCTTGCTGCGTCGCGGTACATCGCCGATAATGATGCCGCAGCGAAAATCGCTCGCGCAACGATCAACGGCGGGCCGCCCCGCATCGCATGGTGGTGAACCTGGTCAGGTCCGGAAGGAAGCAGCCATAGCTATTCTCTGCAAGTGCCGGGGGTACGGCTCGCCACCTTGCTTTCTGACGCTTTTCGCTGACCGTCGCGATGAGTCTATCAGGTTCTCGCCCGCAAATGGCGACCGAAGACGCTTCGCCGACTCTGGCCGGCCAGGAGCACGTCGTGCGGGCGCTGACCAACGCACTCGAGCGCGGCCGCCTGCATCACGCGTATCTGCTCACCGGCACGCGCGGCGTCGGCAAGACGACGATCGCGCGCATCCTGGCCAAGAGCCTCAATTGCGTCAACGGCGTCACCGCAACGCCGTGCGGCGTCTGCCCCGCGTGCATCGACATCGACGCCGGCCGCTTCGTCGATCTGCTCGAGCTCGACGCCGCGTCGAACACCGGCATCGACAACATGCGCGAGATTCTCGACAACGCGCGCTATGCGCCGACGGTCGGCCGCTACAAGGTCTACCTGATCGACGAAGTGCACATGCTGTCCAAAGCGGCGTTCAACTCGATGCTGAAGACGCTGGAGGAGCCGCCTGAGCATGTCAAGTTCGTCCTCGCGACGACCGATCCGCAAAAGATCCCGGTCACCGTGCTGTCGCGCTGCCTGCAATTCAATCTCAAGGCGCTGCCGCAGCCAACGATTGCAGCTCGCGGCTCGGCGAGATTCTTCGTGCCGAGGAGATCGCATTCGACGATGCCGCGTTGGTCGTTGATCGCGCGCTGCCGCGCGCGGATCGATGCGCGACGCACTGTCGGTGCTCGACCAGGCGATCGCCTATGGCGCCGGCGAGGTGCGCGCCGGCGTCGTGCGCACCATGCTGGGCACGGTCGAAACGGAGTACATCTATCGCATCGCCGACGCGCTGCTCGCCGGCGACGGCCCGGCGCTGCCTGGCGGAAGCGCGCGCGCTGACCGAGCGCAGCCTGTCGCTTGCCGTCCGCGCTCGACGAGCTGGCCGCGCTGTTTCATCGCATCGCGGTCGCGCAGACGGTGCCGGAAACCATCGACGCGCTTCCCGACGCGGACGCGCGTCGCGACGTACGCGAAGGCGTTTCAGCGCCGAAAGTGGTCCAGCTCGCGTACCAGATCTGCGTGCAGGGACGCGCCGATCTCGCGCTCGCGCCGGACGAGCCCACGGGCTTCGCGATGACGCTGCTGCGGCTGCTCGCGTTCGAGCCCGCGACGTTCGCCTGAAAGCAAGCGGCAGCCCGAGCGTCCAGACGACGCTGCCACCGGTCAACGGCGTCAGGCAGGCTTGCGCCCTCGCGATCGAGCAGCGCCGTCGACCGCGGACGGAACGCTGCCGCGCGAAATCGGAATCGCTCCGGCCGACACCTTGCGAGCTCGGTACCGGCGCAGGCCCGGCGGCGCGCCGTCGCGCCGACGGCAGCGCCGATCGCGGAGATCGACGACTGGCCGGCCTTCGTCGCCGGCATGAAGCTCTCGGGCATCGCGCTGCAACTTGCGGCGCAGACGGAGCTCAAAGCCATCGCCGGCAACGAGCTCGTCCTGGCGGTGCCCGAGGCATCGCGGCACCTGACCGAAAAGGCCTACGCCGACAAGCTCAAGGCGGCGCTCGACGAAGCGTTCGGCCGCCGCGTGCGGCTGCGCTTCGACGTCGGCGGCGACGGCGACGGCGACGCTTGCGGTCGCAGGAAAAGCGCGAGCGCGCCGAGTCGCAGTCGCAAAGACCGAAGCCGCGTTTCGCGACGATCCCTTCGTGCAGGACGTGCTCGACGCGCTTCGACGCCAGGATCAAGCCCGATTCGATCAAACCGGTTTCCTAGACGAGGATTCGTACCATGATGAAGAACCAGCTTGCGGGCCTGATGAAGCAGGCGCAGGCGATGCAGGAAAACATGAAGCAGGCGCAGGACGCGATCGCCGCGATGGAAGTCGAAGGCGAGTCCGGCGGCGGGCATGGTCAAGGTCGCTCATGACCGGCCGCCACGACGTCAAGCGCGTCACCATCGACCCCGACGCTGCTGGCAGAGGACAAGGACATGCTCGAGGACCTGGTCGCCGCGGCGATCAACGACGCGGTGCGCAAGGTCGAGGCCGCGTCGCAGGAGAAAATGGCGGGCTTGACCGCGGGCATGCCGCTGCCTCCCGGATTCAAGCTTCCGTTCTGATCGGCGTTCGATGCTTCAGCCGTTCGCGAATGCCGTGGAGCCGACTCGAGCGCAGGCATCTCGAGGAACTGACGCAGGCGCTGCGCTGCCTGCCCGGCGTCGGACCCGAAGGCCGCGCAACGCATGGCGCTGCACCTGCTGCAGCACGACCGCGAGGGTGCGCAACGCCTCGGGCGCGCGCTCGAGGCCGCGACGTCGCAGCGTCCGCCACTGCCAGCGCTGCAACACCTTCACCGAAGACGAGATCTGCACGCTCTGCCGCTCGGCAAGACGCGATGCGAGCTCCCTGTTGTGCGTCGTCGAGACGCCGGCCGACCTGATGATGATCGAGCACACGCAGGCCTACGCGGGCCTGTACTTCGTGCTGATGGGTCGCCTGTCGCCGCTCGACGGCATCGGTCCCAAGGAGATCCGTCTCGACCGGCTGCTCAAGCGCGCGCTCGACGGAGCCGTGCGCGAAGTCGTGCTCGCGACCAACTTCACCAACGAGGGCGAGGCGACCGCGCATTACATCGCCGAGCTGCTCGCCGCGCGCGGGCTCAAGGTCACGCGACTCGCGCGCGGCGTCCCGTCGGCGGCGAGCTCGAGTACGTCGACAGCGGCACGCTCGCGCAGGCGTTGCGCGAAAGGCGCGTCCTGGCGATTTCAGTCCTGCACGACAGGTCGCCCGGTTGCACGCGGCGTCGAGTCCGGAGTAACTCTGCAACAGAAGCGCACGCGAGGAGGCGACATGCTGGTCAGCGAAATCCTGCGGATCAAGGGCAACGCACTCTTCACGACGCCTCCGCACGGTACGGTGCTCGATGCGGTGAAGGTCATGGCGCAGCACGACATCGGTTCGCTGGTCGTCATGGATCACGGCCAGATGGTCGGAATGCTGACCTTCGCCGAGGTGCTCGAGGCGCTCGCGAAGCGCCAGGGTCAGCTCGGCGATCTCAAGGTGAGCGACATCCACGTGCACGATCCGCTGACGGCGACGACCGGTCTCGACGTGATGGAGCTGCGCCGCGGCATGCTCGAGCGGCATGCACGCTACGTCCCGGTCATCGACGGCCCGACGCTGCTCGGCGTCGTTTCGTTTCACGACGTCGCCAAGGCGGTCTACGAAGAGCAGAGCTTCGAGAACCGGATGCTCAAGAGCTACATCAAGAACTCGCCCGACGAAGAAGGGCCAGTAGCGAAGCGCGGCACGCTTCCGCCGGCGAGATCGCGGACGCCGAGTCCCGGCTTGCCGGCGGTCACGCTCTCAGACGTTCCCCAAGCAGGAAACATCGCAGGCCGCTGGCCGAGCGTCGGCGCGCGTGGCATGCGCCATTGCGCGATCGTGCGGCACGATCACCTCCTCGGTCGGCAGCGTCAGATCGACGGCAACGCAGAGCCGCGTCGCCGCGCGGCATGCCGCCAGCGCTGCGCCGAGCATCGCATCGTTGCGATACGGCGTCTCGATAAAGATCTGCGTCGCGCCGCTGCGTGGCGACGCGCTTCGTCGAGCGCTTTGAGTCGCGGGCGCGCTCATCCGCTTGACCGGCAAGATAGCCGTGGAACGCGAACTGCTGTCCGTTCATCCCCGACGCCATGAGCGCAAGCAGCACCGCCGACGGCCCGACGAGCGGCACGACGCGAATGTCGGCCGCGATGCGCGGCGCGCGACCAGCAGTGCGACCCGGATCGGCGACTCCGGGGCAGCCCGCGTCGGAAAGCAGTCCGAGATCCTCGCCGGCGAGCGCGGGTGCGAGCAGCTGTGCGACGCGCGCCGGCGGCGTGTGCTCATCGAGCGTGCGCAAAATCGATCGACTGTATCGGCGTGCGCGAGCGCTAGCGACTTGATGAATTGCCGGGCGGCTTTGGGCGTTTCGACGACAAAATGCTGAAGGCGTCGCGCGATCGTCGATCGTGCGCTGCGGCAGCACCGCCGCCGGCGGCACGACCCCGAGCAGGTTCGGAACGAGATACAGGATCGCCGCGCGGTGGACGCGGCGCGCTCACAGGGACTGCACGCCTTCGGCGATGAGCATGTCGGTGAGGCGAATGAGCGGCAGCCCGATCAGCGCGGTCGGGTCGTCGCTGGCGATGCGCGTGAAAAGCGCGATACCGAGTGATTCGGCCTTGACCGACCCGGCGCAGTCGTAGGGTCGATCGCGGTCGATGTACGCCTCGAGTGCGCGTCGTCGAGCGCGCGGAACGTGCTCGCTACGTCGACCAGCGCGCGCTGGCAGCGTCCGCTGACGGTGTTGAGCAGTACCAGCGCCGTGTGAAAGACGATCGTGCGTCCGCGCATGCCTTGCAGCTGCGCCAGCGCATCGGCGCGATCGCGCGGCTTGCCGATCACTGATCCCGTCGAAGTCGGCGACCTGGTCGGAACCGATGATCAGAGCGCTGGGGATGGCCGCGCAACGGCGCGCGCTTTGGCCTCGGCGAGCCGCACCGCGGTGTCGGCCGGTGCCTCGCCGGGTCGAGGTGTTTCGTCGATCATCGGGCGCGACGACGGTGAAGGGCAGTCCGAGCCGCTCGAGCAAGCGCTCGCCGATAGCGCGAGCACGATGCCAGGACCAGCGCGCATATCGGCGAAGTCGTTGTTTTCACGGTTTTCTTTGACATGAATGCGCCGGATACGCTATTATGCAACGTTTGTCCTTGCGTGGCCGTCGTGCGCGCAGGGCCTCGCAGCAGACCAGCGAACGCGCTCGATGGCGGGGTCCACCGGTCCAGACGCGTCTGCCGGCGTCCTGCGCTTCGACGCGTTCAAGCTAGCCGCCGGCAATGATTCGACTCGCAGGCGAGATCGATGCGACGCGTCTTCCGCGACGTCGCCGATCGACTGGTGCCGGAGCAGGCGCTGCCGGCGCGATGATCGCGTGGCGGATCGATGGCGGACGCGACGCACAGGGTCGTCCCGCATTGACGCTTACGCTGGAAGGTTCGGTGCCGCTGATGTGCCAGCGCTGCCTGCAGCCGTTCGCGGCGTCGGTGTCGCAGCAAACGGAATTGCTGCTCGCGCGCACCGAGGGTGAGCTTGCCCGTTTGGACGCCGACGAGGCGGAAGTCGCTGCTTGCCGACGCGTTGCTCGATCCGCTGCACGTTGGTCGAAGACGAGCTCTTGCTGTCGCTGCCGTTCGCTCCTCGTCACGAGGACGGCACGTGCGAGCCTGCGGCGCCGCTCGCTGAAAAGCGCGAGGTTGTCGCGCCGCTGGGAGGGCTTGCGGCGATTGCGCAAGATCAGGACACGCGCGAATTGAAATGCCCCATCGGGCCGTTCGAATATTTTAGGAGCACTTGACATGGCTGTTCAGCAGAACAAGAAATCGCGCGTCCAAGCGCGGCATGCATCGCGCGCACGACCATTCTGCCCAAGCCGGCGCTTGCGGTCGAGCCCGTGAGCGGCGAGGTCCATCTTCGTCACCACGTCAGCCCCAGCGGCTATTACCGCGGCAAGAAAGTCGTCAAGACCAAGGCCGACGAGTAGGCAGAACCCTTCATGCGCCGCGGACGCGACATGCGCTGCCCGCGGTGCCTTGTGCCGACGATGCGAGCGGCCTGATCGATGGGCGTGACCATAGCCGTCGATGCGATGGGAGGCGACTACGGCCCGCGCGTCACCGTCGATGCGTCGCTGCGGTTTCTCGAGGACGACGCCCGACGCGCGCATTGTCCTCGTCGGCATGGAGAGCGATGTCCGTCGAGGCTCTCGCCGCATCGCGCTCTCCCGCGCGGCAGCGCGCGAGCGTTCACGCCGCCAGCGAAGTCGTCGAGATGCACGAAGCGCCCGCCAACGCCCTGCGCGGCAAGAAGGATTCGTCGATGCGCGTCGCCGTCAACCTGGTCAAGGACGGCGTCGCGCAGGCCTGCGTTTCGGCCGGCAACACGGGCGCGCTGATGGCGATCTCGCGTTTCGTGCTCAAGACGCTGCCGGGCATCGACCGTCCGGCGATCGCTTCGCAGCTGCCGACGCGCAAAGGCGTCATCGACCGCGCTCGATCTCGGCGCCAACGTCAACTGCACGCCCGAGCAGCTCGTGCAGTTCGCGGTCATGGGCAGCGCGCTGGTTGCGGCGGTCGACGGCATCGAGCGGCCCACGATCGGTCTGCTCAACATCGGCGAGGAAGACATCAAGGGCAACGACGTGGTCAAGCAGGCGGGCGAGCTTCTGAAGGCCTCCGGACCTCAATTTCTACGGCAATGTCGAAGGCGACGACATCTACAAGGGAACGACCGACGTGGTCGTCTGCGACGGCTTCGTCGGCAACGTCGCGCTCAAGACTTCCGAGGGTCTCGCGCTCATGCTCTCCGATTTCCTGCGCGAGGAGTTCACGCGCAATCCGCTTCGCAAGATGCTGGCGGTCGCCGCGCTGCCGGTCTTGAGGGCATTCAAGCGGCGCGTCGATCCCCGGCGCTACAACGGCGCAACGCTGATCGGACTGAAGGGCGTCGTCGTCAAGAGTCACGGGTCGGCCGACGCGCTGGCCTTTCGGCATGCGCTCATGAAGGCGCACGCGGAGACCACGCACGGCATTCTCGAGCGAATCGCGCAGCGGCTGGCGGCCATGCCGGCGCCCGTCGCCGCCGACGCGCAAGGTCGAGCCGATGCATAGCCGGATCGCCGGGACCGGCGGCTATCTGCCGGCGCAGCATCGTCACCAACGCCGAGCTCGCGCACGCGCATCGACACGAGCGACGAATGGGTGCGCACGCGGACCGGGATCTGCGCAGCGGCACATCGCGGCGGACGACGAGCAGACCAGCGATCTAGCGCTCGCCGCCTCGCTGAAAGCCCTCGGCGGCTGCGCGAATCGCGCCCGCCGACGTCGACCTGATCGTCGTCGCGACGACGACGCCCGACATGATATTTCCGTCGACGGCGTGCATCCTGCAGGCGAAGCTCGGCACCACGGCGGCGCCGCCTTCGACGTGCAGGCGGTCTGCAGCGGCTTCGTCTACGCGCTCGCCGCTGGCCGACCTCATGGTCAAGAGCGGCGCGGTGCGCAATGCCCTGGTCGTGGGCGCGGAGATCTATTCGCGCATCCTCGACTGGAACGACCGTGGGACCTGCGTGCTCTTCGGCGACGGCGCGGGCGCGGTCGTTCTCGTTCCCGCCGATGCGCCCGGGGATTCTGTCGTCGCATCTGCACGCGGACGGACACTACCGCAATATCCTCGCCGTGCCTGGCTCGCGTCGCCAACGGCGCGGTGCGCGGGACGCCGTTCCTGCAGAATGGATGGCGCCGCGGTTTCAAGTTCGCGGTCAAGGTGCTCGCGGAGGTGGCGCAGGAAGCGCTTGCGGCGAACAAGCTTCCGCCGGACGCGATCGACTGGCTGATTCCGCACCAGGCGAACATCCGCATCATGGAAGCGACCATGAAGAAACTCGGGCTGCCGCTCGAGCGCATGGTTATCGACGGTCGAGCGGCACGCCAATACCTCGGCGGCGTCGATCCCGCTGGCGCTCGACTCGCGGTGCGCGACGGGCGCATCCGTCGGCGGACAGCACGTCATGCTGGCCGGGGTCGGCGGCGGCTTCACGTGGGGCTCGGTGCTGCTACGCTGGTGAAAATCAAATCGGGACCGATACGCGATGAAACTGGCGATGGTTTTTCCCGGGCAGGGCTCGCAGTCGGTGGGGATGATGGCGGGCTACGAGGCACATCCTGTCGTCCGCGCGCACATTTGCCGAAGCAAGCGAGGTCCTCGGGCAGGACCTGTGGACGCTGGTCTCCGACGGTCCTGCCGAAGAGCTCAACCAGACCGTCAACACGCAACCGGTGATGCTGACCGCCGACGTCGCGGTCTATCGCGCCTGGCGCGCAGCGTGGCGGCGCGCAAGCCGTCGGTCGCTTGCGGGCCACAGTCTGGGCGAATACGCGGCATTGGTCGCGGCAGGCGCGATTGCCTTTGCCGATGCGCTGCCGCTGGTGCGCTTTCGCGCGCAAGCGATGCAGGACGCGGTTCCGCAGGGCGTCGGTGCGATGGCGGCCATCATGGGCCTCGACGACGCCGGCATCGCGGCCGCCTGCGCCGAAGCAGCGCAAGGACAGGTGGTCGAGCCGGTCAACTTCAATGCGCCGGGTCAGGTCGTGATCGCCGGGCACAAGGAGGCGGTCGAGCGCGCGATCGCGGCTGCCAAGGCAAAGGGCGCCAAGCGCGCGACTGCTGCTGCCGGTGAGCGCGCCGTTTCACAGCTCGCTGCTCAAGCCGGCCGCGGAGCGGCTGGCGGCGTATCTGGCGAAGGTCGACATAAAGACGCCCGTCGACGCCGGTGCTTCACAATGTCGACGTGCGCAGCGCAGAGTCGCCGGACGCGATTCGCGACGCGCTGGCGCGGCAGGCCGCGAGTCCGGTGCGCTGGGTCGAGACGGTGCAGGCGTTCGCGGCCCAGGGCGTGACCCACATCGTCGAGTGCGGCCCGGGGACCGTGCTCACCGGACTCGCCCGGCGCATCGCGCCCGACATCGAGTCGTTGCCGCACCAACGACGCCGACGCGCTGGCCGCGGCGATCGCGGCGACTCGCAGCGCTAGGAGAACTGAGCATGCTCGACGGCAAGGTGGCGCTGGTCACCGGCGCGACTCGCGGCATCGGCAAGGCGATCGCCCGCGCCCTCGCGCGCGACGGCGCAACCGTCGTCGGCACGGCCACGACCGACGAGGGCGCCGCAACGATTGCGGCCTATCTCCTGGAGGCTGGCAACGCGGGGCAGGGCATCCGGCTCGACGTCACGGATGCCGAGCGCGGTCGACGCGGCCATCGCACAATATCCAGCAACGTCTACGGCGACATCGCCATTCTGGTCAACAACGCGGGCATCACCCGCGACAACCTGCTCGCTGCGCATGAAGGACGACGAGTGGGACGCGATCATGGACACGAATCTCAAGTCCGCGTATCGGTTGTCGAAGGCGGTGCTGCGCGGGATGATGAAGGCGCGCTACGGCCGCATCATCAACATCGGCTCGGTGGTCGGCGCCAGCGGCAATGCGGGGCAGACCAACTACGCCGCGGCAAAGGCGGCGCTGGTCGGATTCACCAAATCGCTGGCGCAGGAGGTCGGCAGCCGCGACGATCACCGTCAATTGCGTCGCGCCCGGCTTCATCGACACCGACATGACGCGCTCGCTGGCGGACGCGCAGCGACGAAAGCTTGTCGAGCGCATTCCGCTGGGGCGGCTCGGGACGCCGCAGGACGTCGCGCACGCCGTCGCTTTTCTCGCCTCGCCCGAGGCGGGGTACATTACCGGCGCCACATTGCATGTCAATGGCGGGATGTACATGACGTGATCTGCGCGGCAATGCGCTACATGCGTTGCCCGGCCGCAGCGCAAATCGCGCTCATCTGGTAAAATCCACCGGTTTTGAAATGTCACGGTTCCTTTGATCCCGTTGGGGAGGAGAAGCATGGAAAACGTAGAACAACGAGTCAAGAAAATCGTCGCCGAGCAACTCGGCGTCAACGAGGCAGAGATCAAGAACGAATCGTCGTTCGTCGACGACCTCGGCGCGGACTCGCTGGATACGGTCGAGCTGGTGATGGCGCTCGAGGAAGAATTCGAGACCGAGATTCCCGACGAAGACGCCGAGAAGATCACCACGGTTCAGCAGGCCATCGACTACATCAATTCGCACATCAAGAAGTAAGCATCACCCCTCGTCGCGGTCGCCGGCACCGCAGCGGGCTGCCCCGCGCGGTCCCGCCCGGCTCGGAACGCGCCCACCGGTCCGCCCAACCCCATGTCCAGACGCCGCGTCGTCGTTACCGGAATGGGCATCGTCTCTCCCGTCGGCATCGGCCTTGCCGACGTCGTGGGAGAACATCTTGGCGGCGCGCTCCGGCATCGCGGCGATCACGCGCTTCGACGCCAGCGCGTTTCCGTCGCAGGATCGCCGGTGAGGTCAAGGATTTCGACGTCACCAAGTACCTCTCCGGCAAGGAAGCGCGCCGCTACGACACGCTTCGTGCACTACGGGCAGGTCGCGACGATGGAGGCGGTGACGGACGCGGGACTCGACGGATACACGGGCGACCTCGAGCGCATCGGCGTCTGCATCGGCTCGGGCATCGGCGGCTTGCCGATGATCGAGGAGACGCATCATGCCTATCGCGCAGGGCGGCCTGCGCAAGATCTCGCCGTTCTTCGTCCCCGGATCGATCATCAACATGATCTCCGGGCTGGTGTCGATCCACTATGGCTACAAGGGTCCGAACCTGGCGACCGTCAGCGCCTGCTCGACGGCCAACCACAGCCTCGGCGAGGCCTCGCGTCTCATCGAATACGGCGACGCCGACATCATGGTCGCCGGCGGCGCCGAGGCGACGGTCAGCCCGCTCGGCGTCGGCGGCTTCTGCGCCGCGCGTGCGCTGTCGCATCGCAACGACGATCCGGCGACGGCGAGCCGGCCGTGGGACGTCGACCGCGACGGATTCGTGCTGGGCGAGGGCGCGGGCGTGCTGGTGCTCGAAGAGCTCGAGCATGCCAAGGCGCGCGGCGCGCGCATCTACTGCGAGCTGGCGGGCTACGGCATGTCGGCGGATGCCTATCACATCACCGCGCCGCCCGAAGACGGCGGCGGCGCCGCGCGCAGCATGGCCAACGCGCTTCAGGAACGCGGGGCTCGAACCGACGGACATCGACTACATCAACGCGCACGGCACATCGACGCAGATCGGCGACGTCGCCGAATGCGTCGCCGTCAAGCGCTGCTTCGGCGATCACGCGGCGAAGCTCGCGGTGTCGTCGACCAAGTCGATGACCGGACATCTGCTCGGCGCGGCGGGCGGCATCGAAGCCGTGTTCACGGTGCTGGCGTTGCGCGACCAGATCGCGCCGCCGACCGCGAACCTGTTCCATCGCGATCCACGATGCGATCTCGACTTCGTTCCCAATGAGGCGCGCAAGATGACCATCCGCGCCGCGCTGTCGAATTCGTTCGGTTTCGGCGGCACCAACGCGACGCTGGCGTTTCGCACGCTCTGAGCGATCCCGCGCCGGCTTGAGCGCGTCGCGGTACTCGACATGATGTCCATGGCACTGATCGTTCAGAAGTACGGCGGCACGTCGGTCGGCAGCACCGAGCGCATCCGCAACGTCGCGCAGCGCGTCGCGCGCTTTCATCGCGAAGGACACCAGCTCGTCGTGGTCCCGTCTGCGATGAGCGGCGAGACCAACCGACTGCTCGCACTGGCCAAGGACCTTACGCCCAATCCCGATCCGCGCGAGCTCGACGTCGTCGCCGCGACCGGCGAGCAGGTGACCATCGGTTTGCTGGCGATCGCGCTGCAAGCATCTCGGTCTCAAGGCGCAAGAGCTACACCGGCGGGCAGGTGCGCGTGCTGACCGACAGCGCGTTCACCAAGGCGCGCATCCTCAAGATCGACGACGAGCGGATACGCAAGCGATCTGGCCGAGGGCACGGTCGTGATCGTCGCCGGCTTCCAGGGCGTCGATGCCGACGGCAACATCACGACGCTCGGGCGCGGCGGATCGGACACTTCGGGCGTCGCGCTCGCCGCGGCGCTGCGGCGCGGACGAATGCCAGATCTACACCGATGTCGACGGCGTCTACACGACCGATCCGCGCATCGTTCCCGAGGCGCGACGGCTCGACCGCATCACGTTCGAGGAAATGCTCGAGATGGCGAGCCTCGGCTCGAAGGTGCTGCAGATGCGCTCGGTCGAGTTCGCGGGCAAGTACAAGGTCAAGCTGCGCGTGCTGTCGTCGTTCGAGGATCCCGAGAGCACGTCGAGCGGCACGCTGATCACGTTCGAGGAAGACGACACCATGGAACAGGCGATCATTTCCGGCATCGCGTTCAATCGCGACGAGGCCAAGATTTCGCTGATGGGCGTCGAGGACCGTCCCGGCATCGCGTACGCGATCCTCGGTCCGATCGCCGCGGCCAATGTCGACGTCGACATGATCGTGCAGAACATCGGCGCGTCCGGGCACACCGACTTCTCGTTCACCGTCAATCGCGGCGAGTATCAGAAGGCGCTCGACGTGCTGACGCGCGAAAAGGACACGGGCTTCGCGGCGCGGGAGATCATCGGCGACAACCGGATCTGCAAGGTTTCGCTGGTCGGCATCGGCATGCGCTCGCACGTCGGCATCGCCGCGAAGATGTTCAAGGCGCTGGCGGACGAGCGGCATCAACATCCAGATGATCTCCACCTCGGAGATCAAGACCTCGGTGGTCATCGACGAGAAATATCTCGAGCTCGCGGTGCGCGTGCTGCATCGCGCGTTCGAGCTCGATCAGGCGCCGCAGCCGCTGTGAAAGTCGCGATGGAAGCTCACGCATTCGGCATACGTATTGGTTTGACCAGCCTGCGCGAGCGGCGCAGGTAGAATCGCAGGCTTGACCGGAGAGATGGCCGAGTGGTCGAAGGCACTCCCCTGCTAAGGGAGCATACGGGCCAAAACCTGTATCGAGGGTTCGAATCCCTCTCTCTCCGCCAGTTAATGATTTGATCCACTCGCCGTCGTCGCTCGCGGCGTCATTTGGCAGCTACGGCATCCCATCCCGCCCAGCCACTTCGCGGCCACGCCCGGTTCTGCATCAACCTGCCGGGTCGTCGGGTACAATCCGCTCCTTTGCCGGAGGAAGAAGCGGTTGGCGGGAATACATGGTGCCCGTAGTTGTTTACCGACCGACGCGCAGCCGGCGCAAGTGTCCTGTGACACTGGCGAGAACGCGCGACATTTTGGCGCGCTGCCGGCCTCCCGCCCAGACGACAAGCCGACATGGAATTTCTCAACAACCCCGCGGTTCAGGGCGGCGTTGCGCCGCTCGTCGTTGCGCTCGTGATCGCGACCGTGCTTGCACGCACGCGTTTGGTGTGGCTTGCGATCGTCGGTGGCTATGCGACGACGATCGCGCTGACGACGGGGTTTCAATTCTCGCCGCTCACGGCGTCGCGCAAGATTCTGCTGGTGGGACTCATCGTCCCGGTCATCGGCATCGCAGCGGATCTGATGCCGCGGCCGTCGCGCGCCATCGTCGCGGTGTTCGCGCTGGCCGCCGGCCTGGTTTCGATTTGGGCGTTCGCGTCAGTCCTGCGGCAGCAAGAGGGCACTGCGCTCTATATCGCTGCCGCAGGCATCGCGGTGTTCGGCTCGTTGCTCACCGCGCTCGTGCTTGCTTTGCGCGACGACGGATTGCGCACCGGCGCCGCAGGTCTGGGTCTCGGCGTTGCAACCGGTGTAGCGGCCATCCTGTCGGCGTCGATTGGCTTCCTGCTTGCGGGCATCGCCGTTGCGGCCGCAGCGGGCGCGTTGCTTCTAGTGCAGGTGATCTTCTCACGCAACATCGCCGCACGGTTCACCGGCTCGTTGTCGATCGCGATCCTCACGAGCCTGTTCGCCGCCGGCAGCCTGATGCTGGCCCAGCTGCCCTGGTATGCGTTGCCGCTGCTGCTGCTGGTCCCGCTGGCTGCAATGCTTCCCGCGAGCGAGCGCCTGCCATTCATCGGCCGCGCCGCACTCCTCGCGTTCTGTGCGCTTGTCGCCGCAGCCTTTCCGATCGCCGCCGCGTGGTACGCCGCGCGCGGCTCGTTCACCTGACCTTCAAGTCTAAGGAGAATTCGATGTCGAAACACCTTGCCATCCTCGTGCTCGTCATCCTGCCGGTCGCCGCCATCGCGGCACCGGAATCCTATACGCTCGACCCGTATCACACATTCCCTAACTTCGCCGTCGATCATCTCGGGCTGTCGACAATCCACGGCCGCTTCGAGAAGACGACGGGCAAGGTAACGCTCGATCGAGCTGCGAAGACGGGCTCCATCGACCTCGCGATCCCGACCGCCACGGTCACGACGGGTGATGGCGACAAAGGCTCCCGGCCGCGCTCGCGCGACGAGCATCTGCGCACCGCCGACTTTTTCAACGTCGCGGAGTTTCCGCAGATGACCTACAAGGCGACGAAGATCGCCTTCAACGGCGACAACCCAAGCTCGATCGACGGTGACCTGACGCTGCTCGGCGTGACCAAGCAGGTGACGCTGACGATCGTGCGCTTCAAGTGCAACCCGGCGAGCGGCAACAATAAGGAAAAATGCGGCGGCGACGCCACCGGCAAGTTCAAGCGTTCCGATTTCGGGATGAAAACGGGAATTCCCAGTGTCGGGGACGAAATCACGCTGATAATCGGCTTCGAGGGTTTCAAGGACTAATAGAACGCAATCAGTACAATTAGACGCTGCTAGCCCGCGGATAAAGTCGCTCCTACAAGTGTAGGGCGCAAGGACGGGAGCCGGTGCAAGATTTGCCCGACGATGCATTCAGCCGATACGCGATGACTAAAGCGACACTCCTCTTGCTCGCCGCGCTGGCGCTGCCAATGAGCGCGATAGCGCAGCAGCATGTAACCGAGGATACCGTCTGCGCGCCGCGCGAATATGCGCGATATCGCGAGCAGGCATCCTCGGGTCAGGTAGGCGCCCAGGAAGTTGCGCGCGGATATTGCCTGGACGGAGTCATCAGAAAATTGCACCGCGAGCTGTCCACGAGCCTTGGCGCCAATGGCTACACGCTCGAGGCGCTGCGGCAGCAACACATGGCCGACGCCTGTCACGCCGAAATGCGCAAAGCCGCGGACGCCTTGATCGCGGTCGGATACCTGAAGGATGCCTGGTCCATGCGCGATTTGCCGGACTGTGGCGAAATTTAGCGAGATTTTGCGATAGAGAGCCCATCGGACGCTCTATTTCTCGCACTGCCTCACTTCCTGGCACACGACACCCGAAAGTCCCAGACGTCATTTGAACTGCCCGAAGTCGAAGTCGTGATCGAAATTCCGCGCGGCAGCTTTTTGAAGCGAGGGTCGACCGGCCATATCGACTTCATCTCGCCTCTGCCTTGCCCCTTCAACTACGGGTCGGTGCCCAATTACTTAGGTCTCGAAGGTGATCTGCTGGACGCAGTCGTCCTTGGGCCTCGCCTGCCGCTCGAAACGAGGATACGCGTGGCGGCGTGGGGGGCGGTGACGCTCACCGACCGCGGCATGAGCGACGACAAGCTCATCTGCAGCACGCGCCCGTTGGACGAAGCGGAGCGCCGAAACGTACTTCGCTTTTTTCGCTTCTACGCGAAGTGCAAGGGGCTGCTGAACATCTGGCGGCGCCGCCCGGGGCGCAACGCATGCGACGGATGGATCGATGCGGCCGAGGCGCTCGCCCGTGCACGGCCGCGCGACGGGGCATGGCGTGGCCCGCCGGTCGAGTTCTGAAGCGACAGGCGCTGTGGACAAAGTGAAGCTGCCGCGGCTGCTCGACCCCTTCTCCAAAGTTAGATGATCGAGAACTGTCGCTTTGCGGTCTGATAAAGTAGCAGCCGAACCGGGAGGGGAGCCGCGTCGCCTCCCGCCACTAGTCGGCGCGAGGCCGCTCGAAGAATCCAATGCGGCAGGCCTATTACCATGAGGGACATCATGACCTATCGTTTCATCTGCATAGTCGCAATGACGCTTCTGCTCGCTGGCCCGGTCGGCGCGCAGGAGCCCATCATGATCAAGTTCAGCCACGTGGCGGCGCCGGACACCCCCAAGGGCCAGGCGGCGAACGAGTTCAAACGCCTTGCGGAAGAGCGCACCAAAGGCAGGGTCAAGGTCGAGGTCTATCCCAACAGCACGCTCTACAAGGACGCCGAGGAGCTCAACGCGCTGCAGCTCGGTTCGGTGCAGATGCTTGCGCCGGTGCCAGGCAAGTTCGGACCGGTGGGCCTGCCCGAGTTCGAGGTCTTCGACCTCCCTTATCTGTTTCCTGATTTGAACGCGCTGCAGAAGGTGTACCACGGGCCCGCCGGCGCCGCGATGTTGAAGAAGCTCGAGAGCAAAGGGATGGTCGGCCTCGCCTTCTGGGACAACGGCTTTCGCGTCATGAGCGCGAACAAGCCGCTGCATGTGCCTGCCGACATGAAGGGCCTGAAGATGCGCATCAACTCATCCAAGGTCAATGCCGCGATCATGAAGTCGGTCAGCGCTATCCCCCAGACGATGGCCTTCTCGGAG
This sequence comes from uncultured beta proteobacterium, assembly GCA_963745385.1. Taxonomy (GTDB): domain Bacteria; phylum Pseudomonadota; class Gammaproteobacteria; order Burkholderiales; family Casimicrobiaceae; genus PALSA-1003. The sequence goes on from CAVUXI010000004.1 coordinate 181,962, forward strand.
GTCTATCAGGGCCTGCAGACCGGCGTGATCGATGGCACCGAAGGTCCGCTGTCCAATCTGTACACGCAGAAGCAGTATGAAGTCCAGAAGCACGTCACGCTGACGTATCACACCATCAGCAACTATGTCGTGGTTGTCAACAAGGCGTTCTGGGACAAGCTGCCGGCCGACATTCGCACGACCCTCGAAGGGGCGATGAAGGACGCGACAGCGCTCAACGATCAGGCCTCGGTCAAGGACGAGGCTGCCGCAATTGCCGCGATCAAGGCGTCGGGCAAGAGCGAGATCTACACCCCAACGCCGGCGGAAAAGCAGGCGTGGATCAAGGCGCTGTCCCCGGTGCAAGATGAAATGGCGTCGCGGGTCAAGCCGGAGACGATCACCATGATGCGGCAGGCAGTGGCGGGCGCAGCGAAGTAGCTTCGCGTGGACGTCTCGGCAACGTATGACGTCCTGGTTCTTGGCGGCGGGAACGCTGCGCTCTGCGCGGCGATCACCGCGCGCCGCGCCGGCAGGAGCGTGGCCGTGCTCGAGTGCGCACCCAAGCATTTTCGCGGCGGCAATAGCCGCCATACGCGCAACCTGCGCTGCATGCACGACGCGCCGTCCGACACGCTGACCGACGCCTATCCGGAAGAAGAATACTGGCAGGACCTGCTCAAGGTCACCGGCGGAGAGACCAACGAAAAGCTCGCGCGGATCACCATCCGGTTTACCGAGACGTGCCGCAAGTGGATGGTTGAGCACGGCGTGCGCTTCCAACCCTCGCTGGGAGGCACGCTGCACGTTTCTCGGACAAATGCGTTTTTCCTCGGCGGCGGTAAGGCGCTCATCAACGCGTATTACCGCGCGGCGGAGACACTCGGCATCAAGATCGCCTACGACACCGAAGTCACGCAGCTCAACATCGTCGACGGCCGCTTCACGTCCGCGATCGCGATGCGGCACGGCGTCGAGCAGGAAATCCGGGCAAAGGTAGTGGTCGCCGCCGCCGGCGGGTTCGAAGCCAATCTCGCCTGGCTGCGGGAAGCCTGGGGACCCGCCGCCGACAACTTCCTTATTCGCGGCACGCCCTACAACGTGGGCCGCGTGTTGCGCATATTGCTGGACAATGGGGCGAAATCCATCGGCGACCCGACGCAGGGCCATTGCGTGGCGATCGATGCGAGGTCGCCCAAATTCGACGGCGGCATCTGCACGCGGGTCGACTGCGTGTCGCTGGGCATCGTCGTCAACGAGAGCGCGCGGCGCTTCTACGACGAAGGCGAGGATTTCTGGCCGAAGCGCTATGCAATCTGGGGACGCCTCGTCGCAGGGCAGCCCAACCAAATCGCGTATTCGATCATCGATGCCAAATCGATCGGCAAATTCATGCCGCCGGTGTTTCCCCCGATCAGGGCCGATACGCTGGGCGGACTTGCGTCCGCGCTCAAGCTCGACGCGCCGACCCTCGAAGACACGATCAGGCAGTTCAATGCCGCGGTGCAGCCGGGGACGTTCGATCACACCGTGCTCGACGATTGCGCGACCGACGGAATCTCGCCGCCGAAAACACACTGGGCAAGGCGAATCGACACGCCGCCTTTTTTCGCCTATCCCCTGCGGCCAGGCCTCACCTTCACTTACCTCGGCGTCACCGTGAACGAGCGCGCGCAGATGATCCTTCAGGACGACCGGCCGTCGCCCAACATCTTTGCCGCGGGCGAGATCATGGCCGGCAACGTCCTGGGCAAGGGCTATATCGCCGGCATCGGCATGGCCATCGGCACCGCGTTCGGACGCATCGCGGGCGAGGAGGCTGCGCGCTGTGCCGCCTAGCGCGATTCCCGCCGCGCTGGTGGAGGAGGGCCAGCGCATGGCGAGCATCTGCAACGCATGCCGCTATTGCGAAGGGTTTTGCGCGGTGTTCCCGGCGCTGGAACGCAGGCTGAGCTTCGCCGAAGGCGATCTGACCTACCTAGCCAATCTCTGCCATAACTGCGGCTCGTGTTACTACGCGTGCCAGTACGCGCCGCCGCACGAGTTTCAACTCAATTTTCCGAAGATGCTCGCCGAGATCCGCGGCGAGAGCTACAAGAAGTACGCGTGGCCCGCGCCGCTCGCGGGCTTGTTCCGTCGCAACGGCCTGGTCGTCAGTCTGATCACTGCGCTTTCGCTGGCCGTTTTGATTCTGGCAATGATGTTTGTTTCCGAGCCCGCGGCGCTTTTTTCGGCGCACTCGGACCGACAGGGATCGTTCTACGCCGTGCTTACGCATCGCGCGATGGCGTGGACGTTCGGGGTGGTCTTTTTATTCGCGGTCGTCGCGCTCATCGCGGGATCGGTTCGGTTCTGGCGCGATATCGGCGAGGAGCCGGGGACTTTCCTCAGTCCCGGCCCCTTCGCGGCGTCGATCGACGATGCGGCGCGGCTCACTTATCTCGCGGGGGGCGGCGACGGCTGCACCTATCCCGACGACCGCCCCTCTCACGCACGGCGCTGGTTTCACCACCTGACATTCTATGGTTTCATGTCGTGCTTTGCCGCGACCTGCGTTGCGACGGTCTATCACTATGCGCTGGGCTGGCAGGCGCCGTATCCGTTCTGGAGCCTGCCCGTTTTGCTGGGCACGGTCGGAGGCTTGGGGTTGCTTATCGGACCCGTCGGCCTGCTCTGGCTCAAGGAGCGCCGCGATTCGGCCTTGACGGCACAGAGTCAGACCGGGATGGACGTCGCGTTTCTGGTGCTGCTGTTTCTGGTCAGCCTGGCCGGATTGCTATTGCTGCTCTTGCGCGAGACCGCGGCGATGGGGACGCTGCTCGCGCTTCATCTCGGAACGGTGATGGGACTCTTCGTCACGATGCCGTATGGCAAATTCGTCCACGCGGTCTATCGCTTCGCGGCGCTGGTCCGTTTTCACGTGGAGAGACGCCGTCCCGCGCCCGGATTGAGCGCGGAATGACCGACATGCGATTTTTAGTCGGCCTCGATTTTTGCCGCGCGGACGACGCGGGTCCAGCGATCGAGGTCGGTGGCTATCATGCGTGACAAGTCTTCGGGCGTGCCCGGCAGCGGATTGAGCCCCTGCTTGAGTAATGTCTCGCGAGCTTCGGGGTCGCGAAGGATCGCATTGATCTGAGTGTTGAGCAGCGCCACCTCTTCTTTCGGAAGTCCGGGCGGACCGAGGAACGCGTACCAGATGTCGACGTCGATGTCGGTGACGCCCTCGTCGGCAAGCGAGGGAATGTCCGGCGTCACCGGCGAACGATTCGAGCCGCCGGCCGCCAGCATCCGCAGCTTCCCACTTTGCACCTGAGGCAGCGCGACGTGCACCGGCAGGAACATCATCTGCACCTGCCCGCCGAGCAGATCGGTCACCGCGCCCGCGGTTCCCTTGTAGGGAACGTGAGTGATGGCGACGCCGAAATGAAGCTTGAACAGTTCCGCGGCAAGGTGATGCGGCGTTCCGCTTCCGGGTGACGCGTAGTTGAGCTCTCCCGGGCGCGCCTTGGCGAGCGCGACGAGCTCCTTCACCGATCGCGCAGGGACCGAAGGATGGACCACGAGCGCAAGGTTTCCGATGGCGCTCGGCGCGATCGACGTGAAGCCCTTGACCGCATCGTAGGGCACGCTCTTCTGCACTGCGGCATTTGTCACGATCGTGCTGGCGGTCGCGAGCAGCGTGTATCCATCGGGCGGAGCTTTGCTGACGGCCTCGGTGCCGATGTTGCCGCTCGCGCCGGGGCGGTTATCGACAACGACGGCCACATTGAGCTTCTCGGAAAGTTTCTGGCCGATGACGCGTGCGAGGATGTCGATGCCGGTGCCAGGCGTATATGGCACGATGATGCGGATCGGGCGATTGGGATACGCCGCCTGCGCATGAGCGATGCCGGTTATCGCAATCGACATGAGCACCATGCCGGCGATGTGCAGTACGTTTCTTGTTGCCGTCCGCATGTCGCGCATCGCCCCGGTCAAAGAAGACAAATGTCGAAACGTTCGCGCCGATGCTAGGCAGCGACTGAATCCGTGTCAATCTCGTGTCGCCATAGCTCGCGGGCGCGGGCCCTACGCCCGTGAGACGCAAGACACTTCTGCTATAATTTATCTCGGAGCGCCCGTAGCTCAGTTGGATTAGAGCACCTGGCTACGAACCAGGGGGTCGTGGGTTCAAGTCCTGCCGGGCGCGCCACTAAATCAATGGCTTGCAGAGATGCAGGCCATTCTCTTTAGGGCCATTGCTACCGGGTTGCTACCGCCAGAGCGAGGTCTGGAATCAATGTCGGGCAAGCGGCAGCACTTCATTCCACGGTTTCTACAGAAGGGGTTCGCAAGCCGTTCGATTGGCGGGGAAACGTTTGTATGGGTATTCCGCAAAGGCGTGTCCCCCTACAATCCGAACATAAACAATGTTGGGGTGGAGGGTTATTTCTATAGCGAAGGCGAGGATACCGAAGTCGATGACTCTATCACCGAGGCCGAAGGACAATTCGCTAATCTCATCGATCAGCTTAGGACCGAATCGACGGCCCGCGTCCCCGGAACTCTGGTTGCGAACCTGATCGCTCATCTGGAAATTCGCACAAAGCACTTACGCGAAAGCGCCTTACTTGCGAGCGAGTATTTCACCTCGCGCATTCTTGGGTTTGTAGCCGACGACGGACCTTACGTTGACCGTCTCGAAAAGCGCTTGTTGTCTGATAAATCCGCACTGCGTGCAGCGTTAACGGAGGAGTTTGCAAAGCGCGGCATGCCCTTGCATTTTGTGGAGCCGGCTTTGACGATGGCGGCACCAAGGCTCCCGGCAATGATGCCTGGCATCCGCGCTGAACTAGCCAAGATCGCTCAAATTGTAAGACAGCGCCTTCCTAATACGCTGGAAAAGTCTGCAAAATCGGCTCATATCAACCTCCTGAGGAAGAATGTCTCCCCAGAACAGCGCGCACAACGCTACGCCGCTCTTCAGTACGCTGTATTGGAGCTGCCGGGTAGCGGCTTCGTCCTTGGAGACTCTATAGTTCTCTTCCGCGTCAGTGGGCAAAGGCGCTACAAGGCCTTTCCTGATAAGGATGATGTATTGGAAGCGGTATTCCTGCCTCTTAGTAGTGAAAGAATTCTTATGGGTGCACCAGGAGCGACGTTTGCGCTTCCACCAGAACTCAAACAAGGAATCGCGCGTTGCTCAATGGACCATTTCATAGCGTCCGAGAATACGCAGGACAATAGAGACCTCCACATTCAAGTCGGCGAAGACGCCGCGCTGGCTACCGAATCGGAGATGGAAGAAATAATCCAGGAGCTTCTAGACCAAGACGAGAACGGCACCTAGAGATGGCGCGAGCCACAGGTCACCGGATGCCTGGACCCATCGAAATCATCGGACGCAACGGCGGCGCCACGATAGCCAGAGCGACTGGCCCTAAGCCGTTGTGCAACTATTGCACGTGGGCCGAGCCCGAGACCTACATCCTCGCCAAGCGGCGCACCGTCGCGCTAGTCTGTAGACAGTATCTCAAAGGCGCACCGAATCTGCGCGAATGCGATCTGTTCGAGCGCGCTACGGGATCTGACGACGAATAGGATGCCCGGCTGCTTGGCAGCGTATCTTCCGGCGCTGCAATGATCCTAATGCGGCGATACCGAGGCCCAGAAGCACGATTGTCGAAGGTTCTGGAATCCCATTTACAGGTTGTGGCATGGGATACGTTAGACCGGAGTCTGTCGTGTAGGTAAGGTTTAACGGGTTGCCATTAAGGTCGGTGAACAGGAGCGATGAAATAAAGGCCGTGTCCGAGAAAGTCGCAAAGGCGCTGAAATCGCCGGCGCCATTAATGCCCTCGACGTCGGCGAGCGCGAATAACTCCATAACCTCTCTAAACCCGGTAGCAAGGTTGAACAGCATGTGGACAGTACAATTTCCCGCGTTATTAAAGAAGCATTCTCCAGTGCTGGACCCCACGTTAATAAGATCTAGCTGCGTATATCCATGACTCGCGCCACCCGACGAAGCGCCATGCGTTGTGATGGTCATGTTGACGTATGCGGAACCAGATTGCCCCCCAAACCTAAAAAAATCTTGCAGCGAAGACTGCGCTTGGGTTATTACGCCAAGTGATCCTGCGGGGGCGCCCAACGTGTGAATCCCCTCCGAGGCAGTTGCATGCAACCCGCTCGCGTCGCCGAATGCCGTGCTGGTGGCGTTGAGGTTTGCATTCGCAAACGGTCCCAAGTAACCGTTAACGGAGCAGGTTACGAGCGAACCCGATGAGCCCGTGTTGCAGATTTGACCAGCATTGAAAACACCGTCGGTGACGATCTCCGCTATGTTGCTAAACACAGGTGCTGCATGGCCCAAAGGGCTCATGACGATGCAAATCACAAACGAAATCCAGCATGTGGCGAAGTTGCGGTTCACATTAGCCTCCCTTTGCGATCGACTCTTTCTGACGGCTGGGCTTACAGGTAACATTCCGAGAAGTCCGAGGGCGGGGCGTCGGAAATCGCGTGGACTCGCGACATCGCGCAAACCGATACCCAAGAAATAGAAGCGTTTCGCATAAGAGCCTCTTCGCGAAGGGGGATGAGGCGAAGACTGCGACGTAGCCGGTTTATCTTCGGAAGCAAGGTTTGTGCGACACAGCACGATGCTAAAGAAAACAAGCGGATGTTTCGGTGCAGAGGAATTGTTGGGTCCGACTTGTAAGCTGCTTCGACGGTACGAGCGGCATTCGGGCATGGCTAGCTGACGGTTAGCTGACCAAAGGACGGCCAGGAACGCTGCAACGAATACGCCGGGTTTGAGTGCGCCGTATGCCATCACCGGCGCTATTACCGCATCCTGATCCAGCGCGACCGGCAACCGCCGTATCGGACGGAGTTCTTCGGGTGCTGCGGCTGCTCGGCGATGTTCACTGACCCCTACCAGTTCACGCAGGGCGGGAAGCCGGCGGGCAATTTCGGGTCGTCGAGCTATAGGCGTTGAGTAGTCGCGCCTATGCTGTCCGCAGGGGCCTTCAAAAGGGGAAACACAGTGTATCGACGCCCCTGAGCGCGCGTGGCCTGCGAGGAATCAGTATCGCCTAATCGGCGCCGCTCTGAATAATCCGACTGATGCTCCACGCCCATACCGTCTTATAGTCGAATTCCGGATTTTGCGTCCGAAGCGACTTCCGGGCGTGCACGAGAGCCTCCAGCTCGTTGTCAGCCTCTACAACCTTCGTTATTTCCGGATCTGGCGCGCCGGGGCTTGCCCTGACGAACATAGTGACTTCGTACTTGTCCATTTCTCCGGCCGCCTGTATTGTTGGCCCATTGTCTCATCAATGGGACAAGTTAGGCGCGTTCGCGGGGCTCGGCACTTCTGCGCAAGATCGACCGGCGCTGCGCGATCCTCCGCCGCTAAACATCAAAAATATGAGCGCTGACAACGAAGAACACGAGCTCGCGGTCTGTTCGGCCGTAGCGCAAGAATTGAACCGTGCGGCAGAAACATGGCAACGACCTGTTAAAGTCGCTGAGGCCGAGTATTTCTGTGACTCCATTCATTTACGCGACCGACACAGAGGATTATTGATCCATGTCGTGAGAGTCGAAACTCTCTCGCCCGAGCTCGGGAAGAAGGCTGCCCTACACGAGGACGACGCCACCGTTCATCGTCTCGCGGATTCGGTAATGACGGTGATTCGTCACAAAGCGTCGAACCCGGGCGACCGAAGCAACGTAGTCCTTGCCCTCGATGCGAGTTTTGCGGCAGCACGCACGTTGTCAGCGGTGGCCTGGGCATTCAGCCGCAGACACGGTGCTTCTGCGGCTCTTGCCGGATTCAAGGGAATCTGGCTCGTAGGTCCAGACAGCGTCACGACCTACTGCTTGGCGCGATGAGTAACAAGGAACATACCGACCTCATCATCGAGGAGATTCACCGGGCGATAACAAAGCTCGGCGGATCAGCGACGCCCGCGACTCTAGACGACGCCCGGCAGGCAGTACGCGACCTCGGCGCCGACATTGATCTGCGCAGCATCGTCGACTCCTGGCAGGACACGTTGGACGACGAGGAGATTCTAGATATGCTCCGAAAGTGGAACGCCGGGCTTCCGCTGTTCCACACCATCTACGCCGACAAGCCCCGGGACGAGTAAGCTATATCTGGCAGCAGGTGTCAGATCGGAGGCTACCCTCGACCCGTTCGGCAATGTCTCAATATGGCCAGAAGCGGACATCGCCAATCGAGCACCGGACGTTGGGAACCTAAAAATTCGAGTGCAGACCGACCATGAAGCTATGCGGCAGAATGGTCAAGAAGAAGGGGCTCTTGTTCTTGGCCGCAAAGTACCCGAAACCCGTACCTACAGCCCAGCCAGCTAGCACATCGGTCTGCCAGTGCGCGCCTTGCTTCACCCTCGCCGCCGCATCGTAGGCAGGCAAGATCTCCAAAGCCCAGACCCAAGGCTGACGATCGGCATAGTGAACAATGAACGGCGTGACAAAGCTTGCTTGGAGCGTCACCTCGCCGCTTGGAAAACTCTGGTACTGCGTGCCCTTGAACCATTCATTAGGGTTATCCGTTTGACTCGGGCGCTTGCGCCCGAAACCCCATTTCATGAGCTGCGCCGTGGCGCCACTGAAGACGGACGAGTCGATGGTCTGCCAGAAGGTAAGGCCGGGCTCCGATTCACCGCCGAGCCACAATGCACCACCTATCTCGGTTGCGATAACGCCGTATTGAAGAGCTTCTGCGTACTGCCGTGCCCAGATTCCCGAGTCGGTTGGCGTGACCTTGTGATCGAGTCCAGCGTGTGCAACTGCGGTCACAATCAGCCATGCCACGGCGACGGGAAGGGAAGATAGCACCGGTCTTCGCACGGGGGGAGGGTGCATCGTCATTCGCCTCGTTTCTCCTTCTCGTCGTCCACCAGTATCGCGCACACTAGATCCGGTCTCCAAAAAAGCTGACGGATTGCTTGCAGGCCGATGCGGACAGCGACATCAGCGCTGCAGAGGCGAGTACGGTGTTGAACTAGCGTTCAATTCGCGAGGACGGACGGCTGTTACCCATTCGCCGTCCCATCCTCTGATATTGAAGCATTGCGTGAGGTGGTCTGTCGCACGCACGGCATGGAATCAATTCGAAGATTGGAGGCTGTGTGCATTTGACATTCGATGACGGCGTTCGGCGAAGACCGGCTGTTCTGGGGCAACAACTGGCCTGTCTGCGATCTCGGCAGCAGTGTCGCCGGTTAGATCCACTTGGCGGAGGAATATCTCGCAACGTTCAGTGAGCGCGTATGCGACAAGGTGATAGTCAGAAACGCCCGGCTCTTCTGTCGTCGTGTACACGTATTGATTTGGACGCGCCCGACGTTTCGCGGTCGGCGTTCGGCGCATTCGGAAAAGGGAAACGTATCGGTTTCCCTTCCTCGTTCTCGAAGGCGTTCGCACGTCGCAGCAGTCGCTTGTTCGGAGCGGGATGATTCCGTCCCTATGTCGGCGCAACCAATGAGAACGACGAAGACTCGGCCGACCCGTCGCGCTCGGCGCGTGGATACGCGTTACGCAGTGCCCGCGCTGGACAAGGGGCTCGATGTCATCGAGCTCTTGGCGCGCGAGACCGACGGCCGCACGCTGAACGAGATCGCGCGGTCGCTCGGGCGCACGTCGAGCGAGCTCTTTCGCATGGTCAATGCGTTGGCACGACGCGGGTACATCGCGCAGCAGGATGGCGGCGACCGCTACGTATTGACGCTGAAGCTATTCGAGCTCGCGCATCGCCACAAGCCGATCAAGTCGCTGACCGCGGCGGCCGCGCCGTTGATGCTCGAGCTTGTGCATCGTTCGTTGCAGTCATGCCATTTGACCATCTATCACGCCGGACGCGTGATGGTTGTCGCCGAAGTCGACAGCCCCGAGCGCTGGGCGTTCGGTCTCAAGGTCGGGGCCCAAGTCGGCCTGACCGATACCGCATCGGGTTAGCTGCTGCTCGCGTTCCAGGACGAAGCAGGACGGCGGGCGATGATTGCCTCGCATCAGGAAGTCGAAGGCGAGCTCGACCTCAATGAAGCGGAACTCATGAAAATCGTGCGGGACGTTGCGCGAAAGGGCTACTCGCAAAACCAGAGCCGGCAGATTCGCGGCGTCACGAATATTGCCTTTCCCGTGCTCGGCTCTCCGGGGCATGCGATCGGCGTTCTCAACATCCCTTACATCGAACGCATCGACAAGAAGATCACGCCGTCGATGTCAGCGGTGAAGGAAATGCTGCGGGAAACGGCGGCGCGGCTGTCGCTGCTGATGGGGCATGTCGATTAGCGTTAGGCGTCGATTGGCGTAACCGCTGAGGCCGCACTCGACTGGATAGCGTAAGCGCCCGGCATGTAGGACCTACTCGTACGATTTTTGCTGACCTTCCTACGCACAAATCAGGAAGCGTCCGATTGGCATTCGGAGACTAATGATTTAAATGTTCGTGTAGCCATCCCACGCGCTCGGCACGGCATATCGCGATCGTCTCGAAGCGATGGCGCATCCCCGTTGCAAGGAGGAGACCATGCAGTTCGATGCGCGCATGATTCCCGCGCTAACGGCTGCGCTGCTGCTGGGCCTTGCCAGCGCGGCTTCGGGGCAGGCCACGAGCGACTCCAGGAGGTTCGCCGGTGCGAACGGAAAGATCGCAATCGCGGACGCAAGACAAGCCGCTCCTGCGACACCGGCGGCGCAGGGCGTTCTCAGCATTCTGGTCCTTTCGAACCGCGCGGACTTGATTTCGGGAGGCGACGCGCTGGTTCAGATCGTCTCGAGCGTCGGCGCATATGGGTCGATCTCAAAGATCGACCTGAACGGCATCGACATCACGCCGGCCTTTGCCTTAAGGGCCGATGGAAGGTTCATGGGTCTCGTGACCGGGTTAGTCAACGGGCCGAATCTTCTGCGCGCTCGGCCTGCCAATGGAACTGGTGCGCAGATCACGATCACGAACCATCCCTCCAGCGGCCCAGTGTTCAGTGGCCCGCAAGTGTGGCCATGGACTTGTAACGCGGGTGCATTGGACGGGCAATGCGACCGTCCTCCAACGTTCCAGTACTACTACGTGCCTGCTGGTATCGATGCACAAGCCAACCCTGCGAGCGTGGATGTCCCCGGCGGATCCGACCCATACTTCCAGACCTACGATCCGACCAATCCGCCTCCCCCCGAGGCCGTCGCGCAGACCACGACGGACCAAGGCATCACTGTCCCATTCATCGTCAGGCTGGAGACCGGGTCGATCAACCGGGCGCAATACCAGATTGCTGTACTGTTCGATCCGGCTCACAGCTGGGACTTCGCCAACCCCCAGCGACCGTGGAACCACAAGTTGTATGTGGAGGGCGGGCCCAACTGCGGCATCACCTACCAAGAGGGCACTACACGTGGCGTGCTGATCGGAAAGGTGCTGGGGAAGGGTTTCGCCACGATGTCCAGCGTTCTCGAGATCACGGGCAGCAACTGCAACATGGTGACGCAGGCCGAAACGCTCATGATGGTCAAGGAGCACTTCATCGAGACGTACGGAGTCGTGCGCTACACGTTCTCCGTCGGCGGTTCCGGAGCGTCCATCGTTCAGCATTGGATCGCCAATGCCTACCCCGGCATTTACGACGGCTTGATCGTGGAGGCCAGCTTCCCCGACGGATGGACCGAAATGATGAACAGTGAGGATTGCATCTCACTGGTCGACTACTGGACCACGCCGTCGCGGTGGGGAACAGGTGTCGCATGGACACCGACTGATCAAACCGCGGTGGAGAACGGCGACGCGCCTTCCAGCTGCGTCTTGTTTACGGAGTTCCGGTCGCTGTTTACACCCGCGGACGAAACAGGGCAGGTCCCTTCCGCAGCCGTCTACAGCGCGCAGACCAACCCCTCCGGAGTCCGCGGCACGCTCTGGGACTACGGCTTGTCGCAGCTGGGTCGACGTCCGGCGCCTTCGTGGGGGCCCGTCGAACGGGCTCTCGGCTATGGGTTTGCGAACCGCCCACTCGATACCGTCGGCATCCAATATGGGCTGGAGGCATTGTTGGACGAGGAGATCACGCCGCAGCAGTTCGTGGACATGAACTCGCGTGTCGGCGGACACGACATCGACTACAACTTGCAGCCCGGCCGCACGACCGCGGATCCAGACGCACTGAGCATCGCCTACCGGTCGGGGTACATCAATCAGGGCAACAACCTGCATGTCCCGATCATCGACATACGCGGAACGAGCAATGCGGATCTTCACGATACGTTCCACAGTTGGTCGATGAGAATGCGCCTGGATCGCGCGAACGGCAACCATGACAACCAGGTGATTTGGGAATCGTTCACGGCATCAGGCTTCGTGGTCGATGTGACCCTGGAGACGCAGGCGTTTGATCTCATGGATCGGTGGCTGTCGGCCATCGAGGCGGATCACAGCAGCAACTCACTCGCGCAAAAGGTGGTCGCGGACAAGCCTTCGGACGCGGTGGATCGATGCACGGTGACGGGAACCGGTACGCCCGGCCCGTGCGTCATTCCTCCGAATGGAAACCCCCGGATGGGCGCTGGCGAGCCGCTCACCGACGACGTGCTCAAGTGCCGGCTCAAGCCAATGGATCGAACATCATACTTTCCTGTACTGTTCTCTGATGCTCAGTGGGCGCAGCTGCAAGCCGCTTTCCCAGGCGGCGTGTGCGACTACACGATGCCAGGTGTGAACCAGCAACCGACGATTCCGTGGCTTACTTACACCGATGGCCCGGCGGGTCAGCCATTGGGGCCGATACCCGTTTCCACGGCGCTCCATTGATGCGCTCGGGACGTCATTGCGACCTCGCGGGTCGGCACTCTTGGTTCGCCACGCCGGGGTCCGGTTCGAATTGCAACGCTTCAATCCGAAATATCGATTCTTGCGGAGCACAACCTGCTCCGCATTTGTAGCGCAACACGAAATGCTCACAGGCCTACGCGGACGCCTGCTTCGTCGAAGTCCTTCCGTCACCAGATCAGAGGAGACCAATCGTGGGAGAACGAACGAAATACGCGTTAAGAAATTGTGCACAGAGTGCGCTCCTGCTGCTGCTCGTAGTGCTATCGGCGCCGAGCTGGGCGGATCCCCCCTTACCCACACCGGGCGTCCCACCGAAGGGGGAGCAAAAAGGCTTCACCAACGGTGTTGTCTCGGTTTCCAACCCCCTTGCGGCGGAGGTCGGCGCGAGGGTTCTGCAAGAAGGCGGCAATGCGGTAGACGCAGCCGCAGCTATCCAGTTTGCCCTCAACGTGGTGGAGCCAGAAAGTTCCGGCATCGGCGGGGGCGGCTTCATGATGATTCACCTGGCCAAAACGAACGAGACGTTTTTCATCGATTCGCGCGAGAAAGCGCCGGCAGCCGCGACGCCGGACATGTTTGGCACGCTAAGTTTCGCAGATGCTTCGACAAGCGGCATCTCGGTCGGTGTTCCGGGGACGCTGCTCGGAGTTGCGACAGCACTCAAGAACTGGGGCACGATCCCGCTGGCTGCGGCCATCGAACCCGCAGTCGAGCTGGCCGAGCGGGGATTCAAGGTCGGGCCGCTACTGGCTGCCGATATTGTCGACACGACAGATCGTGGTTTCACCATGACCAACCTTCAGCCGGAGACAGCCGCCATATTTCGTCCAGGCGGCATTCCGCTCAAGGAGGGCGACCTGCTGGTGCAGCCCGAGCTCGCCGGGACCTTGAAGCTGATCGCCACGCATGGGCCGGACGTCTTTTATAAGGGTGAGATTGGTAACGCCGTCGCCGCCGCCGCTCAGTCGCGCACCCGAGCGGGAGCCGCCGGGTTAGGGAGGATAACGTCGGCGGACTTGGCCGCGTACGATGTCAAGATCCGACAGCCGATCGTCGGGCACTACAGAGGCTACACCGTCGCATCGATGCCGCCACCCTCGTCGGGCGGCCTCACCATCATCCAGATGCTCGAGATGCTCGAGCGGTTCCCGATCGGCGACAAGAGTCAAGGGTTCGGCTTCGGGCAGAAGAACACGCTTCACGTGATGATCGAAGCCATGCGCCTGGCCTTTGCCGACCGGGCCTTCTGGGAGGGAGACGAGGACTTCGTTCATGTTCCGAAAAAAGGCTTGCTCGACGCGACTTACCTGGCCAGCCGAAGCGCGTTGATCGATCTCAACACTGTCCTGCCACCGACGACACCAGGGAACCCCCTGCCATTCGACACGGCATCGCTGATGTCTCAGAAGGTCAAGCTCGCGGCGGTCGCACCGCAGCACGAGGGCACGCACACCACGCACTTTGTGGTTGTCGACAAACACAATAACATCGTCAGCTACACGACGACGGTCGAATCGCTTTTTGGTTCCGGCATCACGGTGCCCGGCTACGGCTTCATCCTGAACAACGAGCTCACGGACTTCAATTTTCCGCCGACGCTTGATCCTGCCACGGGTAATCCCGGCGCGAACGACGTGGCACCATTCAAGACGACCTCGCAGCAGTATGGCGCCCACGCTTCTGCTGAAGGATGACGACCCGTTCGCGGTAATGGGGGGCCGCTGGGGGAGCCACCATCATCAACTCGTTGCTGCAGATCACCTTCAACATCGTCGATCATGGCATGACGATACAGCAGGCGATCAATGCACCGAGGATATCGTCGACACAGGGGGGTTCGGTCTCCTGCGAAACAGGACCGTTTTTCCCGCTGGGTTTCACGCCTACTCCGCCGTTTTCGGCCGCGGTAGTGCAAGCGCTGCAGGCCATGGGGCATGACATCCCCCCGTGCAGCGCCAACATTGCAACCGGCGCGTCCTCGTCGGCCCAGGCCGTGATCATCGACCTGCAGACAGGGAAGCAGTATGGCGCGGCGGATCCGCGGCGCGAAGGCACCGTCATCGGGTTCCCGTTGGGGCGACAGGGGGGATAACGACGACGAGCCACCGTCGTATTCCGGGCGAAAGCCGCGGAGCTCGAATATACGAACGGGCAGCATGTCGAGGAGCTGAGCGCCCAGCTGCTTCACGCTGTGGCGATCTTGCAGCGACGGCACTTTCAGCTCGAGGACCGGCAGCGTCACGACAATCGCGAACCCGCTTCGCTGAGTTGTGCTCCGCAATTATTGGCGCCGTGCATTCCAGCGCAGGTTTTCCGACAAACGATTACGCGCTCGCTGGCGCCGTTGCGAGCAAATACTCGTGTTCTCTTGAATTCTCCGGTCGAGATCATCATCGGACATGGACTCGACCGGGTTCAATTTGACCTGTTTACGAGTGCCTCTCGTTCGGTTCTCGATTGATTTACTAAACAGTACGAATTAAAATACTAAACGGGTATGCTGGGAACCGATGGATATCCATACTGGCCAAAGGCGGGCTGCCTGCACGCAAAATTCTTGCACGAGCGAAGTACGCTAGGTTGAAACCATTGTGGACCGCATGAGCTTGAACACGGAGTGGCAAAGCCGTAAGGAGAAGGCCACGGCAAGGGGTGTCGGCGTCTTGACGCAAGTCTACGCCGCGCGGGCCGAGAACGCGGAAATATGGGACGCGGACGGCAAACGGTATATCGATTTTGCCGGCGGCATCGGTGTGCTGAACACCGGTCATCGTCATCCGAAAGTCATCGCGGCCGTCTTAGCCCAGCTCGGGAAATTCACGCACACCTGCTACCAGGTAATGCCTTATCCCGGCTATGTAGAGCTGGCGGAGAAGTTGAACCAGCTGACACCTGGCCGGTTTCCCAAGAAGACTGCGCTCTTTTCGACGGGTGCGGAGGCCATCGAGAATTCGGTGAAGTATCGCCCGCGCCGCCACCGGGCGCCCCGGGATCATAGCCTTCGCAGGGGCCTTTCACGGCCGCACGATGATGGCGATGGCGCTCACCGGCAAAGTCACGCCCTACAAGGCCGGCTTCGGCCCGTTCCCTCCGGAGATCTACCACGCTCCGTTTCCCATCGCGCTGCACGGCGTCAGCGTCGAGGAATCGATCGAGGGCATCAATCGCTTGTTCAAGGCTGATATCGATCCGAGGCGCGTCGCCGGCGTGATCATCGAACCGGTGCAAGGCGAGGGCGGATTCTATGTGGCGCCGCCGGAACTGGTGCGCCGGCTGCGAGAGCTCTGCGACGAGCATGGAATGCTGCTGATTGCCGACGAGATCCAGAGTGGGTTCGCGCGCACCGGAAAATTCTTTGCGATGGAGCACTACGGGATCGATCCCGACATCATCGTGACGGCCAAGAGCCTGGCCGCCGGATTTCCGCTGTCGGCAGTGACCGGCAAAGCCGAAGTGATGGATGCAGCCGAGCCGGGCGGTCTCGGCGGAACCTACGCCGGCAACCCCGTGGCCATCGCGGCGGCCCTGGCAGTAATCGACGTCATGCGAGACGAGCGGCTCGTCGAGCGTGCCAACCGCCTTGGTAGCGAAATCAAGTCGTTGCTAGGACAATTGCAGAAAACGGTGTCGCATATCGCGGAGGTGCGGGGCTTGGGCGCGATGATCGGCGTTGAGTTCATCGATCCGAAGAGTCGAAAACCCGATCCGGCGTTTGCCAAGATGGTTCAGACCAAGGCGCTCGAGGCGGGGCTGCTGCTTCTAACCTGCGGGATCGATTTCAACGTAATCCGCTTCCTGATGCCGCTGACGATACAGGACGCGGTGTTCGCCGAAGCGCTGCAGATTCTGGAGCGATCGATCAAGGCGGCCGCAACACCGTAGAGACGAGCCCAACGGAAGGGCTCTTCCGAGCTATCGGCACGGTGGCAGCAGAAGATGACGCTGTGCCGATCTGGAGCGCGATACGCTTGCGTTTGACCTTGCGCCGCCGGCGGGGTTATACAGGACACGATACTGACTTACGCTCCGCGCAGGCCGTCACGATGATACCCATTTCGATCGCCGGAATCCAAATGCCCATCTCGGCCGAGACCGAGAACGTCACCGCGATGGGCAAGCGCCTCAACCTGCTCATGCTGCGGTTTCCGTGGGTGCAGATGGTGCTGTTCAGCGAACTCTGCGCGTTCGGTCCCGCGCCGAAGCACGCGCAACCCATGCCTGGGCCCGCCGAGGCAGCGTTTTGCGAGATGGCGGCGCGCCATAAACTCTGGCTGATCCCCGGCTCGATGTTCGAGCGTCGCGAGGACGGCATCTACAACACGACGCCGGTGATCGATCCTGGAGGCCAGGTGATCGCGCGATACCGGAAGATGTTTCCGTTCGAGCCGTACGAGGCCGGGATCAAGCCGGGCACCGAGTTCGTCGTATTCGACGTGCCGAACGTCGGGCGCTTCGGAGTCTCGATCTGCTACGACATGTGGTTTCCGGAAACGACGCGGCAGCTTGTCTCGCTCGGAGCGGAAGTGATCCTGCACCCGACGATGACGGACACCATCGATCGCGACGTCGAGCTGTCGATTGCCCGTGCCAATGCGACGATCAACCAGTGCTACTTTTTCGATGTGAACGGCATCGGCGACGGCGGCACCGGGCGTTCGATCATCATCGACCCATCGGGCAATGTCCTGCACGAAGCTGGCAACGGGCGCGAGATGATGCCGATCGAGATCGATCCCGCGCGTGTGCGCCGCGAACGCGAGCGGGGAGTCCGCGGCCTCGGGCAGATACTGAAGAGCTTCCGCGACCGGCCGGTCGACTTCCCGGTCTATCAACGAAGCGGTCCGACCGAGAGCTATCTGCATGGCCTGGGCCCACTGATCAAGCCAACCCGACCACTCCACGCCGAGCCAGTGCATCGGCTCGATCCGGCGGCCGCGACTCCGGGCGCAGACCCACAGGCAGCGCCGGTTGCGCATCCGAAACCACATCCAGCCGCACAGAACTAGACGCCACGGAGGAGGATCCACCATGAAGCGCAAGCCGAGAACCGTCGAGCCTCAACGCGAGATCACGATCAAGTCTCTACCGCAGCGTGTGGGAGGTTCGCAACGACGGCTGGGTCCACCTTTCGGACAATGCGCGCCGCCTTGCCGACGCGGAGGTCGTGGGTGGCGACGTCGAACCGGCGCGACAAGCCGTCACCGAGGCACTCGACCTGCTCGAACCGATAGAAAGCTACTGGGCGTTCCCAGGCCGGCAGGGCTTTCTGCGCCTCCTGAGCCTGTTCCAGGACCGCGAGTACGGCGGCTTCAACGACCTGGTGCATCGGATCAGCAGGGCGCTGTCGAGCCAGTCGTATCGGCGCAGCTTTGTTTCGCTGCATCTCGACGAAGAAGCTGCCGTGGAGGAGGAAGAGCGGCGGGAAACTGAAGTCCGCGTCGACCGCCCCTACTTCGAAGTGCTAATCGTCGACGACCTATCCGCGCAGGAGGAGGAGACCCTACGCGAGCGCCTGCGCAGCATGCGGCGCGACGAGGACAAGTTCATCTACGAACTCGTCGTCGTACCCAGTTTCCAGGACGCGCTCATCGCGGTGCTGTTCAACTTCAACTTGCAGGCAGTGGTGATCCGCTACGGCTTTCCGCTCAAGTCGCGGTACAAGCTTGACATCCTGCGCCAACTCCTCGAAAACTACGAAGAGGAAGGGCTCGAAAGCCTGCCCGAAAGCGAGCGCGGCTGTCTGCTCGGTACCAAAATCGCGCAGCTGCGGCCCGAGCTCGATCTTTACCTGGTGACCGACGTTAAGGCCGAGGAGATCGCCGGCAAGCCGTGCGAAATCTTCAAGCGCGTCTTCTACCGCGAAGAGGACGACAGCGAACTTCATTTCAGCATCATGCAGGCGGTCGAGGAGCGCTATCAGACGCCGTTCTTCACGGCGCTGAGGGAATACAGCCAGCAGCCGACGGGCGTCTTCCACGCGCTGCCGATCGCGCGCGGGAAGTCGATTCTGAACTCGCACTGGATCCAGGACATGATCCAGTTCTACGGCCTGAACATGTTCATGGCGGAGACCTCGGCGACGTCAGGCGGCCTCGACTCGCTGCTCGAGCCGACCGGTCCGATCAAGGTCGCGCAGGAACTGGCGGCGCGGGCGTTCGGCGCCAAGCGCACCTTCTGGGTGACCAACGGCACATCGACCGGCAACAAGATCGTCGTGCAGGCGCTGATGCAGCCCGGCGACATCGTGCTGCTCGACCGCAACTGCCACAAGTCGCACCACTACGGCATGGTGCTGGCCGGCGCGCACGTCGTGTATCTGGACTCCTATCCGCTAAACGAATACTCGATGTACGGCGCGGTGCCGCTCAAATCGATCAAGCGCCGATTGCTTGAGTTGCGGCGGGCCGGCAAGCTCGACCGCGTGAAGATGATGCTGCTTACGAACTGCACGTTCGACGGCATCGTATACGACGTCGAGCGGGTGATGGAGGAGTGCCTTGCGATCAAGCCCGACCTCATCTTTCTGTGGGACGAGGCATGGTTCGCGTTCGCGGGCTTCCACCCGACCTACCGCCGACGCACCGGCATGGGGGCCGCCGCCAAGCTGCGCGACCGCTTTCGCGATCCCGAATTTCGCAAGCGTTACGCGGAGTTCAAAGAGAACTTCGGGCACCCGAATGACGACGAGCGCTGGCTGGATACGCGGCTCGTGCCCGACCCGGACCGCGCGCGCATTCGCGTGTACGCGACGCACTCGACGCACAAGACCCTGACCGCGCTGCGCCAAGGTTCGATGATCCACGTCTAGGACCAGGACTTCAAGGAAAAAGTCGAAGAGGCGTTTCACGAGGCGTACATGACGCACACGTCGACGTCGCCGAACTACCAGATCCTGGCCTCGCTCGACGTCGGCCGGCGTCAGGTCGAGCTCGAAGGCTACGAGCTGGTGCAGAAGCCAAGTCGATCCGCGATGAGCCCTGCGCGAGCAGGATCTCGACGCACGCGCTGTTGAAGAAGTACTTTCCGCTTCCTGCAGACGTCGGCGACCTGATGCCGACGGAATACCGGCATTCGGGCATCGAAGGCGTACTTCGACTCCGAGCAGCGGCTGGGCGCGAACTGGAGGAGCGCTGGCGCACCGACGAGTTCGTCGTCGATCCGACGCGGCTCACGCTGCACGATCGGCGCCCACCGGCATCGACGGCGACACGTTCAAGAACAAGCTACCTGATGCGACAAGTACGGCATCCAGATCGAACAAGACGTCGCGCAACACGGTGTTGTTCATGACCAACATCGGCAGCGACGCGTCGCTCGGTCGCCTACCTGATCGAGGTGCTGGTCAAGATCGCGCGCGACAGCTCGACGAGCGCAACGACGACATGAGCCGGGCGGAAACGAAGCTGCATCAGCAAGAGGTGCGTCGCTGACCAAGCGCTGCCGGCGCTGCCGGACTTCACCCACTTTCACCGGTTCTTCCGCTGCGATGAGGATACGACGACCCGGAAGGCGACATCCGCAAGGGGTACTTCATGGCTTACGACGACGAGCTGTGCGGCTACGTGACTATGGCTGATCTGCAGATGCATATCGCCGCGGGCGCGAGGTCGTGTCGGCGCTGTTCGTGATCCCGTACCCGCCGGGCTTCCCGATCCTCGTGCCAGGGCAGGTCATCAGCGAGGAAATCCTCGCGTTCATCGAGGCGCTCGACACCCGCGAGATCCACGGCTATCGACCGGAACTCGGGTTCCGCGTGTTCACCGATGAAGCGCTGGTCGAACCGCGGTCGAGCGCCGCAGAGCGCGGCACGGGCCCGGGTCGCTGCATCGCCGGCCGCATAGCGCCTTTGTCTAGGCAAAGGGATACCGATCGCCATTTGATTGCGGTAAAGCCAGATGGCCACAAGCGGCACTAAGGGAGAAAGACTGTGAGGAAGCTGACGACGATTTCTGACGTACGGCTGTTCTTTCACCGCAACGAGCGGCCGATCTATTTCATCAGCGCGACCAACTTCAATCTTGCCGGGATGGACGAGCGAGTCCAGCATTTCAAGCACATCAACTACATCGACTGCTTGGATGGGCGGCATCCAAACGTCTTCGTGCCGAAGGAGGCGCCTCACGGCGAGTTCGAGAGCATCGAAGACATCAACAATTATCTGCTCGAGCACAAGGAGGTCATCGACTACATCAAGGGGCGCGGCGGCAAGCCGGTCGCAGTTTTCCTGATGTTCGATCGAAAAGACCGAAGAGGTATGCAAGGAGCTGGGCATCGAGATCTGGTTCCCGCCGGCAAGCCTGCGCAACCGGTGCGACAACAAAATGGAAACGGTGCGCATCGGCAATAAGGCCGGCGTGCCGAGCGTGCCCAATGCACTGACGAAGGTCGAGAGCTACTCGCATTTGCGCAAGATCTGCAGCGAGGCAAGGCTCGGCGACGACCTGGTGATCCAGACCGCTTTCGGCGACTCCGGCCACACGACGTTCTTCATCGCTAATGAAAGCGACTGGAAGAAGCACGCCGACGAAGTCACCGCGGAACAGGAAGTGAAGATTATGAAGCGGATCAACTGCCGCGGCTCGACACTGGAAGCCTGCGTGACCCGCTGCGGCACGATCGTCGGCCCGCTGTTGACGGAAATCGTCGGCCAGAGGGATCTGACGCCATACAAGGGCGGCTGGTGCGGCAACGAAGTGTTTCCGGGCGCCTTCACCGATGGCGTCCGGGCCAAAGCGCGGGACATGGCGTTCAAGTTCGGCAACCAGCTCTGGCGGGAGGGCTACCGCGGCTACTTCGACCTCGATTTCCTAATCGATCAGGACAGCGGCGACGTTTATCTGGGCGAGCTCAATCCGCGCGTGTGCGGCGCGAGCCCGATGACCAACCACGCGGCATTCGCGTATGCTGACGTGCCGCTGTTCCTGTTCCACTTACTGGAGTTCTCGGGCCAGGACTTCGATCTGGACGTGGAGGCGCTCAATGCCCGCTGGGCCGACCCGGACTTCATCGACAGCTGGAGTCAGGTCGTCATCAAACACACCGAGGACAATGTGGACATCGTCACCCAGGCGCCACCCACCGGTATCTGGAAGCAGGCGCCCGACGGCTCGGTTTCGTACCATCGCTTTGACTATCATCGTGCAGCGGTGGAAACCGAGCGGGAGGCGTACTTTCTGCGTATTACCGGAGCGGGCGACTACCGCTACGAGGGTGCGGACTTGGGCATCCTGATCACCCGTGGCCGCTCGATGAGCGACGATTTCACGCTCAACGAGCGGGCGAATAACTGGATCAAGGGCCTCAAGTCCTACTACTACGGAAAGCCGTTGCAGGCGGTGCAGGAGCCCACGGCCCCGGCGGCCGGTGCATTCAAGATCCTGTGATGGACCTCGTGCGGTCGGCCGGCCCGAGTCGCGCCGTGCTTCCGGGATTGGTGTAGGCAATGGATATTGTTTTCGAATCGATCGCAGAAGATCAGCCCGGGCCGAAATGGCGCGCGCTGTTCGACCGCTTCTGGCCCGCGTATGAGCGCTGGTTCTTGAGCGACGGCGACAAGGCGCGCCCGCGTTACCTTACGTCGCTACGCGCGCTGCGCGCGCACATGCCGGAGCTGGTGCCGACCTACGAGCGGTTAGTCGAGCTCGCCGGCGACACAGACGTGATCGCGCGCTTCATGTCGTCGTTCTGCCCGCCGAGCTATTTGCTCGCCTGTTCGCAGGCCGTGTGGTCGAACGATGAGCCGTTCCTGGTGCGCAACTACGACTACAGCCCGCAGTTGTGCGAAGGCGTGATCATCAAGACCGCCTGGAACGGGCGTCAGGTAATCTCGATGAACGATTGCATGTGGGGTGTGCTGGACGGCATCAATGAAGAAGGGCTTGCACTTTCGCTCAGCTTCGGTGGACGCCGCGCGGTCGGGGTCGGTTTCGGCGTGCCGCTGGTGCTGCGCTACATCCTCGAGTTTTGCGCCAGCACCGATGAGGCCATTGCGGTCTTCGAGCGGATTCCCGTGCATATGTCGTACAACGTGACCGTGCTCGATCGTACGGGCAGGTTCGTCACAGCATATCTGCGCCCCGATCAGCCGGCAGTCATCCGAGCCGTGCCGTATGCCGCGAACCATCAGGAGGAGATCGAGTGGGAGCAGCACGCGAAGGCGACCGCGACGCTGCAGCGCGAGCGATTTCTGTTCGCACAGTTGCGAGGCGATGCCCGCCGGCCGGAGGATCTGATCCAGTCGTTTCTGCGCCCGCCGCTGTACTCGAACGCGTTCGCGAAGGGCTACGGCACGCTCTACACCGCGGTCTATCGGCCAGCCGGGCCGGGGGTCGAGTACCTGTGGCCGACGACGAGCTGGAAACTGGGTTTCGACGCGTTTGACGAGGGTCATCGCACGATCTCATTCGACGGGCGCGGCTCAGCTGAGATATCGGCGACCCCGGGTGCTGTCGGGGTCGATCTAGCACGACGAAATTAGAACGTCGGCGGAGAGTTAGCGCTGATGATTTCGCAGGGCGCCGTGCCCCGATTGCGGAAGCGATGCGGCAGTCGGCTTTCGAAGTAATAGGCGTCGCCGGGACCCAGTATCTTGACCCTCTGTGCGACGGTGATTTCGATCTTGCCCTTAGTGATGACGCCGCCTTCCTCGCCGGCGTGCGAGAGCATCTGCGGCCCGGTGTCGGCGCCCGGTGGGTAGACCTCGTGCAGGACGGACATCGCACGATGGCGCAGGCCGGCGCCAACAAGGAAGATCGCGACATCGCCGCTGCCGAGGTCGGGAAGCCGGTTGCGCTCGTAGAAGTAGTCCGGAACCGCGCCATCATCGCCGGTGAAGAAATCAGCGAGCGACAGGGCCAGTACGTCGAGTATTTTTTTGAGAGAACCGACAGACGGGCTGATCCGGTTTTGTTCGATCTGGGAGATCAGCCCGTTGGTGACGCCCGCCAATTTGGCGAGCGCCCGCTGCGACAGGCCCTTGTGCTGTCGGTGCTGCTTGAGGCGGTTACCGATGTCGATGTGCATGAATCTGGGCTGTCAAACCGCGGCCGCCGGTGCATCTGGCGGGACTGTTAGATTTTCTAAACGCAGCGGACTAGTATGCTAAACGATCGGTTTGAAACGTCAACGATTGCCCGAATGGACAAATGCCAGGGCGCTCCGCCCTTTCGCGGCCGCTGCGATCTGGAGATGGGCATGCTGGAGGCGGAGCCTTGCCGAACTGCAACAACCCGTGGATGGCGAATTGATGTTTAAGCGGCGATTGGGGTCTGAAACAGCCCACGACAATGTGAACGCTGCCCGATTTTTGGCCGCTGCCGGTCGAAATAGAAGGGGGTCGACATGCTAGAGAACATCTCGGTGGTATCCAGGAAAACCTGGGGAGAAGCGTTTGCCTTCTTGTGGGCATTCTCCATACCGCTTTCAGGTTTGGCCCAGGACGTTCCGGCGCACAATCCAGATGGCCTGATTTCAATCCGCGGAACGGTCGAGCGCGCGTCCTCCAACGAGCTTGTGATCAAGCCTCCGACGGAAAGCGACGTCATGACGGTGAAACTGGTGCAGCCCTTCCATCTTTATGCCCGCGTCCCCGGAGATCTGTCTCACGTAAAGGATACCAACTTTGTCGGCGTAACGTCAGTGAAGCAACCCGATGGGACGGAGCTGGCAACCGCGATCAGCATTCTGCCGGAGGATCTGCGAGGCGTGGGCGAAGGAAGCTACATGATGAATCAGGCCGCCGGTACCACGCAGAGCCGCATGACAAACGGCAACGTATCGGTCTCGCGCATGACGAACGGGACGGCATCTCAATCCAGAATGTCGAATGGCAGCGTCAAGCGCACGGACGCGTCAACGCTGACGGTCCAGTATCAGGGCGGCGTCCAGAAAGTCACCGTGCCTCCAGATACGCCTGTCCACGAGTATCAACTCAGTGCAACCAAACCGGTCGCGGGCGACAAGGTGTTTTTGTGGGCGCAGAAAGACCTTGACGGATCCTTCTCTTCAAGCAAGGGAATTCTGGCCGGTAAGTAACACGGAAGGCTCCACAAGACGAATCACTAGGGAGCGATTCCCTCTGTAAGGGTTGCGTGAGAATCGCGTAAATCAGTCTGGCTCGGTGGATGTAGGGTCGTGACTGTTTACGTTTGGCAACTGGAACGGTTGGTGATCAATCAGGAGAAATACGCCATTCTCCGGCGTCAAAAGAGCCTCGAGGCCGACTTTTGTGAACGACGATTTCATAATTCAGTATGGTGAATAATCGACGTAGACTTGCGCGAGAACCTCAGGGTTTCCATGGATCAACTGTTGTCACTCCGGGTCTTTACCCGCATCGCCGACGTAGGGACATTCGTAAAGGCCGCTGAGTCGCTGAAGCTGCCGCCTTCGACGGTGACAAAGTTGATACAGGACCTGGAATCGCACCTGGGTGTGAAACTGCTTCACCGGACTACGCGCAGGGTAACGGTCACACCCGAAGGTGCTGCCTACTATGAGCGTGCCATTCGCGTCATCAGCGATGTCGACGATATGGACGGGTTCGTTGCCAATCAGAGGGCTCAGCCCAAGGGGCGTCTGCGAGTCGATGTGCCATCGATTCTTGCCAACACGATTCTGCTTCCCTCCCTGCATACCTTCCGTGCCCGCTATCCAGAGATCGAGATCATTCTTGGGGTGAGTGACCGAAACGTGGATTTGATCGGCGATGGCGTCGATTGCGTAATACGCGGAAATCCGCTGCCAGAATCTTCGCTGATCGCGCGCCGCATCGCTAAGCTCGGCTATGTAACGTGCGCGAGCCCATCGTACATAAAGGCGTATGGTGCGCCCTCCCACCCAAAGCATTTGGAAAAGCGCCACGTCATTTACAGCAATTCGTCGCCGTTGACTGGCAAGACGTTTCCGTTGGTGTTCACCCGCGGAGGCAAAGAAATTAGAGTCCAGGGCCGGACGATGGTGATCGTGAACGAAAGCACTTCCCATGTGACCGGGCTGCTCGCGGGTCTGGGCGTGGGCCAAACATTTCGGTACATCGCCCAGCCCCACTTCAAGACAGGTGCGCTAATTCCGCTTTTGAAGAGCTGGGGACGCCCGCGTCATCCGATCCACATCATGTACCCCACCCAACCGACATCTGAACGCCAAGGTGCGAGTGTTCGTCGATTGGGCGGTCGAGGTTTTCGCCAAATTTGACGACCGGGTGGCTGATTCGGCCTCCTGAAATACAAGGCGGTCCTTGACTCGCTTTAGGAGGTCTGCGGCATGCGACTCGGCGAAAACGTCGGCCGCAACGATTGCGTGTGCGAAAATTGTGACTGGCATAAACTGAAATTGCGGAGGGCGAGCGCTTGCGGAGTTCTGCTCCGCGGATCATGATTTGATCTTGGTGCGGGCCGAATAGCCGGCGGATTGCGCGCTTCCCGTTCTCGGTTGCCGCGCTCCAACAGGAATCGTCGCAAGGAGGAATCATGCAGGTCACGGGCATGCTGTACGGCGCGAAACTGCTGCAGTTCGTGGGCTTTCCTACCTCCGAAGTGCTGGGCCCCGACGCGAGCGAGGAGGAGATCAAGGCGCTGATCGAGCGCCACGGGTCGGTCTTCGTCAAGCCTGTGTTCAAGGGCGGTGTCGGCAAAAAAGGCAAGGCCGGATTGCTCGGCCGCGCGAAGGACCTCAAGACGGCGCTCAAGGAAAAGGAGCGGCTCTATTTCGTCGAGCACCGTCACGGCAATCAGTTCGCCAAGGCCAACGGCGTGACGTTCGAGGGCGCAGTGCCTGCCGAGCACGAGGTATATTTCTCCATTACCGATTCCACCCATTTCCGGGCGCCAACGATGACGCTCACGCATCACGGCGGCATGGATATCGAGGAGCTCGACAAGAGCAAGGTGGCCAGCGTCCCCTTCGATTCGCTCACTGGGCTGAAAGCGTTCGTCGTCGCCAATGCGTTGTCCGCGCTCGATGCGCCGAAGCAGCTCATCTCGCCGCTCGTGCAGCAGTTGCCGAAACTGTGGGAGCTCTACCACGACTTCGGGATGACCACACTCGAGCTCAACCCAATCCGTATGCGGCCGGACCGCGGGGGACGTCTCACGCCCGTGGCGTGCGACTTCAAATGCGGTTTCGATCGCGACGACCCGCGCTGGCAGCGCCTTAACCTGCCGCCGCACGTCTTCGCAATGGATTTCTCGGACTTCGAGCAGGAGATCAACGAGCTGCGCACCTACCAGGGTCAAAGCGATGTTTACGTGATCAACGCCAAGGGCACGATCCTGGCGCCTACGTTCGGCGGTGGCGCCAACTCGCTCGTGACGGAGCTCCTCGGCGACGACGCCATCATCTCTTCGGACTTCGGCGGCAATCCGCCTTACGAAAAGATGAAGGAGGTCGCGCGCATCTGCTTCAAGCACTGGCTGAAGCAGACCAACGTATTGTTCATCATCGGCGGAAAGTCCAACAACACCAATATTTTCGAGACGTTCCGCGCCATGGCGGACGCGCTGCGCGAGCATTTCAGCAAGCATGGCGCGACGCCGCTGTATGTGGTGATCGGGCGTGGCGGACCGAACCTCGTGCGCGGAATGGGCGCGATGCGCGATACCTTCGATGGGCTGGGCCTGCCCTATCGCATTTTCGGCTTCGACTCGGACATGAGCGAGGTCATCAACTATGCGCAGGCGGCCGACGCCTGGATGAAATCCGGCGGGCGCGAGCAGGTCGCGGCCAAGCTTAACCTTTCCGGAACTACAGCGCATAAGGCTTGAATCGCGCGGCCGCCACGCGCGTGGCGGCCGTTGAATCCAGCGAACAGCAGGAGGTCCGCATGTTTCGGAAGGGCGTAGGGGAATTCAAATACTTCGTAGGCATCAGCTCGCTCGCTCAGATCGCAACCCGCGAGGATCGCGTATGCGTGCTGAACATCCTCGGCGGCGAGTCGAGCGACGTGACGCCCGTGGGCCACGCCTATTCGGGCGGCAATGTCGTGTTCGGCACGTCGCCGGGGCGCCGAGGGCAGGTGCTGGAGACTCCGCTCGGCAATGTGCCCGTCTACAACAGCGTGCTCGAAGGGCTGAACGAGGGCCACCGCTTCAACTGCGGCGTGATCTACCTCCCGCCGTCCGCGGCGCAGAGATGGCGTCGCCGAGTTGATTCGCGTGAATCCCGATCTCAAGAAGATCTACATCGTCACGGAGAAGCTTGCCGTGCACGACTCGCGCGAAATTCGCGCGTTGGGGCAGCAGAACGGCATCGACATTTTCGGCGGCAACAGCCTCGGTGTTGCCGATGCCTGGAACAAGGTGCGCATCGGCGGCGCGCTCGGGGGCGACAGTCCCGCCGAGGCGCTGCGCAAGGGCTCGATCGCCATCTTTTCCAATTCGGGCAATTTCACGACGACGATCGCGACCTACCTGCGGATGGCCGGGTGGGGCACGACGACACTGATCTCCAGCGGGAAGGACGTCTACATTCACTTCGCCGCGCCGGAGTGGGCTTTTGCGCTCGCCAATGACGCCCGCTCGAAAGGTGCGGTGATGTACGTCGAGCCGGGCGGCTACTACGAGTACGACGCCGAGTACACCAAGCCGATCGTGGCGTGCGTGGTGGGGCGCTGGAAGAGCAAGCTCACGCGCGCGGTCGGCCATGCCGGCGCGATGTCCGGCGGCAGCGACGATGCCGCCGGCAAGGAGCGCTGGTTCATGGACAAGTTCGGCGTCGACGGCATTTTCACGCCGGAGAAGCCGGTGTTCTCTGCCAAGGGCGCGGTGGTGACCAACATCGCTCACATTGCGCTCGCGCTCAGTGCGGTCATGCGCGAAAACGCGACCCGTCCCGACTTTGCGCCCGAAGGCAATCTGGCGCTGAAGCCGTGGTTCGGCTCCAATCGCGGGCTCGATCTGCCCGCCGGTGCTGGACGTGCCCGTGGTCGAGGCGACGGCGCCTTACAACGCGCAGATCGCCGCGCTCAACGAGCAAGTCGGCGCGCTGCTGCCGCGCCAGTCGATGAAGGACACCTCCGGCGCGTCGCAGATGGATGCCAAGACCCAGGTCACGAGCCTGCACGGCGTATCGATGCTCGAAGCCGCGCAGTATCCGATGGAAGCCAACGTCTGCCTCGCGCTGTTGCATGAGCCCGGCGGCGAGAACGACCGCAAGCTGGTCAACGTGGCGATCGGCGCCGAGCTCAATCTCCACGGCGACGCGACGCTGGCGGCGGCGCAGGCATCGCGCGAAGCGGGCAACGCGCCGAACAGCGTGCTGGCGGCGGCCGCGAGCATCGTCGGCCCCCGCCGCCAGGACGCCGCGCGCAACGCGCTGCGCGAGCTGATCGAGCAATTTGCCAAGGCCGGATTGCGAGGACGCGCGGGACGAATCCTTCGACCTCTCCAGAGTGGCGTCGACGGCCCGCGGATCTGTTCGTCGCCGCGACGCCGGACCCGAAAGGCGACGCGATGCTGGCGGGGCTCGAGGCGCGGGGCGCGCGATCGGTGTTCGTGCGCTATCTGCAGAGCCTCGGCGGTCATCCGACGTCGGACGCGGTGCTCGCAGCCATCGCGGCGACGCTCGCCTGGGGTCCGCTGATGCGCAAGCGCATCTCCAGGCAGACGGCGGAAAGCCTGCCGTGGTGGCTGCGGCTGTTCGGCACGATGATCGGCGCCTCGGTGGACGCCCAGCGGCACACTGCCGAAAGCTTCTGCGGGATTTCCGTCGCCGATCTGCTCGGCAAACGATCGCTGACGGAGGTCGCCTGCGTCGCATTGATCGGACAGAATCCGACCCCGGCCGACCTGTTTGCGTTCCAGACGCTTGGTGGGCCTGCTGCTGACCAATGGTCCGGGCGCGATCTCCGCCCAGGGTGCGAAAGGCGCCACTTCTGCCGACGGCCCGGAGGCGCCAGGACGAGTCCAGTTCAACAAGGCGCTCGTCGGATTTCTCACCCACTCCGGCTACGCCCACGGCGGCAACGGCTACGAAGGCGTGGCCTTCCTGCTCGAGCGCTTCAAGGGCGTACCGCTCGCCGATCCGTCCGATCCGAAGCACGGGCTCGATCTCAAGGCCATGGCGACCGAATTCGCGCGCAGCTACGGCGAGGAGCGCGTCAAGCGCAAGGAGATGGGCGCGGAGTCGGCGCAGGCGCTGCCCTGCATCAATCACCCGGTGTTCAAGGGCAAGCCGGTCAACATCGATCCGCGCGAAGAGTTCGTGCGCAATCTTCTTCGCGCAGCGCGGCGAATACAACGTCTTCCACGACTATTACCGCACGCTGGTGCAAGTGCTCTACGACGAGAACGTGACGCGCAACGTGTTCTGCGTCAACGTCGATGCGGTGATCGCAACGCTGCTGCTCAAGATGCTCTGGCCGCGGTATCGTGACGGCACGTTTTCCGAGCGGGCGCTGGAAACCGCCGCGTTCACGGTGTTCCTGTACGGCCGGATGCTCGGCTGCGCGGCGGAGATCGACGACCACCTCAATCGCGGCAAGAACATGGACACGCGGACGCCACAGGCGGACATTCGCTTCGTGGCGTAACCGCGGGCGAATTCGCAAACGATACGAGCCCGCTTAGGCCGCTCGCGGCAGCAAGCCATTGCCGATTCAACGATCGGAGGAGTCGATGGACAAGAAGGCAGCAGCCCCCGCTTCAGGTCAAGCGCCGCAGGTGTCGGGCCGATTTTGGCCCGAAGGATGGTGGAAGCTGATGGAGTATCGCATCGGCATTATTCCGTTGCCGGTGTTCATCGTGATGGGGGCGTTGATCGCGGGCTTTGTCGTGACGGGCAAGATTTCGTCCGAAATCTCGATGGCCATCGTCGTGTTCTCATTTTTCGGCTTCACGTGCGCCGAGATCGGCAAGCGTATTCCGGTCAGTCCGCAATATCGGCGCCGCGGCGATTTTCGCGACATTCATCCCTTCGGCGCTGGTCTATTACAAAATATTGCCCGAGCCGATCATCAAGATGACCACGGAGTTCACGAAATCGTCCAACTTTCTGTACCTGTTCATCGCTTCGATCATCGTCGGCAGCATCCTCAGCATGGATCGCAACGTGCTGATCAAGGGTTTCATCAAGATCTTCGTACCGCTCGCCATCGGCTCGATCGCGGCGATGATCGTGGGAACGCTGGTCGGCACTGCATTGGGGCTCGGGACCCACCATACTTTTTTCTACATCGTCGTGCCCATCATGGCGGGCGGCGTCGGTGAAGGAGCCATTCCGCTCTCGGTAGGCTACGCCGAGATCCTCCATCAGGATCAAGGCGAGCTGTTCGCAACGGTATTGCCGCCGGTGATGCTGGGCAGCCTCACCGCGATCGTGCTCTCCGGAAGCGCTGAACTATGTAGGCAAGCGGTATCCCCATCTGACGGGAGAGGGCCGGCTGCAGCCGGGTGAACACGACGAGATGGATCCACAGCAGGAGGAAATCACCGGACACATGGATGTCACGCATATCGCGGCCGCCGGCGTGACCGCTGTCACGCTGTATGTGGTGGGAATCCTGTGTCAGCGGCTGTTCGGCTTGCCGGCGCCGGTGGCGATGCTCTTCATCGCCGTCATCGTCAAGCTGACCAAGGCAGTGTCGCCGCAGCTGGAAGAGGGGGCGTTCGTCGTCTATAAATTCTTCTCGACGGCCGTGACGTATCCGTTGCTGTTTGCGATCGGCGTGTCGCTCACGCCGTGGGACAAGCTGATGGCCGCGTTCACGCTGCCGACTCTGCTCACGATCATCTCCACGGTTGCGACGCTGATGGCGACGGGCGCTTTCGTCGGTCGCTTCCTGAATATGTACCCGATCGAGACCGCGATTATCAACGCCTGCCATAGCGGCCAGGGCGGGACCGGGGATGTGGCCATCCTCACTGCTGCCAACCGGATGCAGCTCATGCCGTTTGCCCAGATCGCCACCCGGATTGGCGGAGCGATCACCGTGACGCTGGTGCTGATCGCGCTTACACGCATGAGCTGAGCGATCATGGAACTACGCGAATTGCAGCGTCGCGCGCCGGTGGCGTGCTGCCGGTTGTGCGTAGCGCTGGGCTGGTTCGTGCTCGGTGCGCTAGCTCTTCAGGCGACGGCCCAGGAGATCATCCGCTTTCCGGCGAAGGGACAGGTACCGCCGGGCTATCCGGCGCAGTACGCCGCAGTCATCGCTGCGGCGGAGCAAGAGGGGCAGCTCGTCATTCATTCGACCACGGATATCGCCATCGCGGCGCCGCTCATCGATGACTTTCAGACGCTGTACCCGCGTATCGAGGTCCGCTATCAGGACATGAACAGCAACGATCTGTACAACGTCTACCTGGGAGATCTGCTGGCCAGTCCCTCGACGGCCGATGTCCTCTGGAGCTCCGCGATGGACTTGCAGTTCCGCTTGGCGAACGCCGGACAGGTCGCAGGCGTACGACTCGCCCGAAAGCGCCGGGCTTCCGGCGTGGGCGCTGTGGAAGAACCTGGCCTTCGGGACGACGTTCGAGCCGATCGCGATCATCTACAACAAGCGCCTGCTCGCGGCGGACGAGATTCCGCAGACGCACACCGACCTCGCGCGCCTGCTCACCGAAAAGCGCGATCGATTCGCCGGTAAGGTCGTGACCTACAACATCGAGCGATCAGCGCTGGGTTTCCTGCTCGCATTCCAGGACGAGCGGGGGTCGGCAGAATTCTGGCCGCTGATCAAGGCGCTGGGCAGCGCCGGTGCGCACCTGGTGCCGACCACCGAGGCGATCCTGGCGCGCGTCGCCAAGGGCGAGGACCTGATCGGCTATAACGCCATCGGCTCGTATGCGTACATCGAAGCGAAGAAAGATCCCAACCTGGGCTACGTCTATCCGCGCGACTACACGCTGGTAATCACGCGGGTGATGTTGATTGGCAAGAAGGCTGCCAACCCGAACGCCGCGAAGCTGTGGGTCGATTATTTGCTGTCCAGGCGCGGGCAGACGGTCCTGGCCGATCGCGCGAACCTATCGTCGTTGCGCACCGACGTCGAGGGCGCCAACTCCGCCACCGCGTTGGCGAAGACGCTCGGCCCGAGCGCGCGACCGATACCGCTGGCCCCGGATCTGCTCGCCGCCTTCTCCGACCAGACAAAGCGACTGGCTTTCCTCAGGCAATGGCAGCAGGCCATCGGAATGAAGCCCTAGAAGAGAAATTGTATCTTGCCGACGAAGACTAGGCACAGTCCCTTCCATGCGAGGAGAGCACAGGCGCGTTGCGGATACGCCATCCCCTCGCCGAAACGCGATGTCAGATGGAGCAGCAGCACGAACGTTACCTAAGCGGACCGCCTCGCGTATGCAGGGCGACCTCCAGTATTCCGTCTTCGCGTTTCATCCTGACGTTTTCGTATTTGTCGCGGTAGCTGTCAAACATACGTGCGCTCCTTGCAGGTACCCGTCATTCTTGTGAAAAGCATTGTCGCGACACTGGAAAGGGAAATCAACCGAGGTAGCAGCGCGTAGCGACAACCTCCGAGACCGCGGCAGGCTCTCTGCGGTCAAGGTGCCAGGCGCATCACGCTTGCAAAAATCGTCGAATGCATTTGGTTGCGCGCGCCGTAAGCGTCTGGGGCTGCCTAACCCTTGGGGGCGGGTGCCGGAGGTACCGGCAGGATGATCTCGGACGCGACCTTCCAGTCCTTCCCGACCTTTATCCAATTTATGATCATCAGAAACGGCTTGGGCGTTCCGTCCTGCCCCGCATATGAGACTGTGATATTCATCGGCGCGTAGGATTCCGCTACGTCCCGCGTCAAGCCGACGACCTTGAGCTTCGAGTAATCCGGCTCGAGCACGACCGGGCCGGAGGTGCCGATGTCGTGCAGCTTCTGATCGATTGCCTCGTTGCCCCAGAAACCTGCCCAGTTCCCCTCGGAGGGGATCGCGCTCTTCGCCACAAGAAGGGTCGAGGGTGATTGCCAGAACATGCCGTGCAGAGCCTTGAAGTCGTGCCGGTTGGCCAATTCCATGAGCTTGCCGAACTCCGATTTGATCGTGTTCAAGGTCTGAGCGTCCAGCGGCTCCTTGTACGCGGCTGGAGCAGCTGCGAGAGATCCGGCGGAAAGGGTCAGGGCGATGGCAACGGCAAAAAGGGTCTTGTGCATGGTCAGTATTCCTTTGTGGGTTCGATTGCTTTGTTGTGGTGGGGGAGCGATCCTACGTCTGCGGCCTGCGCGAAACGTTCGATTCATTTCGCCGCGGTCCACGCGGCGGTTGATGATGACAAGCGATAGCCGGCTATCGCGTTGATCAGGAGCAGCGCCACCGCAACTCCGAGCGCAGCGCTCACGCTGACATGAAAAATGAGAACAGCACCCAGCAACGCCCCTATGAACATCGCAGTGGTCGCGATGAGGCGGCGGCCGATATTCGGATTCGTGCCGCCCGCAAATTGCGAATCGGCGGCAAGTCCTGTGAAGGTCAGCGTCAGCACGGTCGTGGTCAGGTCCGGTACAGCCAGGCGGCGCGCGGCGGCGTTCTGCAGGCCCATTGCGAACGCGAGAAGCACGACGAGGGCGTAGGCGAGAATTCCGCCGCTCACGTCGGATGACGCAAGCGATACAATGAACGCGGCACCGACAACGGAAACTTGAGCGTAGGTTGCGAGCGCGAGAAATCGGCCGCGATGCTCGCCCGTGCTCGACCCGAGCCGGCCTCCGGCAAGGGCCCCAAAGAGAAACGAACCGATCGCAACCAGCGATACGGCCACCGAAAACTCCGAAGCGCCGCCGACCCCCAATCCCAGCAGCACCACGTTACCCGTCATGTTGGCGACGAAAACGTGACCGAGCTTGAGATAACTCACTGCGTCAACCAGTCCGGTGACGACGGTAAGCACGATGAGAAGCAGCGGCAGCGGGCCATGACGCGCGTCTTGTGCCAATGTCCCGACGCTATCTATGGAATTGGGGCTGGGCATACGAGTCTCCGATCGAAGCGGAATGGTCCTTGCGTAGATCGAGCCAGGCGACGAGAAGAAAGCCGCCGATGAGTCCGAGGTGCTCGAAGAACCGGCCGCGTCGCGACAAGCGGTTCAATTGCCTTGGCGATGCGATCGAGCAAGTTCATCTGCACCGAAGGTTTCGGCTCGCCGTGTGCACCGGGCAGTCTTGGCATCGCGTTTCTCCAGGCTCATGGTGGCGTCCGCCGTTTCGAATCGTGTTTGGTGTCGCCTGCCTGCCATTCCGAACGCGCGGTCCCACAGCAGTATGCCGTCGCGTCCGTCCAACGTGACAGATGACACACCAGCCGACGACGATGACAATTTCCCGTCGTACCGATCGGCCAATGTCACGGCGTTAGTGCAGGTCGCCGCTGCGGCGCACCACCCCTGGCCCAATGGAATGTACCCGCTGGCTCGACAAATCTTTATCCCCCGGCCGGGGGGCCGCTGCGCTGACCCGCGAGGATTTGCAGCGTCGCGGCGTGAATGGTGTCGTTGCAGCGGGAGACGAATCACCCATCGGGGGGATGTTCGAGCGGCGTCGTCAAACGCAAACTTCAGTGCGACCGGTACCTTAAGTCGAGGCACCAATTTCAGGAGATCACGCATGACCAATCCGAAGCTCGAAGTCCTCACGCCGCAGAACTCGCAGATCATCTTCATCGATCACCAGCCGCAGATGGCGTTCGGCGTGCAGTCCATCGACCGTCAGACGCTGAAGAACAATGTCGTCGGCCTCGCCAAGGCCGCGAAGGTGTTCAAGATCCCGACCACCATCACCACGGTCGAGATCGCAGAGCTTCTCCGGCTACACCTATCCGGAGCTGCTCGACGTGTTCCCCGACAAGCCGCTGCTCGAGCGCACGTCGATGAACTCGTGGGACGACAAGAAGGTGCGCGACGCGCTCAAGGCGAACGGGCGCAACAAGGTGGTGGTTTCGGGCCTGTGGACCGAGGTGTGCAACAACACCTTCGCGCTGTCGGCGATGCTCGAAGGCGGCTACGAGATCTACATGGTCGCCGACGCCTCCGGCGGCACGTCGAAGGAGGCGCACGACTATTCGATGCAGCGCATGATCCAGGCCGGCGTCGTGCCGGTGACCTGGCAGCAGGTGCTGCTCGAATGGCAGCGCGACTGGGCGCGCAAGGAGACCTACGACGCGGTGATGGCGATCGTGCGCGAGCACTCCGGCGCCTACGGCATGGGCGTCGACTACGCCTACACCATGGTGCACAAGGCGCCGCAGCGCACCTCGAGGCTTCACGAGGCGTTGGCGCCGGTGCCGGCGTAAACGGCGCCACGCGGGATGGCCGATATGCGCGTCTATCTTCTGTCGCTCGGCGCCGGTCTCCTGGTCGGCGTCATCTACAGCCTGCTCAACGTGCGATCGCCGGCGCCGCCGGTGGTGGCGCTGGTCGGGCTGCTCGGCATCCTCATCGGCGAGCAGATCATCCCGGTCGGCCAAGCAGCATGCTGGAGGGCTCGCATCTCGCCGCCGCGTGGCGCCAGTCGCACGTGCACGCCGCACATCTTCGGCCTGCTGCCCGGCCGCCACGAGCAGGCAACGCAACCCGACGATCGACTCCGAAGCAGGAGGAGCGCACATGACCAAGCCAGCACGACCGCCGATCTGATCCTGCATCGCGGCCTGTTCACCACGCTCGACGCGCTCGCAACCCGACCGCGAGCGCCGTCGCGATCAAGGACGGCCGCTTCCTCGCCGTCGGCGCACGACAGCGAGGTGATGCCGCTGGCCGGTCCGCAGACCAAGGTCATCGACCTCAAGGGCCGGCGCGTCCTGCCCGGCCTGATCGACAACCATCTCCACATCATCCGCGGCGGGCTCAACTTCAACATGGAGCTGCGCTGGGACGGCGTGCGCGTCGCTCGCCGACGCGATGACCATGCTGAAGCGCCAGGTCGCCATCACGCCGCCGCCGCAATGGGTGCGCGTGGTCGGCGGCTTCACCGAGCACCAGTTCGCCGAGAAGCGGCTGCCGACCATCGACGAGCTCAACGCCGTCGCGCCCGACACGCCGGTCTTCCTGCTGCATCTCTACGACCGCGCGCATGCTGAACGCCGCGGCGCTGCGCGCCGTCGGCTACACCAAGGACACGCCGGAGCCGCCCGGCGGCGAGATCGTGCGCGACGCCGACGGCAATCCGACCGGCCTGCTGCTCGCCAAGCCCAACGCCGGCATCCTCTACGCGACGCTCGCCAAGGGTCCGAAGCTGCCGTTCGACTACCAGCTCAACTCGACGCGCCACTTCATGCGCGAGCTGAACCGGCTCGGCGTCACCGGCGCGATCGACGCCGGCGGCGGCTTCCAGAACTATCCCGAGGACTACGCGGTCATCCAGAAGCTCGCCGACGACGGCCAGCTCACGATCCGCCTCGCCTACAACCTCTTCACCCAGAAGCCGAAGGGCGAGAAGGAGGACTTCCTGAACTGGACCAAGACGTCGAAGTACAAGCAGGGCGACGACTATTTCCGCCACAACGGCGCCGGCGAGATGCTGGTGTTCTCGGCCGCCGACTTCGAGGATTTCCGCCAGCCGCGCCCCGACATGCCGCCGGAGATGGAGGGCGAGCTCGAGGCGGTCGTGCGCATCCTCGCCGCAGAACCGCTGGCCGTGGCGGCTGCACGCCACCTACGACGAGACGATCACGCCGCGCGCTCGACGTGTTCGAGACGGGTGAACCAGGACATTCCGCTCGACGGCCTGCACTGGTTCTTCGACCACGCCGAGACGATCTCGGAGCAGTCGATCGACCGCATCGCGGCGCTCGGCGGCGGCATCGCCGTGCAGCACCGCATGGCCTATCAGGGCGAGTATTTCGTCGAGCGCTACGGTCGCGGCGCGGCCGAGGCGACGCCGCCGGTCGCGCGGATGCTGGAGAAGGGCGTCAAGGTCTCCGCCGGCACCGACGCGACGCGCGTCGCCTCCTACAATCCCGTGGGTCTCGCTCGCCTGGCTGGTCACCGGCACGACGGTCGGCGGCCTGCGCATCTATCCGCAGCGCAACTGCCTCGACCGCGAGACGGCGCTGCGGATGTGGACCGAGAACGTCACCTGGTTCTCCAACGAAGAAGGCAAGAAGGGCCGCATCGAGGTCGGGCCAGCTCGCCGATCTGATCGTTCCGGATCGCGATTATCTTCGCCTGCGCCGAGAGACGAGATCGCCGACACGACGTCCGAGCTGACGATCGTCGGCGGCAAGATCGTCTACGGCGCCGGCGACTTCGCGCGCCTCGACGACGGCGCCGCCGCCGCCGGCGATGCCGGACTGGTCGCCGGTGCGCCGCTTCGGCGGCTACGCCGCCTGGGGCGACCAAGGCCGCGGGCAGACGCACCGCGCAGCAGCTGCGATGCGGCGTGCGGCTGCGCCAGCGCCTGCGGCGTCCACGGCCACGATCACGCGCCGCGCCTGGTCCGGCACGGCTGCCGGTCGCCGATCTCAAGAGCTTCTGGGGCGCGCTCGGCTGCTCGTGCTTCGCGTTCTGAGGCTGGGCGATGCGCGGACGCACCGATGTCTACGTCAACATCCGAGAGCATCGCGTTCTAGAAGCTACGAGGCGACGTACCCAGGCAGATGGCGCGCGAGATAATCGACGAAAGTTCTGACGGTGGGCAATAGTCCTCGCCGATAGGGCAGCAACGCGCTGAAGGTCGATTCGTCAGCGAACCATCCCCGCAGAACTTGCGTCAGCTCGCCAGTGCGAAGCTCGCTCTTGCAAACGTAGGCGGGCAGGGCGACGATTCCGACTCCCTCGATCGCTGCTCGCTTGAGGCTGGACATGTCGTTGCTGACCAGTCGGGGCGCCGGCGGCTGAATCAGTTCGCTGCGACCTCCCCGCCGCGAGGTTGAGTGCCGGCGTAAGTGCCACGCGGCGGTCCTGTTCGCTCTCCATACCGAAACGCAAGGGAATCGCTTCAGGTCCTGAGGCGTCTCCGGAGATCCAGCGCGCTTGAGATACTCGCTGCCGGCTACGAGAATCCACGGGGCGACGGCTAGTGTGCGGCGGACAAGCGTGGAGTCCGGCAGGTCACCCGAGTGCGCACGGATGGCGACATCGAAATTCTCGGCCAGCAAATCGACTTGTCGGCTTGTCACGTACTCGACGAGGTCGACCCTTGGGTATTCCTGCATGAAGTGCATGACGATATCGCGAAGCGCGAATTGTGCCGTACCCAGTGCCGCTGTGAATCGCACGACGCCGGCGATTTCCGTTACCCTCTGCCGCGCATGCGACTCGGCGTCCTCGGCCGCTCGCACCATGAGCACGGCGTGCCGGTAGAACTCCTCGCCTGCCTGTGTCGGGCCGAAATGCCGCGAGGTGCGATTGAGCAGGCGAACGCCGAGCGCCGCTTCCAGCTGTTGCATGCGGTAACTCAGGGTGGACTTGGGCATGCCGAGACTTCGACCTGCTGCTGTGAAGCCGCCCCGCTCGACGATCTGCACGAAGTAGAAAAGGTCATTCAGGTCGAGCATCGCCCGCAACCCCCTGTGCGCTGCGCAGCTGTCCAATGCATTGGACGATAGGTCCGAAATCTGCAGTCTTCTGACGAGCAGGTCAAGCCGATATTCTTTGCCCAGAGGGTTTCGAGGGACACGACGTCCCTGCAGACGCACTTGCGGAAGGTCGGGCGAACCCCGTGGATCGACGCGATTGCACGCAACTCCCACGCACTCGCAGTACTTGCGCCGGCCGTCGCCGCGCTGTTTCCGGGCCGCAGTCCTGCGTCGACATCGTTAGGAGGCACCATGGACACACGAAACAACCCATACATTCCTCTCAGTTCCGACAATGCAGCGCTGGTCCTCGTCGACCACCAGATCGGCCTGCTCACGGGAGTCCGTGACATCCCGGTCGCAGAACTGAAGAACAACGTCGTGTCACTTGGCAAAGCGATGCAAATTCTCAAGGTGCCGATCATCGTCACGACGACCAGCCGCGACAGCATGTGGGGGCCCACCTTTCCGGAGCTCGTGCACGTCCTCCCTGAAATCGACATCATCGATCGTGCCTCGGTCAATGCATGGGACGACCCGAAGGTGAGCAAAGCGATCGAGGCGACCGGGCGAAAGAAGCTCATCTTCGCGGGAGTGTCTCTGGAGGTGTGCGCAGCCTTTCCTGCGATCACTGCGATCGGGCGGGGCTATGACGCCTACGTTGCGGTCGACGCCTGCGGTACGTTCAGTCAGACCAAGCGTGAGGCCGGTCTGATGCGCATGCAGCAGTCGGGGGTCATCCTCTCCGACTATGCCACTTTGACCATCGAAGTCCTCAGGGACAACAGCCGGCCCGATGCCGGTGCGGTCTACGGAGCGCTTGCCATGCCATTTGCGGTCCTCGTCGGGCAAATCGCCAAGGCTTACGGAAAATAGGATCGGCGCGCGAAGCGGCTTTGGCAGCAACTCCGTATCGAGGGCTCGACCGCGCCCATCACTAAGTCTAGTGACCGGTGAACAGCCGGAACGTCTTTATGTGAACGTGAAGTCTGGGGGCGTGCGCCGCTACGCGTATCCAGAGGAGCGTGGGCTGCAGCATTCGTGCATCCGCTATCGAGTGCGAAATGGCAACGCCGTGGAGTCATCAAGAACGAGCCTGCCGCCGCGCACGGGCTGCCATAGCCTGAGCCACAAATTTCTGCAGCAATGGCGACGTATTGTCCTTCT
This sequence comes from uncultured beta proteobacterium, assembly GCA_963745385.1. Taxonomy (GTDB): domain Bacteria; phylum Pseudomonadota; class Gammaproteobacteria; order Burkholderiales; family Casimicrobiaceae; genus PALSA-1003. Next base: position 222,399 of record CAVUXI010000004.1, read on the forward strand.
TCCAGATGAGGTTAAATGGGAGCCGGACGTTCATGTCAACAACTGGGACCAAAGCGACGCCTCGGGGACAGTGCCAACGCACGGTTTCGGGTTGCCATGCAGAGCCCGATCCGGCACTGGACAAGACCTAAATTGGTGTCGCGATCCGGGGCCTCCTGAACAATGCGCGGAGCGCTTAGCCCACCGCGAGAACACTCCTGCATCATTCGATCATAGAAGGCTGGATTGACCCAGCGGGGGAACCAGACGAACGGAAGGTTCCGCAGGTCCCGCAATCGAACTCTTTTTTCCTTCGTTAGTGCATGACCTCTGGGCACTGCCAGGACCATTCTATCCTGCGCGAATTCCCAATGTGCCAGGTCCTTGTGCCACGGTGTGAGACTAGCGGCAAACCCAGCATCCAATCGGCCGGACAGGATGGCTTCAACCTGATGAACAGAAAGCAGGTGATGCAGCTCCAGCTCCGCGTCCGGTTGCCGTCGCCGGAATTCGCGAAACGAGTCTACAACCAATCCATGCCAGGATACCGCGGTGGCTATTCCGATTCGAAGCGTACCGGCTTTGCCATGGGCAATCCGTTCGGCGCGAAGCTTCGCCTCATCGACGTCTTGCAAGATACGTCGCGCATCGCTCAAAAACAATTTCCCCGCCGCGTTCAATCGAACTCCTCGCGGCAATCGGTCGAACAAGGTGAATCCGAGTTCTCTTTCTAAATCCTGAATCTGGCGCGATAAGGCCGGCTGAGCGATGTGGAGCCGCTCCGCCGCCCGCCCGAAATGCTGCTCCTCTCCGACGCCGACGAAATACCGCAAATGCCGAAGCTCCATCGATACCTACTCAGGTATTGGACCTATCAAAACGATGTCTTGGACGCATGAATCGCATTATTTCACAATCTGCGCCCTCAAGCAGTCGGTCTGAAAGGAGGAGGATTGCACCGTAAGGGGGCCATAGATGAAGGTACCCGTACCTAACGCACTCGGGCGCGGATTCGATTTCGGATCGCCAACGACTCCCGATATGGTCTCCACGCCGCCGTCATCGGGACCGACGTCCAGCGCGCGCGTCGCGTGGCCTCTGAGTTACGGGCGGGTCGCGTGGTGATCAACGGCATGACGGACGATCCGCAGGCGCCCTGGGGCGGATTTAAATACTCCGGCGTCGGCCGTGAATACGGCCGTTATGGGATCGAGGCGTTTCTCGAACCCCGGGCCATCCTCGAGTCATAAGGCCACCTTATATGAGCAAACACGCTACCATCTCCCCGACCGAAGCCGCGGATCGCGTCGCAATCCGTGAGCTCATCGAGGCCTACGCGCACTGTGCCGACCGCCGCGACGCGAAAGGACAGATGGCACTCTTTACCGTGGACACCCACTTCGTGGTGTACATGAACGCTAAGGATCCAAAGCCCTCCCAGGAGCTGCACTCGCGCGAGGCGCTCGCTCCGGTCTTCGCCGAGCTGAATCAGTACGACGCCACCACCCACTTCGTTGGACAGAGCACGATCCTCACGTTGACGAACGACCGAGGCACCGGCGAAGCTTACTGCCTGGCGCATCACGTTACGGTCAAAGGTGGGAATCGACGGTTGATGTTGGCCTCGCTGCGCTACTACGACACCTTCGTGAAGCTGGACGGGGTATGGTTGTTTGCGGAGCGCCTGCTCTACGTGGACTGGGTGGACGAACGCGCCCTCTCATGAAGCGGCTGGTGATCGTGGGCGCTTCTGGGATGGTCGGCGGCGACGCCCTTCGCTATGCGCTCGAGAACCCGAACGTCGAGCGTGTGACGTCCGTCGGGCGAAGGAAACTGGGCATCTCGCAATCCAAGCTCACAGAGGTTCTGCACCCGGATTTCGCGGACTGCTCGGCACTCGCGGAGACCCTCTCGGGCCAGGATGCAGCGGTCTATTGCCTGGGCACGTATACCGGCGCGGTGTCGGACGCGGAACTCCGCAGGATAACCCTGGACTACACGATCGAGTTCGCGCGCGTTCTTCGCGGCGCCAGCCCCGACGCGGTGTTCACGTTCTTGAGCGGGAATGGCGCGGATCCCACGGGGCGAAGCCGGATGGCCTTCGCTCGCTATAAGGGGGCGGCCGAGAAAGCACTCCTCGCGGCGGGATTCCCTCGCGTCTACATCTTCCGGCCCGCCTACATCTATCCGGTGGAGCCGCGGAAAGAACCCAACTTCAGCTATCGCCTGTTGCGCGCCGTCTACCCGGCGTTTCGGATGGTGTTCCCTGACCTGGTGATACGGTCCGATGACTTGGCCCGCGCGATGGTGGACGTCTCTGTTCGGGAGACAGAGGAACGCGTGAGTCTCGTTTTCGAGAACCGTGACATTCTAGCCATGGTCAATCCGGCTCAGACGCACGATCTTCCTTAAGCCGATCGCGCTGAGCTTGTTGAAGGGCAGGCTATATCGTTGAGGCAATGGCCTTCCCCACGATCGCCTGCGGACCCTCGTTCCCGTCCCTGACGGCGTTTTGCTATGGCAGACTGAAAGGCCTGGGCTCGGGTCTTGGGCGCTCGAGCGTAGCCGGCCTTTCTTGATCCCACAGCCGCCGCGGTAGCGCCGTCAACGAGTTGAGCCGGGCCGGCATGAAATTGCAAACCTGCAACGGAAGGTATGCGCTCATGAAGGCGCACCCATTGGCTTTTTCGATCGCCAAGGCCATTGTGCTTGGGGTCGTATTCGTCCTGGTTTTCGTCGCGGATGCGCACGCACTCCGGTCTACTTCGAAGAAGCATCAAGGCATGCAGAGCGTGCGCGCCGAACTCGTGTTGGCATCCGGCTGGAAATTCTCACTGGATGAAACCAAATCACCAAGCGACATCATCAAGCCGGAATTCAATGATGCAAATTGGCAAGCGGTAACGATTCCGCATACATGGAATGCAAAGGATGGACAGTCGATACAGAATACCTATAAGCGAGGGGTCGGATACTACCGTCTGAAATTCGAGATCCCAAAAAACTTCGCTGGCAGCAGATTCTGGATACAGTTCAACGCGGTCAGTCTCGTTTCGGACGTTTGGCTAAACGGCCAGTTCCTTGGGGAGCACAAAGGCGGATTCGGGATGTTCCGCTATGATGTAACCGATGCGCTGCGCCGCAACGGTGCCAACGTCCTGGTGGTCAAAGCAGACAATACGACCCAGTCCCCAGGCACGGCAACGGAAGATGTCATACCGTTCAGCGGCGACTTCAATGTTCTGGGCGGCATGTACCGCGACGCGCTCCTGTTCTCGACCGACGCCACTCTGGTCGACACCCTGGATCAGGGAAGTTCTGGAGTCTTTGCGAGATCAACAGATGTTTCGCCGGCCCGCGCAACGGTCAACGTCGATGCCAGGGTGAGAACGTTCGAGAGCGGCGGTCGGGTTGCAATCGCAAAGGTCTCGCTGCTCGATCGCAAAGGCAGGATAGTCGCAAGCAGATCCAGTCGGGTTCGCATCGATGCCGGACCGGAACCCACCCACGTCGAACAAGCCCTCGAAATTGCCGAACCACATCTTTGGCAGGGCGTTGTCGATCCTTATCTTTACCGGTTGACGGTCGAATTGCTATCGGAGGAAGGAGAGCTGCTCGACCGTGTTTCGGTTCCGTATGGCATTCGCAGCATCAGGATCGATCCAAACGACGGGTTCTTCCTGAACGGCAAGCCATATCCCCTTCACGGCGTCGCCAAGCATCAGGATTTCATCGACAAGGGCTGGGCGACCACCAGGGCGGATCAGGAGCTGGACATGTCCCTGATCAGGGAGATCGGGGCGAATACCATCCGCCTCTCTCACTATCAGCACGGGCAGGACATCGTCGATCTCGCCGACAGATACGGACTCATCGTTTACGCGGAGATACCGCTGGTCGACACGCCGGTCAACAACGCGGACACGGATACCGTGCCGGATGGAGTTGCGCGAAACGCAAAGCAGCAGTTGGAAGAGCTGATCAAACAGAATTTCAACCACCCTTCCGTTGCGTTCTGGGGCATCGCAAACGAGATCGGCTTTGTGACGCGGTACACGCCAAAGGCGGAGAAGGCTGTAGACGGGTTGCTTGAGACGCTGCGACAACACGCACGATCGCTGGACCCATCTCGGCCGACGATTCAGGCTGACGTGCTCGGCCGTCCTTCGTTCAGTGCAAGGGACGATACCGCGGCTCTGAACAGGTACTACGGCTGGTACGACCCGGATATGGACAAGCTGGTCAAGGAATTCGCGGCCGTGCGCCAACAAAGACCGAATCAGCCCATCGGTCTAAGCGAATACGGTTTTGGCGCATCGATCGCGCAGCACACGGATAACCCGCGCGCCATCGTCCCGGAAAATCTGATCACGCTTGGCCGTAAGGCGAATCCGGATTTCATGCCGGAGGAATACCAGAGTTATGGCCACGAGGAAATATGGAAGAGGATCAAGAACGAGCGATACATCTTCGGAACCTGGGTCTGGAACATGTTCGATTTCTCTGCCATCGGGCGCAAGGAAGGTGACTACATGACACAAGGCCTGAGCCTGAACAACAAGGGCCTGGTGACCTTTGACCGGCAGACCAAGAAGGATGCGTTTTATTTCTACAAGGCACAATGGAACAAGGAGCCCATGGTCTACATCACCGGCCGACGCCATGTCGATCGCAGCTACCCGGTGATCGATGTAAAGGTCTACTCGAACGCGAGACCCGATCATCTCTCGCTCGACGTTTCGGGAAGGAATCTAGGGGGGCCCTCGGCATGCGATCAGAATGTGTGCGTATGGAAGGAAGCCCGACTCAAGCCAGGAGAAAACCGGCTGACGGTCACCGCGGCTTTTGCAGGCCGGAAACTTACGGACACCGTCAACTGGACGCTCGCCGACCATTCGGGATCGGTGCGCATCAACGTCGGGTCGATTGCACCGATGATCGGCTGGAATGGGACGCGGTACGGATCGGATGCGTTTCTTACGGAAGACTCATACAGTTCCAGTGTCGCCACCGGAAACAAGAAGCAGCTGTCGCTCGAAGAGGCTGTGCAGATCGCCTCGAGTCTGCCGAAGTTCACACCCGTAAGGAAGAACGCCTTTTCGTTCGAGGAGCCCGTTCCACGCGATCCGATCCTGTTCATGACTTATCGCGAGGGAAGATTCGGCTACGACATACCGATGCCGAATGGGATCTACACGATCACCCTCAGCTTCTTCGAGCCCGACACCAAAGCCATAGCGGGCAGTCGTACGTTCGACATTCTGGTCGACGGAAGGGCGGTGGTGGGTGCCTTTGATATTTTCACCGAGGCCGGCAACGCAGCGATGAAGGCCGTGGTAAAAGAAATTCCGGCCACGGTTACCAGCGGCAGGATATCAATCGATTTTCAGCCCTTGAAAGGGAAGGCAATACTGTCCGCAATTTCGATCACAAAGTAGGGCGTCAAGGCACTCTCCGTCGATTGCAGCCGTTGGCGAATGTCTGAGTCAGGGAATTGCAGAACGACTGGAGCGCGTGGTTCTCTATCCGCATGAGAATGTCGGATGCGCGTGCCGGTGCACGCAATCACCTCGATATTTCGCTTGTGATGTTCACGCATTGGGCGGCGACCGCGGCGGGCAACATCACGGCAATCGACCCAACCTGATGCGAGCTAAGGCATCGTCCCGTAGTACTCACCGAGCGCCTTGACGTCGGCGTCCGACAAGCGTTTCGCAATGGCCTGCATGATCCCATCGCCATCGTTCTTGCGTTCGCCCGTGCGAAATGCGTCGAGTTGCGCGGTCGTGTACGCAGCGGGTTGCGCGAGCCCCGGCAGGATCGGGCCGCCGCCGGTCATGTTGCCGCCGTGGCAGTCGACGCAAGCCGGAATTGCGAGCGCGTTGTCTCCGTATCGCGCGAGCTGCCGGCCGCGTTGCGGCTGGTCCGTCGATGCGACCTTGCTTGGCGGCACATCCAGCGAGGCGTAGTGCCAGGCGAGCGAGGCGATGTCCGCGTCGGTAAGCGCCTTGGCGATGGGGACCATGATGGCATTCGCCCGCGAGCCGTCGCGATAATCGAAAAGCTGCTTCGCAACGTACTCGACCGGCAGCCCCGCGAGTCGCGGAAACGGCGCTCCGGCGGCGGGCACGCCGTTCGCGCCGTGACAACCCGCGCAGGCGATCGCGGCGCCCTTGCCGTTTGCCGCGATCGACTGACCTGCGGCTGAGTCCTTCGATGCTTCGAGTGCGACCTGCCAGGCAGGAGGCTTGCGCGCGAAGTCCGGCGATTGCGCCAATGCCGCAAGCGCGCCGCTGACGCCCAAAGCGACCAGTGCGATCGCGCGCTTCATGACGCGATCAGCTTCCCCGGCGCCTTCAGGTAATCGCGCTTGATCGCGTCCGCCGTCCAGTAGGCGAGCGCGCCGATCGTGCCGGTCGGGTTGTAGCACGAGTTCTGCGGGAAAAGCGCCGCCCCGGTGACGAAGACGTTCGGCACGTCCCAGCATTGGCCGTGGCGATTGACGACACTTGTCGCCGGATCGGATCCCATCGCGGCACCGCCGTTGATATGCGACGACTGATACGCGGTCGCGCCGTACGGCTTGTTGCGCGGGAGCTCCTTGCGCAAGGGTGACGCCGCGCATCGCTCGCCCGATCTCGCGTGCCTTTCTCCGTGAGGAACGCAGAGAGCTTGATGTCGTTGTCCGGGAAGTCGTAGGTGATGCGCAGCAGCGGCTGGCCCCAGGCATCCTTGTACGTCGGATCGAGGCTGAGGTAGCCCCCGCGCACAGGCATCGCGGAGCCGGTAATGGTGATCGGAATCGAGTGGTTGTAGTAGCGCTTGACGGCCTTCTTCCACGCGCTGCCCCAGGCCGGCGTGCCGGGCGGCGTCGGCCGGTTGCCGATCGGCGCGCCCGAGACCACCTGGATCTGGATGTAGCCTCCGCCGACGAACCCGTGCGGGCCGTGGTCGAAATTGTCCGAGCAGAAATCGTCCATCGTCACGGCGACGGCTCCCGCGCCCATGAACGGATTGATGTTGACTGTTTCCTCGAAGAAGAGACTCACGCCGGAGGATGTCTGGTGCGTGTAGTTGCGCCCCACGACGCCCTTGCCCGTCGCCGGATCGTACGGCCTGCCGATGCCCGAGAGCAGCAACAGCCGCGTGTTGTTGATCGCGAACGCGCAGAGGATCACGACCTCCGCCGGCTGGAAGATCTCGGCACCGGCCGCATCCACGTAGGTGACGCCGCGCGCGCGCTTGCGATTCTTGTCGAGCTCGACGCGCAACACATGCGCGCCCGTGCGCAGCTCGAACGTCGGGAGCTTGAGCGCGACCGGCAGGATGCATACCTGAGGCGAGGCCTTGGCGAACTGCTCGCAGCCGAAGTTGGAGCAGAAGCCGCAGTAGACGCACTCGTTCATGTGCAGTCCCTCGCTGTTCACGTAGGGACGCGTGGAAAGTGCCGAGGGCTGTATGTAGGGGTGATAGCCGAGCTTCGCCGCCGCTTCGCCGAAGAGCGCTGGCGCATGCGGGACCCTCATCGGCGGATTCGGGTAAGGGCGCGAGCGCCAGGGCTCGAAGGGATTTCCGCCGGGCTGGATCACGCCTTTCAGATTGCCGGCGAACCCGGATGCGCCCACCAGGTGATCGAAGCGGTCATAAGTAGGGCTCGAGCTCGTCGTAGGTGAGCGGCCAGTCCTGCGCGGTGATGCCGTCTTCGAAGATGCGCGCGCCGTAGCGCTGCGTGTAGTGGCTGCGCAGCTTGAATTCCACCGGGTCCCAGCGATAGTACGCGCCCGACCAATGCACGCCGGCGCCGCCAAGATGATTTGCCGGGTAAGCGAATTGCCAGCGCCGCATCGGCAGGGCAGTCTCGTCCACGCGATTGCGGAACGTGTAGGTCTCCGTCGCCGCGTTCTGGTGCAGCTCGTGCCGGCGCGTGTACTTGAGCTCATCGCGCACTCCCGGCGCCTGAAAATTCGGCGACGTCCAGCGCGGTTGCCCGCGCTCGAGCACCACGACGCGCTGTCCGCTTGCCGCGAGCTCCTTGCCGATCACCGAGCCGGTCCAGCCGCCGCCGATGAGGACGACGTCGACCGGGGGCATGGTCTTGCTCATGGCGCTATCTCCCCTCGTCTGCATCGGCGATCGACGCGGGCGGGCGCATCCACGCGACGCCATGCCGCTCGATGTCGTTGGCGTAGCTCGCGTGCACACCCGGGAATCCGACCAGCTTCCAGCCGATCTTGCCGCGATTGCCGCCGTAGATCGGATCGCTGAAGAAGCCTTCCATCGTGGCGTCGAGCAGCGCGGCAAAGAAGGCTGCGGAAGGCAGCGCGCCGAAATCGAGCTTGCCTTGCTCGACTTGCGCAAGCAGCGCGTCCTGCTGCTCCGCGGCAAGGTCGGCGAATGCGACGCCATGCGCCTTGCGCGCGGCTTCGTCGAGCTTGGCCAGACCCAGTCGGAACATCTCCGCCGGCGTGAACGCGAGCTGATAGCCTTGCTGCGGCGTGCCCGCAAGGAACGGCGTCTGTCGATACAGGTGGTCGCCGGCACCCCACGCGCCAGCGAGCTGAAGGTCGATGAACACGGCGACCCCGGCTTCCTTCGCGCCGGGGCCGGTGTCATCGGCAGGGATGATTCGGGCGACGGCAGCTTCGGCCGCGCGCCCCTCGTTGCCATCGAAGAAGTGCCATGCGTGCGCGACGGGCGCCGGATCCTGCGCCTTCGCGCTTGGCGCCACGGCCGCGGCAATGCCGCCCGTGACGACCGTCGCGCCAAGACCGAGAGGCACCGCGCCTGCGGTCGCAGCGATCTGCTTGAGGAAGATGCGCCGGTGAGTTACTCCATTGCTCATCGCAGTTCTCCGTTGCTCGGTCATGCCTGGTACATCGCGTAACGTCCACAAGAGCCGCGTGTTGTCAGGCGCGTCGACGGTCAACGAGTTGCCGTTCACGCTCAGTGTCGCGCTCAGTGAACTCCGTTTTCTCAAGCAATTGACGATTCGACGCCAACGGATGAGAGAAAAGTAAGCGACGACAAGGCTCGCGTCTTTCAAATTCCTGCATGGCGTGATGTGTGGGCGTATGGGCGATATCCTGTTCGCGGCGCACAAGCCGGCGCACGTGCGCATGCTGTAACGAGCGACGGGATGCCGGATGAGAAGGCGCACGCCTTGGATATCGGATTCCTGCGATTGACTTTGTCGCGGCACGGTAGAAAAATGGCAATTGCGGCGTCCCATGACGATCTTTCGCGGTTTGGTTCGTTCAGGGATTCGCTGCGTTAGGGATCGCCCATGACGCTGGCAACTCTTCGGACCCCGGCGGATGCATCGCATCCCGATCATGTCCACTCGGTCGTCGCGAACCCGAACGCAATCGCCGGAGCCGAGGACGTATCGACATCCTGGCGGCGTTGCTTGAGCGACCACGGCGTCGACCCGGCCAGCCGCGAAGCGCCGCGAATCCTCACCACTCACGAGCTCAAAGACGCCCTTGGGCCGGTCGATGAACTCGTCGCTGCCGCACAGGAAGAGATCGAGCGATTGCACGGCGTTGTCGGAAAAGTCGGTTACGCCGTAATGTTCGCGTCATCGGATGGTGTCGTGGTCGACTACCGCGGCGACTCGGCCAGAGCCGATCAATTCAAGTACTGGGGCATCTGGGCGGGCGGGATCTGGTCGGAGCAAGTAGAGGGTACCAATGGCATAGGCACATGCATCGTCGAGGGGCGACCGCTGACGGTCCATCGAGCGCAACACTTCCGTACGCGGCACACGAGCCTCAGCTGTTGCGGAGCGCCCGTGTTCGGCCCGGACGGAAAGCTCGCCGCGGTACTCGACGTCACATCGATCGATCCGGACGTTTCGGATCGATCCCACGCACTTGCGCTCGTGGTGACCATCGATTCGGCGCGCGCCATCGAAGAGACGCTGTTCCGGCGACGCTTCCGTCGGAGCTGGAATCTGGTCGTCGCACCGCCTTCCATAGTGGGTCGGGCATTGATGCTAGCGGTCGATGCCGATCAGCGGATCATCGGAGCGGACTGTAACGCCCGCTCGACGTTCGGCCTCGATGACCGCCGTCTGGCAATGGGCGTTTCCCTGTGGGCGATCTTCGACAGCTCGCCTTTGCTGTTCCGCAGAGGCAATGGCGAGACGACGGCTCGGTTGATCCGGAATGGGGACAGGCAACCCTGGCGAGCACTGATCACACCACCGGCGACGTCTCCGGCAGACGTGGGCCGGGCGTCGTGCCATACGCGGTCGCGCATTGGACAGTTGGATCAGATCTTCCACCAAGCTTCAGAGTCACGGTTCAGCGGGGCAATGGCTTCGGGCGTCCAACGCCGGGTCGACGAAGTTGTCGAGACTCATCCCGATCAGAGCATCGAGTTCGAATCCATGGCCGCGACCGTCGGGCTCTCCGTGGGCGATTTCGCGCAAGCCTTGAAGCAATCGGTCGAAGTGCGGCGGCAACGCGATGTACCGCATCGCGAGATCGAACGCACGAGGGAGATCGGCTCGATTTCCGGAACTGCTGCTGCCCTGAGCCCGCGCGAGCGCTATATTCTCGAGCTTATCGGCACGGGCCAGTCCAACAAGGAAATCGCGCGAATGCTCGGCATCGCGCCCGAGACAGTCAAGTCTCACGTAAAAAATCTGTTCGTAAAGCTCAGTGTGGAACGGCGAGCGCACGCAGTTTACCGGGCTCAGAGTCTCGGTATGATGCCGACCGGGTACGAGGCTTCGGCGAAGCGCTTCGATGAGGTCTACCAGGGGTAGGCACGATCGCGTAAACGCGCAGGATTAGTAAAGACGCGTTCTTGCGTTCTTGTTACTTTGGGCGCCCACATTCTGGGATTGCACAATGGCAAAACCTGAGCAGACCGTCCTGGTCCTGCAGGGCGGCGGCGCGCTCGGAGCGTACCAGGCAGGCGTCTATGAAGGCATCGCCGAAACCGGCCTTGATCCGGACTGGATCGCCGGCGTATCGATCGGCGCCATTAACGCTGCGCTAATCGCCGGCAACGCTCCCGGGCGCCGCGTCGAGCGGCTTCGCGAATTTTGGGACCGCGTCTCTTCGAGTATGCCGCTGGTGACGCCGGCGCAGCTCGATCCGCTGCGAGTGACCCTCAATCGCTTGAGCGCCGCGACGGCGGCGACGTTCGGTGTTCCGGGCTTTTACGTTCCACGCCAACCGCCCGCATTCCTTGCGCCGGACGGCACTCCGGAGGCTCTTAGTGTCTACGACACCTCACCGCTCAGGGAGACGCTGCAAGAACTGGTCGACTTCGACCTTCTCAATCGAAAGGGGGTGCGCCTCAGTGTTGGCGCCGTCGACGTCCGCACCGGCAACTCGGTGTACTTCGACAATCAGGATTTAACGCTCCGACCGGAGCATGTGATGGCGAGCGGCTCGTTGCCTCCGGGCTTCCCGCCCACGGTAATCGACGGCGCTCACTACTGGGATGGAGGGCTCGTCTCGAATTCGCCATTGATGTACGTCTTCGATGTTTCACCGCGGATCAACGCGCTGATCGTGCAGGTCGACCTGTTCAGTGCCACCGGCGACTTGCCGACCAACCTGGATCAAGTGCTCGAGCGCGCCAAAGACATCCAGTATTCGAGCAAGACACGCCTCAATACCAGGCAAGTGCAGGAGCTGGAAAGTCTGCGGCTCGCGGTGGGGCGTCTGTTGCGCAAGCTGCCCGCTACGTTGCATAAAGACCCCGATTACAAGCTGCTGCAACCGTTGGCCGAACACAAGCGGCACATTACTATCGCTCACCTCATCAACCGGCGCCTCGCCAGTTCGTCCAACGCGAAAGATTACGAATTCTCCAGGACGACAGTCCGACAACTCTGGCAGGCGGGGCTGGACGACGTGCGACGGGCCGTTTCCCATCGCGCATGGCTGGAGGCGCGCGAACTCGTCGACGGCGTGCGCGTGTTCGATCTCACCGGCTGAAGCGTCGACTGTTTCAACTTGCCAATCATCATAAGGACATCAAAATGCTTAAGAGAATATTAGCTGCCGTCGTGACGGTATTCCTTGTAGCGGGTTGTGCGCAGTCTCCCTCAGTGGGGGAGACCGAGATTCGGCAAGGCCGCATCACGCGCATCGATCCCGTGTCGATCGAGGGCGATCATCAGCTCGGTCTCGGCGCGATCATCGGCGGCATCGCGGGAGGCGTGCTCGGTCATGCAATCGGCGGGGGCACCGGTCAGACCGTTGCGACCATAGCCGGCGTGCTTGGCGGCGGAGCGATTGGTCAGGGTGTGCAGAATCGCTATGCGGAGCGGCGGCCCGGGCAGCACATCCTGGTCGATCTGGGCAATGGATACGAGGTCGGCATCACGCAGCCGACGGATCCCGACCTGCGCGTAGGCGACCGGGTTCGGATCGAAGGCTCGGGTTCCGGTGCACGCGTGGTGCGCAGCTAGCAGCGCGCCAACCGACTTCCGGGCATTGCCAACCGCACGCAGGATTGACCAAGACAACTCCGACGCAGCGCAGCGACAATTGAGTGTCGAACGAAGAAGGTCGAAGTAATCGAGAGCAGACTGCCCCATGCCCGCAAGCGAGAGCGCTCCGATCATTCAGCATGCCATCCAGCTTGCCGTCGCACCCGTGTTCCTGCTATCGGGTGTGGCGGGCCTGCTGGCGGTCATGGCCGGTCGTTTGGCGCGCATCGTCGACCGGGCGCGCTACCTCGAGCAAAAATGGGCGATGCTGGATGAAAAGGCTCTTTCGCGTGGCAAGGTGGAGATTTCGATTCTCGAGCGCCGGCGTAGTCTGGCAAGCTGGTCGATCAACTTCTGCACCGGTGCGGCTATCCTGGTGTGCACCGTCATCGTCACCCTCTTTTTCGAGGATTTCGTCGGAGCTAACCTCAAATGGTTCGCGGGCGCTCAATTCGTTGCAGCGATGATCGCGCTGCTCGCGGGACTCTCTTCCTTCCTGCGGGAGGTCTATCTCGCAACCCACACGGGACGCATCGAAGCTGAGAGGTTCATGAGATAACGCGCCGCTTCACGGTGGCGATTCGAATAATCGGCGCAATCGCGTTCGCTGCGGATCCGGTATGCGACCTGTCACCCGAGCATCACCGGGTGACGGACGCGGTCGTACAGGCGCGCACTGGCGCGGTGAAAGCGGAGCCGATCGTGTTCCGCGACAATCGCAATTCGCGGACACTTTCACACAGCCTCCTGTCGACGGCCTGAAGCGGCGGCCGCGGCTCGCAAGATCGGTCAACGCCGGACAGGATTCGCGAAGACGGCGGTCGATCCGCAGCTTATCCTGGGTTCATGGTCAACGACCGATCGAGAACGCGTTCCTGCACGGCATCTCCCCCCGCCGAATCTGCTCCAGCCTCCTCCCTGGACATTCGGCCCTTGCCGGCTCACCGTTTTGCGGTGAGCCGGCTTTTCCTTTGCATAATCGCCCGGTTGCATCGCTTGAACCGAGATCTGACTAGAGGAGCCTGCGTGCGCTTATTTGTCTCGGTCATCACCCTCCTGTTTGCCGCCTCGGCATACCCATCAACTCCGTCGCCACAGGAAGAGGAGCTCTACGCCGGCCTTCTCAGTTGGGCGGTCATGCTTTCAGGATACCCGCGGCCTGCGATCACCCCTACGCTAGAGTTCGTGCCGCAGGAGTTCTTCAACGAGAACGCGTGCCACAACAGGGAGTGCCACGTCTGGGGTTGGTACCCCAACACGGGGCAGGACGTCATCTACGTGCACGAGGCGGTGCGCGAGTTGATGGCGGACGGCTCGGACAGGAGAAGCCTTCTCGCGGCGTCGATCATCGTCCACGAATTCACCCACTACCTGCAGGCGGCCAAGCGCGGCTTCGCTGCGTATCCGTGCGAGGAGTCAATCGAACTCGAACGCGAGGCGTACGGCGTGCAAAACGCCTACATCGTGAGCTATGGCCGTTACTCGCAGGTCGGAGTCTCGATGCACAACGCAGGATGCGAAGGAAGCGCGAGCGCCGTTCACTAAGCTTGGCTCAAGGAGGTTTGCGAGCTACGGGATCGAGAACGCACCGGCGGCATTCTTCAATATCCCTTAAACGCACCCAGGGGTTGCCCTCCGTCAGCCGGAAAGCAATAGGGAGTGCGCGGAAGCGAACCATCTGCCGCCACCTCTGCACATCGCGGAGCTCTCGCACATGAAAGAAAGGTTCGACCGGCTGGGCAATTCCCTCGTGAGCGGCTTTCAGCTCGCGGCCCTGTTCGTGATCGGCGCAACGATTGTCTGGTCCGCGGCGCACGAATACATCGAGATGATTCGGGCCGGGCGCGCCCGGCTCGATGACATCTTGCTTCTCTTCATCTATCTCGAGCTCGGCACCATGGTGGGAATCTACTTCAAGACCGACCGCCTGCCGGTGCTGTTCCTGCTCTACGTTGCCATCACCGCGATGACCCGCTTCCTGGCCATCGACATCAAGGCTCTTTCGATCGAAAGCCTTCTCATCGTGACTGGATCGATCCTGATATTGACGCTCGCAGTCCTCGTGCTCCAGATCGCCGGGTCGAAGTTCACGACGTCCACTGAGCGCAATGGATCCCGCCCGGATGTCGATCGCGGCTCCGGCAAGTTGAGACTCTGCGCGCAGCTAGTGCGGATTACTTTGACGAGGGAGGTCAACTACGCGTAGCTGGCAGCTCGGGCGATCGCGGAATCCCCGGTTTCAGTGGTGTGGCTGCCTCGCTTGCCGATAACACCGCCTTTGATGGCCTGCTTTGGAACCTTGCATAACCTCAAGCTTGAAGACGCGCCGTTCTTCGCCGCCACTCCGCCAACCACGTCCGCCGCATCGGACGGGCACTGCAGTTCGCCGCGCTGGCGCTGCTCGCGGCGAATCCGCGCGAACGTACGAGCCACGTCGGTGGAAACGGCAGGCACGTATTTGAAGTCTGGCGACAGGATCGAGACGCGAGGCTTCACAGGCCCAAATCCTGACGGACACCATCCCCGCTCGCGATCATTGCAACGGAATCGGCGCCGCGGCCAAGCCAGATCGCAGCGCACGCATTGCCCCCTGGTTAGCAGCATTGCGTGAGCTCACACTGGAGATCTGCAGCGAGCGTCGCTGGCCCTCTCGCGCCGACAAACGGAAGGCGCCCGGCGTGGTCCCAAGGTGCTTTCGAAACAGCGTCGTCAGGTGGCTCTGGCACGAGCAGCCGACCTCGAGCGCGACATCGGCGAGGGTGAACTCCTCGCGCGCCAGTAGTTTCATCGCCCGCCGGAGGCGGCAGCGGATGATGTACTGGTGCGGCGTCATCCCGGTGGACAGCTTGAAGCCGCGGCCGAACGTGAACGGATCCAAGCCGACGTCCGAGGCGATCTCGTCCCACTTGAGCTTCGAGTCCAGATTATCGTTTACGAACCGGATCGCGCGTCGCAAGACATCCCGAGATAGTCTCGGGTCGCGCTCCGCTGCTTTTTGGTTAGGCTCCTCCGTCGTTTGCCGGAGGCAGGCCGCGATCGTCCGGGCCAGCTCGTCGGCGCGATGGTCGCCCCAATCATTCTGTGTGGCGCACTCTACAAGGTAGATGCGCATCATGCCCAGCGCGTGCTCAACTTTGTTCAGCATCATCCTCTCCGTTGCTATTGGACGAAAAACGTCGTCCGCAACGTGAAGCTAAGGGAATGCAGCGCAGCGGTCGTGATCTGGCGGTCATTTCTTGGTGAAAATTGCGTTGTCACCCTTCCCGGTCAAGAAAGGCGCAAGCTGCATTTCCCGCACATTCCCCCTCGGCGCGCGGTAGGTGGGCCCTGCCACGTCTGCAGCATCGCGTCGGGTTGTGTCGGGAAGATGTCGCGGCAGTGCTGGTTCGTGTCAGCGCTCATGGAACAGACACCTGAACAGCTCAACAACGAAGCGATCGATGATCTGACCTGCCAAACCGGTGCGCCGACCGCTTACATACGAAAGGTGTATGAGGAGGAGTTCGCGCGTCTGCCGGTCGTTGCACGCATTCCCGACTACCTCGTGCTGTTCGCGATGAAGCGCACCCGCGCAAGCTAGGGGGGCGTTCGAGGTCCGACGAAGTGGTCGTCGACTGGCAGTGCCCCCTGCGTCACGCACGAGGCGACCGCCGCCTGTGCGACCCGGGTCGAGTCAACGATCGCGCTGCTTCCAGTCATTTGACCTCGATGTGCGCTTCGCTGAACTTCTTCACAATCGACATCCTGAGCGCGCTCTGGACTTCGACGCTTCGATCGACGTCGTCGATCCATGCATACAACCGGTAGGTGCTGTCGGGACCGAGTGCGATCAGCCGGGCGCGCGGCGGCGGCTTCGCGCTCATGCCTTCCACCTGCGCCGCGGACGTCTCCAGGAGCCGGATCACGGTTTCCGGCTCGGTTTCGCGCGCAACGGCGACGTCGATAGAGATCTGTCGCTTGCGGTCGGTCAGCGTCCAGTTCGTCACGGCCTTGGAGATGAGGTCGGCGTTGGGGACGATCACTTCCGCCCCTTCCGCCGTGCGGATCGTCGAGGCACGCACACCGATCGACCGCACGACACCCAGCGCCTCACCGACCTGCACCGCGTCACCGGCGGCGATCGGCCGCTCGACGAGCAGAATCAGTCCGGAGACGAAATTGTTGACGACGCCTTGCAGTCCCAGGCCTACGCCTACGCCGATCGCGCCCGCTAGCAGGGTCACCTTGGTGAAATCGATCCCCATTGCGGCCATCGCGAGCAGTACGCCCGCGGTGATGAGGCCATAGCGGATCACGGCGGAAGCCGCGAAAGAGACGCCATGCTCGAGCCGAAGCCGCGGCAGCAGCTCGATGTCCAGAAGCGGCCGCAGGATCTTCACCAACACGTACGTACCCGCCAGCACGGCGAGACCAGCGAAGATCGCCGCCATCGAGACGGTCGCGGCGCCGATCTCGAACTTGGTGGCGACGACGTTTTCTGCGAACTGCATGACCCAGTCGAGTCGACCGACCATGATCAGCATGCCGGTGACCCACGCGATCCAGGCGACGAAGCGAAGCGCGTTCAGAGCGGCACGCCGAACGGATGCCGGGTCGTGACTCACGATGCGCAGCCGCTGCGCGACGCGGGTCTCCGACAGCGCGACTGCGAGTCCGTAGAGAAGGTGCGTCGCAACGCCGACTAGCAACCCCAATCCGAGCACTCCGAGTACGGCATTGCGCAGCACCCGCGACGGACCTGTATAGCCGACGACCGCCGCCAGTGCGGCAAGCGTGAGCAGGACGATGACCGTGATGGCCACACGCCGCATCGTCATGGGTGACCAGTGCAGCGCCTGCAACAGCGCGCCGCGCCGAAGATCGACGAGGAGCCCTGCAGCGACGGCGACGCATTGCGCGACCAGAAGCAGGCGGCCTTGAAACGGAAGCGAATCGACGATCGGGTCGACCAGGCCGAGCGACACCATCGCCGCGGTCAACATGAACAGCGAAAGCGATCCTTGGTGAGCGAATACGGCGCGAGCGAGTAGCGCAGCCGGAATCGGCATCAGCGAAAAGACGACTGCATAAAAGGACACAGGACCCCGCGGGCCGAGCCAGGCCAACGTCAGCAGCGTGAGCATTGCCGCCGCTGTGGCCGGGGCTTCGAACAGCCTTGATGTTTCCTCGTTGCCGGTGTCCTCCGCGCTTGCGAGTTTCTTTCGCGCCGCGACGACCAGCAGCAACGCAAGCGCGAAAGCTCCGACGACAAGCGCACAAAGACGTGCTGCGTGCGCGACTACAAAATCGACGATCTGCGAAGCCTCTGTGCGCGCGATTTCGAGCAAGCGATCGATGGTTGCGCCGCGGGTCTCGATTCGCCACAACGGTTCGCCGTGCGCGCCGCGCATCTGCGCCTCGAGCTGCAACCGGCGGTCGCCGACCTCGGATTGCAACCCGTTTGCCCGAGCCGACAGTCGCGTGGCTCGACTCAGCAGTTCCAGCGCCTGATCACGTCTCGCCCGCAGGTCCTGCGCCAGCTTCGCGTTGCGTTTCGGAATGGCCTCGATGCGCGCGATCAGAGTCAACGGCGCGTCGCGCGCACGTGCGGTCTGCAGCCACTGTGCCGCCTGCCTATCGTAAGTGGCGAGGCGATCCAGATCGGCGTCGAAGGCTTTGGTTTTCTCGCTGAGCGTCTCCATAGCTGTGGTCAGCCGGCGATTGGCCACTCGCAGCGTCGCCGCAAGATCTGTCAGAGCAAGTAATTCGTCGAAAACGGGAGTATCGGCAGCGGGATGTCTCCCTGTGGCGAGCGCCTGTTCGTCGGCATCGATCTCGGTACGCTGCGATTCCAGCCACGCCACGTCTGCGAGCCGCTTGTCGATATCGGCCTCGGTCGTATCGAGCGCCTCGAGCGCTGTGACGATGTCCGCAAGCGAGGGCGTTGCGACGGCTGACGGACCGTTGCTTGCCGGCGATTTGCCTGCTCCGGCAGGCGCAGGCGGGGGCTCGGCCGCGCTTGCCGCAGCGCAGACCACGAACAGGACGAGCAGGTGCAAGCTTCGATCACACCATCGGGCAAAACGCTCACGCACTTACTTGGCCGCCAGCGAAGCCGCATCGGTCGCGGCCACGGTGACTGCGGGTACCGAGAGTGTGCATGCTGTGGCGGCGATTGCGAAAAATGCACTATTGCGTGTCTTGTTCATGTTCGACTCCAAGTTGACAGTCGTCCAGAAGCGATCCTTCGGACGGGTCGTCATTCTGATGGCATGCTCCTTCATTTGATTGCTACCGCGAGGCGGTGCGGCCATCGAACCGCCCGATGTCCACGCCCTGGGCTACGCGCGATTCACGTTCTCCCGCGTGATCTGGGCGATGTTCAGCGCGCCCACCTGCCGCATGATCGTGATGAACTCGTTATCGAGGATCTCGAGCACGCGGTCCACGCCGGGCTCGCCGAACGATGCGAGGCCCCACACGTACGGTCGGCCGATGCCGACGGCGGTGGCCCCAAGGGCAAGCGCCTTCAAAGCGTCGGTGCCGCGGCGCACGCCCCCGTCGATGAGCACCGGGACCTTGCCGCCGACCGCCTCCACCACCTCGACCAGCACGCCGATCGTCGGCTGCCCGCTTTCTTCCGCGCGGCCGCCGTGGTTTGAAACGATGATGCCGTCCACGCCGTGGCGCAGCGCTTCCTTGGCGTCCTCGCCGGTCATGATGCCCTTGAGCACGAGCTTGCCCTTGACGATCGCGCGCAGGCGATCGACGAATTCCCAGGTCATGCCGGTGCCGTAGAGGTTCGTGACCTTCGAGACGTCGATGCCGTTGAAGTTGGCCTTGCGGGTGACCTCGTTGGCGAACGCGCCCGGCTTGTGGCAAACCGTGCACTCGCGCTTGTCGAGGCGGCGCATGAGAAACATGTCCTCGGTATTGCGGCCCCCCTGCCGGTCCACCGTGAGGACGATCGCCGGGGATCCTGCGCCCTCGGCGCGCTTCACCAGCGCCTGCGTCACGGTCCAGTCGTCGGTCGGATAAAGCATGAACCACGCCGGCCAACCGTGTGCCTTGTTCACGTCGACGATGCTCGCGTTGTCGACCGTGGAGAGGATCATCTGGTGCTTGCGCTTTCCCGCGGCACGCGCCACGGCCACGCCGGCCTCGCCGTTGTAGGCGCCGAGGCTACTGACCGGGCAGCAGAAGATCGGGCTGCCCCAGGTCTCGCCGAAGATCTTCACGCTCGTGTCGACTTTGCGCGCATCGATCAGGCGCTGGACGCGGATGTTGTAGCGCGCATACGCGGTGTGGTTGGCGTCGCGCGTTACGTCACCGTCGACGCCGCTCTCGAGATAACCCCAGTGCGTGGGCGCTCCCTGAGCCAAAATGGCCTTCTTCGCGGCCGGCTCGAACTCGAAGACGTTTAACGCCTCGTGCGGCGCGGTGATGATGCCGTCGGAGCCGACCGCGACGTTCGCTCCGCGCAGCGCATCGTAGCTCTGTGCGAGCCCCTCGCTTGGAGCCGATGCGAACAGGGCAGCAATGCTGGAGGTGATGGCTGGCGTCGCGACGAGCGGGCTTGCTGCCAAGAAACGCAGCAAACTGCGGCGGGCATTGAAAGGGTCCATGAGTGATGACTCCTTGAGTTCGTTCGGCGGGTCGCGCGGCTATCGACGAATGAGCTGGTTTCCCTAGCCCATCTGCTGGCAGTTGCGCTCGAAGTATTGGCATTCGAACTGCCGAGGCTCGTTGTCCGCTTGGGAGAGGTGATGGGCGTCGACAAAGCGATCGCGACACCTGAAACTACAGAACGTCTCCTGGCCGGCCGGGAGACGAATCGGATCGTTTCGGGCCCACCCTCGCGAAAAGGTCTCCGATTGCTGCGACAAATCGCCCGCAAATCGCATCAACGCCATGAGCATGACACCGGCGCAACCACCGCCGATGAATACCACCAACGTCCACCAAACCGAGATCATGGGCTACCCCTTTTAGCCGCGGGCCAGGTAGCCGAGCTTCAGTGCGTGTGTTGCGCTGCGCACGGCGGCTTTGGCTGTGCTGGCTTTGCCGGTTACAAGCCTAGGCACAGTCGCAACCGCAGTCGTGACCTCGCGGTTATTTTTTGGTGAAAATGGCGTTATCGGCCTCGATTGGCGGTTATTCGCAGTACGGACGGGCCCCGTTGAACGCCGTGCGCGCAGGTGGGCAACGGGCGGAACCCACGCCAAGTGCGGGACCGGCGCACCTGCCCAGGCGTCAATCAATGCCTGGGCGCCTTCCTGCTTCGCCCGGCACGGACACCTCGGTCGGCTAGACCGTCCTCAACAGGCCCAGGCTTTGAGGGCGTGCGATCGCCTGCGCCCGCTTCTCGACCGAGAGCTTGTCGAAGATATTCTTGACGTGCGATTTGACCGTTTCAGGAGCGATGCCGAGGGACCGGGCGATTTCCTTGTTCGAGCGGCCTTCGGCGATCATCGAGGATGCTGCGCTCGCGAGGGGTCAGCGAGTCTCCGCGATCGCGCCTCTCTGGAATGCTGAGCTAAGCCGTCCGGTCGAATTTGAATCGAGAGGGAGTGACGCCCACAAACCGCCGGAACATTCGCGCAAAGTGGGCCGGATTTTGAAATCCCGACTCGACGCATGCCTCTAGAACAGTGCGCCTTGGATCGCCCAGCGTCTGTTTGGATCGTTCGATCCGCTGCATCAAAACGTAGCGATGCGGCGCACAGCCCATGCTTTGTCTGAACAGCTCGGCGAAGTAGTGCGGACTCAGCCCCGCCTGCGCAGCGAGCTCCGACAAGCTGAGATCCTCGGCGAGGTTGACTGCGATGTAGTCGAGCACACGCTTCAGCCGATATCCGGGTAGTCCACCCCGGTACATCGCGGGTACATAGCGCTGCACGGAATAACGATTGAGCAAGTAAACGGCGAGCGCGTTCGCCAGCGATTCACCGTAGAGTCGCCCCGCGGGTGATCCCTCTTCAAGGTCTGTAGTCATTGCAATCAGCACCGCCATAATGTGCCGATCCGTCGCGTTCCAATGCTCGCTCAGCTCCACGTCACGCTCGCGCGCCGTTTCATCAAGCGCACCGATGAGCAAGCTAGGGTGAACGGCAACCGCTACCCGATGCGTTGGCCCGTGCCAACGCAATTCATCGATCGTGCCCCGGGGCAGAACGAACGTAGTGCCCGGACCGGCCGTGAAACGAAGGGACTTTCCCCGCGTGAAAACCTCGTACGTGACGTTCCCACTCAAGACGACGTGGACGAAGTTTTCGAGGTGTTCGTGGTGCGGAATGATGCACGCAGGAATGCTGTAGTCCTCGACGGCAATGCCGCCCCAGCGCACCGCGGCACTGGAGCGCATCGGCTGCACGCGTAGGAAGGGCTCAACCCTTCCCTCGCGCTTTACTTCGACGCCAGGAATAGCGGGGCGACAGACCCCCGACCGACAGGGGTCGTCGATCGACGTGGTGTGCGGATTGCCGACGGTGTGAGGCATGGCGGCGAGCCCCGAAGGCTCAATTCTGAACGAAATTCGGAAGATTTGCACAACTCCGGTCGTTTGGAACTGCGCGCACCGCGCCAGGACGCTAGGCTGTCCGCGTCCAAGTACCATCGAGTGAGGTCGGCGTTCCGCTTCTCAGGGTTTTAGCGATGGAGCCCATTGAAGAATGGCGCCTCAAACGACCCACACCCGGGAACATTAAAGAGCTCCGAAGCGAATCAAAGCCAATGCATGAATAGCCTGACACGGTTCTACGTCGGCACGCCGGGGGGCGGCCCGGACTGGGGGCTTCGATTTACGGTGATCCTACGTGGTGATCCTCGACCGCGAAACCTCCCCATTGGATCGCCGCCCTGTCTGGCGCCGGACACGCGTGCAGGAATGGCTCGACGGCGGGCACACATTGTGTCGTCTGTCACGCAACGCCCTCGAAACGGACATCCGCGGGGCGTTCGCTCGCCGCACATTGATGCCGCCGGGTTCAGCCAGCGCGAGGGCACGCCGATGAGAACGATCACCACCAAGGGCGGCGTTCAGATCCCTTGCGACGACTGGGCAAGGGACAGCAGTAGCGCACACGCAGCTTCGTTTGAACAGCCAACGATGAACAGGCAAAGAGGAGTCCGCAATCATGGCAACGCAGAACCCGTCTGGCAAAAGCAGAGTTTGAAATTCCTATGCACCGAAGGCGGAATGTGACTCGCGCCGAAGGTGCTCTATGTTCGAACCACGCAGAGCAATCAATCTTCCAACACGAAGGAGACGATCATGGCCACTGTAGATAAGAGCGTTGCATCACCCCCCATCTCCACCAAGCGACCTGGACGTTCTCTCGGTCAGGCCCAGGAGCTGACCGTCATCGCCAAGCTCAAGCCGGGCGGTGCGGAGCGGTTGCGCAAGCTGTTCGCCGAAGGCTTTACGGGAGACCGTCAGCACATCACGGACCGCATGGGCACGGTCCATGACCTGCGCTTCGTCATCTTCGACAACGACACCCGCCTGCTCTTCGCCTCGACGTTCGATGGCGACTGGGACGTCTACATCGACGATTTCGCCACTAAGGTGCCAGAGGAGATCGAACTGCTCTTTCACGAGACCGAGGACTGGCCGGGTATTCACGATCCGCGGGTCAAGGACCACATCGTCGAGCGGCAGGTAACAGCGTCGGCGTTCTATAGCGCCTACCCCGATGCAACGGTGCGCGACATCTGGAAGGCTCTCAAAGCGAAGAAGGCGCTGAGTGAGTTGCTCGACCAGGCATAGCACGGAGGAACGTAGTGCTCACCACCACTCAGGTTCCCGTAGTCGAAGCAAGCGACATACAGGCAACCGTTCTGCGTCCGCGTCCCAGACCCTACTTCGGTGAGTACGTGCTTCTCCGCGTCGGCGACGCGCAGCAGGGGCGGGAGATGTTGCGGCGGATCATTCCGCACGTCGCACCCGCCGACGAGTGGTGGAAGCCCTCCTTGCCCGGCTGGCTGGGGATCGCGTTCACCTTCGAGGGCCTCAAGGCGTTGGGCGTGCCGCAAGCTTCGCTCGACAGTTTCCCGATCGAGTTCAGGCAGGGCATGGCGGCGCGCGCCGCCATCCTGCATGACGTCGGCGCGAATGCGCCGGCCAACTGGGAGCATCCGTTCGGCACGAAAGACGTCCACATCGCCCTGGCCATCTACGCAAGCAACGATCAGGACCTGCAGCGGATCCTCGATCTCGCGCGCAACGCGCATCAGGACCTGCCGCAGATCTCCGTCATATACCGCATGCAGTTCGGCGAACTGCCGGAAGGACGCAATGCGTTCGGCTTCAAGGACGGACTGCACAACCCCTACGTCGAGGGCAGTGGTCCGCCCGTTCGGCCAGGGAGCGAAGCGTCGGTCAAGCCCGGCGAGTTCATCATGGGCTATCCCGACGAGCGCGGCGAGGTCGCCACGGCGCCGATTCCACAGGAGCTGCGCCACAACGGGTCTTTCGTGGCGATTCGCAAGTTTCACATGGACGTTGCCGCGTTTCGTCGCTACCTGCGAGACAACGCCTCCTCGCCAGAGGAGGAGGAGCTGATCGCCGCAAAAATGGTGGGCCGCTGGCGCAGCGGCGCTCCCCTGGTGCTCAGTCCGGACCGCGACGATCCGGCGCTCGGGAGTGATCTCATTCGCAACAACGAATTCTCCTATGCGGATGACATGCAGGGACTGAAGTGCCCCTTTAGCGCGCACATCCGTCGTATCAATCCACGCGACGCGCTGAAAGACGAGCTCGTCGCCGTCAATCTCCACCACTTCATCCGGCGCGGCACGAACTACGGACCGCCGATGCCGGCGGGCGTATTCGAGGATGACGGCGTCGACCGCGGCGGCGTGTTTCTGCTGATCGGTGCGCACCTGCGGCAGCAGTTCGAGTTCGTGCAGTCGCAGTGGGTGACGGACGGCAATTTCATCAGTCATGGAACCGAGCAGGATCCGCTAATCGGCAACAACGACGGCGACGGCATCTTCACGATTCCAAAGAAGCCCGTGCGGCGCCGCCTTCACGGCCTGCCGAAGTTCGTCACGGTGCGTGGAGGCGAGTACTGCTTCATGCCAGGACTGCGCGCGCTGCGCTGGCTCGCGGCTCTCAACTCATAGCTCACCGCGGAAGACTCGCTCATGTCCGATCACGGTTCAGGACCTCGCGCATTGACGGATCCCGCCGCGGACCTCACGGACGTTTTCGCCTTCCCGGCACCGGGAAATCCACGGCACATCGTCGTCGTGATGGATGTGTTCAGCAGGGCCGGCCCATCGGCCGTGTTTTCCGATGCGGTCATCTATCGATTCCGCTTCCGGCGTGTGAGGATCGCCGCGACCGGACCCGGCGCCGCCTTCGCCGTTGGCGACGACGAAGCCACGTTCGACTTCACCTTCGATGTGCCGGAGGGAAGCGACACGATGCATCCGCTTCAGCGCGGACACTGCCGGACTCCGAGCGGCGAGATGGTGTCGTTCCACGTGAACGACGAGAAAGGCGCATCGGGCTCCGGTGTGCAGCGTCTTTGCGGGCCGGCGCTCCGATCCCTTCTTTCTCAACGTGAGAGCGATCGAGAAGACTATCGCGACCGGGCGGATTGCGTTCGAAAAGGTCGGATCCGACACGCTCTACGGGACGAATGTTCTGTCGATCGTCCTCGAGCTCGAATGGGCGAAGCTGCTCGATGGCGGCCCGATGTTCGCCATCGTCTGCGAAACGTTGCGGGCAGGTCCGCGACCGGTCCGCTTCGAACGGCTCGGCCGACCCGAGATCAAGAACGTTACTCTGAGCGTGAAGACTGTTCGACCGGGTCAACCGCGATCTGGAGATCCGTGACCTCTACAACAGCGAGGACGCCTTCGCGCTGACGCCTGACTATGTCGGCGCCTACCGCGCGCGGTTCAACGCCAATCTCGCCGTTCTACGACAAGCTCGACGGCAAGATCGATTGGCCGCTGGACGCGGCCGGCGACCATCCATTGACCAGGCTGTTGCTCGCGGACTTCCTCGTCATCGACGCCTCCAAGCCCTTCCACGAGATGAGCTACTTCGAAATCGAGCACGCGATGCTCGCCGGTCGGCCGCATGTCACGGCCGGTGGACGCTGGCTCAACGAAGACTTCATGGATTCCCTCTTCACGCTCTACATCAACGGCGGTAACGGCCCGCGCATCGATGACGGCATTGCCGGCCCGATCGCCTGGTCTTCCAAGGTCTTTCCCTACCTGGCGCCGCCCAATCCGCGGAAGGCAGCAGCATCGTGATCGTAGTCACGAACGGCGCGATTGCGCTCCAAAATCTGCACGCGCAGATCGACGGCCTCGAGGCCTTCGCCGCCTCGCCTGGCGCGGGTATCGAGGAGCGTGTCCAGCTCATCGATCTGCTGGCACTTCGCGGCTCGATCCTGGGCAGCGTTGCCGATTGTGAGCACGCGCAAGCCCTTGCGCAGCAGTTGGTGCAGAACGCCACCATCGATGCGGCCGCATTCCTGGCGCGGGCCCGAACCCGGGCTCTGTTCCATCGTTTCACCGATGCCCTGGACGATCTCGATGTTGCCGAGCGGCTCGCCGCCGATGTCGAGACGGTGAATCGCGAGCGCGCCGCGGTATTTCAGGGGCTCGGTCGCTACGCGGAAGCCTTACCCATCCTCGAGGAGGCTGCTCGCCGCGACCCGGGCTTCGAAAGCCTCGCTGCCCTGTCGACGCTGCACACCGAGAGCGGCGATAGCGAACGAGCGCTGCGAATGCGCGACGAGAGCTTGCGCCGGTATCGGGGAATCTCACCGCTCCCACTGGCGGTGCTCGATTTCCAGATCGGTGTGATGTGGATGCACAGTGGCGATCTCGATCGCGCGCGCGACCATCTGAGCGCGGCGCGCCGCTACGTACCGGCATACGCCCCGGCGCAAGGCCACCTCGCGGAGGTCGAGGCAGAACTGGGAAACATCGCAACAGCGATTGCGCTTCTTCGCCCGCTGGCGATCTCCTCGGATGATCCCGACTACGCTTCGCAGCTCGCGCGCATCCTGGCGGACACCGGAAACGCTACGGACTTCAGCTGCTGGCGACAACTCGCCGCGGCGCGCTACGAGGAGCTGATCGCCTTGCATCCCGAAGCCTTCGCCGACCACGCCGCCGAGTTCTGGCTGGGCGCGGGCGCCGATCCCGGGCGAGCGCTGCAGCTGGCACGAATAAACTTCGCCATCCGCAGGACGCCACGGGCCCATGCGCTGCTGTCCCGCGCCATTGCAGCCGACGCTGAGTGTCAAACCGATTCAGGGCTACGTGGAATTGCGAACGCGGGTTGGTTGACCGGAAGCGTTGCCTCTGACAGAGGAGTTCCGTTGTCGTTAGAACGGATCCAGCCATGAAGCTCCAATTACCGGTAGTGGTCGACGAAGCGAAAGGTTGGCGGAACCTAGTCAGGAGCAATCATGAACCAAGCAGCCATTGTTCTCTTTGTCTGTGCCGGAGACTGTTTGGCACATCCGGGTCACGGTGCCCCACTGGTCCACACCCACGGATGGGATTGGGCGAATGCGTGGTTCTGGCTCGGAATAGCTGTTGTCGCCGTGGTTGCGGCGTGGCGCGCCAAATCGGCGCCAGATCCCCATGCGTCCGAAAAACGTGCCCGGACGCCCTCTCAAGAGGCTGGTCGGGTGGATTCCAGAAATGAGCAATGACGCAAGCCAGCTTTGACGTCTGATAACGCCTGTTCCCGTCTACCGGAGAAACGATAATGATCACGCTCAACGTAAACGGAAGGCCTCGCGACCTCGATATTCCCGACGACATGCCGTTGCTGTGGACGCTGCGCGATGTGCTGAGCATGACCGGGACGAAATTCGGCTGCGGCATGGGTCTGTGCGGGGCGTGCACGATCCACATCGATGGGCAGCCGACGCGGTCCTGCGTGACGCCGGTTTCCTCCGCGGTTGGGAAGCGGATCGTCACCATCGAAGCCATTGGAAGTACGCCCGCAGGCAAGAAAATCCAGTATCTATCTCGTCGAGCACACCATCCAGACTGACGGGGTCGTCGATCACGGCGAAGAGCTGGCAAAAACGACTGCGGAGCGACCAATAACGCTTCACCCGGTTGTTCCGGCGGGTTGTTGGGGAGAACGAAGTTAGAAAGACGACCATGCGCAAACACGCGAACTACGCTTTCTTGGCACTCAGCATACGCCGAACAACTTATCGGCCTAATGCGAACTCTTCGGCCCAAGACGTCGGCGTCTAGCGACCGCCCTCTCTTGGGCTCCCCCAAAGATCCGCCCACGATTCCCCTATAAGGGGGATGACCTCGCTCCTTCTGGGTGTCGACAATACAACCAGAAATAAGAACCTAAGGAGTTACGGTGGCCCGCATCCCAGAGCAAGCAGCCCGAAATCTCGTTGGGACGAATCGCGCCGATCGATCCGCGTCCATAACCATCTCTGCGCCGGTCGTGCCGCACTTTCACCCCTTCAGGCTTGACACGGTGAATCAGTGCCTGTGGCGCCGGCGCGATTCGGGAGACGACGAGCGCATCCTGCTGCCGCCCAAGGCGTATGGGGTTCTGCGGCATCTGATTGAGCGCGCCGGCCGGTTGGTCACGCAGGACGAGTTGCTCGACGCCGTGTGGCCCGATACGCACATTCAGCCCGAAGGCCTCAAGAGCCAGATCCTGCATATCCGGCGCGTTCTGGGGGACCATCCGAAGCGTCCGCGGTTCATCGAAACGCTGCCCCGGCGCGGGTACCGGTTCATCGGTGCAGACGGCCAAGGCGGGGCACAGAGGCCCGCCGCGCAGGGGCGGCCGGCACCCAGTAACCTGGTGGGAAGAGAGCAAGCGCTCGGTGAATTGGGTGATGGCCTGCGCAGAGCGTCGCAGAGCAAACGGCAGATCGCCTTTGTTACCGGGGAGTCGGGGATCGGCAAAACGGCGCTGGTCGACGCCTTTCAACTCGTAGCAGAAGCCGAGGTGCCTGGCCTTCGCATCGCATGCGGACAGTGTGTCGAGGGTTACGGTGGCAAGGAACCCTACTACCCGATGTTGGAAGCGCTGGGTCAGCTGTGCCGCGGCCACGGCGGTGACTCCGTTGTTTCTACCTTAGCGGCGCAGGCGCCGACCTGGTTGGCGCAGTTTCCCGCATTGCTCACGGACGAGCACCGCGAGACGCTGCAGCGGGAGATACTGGGGGCGACCAGGGAGCGCATGCTGCGCGAGATCAGCGAGGCGCTGGAGACGATCACGCTGGAAAATCCGCTGCTCCTGGTGTTCGAAGATTTGCAGTGGGTCGATGAAGCCACCGTGGACCTGATTTCGGCGCTGGCGCGCCGCCGTGCGCCGGCCAGGCTGATGTTGATCGGTACCTATCGGCCCGTTGACCTGGACCTCGCCGATCATCCGCTGAAAACACTCAAACAGGACTTGCTGCTGCATAAGCTTTGTGAGGAGATCGCCTTGGAGCCTCTCTCCGAAGCCAACATCTCGGCGTTTCTGGCTGCGCCGTCTCCCGAAGCCAGCGAGCCTACGGGGCTGGCCGAGCTCATGCATCGTCACTCGGGCGGCAATCCTCTGTTCGTGGTGGCTGCGTTGGAGCATCTGGCTCAAAGAGGCCTGATCTCGCGGGAGAGTGGCGCGTGGCAGATGCGGCAGCCATTGGAGCAGATCGTGGTCGGAGTGCCCGAAGGTCTTCGCCACATGATCGAAGCGCAGATCGTGCGCCTCAGCGTGGAGGAGCAGCGAGCGCTGGAAGCGGCGAGCGTCGCCGGCGCGGCGTTCACGGTCGACATCGGTGCCGCCGCCGCCGGCATGACGGCAGAAGACTTCGAGGACCTCTGCGACAGGCTGTCGCGTCGGCATCGCATCGTGCGCGCTGCGACGATGCAACCGCTGTCAGACTCAAACGCCTCCCCGCGTTACGAATTCGTGCACGCCCTGTACCGTGAGGTTTTCTATCAACGCCAGGCGCCGGGCCGGCGCGCGAAGCTGCATCGCCGTGTCGGAGAGGCATTGGAGGTGCTCTTCTCCGATCGCTTGAGCGACGTGGCGCCCGACCTTGCGAACCACTGCGAAAAGAGTGCCGACTGGCCACGCGCGATCAAGTACCTGCGCGTTGCCGCGGACCGGGCCGGCCGGCGGTACGCGCATCGCGAAGCCACCGTCTTGCTCCAGCAAGCTGTCGACTTGGCGAGCAGACTGCCCGACTCGGACCGCACTGCGACAGAGACGGAACTCTTGGAAAAATTGGCCACGATCTATGTCGCAGCGGATATGCGTGCGATCGAAAACTACGAGACTCTGCGCGCGCGAGCGGTGCATCACGGCCTGCTTGACGTACAGGTGCGTTCGCTTGTCGAAATGGCCTTCTTCCTGTCGTGGATCGACGCGCCGCGCTGCCTCGAGGTCGTCGAGCGGGCGTTCAAGGTCAGTAGCGGCCAGGCGGACCCGCTCTTGCGGGCGAGGACGCGCATGAAGTGTTTTTTCTTGCGCGAGATGGCGGGTGGATGGAATCCCGGAGACGCACAAGCGTGCCGCGACGAGCTGGCCGTGATTCGCGACAGCGGTTCTCGCTCCGTGCTCGCATTACATCTGATCGACTACAGCTACATCCAGTGGGCTTCCTCGGAATACCGCGAAGCGCACCGGAACGCCGTCGAAGGCCGAGCGATTTTGTTCGAAGGACACGAGGAAAACCCGTATCTGAGCCGTCAGTACTGGGCGAGCCAGATGGCCTCATCGTGGAGTCTGATGTTTCTCGGCGAGTGGGGCGAAGCGCTGAAGGAGAGCGACGCCGCGATCATGATGCTCGCCAGGAACGGCGACGAACATCGGGCCCAGAAATCGCAACTCTATCGTGCCTGGCTGTACGTCCACGCCATGGACTTTGCCGGCGCACTGGAAATCTGCGATTCGGTGCTTCCATTGGTCGAGGAGCCATTGCGCACTTATGCGCGGCGCGTCGGCCTGATCGTCGCGGGCGCGGCAGAAGTAGCGTTAGGGCGTCCCGACCGCGCCCTTGATCGCTTGCAGACGGCAAGCAATGAAATGGATCGGCAGAAGGTCGTGCTCGATTGGTACTGGCGCCTGCAGCTCGAGTCGTCTCTGACGGAAGTCTGGCTCGCCAAGGGGGACCTGGGGCAAGCAAGGCGGCAGGCGGCGCGGTTCCTCGAGGCGGCGCAGGCGACCGCCGAGCGCACGTGGCAGGCGCTGGCGTGGGAGGCAAATGCGCGAGTCGCCATGGCAGGCGCAGACGTGGCGCGCGCTCAGGCATGCATCGGCAGGGCGCTCTCAGCAATTAACGAAGCCGACCTTCCACTGGCCGCCTGGCGTGTCCATGCCACCGCGATCGATCTGTTCGGGCGCAGCGGGGACTTGGGATCGGCGGAGCATCACCGCGAGCTCGGCCGCGTCACGATTCTCAAGCTCGCCAATTCGCTTCCCGTCAACGAACCTTTGCGGCAGATATTCCTGTCGGCACCGGCCGTCGCGGAGGTTTTCGGGAGCGGACAACCGACCGGGCTCACCGCGCACCGACCAAAGCTGGTCACAAGAATGGCCGCGTAAACCCGCGTCCACGGCGACGAGCCGCCGATTACGGCGCGGCTCGATCCAGTGCGCGCACCGCGTCCGCGATGTCCTGGCTCAGGCGGGCCACCGCGAGGCTATGGGCGGCGGCGATTGCGTCGTAGCTGTTGTTCAGCACCGACTCGCGCACCGAAGTACGTCCGGTTTCGGCACTGCCGTCCGTCGTCCGCCGTACGGTCCAGACGGCATCCAGCGTTGTCGACGTCCCGATCGCCGATTCGAAGCCATGGACCTCGATCGCGACACGATATTGTGCGGCTGTGCTCGGCATTTGCGGGAACAGCGTTACGCGGCGCGTCCCCAAGATCGCGACAAGGTTCTCGGCGATCACGCGTGAGAGGTTGTCCTGCAGCGGCGAGGCCCAGCGGTTGAACTCATCCAACTTCAGTTCATTGGAGCCCGAGCTCACCACGATCTCCGGACGGTCGACCACGGCAGGCACCGACACGGGACCTACCACGATCACGAGGGAGCTCGCCGCCGCCGTCGAGGGCGCGGCAGCAGCACTCAGCGTGTAGAAGTGTGAAGGCGGCGTAGAGGCGCAGCCAGCGGCAAGGCTGACGAGGGTGCATAGCAGCACCGGAATGCCAAGTCGGCCCATCAGTTCGCTCCTCGCGTGGGTCCCTTCTTGCCGCGGAGCGCCGACTCCGGATGCCGTTCCAGATAGTCGGTCAGCGCGCGAACACTTTGCGCGGCCCGGGTGAACTCTTGCAACGCTGCGCGCAACTCCTGCTGGGCCGGCGCGTCCGCTCCGAGCAGCGTCGTATCAGCGCTGTTCATAGCACGCTCGACGGCGGCAAGCGTGCGATGCAGTCCCTCGAGATCCGACTTCAGCTCGGGCACGAGCTGGACGTCGACGTCACTCAGCAGCTGTTTCGCGTTCTGCAGTGTTTGGTCGAGGGCCTCCAGGTCCTTCTTCAGATCGTTACCGATCGCCTCGAGCGGGAGCTTATCGATTTTATCGAGAATACTGGCGAGCTTCGCCTCGAAGTCGACGACCGGGCCCGGAACGATCGGCAGCTCAGGATTTTCCGGGCTCAAGTTGATCTTCACTTTGGGCGCGTTGGGAAAGTAGTCGAATGCGACATACAACTGCCCGGTGACGAGGTTTCCGCTTCGAAGCTGCCCGCGCAGACCGCGTTCCTCGATCAGGCGCTTGAGGAGGAGGTCGCGTTTGCTCTTGTCTTCGTCCTGGGCGCGGAAGCGGCTGGCCTCTTGTTCCGTGCCCGCATACGCGATCAGACGCTCGGGGTAGAACGTGATGACCACACGCGGACGGATATCCGCCTTCGCAGCATCGAACGAAAGGCCGATGCTCGCGACCTCGCCTGCCGGCAATCCCAGGAAAGTCACCGGCGCTCCTACCGCCAGCCCCCGCAACGATTCGCGGAAATGGAGCACGTACCGTCTTGCGACGGGATCCGGCACCTTCATCGCAGTGGACCGGTTGCGGTAAAGAGTGAAAACACTATTCGCCGCCGCTGGGTCCGTCTGAGAGGAGAACGGAGGCGTGTCGAAAGCGAGACCACCCACGAGCAGCGCTGCGACGGACTCGGTGTGCACATCCAGTCCGTTGGCACTCACCGACACGTCCAATCCGCTCGCGTTCCAGAAGCGCGTTTCGCTAGTGACGTACTTGTCGTAGGGCGCGTTGACGAATACCTTGATCTGCACCGACTTACCGTCGGCTGCGAGATCGTGCGCGATGACCTGGCCGACCGGCAGGCGGCGGTAGTAGATCGGCGATCCGATCGCGAGCGATCCTGGATCGTTGGCGTTGAGAATGAACTGACGTCCCGGCTGGCCGGTGATGATCGGCGGCACATCGAGTGCGGTGAAGGTTCGCTGACTCCTGTCCGACTTGCCGGCATCGAATCCGATGTAGTGGCCGGAGAGGAGCGTGCTCAGGCCGGAGATGCCGCTTAAGGAGACGATCGGCCGGACGATCCAGAACTTCGCGTCCTCCACCATCAAGCCTTGCGCGCTCTTGGCGATCTTGGCCTTCACTTCCACCTTTCCGTAGTCGTCGGTGAGCTGCACGGCAATCACCTGTCCGATGTTCACATCCTTGTACTTGACGAAGGTCTTGCCGGCCTCAATGCCTTCGGCGGCCTTGAAAACGATGGTGATGGTCGGACCCTCGTTGAGGATGCGTTCGACGGCGATTCCGATGGCCACGACCGCGGCGAGAACCGGAATGATCCAGACGACTGAGAAGCGCATGCGCTTCCTCGGCACGATGGTGGCTTGAGGGAGACCATCGAGATCATCGGGCGGCTCAACCATGCGGGCTCCGCCCGTCGCGGTCGGCATCCCAGATCAGCCGCGGGTCGAAGGACTGCGCCGCGAACATCGTCAGGACTACCACCGTCATGAAGTACACGACGCCCGGCCCCGGCTCCACAGACATCAAAGGCTGGAGCTGCACAAGCGCCACCACGAACGCGTCGACAAATACGTCCAGCATCGACCATCTGCCGATCAACTCGACCATGCGATACAAGCGCAAGCGATCGCGGTTGTCCTTGACCGAGCCGCGCTGTACGGTGACCAAAAGGTACGAGAGGGCGATGAGCTTTCCGAGCGGAATCATCACGCTTGCAACCAGCACGATCAGCGCCAGCGGCCACGACCCGGACGTGTACAGGTAGATCACGCCGGCCATGATGGTGTCGGACTCCGACGACACGAGCGTATGCGTGGTGAGCACCGGCAGGATGTTGGCCGGGATGTAACAGATCGCCGCGGCGACGATGAGCGCCCAGGTGCGTTGGATGGAGTGTTTGCGGCGCGCCTCGAGGCCGGTGCCGCAGCGAGGACAACGTCCCCATTGGTCCGCGCCGGCGGGTCGCGACAGCAGACCGCACGTTTTGCAGGAGACGAGTCCTTCCTGCAGGGCGCTTAGTGCCGTAGCGCTCATGGTGCTGCTGCCGCGCTCGCGGCGGGGTGCGGGGCAGGGGATGCCTTGCGGCCGCTGGCCCACTCGACGCGCCTCCAGATCTCGCGCGCATCGAAGGTGACCGCGATCGTCGACAGGAGCACCACAAGAACGCCGACCGCATACATCCCGATGCCGGGAATCACGGTCGCCAGCTGCGCGATCTTGATCAGCGCGACGAGGATGCCGAGCATCATCACTTCATTCATCGACCACGGCCGCATCAAGTTTGCCCAGCGCAGCAATGTGCCAATCCAGCGCGGCGCAGGCGGCCGCCTGACCGCGAGCAGGGCCGTAAGCAGGAATGCGATATAAGCCGCGGGCGCGATCACGGCGCAAAACGCAATCGCCATCGCCGTGAGCTCGCGCCCGTGCAACCACATTTGTTGCGCACCGCCGATGATCGTCGTCGTTGCCTCGCGCCCGGCCGCCGAGAGGCCCATCAGCGGCGTCGTATTCGCGACAACGAATACGATTGCAGCCGCGAGCGTGAGCGCCAGCGGACGGTCGAGCGGGTCGGGCAGCTCTGCGGCGAGTGTTTTGCCGCAGCGCTGGCAGCTCGCTTTTCCTCCGGGCGGAAGCTCGGGGATACGCTGAAGCAGATCACAATCCGGGCAGGCAACCGTTTCCATGGCCGCGAGAGTTGTCAAAGGCGACCTCCGCTCCCGGCTACGAGGCTAAGGAAGCGAAAAGATGATGATCGCCGACGTACCGCTTCCTCCGAAGAACCCGGAGACGACACCGGAGGTGGTGGCGACGTACTGCTTGCCTGCGATCTCGTAGCTGATGACGCCGCCGCCGACCGTGCCGCCGGTGTTGAAGTGGTAGAGCGTCTTGCCGTTGCTGGCGTCGATGGCCAGGAAGTCGTTGTTGAGATCGCCGGTGAAGAGCATGCCACCGGAAGTGGCGGTGACGCCGGCGACCAGCGGCGTCGGCCATTGTTTCTTCCAGCGGATCGTGCCGGTCGCAGCGTCGATCGCCTGCAGCCAGCCGCGTGCCTGGTCGCGCGGGTCGGGAGTGACCGCGCCGCCGTAGTAGTGGGCGTTCTCGGTGAACTCGGGCGGCTTGTCGGTCTTGGTAAACGTCCCGCACCAGTCGACCGTGGCGACATAGAGGGTCTTGGTCGCGGGGCTGTAGGCGGGGCCGTTCCATTCCATGCCGCCCAAGAGTCCCGGGCAGCCGTGCACGCCGCCGACGGCCGGCACCTTGTCGAAATCGGTGCGGGTAGTGATCGGCAGCTCATAGAGCACGTCGTGACTGTCGCGGTCGAGCATGCGCAGCAGGCCGTCCTTGCCGGAAACGGTGAGCAGATTGCGCGGCTTGCCTTTCACCGTGGCGCTGAACAGCGGGCTGACCTGGCTCAAGTCGCGGTCGTTGGCGTCGTTGGGGCCGAACTGCTTGTACCAGAGCAGCTTGCCGGTCTTGACGTCGAGTGCCACCGCCGAGTTGGTGTACAGATTGGTGCCGGGCCGCACGTCGGGGTAGAAGTCGGGCGCGGGATTGCCGACCGGGACGTAGAGCACGCCCTTCTTCACGTCGAGCGACAGCGGCGTCCACAGGCTGCCGCCGCCGTGCTCGCGCGCTTTCGGGTCTTTCCAGGTTTCCGCGCCCGGCTCGCCGGCATCGGGAATGAGATTGAAGCGCCAGACCTGCTCGCCGGTCGAGAGCTTAAAGGCGCCGATCCAGTTCTTGGCTCCCCAGTCGGCGCCGGCCGGGCCGTAGATCACCAGGTCTTCATAGATCAGCGGCGGCATGCTCAAGTACTGGCTGGTCTTGGCATCGGCGATCTTCTGGCTCCACAAGAGCGTGCCCTTGGCCATGTCGAGCGCGATCAGGTAGCCGTCGGCCGTGCCGCGCACCAGACGGCCGTCCTTCATGGCCACGCCGCGGTTGGCGGGCGAGAGCACGCCGCCCTTGGGTTCCCAGTTGTAGGTCCAGCGCTCGCGGCAGGTGGCTGCATCGATCGCGACGGTCGCCTTGTCGATGGTCAGGTACATCACGCCTTTGTAGACGAGGGGATTGGTCTGAGTGGCGCCGGCGGTGTTGGAGCGATAGATGCAGGCGGCGCGCAACTGGCCGGCGTTCTTGGGCGTGATCTGGGCGAGCTCGACAAAGCGTGCTCCGCTGTAGTCCTTGCTCGCGTAGAGCCAGTTCTGCTTGTCCTGTGCGGCGTGCAGGAGCTCGTTCTGGGTCGGACCTTGAATCGACGGAGCAGCCGCGACTGCGGCGCCTGCTGCGGGTGCGCTGGCGGCCGCGGCGCTGGCGCGTCCCAACGTTTCGAGAAAGGCGATGACATTGGCGCGGTCGCTCGCGCTCGGCAGCTGACACCGGCATCGACGTTCCGGGAACCTTCGTGGTCGATGAGGTGAGAAACTCATCGAGATTCTTCTCGTCCCAGGTGAGGCCGGCCTGCGCCATCGCCGGCGAATAGGTGAAGCCGGCCAGACCGCCGGCCTTGCGGCCCACGACCGCGGCCAGCGACGGCCCGAATCCGTTCTTGCCGACCTCGGTGGTGTGACACGACGAACACTGGTTGGCGAATACCGTCTTACCTGCCGCTGCGTCTCCCGCGGCATGCGCCTGCCCATAAAAAAGGGAGGCGGTGGCGAGCACGAGCGTTGCGAGAACGGCGCGGATTTGAGATTCGTAACGGAGCGGCAATGCCCTTCTTGCACGGCTGGTAAATAGAGACACCGGCGCGCCGGTCGACGATGTCTTGAGTAGCTCAGTCATGGATGCTCCCGCAGGGAAGAGGGTTCGTAAAAAGATGCAGCAAGGTTGGTCGACGGAGGAGCCCTTGCCGGTTCTAAGCATGTTTGCTCACTGCTGCACTGACTGCACTCACGGGTGTCGCACGTGATCGACCGCGGTTCGTTGCCCAGTCGTGCCACAGTGCGCCACCCAATGCGAGCACTACGGGACCGACGAAGAGTCCAAGCAACCCCAGCAGCTCGAGACCACCGAAACTGGCCATGAGGACCCAGACAAAACCAAGTTGGGTGGCGCCGCCGACCAGCATGGGGCGAACGATTTTGTCCCCGGCAAAGACTACGAGGAGTCCCAGCGCAAAGACCGCCAGCGCCGCCATCGCGGCGCCTTCCACAGCGAGCGCCATGGCAACACCGGCGACGGCCACGTAGCCAAGAAAAGGAATCATGGCGAACAGACCGGTCACCGCACCCCAGACTTCGGCGCGTTGCGCGCCGGCCAGCGCATAGGTGATCCCGGTCAGGACGCCATCAAAGAGTGCCACCACGACCATGCCGTTGACCGTCGCGCGCACGGCGCGAATCGCAAGCTCGACGTAGGACTCTGCGCGATCGCCGAGACTATCCTGCAGCAAGTCGTTGACGCGCACTGCCAGCGCGTCTCCACCGCGATAGAGAAAGAACAGAAGGAGGATAGTAAAGACAACGATGAATAAGTGATGTGCCATGAACAGGCCCAGCGTTTGCGCCCAGCCAAGAGCCGTGGAGGTATCGGCGCGCTGCAGCCAGACCGACACTCCGCCGGGCGTGCCCAATTGCGCCTGCCAACGCTCGGCCAGTTTGGCGCCGACCACGGGTAAGGTCTCGAGCCAAGCGGGCGCGGCGAGCCCCGTCTTGTCCGCGAGAACGATCTGGTCGATCCATCTGTGCGCCTCCGACACCAGTGCGCCGAAGGCGAACACCATCGGTCCCAGGACGAACAACGAAACCAGCACAGTGAAGAGCAGGGGCGTCACGCTTGAAGCCACGCGCCCGGGTAGACGCTGCGCAAAGCGCCGGTAGATGGGCCAAGTGGCGACTGCGAGGACCGATGCCCATACTAGCGGTTCGAAAAAACTTCGAAGAATCCACGCCGACAGCACCACGACCAGAGCAGCCCAGAGCCAAGGAGCGTTGAAATTGACCTTCAACGCGCGCGCTTGGCGCCCTTCGACGATCATGTCTTCTTCCTGGATCGAACGGGGCGGCCTGGAGAAGCCGGCGCCTCGGCGAACTTTCTGCGTAGACGAATCAGTCCTAGCATCACGTCGTCGCGCTCGCGAGCGAGCTGCGCTAGCGGGCGGTCCGCGGCCTCCTCCAGCGTTCCATCGATGATGGTTTGCCTCAGTTTCGAGCTGAGCTCGGGGTTCCCGAGTTGTTTCCACCAAGTGGCCATCGGGACCGGAACACCGTCCATGAAGCGGCGAATCCCATAGGCACCTCCGCCAAGATGAAGCAGCAGATTGGGGCCCATGACCCCCCACCTCAACCCGGGTCCCCAGCAAACGGCAGCATCCGCGCCAGCGACATCGACGACTTCCTCGTCGATGAGATAGGCGAGCTCCCGATGCAGCGCGGCCTGCAACCGGTTTGCCACATGGCCAACAATTTCCTTCCGGATATGGATCGGCTTCCTTCCAATGGACGCATAGAAAGCCATCGCTTGTTGGATGACTTCCGGAGACGTCTTCGCGCCTCCAACGACCTCGACCAAGGGGATGACGTGGGGAGGATTCAAAGGATGCGCGATGACGCAGCGTTCGGGATGCTTGCATTCAGACTGCAGCTCGCTCATGGTCAGCCCCGCCGAGCTCGAGGCGATGATCGAATCGGCGGGCGCCGCCTTGTCCATCTCGGTGAACAAGCTGATCTTGAGCTCCCGATCGTCGGGTGCACTTTCCTGGACAAAGTCCGCGTCCCTTAACGCCTGTCTCAAGTCGGTGGTGAACGACAAGTGTTCGGGCGACGCTTTCGGGGACAGGCCCAGCTTCGCAATTCCCGGCCACGCGGTATCGACGAAGCGGCGCAGGTCGGCTTGTGCATTCGGCGCCGGATCCGTCGCCAACACGTCGAACCCGCGTGCGAGAAAAAGCGTTGCCCAGCTCGCGCCGATAACGCCGCTACCCACGACCGCGATTCGGCGTATCGGTTTGTTCAGGGGCATGCCTCTGGACATGAATTTAGTAACGCGGCGATGGACGGCAACCGCCTATTTCGCGCTTTTCGAGTAGTCGAATCCGGGCAGAGATTTGACAGCGGCCTTCGTTGCCCCGGGGAGCACGATTTCCCCGTCTCGCGCCTCGATTTGGTCGACGGGGACGGCCACGTCATGGCGAACCAGGCCAACAAACGCGCCGGCACCGACGATCAGGTAGGAGACGCTCCGATCGGGGGCGACGATGATGTCGTCCACCCTGCCTACCGTCTCATGATTTTCGTTGAATACAGTCTTGCCCAGGATCTGCTTCTTGGCGCTCCATCCCAAGGCAACCTCCTGCGTTTCCGCTACCGCAACCCCCGTGGTGGTGGAACCGGCAACCTGAGCGAGCGTACCGCCCGCGCCGAGCATGCTGATACTGACCAAAGCGCCCATCGCTAATCTGTTCATCATCAAATCTCCTTGGAAAGCCAAAGTGGAAACACTCTGTGCAGACGTGACGTTACGCTGGCATCGGACCACGATCTTGCATCCGTCTGCTCATGGTTTATCAATCCTGAGCGGCGCGCGAACCGAAACCGCGAGGGCCCGACGCTGTCCTACGCGAATGCGACAACCGCGGTGCGCGCCCCGCGTGCGGCGCGGCACATCGCGCACGATGTCGAGGCGCCGCTATTTTGCGTCGGGCAGGTCATAGAGGCGATGCAATAGCGAGAGCAGCTCGGCGCGTTCGGCTGCGCCGGCGTTATTGAGTGCCTGCATCGGCGCGTGCAGGAACTTGTTGATAAGCCCGCGGGCAAGCTGATCGAGTATCTGCTCGGCAGCGGTACCCGCGGCCAGCAGCCGGCGGGCACGGTCGAGCTCGGCCGCGCGTAAGCGATCGTGATGTTCCTGCAGCGCGGCGATCGTCGGCACGACCGTTCGCCCATCGAGCCAGCGCAGAAACCCTTGTGCCTGCTCCGCAATGAGCACTTCGGCTTCGCGCACCGAATCGTTGCGGATGTTCAGATTGTCCTTCACGACGATGGCGAGGTCGTCGAGGCTGTACAGGAAGATGTCGTCCAGCGCTGCGGCTTCTGGCTCGACGTCGCGCGGCACCGCAAGGTCGACAATGAACATCGGCGCGTGCCGGCGGGCCTTGGCCGCGCGCTCGAGCATGCCCTTGCCCAGGATAGGCAAGGAGCTGGCCGTCGACGTGATGATGATGTCGAACTGCGCAAGGCGCTGGGGCAGCTCGTTCAGCGTGATCGCATCGGCGGCAAAGCGCGCCGCGAGCTGGGCGCCGCGCTCCAGCGTACGATTCGCCACCGTGATCGATCGTGGCTTGCGAGCGGCGAAATGCGTGGCGGCGAGCTCGATCATCTCGCCGGCGCCGATCAGCAGTACGCGCTCTTCCGCAAGGGACGGAAAAATGCGCTCGGCAAGCCGCACTGCCGCGGCCGCCATCGAAATCGACGCACTGCCGATGTCGGT
Source organism: uncultured beta proteobacterium (assembly GCA_963745385.1). GTDB lineage: Bacteria > Pseudomonadota > Gammaproteobacteria > Burkholderiales > Casimicrobiaceae > PALSA-1003. Next base: position 262,710 of record CAVUXI010000004.1, read on the forward strand.
CCGCGTGCGCACGTCCTTGGCGACCGCAAACGTACGCTGGAAAAGACGGTTGAGAACGAGCCCGAGCGAGCCAGCCGCTTCGGCATTCTTCACCGCATGCCTCATCTGGCCGAGGATCTGCGGCTCGCCCAGCACCACCGAGTCGAGGCCGCTGGCGACGCGAAAGGCGTGTGGCACGGCCTTGTCCTGGGGCAGCGTATAGAGATACGGCGCCAAGGACGCCTTGGGGAGGCGATGGAAGCCTTCGAGCCAGTCCATCACCGGTGCCGGCTCGGCGGCGTTGAAGTACACCTCGGTGCGATTGCACGTGGACAGAATCGCGGCTTCCTTGACCTTGGGAGATCCGATGAGGTCGCGCAGCGCGGAGCCCAGCGCGTCCGCCTGAAAGGCGACCATCTCCCGCACGCTGACCGGCGCGGTCGCGTGATTGAGGCCAAGCGCGTAGAGAGACATGGCGCTACCGATGGCTCAGCGTGCAGTCATCGAGCGAGTCTGGACGATCCATGGCCACGCTCGCGCGAGTCATTCTCGGTTCGAACCGATGGTTCATCGAATCGAGCCTTTTCCATGCGTTGGCGAACAATCCAGCTAACTACCTGGAGGCTGGCGCCGTGGCGGCGTTGCGAATCGCGAACGACATCATGATGCGCCAGACGCCTCCGGAGATCATGCTTATCCCGACGTATGCCGCGACCAGCAGGAAGGCGTTGCCGGGCCAGCCGATTCCGATCAGAACACCAACCAGCACCGATACGATGCCCGATGCCAGCACCCAACCCCACCCGCGCGCCGGTCGCCGCTGAAACGCCAGCAGCAGTTCGGCCACGCCCACCATGAAGATCAGCGCTCCGAGCATCAGGGCGATGGCGGCAATGCCCTGGACGGGGTAGATCAACAGAAGGGCGCCAATGACCACATTGAGGAGTCCGGTCACGACTTGCCAACCGGTGTGGCTTTTCGTGCGTGTTTGGTACGCGTGGATCAACTGCAGCACTCCGATCGCGAGAGCAATCCAGGCCAGCGTGAAGTTGGCGGCGAGCGCCGTGAGCGTCGGCACAAGCAGCGCGACAATGCCCAGGAGCAGGATCAGCACGCCGAGCGCCAGTGACCAATTGGCGGCGTTCTTGGTGTGAATATCAGTAGCGACGGTGGCTTCCATGTTCGGCCTCGTTGACAGTTGGCTAGCGCATGCGTCTCCAGGCGTCGGGTCGTGCCGACAGATTCGCAAGCCGTCCGCTCGCGGGCTTTGCCGAGCGGTTTCGGAGCGAGTAAGGCTACCGGTAGGCTCTGATACGGTCTTGCACGCGGCTGCGGCCTTTTTAAATCCTGCACGCTGGGCTGGATCACGACCTTGCGCACAAAGAAAAAAACGCCGGACTGATTTCGCAGCCCGGCGTGGAGGACCGAACGGGTCCCGGAGGAGGAGGATCGCTCGGACAGTCGGGAATGAATCGGCTAAGCCGCCCGCCGTAATGACGCGTCCGCGTCTCGCGAGATGTCGAATCCGGAGGCGGATACGAGCATTGCCACCGCTTCGTCACGTGTGTAGAAGCACCCACCGTGCACGAACCCGGAAACGACGGAGTCTTTGACGCACGTTACGCGTCCTCGCTCGTCACGCGCGATCACGAGCTCGTGCGGCAGCCCGTCGAGCAGATGGCATGGGGCGCGCCGGCCGTCTGCGAATCGCGACAGATGCACGGTGCCGCTTTGGCGATCGATAAACGCCGGTTGAAAACCCAGGCCGCGGTTGTTCTCGATCACGCCGCCCGTCCCGCGATAGTTGGCGGACTCGAGCGCAAGCGAGATCTTAGTCATCTGTCCCATGCGATACCTTTCGTTCGGATTCCCGATGTCTCTCCGTCACATCCGGGAGACCGTAGGCTTAAAGATACGCAGTCGCGTTCCAGGCGTCTTGCAAATTCCGGCGGGGGATTTGTCATCCTGCATCGCCGGGCCTCGAGTCGCTAGTTCGTCACCTTCAGAGTGATTCCACCGAGAGACAGGTTGAGTTGCACTCCCTGCGTCGTCGAACGCAACTTGATGATCACGCCATTCTGATTCTCCGTCGTCGTGGCGCCGCAGGCTGCTGCGCAACCTTCGGAACCTTCCAATACGCAGGCGGACGTTTGCCTGCAACCCCAGCAGCGAGTCATCAGGGACCGCACGTCGGATCGGAGGCTGCGATATCCATCTCGTCGACGCTCATCAACGGAGCGAGATCGTTGGAAAGGGCGACATAGCATGCGGTCATCGAGGAACCGCCGCGTTCCAGCGTCCAGATTTCACCGTAGACGATGCCGATCATAGTCAAGGTCGCGACGGCGATCGCAAGCCAAGCGCGACCGCGCGTCGTTCTGCGCTGGATGCTTCCAATTTGCATGTCTTGTGTCATTTACCGAGTTTGCCGCTCCACACCGCATGTAAGACCCGCTCCTATCAGTCTCTGCTGGACTACCAAGAGAGATACCTCGGAAAGCCTCGTGGCAATTGCTGAGACCCGCCTCGACAGTTCGCGGATTGGGCTAATCAATCACGCCACGAAATGAGTCACCCGGACTTTGAGCTTCGAACGGTTCGCGCGATATGCCCTGAATGGGGGACGCGATCGCGTTTCGCGTCCGTTGTCTCCGCCCCCATTGATTGGTCGTATCGGCCTCCTCGTGAAAAGAGGCTTGGAACGCCGATCTCCTCCCTATTTCACCCCGTTACCGACACCCAGATCGCCAACCAGTACGCCGCGACAAGGCTCCCATCGTGCATGTCTTGACTGAAGCAGTCGATCCTGTACGTGTCGCTCACCGCAGCAGGACGAGAAGGAACGAACATGGCGACCAACGTGGTCACGCCTCCCCCCGAAGCCGTCTTGCAAATTGCCGGTCGTGATTTTGTAATCTTGCCGCGGTCGTCGCCAGGTATGCTCAGGCGTTCGTGGCCGTTATCGTGCGCGGTCCTGGCGCTCGCCGCGACGCGGCCCACCACGCCACGGCGGTATAGAGGACTACGAGCAGAAGCAGATTGCCGACCTGCGGCCATGCTTCCGGCCAAGTCGCGCCCATCTGGTTGAGTTTGATGAACCCCTGGATACCGGGCGTGCTGGGAAGCAGGTGGGAGAGCCAGACCAGCGGCGGGCTGATGGACTCGACCGGGAAAGCGAATCCCGACAGAAACAATAAGGGGATCGACACGCCCGCGATGATCTGCAACGGGCGCTCGCGTTCGCCCATCCAGCAGCCCAGCGCTATTCCCACTGCGGCCACTGCCAGTGCGTAAAGCGCGCCGAACACTATCGCTCCGGAGAGATTGGCGGCGCGCGGAAGATCGTGGAACCAGAACACGAAACCGATCCAGAACATGAGGGCCGCAAATACGAATGTCCAGAATCCGGCAAGCGTGCCGGCAAACGCGGCGAACGAAAGCCGCCCATTCACTGCGATTGCCCAGCGTCCGCCTTCGACCCACGTCCCGATCACAATACAGATGCCGATGATCAGGAGTTGATGCACGATGATGCCCATCGAGGCAGGTACCACATAACTCTCATAGCCCTGGACGGTGTTGAACAGCGGTTGCTTGATGAAGGCCGGTCCCGCGCGCGCCAGCCGCATCACCGCGGCCGGAGGCACGTTCGCTTGCACGAGCTTCGCGGCGAGCGCGGGCGCCGCCGCCTCCGCGACCACTTGCGCGGTGGTCTCGAGAACCGCCCCGTCGACGACGATGTAGCCGCCGTTGCCCATGACAGTCACGCCGGTTGGCGTTCCGTGCAGCACGTCGCGATAGAAATCTTTTGGCACCGCGACGATGCCGCCGATTTCTCCGCGCTGCAGCAGGGGGATCGCTTCGCCGACGCTGGAGGTGACGCCTTGAACGCGAACGGTTTGGGTCGAATCGAGATCGCGCTGGATTTTTCGTGACAGAGCGCTCGCGTCGTAGTCGGCAATCACGACAGGGACGGCGTGCACGACCTGCGGCAGATAGGGCAGGGGATAGAAGAAGCAATAGAAAATGATGCCCAGCACGGCGGGCGCCATCGGTCCCTTGTCGAAGAGGACCGATCGCAGCGTCCACCCAAATGCCTGCCACGCAGTCATCGCTCGCCCCAGCCCTTGGGATCCCGGCACCGCTTGGCCAGCAAGGGAATCGCAATCGCCAGCGGCGCGGCGATGAAAACGCCCCAGAGCACGGCGAACGGCATGGCCGAGACCGCGGGCGGCGCCCCGATATTCCACTGCTGCTGCTGGATCTCGTAGAAGTAGTGAAAGGGCAGCATGGCGCTCCAGACCTTCGCTGTCGTCGTCATCGAAAAGAGCGGGTACGTAAAGCCGGTGAACGAGATCGCGGTGACGTTCACAATGGCCACCAGCGCCAGCGTAATGCGCAACGAGCCGGTCAGACCGAGCGATCATGGCGGGAATCGCGCAGCAGGCGATCATCAACGTCAGCAGACCGAGGCTCCAGGCCAGCACGCTTCCGTTGGCCGTCCAGCCGAGATAGCCCGCAAGCCATGCAACGACCCCGAGCGCCATCGTAGTGAAGCAAAGAAGCAGGGGCAGCAGCTTGCCGACGATGGCGGCGACGATGCCATCCCCAGCCGAGGCGAGCCAGTCGCCGGCGGTGCGATCGCGAAATTCCCGGCCTATCGCATAGGCGGCGCCGCCCAGCACGAACATGTGAAGGATCGCCGGGAGGAAAGCACCCGCGAGCGCGCGCTCGAAGGAGAGCTGCGGACCATAGAGCGTTCGCAGCTCGACCCGAACCGCGCCGGCGCGACGCTCGGCGCCGGCGAAGCCGCCGCCGAGCCGGGCGAGTGTCGTACAGCACTCGTCCTCCGGCAACCGACTCGATGGCCCCGACGACATCGTTGGAGAGGGAGGACGCCGCGGCATGATACTGCTCGTTGGTGTAGAGAACGACCGGCAGCGGGTCGCCGCGTTGAGACCGCCGCTCCCAGTCGGCAGGCACGTGCACGACGGCGTAGGCCTGCCGCGCTCGCACCAGCGGCCATGCTTCCTCGAGCGTCGTCGGGGCGCGCCGCAATGTTTGTCGAGCGCGTCGCTTCGAGCGCGACGGCAAGTCGGCGGGAGCCCGGCGAATGATCCTCGTCGACAAATGCCACCGGCAGCTTGATGTTGACGCCCTGCGCGAAGATCGACCAGGCGAGCGCCATCACCAGGGCGGGAAGCCAGCTGATCACCGCCACATCCCACGGATGCGTGCGTAAATAGGCGATCTCGCGCGCGCAAGCGTCGCGAACGCCGGCGAGGAACACGCGGTCAACTCCGGTCGACGAGGACGGACATGCCGGGTCGGAGCCCCTCTACCCTTTCGGCGGGGCGCGCACGCACTTCGAACGTCTTGATATCGTAGCCGCTCGACTGCCGCGTTGCGCGCCACGTCGCGTACTCACCCTTGGGGCTTATGTAGTAGACGGAGAAGGTAACCACGCGGTTTCCCAAGGCGGGCACTTTGCCGGTGATCCGAGTATCGATCTTGATCGCCGCCAGCTCATCCTCGCGCAGATTGAAAACCGCCCACACGTCGTCCAGGTTGACCAGGCTGATGATTGGAAATCCCGGCGGGGCAAGCTCGCCTTGGTGCAGCACGACCTTGTCGACCTCGGCCGAGATCGGGGACTTGAGCGAAATGTCCGCTGCCAGCGCGGTGACTTCCTGCACGGCCGCACCTGCACCTCGCGTAACGTCGGCAGCGGCGGCGCGTTCCTCCTTGCGGAAACCGTTGAGCGTAAGGTCATATTGCGCGCGCGCGGCGTTTACCGCGTCCAGCGCCGAGCGATAGGCCGTATCGACCTCGTCGTTGCGCTGCTGCGAAACCAATCCGTCCTTGTAGAGCGCGTTGATACGCTTGAAACTCACTTCCGCGAGATTGGCCGCGGAGACGGAACGCTCCCAATTCGCGCGCGCGGTGCGCACTTCCTCCTGTCGCATGCCGACGTCCAGAAGCTGCTGCTTCGCCGCCGCGGCGCCGTGCGCAGCCTCGGCTTGCGACACCTTGGCCTGGACTTCGGGGCTGTCGAGCGTCACCAGCATGTCGCCGGGCTTGACCGCGTCGCCCTCGCGGACGTGCAGCTTGGCGATGCGCCCCACGATCTTGGGCGAGATATCGATGTAGCGGCCATCGATCTGCCCCTGCAACGGCGCGACGACGGGGCGGTTGGCGAGATACAGGCCGTAGACGATGAAGGCGAGCACGCCGATGACGAAAAGGGCGCCAACGATGCGTTTGACGGTGGGGGCGGAAGGCTTGTTCATGGGCGAAGTTGGACGTCAGCCAGTTGGACGTACTCGGAAAGTGCGCGGGCCTGCCCCGACGCCTGGAGCAATTCGGCCAAGGCAACGACGAAGTCGTACGCGGCGAGCGCCCGCTCTGTCTCGGCGCGTGCCAGCGCATTGCGCGCATCGTTCACATCGAGGCTGGTGGCCTGGCCTTCGTCGAAACCGCGCTCGCGCAGCCGCAGGTTCTCGCGCGCCAAGGCGAGCGTCGAATCGAGAAGATTGAACTGTTCGCGCGCCTGCTCGACCTTGCGGTACGACGTTTCGACCGCCGTGTCGATGAGGTTGCGCGTCTCGTCCTGAAGGGTCTGCACCTGCCGCAGGCCCTCGCGCGCGGCGCCGACCTTGCTGGCGCGGTCTTCAGGCGAGAAGAGCGTGAACTTGACGCCGATGCCGGCGATCCAGTTCGGTTCGACCAGCGACAGATAGTGTTTGATCAACGCATAGGAGCCAAACGCGAATACCTCGGGCTTCCAGCGCGCCTCGGCGATGACGATGCCCTGTCGGGCCTGCTCACGCTTCGCGTCGAAGGCCGCGAGAGTCGGGTTCTGGTGCTCTGCAAGCGAGAGCCACTCCGACAGCGGCTTCAGCGCATTGGTAATCACGAACAAAGGCGTGCTGGGCTGGGAGGCCGCATCGAGGTGCAGCAGGCGTTGCAGGCGCGCCTGCGCAATTTCGCGGTCGCGCTGCGCCCGCGCTAAATCGCGGGCTGCTCCGTCGCGCGAGACCTGAGCGTTGAGTCGTTCTACCTTGGCCATGATTCCCTGCTGTTCGAAGCGTACGGCGCGCTCCAATTGCCGGTCGGCCTGCTGCAATACCGAGGTTCGCGTACGCTCGATGTTGGCGGCAAGCTCGAGCCCGAAATAGACCTGCGCGAGCTGCAGATCGAGTTGCTCCTCTGTGGCGGTAAGCTCCGCGCGCGCCTGGTCGACGCCCGCGGCCAACGCGCGCTGAGTGGCGGTGATCCGGCCACCCGTATAGATCGCCCAGGTCGAGTCGACCGACGCGCGCGGGCCGTTCAGGTTTGCATGGAAATCAATCGTGCCCAGTGGAGTTTGCGGGATGCTGCCGGTCTTCGAACCGAACTCTTGCGTGCCGCTCACGGATACCTCCGGGAATCCCAGCGTGTCCGCCGCTCGCGCCTCGTATTGGTTCTTGCCCACCCCGGCCTCGCTGGATTTGTGCAGGTCGGAGACCGATTGCAAGACCGTGCGCGCGTCCTCGTAGGAGAGGGGAGCGACGATAGCGGCTTCGGCGCCGGCAACGGCGCCGAAAAGCGCAACGATCGAGCCCGCACGGCAAAGCAAGCGCCGTCGACGCGGACACCGCAGATGCATGGAGAGACTCACGCTCTTACTTGAGCGCGAGGATCCATTCAACCAGCGTCTTGATATCGGCGTCGGGAACGTTGTTGGGAGGCATCGGTATCGCACCCCAGACGCCGGTGCCGCCGTTCTTGACCTTCTGCTGGAGCTTGGCGGGCGCCGAGGCGTCGCCCGCATACTTCGCCGCGACCTCCTTGTAGGCCGGTCCGACGAGCTTCTTGTCCACAGTGTGGCAGGCCTGACAGTTGTACTTCGTCAAAAGCTGCGTTGCGGCGGCATCGCTGGTGGCGGCGGCGGCGGGAAACGTAAGCGACAACAATCCCAGCGCTGCGCCAGCGGTCGCCAGAGTTGCCGTGCGAATCTTGCGGGTGAAATTCATGCTCGAGCTCCTCGGTTATTGACGTATCAGGAATCAAATGCACGATCGATCGCACTTGAATACCTGAGGCCCATGCTAGAAGCCGCGATGGGCGTCGGTCTTGCACAAGGCTGAGGAGGCTTTCACAAAGCTGCGACTGTGGCGACACCGGCATGCTCCGGCGATGCGGTCAGTCGGCGGAATCGTGTGCGAACACTTCGATGCGAAGCACTGACGGCAGACTAGATTATCGCGAACGCTAATCCGACAAGACACAGCCCGATGAGAGCGCCAACCAAGAACGCGCGCGCGGACCGGTACTTGGTCCCTACCGCGGGCGTCATGAACCCCGTGTTGAGCATGGTCGCAGCCGGACGTAGTGCCGTCTCATCCGAAGCGCCAGTAGTGATCGACCAGCAGCGCGGCAAAGAGACACGACAGATAAACGATCGAATAGCGAAAGGTGCGTCGCGCGAGCCGGTCGCTGTAGTTGACGTAAATGCCGACCGCGTACGCAAGGAAAACGCCGTTCAGCGCAAGCGCGGATACCAGGTAGATCGTACCGCTCATGCCGCTGGCGAAGGGCAGCAGGCAGATCGCCGCCAGGAGCAGCGTATAGAGAAGAACGTAGAGGCGCGTGAAACGGTCGCCATGCGTGACCGGCAGCATCGGCACGCCGGCGCGGGCGTACTCTTTCCTGCGGTACAGCGCCAGCGCCCAGAAGTGCGGCGGCGTCCAGGCGAAGATGATCAGGAACAGCAGCAGGGCATCGGATGAAATTTCGCCGGTCACCGCAGCCCAGCCGAGAACCGGCGGCATCGCACCCGAGGCACCGCCGATGACGATGTTCTGCGGTGTGCGCGGCTTGAGAAAAATCGTATAGATGACCGCGTAGCCGAGAAACGTGCCCAGTGTGAGCCACATTGTCAGCGGATTGGTCAGGCTGTGCAGCACGAGCAGCCCGGCGCCGCCCACAACTGCAACGAAGATGAGCGCTTGCAGCGGGGTTACGTCCCCCGTGGGCAGAGGGCGCGCGCGGGTACGCGCCATCACAGCGTCGAGCTTCTGCTCGATCAGGCAGTTCAGCGCCGCGGCTGAGCTCGCGACCAGCGCGATACCGATGGTGCCGAACAGCAATGGCCCGAGCGGTGGAAAGGCCGGCGTTGCCAGAAACATGCCGATCACCGCCGTGAACACGATGAGCGCCACAACGCGGGGCTTGCCAAGGCGGACCAGTTGTCCGCCGGTCACCAGCCCGGGTCTATACGCAGATGCGATCATTTGCGCTCCGACGAGGGATCCGTCAATGCGATCATCGCCACGCTATTTGCTGCTCGCGGCCTTGTCGTCGATGGCACGCTTGATGAGGTACGCGCGGATCGCCGCAGCGTCCTTTTGATCGAGAACTGCCTTGAAGGGCGCCATACCTGCATCCTTCATCGCTCCGTTGAGCACGATCTCGTAGAAGAAATCGTTGCCGAGGAAGGTCGACGCACGAAGATCCGGAACCACCCCGCCGCCCACCGCGTTCTCGCCATGACAGGCAGCGCAATATCGGCCGAACAGGTGATCGCCGGCAGCGACTGTCGCTGCATCGGCAGTCGCGGGCGGCGGGTTGAGCACGAGCTTCTGCTCGGGCGGGGCCGGAGGAAGGGCCGCCGTCCCCCCGATCTTGAACGCCAGAACGCGGCTGATGTTCCGGATGTTCCCGGATTGCGCGGCGACCTTGCCGGCCTGCAAGGAGAATGCCGACCCGAACCCGGAAAGGACCGCAATGTACTGCTCCCCTCCGACCTCGTACGACACCGGCGCGGCCATGATCGGCGACTGGACGTCGATCGACCAGAGCTTCTCGCCGGTGTCGGCGCGATAGGCGTTGAGATGCCCAGTGGCATCACCCTGGATGACGAGATTGCCCGCGGTCGTGACGATACCGCCGTTCCATGGCCCGACGTGGTCGCTGCGCCACACTTCCTTCTGCGCGACTGGATCCCAGGCGAGCAGGTAGCCCTTTTTCGCGCCGGGTGTGCCCGCGACGTCCACGCCGAGGTTCCAGCCGATTTCCGACGGCTTGAAATCCTTGATCGGGGTGAAGCTTTTGCCGATCTCCTGCGCGGGAATGTAGACGAGCCCCGTCTTCGGGTTGTACGCCATCGGATGCCAGCTATGCGCGCCGTCCGGCCCGGGCATCATCACGATCGGCTTGCCCGTCGTGCTGTAGTGAATGTCCTTATGCTCGATCGGCCGGCCGGTCTTCGGGTCGAGGCCACTCGCCCAGTTCTGCGGCACATACTGTTTGGCGTGGATGAACTGGCCCGTCTTGCGATCGAGGACGTAGAAGAAGCCGTTCTTGTTGGCCTGCATGATGACCTTGCGGCGCTTCCCGTCGATGGTGAGGTCGGCGAGCGTCAGCTGCCCGACCGCGTCGTAGTCCCATTCCTCGCCGGGCTTGACCTGGAAGTGCCAGACGTACGCACCCGTATCGGCGTTGAGCGCGACGATGGAGGACAGGAACAGGTTGTCGCCCTTGTTCGCGCTGCGGTAACTGCGCGCCCACTCGAGGCCGTTGCCGACGCCGAAGTACACGAGATTCAGCTCCGGGTCGTAGGAGATGGCGTCCCATACGACGCCGCCGCCGCCGAGCTTCCACCATTCGCCGCTCCAGGTTTTGGCGGCCTTCGCCATAGCCTTATTCTCGAACGGCTTCGAAGGATCGCCGGGTACCGTGTAGAAGCGCCAATCGAGCTTGCCGGTCTCCGCGTCGTACGCCGAGATGTAACCGCGAATCCCGTACTCGCCGCCGCTCATGCCGATCACGACGCGTCCCTTGATGACGCGCGGGGCTTGAGTGATCGTGAGGTGCTTCTGGTCGCCGGTCTTGACGCTCCACACCGGCTTGCCCGTGCCTGCATCGAGCGCGACCAGCCGGGCATCGAAGGTGCCAATGTAGATCTTGCCGTTCCATGCTGCCACGCCGCGGTTGACGACGTCGCAGCAGCCCTCGACGCCGAGCTCGCGCGGCACTTCGGGATCGTACGACCAGAGCAGCTTGCCGGTTGCCGCGTCGTAAGCCTTGACCATGCTCCACGCCGTCGAGACGTACATGACGCCGTCGATGACCAGCGGCGTCGCCTCCTGTCCGCGATTGGTGTCGAGATCAGCGAACCAGGCGAGGCCGAGTTGCTTCGCGCTTTCCGGAGTGATTTTATTCAGCGGGCTGAAGCGCTGCTCGCTGTAGGTCCGCCCGTAGCTCAGCCAGTTCGCGGCATCGCGGTCGGCGTTATTCATGCGCGCAGCATCGACCTTGGCGGGCGCTTCCGCTGGCCATGCCCGCCCGACAACGACTGTACAAAGAAGGAGTGCGGTCGCGGCGACAGCCCGCGCACGCCGGCGAGTCCGATCGCGATCGAAGAGCCCCGTAGGACGTCGAGGAGCGCCGCCCATGCCCCGCACTGCGGCGTCGGCGAGCGCGTTCACAAGCGATTCGACTGCAACTGTCTTAAGCATCAACAAATCTCCGTCATTGCAGAATCGTTAACACGATCGTCGTCACGCTAATTGCTCTACTTGCTGCTTGCTGCCTTGTCCTCGTTGGCCCGCTGGATCAGGTACGCGCGGATCGCGGCGGCGTCCTTCTGATCGAGCACCGGCTTGAACGACGCCATGCCTGCGTCTTTCATCGCGCCGTTGAGCACGATCTCGTAGAAGAAGTCATTGCCGAGGAACGTCGATGCGCGAAGGTCCGGCACGACGCCGCCACCGATTGCGTTCTCGCCGTGACAGACGCTGCAGTACTGCGCGTACAGGCCAGTGCCCTCGGCGACGGTGGCCGCGTCGGCGGTTGCGGGCGGAGGGTTGAGCGCCAGTTGCTGCTCTGGCGCAAGCGCAGGAAGCGTCGCCGTGCCGCCCACCTTGAACGCCAGCACGCGGCTCACGTTGCGCAGGTTGCCGGACTTGGCCGCTTCCTTGCCTTGCAACAACGGGTAGCCGCCGCCCCATCCGGACATGACGGCGATGTACTGCTCGCCATTCACCTCGTACGTCATGGGTCCGGCCATGACCGCGCTCTGCGCCGACGTCGACCACAGCTTCTCGCCGGTGTCGGCGCGGTATGCGTTGAAGCTGCCGGAAGCGTCGCCCTGCATGACGAGATTTCCCGCCGTGGTCAGCGTCCCGCCATTCCACGGGCCCCGGTAAGGCACGCGCCAGACTTCCTTGCGGTTTACCGGATCCCACGCGATGAGAAAGCCCTTGGTGCCGGGCGTGTTCGCGGTCGCGACCTCCACGTTCCAGCCCAGGGGCGACGTCGGCATGCCTTCGATCGGCGTGAACTCCATGCCGACCTCCTGCGCCGGGATGTAGACGAGCCCCGTCTTCGGGTTGAAGGCCATCGGCTGCCAGCTGTGCGCACCGAGCGCGCCCGGCATCATGCTGACCGGCTTCCCGGTCTCGTCGTAGCGGATCCCGGGGTTCTCGATCGGGCGGCCGGTCTTCGGGTCGACGCCGCTCGCCCAGTTGATCGGCACGAAGGTCTTGGCCGAGATCAGCTTCCCGGTCTTGCGATCGAGCACGTAGAAGAAGCCGTTCTTGTTCGCCTGCATGATGACCTTGCGCGGCCGGCCGTCGATGGTGAGATCGGCGAGCATCAGCTGCTGCGACGGCGTCGAAGTCCCACTCCTCGCCCGGGCGTGGCCTGGTAGTGCCAGACGTATTCGCCGGTGTCGGCGTTGAGCGCGACGATCGAGGACAGGAACAGATTGTCGCCCTTGCTCGCGGTGCGGTAGTTGCGCGCCCACTCGATGCCGTTGCCGGTGCCGAAGTAGATGAGATTGAGATCGGGATCGTAGGAGATCGCGTCCCACGCCGTCCCGCCGCCGCCGAGCTTCCACCACTCGCCGCTCCAGGTCTTCGCGGCCATCGCCATGGCCTTGTTCTCGAACGGCTTGCGAGGGATCGCCCGGAACGGTGTAGAAGCGCCACGCGAGCTTGCCGGTCTCGGCGTCGTAGGCGGAGATGTAGCCGCGGACGCCGTATTCGCCGCCGCTCGTTGCCGATGATGACGCGTCCCTTCGACGACGCGCGGCGCCCCGGTGATGGTGTAGGCTTGCGTCTGGTCGCCGGTGACCACGCTCCACACGGGCTTGCCGGTGCGCGCGTCGAGCGCCACCAGGCGGCCGTCGAACGTGCCGACGTAGATCTTGTCCGTTCCAGGCCGCGACTCCGCGGTTCACGACGTCGCAGCAGCCCTTCACACCACGCTCGCGCGGGACTTGCGGATCGTAGGACCAGAGCAGCTTGCCGGTCTGCGGCGTCGTACGCCTTGACCATGCTCCACGCGGTCGAGACATACATCACGCCGTCGATGACGAGCGGCGTCGCCTGCTGGCCGCGATTCGGTATCGAGGTCCGCGAACCAGGCGAGACCGAGCTGCTTCGCATTGTCCGACGTTGATCTTTGTTAGCGGACTGAAGCGCTGCTCGCCGTAGGTCCGCCCGTAGCTCAGCCAGTTGGCGCCGTCGCGGTCCGCGTCTTTCATCCGGGCAGCGTCGACCGCGGCTGGCGCTTCTGCGGCCATTGGCTCTCCGACGCCGCCAAAACAAAGAAGAAATGCGGTCGCTGCGATCGCCGGCACGCGCCGGCGAGTCCGATCGCAATCGACGACCCCATTAGGACGTCGCGGAGCGCCGCCTATGCCCCGTACTGCGGCGGGGGCGAGCACGTTCACAAGCGATACGACTGCCACTTTCATAAGCATCAACAAATCTCCGTCGTTGGCGGTCCGCGATCACGAGCGCAGAGGAGCGGCCGTCGTCCATGCGAGCCATCCTACGAGCCGGGGCCCACGAGGTCTTCGACAAAGCTGCAGCGCTTTAACGAAGCTGCACGCGGTGCGTAATGGATTGTGGCTATCGTGGGTCAGCGAAACGACGAGTGCTTGCAGATTCCTGCCGACTTCGCAGCAAGTTGCCGTGCAACCAGATGAAGGACGGATCAGGCGTTATTCGTAGGTTTCGACGATGCCGTGCTTTCGCGGATTTGGCCGAAAGCGCCCCTCGCGAACGTCCATGCGCGGCTTACAGAAATTTGAAAGACAGGGTGTCCCTGATTCCGTAACTTCTGGACGAAATGACTGAACCGTCACATTCAAGGTGCAGCACAAGATCCGAAGCGGGACCGCGACCGACGGCGACGGTCAGTTGAGAACCGAAGGCATGAAAGCAAGGCTGATGACGATGAGCAATCTCGCGAAAGCATCGAGCTGGGCACCGCTGGCGTTGCCAGGGATGGCTATCGCAAACGGCGAGGCGAAGTTCAACTTCCAAACGCCGCAGACGCCTGTCGCCCATCAGATCTATGACCTGCACCTCATCGTCCTTGGCATCGGCGTCGCGATCGCGCTCGTCGTGTTTCTGTTCATCTTCTACGCGATTCTGCGGCATCGCCGGTCGCTGGGCCATCAAGCCAGTCAGTTCAGCGACAACAAGGCGCTGCACGATCGTTTGGACAGCGATCCCGCTTCTCATCGTCGTAGGTATGGCCTTTCCGGCGACCCGCACCGTGGTCGCGATGAAGGACACGTCGAGTCCGGACATGACGATCAAGGTGACCGGCTACCAGTGGAAATGGCGCTACGACTATCTGGGCGAAAACGTCTCCTTCTACAGCGACCTGTCGACGCCACGCGACCAGATCGAGAACAGGGCGCAGAAGGGGGAGAACTACTTGCTCGAGGTGGACAATCCGCTGGTCGTTCCGGTGGGCAAGAAGGTACGCATCCTGGTCACGGCGAACGACGTGATCCATTCGTGGTGGGTGCCCGCATTCGGCGTCAAGCAGGATGCGATACCGGGGTTCGTGCGCGACTCGTGGTTCAAGGTCGACACGCCGGGCATCTACCGTGGCCAGTGCGCCGAGCTATGCGGCAAGGAGCACGGCTTCATGCCGATCGTCGTCGAGGCTCTTCCCGAGGAACAGTACAAGACGTGGTTGGCCGAACAGCAGAGCAAGAACAAGATTGCCGCCGCGGCTGCCAGTGCGGCCGCCGCCAAGACTTACAGCCTGGACGAGTTGAAGACCGAGGGCGAGAAGGTCTACGGCGCGCAGCTGCGTGGCCTGTCACCAGGCCAATGGTCAAGGCGTCCCCGGCGCGTTTCCCGCGCTCGCCCATGGTCCCATTACGACCGGGCCGATCGCCGGCCATGTCGACATCGTCATGAACGGCAGCAAGAAGAACCCGGCCATGGCTGCCTGGAAGGGCCAGCTCTCCGATTTGGATCTCGCCGCAGTGATTACGTATGAACGCAACGCTTTCGGCAACGCGACGGGCGACATGGTGCAGCCGAAGGATATTGCCGCGGCTCGCAAGTGACGCGGCGCATGGTATCGAGAACCCTGCCGGAAAAACGAAGCCAGGAGAACAACGTGAACACGCCGCTTTCAATCGCCGATGACGCCGGGCACCGGGACCAACCCACGGGCATTCTTCGCTGGCTCACCTCGACGAACCACAAGGACATCGGCACGCTGTATCTGTTCTTCAGCTTCACGATGTTCATCGTCGGCGGCATCATGGCGCTGATCATACGAGCCGAGCTGTTCCAGCCGGGGCTGCAGATCGTGCAGCCGGAGTTCTTCAACGAGCTCACCACGCTGCACGGCTTGATCATGCTGTTCGGAGCGTTCATGCCGGCGTTCGTGGGCTTTGCGAACTGGCAGATCCCGCTGATGATCGGGGCGCCGGACATGGCGTTCCCGCGCCTGAACAATTTCAGCTTCTGGCTGCTGCCGCCGGCCGCGATCCTGCTGGTCGGCTCGCTCTTCGTGCCTGGCGGCGCCACCGGTGCGGGTTGGACCCTCTACCCGCCGCTGTCGGTGCAGATGGGCCCGGGCATGGACATGGCCATCTTCGCGATCCACATCCTGGGGGTGTCGTCGATCATCGGCTCCATCAACATCATCACGACGATCATCAACATGCGCGCGCCGGGCATGACGCTGATGAAAATGCCGATGTTCGTGTGGACGCTGGCTGGTCACCGCGTACATGATTATCCTCGTCATGCCGGTACTGGCGGGCGCGGTGACGATGCTTCTGACCGATCGTCACTTCGATACGCACTTCTTCAACGCGGCCGGCGGAGGCGACCCGGTCCTGTTCCAGCACATCTTCTGGTTCTTCGGCCACCCCGAGGTCTACATCCTCATCCTGCCGGCGTTCGGCATCATCTCCGCAGGTCATCCCGACTTTCGCCCGCAAGCCTCTGTTCGGCTATCGCTCGATGGTGTTCGCCACGTGCGCGATCGGGTTCATCTCGTGTGCCGTGTGGGCACACCACATGTTCACGGTCGGGATGCCGGTCGCCGGGCAGCTGTTCTTCATGTACGCGTCGCTGCTTGTCGCGGTGCCGACCGGCGTCAAGGTGTTCAACTGGACCGCGACGATGTGGGAGGGCTCGCTCAGCTTCGAGACGCCGATGCTGTTCGCCGTCGGCTTCCTCTTCGTGTTCGTCGTGGGCGGCGTCACCGGCGTCATTCTCGCGATCGCACCCGTCGACATCCAGATGCAGGATACCTATTACGTCGTGGCGCATTTTCACTACGTGATGGTGGCCGGCTCGCTGTTCGCGATGTTCGCGGGGACGTACTACTGGCTCCCGAAGTGGACCGGTCACATGTACGACGAGACGCTCGGGCGCTGGCACTTCTGGCTGTCGATGATCTTCTTCAACATGACGTTCTTCGTCATGCACTTCCTCGGGCTCGCAGGCATGCCGCGCCGCATTCCGGACTATCCGCTGCAGTTCGCGGATTTCAACATGATCGCCAGCATCGGGGCGTTCGGTTTCGGCTTGACCCAGTTGCTGTTCCTGTACATCGTGATCAAGTGCATTCGCGGCGGTGAAAAGGCTCCGGCGAAGGTCTGGGACGGCGCCACAGGGTTGGAGTGGACGCTGCCGTCGCCGCCGCCGCACCACACGTTCGAGACGCCGCCGGTGATCGCATAACCATGCAACCTGTCATTCGAGTGCGAGACCGACCATGACGGAAACGAACTCGACCCGGGCATTGCAGCGAGCGGCGAGCGTGCGCACCGCACTGATCCTGGCGGTGGTCGCATTGGTGTTCTTCGGCGGCATCATCGCCGCGCAACGGCTCGGGGAGTCGATGATCGGGCTCGGCGCACTCTGCGTCGCGGTCATCGGCGGGTTCGTTGGTGGCGCTGGTCGGCAGGCCTCGCAAATGAGGACGGTGCCCACCCGCGGAGAGCCGGACAAGGCGAATCGTGCGCTGCTGCTGAAGTTCACGCTTATCGCCGCCATCATGTTCGCGTTCGGCTATCTGATGGTGCCCTTCTACGAGCAGTTCTGCAAAGCGACCGGGCTGCGCGACATCGACGCGCCCGACGAAATCAGGAATACGCAGATCGATGCGACTCGAACCGTGCGCCTCGAGCTCGACGCCAACGTCAACAAGCTGCCGTGGCAGTTCCGGCCCGACACGCCGATCGTCGAGGTTCATCCCGGCCAGCTGATGAATCTGCTCTACGAAGTCGAGAATACGTCCGACCGCCCGATGACGGGCCAAGCGGTTCCGAGCTACGGACCGCCGCTTGCCGGCGAGTATTTCAAGAAGCTCGAATGCTTCTGTTTTACGAAGCAATCGTTCGCTCCGCATGAAAAGCGGCGGATGCCGGTGGTGTTCGTGGTGGACCCGAAGCTGCCGAAAGACGTCAACACGATCACGCTGTCGTACACCTTCTTCGAAGTCGAAGGCAACGGGAGCTAAGGAACGTCATGCGAACGCAGTCGCAAGATTACGCACAGACAAGGAGCACAGCATGACCGCACGCGGGCGCCGTCAGGGCCTATTACGTGCCACAACCGTCACGCTGGCCGATTATCGGCGGGTGCGCGCTGCTGCTGACGACTTCCGGCGCCGCGACCTGGCTCAATCGCGGCGCCGCTGGGCCTTATATCCTCGCAGCAGGGGCGGCGTTGCTCATCTACATGCTGTTTGGCTGGTTCGGCACGGTGATTCGAGAAAGCGAAGCCGGCCTGTACGACAAACAGGTAGACCGGTCCTATCGCTGGGCCTTCGGATGGTTCATCTTCTCGGAGACGACGTTCTTCGCGGCGTTCTTCGGCGCGCTGTTCTACATGCGCTGGCACGTCATGCCGGATCTGAGCTCGGGCGACACCGCGCAGCTGTGGCCGGGCTTCAAGGGCGGCTGGCCGGCGACCGGACCAGGCATCGAGGGAACGTTGCGCCCCGAGCATGGGACGGGCATCCCGATGCTCAACACGGTGCTGCTGCTGACGTCGGCCGCAACGCTGTTCTGGGCGCATCGGGGACTGCAGAAGGGCGCTCGCGGCCAGCTCAAGCTGGGCCTATTCCTGACCATCGTGCTGGGCGTCGTGTTCCTGGTTCTCCAATTCAGCGAGCACTATCGCGCCTACACCGAGTTCGGGCTGACGCTCGGGAGCGGCGCCTACGGCGCCACCTTCTTCATGCTCACGGGGTTTCACGGCCTGCACGTCGCTATCGGGGCCACGATACTGAGCGTGATCTTCGCCCGCAGCATGCGCGGAGATTTCACGCCCGATGATCAGTTCGCGTTCCAGGCTGCGTCCTGGTACTGGCAGTTCGTGGACGTCATCTGGTTGCTGATGTACGTGCTGGTCTATTGGCTGTGATGAATCGATCGCTATCGCGAGCCTGGGGACGCACTTTGCTGACCATGAAGAAACGATACGGCTTTACGGTCATGAGCGCCGCGGCGGTGCTCCTTCTGTCTGTCCCGGCCTGGGCCGAAGGCGATCCGGCGCGGGGCCGAGCGCGAGCCCAGATGTGCGAGGGATGTCACGGCATCGCCGACTACCGCACGGCTTATCCGGAGGTCTACCCAGTCCCGAAGATCGGCGGCCAACAGGCAGGCTATATCGTCAAGACCTTGCAGGACTACAAGACGGGCGCCCGCAAGCATCCCACCATGCGAGGTATCGCAGCGACCTTGAGCGACCAGGACATGGCGGACCTTGCTAGCTACTATGCGGGCGATCCGAGGAAGTGATGATCGCCATGAGCACAGCACCGAAGCGAATGTGTATTGTGCGCGCCCTCGCGCTCGCCGTTGCCTGCGCGGCGCTCGCGGGCACGACTGCGGCGTTGGCGAAAGACGAGGCCGGAAAGAAAAAGGCCGATGAGGCCTGCGCCGCGTGCCACGGCCCCGAAGGCAACAAGCCGATCACGCCGGAAACGCCGCGTCTTGGCGGTCAGGAGTACGGCTATCTGGTGCAGTCGCTCACCGCGTATCGAAACGGAACGCGGGACAACGCGGTGATGAGCGCGATGGCCAAGCCTCTTACCAAGAAGGAGATCGGCGAGCTGGCCGAGTATTTCTCGAGGCAGCAAGGATTGACCACGAAGCGCTAGCTGCATGCAGCGAGGGCGTGTGCAGCATGGCAGCCGTGCTCATGGGCGTGTCTTCAGACTTCGCGTGCGCCGACGACAGCAGCGTTGGAGTCAACGCGCGGTCAATCGAATCCGCACAAATTATCTGAAAGGTTAAAGAAATGACGACTATGAAAGCGACTACGGTAATTGATTACATCGTCCAGCGAATTGCTGATGAGGGCGTCGAGCACTGTTTCGGCGTGCCGGGTGACTACGCGTTTCCGGTCGGTGATGCAGTCGATCGCAATCCAAATATCAAGTGGATCGGTTGCTCAAACGAATTGAACGCGTCCTACGCGGCTGATGGCTATGCGCGGGTTCGGGGCGCGGCAATGCTGTCGACGACCTATGCTGTTGGCGAGCTGTCGGCAATCAACGGAGTCATGGGCGCGAAAGCCGAACGTTCACTCGTCTTTCACGTTGTCGGCATGCCGTCTTATCAGAACCAGCGGTTGCGCAAAACAATGCATCACACTTTTGGAGATGGCGATTTCGGGAACTTCATAGGAATTTCCGCTCAAGCGACTTGCTGCCACGCCGTGATTAATCCCGATAACTGCATGATCGAAATGGAACGCGTGATCGCAGAGGCGCGTCGTAACAATCAACCTGCCTATATCGTCGTTCCATCGGACTATGCGCTTACACCGGTGACACCGACGGAAGTGAGCGCTGCGACGCTCAAGTCTAATGAAACGTCTCTGACAAAAGCCGTCGCTGCAATCACTGAACGATTAAAGAGCCCGAAGTCGGTTGTCGTCTTGCCAGCGTTCACGATCTCGCGGCTCGGATTACAAAGAGAAGCGCGCGCGGCCATCGAAGCGATCGGCTGCCCGTTCGCTACCACGTCGATGGAAAAATGTATCATCGATGAGAGTCATCCGCAATTTGCCGGGATGTATGCGGGAGTGCTGTCCCCCAACGACACGCGGGAGATCGTGGAAGGCGCCGACGTCGTAATCGATCTCGGAGGGATCAGCCTTAACGACGAAACCACTACTGGTTTTACTGCGCGACTTGATCCCGCGCGGTTCATCTCGATCGGACTAAATGATGTTCGTATCGGAGGAGAAGTATTTGGAAATGTACGCCTGGCTGACACCCTCGCGGCGCTCGCAAAACTGAAATCGCCCGCGGCTCGGTACAAGCGAACACCGAAGGGCAATCCGTCAATAAACGGAAACCCGTCGGACAAGATCACGATGGACGCCCTCTATCCGCGCTACGCGAACGTTCATCCGATCCGGCGATAACGTCGTTCTCGAAAGCGGGAGCTCGAGCTTCGGAATTCCGCCATTAACGCTCGCGGATGATGTGCAGGTGCAGATACAAATGTTGTGGGGATCGATCGGATGGGCGACGGGAGCTGCCTTCGGGATTGCGCTTGCCGATCCCAAAAGAAGAACAATTCTCGCAACTGGTGAAGGTTCTCACCAATTGACCGCGAACGAGATCGGAAATATGGGCCGCTTCGGCGCCGATCCTATCATTCTCTGTCTCAACAACGACGGCTACATGGTGGAGCGGGCGCTGGAGCCGAATCCAGACTGGTCCTACAACGACCTGGCAAAATGGCGTTATGCTGATTTGCCGCACGCGTTGGGATGTACCGATTGGTTTACCGCGCGCGTCGAGACGCTGGGCGAACTCGACGCTGCATTGAAAGCAGCCCGCGAAACTAAATCGGGCGCCTACATCGAAGTCATCGGTGGACGAATGGATATGCCGAAAGGCCTCGCCTTCGCGCACACGCGCTTGAAGGAATTGTACGGAGAAACGCCCTGACGAAACGCACAGCAAGGAAATGCGCGATGGCCAAGCCTCTCACCGAGAAAGAGGTCCGGGACCTGGCTGGCTATTTTTCCAAGACGTGGCACGAGAGGAATACGCCCGCAATTCGGGCGCTCAGAGCGCCGCGTAGCATCAACCGCGCCGGCCGATCTACCTAGTCCCAGTAAGATTTATTTCGTAGGTGATGTCATACGAAATGGGGCCGACGGAAGTCATTTTCCTGCCGCCGCCCCTGATCGTATCGCGGACGATTGGACCTTCGTAGTCAAAATCGAAGGCGCCGTTGGTGGCCATATAGGGCTCTGTGGTCGTTCCGTCTTCATCGGTGCAAGTAGCGGTTCCATCGAAGGGGAGCTGACCCGCTGCAAGGTGGATAATCAGACTGTAGTGTTGGAATACCGATGCTAGTAGCCCTTTCGCCACATCCAAATTGTGACTAAATGCCGGAACAAGTGACAGCCCAACCGTCCTTGCCCCAGACCCTATGCAAGATAGGCCGTCACCCACCGACGTGTAAAATTCAGCCACCGTGACGATACCGCTGGTTATTTTGTAAAACTTGAAAATATCCGGTTTGTCGTCTGTTTGCTCAAAGACCAGGTTGAGGCTAACGGTATAGTGGAGGTCGATGATGTTGCCGCCTTCATCAGAGTGACCAATCGCATCCTCTACAAGAGTGCCCGTAAACCCTCGCGGCGGTATGTAGAACGGCACCTTCGCGAACTCGGTCGTCGCCCTGATTGTTCTCGATCGTCCCGCCTTCGCTCTGTCGCCTCGCGCCGCCGGCGACTCGGAGAAGGTAAGCGTCGCTTCGTTCGATGCGGTAAATTGAACGTCGAGCGTGGCAACGGTGGCAGGTGGTCCCGGCGGTTGGTAGGGTCCGCCCATGGTCTGGCCGTTGGCGAATTGCAGCACCGTGCCGGAGTACGTCGTGTCGTCGGTCATCGGGCCGGCGGAGAAGTACCACACCGGTCTACCGCCGTCGTCGTACATGAAGCCGACGATGAACAGCCTGTCTCCCTGCAGCTCGACGCTGTACCCGCTACCGCTCTCGTCGGCGTTCCACCACCATCCGGTGAACGGCTGGAACGCGGCGCCCGCGCCGCCGAAGATCTGGCGCTCGATGGCAACCGTACCGCCGGGCCAAGTCAGCGTGCCGTGCGTGTCGTCGCTGAAGTGCACCGAGACCGTGCCGACCGCCGAACCTTGCGGCGCAATATAGGTACCGAATAGCGGCTGCCCGCCGCTCGCGGCGTAGAGCGGTCCGGAGTAGTTGTACGGGTCGGCGTTCTGGCCGCCCGCGACGAGCCATGTGGCGTGACCGTCGGTGTCGTAGAAATAGGCGCCGAGAAAGGTAACGCCATTCTGACTCTCGATGAAGAAACCGCGCCCGCTCTCGGCCGGGTTCCACCACCATCCGACCTGCGGCGCCGCGATGACCGCACTGCATTGCCAGCAAAACAGCACGAACAGCGAGAAGCCAAACAGCGTTTTGAGCTTCTTCATATCCCTCCCCTCGGAGAGCGGGCTGCCTCACCCCTTTAAGGCAGACGGACCGTCAATCCCGCATGATGAGCATAAGGCTGGCCGCGGACTGAAGACAAGCCGAAAAATCCAGTTGGCCGAAGCAGAAAATTCGCTCCGGTTTGCTCGGGAAGCGGTCGGAGCCGATGACGGCCCAAGCGAATGCTGCCGGTTACATCGATGAGCACCGGAGTTGTTATCCACACAACACCATGCCCTGCGGCAGCGCTTCGAAACACGCCTGAACCCGCCGTCGGAGGATGGGCAGCGGGGTTCCATTACGCGGGGCCACGCGACGGAACGGCGCATCCATTCCCAAAACGCATGCACTTCATGCGCAAATGACGTTTGCGGGCACTCGCGCCATAACCGACAATGCACTGTCATATCTGGGTCCGACGGGGTTGTCGACTGGCCCCATCGACGCATGAGGAAGGAGAATGCATGAACAGGGTTACATCGCTGCGTGGAATCGGCCTGTTGCTTGTTGCCGCGATCGCCTGGGGCGGATTGTTTCCGGTCGCGTTATTCGTCTTGCCGGTGCTCGATCCGTTTCACATGACCGCGATCCGCTATGGGATCACCGCGCTTATCTTCGTCGGCCTGCTCGCGTTCGCGGAAGGACCGCAAGCATTGAAGCTGGACGGGCGCGGACTGCGGGCGGCGCTGCTGGGTACGGCCGGCTTCGCAGGACTCGGCCTATTTCTCTTCGTCGGTCTGCAACATTCGCGGCCGGAGCATGGCGCGATCATGATGGCCACTCAGCCGCTGATTGCGGCGGTCGCAGCCTGGTTGCTTCGAGGCGTGCGCCCGGCGCGAGCGACGCTGCTGTTTCTTGGCGTCGCGCTTCTCGGCGTGGTGCTGGTCGTGACCAAGGGCCGTTTCACGGGCGTGTTCGACGGCGGCACCGGCTTTGGCGACGTTCTGATGTTTCTCGGCGCGGTGAGCTGGGTCATTTATTCGCTGGGTGCGGCAGATTTTCCGTCGTGGTCGCCACTGCGCTATACGGCGCTCACGTGTGTGCTCAGCCTGCCGGCAATTCTCGGCCTGACGGCAGTAGCAACCGCGACCGGTTATGTTTCGCCGCCGAGTGCGGGCGACGTGGAATCGGTCGGCTGGCAACTCGCGTACATCATCGGGATCGCTTCTGTGCTCGGCGTGTTGTCCTGGAATGCGGGTAACAAGCTGCTCGGCGTGACCAACGGGATGCTGTTCATCAACTTCGTTCCGATTACGGTATTTGCGATCCGGATCGCGCAGGGGCATCATTTCCAACCCATCGAGTTCGTGGGTGCGGCGCTGGTGATCGGCGCGCTCATCGCGAACAACGTCGTCATCAGGCAGACGCCGACATCCGCGCAGCAAGGCGCGAAGAAGACGGGTCTGCGTCCGGTGCGGGTGAGTGTCGTCGCGGCGAAGCCCGAAGGCTGCCGATAGCATCGCGTGCGAAATCGCGTAAATAACTCCAGCGCGATGTTGCCCACTACAGAAGCAATGTAGCGCTAGTCATCGCTCCGTTTGGATGGACAGGTGCGCCCGCTGGGTCGTACCGAAATGGTAGACGACCATTTCCGTCGCGATGCGCCCCTCGAGCCGATCGATCGGCGAAGCCGCACGAATCTCCCCGTCTTCTGGGAGAGGGGAGGGGCTAGGTGCGAATTCATTCGCGCGGGCTGCTCCTTCCCCACCGCGGGCTGCCTCTTCCGCCAGCGCGGCCGAATGAATTCGGCCCTACAGCGTCACGGTCGCTCATTTCCGCAAAGCTCAGTAGGTGCGTCCTCCCGGCTTTCGCATGCACATTTCGTAAGCTAGAATCTGCGCTCATGGGACAGCCGGCATGTCTTTTCAAGCGGCACGTGCGCCGAAAGCATTCGCGCGTTTGATGCCTGCGCTCGAGGACCTCGCGAACGTCTGATAGCCCACCGACCGGTCGAGCCAGCAATTGCCATCGACTCGATGGCAGTCCCTACCTGCTACTGCCACGAAACGGCATGATGTCATCAGTCGAGCCTTAGGACGAAGCGCCAATGAGGTCGATGCGCATCCTCAGCATCCGTTCGAGCCTCGCTCTACTCGTCGTCTCGTGCGTGATTCCAACGGCTCTGATGGCCGCCCTACTGATCGCGCATGACTACCGGCACGAGCGAGCAAGGCTCGTACGCGACTCCATCGCGACAGCGCGTGCACTGACATCTGCCGTGGATCGCGAATTGGCCGGCGTGGAATCGGCGCTGTTCGCGTTGGCGACCTCGCCTAGTTTGTCTTCCCGCGACTTTCGGACTTTTCACGACGAGGCGAAGGAGGTGCTTCCGAATCTGATCGCCAATAACATCGTTCTCATCGATGTAAACGGTCAGGAGCAGGTGAATACGGTTCGACCGTTCGGCGAGCCGCTTCCGTCCCAAGGCTCGCTTCAGTTGCGGCGGATCCCGGAAACGGGCCGGCCGGTGATCACGGATCTGTTTATCGGGCCTGTGATAAAGAGACCATTGCTTGCGATCGGAATTCCAGTGCGCCAAGGGGGCACGACGGCCTACAGCCTCGCCGCGGGCATCCTTCCCGAGCGTCTGTCTGAGATATTGACGCGGCAGCGACTGCCATCCGACTGGATCGCAGCGATTTTCGACAGCACCGGCACCATCGCGTCTCGTACGCACGAAATGGATCGATTCCTCGGGAAAAAAGGTTCTCCGCCATTGGTCGAGCGAATGGCAGCAGTCCCGGAGGATTCCCTGGAGAACACCACTCTCGAAGGCATTCCAGTCCTGACCGTATTCAGCCGGTCCGCTATTTCCAACTGGACGGTGGCCATAGGAATCCCCGAGAAGGATGTGACGAGCGAATTACAGCGGCTGCTCTGGTCACTCGTTCTCGGCGTCGCGCTCCTGCTGCTGATCAGCCTGTTTCTTGCCCGGGTCATCGGGGGCCGGATTTCGCGATCGATTTACGGTCTTTCACACCACGCCCTCACGCTCGGCTCGGGCAAAGCAGTCATAGTGCCTCCGCTCCATCTAAAGGAAGCAGACGAGGTTGGGCGGGCCCTGATGAAGGCATCCGGAATGTTGCAGGACGCTCAGTATCGCGCACATCACGACACGCTGACGGGCCTCGCAAACCACGCCCTGTTCACCGAAATCGTCGATCACCAATTGCTGATCTGCTTGAGGACGAAAACCCCGCTTGCCCTCCTGTATGTCGACCTCGACGGATTCAAGCATGTCAACGACGCGCACGGTCATGCCACCGGCGATGAATTGCTCCGACTAGTCGCGATGCGGCTCAAGAACGGAATCAGGTCGTCCGATGTCACCGCTCGACTGGGCGGTGATGAGTTCGGTATCGCTCTTATTCGCACCGACGCGGAGGGAGCTCGTGTCGTCGCTCGCAAGCTCGCCGATAGTGTTTCGCTCCCCTACACGATTGGTGAACTCACTATCCGCCTTTCGGCCAGCATCGGGATTGCCGTCTATCCCGAATCGGGGATAAGCAGCGATGCGCTGCTGCGAGAAGCAGACAAGGCGATGTACAAAACCAAAGCGGGGCGCAAAGCATGAATTGCGACGGGTGGCTTCAGCAGCAGCCGGCGAGGAGCCTTAGGCCGTAATCCCTACAGCTTGCGAGCCCCAGACTTTATCGCCGACTCTCCTGACCTCCACGTTCTGCAGGTGAAGACGGCGCTGGGCTTAGGCGTCGCCGGTTGCGTCCCGAGTGAACCTGCGCAGCCTCGGTGCACCTTCGCATAGCGTGCTTGTGTCGTCGGGCACGGATATTCGCCCCGCGCCAAACGGTGGCAACGGACCCGGTTCGCGTCGCGGCTCACAAAGAAACCGGGCACGGCTTCGACTCTTTCGTCGAAGCCGCACCCGGCGTTGGTGACGGAGGCCGCGCGATCAGCGGCTCTTAGTTTGCTTCGCCTATCCTGGAGATCAACGCCTTGAGCTCTTCTTCCTTCGGCGCGAATCCGGCATTCAACGCTCTCACAAGGCCCGCGTTAAATGCGATCGCCGCGTCGGCCGGCAGCAACATCCGTTGACTCACCATGTTGTCGATCGCAAACAACAGCCTGAAGTAATATCCAGAGAAACTGCCGTAGCGCTCCTGGACCGACAGCCGCGGATCGCCGGCGGCAGTGCGCGCGTCGGCGGTCAGCGGGAACGCGATCTGCTGCCCCGTGCCTTCGCACCCATCGTTCAGGCCGAATGCAGCAGAGCGAAGCGCCCAACCCGTATACGTTGCCAACGGAACGGCAACTTCCGGCATCTTGAACCCTGCAACGTCGTTACCGTCGGCATCGACCATCGGAACGAAACTGGGATAGATCTTGCCGTTCAGGGGATTGTTCTCGTAGGGGGGCGTGATGACCGGCGGGTTGATGTCCATGATGCCTTGCGCCATGCGCGGACCGTAGTTGAACAAATAGCGCGTCGATTCCAGTCCGGTGACCGTGACGCCCGGAATCTTCGGGAACTTCGATACGACCATCGCCGGGGTGACGAGTGTGCCGGAGGCAAACGTCGGCAACATGCTCGGCGGCATCGGCGTACCTTTGTTGATGAACTGATCCATGGCGACGAGCAGCGCGCGATGGACCGGCGTCGAGTCGATCGGGTTTTGAAACTGTTGGCAAGCGCCCTTGGCTGCCCCATTGCCGGTGCCGTGCTGATGGCTGGACATGAAATAGATCGGGGTCATGGGGTTGGGCGCGATATCGACGGTACCGGCCGGATCGGTGTGAAACAGCGACGCGGCCTTGACCCAATACTCGTTCGCCGAATAGATCTCCACGGCAACCGGACACGTGTTGCTCGCCGTGCACTTCGCGTAGCGGCTATCGGTTTTGCCGGTGATCGGGTCGGTCGTCATCGTGTTGGCAAACGGGAATACGCCCTCCTGGTAGAGATGATGCTGACGGTTCCGTTCCGTTCGCCCGGGCTGGGAGAAGCGCAGATTCATGTTGATCCCGTCGGCGGCGCCGATCCACATATCCATGCCGTCGAACACCTTCCGGTTCGATTCGTCCGCGTTGAACCCGAGATACACAAAGTCATTGAGCATCCGCGTCGGCTGCGAGACGCTGTACGTGTATATGCGCTGCACGTCTCCGGCCATCGGGTTCGGCGTGCCGGCATCGTCTGCCGTCGCATAACGAAGGAACGACGCGAAGTCGCGGACCGCAGCGAATCCGATCGCATTGACCGTTGGATCCTTACCGGTGTAGGTGAATTCGTAGATGCTGCCTTGCGCAAACGCCGTTCCCGCGGGCAACAACTGGATCGCGGTTCCATCGTTGGTAATCGTCCCGGTCGTGACCTTGGTGTACGCCCAGCCGCTTGCCGGGATCACCGTAGGCGCGTCATTGAGGTGGGCCTTGACCGTCAACTGCGCCTGCGTCTGGTCCAGCGAGTTGGGCGTGTATGTCAGCGTTGACGTCATCGTCGTTGCATTGTCGTTCTCGATGTACTCATACACCGGCCCGGTGATCGAAGTACCGTCGGCGTTCTTGGCGACAGGCAACGTGATCGTCGAGTTGAACCCGGCGCTGTTTTGCCCCGCGGCCTGATCCCAGCCCGACCACGCGAGCGTATAGCCCTGCGGGTTCAGAAAGGCGCCGCCCGGATTGGTTGTGGTCGCGGGATCGTTTCCACCCGTTGTCTGATTGAAGGTGCCGCTTAGCTTGCCGCCGCGATTCGGCGCTTCGTAGAAGATCTTGTGGTTACCCTTGGTCAGGTCGATCGGCTTGAGGATGTAGAACGCGAACGAATACTGGACGTTGCCGTCCGGCAACCTCGGTGCCAATGCAAGGTCGACGATTCCAGAGTTGTGCGCATCGGTCGGACTGATTTCCGCTGTCATCGTACCCGCGATTTTCTCGTACTGACCGACCCCGGGGAACGAGAAGCCCCCGTACGTCGGCGATTCGTGCGTCGTGATGTTGATCTTAGTGACGCGGGCATCGGCGTTTGGGGCGACGAGCATCGTTCCCGATGCTGCTAACGCACAGGCGACGCTCAGGGTGACGAGCTTGCGCTTGTGAAACTGAGGTGCGACGCCATGCGCCGTGCCCTTTTGTTTCTTACTCATGAATTTCCTCCTTCAGTTGGGATATTTGCCGTGGGCCCCTAAGCGCTCGGTGCACCGGACTCAAGAAGTTCCAGTCCGAAATTGTTGATTGCCTGATTTATTTGAATCGATCACTACCGTGACGAAAGGGCTGACAACCCGGCGATCGATGTGCCGGTACGGCATCGGAAGCAGTCTTCACCATCCCTCCAGTTTTGCCCGCAGACACAATCCGCTTATGCTTGGACACGCTAAACTTGGTATTTGGTATGTTGTATTAGCATGTTGTGTATGTAGTATTGCACTAGCGTGTATGGATACACTATACTGAATTAATATATATGCGATATCCAACGCGTACGCTCGACTCTGTCATGGAACTGAAGCATCTCCGAAACTTTGTCGCCGTTGCCGAGTTGGGCAGCGTCTCCGGCGCGGCGGAAAAACTTATCATGACCCAGCCCCCTTTGTCGCACCAAATCAAAGAGTTGGAGGAGGAACTTGGCGTTCAGCTATTGATCCGCCATCCGCGCGGTGTTCGCTTGACGGCGGCCGGAACCGGTTTTCTCAACGACGCGAAGGACGTGTTGGCCCGGGCGGAAAGCGCCAGACACCGCGCGAGACGTCAAAGCGATGCGACCGGCGAATGCGTCCGCATAGGGTATGCGCCTTCCACGGGTCACACGATTCTTCCCAGGCTCATTCGCCGCCTGCGCGCAACGCGGCCCGCAGCCAAACTCGAGGTGCGGGAGATGTTCAGCTCGATGCAGGGTCCGGCGCTCCAGTCCAACGAGATCGACGTGGGCCTGGTGCGTCCCCCCGTCAATGCCAGCCTGGTTGTACTCAGTGCGCAATTGAGCGACCCATTCTGCCTCGCTGTACCGGATGGTCACGCGTTGGCGGTCAAGGGTCCGATCGACCTGCGCGACGTTGTGCAGGAGGTATTCGTCAGCTCCACGCAACACCGCGGTCCGGCATTCTTCGATCAAAGTCTCGGACTCTGTGTCGACGCAGGGTTCAGCCCGGACATTCGCTACGAAGCAACTACAGTGCACGGCGTTCTGGATCTTGTCGGCGCAGGCCTCGGGATAGCCATCGTTCCCGCGTCGATGGCGACGCTGGCACCCGCTGGCGTTACGTTGCGACTGCTGCGCAATCCTTCGCGTGCCGGCGCGATAGCGTTTGCGCAGCTACGTGGAGATCCCAATCCAGTGGTCGCAACCCTTGCGAAATTGGCATCGGAAGTGTTCGCCGAGTTCGGTAAAGAGGTCAGCCGGTCCGTGGCCCAGCTCGGCTGATCTTTCCATCTCACGCGGAACTCCCGACCCGTGTGCTGTGCTGGACTCGCGTCCCCCGGTCCGTGGCGGTCCGCGCCCAAGGCGATCATTGCAAACGAGTAGCGTCAGATAGCCGACAACTATCGCGTTGATACAAGCAATCAATTTGCCAATGATGCGGCTTGCGCTCAAATTGTCGGGGCTCGTAGTCCCAGCGTGCGTTTGACTCCCGCGGCGCCTGCGCGCGGCGAATCCAGCGTCGTCAGCCAACGAATTCCCGGTGCCCGATACCTTGCCCAATCCTGATCTCGTTGCCGCGCTGCCGCGCTTGCGGCGCTATGCGCGTGTGCTGACGGGCGATGTGCATCGCGCCGACGATCTGGTGCAGGACACCTTGGCGCGGGCGTGGGATAAACGCCGCCTCTGGCGGGCTGGCAGCGACCTGCGAGCATGGCTGTTTACGATCATGCACAACGTTCACGTCAACCAGTTTTCGCTTCGGCAGCGCGAGCGTGCGCACATATCCCTCGACGCCGACGACGGCGCGGCGGCGGGCTGGGAGGTTCGGGTGCGTGCGACGCAGTCGGACCGCATCGAGCTCAACGAGGTGTTCGCGCAGATCGGACAGCTGCCCGTGGAACAGCGCGAGGTACTCATCTTGGCCGCAGTCGAGGAGCTGCGCTACGATGAAATCGCGCGGCTTCTCGGCGTGCCTGTCGGTACCGTGATGTCTCGCCTTAGTCGTGCCCGGGAAAGACTCAGGCGGATGGCAGGCACACCGTCGTCGCCTTCGCAGACGGTCAAGTGAGTCACGCACCTACACGCCGCGATAGCGATCGCACCCTGTCCGACAGTCCGTTGCCGTAGGAGTGCGAGGACTCTCTTCGCGGTCGAGAGCTGGCAAAGAAGAGACAGCGGATAGCGGGGGCCCTGGCAACTCGTTCGAGGCCACGCTAGAGTAACCAACTGGCGCCAGGCAAGCCTTTGCTGGCTGGAAAGTTGAGGACTCTCATCAGACGGGGGCGGCGACAATGAGCTTCGAGCAGCGAACAGTCATGGTGACGGGCGCGACCGGCAACTTGGGCAGAGCGGTCGCTGCAAGCTTCTCGTCGCTGGGCGCGCAGCTGGCGCTGATCGGTCGCAGCGCCGATCTGCTCGGCAAGACTTTTGGCGACGAGGGTCCACGGCGGCTTTTCCTGCCCACCGACCTGCTCGATGCGGCGGCAGTCGAGGCTTCCTTCGTCGCCGCGGTCGAGCGATTCGGACGCATCGATGCATTGTGCAACCTCGCCGGCGGATTTCGCATGGGTGAGGCCGTTCACGAGACCGCTGACAAAACCTGGAACCTCATGTGGGATCTCAATGTTCGTACGCTGCTGAACATGGTTCGCGTCGCGGTACCGCACATGGTCGAGCGCGGCGGTGGAAGAATCGTCAACGTAGGCGCCTATTCGGCGCAGAAGGGCCTGGCGAAAATGGGTGCGTACTGCGCGTCCAAGAGCAGCGTGATCCGCATTACCGAATCGATGGCGGCGGAGCTGAGAGAAAAGAACATCAACGTCAATTGCGTCCTGCCCACGATCCTCGATACACCCGAAAATCGCGCGGGGATGCCGGACGCCGATGCATCTAAATGGGTTGGAACGCAGGACCTTGCCAGCCTGATTGTGTTCCTCGCTTCCGAGTCTGCGCATGCCATCCACGGCGCATCGGTACCGGTCACCGGCCTGAGTTGATCGACCCAGATCCCGGCCCGCTCTGTTTGCCGGGATGCCGCCAGATCGTGGCAGGTCAGTGAATCTCCAGAGAGACGATCTTCCCGCGTTCGAGCACAAAGCTGAATTCGAGCGTCACGGGGCTGCCCGGGAAGTTGCCGGTGAGCTCGGCCTCGAGGATGGTCTTTCCGTCCCGGTGAGCAACTGCCAGCGGTGCGACGGTGTGGTTGTATTTCATCTTCGTGGCAGCCTTCCACTCCCTGATCGCGGGCAACCCTTGGTACGTGCGGCCCTCATCGCGAACGGTCGCGTCGGACGCAAAGCATTCCGGCAGCGCGTCGACATCGCCGGAGTTCTCGATGCTGACGTAAAGATCGATTGGCGGCGGAAGCTGGATGGACATCGTTGCTCCTTCGGTTCGTTGCTAGCCTTGCGACAGGGCCCCGGGGACCGCGATTGCGCAAGACGAAAGATGGCGCTACGCTTTCAAAATGACAAGAACGTACGAAAAAGTAAGGTACGCACCTCCAAGTAAGGATGACGGCGGGTACACGCCGAACTCCGCCGCAAGCGGGGTCGAGCAGGCGTTCAAATTCCTGGAAGGCCGATGGAAGCTCGTGATTCTCTTTCACCTTTTCGGCGGAACGATGCTCCGATTCTCGGACCTGGAGCGCGCGATACCTGCGATTTCGCAAAAGATGCTGATCCAGCAGCTTCGCCAGATGGAGAGCGACGGGATCGTGCGGCGGATCGTTCACCACCAAGTGCCGCCGAAGGTCGAATATGGCCTGACCGGTTGGGGGCAGGCTCTGTGCCCGGCGCTGGACGCCCTCCTGAAATGGGCGGCAGCACGCGACGCGATGGAGTGATGACTGCCCGGGGAACGGGGCTTGAGTCGAACAGCCGTTCAAAACGAGACAGTGCCCAGGGCCAGTATGCGTCATTTGATATTGTGCCGAAGGTGCACGAACGGCAAATCGAATACTTGGAGAGATCGTGAACAGCAAAGCAGAGGGATTCGATAAAGCGTTTATCGAGCGGCAGCGCCAGCGTCTGACGAAGCTGCGCGAAGAGTTGGCCAGCGTAACCCGAGGGAAAGAGGCGGAAGAAAAGGACCTGAATTCGCAGTCGATTGGAGAGGCCGTCGAATTCGAGGACGACGCGCAAAGGCTGACGACGCTGGAACTCGACGGCAATCTGATCGCCCGAAACGCGCAGCGATTGGCACAGGTCGACAGGGCGCTTGAAAAAATCGCGGAAGGCACCTACGGGCTTTCCGACGCCAGTAACGATGCAATCCCCGTGGAAAGACTCGAAGCGACACCCGAGGCGATCTACACCGTGGCCGAGCAGGCCGCGCGTGAATCGGCTGGCCTGCGCGGTCCGCGCTAACAGTAACGGATCGCCGTTTGCTACGCTGAGGCTTCGGGCCAGCCCCTTCCACCGACCCGATGCACGGGGTACGGCGACAGTCCCTAACCGTGCGCCGTGTTTTGTTGCGCCTGACGATGTTCCGAAGATGCCGCCGAATCGAGAAGCTCGCCGACGGCGCGATGCGCCTCGGCTATTGCCGCGTGCGCATAGGGATCCCACGCGGCGTCCGAATTGGCGATGGCCACGCGTCCGACGCTCGCCCGGGCGATGCCGCTCGGCCCAGGCCCGTCGACCGGGTCGTCGAACAGCGAGTTTTCGGTATAGGAATATCCGTGACCCCAGCGATTGACGGTGATCGCCGCGATGTCGGTGTCGGCGTCGAAGCCGCCGGGACCGAGCATGCGCGTCAATTCATCGCGCACGTGTTGCTCGAACGTGTCGAACGACGTCGTGTAAAGGATGGCCCGCGCAGCACGCAGGCGCGTGCGCAGATCCATGCCGGGGTCGCGCACGGCAGGGACGTGCACCAGATGCAGCACCATCGGCTCGTCGGGCGTACGGGGACATTGGTAGTTGCCGAGGCTCACCGGATAATCGAGCTTCACTCGCGAAAAGAACCCCATCGGATTCGAGATTTCGTGCACCCCTCGCTCGATCCATGCCCTCCAATTTCGCACGGCGACTTTCACGTACACGAGCGGCGCCTTCACATTGAGCGCCAGCGCCTCGACCTGTGCAGGCACGAGCTCTTTCATGATGTAGGGAATCATCATGTTGTAGCACGCGAGGACGCAATGGCCGGCACGCACGCGGCGCAAAGCTCCGTTCCTCATATATCCGACCTCGATGCCGCCCGTACCATTGCGCACTGACACGGCGGTGCTCGACAAACGCACACGTGTGAGAGTGCCGGGACGATCGAGCTTGGCGTAGTCGAAATGCGCGGTCACGATGTCGTCCATCGTCCGGCCGGGGGCGACTCCCGGGACGATACGGCGCACGAGCAGGCGCGCAAGCGACGCGTTGCCGTCCGGGAAATGGTAGATGTACGGCTCGTCCATTTCTTTCGCCGCATCCTCGTCAAGCGTCAATCCGAGCCCCGCGAAGCCGGGGTAGCCCGTATCGAATGCGTCGCTCGCGGCGATGGCGTCGATGCCAACGGCGAAGAAATCGAGCGGGCGCCCCTGAAACGCGTCCGCGGCGCGCTCATTCGAGTTTCCAGTAGCGCGTCAGCCAATCGCGATAGCTGGTCTTGTCCAGAAGCACTGACTTCTCTTCCGCGCTCATTCCGGGCAGCAGGTCGCGGTCCGACGTGTACAGCTCGACGAGCTGCGCGCGAAGCTCCGCCGGCAGCGGAAAATCCGCGATGAATGCCTCGGGCGTGCGTGCGTTCATCCGGTCCGGCGGAATGTCGTCGGCGACCATCCGCATCGGATCCCCGGTGACAAGCCGATCCTCGCCAAATGCCTCGCGCGTGAAGAACACGCCGCGCGACAGGCCCAGTGACGGATACAGCGTCCGGTCGAATGCAGTTTCGAAGCGAGCAATGTTCACGCCGAGAGCGCCGAGAAGCGCCTTCGCGCTCGTCGCCCCACAGGCCCTTGGGCGACTGCATGGACTCGCTGCCGCCGTAGCTGATCAGGGTTCTCCGCCCGACCTTGAATTCGTTGCGCGTCGCATGGCCGCCGAAATCCGCGTGGTTATCCAGGATCAGAATGTGCGCGCGGGGCCGTCGCTGCCGCCAGAACCACGCAGCGGCCAGCCCGCTCAGCCCTGCGCCGACGATCACGACGTCGCAGCTCTCCGACAAGGGCGCACGTCCGAGGTCAAATCGGCCACCGTCGCGCAGCGCATGCGCGACTTCAAAGGATCCCGGGTGACTCCCGCGCAGACCCGGCTCGGCGGGCGGATACGGGGCGGGCGGGCCTGTCCTGGCAAGGAGCTGCGCAGGAGTTGCGCCGGCGACGACGGCAAGCGCCATTCCATTGAGAAAATCGCGGCGCGTTATCCGCTGCACGTCGCAGACCCTGCCGCGGTTGTGCGATACGATGCGCCTTGCGAGCGTCGCCGCAAGCGGACGTGCAACCTGGTCACCGATGAACGAGGCTGCTTAGTCATGCATGGTCCGAACCGCTAACGCAACGAGACTGGTCGAAGGAGACGCAGTGCGAGTCGTCATCGTCGGATTGGGGAAGTCGGGAACGACCGCGCTGATCTACGCGGTCCGTGCCGCCATGCCGGCGGACACGCAAATGCTCTTCGAGCCCCGTTCCCACGTTGCGCTTCAGGGCGCCAACGTGGCCGCCAAGGTTCTGATCCATCCCAAGTTTCCGATCGACTACGCGTTTTATCGGCAGTTCGACAAGATAGTCCTGCTGGTACGTGATCCGCGCGACCTGCTCATCAGCAAAGCGCTGTATCGTATCTTCAATGCAAGGACCTTGCACGCCGACGCCGCCAAGCTCGATCAATATCTTGAATTGCTGCGCGCCAAGGAAAAGGATCCCCGCTCAGTATCCCTGATGCGCATCAATGCCCTGTTCGAAAGTCTCGTCGGTCCCACGCTGCATTCGGATGAGGGACGCGCGCGCAGCCTCAACGACGCCTTCGCTTTTCATGAAGCGTTTCCCGACTGTATGGTATTCAAATATGAGGCCATGGTCGAAGGCCGGTTCGATGCGCTTGCGCGATACCTGTCATTGCCGGCCGAGGCCATGAAGCCGGACGTCCCCGCGCACTTCGGACGTGTGATCCGTTCCCGCCGCGCCGGGAACTGGCGTCACTGGTTCTGTCCCGATGACGTCGAGCATTACCGTCCCCTGTTGTCTGCGTACATGAGCCGCTATGACTACGACGATGACTGGACGCTGGCGAGCGAACCGGTGGTCCGCGCCGAAGAGTGCAGCGAATATGTCATGAGGCTCGTTCGCGAAAGGCGCGACGGATATCCCGCTGCCGTACCGTTTTTGCCGTGAGCCTCGCCGATCGCGGCCGCCGGGGTCATCGGCGCACCGACGGAGCACGACGCAAAGAGCATCAAGCGTCGAGAGCTTGCCGGATGGCGGGCAGCATCTCCACCACGATCTCGCGGCCCGAGGCAATCGCAGCCGCCGCTCGATGATATTCGAATGGGCCAAAGGTTCCCAGACGCGGTGAGAGCACGACCTCCGGCGATTCGGCTGCCAACCGTCCCTGTGCGATCCGTTCCTGCATGATATCGATGGCGCCCAGCAAGGTGTCCATGATGGACGGCAGCGGTCGCACGCCCGTCGCCGGTGACGAACCCAGGATATCGAAAAAGCCTCCCCATTGAGATTTCGCTCTCGACGGCTGCAGAGACTCGAGCGGGAATCGTCTGGCCCGATCGGAACCGAGGTCGACTGCGATCACGACCTGGGCTCCCATCGCGCGACAGAGTGAGACGGGTATCGGGTTGACGACGCTGCCGTCGACCAAGTACCGGCCCTCGCGCCACACGGGCCTGAAGAGTCCGGGAACAGTGCAGGAAGCTCGAACGGCGTCAGACACGTCGCCGTCGCGGAGCCACACCTCGTTGCCGGTCGCGAGATCGGTGGCGACGGCTGCAAATGGAACCGACAGTTGCGAAAACGGGCATTGGACAAATTGCCCCTGATACAGATTGAGCAGTCGGTCGCCTTTGAACAGGCCCCCGCGAAAACCGACGTCGGCAAGTCCGACGACCCGCTTCCAATCGAGGGATAACGCCCACGTCTCCAATTGCTCGATACGTCCGGCCGCAAACGCGGCGCCCACCATCGCCCCCATCGAGCTCCCTGCAACGAAGTCGGGGTCGATGCCGTGTTCGCCCAGGGCGCGAAGCACGCCGATGTGCGCCCAGCCACGCGCTGAGCCGGCGCCGAGGGCGATTCCGAGCGTGCGTCGATGGATCATGTCGCCGCCATGCCATCGCGCGGGCATTCCGGAAAGGTGTTTGAAGCTGAGGAGTTCTGCGGCACGCTTCAGCTTACGCTCGAACGCGCGAAGGCGGGGGACGGCGAATAACCGCTTTCACATAGCGGTATTCGCTCGCGAGCAGGCTCGTTGCGGCGGACCAATGGGTCGCCGCACAGCGGACTCCAGTCCGCCGGATAAAACGCCACGGCGACCGGACTGGCCCGCAGTTGCTTCAACGATACCGTCTTGTTCGTCATCGATTGCAGGGAGAACTCGGGCGGCCTTTTGCCAGGCTTGAGAATAGTGCTGCGCCTCGCCGCGTGCGCCTCAATCGAACGTTTTTCCACATAATGAGGTTAAACGCGTTCGAGCGAGGTCCACGTTCTTGCCTCCGAGCCGCGTCTCGGACTACGTCACAACGCACCGATCACGACGCGACAAGCGTTCCAAGCCGCGTCTGCGCGCCGCGCGTTGCGGATGAATGCGCTCAGCGTGAGCGTCGCATCCAGACGAATGCGCTAAGCGCAATGCCGAGCTAAGCGCAATGCCGAGCGCGAGCAGTCAGCGACCTG
The DNA here is from genome assembly GCA_963745385.1 of uncultured beta proteobacterium. Classification (GTDB taxonomy): domain Bacteria; phylum Pseudomonadota; class Gammaproteobacteria; order Burkholderiales; family Casimicrobiaceae; genus PALSA-1003. The sequence continues at coordinate 300,366 of CAVUXI010000004.1, forward strand.
TAATGGTTCAGTCTGGCGCGCTCGCCTGTTACAAAAAACGTCTAAGGGCTGCTGCGACGCGGTCTTCCGCCGTCGGAACTTTCCGCATTTCAACAGCACTAAATTCGGGGTCACCGCCGTGCGGTCGCGTCGACGCGGCTGCGGGATTGGGCGACGCGGGAGGGGGCTGGTCGTCGAGAATCACGACGCGCGCCGACCGTTGTTGTAAATCCTGCGATCCGAATTCAAGGAGAGCAACGCCATGAAGACAATACCCGGATTGTTCGCGACCGTAATGCTCTGCGCGCTCGTGTCCGCTTGTGCCAGCACCAACACGCGCGTAAGCACGTCATCCGATTTCTATAAAACCATGGGCAGAAGCCAGCAGGCATGGTGTCAGCAATTCGGCTGCGGCTGCTATCTCGATGGAGTCGAGACCACTTGCTCGCTGGTTTCCGCGTGCCTCAACTCCGGGAATTGCCAGCGAGTCGACCGGTAGGGCGTTATAACCGGTCCGATCGATCGTCGAGTCCGCCCCGGTTCGCGCCCGGGGTGGACGATGTGCCGTCTGCGCGCATCAACCCGCGCCGCGCTCCGCCCATAGCTCGTTGAGCCGTCGGCCGAATCGCGTCCCCAGCGCTTCGTCTTCGTGCATGAAGTAGACGTACGTGCGTGTCACGTCTTTCCCGGCGATACGCTCGGCCCATTCGCGCAGCTCGTTGTCGTCGTAATGGGTCCGGCGCAGCCGCACATAGCCTTGATCGGAAGTAACGACGAAGGGCGTGTCGCCTTCGTCGGTGTCGGTAACGCACAGCATCGCACCACGGCTGCGAAGCAGCTCATACACGTCATCGTCCTGCCAGGACGCATTGCGGAACTCGAAGGCAACCCGCTTGCCGGGCGGCAGCAGATCCAGGAAATCCCGGAGCCTGGGCAGCTCTTTCTTCAGATACGGTGGTAGCTGGAACAGCAGCACCCCCAGCCTGGCACCGAGCGTGTCCGCACGCCGCAGGAATTCCGTCGCGTCCGGTCCGGCTTCGCGCAGACGCTTGTCATGCGTGATCCGTTTCGGAGCCTTCAGCGTGAACGTGAACCCCTCCGGTACCTGGTCCAGCCATTGCGCGAGCATCGACTCCGCCGGCATCCGGTAGAACGTGTTGTTGATCTCGACGGTCGAAAAGTGCCCCGCGTAAAAGCGCAGCATCTCGCCAGCGGGCAGCTTCTCCGGATAAAAATGCCCCAGCCATTCCTTGTAGGAGTAGCCGCTCGTTCCCGTGAGCAACAGCATCTGACTGTCTCCTGAAGTGCCGTCGCCTGGTGCCTGAAAGTCCGGACGGCGATCGATCCGGCCCGGCGCGGTGAGACCGGCGCGCCCAGCTTGGCGCACGCACGGCAACGCGACCATACCACCGTCGGAGTGTTCCGGACCCAGTCCGGGACTCCGAGGAGCAAGGCGGGCAGCGACGGACGCGACTTCGCTATACTTCCACCAAGGTCATTCCGAAGGACGCGCCATGTCCGTGCATCCTCTGTCGTCCCCTCGCGCGGTCGATCCCGTGCTGCAAGCGAAGGTCCATCTCGCCGCCGCCCATCGCTTGGCCGTGCTGCACGAGCTCGAGGAGGCCATCGACAACCATTTCACCGTCACGGTCCCCGGCCGCGACGACCGCTATCTCATTCTACCGTTTGGCCTGCACTGGTCGGAGGCCCGCGCGAGCGACATGATCGTATTCGACGAAACGGGGAAGACGCTCGAAGGAGAGGGCGTGGTCGAACTGTCGGCGCAGTGCATTCATGCGCCCGTGCACCGCATCTGCGGGGTACGCGTGGTGCTTCACACACATCAGCCCTGGGCGCTAGCGCTCAACATGCTGCAGGATAACCGCCTCCTGACGGCGAATCAGACCGCGGCTTTCTTCCATGGGCAGATCGCGTACGACGACGCCTATAACGGCACCGCGGAGAGCCTGGAGGAGGGCGAACGCCTGGCTCGCGCGATCGGCGACAAGGCTATCCTGTTCATGAAGAACCATGGCGTCCTCGTCACGGGAGAAACCGTGGCGCAAGCCTATCGGCGGCTCTACAAGCTCGAGCGCGTGTGCCGCACGCAGATACTCGCGATGAGCACCGGACGACCGCTCGAGGTGCTGTCGGATGAGGTCGCCGCCCGCGTTCAAGCGCCCAACGACTGCGACCGGCATTCCCGCCGGGAGCGCGAACGCTTGTACTTCGACGCAATGATGCGGGTGCTCGATCGCGAGTTGCCAGGGTACGCCGACTGACCGGTCGAATGTCGCGGCCGGATTCGGGCGGCCGTTCGAGGCCTTCGATCCCGATTCGGGCCGGCTAGGCAGAGAGCGGAAGAAGCGGGCACCTTCTGTCGACCAAAACGATGCCGAGCACCGCAGCCAGCCCCAGCGAAATCACCCAGCGCGGCTGGAGCGCCGTCCTGCGTCGTTCATGGCGCGCGATCGCCGCCCAGAACATGTCGCTCATCGCGGCAGGCATTGCCTTTTATGGCGTTTGGGCATTGTTCCCCGCTCTGGTCGCGGTTGTTGTCCTCGGAGGGTTGCTGCTCGGACAAGACGAGATTCTTCATCTGCTTTCCCTGTTGAGAATCGAGCTACCCAGAGGCATGGATTCCCTCGTTGTCGGTCAATTGGCGGCGATCACCCGGCGATCGCGCGGGTTTTCGAGCTTGACGCTGATCGGCGCGCTCGTGCTTGCGCTGTGGAGTGCGACGCGGGGCGTGAGGGGCTTGATCGAAGCGTTGAACATGATCTACCAGGAGGAAGAGAAAAGGAGCTTTCTGCAGCGTCATCTGCTTGCGTTCTCCCTCGCGTGCTTCGGTGGCATTTTCCTGGTCGTGGCGATTATTCTCATCGTGGCCATCCCCCTCTACCGACCGCCAGGCGAAGAGGAGATTGCCTTTATTCTCTTCGCGCCGTCGCGATGGCCGATTTTGATCCTGGCGATCATGACGACGCTCTCGGTACTCTATCGTTACGCCCCTTCCCGTCAAAAGGTCAGATGGCGCTGGGTCATCTGGGGCGCCGCGCTTAGCGCGACGGTCTGGGTCCTGGGCTCCTTTTTGTTCTCGTATTACGCGTCGCAATATAGCCAGCTCAATCCGCTGCTGGGGTCGCTGGGCGGCATCACCATTTTCCTGTTCTGGTGCTATCTGACCGTGCTGACGATCTTATTCGGAGCGCAAATCAATGCCGAGATGGAACGGCAGGCGCCGGGAACCGCCCCTGCCGGCGCGCCCACCAAGAGCCGATGACGACGGGGATGGTCGGTTCTGCAACCTGCGCATTGCCTTGGGCTGACCGTGGCTTGTCCGCGATATGATCGAACGGCTGCGGCCGCTGCGCAGGTCGGCCCTGCCCATCGATACGGCAGTGCTTGCCCGGTTCCTGATCGGCAAGATCCTCGTCCGCGATCATCCCGAAGGACGAACCGCCGGCCGCATCGTCGAGACGGAAGCCTACGTGATCGGGGACGCCGCCGCGCACACCTTTCGTGGCGAGACGGCTCGGAACCGGTCCATGTTTCTGGAGCGCGGCCACGCCTACGTATACTTCGTGTACGGTTGCTGGTATGCGGTCAACGTCAGCGGTGAAGTGCATGGAGTCGGAGGCGGGGTGCTGCTGCGCGCGCTCGAGCCGCTGGAAGGCATCGACATCATGCGGCGGCGGCGCGGCATGGAGCGGACGCTTGACCTGGCGCGCGGCCCCGGTCGCCTCGCAATGGCGATGGCGATCGATCGCGGCCTCGACGGCGTGGACCTGTGCCGTCCTGGGCCGTTATGGCTCGGGACCGACGGCAAGCGGCCGCCGCCGGTCGGGGAGAGCGTCCGTATCGGCATCTCCCTCGAGGTGGACCGTAAGCTTCGCTTCTTCGCGCGCGACAATGCGCATGTCAGCGGACCGGCCCGGCTGAGGCGCTGAAGCCTGTGCGTCCGTGCGAAGGCGGTGATGACGGATTGACGGGCGTTCCACTGCGCTGATTTTTCCGACAGTGGGTCGTCCGCCGGATTAAGGAGATCTTGCATGCAGCCCGAAGAATCCGCTCCGAAGCCCGAGCGGGCCGGATATCTGTACTACCGGCACACGCTGCCGGTGCGCATCATGCATTGGATCAACGTGATCGCTCTGACGATCCTGCTGATGAGCGGGCTCAACATCTTCAGTGCGCACCCGTCGTTGTATTGGGGCAAGTCGTCCTATACGGGCCGCCCGCCCATCTTCCAGATCGGCGCCTGCCGACTGCCGACAACAGCCTCGTCGGCGTGACGCGGATCTTCGGCCACGAGTTCGACGACGACGGGATGGCTGGGCGCCACCCGCGGGTCCGATGGGCAGCTCGCCGAGAGCAGCTTTTCCGTCGTGGCTGACGATTCCTGCCGACCGCTGGCTGTCCATGGCGCGGCACTGGCATCTTTTCTTCGCCTGGGTATTCGTGATCAACGGCCTGTGCTACATCGCGTATTCGATCGCCAGCTCGTCACCTTGCCCGCGATCTCGCGCCCGATGCCAACCGACGTGCGCTCGATCGGCCGGTCTATCGTCGATCACCTTCGCTTCCGTCATCCCAAAGGCGAGGCATCGAAGCGCTACAACGTTCTGCAGAAGCTCACCTATCTGATGGTGATCTTCGTGCTGCTGCCGCTGGTGATCCTGATGGGTCTGGCGATGTCTCCGGCCGTGGACGCTCTTTGGCCCGGCTGGGTCGATCTGTTCGGCGGACGCCAGTCGGCGCGCACGATTCATTTCATCGTCGCATGGCTGCTCGTGGCCTTCGTGCTCGTCCACGTGTTCGAAGTCATCATCACGGGGCTGTGGAACAATTTACGCTCGATGATCACCGGCCGCTATCGAGTCGAGGCGGAGAATCGGCCATGAGCGAATCACGATGAGCGGCACAATCCGCGCCGGCGCTTCCTCATGCGCGCCCTCGCGGGTGGCAGCGCGCTGGCGCTCGCCGGCTGCGACAAGCTGTCGCGCACCGACTGGTTTCCGAAGATCCTGGAAAGCGCCGAAACCGTCACGCGCTCCGCGCAGCGGCTGCTGCTGCCGCGCAAGGCCATGGCGCAGGAATTCGGCGAAGCAGACCGCTCTCCCTATTTTCGCAGCAACGGCACCGCCATGCCCCGCAACCCGCAATACATCGCGCATGGCGGCGAGCGGCTTCGCCGCATTACCGGCTCGAGGTCGGCAGGCTTGGTCGACAAGCCAGCTTCGCTGTCGCTTGGCGAGCTGCGCGCGCTGCCCAGCCGCACCCAGATCACCCGGCACGATTGCGTCGAGGGCTGGAGCGCGATCGGCAAGTGGAAAGGCGCGAAGCTCGCCGCGCTGCTCGAGGCCGTGCAACCGAAGGCGGCCGCCCGCTTCGTCGTGTTCTACTGCGCCGATCCGATGGAGGCGGACGGCACCAGCCCGTATTACGAGAGCATCGACATGGAAGATGCGTACCATCCGCAGACGATCCTCGCCTACGAGCTCAACGACGCGCCGCTGCCGATCCCCAACGGCGCACCGGTCCGCCTGCGCGTCGAGCGCCAGCTCGGATACAAGCACGCCAAATACGTCATGCGCATCGAGCTCGTCGAGAGCTTCGCCAACATCGCCGGCGGCAAGGGCGGCTACTGGGAAGACCAGGGCTACGAGTGGTACGCGGGGATCTGAGCCCGGGTCGCCGATAGACGCGCGAGCGTCGCGTCGGCAATGCAGAAAAATTCGCCGGCCCGACGCACGACCTGCGGCCGGGCGCCCATCGCCCCGGGTTGACTCGCACCGTCGCGGGCCGCCACACTTCGCGCTTTGCCAAAAACGACCTCCGATGCCGACCGTTCAATTCGACCGTTTTTATCGCTACGCCGAGCTGAGCGACTCTGCTCAAGTCATTCGCCGCCGAATTTCCCGGTCTGGTCAAGCTCGAATCGATCGGCAAGAGCCACGAAGGCCGCGACATCTGGGTGGTGACGGTCACCAATACGTGCGACCGGCGACGCACGGGACAAGCCGGCGTTCTGGGTCGACGGCAACATCCATTCGACCGAGGTCGCCGCGTCGGTCGCCAATGCTCTATTTCCTGAAGCAGCTCGTCACGCAGTACGGCAAGGATGCCGGACATCACGCGCGCGCTCGACACCCGCGCGTTCTACGTCTGCCCGCGCATCAATCCCGACGGCGCCGAATGGGCGCTTGCCGACAAGCCCAAATGGGTGCGCTCGAGCACACGCACCTATCCGTACGACGAAGACGCCGATCGAGGGACTGACGGTCGAGGACATCGACGGCGATGGTCGCATCCTGCAGATGCGGATCTGCGGACCCGAACGGGCTGTGGAAGGCACATCCGCAGGAGCCGCGGCTGATGGTCCGCCGCGAACCGACCGAGGTCGGCGGCGACGTACTTTCGCATCCTGCCGGAGGGCCGCCTCGAGGGTTACGACGGCTTCACGTTAAAGGTGAAGAAGCCGAAGCAGGGGATTGATCTAAATAGAAATTTCCCAGGCAATTGGCGACAGGAGTACGAGCAGCTCGGCGCCGGACCGTTCCCGACCTCCGAGCCCGAGGTGCGCGCGGTGGCGCAGTTCATCATCGCTCATCCGAACATCTGCGGCGGCGTCGCGTTCCACACCTGGAGCGGGGTGCTGCTGCGGCCCTTCGACCATCTGCCCGACACCGAGATGCACGCCGAGGACCTCTGGCATTTTCAGAAAGTCGGCGCCAAGGGCACCGAGCTGACCGGGTATCCGAACATCTCCGTCTATCACGAGTTTCGCTACCACCCCAAGCAGGTCATCGGCGGGGCATTCGACTGGATCTACGACCACCTCGGCATGTTCAGCTGGGTGGTGGAGATCTGGAGCCCGATGCGCGAAGCAGGGATCGACAAATATCTCTACATCGACTGGTTTCGCGACCATCCGATCGACGACGATCTGAAGCTCTTTCGCTGGAACGAGGAAAAGCTCGGCGGCGCCGCGCACGTCGACTGGAAGCCGTTCGACCATCCGGAGCTGGGCGCGATCGAGATCGGCGGCTGGAATCGCTTCCATGCCTTCGGCAATCCGCCGCTGCAGTTTCTCGAGCGCGAAGTCGCGAAATTTCCGAAATGGCTGGTGTGGCAGGCGCTGCTGTCGCCGAAGCTCGAGCTCGTGATCGCGACGTCGAGTGCCATCGGGCAGGGCATCTGGCGCGTACAACTGGTCGTGCAGAACACGGGATGGCTGCCGAGCTACGTAAGCAAGCGCGCGCTGGAGCGCAAGGTCGTGCGCGGCGTGATCGCGGAAATTTCACTCCCCGACGGCGCCGAGCTCGTCAGCGGCAAACGCCGCGAAGAGCATCGGGCAGCTCGAAGGCAAGGCGTACAAGCACACCGGCATTTCGTTCTGGCCGGACTACCATGTAACCGACGACCGTGCGAAGATCGAGTGGGTCGTGCGCGCCAAAGCGGGGGACGTGATTACGCTCACAGCGCAACACGAGCGTGCGGGCACGGTGCGCACAGAACTTAAACTCAACTAAAGCTCAACTAAGGCGGCAAATGGCGAAGGTGTTCGGCCTCGGCGGGCTCTTTTTCAAATCCCCGGATCCGGAACGATTGCTTGCCTGGTACGCGCAGTGGCTCGGCATAGGAGATGGAAAAAGCTCGATCGAGTTCCAGCCTCAATCGATGCCCGTCAATGGATTCACCGTATTGAGCCCGTTTCCGTCGAACACGGATTATTTTGCGCCGTCCGAGCGGCAGTACATGTTCAACCTGATCGTCGACGACCTCGACGAAGCGCTGGGTCAGGTGCACTTGGGCGGCGCGCAGGTCGTCGGCGAGATCGAAGAGCACGAGTACGGGCGCTTTGGATGGTTTATCGATCCTGACGGCAACAAGGTCGAGCTGTGGCAGCCACCGCTGCCCGGCCGCGTCGGCCGGCCTTAGACTTCATGGGTCGCATCGCAGTAGGGTTCGCTGCTGCATTGCTCGGCGCGCTTGCCGCATGTTCGCAGCAACCCGCGACGCCGCCCTCGGGTTTGGAAAAGATCGATCACATCGTCGTGATCTATGCCGAGAATCGCAGCTTCGACAATCTGTACGGACTCTTTCCTGGCGCGAATGGAATCGCCAACGCGACACCGGCGCAGTACACGCAGGTAGACAACGACGGCAAGCCGCTGCCGTATCTGCCTCCGGTGTGGAAGGGCAGGGACCCCGACCCCGCGTTTCCGCGCAATCTCCCCAACAAGCCGTTCCGAATCGACGCGCCGCCGATCAATCTGCCGCTCTCGGTTGCGACGCGCGACTTGATCCACAAGTTCTACCCGCAGCAAGAGCAGATCGACGGTGGAAAAAACGATCGCTTTGCCGCGGTCTCCGATGCGGGCGCACTCACGATGGGGTACTACGACGGCTCCAAGCTTCCGTTGTGGAAGTGGGCGCAAGAATACACGCTGGCAGACAATTTTTTCATGGGCGCCTTCGGCGATTCCTACCTCAATCACTTCTGGCTCATCTGCGCCTGCACCCCGGTAGATGCCTCGATCCCTCCCGATCAGCGGGCGCAGCTCGACCCGCGCGGATGGCTCAAGCGCAAGGCCGAATCGCCGGCGTCCCCGCTGGACGGACCGGCGGTCTTCGTCGCGGGGGAATACAGCCCGGACGGTTATTCGTTGACGACGGCCCAGCCCGGATGGCAGCCCTCGAGGGTGCCGCCCGCCAAAGGAGGCGACCCGCGCTACGCCGACCCATCGATCCACACGGCGCCTCCGCAGACCGCCAAGACCATCGGCGACACTTTATCGGCGAAAGGAATCGCGTGGGTTTGGTACTCGGGCGCCTGGAACGAGGCGATCCGTGACGGCATGCAGGACCCTGCGGCGCCACGCCGGGCGATCTACAACACCTCGGAGGGCTCGCCGAATTTCGTGGTCCATCATCAGCCGTTCAATTACTTTGCGCGCTTTGCACCCGGCACGCGCGACCGCGAAGAGCACCTAAAGGACTACACGGACCTCGTGTCGGCCATCGACAAGGATGCGTTGCCGCAGGTGGCTTTCTACAAGCCTCAGGGCTCGCTCAATGAGCATCCGGGCTACGCCGACGTCCTGTCGGGGGACATCCACATCGCGGAGCTCGTGGTGCGGATCAAGGCAAGCGCGGCTTGGAAGTCGACCGCCATTATCGTCACCTATGACGAGAACGGCGGTTTCTGGGACCACGTACCGCCGCCTCGAGGCGATCGATGGGGACCCGGAGTGCGCGTTCCGGCGATCGTCATCTCGCCGTATGCGCGGCGCGGCTTCGTCGACCATACACAATACGATACGACCTCGATCATCAAGTTCATCACGCGGCGCTACGGCCTGGAGCCGCTTCCCGGCGTACGGTCGGGCATGGGCGACCTCACGGCCGCGTTCGACTTCGCGCAATAAGAAATTTTCCGCACTGATTCTCACGCTGCTACATGCCGCCAGCTCGGGCTGGCCTGCGGCCGGCAATAGGCGACGGTGCCGCCAAGGTCTTTGACGGTAGTCCGGGTGCCACGGGTGAGCACCCCGGGAAGCTTAGTCGCCTAAATCCGCAATTGCGTATAATTTATAGAGCACGGGATTATCTCCATAGGGGAAACAGCGAGTTAGGGGCTGGTTGCTTGTCAGGTGGGAAGTAGGGAAAGCTTTTCCTTTCGAGTGATGGTAAAGCAAAGTGGCGAGGATGGCATTTTGCTGCATTGCAGGACGACCCCTCGCCCGGCTTTGGTCTACAGGCCGGGGTTCGGCTGCGCGCCGTGCGGCCCCATCGGAGATGGGGTGGTAGGCGCGCGGCCGGCTCCCCACCCCTGTGTAGGGGGTGGGGCGGGGGGGGTCGGGGGGAGCAAGCCCACTTGACTACCGGTGCGGGCCGGGCGTAGCATGAATTTACCCGCATCAGTGGGCGCCGATTTCGAGTCAAAGTGGGAAATCTAGGCGTTCCAGCGGGTATCCCCCCGCTTGTAACACGGGGGGAAATCGCGCAGAGGTGGGAAATGTGGAGGGGAGGGCCGTTTAGGGGCCCCCGTTGGCGGTCAGGTTTTTCAAGCGGTCGTAAATTTCCTCGAACATTTGGGCGCGGCGCAGGGTCGCGTCTAGGTGTTCGATCTCCCATGGTTCGAAGCTGCGACCGGTAGGCGGATAAAGCTTGCCCTGGTGCAGCTGCCAGCCGCGCCAGGCGGCGTCCGGTAGTTCTCCGTTTTTCAAGAGCCTCAGCAGCCGCACAGCCATGTAGGGCACGCGAGTGTGCCCGCGTTCCCAGTTGCGTATGGTGCGTGGTGTAACCCATAGCAGTGCGGCGGCGTCGGCGACCGTCAGTCCGCTGAAGCGGCGGACGTCTGTGAACGACCGGGGGGAAATCGTACTGGGTCGCCGTCTTGGGTGATCAGGATTGCGGGCGGGTAGATCCACCATTTTTTCGTGAGAGGGTGCTTTCGCGCACCGAGGAGTCGGCCTGCTTTCGCGTACTTGAGGATGGTGGCTTCGGTGAAGCCGGTCTGACGGCAGAACGTAGCGACGGATCGGGGCTGGAAGACTCTCATGCGAACCTCGAGATGGCTTGCAGGAGGGTTTGTTCCAGATGCGCGATACGGTGCTTAAACGGCCTGCTGTAAGGGCGACAAGGGTTGTTGGGCCGGGCTAGCTCGGCGATGCCGTCGGCGAGCGTGGCGAGCTCGTCGAGCGTCAGATCGGTGAGGGTTGCGCGTTGCTTGGTGCGGGGGTGTTCGGCGTGGTCGAGGATGCCGCGGGGCGTTGCAGCAACGGGCCGGGGGGTATCGTCAATTGCGTATAATTTATATTATGTCAAGTCGCGCTACAACATCGCCAGGAGGACCCTCGGACGATCCCTGTACGCAGTACCGGGCAATCGCCTCGAGAACGTCCGGGTCCTCCCCGGCCGCTGGGAGTTGCGCGACAAACGTCCCCGGATATTTCGAGCGCAGGTTTTCAATAAGAGTCGGAAGATCCCGGCGGACGTGGCCGCCTTCGCCCAGGAATACCGGCACGACCCTGATCTCGGCGCAGCCCAAGGCAACGAGCTCGCCCGCAGCCTCGTCCAGGTCAGGCTTCATGATCTCCAGATAAGCAAGACGGCATTCCATCTCGGGCCGTAGCGAGCGCACTCGCCGCAACAGACGCTCGAAGGGTTCCCCCCAGCGCGCATCGCGGGCGCCGTGGGCGAACAGCACTAAACCAAGGCTCACTCCAGGAATCCTTCCCGATATAGCCCATGGCTATCAGATAAGCGCAATCCATTCCTTCTCGCGATAACGGCGCTTCGATACTCTGGACCCACTGTCATGCGGCCCGAACGAGAATGTACCGGTACGACCATTACGACCAGCGCTTCGTCGACGAGCGCGTCGCCCAGTTTCGCGACCAGACGCGCCGCTTTCTCGCCGGCGAGCTGACCGAGGACGAGTTCCGGCCGCTGCGCCTGCAGAACGGCCTGTACATCCAGAAGTACGCGCCGATGCTGCGCATCGCGATTCCGTACGGTCTTCTTTCCTCGAGGCAACTGCGCAAGCTCGCGCACATCGGCCGCAAGTATGACAGAGGCTACGGGCACTTCACCACGCGCCAGAACATCCAGTTCAACTGGCCGCAGCTCGAGGACGTTCCGGACATCCTGGCCGAGCTCGCGACCGTCGAGATGCACGCGATCCAGACCAGCGGCAACTGCGTGCGCAACATCACGACCGACCATTTCGCCGGCGTCGCCGGCGACGAGATCGTCGATCCACGCCCCTACTGCGAGCTGTTCCGGCAATGGTCGACGTTCCATCCCGAGTTCGCCTACCTGCCGCGCAAGTTCAAGATCGCGGTCACCGGCTCGACGATCGACCGCGCGGCGACGCTCGTCCACGACATCGGCGTGCACGCGGTCCGCGACGAAGCCGGCGAGATCGGCTTTCGCGTGCTCGTCGGCGGCGGCCTCGGCCGCACGCCGATCATCGGCCACGTGATCCGCGAGTTCCTGCCGCGGCGGAAATCCTCAACTATCTCGACGCGATCCTGCGCGTCTACAACCGCTTCGGCCGGCGCGACAACATGTACAAGGCGCGCATCAAGATCCTGGTCAAGGAGATGACGCTCGCCGGTTTTCGCGGAACACGTCGAGGCCGAGTGGGAGCGCCTGCACGGCGGCCCGGCGACCGTGCCCGACGAGGAGATCGAGCGCCTCGCCTCATTCTTTCGTTCCGCCGCCGTACGAGACGCTGCACGGGCGACGACCCTGGCTTCCGCGCGGCGATCGCCGACAATCGCGCGTTCGCCAACTGGGTCAAGCGCAACGTCTTCCCGCACAAGGTCCCGGGCTACGCGATCGTCACGCTGTCGCTGAAGAAGACCGGCGTGCCGCCGGGCGACGCGACCTCGGACCAGATGGACGCGGTCGCCGACCTCGCCGACCGCTACAGCTTCGGCGAGCTGCGCGTGTCGCACGAGCAGAACCTGATCTTCGCCGACGTCCAGCAGGCGGAGCTGCTCGCGCTCTGGGGCGAGCTCAAGGCGCTCGGATTCGCGACGCCGAACATCGGGCTGCTCACCGACATCATCTGCTGCCCGGGCGGCGATTTCTGCTCGCTCGCCAACGCCAAGTCGATCCCGATCGCCGAAGCGATCCAGCGCCGCTTCGACGATCTCGACTACCTGCACGACATCGGCGAGCTCGATCTCAACATCTCCGGCTGCATGAACGCCTGCGGCCATCACCACGTCGGCAACATCGGCGTGCTCGGCGTCGACAAGAACGGCGCAGGAGTGGTACCAGGTCTCGATCGGCGGCGACCAGGGCGAGAAGGCCTCGCTCGGCAAGGTGATCGGCCCGTCGTTCGCGGCGCGACGAGATGCCCGACGTCGTCGCGCGGCTGATCGACGTCTACGTCGAGCGCCGGCACGAGGACGAGCGCTTCATCGACACCGTGCGCCGCCTCGGCATCGAGCCCTTCAAGGAGCGCGTCTATGCCGCAGCTCATTAAGGACCGCGCCGTCGTCGAGGATCGCTGGACGCTGCTGCGCGAGGCGACATCGCTCGCCGCTGTCCCGCCGACGGTCCGGTCATCGTTCCGCTCGCGCTGTGGCAGTCGGAGCACGCAAGCGCTCGCCGCGCGCGGCGACGTCGGCGTCTGGCTCACGCCCGCCGACGATCCCGCCGCGCTCGCCGGCGACATCGGCCGCCTGCCGTCTGATCGCGGTCGACTTTCCCGAAGTTCACCGACGGCCGCGGCTATTCGACGCGCGCCTGCTGCGCGAGAAGTACGGCTTCACCGGCGAGTTGCGCGCGATCGGCGACGTGCTGCGCGACCAGCTCTACTACCTGCAGCCAATGCGGCTTCGACGCGTTCGCGCGTGCGCGCCGACCGCGATCTTGCGACGATGCGCTCGGCGCTTCGACGATTTCCGCGACAGCTATCAAAGCACCGACGCGCGTACGCCGTGCCGCTGTTCCGCCGCCGCGTCAGCGCGTCCGCGGAACGCTCGGCATCGACGAGCTTCGAGACGATGCGCACCGAGGAGGCCGCGTCGCCGCGTCCTCCACCGGATTGTCCGAGTCGCAGCACCACGCGCCGCGGCGCTCGCCAGCAGCTTCGGCGCCGAGGACATGGTGCTGATCGACCTGATCGCGCGGCATGCGCTGCCGATCGGCATCTTCACGCTCGACACCGGGCGCCTGCCCGGACGAGACCTACGCGCTGATCGACCGCGTGCGCGAGCATTACGGCCTGCCGATCGACGTGTACTCTCCCGACGCGGCTGCGCTGGAGGAGTATCGTCGCGCGCCAACGGCGTCAACGCTTTCTACCGCAGCGTCGAGTTGCGGCAGCGCTGCTGCGCGATCCGCAAGACCGAGCCGCTGGCGCGCGCGCTCGCCGGCAAGGGCGCGTGGATCACCGGCCTGCGCCGCGCGCAGTCGGTGACGCGCACCGACACTGGCGATCGAGGAATTCGACGCCGCGCACGGGCTGCCCAAGTTCAATCCGCTCGCCGACTGGAGCGACGACGACGTCTGGGCCTACATCCGCGCGCACGGCGTGCCCTACAACCCGCTGCACGACCGCGGCTATCCCAGCATCGGCTGCGCGCCGTGCACGCGCGCGATCGAGCCGGGCGAGGACATCCGCGCCGGCCGCTGGTGGTGGGAAGACCCCGAGCACAAGGAATGCGGGCTGCACCGCCGCCCGCTGGATGTCGCGGTCCGCGCCGAGCCGCAGGGAGCGCCGGCATGACCGACGCCGCGCTCGCTCGAACCGGCCGTCGCCCGGCGTCGCGGCGGGCACGCCTGCCCGCCCGGCCGATGCCGATCATCTCGGCTGGCTCGAATCCGAGGCGATCCACATCCTGCGCGAGGTCGCGGGCCAGTGCCGCAATCCCGCCCTGCTCTTCTCCGGCGGCAAGGATTCGCTGGTGCTGCTGCGGCTCGCCGAAAAGGCGTTTCGCCCGGGCGCGTTTCCGTTTCCCGCTGCTGCACATCGACACCGGCCACAACTTTCCGGAGGTCATCGCCTTTCGCGATCAGCGCGCCGCCGAGCTCGGCGAGCGGCTGATCGTGCGCTCGGTCGAGGATTCGATCGCGCAAGGCCGCGTCGGTGCTGCGCGATCCGGCCGAGAGCCGCAACCGCCACCAATCGGTGACCTTGCTCGATGCGATCGCCGAATTCGGCTTCGACGCCTGCATCGGCGGCGCGCGCCGCGACGAGGAAAAGGCGCGCGCCAAGGAGCGCATCTTCTCGTTCCGCGATGCGTTCGGCCAATGGGACCCGAAGAACCAGCGGCCCGAGCTGTGGAATCTGTACAACGCGCGCGTCGCGCCCGGCGAGCACGTGCGCGTTTTCCCGATCAGCAACTGGACCGAGCTCGACGTGTGGCAATACATCGCCCGCGAGCGGCTCGCGGTGCCGTCGATCTACCTCGCGCACCCGCGCCCGGTCGTCCGTCGCGGCAGCGCGCTGGTGCCGGTGACCGCGCTGACGCCGCCGCACGCAGCGGCGAGGTCGTCGAGCAGTCTCGGTGCGCTTTCGCACCGTCGGCGACATCACCTGCACGGCGCCGGTCGCGTCCGACGCGGCGAGCGTCGACGCGATCATCGCCGAGACCGCGGCGACGACGATCACCGAGCGCGGCGCCACGCGCCTGGACGACCAGACCAACGACGCGTCGATGGAACTGCGCAAGAAGGAAGGTTATTTCTGATGTCGGCGCTCGACACGCTCGAGGTGCTCGACCACGGCGTGCTGCGGTTCCTGACCGCCGGCAGCGTCGACGACGGCAAGAGCACGCTGATCGGCCGCCTGCTCTACGACACCAAGGCGATCCTCGCCGACCAGCTCGCCGCGATCGAGCGCACGTCGCAGCAGCCGCGGGCACGCGCTCGACCTGTCGCTGCTGACCGACGGCCTCGTCGCCGAGCGCGAGCAGGGCATCACGATCGACGTCGCCTACCGCTACTTCGCGACGGCGCTGCGCAAGTTCATCATCGCCGACGCGCCCGGCCACGAGCAGTACACGCGCAACATGGTGACCGCCGCGAGCACCGCCGCAGCTCGCGATCCTGCTCGTCGACGCGCGGCACGGCGTGGTCACGCAGACGCGCCGGCATGCGACGCTCGCCCATCTGCTCGGCATTCCGCATCTGGTCGTCGCCGTCAACAAGATGGACCTGGTCGGCTACGACCAGAGCGTCTTCGCCGGCATCGTCGCCGACTTCCTCGCCTTTGCCGAACGCACCGGTATCGACGCCGTCCGCTTCGTGCCGATGTCCGCGCTCGACGGCGACATGGTCGTCGACCGCGGCGACAACCTGCCTTGGTACGACGGGCCGACGCTGCTGCAGATCCTCGAAACGGCGGAGGTGCCGCAGACGCTCGCCGACGCGCCGTTCCGCTTCCCGGTGCAGTTCGTGGCGCGCCCGACCGCCGGGCTCGCCGCGCGGCTACATGGGCCGGATCGAATCGGGCTCGATTGCGGTCGGCGATGACGTGACCGTGCTGCCGTCGGGGCATCACAGCCGCGTGCGCGCGGATTCGGAACGTACGAAGGCGAGCAGGCGCACGCGGGGCTTGCACGCCTCGGTCACGCTGGTGCTCGACCACGAGATCGACATTTCGCGCGGCGACATGCTCGTGCGCACCGGCGCCGGACCGACGATCTCGCGGACTCTCGACGCCACGGTGTGCTGGCTGTCGGAGAGCGCCGCTCGATGCGCGCCGCAACTACACCTGCGGCACACGACGCGCGAGGTCCGCGCGCGCGTCGACCGCATCGATCACCTCTGGAACGTGACGACGCAGCAGGAGGAGCCGGCGCCAGCGGCGCTGACGATGAACGACATCGGCCGGGTCGCACTTACGCTCGCTCAGCCGGTGTTCGCCGACGGCTACACCGACAATCGCGCCACCGGCAGCTTCATCCTGATCGACGAGGCGACCAACAACACCGTGGCCGCGGGGATGATCGCGTGACGGGGACTGTCTATCTCGTAGGCGCGGGTCCCGGCGCACCGGATCTTCTGACGCTGCGCGCCGCGCGTCTGCTCGAGCGCGCGGACATCGTGTTTCACGATGCGCTCGTGCATCCGGACACGCTCGCGCTGGCGGCGCGCGCCGTGAAGATCGCCGTGGGCAAGCGCTGCGGCAAGCATTCGACGGCGCAGAAGTTCATCAACAAGCGTCTCGTCGACGCCGCCAGGACCCATGAGATCGTCGTGCGGCTCAAGGGCGGCGATCCGATGCTGTTCGGCCGCGCGCAGGAGGAGATCGCCGCGCTCGAGGCGGCCTCGGTCCGTTTCGAGATCGTGCCCGGCATCACGGCGGCGCTGGCCGCCAGCGCGCAACTGGGCATTTCGCTGACGCAGCGCGGGTCGGTTCGAAGCGTGGCGTTCGTCACGCCGCGCGTCGGCGAAGGCGAAGCGCCGAGCGAATGGCCCGCCAGCCTCGCCGCAGCGGACAGCGGCGCAATCTACATGGGCGCCGGCCAGGGCGAAGCGATCGCTGCAGCATTGATCGCTTCGGGAAAGCGACCATCGACGCCCGTGGCGATCGTCGAGAACGCGTCGCTCCCGGCAGCGCGCACGATCTTCACGACACTCGCCGACCTGCCCCGTCTTGACCACGCACAAATTACGGGGCCCGCGCTGATCTTCGTCGGACCGCAGTTTCGTTCTCGCGCAGCCGTCGCGACTGAAGGCGAAGTATCGTTTGCAGGCCTGCCCGTCCGCAACCGCGGCTAGTACGGAACCCGTAAGATGAACCTCGTCGACTTCGGCTTGCTCGCGCTCACGGGATGTGGCGTCGGGCTTATCGTAGGACTCACCGGCGTCGGCGGTGGATCCATCATGACGCCTTTGTTGATCACCGCATTCGGCATTCCGGCGCCCATTGCCGTCGGCACCGATCTTGCGTGCGCAGCGGTCACCAAGACAGCCGGAACATTCGCCCATCGGGCGGCTCGCAACATTGCAG
Organism: uncultured beta proteobacterium; assembly: GCA_963745385.1. Classification (GTDB taxonomy): domain Bacteria; phylum Pseudomonadota; class Gammaproteobacteria; order Burkholderiales; family Casimicrobiaceae; genus PALSA-1003. The sequence continues at coordinate 317,833 of CAVUXI010000004.1, forward strand.
GCCGCGTCGTGTTCCTGCTCGCCCTCGGCAGCGTCCCGGCCGCCATCGTTACGCTCGCGGTCGTCGCCGCCGCGCACCTGGCGCCGCAGCAACTCAATCATCTGATCCGCGAGAGCGTCGGCGTTGCATTGTTGATCAGCATCGCGATGCTGCTGCTTCGCGATCCTTTGAGGCGCTGGGCTAAGCGAACCGACCGCCTGCGCGGAATACGCCGACATCGTCCCCTCATGACGGTCGCAGTGGGTGCCATCATCGGCTTTGCGGTGGCGCTCACCTCCCTTGGCGCCGGCGCCATAGGGGCGGCTGCGCTTGCCCTGCTCTACCCGGAGCTCGAACCTGCCGAGATTGCGGGCAGCGATATCGCACATGCCGTGCCTCTTACCGCCGTTGCAGCGATCGGTCACGCATGGCTGGGAACCATCGACGTTACGCTTCTGCTGGCGCTGCTTGCGGGAGGCATACCAGGCATCGTGCTTGGCAGCTTCGCGTCGCGCCGAGTCCCGATCCGCTCGTTGCGCATCATCTTGGTCGCAACGCTTGCGTTGGCGGGGGTCAAGCTCCTGGCCTGAACGTCCTGCCGCGAGCGTCCGCGCGGCGCAATGGGATTCACGGTTCCGGTATGATCGGCGCAGCCGACCTTCATGCCGTCTTCCGCGTCCGCAATGGAACTCCCTCTTTTCGATCTGGCCCCGCAGTCGCAGCGCGCGTGGCTGATTGAGCGTCTGTCAACACCCCCGCCAGAATCCGCGCGCAATCTGTCCGACGGCTTTCGCCTGCCCGGCCGCGAAGGCGCGCCAACGCCCGCCGCGGTGCTTGTTCCACTCGTCAATCGTCCCGACGGACTCACGGTTCTGTTCACCGAGCGCAGCGCCGATCTGCCCGACCATCCGGGCCAGATCAGCTTCCCCGGCGGCCGCGTCGAGCCCGAGGACATCGATGTCGAAGCCGCGGCGCTGCGCGAAGCGGAGGAAGAGATCGGACTTCCGCGCGATCGCGTCAGTGTTCTCGGACGGCTCGCAGACTACGAAACGGTCACCGGCTATCGCGTTACGCCGGTCGTCGGCTGGGTCGAGCCGCCGTTTGTGGTCAAGCCCGACCCGGTCGAAGTCGCCGACGTATTCGAGGTGCCGCTCGCGTTCCTGCTCGACCCGGCAAATCAGCAGCGGCATTTCCGCATGCTGGGCGAGATACGACGCGACTATTTCGCGATTCCGTATCGGCGACCGCTACATCTGGGGCGCGACCGCGGCGATGCTGATGATTCTCGACCGCACGCTGCGCGGCGAAGGCGCATGAGCGCTGCGCGTTCCAGGTGCGCGCCAGATTCTGGGAGCGCGGCGACCTGCATCCGGGATCCCGGGAGTCTCAGTCGGTTGCCGTCCTGATGGCGGCCACCGGCGATCCAACTGCGGTCGTTCTTTCCGGCGGCGGCGCGCGCGCCGCCTACCAGATCGGCGCACTGCGGGGCGTCGCGCGCATCCTGGGCCGGGGCGCCCATTCGCCCTTTCCGGTCATCTCGGGAACTTCGGCGGGCGCGATCAATGCGGCGGCGCTCGCGGCACATGCCGACCGTTTTCGCGATGGCGTCGCGCACCTCACGCGCCTGTGGCGCAAAATGCGAGTCGAAAGCGTGTACAAGGCCGACTTGCGCACGCTGTCCTCACACGGCATGCGCTGGCTTGCGTCGGTGCTGACGGGCGGCCGCGGACCGCCGCGGACGGCCTCCATGTTCGACAACTCGCCTCTGCACGAGCTGCTTCGCCGCGAGCTCGATCGCGAACGAATCGACGCGCAGATGCAGAACGGTCACCTGCGCGCGCTGGCGATCAACGCCACCAGCTATACGACCGGTCACGCGGTGACGTTCTACCAGGGCGTGCCGGCGATCGTGCCGTGGCAGCGGATGCGACGCCGCGGCGAACCCGCGACGATCGAGGTCGATCATCTGCTCGCGTCGACCGCGATACCGTTCATCTTTCCTGCTGCGCGCATCGCTGACGACTACTATGCCGACGGATCGGTGCGGCAGATCGCGCCGCTCTCGCCGGCGCTGCATTTGGGCGCACGACGCATGCTCGTCATCGCGGTCGGCCAGTTCTGCGGCCAAACGCCGCGATTCGGGCACGCCGCCGCAGTATCCTTCGTTCGCGCAGGTCGCCGGTCACGCGCTGTCGAGCATCTTTCTCGACAACCTCGGCGCCGACCTCGAGCGGCTGCAGCGGATCAATCAGGTGCTCAGACTCGTTCCGCGGCGAGAGCTGCAGCGTCATCGCGAATTCGCGCATGTCGATGCGCTGGTGCTCTATCCCAGCCGCGATCTCGGCGAATTGGCAATCCGTCATCGCGGACGTCTGCCGCCGGCGTGCGCTACCTGCTTCACGGCCTGGGCAGCACCGAGGGCACCGGCGCGAATCTGCTGTCCTACCTGCTGTTCGACCAGGAGTATTGCCGCGAGCTGCTCGCTCTCGGCTATGCCGATGCGATCGCACGCGCGACGAAATTCAGGCTTTCCTTTCAGGCGACACGGCGAGCTTCCTGCCGCTGTTTCCGTCGGTGCTGCTGAGTTAGTGTCCTGTCCCGCAAATAAACTTCGTATGAAACCGCGCTTTTCGCCGCGATACGTCATTGCTCGGCCTTGCCGTAGCCCAAGCTACGACGCGGCCTCGCGCCTGGTCTGGCGACGAAAATCATCGGTTTCACTTAATGAAGCTATTCACGGGACAGAACACTAGGAAATCCGGGCTTGCCGCGATTTGACGGGCGCTGGATTTTCCCCGACGATGCGCTGCGTCACCAAGACTCGGCGCTGCCTCACGCATGCTTTCCCCGCGAGAACACCACTTCAAGAGCCTCAGCCCGCACGGATTTCATCGCGTCGTGTATCGCGAATGGGGCGACCCGGACAATCCGCGCGTCGTCGTCTGCGTTCACGGACTGACGCGCAACGGACGCGATTTCGACGCGCTGGCGCGGCGATCTTGCCCGATCGCTTTCGCGTGCTCTGTCCGGATATGCCGGGGCGCGGCGACAGCGAATGGCTGCGCGATCCGAACGATTACGCGTTCCCGACGTATCTGACCACGCTGACCGCGATGCTCGCGCACGCGCACGCCGATCGGGTCGCGTGGGTCGGCACGTCGATGGGCGGATTGCTCGGCATGGTCATGGCCGCGCAGCCCGAAACGCCGGTCGATCCGGCTCGTCGTCAACGACGTCGGGCCGGTGCATCGAGCCGGCGCGCTGGCACGCATCGCCGCGTACGTCGGCCTCGACCCGCGCTTCGACTCGTTCGCCGCGCTCGAAGCGCATATCCGCGAGGTGTCGGCGCCGTTCGGCGCGCTGTACCGACGCGCAGTGGCAGACGCTCGCAAGCACGACGCGCGCGAGTCGCCGATGGCAGCTGGCGGCTCAAATACGATCCCGGCATCGCCGTGCCGTTTCGCGCTGCCGCCGCGCAGAACAGCGACATCTGGCCGATCTGGGATGCGATCTCGTGCCCGACGCTGCTGCTGCGCGGCGCGGAGTCGGACCTCCTTTCGCGCGCGACGGCGGCGGCAATGCGCACGCGCGGCCCCAAACCCGAGCTGATCGAGTTCCCGGCGTCGGCCACGCGCCGATGCTGCTCGACGCGGAACAGATCGCGCCGGTGATGGCATTTCTCGACGCATAGTGAGGCTGCGCCGTTATCGAAACCGCGCCGCATCGTCTACAATCGACGGCGCGAATCCAAAAAATGCCAACGTCATGACCCTCGCACTCAGCCTGCCCCGGCTCGACGAACGCCCGACGCATCCGCCGGAGACGCGGCCGGCGCGCGTCCAGCCGTGGCTCGACGAAATGCTCAAGCGCGACCCGATCGAGGCCGCGGGAGCGATCGGCGACGCGCTGGCCGCCATCAATCGCGTCGCGATCTCCGATTCGCGCCGCCTCGAGCTCGCGGAGAAGTATCTACAGCGACCGCGCTGACGCTCTGGCCGACACTCGAGCGGCATTTTCGCGCGCGCCGCGCATCCGCTGACCGGCGATGCGCTGGAAGCGGCCAAGGCCGCGCTGATCGCTGGCCGCCGAGCTCGCGACCGCGTACAAGCATCTGCTCGCGCACGAGGCCGACAAGCGCATGCTGCTCGGCGGCAATCGCCTGCTCGTCGCGCTGATCCATCGCTGCCTGCAGTGCACGACGCGCGTCCTGATCAACAGCTACATGTCGTACGCGCCGGTGCCGGCGCGCACCTGGCACGACGCGCACGCGATCTACGTGTTCGCCCGCAGCGCGGCCTGCATCAGACGCCGATCGCCAGCGACAACCCCGAGGCGACGCCGGAGCGGACTCTACGTGCAGGCGCTGCTGCTGGCGCTGGCCAATCCCTACGGCTTCCTGCCCGGCGCAGCTCGGACTCAGGTCATCGCAGTACCTGCAGGAGTATTCGCACTGGGCGAAGATCACCGACGTCGCGCCGGTGCACCGGCTGGCCAAGGCGGTGGCGATCGTCCCGGTCGGGCACGACTTCCCGCCGTTCTCGGCGAACAAGGGCGGCAACATCGACGGCAGCAAGCTGTTTCCTGCTGACCTTCGATCTCGCCTTCCAGATCCAGGAACAGTTGCGCGCGCTGGACGCCGGCGGCAAGGCGCCGGCGGGCATCGGCACCGATCCCGCGTCGGTCGTCGCAATACATGACTCTGCTGCGCCGCCTGCTGCGGCAATGGGCGATTCCGCCGGCGCGGCAGTTCAATCGGCTGCCGTCGCGCGCGCGCGTCGTCATGTGCGCCGGCTTGCCCGCCGTGTGGCAATACAGCCGCGGCACGCACGCGAACGTCGCCAATGCCGCCGACCGGCCTGCCGCCGATGCACTGCGTGCCAGGTGATCAACCACACGCCCGCCGGCTACGCGCTGCGCCAGATCGATTCCGTCGCATGCGCCGCTGCGCATCGGCGACCTGATCGCCTTGCGCGTCGAGGGCCGCAACACGCTGCAGGTCGCGATGGTGCGCTGGTTCCGCAACACGCTGCGCGGCAGCGGCCTCGAATTCGGCTGCGAGCTGCTCACCGACAGTCCGGAGGCGGCGGCGGCGCGCGCCGAAGGCGCCGACGACGCGCCGCTTCTGCCATGTCGTGCTGCTGCCCGACGACGGCCAGGACGGCTCGCCGCCGATGGCGCTGGTGCCGGCAGGCGCGTTTCAGCTCGAGCAGGCGATCATCCTGCGCCGCGGCAACGTCGGTCGGCACCGTGGTGCTGACCAAGCTGGTCGATCAGGGTCCGGGCTTCGAGCTCTTCGAATTCATGTCGCCAGTAAGGAATCTGATGTCCCGCGGTCGCGACGGAGGCTCGCCGGCTGGATGCAGAAGCGACGCGGCCTATGCCCTTCGGCGACGAACGCTGGCGGCGGCTCGCCGCCGCTGCGCTCGCTGGCTCGCACTCTGGACTGTGGGAGCTGTGGCTCGCGCCGCTGAAGCCCGGCGGCTCGTGGCTGGCGCTCAAAGGCGTGCCGCTCGTCTCGCTCTGTGGCCCGGCGTCGCGCGCGGAAAACGTCGCGCGCGGCAATGGGCGCTGCTGCTGCTGCCCTGGTATTTCGCGGAAGGCGTCGTGCGCGCGTTCAGCGAAAGCGGCCGTCACGCGCTGTGCGCCGGCGCCGCGGCAGCGCTCGCGCTGGCGTCGCTCGCGGCGGCGGGCGCATGGTCTGGTCCTCGCGCGCAGCTCGAGGCGCTGAACGCTCGTGAGCGCCCGCCGGTCGACCACACCGTCGGTGCGCAGCCGCGCGTCGCCGTGCGCGGCTGAGCGCCTCCGCGGCATCGGAAACACGTCGATCTCGACGACGCCGTCGAGCTCGCGCGACCTTGCCCGCGCCCGAGGCTTGTGCAGGCGCTCGATCACCTGCTGCACCAGGACTTCCGGCGCGGACGCGCCGGCGGTCACGCCGATCGTGCGCTTGCCCGTCGAGCCACTCGGCCTGCAGCTCTTCGGCGCGGTCGATCATGTACGCCGCGAACGCCGCGTTGCGCGGCGACTTCGCGCAGGCGGTTGGAATTCGAGCTGTTGGGGCTGCCGACGACGATCACGACGTCGCATTGCGGCGCCATGAACTTGACCGCGTCCTGCCGATTCTGCGTCGCGTAGCAGATGTCGTCCTTCTTCGGGCCGACGATGGCCGGGAAGCGCTGCTTGAGCGCGTCGACGATCGGCCGCGGCGTCGTCGACCGACAGCGTCGTCTGCGTCACGTAGGCGAGATGCGCCGGATCGCGGACGACGAGCCGATCGACGTCGGCGACCGACTCGACCAGATAGATGCCGCCGTCGGACTGCCCCATCGTGCCCTCGACTTCGGGATGGCCGGCGTGACCGATCATGACGATTTCGCGTCCCTGCTCGCGCATCTTGGCGACTTCGACGTGGACCTTGGTCACCAGCGGACAGGTGGCATCGAACACGATCGAGGCCGCGCGCTGCGGCTTCCGCGCGCACCGCGCGCGACACGCCGTGCGCGCTGAATACGACCGTGCTGCCGGCGGGAACTTCGGCGAGCTCGTCGACGAATATCGCGCCCTTGGCCTTCAGGTCGTCGACGACGAATCTGTTGTGCACGACTTCGTGGCGCACGTAGATCGGCGCGCCGAATTGCGCCAGCGCCTGCTCGACGATCGCGATCGCGCGGTCGACGCCGGCGCAGAAACCGCGCGGGTTGGCGAGAATGATGTGCATGTCAGTCCTAGTGCGCCGCCGGCGGGCTGCGTGGTCGCTGGCGAAAGCTGTCGATGATCAGCAGCGCCGCGCCGACCGTGATCGCGCTGTCGGCGACATTGAAGGCGGGAAACGGATCGAGCCACCGCAGCAGCGCGGGCCGATAGGGAAGATAGTCGTGGAAAAGCAGAAAGTCGACGACTCGGCCGAGGGTCGCGCGGTCCCACAGATTGCCCAGCGCGCCGCCGAGGATCAGGCTCAGGCCCGCGCAATAGAGCCGATCGCCGCCGCGCCGCAGCAGCCAGACGATCAGCCGGCGGCCGCGAGCGCAAACGCGCCGAACAGATAGCGCTGCCATCCCGAGGCGTCGCCGAGAAAGCTGAACGCCGCACCGGCGTTGAATGCGAGCACGATGCTGAAGAATCGCGTGACTGCGCGCGCTCTCGCCGACGTGCAGCGCTCGAAAGCACGACGGCCTTGCTGATCTGGTCGGCAACGATCACCGCGAGCGCTCACCAGCAGCCAGATCCACCATCGCTGCGCCGGCGCGGTGCGCCATTTTTGGGGACTCGGTCATGCGAACGACCGCGGCTCGCCCGCGCCGTACAGGTTGGCCACGCAGCGCCCGCACAAAGTCGGATGGCGTCGGATCGGCGCCGACGTCGTCGCGCCAGTGCCAGCAGCGCTCGCACTTGGAATTCGCGCTTCGGTTCACGTGCGATCGCGAGCGCGTCGCCGCGCTCGACGCGGGCCGCCGACGTGATCATCACGAAGCGCAGGTCGTCACCGAGCGATGCCAGCGCGTCGTAGTCGTCGTCGTCGGGCACGGCAATCGTCGACTTCGGCCTCGAGCGAGGAGCCGATCGTCCCCTGCTCGTCTCACCGTCTCGAGCTCCTTTTGCACGACAGCCCGGATCGCGAGAATGCGCTGCCACTTATCGAGCAGCGCATCCGACTGCGCAATCTCGGCGGAGCGAGCCGCGCCCAGACGTGCACGAACATCGTCTCGTCGCGCGGATAGAGAATGCGCCATGCCTCTTCCGCGGTGAACGACAGAATCGGCGCCATCAGCTTGAGCAGCTCATCGCGTATCAGCGCCAGCACGGTCTGCGCCGAGCGGCGTGCGCGGCTGCCGCGCGCCGCCGTGTAGAGTCGATCCTTGAGCACGTCGAGATAGAATCCACCGAGCTCCTCGGAGCAATACGTCTGCAGCCGCTGCACGACCAGATGGAATTCGTAGCGGTCGTAATCGGCCGCGACCGAGCGCAGCAGGGCGTTCGCCTTCGCGATCGCGTAGCGGTCCAGCTCGAACATCTCGGCGATCGCAACGGCATCGTTGGCGACGTCGAAATCCGCCGTATTCGCAAGCAGGAAGCGCAGGGTATTGCGGATGCGGCGATAGCTTTCCACGACGCGCTTGAGGATCTCGTCGGAAATCGAAGAGATCGCCGGAATAGTCGGTGGCGCCGACCCATAATCGCAAGATCTCCGCGCCCAGCGCCGCCCATACCTTCTGCGGCGCAACGACGTTGCCGCGCGACTTCGACATCTTCTTGCCTTCGCCGTCGACGGCGAAGCCGTGCGTCAAGAGCGCCTTGTAGGGCGGGACGCCATTCAGCATGCACGACGAAAGCAGCGAGGAATGGAACCATCCGCGATGCTGGTCCGAGCCTTCGAGGTAGAGATCGGCTGGGAAGCCGGTCTGATCGGGATGCGACCCCAGATGCTTTTCACGGCCGAGAGGCCCGCCCATGACGGTCTGATGCGTCGCGCCGGAGTCGAACCAGACGTCGACGGTATCGCTGAGCTTGCGGTAGCGCGATTCGTCGACGCCGAAATCCTCGCAAGTTGCGTCGAACCATGTTTCGATGCCGCCTGCGCGATCTTGGCTGCCGCGAGCTCGATCAGCGCCGGCGTGTCGGGATGCAGCTCATCGGTTTCCCTGTCGACAAACAAAGGCAGGGGAACGCCCCACTGACGCTGCCGCGACAAGCGTCCAGTCGGGACGATTGGCGATCATGCCGTGCAGCCGCGACTTGCCCCACGCGGGATAGAACGTCGTCGCATCGACGCCGGCAAGCGCGCTCGTGCGCAGCGACGTCGCCGGCTTGTGGCCGTTGAAGCCGGGGACATCGTCCATCCCCGCGAACCACTGCGTCGTCGCCCGATAGATGATCGGCGTCTTGTGCCGCCAGCAGTGCATGTAGCTGTGCGTGAACTTTTCGGCGTGGAACAGTGCGCCGGCCTCGCGAAGCTTGTCGACGATCCGAGCATTCGCGTCCCAGATGCGCATGCCTCCGAAAAACGCCAGGCTATCCGCGAATCGACCGTCTCCCTGAACGGGGTTGAGCATATCGTCGTCGCTCATGCCGTACCGGCGGCACGATGCGAAGTCGTCGACGCCATACGCCGGTGAGCTGTGCACGATGCCGGTTCCCTGCTCGAGGGTGACGTACTCGCCGAGATACACCGGCGACGCCCGATCGTAAAACGGGTGGCGGAATCGGATGAGCTCGAGCGATTTGCCTTTGGCAGTCCCGAGGACGCGCCCTTCGAGCTTGAACCGGGCGAGGCACTTCTCGACCAGGTCTTGCGCAAGGATAAGCGTGCCGCGCGCCGTATCCACCAGCGCGTAAGTGATGCCGGGATGAACGTTGAGCGCCTGATTAGCCGGGATCGTCCACGGAGTGGTTGTCCAGATCACCGCATATGCCGGTCCTTGCGGGAGACTCGGCACACCGAATGCGCTGGCGAGCTTGCCGCGCTCCGAATCGTCGAGCGGAAATCCGACATCGATGGCGATGTCCTGCCTGTCCTCGTATTCGACCTCGGCCTCCGCCAGGGCGCTGTGGCAGTCGAAGCACCAGTTGACCGGCTTGAGCCCGCGGAACAGGTAGCCTTTCTGGAGCAGCGTGCCGAGCATGCGGACTTCGTCGGCTTCGTTGCCGTAGGCCATCGTCGTATACGGATGGTCCCAGTCCCCCAGCACGCCGAGCCGCTGGAAATCGACTTTCTGCCTTGCGATCTGCTCGGTGGCATAGGCCCGGCACAAGCGCTGCGTCTCCGCCGTGGGCAGATTCTTGCCGTAGGTCTTTTCTATCTGCACTTCGATCGGCATTCCGTGGCAGTCCCACCCGGGGACGTAGGGCGCATCGAAGCCGGCGAGCTGGCGGCTCTTGACCACGATGTCCTTGAGGATCTTGTTGACCGCGTGGCCGATGTGCAAATCGCCGTTCGCGTACGGCGGCCCATCGTGCAGCACGAAGCGCGGACGACCGGCGCTTGCGCGGCGGATCGCGCCGTAGACGTCGCGCGCCTGCCACTCGCGAACCCATGCGGGCTCGCGCCTTGCCAGATCGCCGCGCATCGGAAACGGCGTATCCGGCAGATTCAACGTCGCCTTGTAGTCGGTCTTTGGGCTATCGGCCATCGCCGCTTTCGGATCTATTTTTGAGTTGAGAAATAATCGCGCGCCATGACCACATCGTCGCGGATCTGCTGCGACAAGCTCTCGAGATCGGGATAGCGCTCTTCGTCGCGAAGCTTGTGAAGAAACTCGACTGTGACGCGGCGGCCGTAGATCGTCGCGTCGAAATCGAACACGAACACCTCGAGCAGAGGCTTGGCGCCGACTTTCACCGTCGGTCGCACGCCGAGGCTTGCGACCCCCGTGCGTGGGCCGTCTTCGAGCCCCCGCACCCGCGCCGCAAAGATTCCCGACAGCGGCGGCTTGTGCCGCAGCACCACGTTCGCCGTCGGAAATCCCAGCCCCCGTCCCAGCTTGTCGCCATGCGCGACATGGCCGCTTATCGCGTACGGCCGGCCCAGCAGGCGGCCCGCGCGCTCGACGTCACCCGCCGCAAGCGCCGCGCGCACAGCGCTGCTCGATGCACGCTCGCCCGCAACACTTACCGTCGGCATCGCCTCGACGCTGAACGCTCGGGCCTTGGCGCGCAGCAGCGCAAGGTCGCCTGCGCGGCCGCGACCGAAGCGGAAGTCATCGCCGACGAGCACCCAGCGTGCGCCCAAACGCTCCACCAGCACCTGATCGACAAAATCTTCGGCGGACACGCCCGCCAGCCTTTGATCGAACCGCGCGATATACGCGCGCGAGACGCCGTGCGCCGCGAACCGCTCGAGCTTGTCGCGCACCGTCGACAGCCGCGGCGGCGCTTTTTCTCTGGCGAAAAATTCGCGGGGATGCGGGTCGAAAGTGAGGACGGCGGCCGGCAGTGCCAAGTCCTCGGCGGCCTCGACAAGTCGCCCCAGCATCGCCTGGTGGCCGCGATGGACGCCGTCGAAGTTGCCGATGGTCAGTGCGACCCGGGTCGTAGCGACGTCGGGCAATCCTCGGAAAACCTGCACTAAAGAACCTCTGAGCAAGTCTCACATGAGACCACGCGGGACTTACTCGGAAAATTCCCTGATGTGGCCAAAAGAAGCTGAAGCGCTTGAAAAACTTGAATTTTAACGTGGCGGGAGGTCGGCGGTCCAGCGACGCTTGCACCGCTAGCGAGGACTCATGGGGCGTTCCATTCTCGCCATCCGCCCAGCAGCGGAAAGTACAGACCCAGACGGATCGGCCGCGTCTCCATCGCGCGCACGGCCTTGGCGTACGTCTCCAGCTGCGCGCGATAACGCTCGCGCTCGCGATCGAGGAACGCCGCGCGATCGCCGCCTTCGTGCCGCGACAGCTTGAAGTCGACGACCCATCGCACATTTTCGTTATCGATAAACGTGCGATCGATCACCAGGTGCTTGAATTGGCCATCGAGCAGCGCCGTCACCGCGTATTCGCTGTGCGCGTCGACGTGGTCGTGCGCAAAAAGCCAGCGGCCTCGCGGATCGGCGAGCGTCTCTCGGATGGCCACCGCGACCCGCTCGACGCCTGCGGCGACTTCGTCCATCGTGAAGCCCACGGCCGAGAGCTCCCGCGCGATGCGCGTTCGCTGCAATTCCATGCGGGACTCGTTCCATGCATCGATGCCCTCTTCGGCGATCCTCTGCAGAATCCGATGCGCTGCGATGCCGATCCGACGCGCTGCCTCGCGTGCCCAGTCGAATTCGACGCTGTCCTGCAAGGATGCGGCCGGCGCGGCGAGGTCGGCAGGCGGAATCGGTGGCTCCGGCAGGCGCCAGTTGAGCGGCAGACGCGGTAGCAGGACGCCGTCAAAGCGCCTTGGTCCCATCGGCTCGCTATGCCCGGGAGGCGAAACCAGACCCATCTCGTTGAGTGCCGTCCAAAGCATCGCCAGTGCGGTTCCGCTTGCGGGCCGTTTCCATTGGCTATGGTCCCCCGTGGCGCGCTCGCTCGCCAGGGCCGCGGTAAAATGCAGACGCTCGCGTGCGCGCGTGCAGCCGACGTAGAGCAGGCGACCCAGTTCCGCCTGGGCTTCGTCGTCGGCCAGTCGGCGCAGATAGGCATACACCGGGTCGTCCTCGTCGCGACCCGCGCTTCGTGGCTTGATCGGCGCAAGAAGCCATCCCTCGCGGCGACGGCGCCAGCGCAGAAGCTGCGACTCGCTCCGACCCCATCCGCGCGAGAGTCCGGGCATGACGACGGCGTCGAACTCGAGTCCTTTGGCGCGATGCAAGGTCATGACGCGCACGCTCGTCGTCGAGTCAGGGTCGTCTTCCGGATGGATCGCATCGAATGCCTGGACGAAGGCGTCCCAGTCCGGCACATCGGCCCCGGCCGCGTGCTCGGCCAGCAGCGCGAAAAAGCAGCGCGACCCGGCGAGGTCAATCGACTCCGGCATGCAGGCCGGCCCGCCAAGCGCGAGCCACGCGCCGCGAACAAGCGCGTGCAGTGGAAGCCTTCCCCGGTTGCGAAGCGCAGGTGCGATCGCCGATGCGAATCGCTGCAAGCGCAACTTACCCTCGTCGGACAGCGCGCTTGTGTCGAGGTCGGGATCGAGGGCGCCGGCGAGCGTCGCGCCGCTGCAGGCGTCGGCGACCGCGAACAGGTCCGGAAGCTTCAGGCCGCACCAAGGCGCGCGCAGCACGCTAAGCCAGGCGAGCCGATCATCCGGCTGAATGAGCGCGTGGGTGAGGCAAAGCAGATCGAGCATTGCCGGCCGTTCGGACAGGCGGTCGAGATCGACGGCTGAAAATGCGATGCCTGCAGCACGAAGCGCCGGCAGAATGTCGGCGAGGTCGCCGCGCTTGCGGACCAGCACGGCGATGGTTTTGTGGCCCGCGCCGAGAGCGTCGCGCACGCGAGAAACGACCGATCGCGCCTCCTGCTGCGCGTCGTTGCAGACGTCGACGGTAACCGCGGCTCCGCTTGCAGCGTCGCGCGCAGGCGTCGCCGCCTTGAACGCTACTGCGCCTCTCGCCGAATCGTCGATCGCCGGCAGCACATCGGGAAACACGCGATTGACCCAGTCCACAAGACTGCCTTGCGATCGAAAGTTTCGCGACAGCGTCAGCGGCTCGACGTGCACGCCGCCGATGCGGCGTTGTTCGCGCGCCGAAAGAAAAAGGCTCACGTCGGCTTCGCGAAAGCGATAGATCGACTGCATGGGATCGCCGACGACGAACAGCGTCCGGCCATCGTCGCCCGTCCACCCGGCGGTGAGGCCCTCGATAAGCCCGAACTGAGCGTGGGAGGTGTCCTGGAACTCGTCGACCAGAAGATGCTCGATCCTCATATCGAGCGAAAGGAGCAGATCGCTGGGTGCGTCCGCTTCGCCCAGCGCCCGCAAGGCGGTGAGCATCGCTTCGGCAAAGTCGATTTTTCCGGCATCCGAGAAAACAATTGCAAGCCGCGCGACGCAACGTGGAAGAATGTCCAGCAGGGCACCGATGAACGACCAGCTTTCGTCCGCGTAGCGAGGAGGAGGAAGGGTGCGCACGCGGCCGAGCGCGTGCTGCAAGCCGTCCACTGCGGTGAGACTTTCAAGGAGGTTCTGCATCTCATCCTTGCGGGCAGCCCGATCCTCACGCCCCTGCTCCCCGGCTTTGCCCCGAGGCGGGAAACCGCCTCGCACATCGACGGACCTGCGAAAGCGCCGCCCACCGTTGACCAGTAGCCAATCCGCGAGCGCTTCCCAATGCGGCACCGCATCGATTGTCGGTGCAGGAAGTTTTCCGCCGCGAGCACACGCAACGAACACGGCCGAGACGGCCCCATCCTCCAGATTTTGCGCCGCGTATCGGGCGAGCTCGAACAAGGGCTCGACCAGCGATTCCGGAATTGCCGAATGAACCGCCTGCAATTCTGCTTCGATCGCCTTGACCAGGGTTTCCTCGAGCGTCTTTCGAAGCATCGCCGGATCGTGGCCCACGAGAAACGGGAGCCACTGCTCCCGTTTGCCGAGCAGACCTGCGATAAGGTCGACCGCGCGATCGGCGTCGTTGTCGAGATGCCCGAGCAAGTGCGCCCACGACGCATTGGTTCCTGCGGCCTCGAGCTCCGCGCGCGCGGCTTCGAGATGCATCGCCTGCGCATTGTCGACGAATGTCGGCAGGGCGCCGACTCTTGCGGAGAGCGGCGCCTGGCGCATCAAGCCTGCGCAAAACGCGTCGATGGTTTGCACCTGAAGCCGGGCGGGATGTGCAGTGAGGCCCCAGCCCAGCGCGGCATCGCGCTCGAGCACGGCCCGCGCCAGACTCCACGTCAGCGAGCGATGCGCCGACGCCGGGGGAGCTTCCGTGCCGGCAGAGCGCAAGGCCGCAACGATGCGCTCGAGCATCTCGCCCGCCGCCTTGCGCGTGAAGGTCATCGCCACGATCGATTCCGGATGCTCGACGCGAGCCAGCAGCGCGAGAAAGCGCTGGATGAGGAGCTCGGTCTTCCCGGAGCCCGCGGGGGCCTGGACGATGAACGACCGCGTCACGTCGAGCGCGCTGGCGCGCGCCAGATCGTCCCGACCGACGGACGTCTCATTCATTTGTCTCACCGAGCGCATCGAGAAAGGACGTCGATTGGATGCGGCAAAGCGGCTGAAGGCAGCAGGTCCGGCACGGAACCGGGTGCGAAGCGCGCGGGGTCACGCTCGCCTTCCCCTCCCTGACTTCTGTCGCGAGCGCGCCCAGGTGCGCGCGCCACCATTCCTCGAGCTCGGTCCAACTGTCGAACAAACCAAGCGAGGCGAGCTCCTTCAATTCCGGCCACGCCGCGGCGTCCGAGGCAATGCCGCGCGCGCGCACTTCATCCGGCCGGACCTCTGCGTATGCGATGGCCCGCACGGGGACATCGGGGTCCTCGTCGCGCCTGCTCAGCGCGTACAAGCCGAGTTGCGCCGAGCGTGGGCGCTGATCGAACCATTGCTGCGGCGAATCGGCATTGCCGGTTTTATAGTCGATGATCGCCGAGCCTCCGTCAGCAAGCGCATCGACTCGATCCAGTCGCACATCCACCGCAATCCCGGAGAGATGAAGGAGCGTCTTCGACTCGATGCTCGTCACCGAGAATGCGGGACGCGCGCGGTCGACGCGGAGCCATGCTTTGACTACCTTGCTGACGCGGGTGGCCTCACCCGCGCGGACCACGTCGGGCAGGCCCCGCCAGCGCGCAGGCCGCAGCTCCGCAATGCCGTCGCGCACCGCGCGATCGATGTGGTCATCGAGCGCATCCTTGGTCAATGCTACGAGCGACGCGCGATCGCCGATCGTCTTCCAGAACGACGCGAAGCTCGCATGCACGATGAGTCCGCGCTCCTGCGGCGATAGTCCGGCGAGCAGCGCAGGCCATGCGTCGGCCCGCAGACGATGCCGCGCCACGGCCTGAAAAGGGCAATCGCTCTGCGACTGCAGGAGACGAGACCCTCCCGGCGCGACCGCACCCTCGGCCATCCGCGGCGCGCGCTCGTCGCGAATCGCTTCCAGCGCGGCACCGCGGTGGACGATTTGCACCCAGCTGTCGCAATTCGCAGCGGCTTGACGCTGCGGGTACGGAAGAATCAGCGACGACATCGACAGTGGTCGGTCGCCGTCATGAGCCGCCGCGCTGAACACAACCTCCGCCGCTGCACCGGCGAAGCGAGTGGTGACCGTCCGTGCGAATTCGAGCTCGCGGCGCGCACTCGAGCGCGGAACGCCGCGCTCGCGCTGCCAGCGCAGGGGCAGCAGCGGGTTGGGCCGCGGCGCGGGCGGCCACCGCTCCGCCGTCATGCCGGCCACCCAAAGCGCGGAAAATGCAAGCCCGCTCCCTTCGAGCATGCCCAATATCTGAATCGGCGCGGCGTTCCCTTCCGGCTGGAACAGCGTCGCCCGCGCGAGCTCGCGCAGCCGCGCGACTGCGGTCGTTCGAGTGCATCGGGAAGCAACCGCGCCGAGCGTCGCGAACTCTCCGAGCAGCTTCTCCCACGCCTCGTGCGCTTGGTATTCGGCGCTGTCCAGAGAGCGCGAGCCCGGCCATCCGGCCGCCGCCAGCCATTCGCGCCACGAGTCGACCCATTCGCGCGGAGTGCCCGGGCGGCTGAGGAGACGGTCGCGCCCCGCGCGCCAACGTGCTGAGATCTCGGGGGAGTAGCGCTCGAGCGCCGCGATTGCATCGGACATGCTCACGCGGCGGCGACCTTCCTCGAGCCAGCCGCGTTCGATCGCTGCGCGCTTTGTCCACTGACGTTCCGCGTCGGGCAAGTACGGCGAGCGCAGGGCGGCTGCGACCGCCCCGCTCTCCCCGTCCGACGCGGCGAGCGCGATGAGATCCAGCGCGGTACGCGCAAGCGGGATGTCCGCCAGCGGCACGCCAAGCGATATGTCGAAGGGCCGCAGCGTGGGATCCGCGGCGGGCAGCATGAGCACCGGTTCGAGAATTTCGTCCGCAAGCGCGGCGACCTCTTCGCGCCGCTCCGCAAGATTTTCCACGACGATGCCGATGCTTCCACTCGAGGCGAACGCCCGGTGCCCGCGCGCCCACGCAAGTGCCGCAATTATCTCCTCGCGCACCGTGCCCGCAGCGACGCGCGTGACATGTATGGCCTCGGCAACCTCATCCCGGGCGTCCCGCCAAGGAATTCCGGCCGTGCTCATTGCCGCGCGAAGCCGCCGCTGCTGGGGGGTAAATTCGATAAATCCAGTGAAGATCGTCTCGCGCCGCCACGCGGGAATCAGGGCGGCCATCGGCGCCAGGACGTCCGCCAGCTGCGCGCCGTCGACGGCGCCGAGGCGGGCAAGCTGCTCGGCGTAGGATTTGGCCCACGACGCGAACGTCGCCGTGTCGTCGCGATCATCTTCGCGGCGCGCCCACGCGCGCCAGCTATCGCCGCTTTCGCCCCAAGCGTGCAACGTAGTCCACGCGTCCGCCGCAAGCTGCGCGGCACCGGACTCATCGAGTAGAACAGTGTTGTCGGCTTCGACGATATCCAACCACAGCCACGCCGACTGGATGTCTTCGACAAGCAACGCGCGATCTGCCGCGACTCCGGCTTCGACGGCCTCCTTCCAAAGCAGGCGCAGCCACGCAGAATAGGGAAGGATCGACGCTGTCGGCCAGACATGGCGCCCGGTGAGGTGTTGCGCGCGATCGTATTGCTGGTGAAGGAAGCGCGCCAGGCGGCGGTTGGGGGTGACGACGGTCGCGCCAAGGGCGATTGCGGAAAAAACGTCGGGAGTCACACCCTCAATGTTAGCCGACGATCGCGCATCGCTTGCAAAAGCGCGCGCCGATCCGTGGCCTAAGAGTGAAGCTGTGGGAAGAGCCGACAGCTAGTCGTCGCCGACACCCGCAACCGCTTCGTCAGCATCGACCGCGACAACAGAGGGCGGTCCGGATGCGCTTGCAACCAGGTCGACCGGACGGGCCGCAAAGCGGGAACGTACCAAAGATGTTTGCGCCGGGGAACGCCATTCTCCGCACCAGTCATCGTCGCGGATCAGCGGCCACACCCCTTCCACCATGTATCCCTTTGCCGTCGACGGATTCAAATGCGGCGAATGGCGTCGGCACTGACCCCACATGGTGGCTCGGCCGTCGGTAGGCCGCGCGTTGCGGCGATCGTAAAACTGGCAGTTGAGGCACTTCTCCATATTCAACTTCCCCCGTCGCTGAGCCATGCTGCGGACATCCCGATGAACTCGTTTCGATCCGTCGTCATCCTGCCATGCGCACACTGACTCGTCTCATCCCGACGGACGATGCGAGACGCCTATGAAATCTTTGCCGGCGGGATCAGAGCGAAAGCGCATGCGGAGCGCGGCGGGCTCCGACGCGGGTGTTGCGATACCGGTCGAGCGGTCTGCGAACCGGGTGCATTTGTCTGCGGCCGCGCGCAAGCAGCGCGGCGAGCGGACGCAGACGGGCCCTCGAAGGCGCTCTGCGCAACGGTTCGCGCCGCGAAATAGAGCGCGGAGCGAGTCCGGATCGATCGCGCGTAATCATGCCGCCCACGCGCTGATTGCAGTCGCCAGCGGCAACGGGACATCCTGTACCCGCCGCGGAGATCGTTTTATCGGTGTATCGAGCGCGGCCCTGAGCTCGGCGTCGGCCGCCGCGGCGACACGTTCCAATTCGCTATCGTAGGCATGCCGCCGCTCCGCGTCGGACAATACCGTGTAAGCCTCATGAATCAAACGAACGAGGTCCTCGTCGGCGCTTCCGTGGAAGCGCTGCTTGATCATCTGGTACGCCGCCTCGATCCGTGCAGCGGATGCACCCGGCGGTAGGTCCAGAAAGTCGTAATGCGTATAGTCCACGTCGGTCCTCGGTTTGGCGATGAATCGCCTGTTGCCAACCCCGACGCAACATCCATGCCATGCATCGACGTCGACTCGACTCCGAAAGCAAGCCGATGATTTTCAATGGGAGTTGAAGTTGAAATGGGCTCGCAGTGGGTCCAAGGGCGTGGGTGCAAACGAGCGACCCGGGCGAGCGAGGTGTGCCGCCGCGCGTCAACGTTCTAGCTGAGCGCTACAACATCGCGAGCGGCATTGCGTGCGTCGGTGGCGGAAACGACCGATCTAGCTCGGCAAGCACCGCGGCATCGAGTTCGATCCCGGCCGCGGTCCGGTCTTCGCGCACATGCTCGGCGCTGGCGGCTTTGGGGACCGCCACCACACCCGGCTGTCGAAGCACCCACGCCAGCGCGAGTTGCGCCGGGGTGATCCCCAACCGGCGGGCGATCGCCTGCAGCGGCCGCTGCCTGAGGAGCTTGCCTTGACCGATCGGCGAATAGGCCATGACCGCGATACGATGGCTGCGGCAAAAAGGAAGCAGCTCCCACTCGATGCCGCGCGAGCCGAGGTGATAGAGCACTTGATTGGCGGCGCAACGAGCACCGTGGGGAATAGCAAAAAGCTCGTCCATGTCGCTGCGGTCGAAGTTCGACACTCCCCACGCGCGGATCAGGCCATCGTCCCGAAGCGCTTCAAAAGCAGCAACCGTCTGCGCAAGCGGAACGCTTCCGCGCCAATGCAGGAGGTACAAGTCCAGGTAATCGGTCCCCAAGCGCTCCAGGCTGCGCTTGCACGCGGCAATCGCGCCCTGCCGGGTCGCGTTGTGCGGGTAGACCTTGCTTACCAGAAAAACCTTGCCGCGCTGCCCTTCGATCGCGCCACCCACGATTTCTTCCGCGGCCCCGTCGCCGTACATTTCGGCGGTGTCGATCAGCGTCATGCCGAGGTCGATGCCCAACTGCAGCGCGGCGATTTCGCGCTCGCGCTCCCTCTCCCGCTCGCCCATTTTCCACGTTCCCAAACCAAGAACGGGCATGGGCGCTCCAGACGGCAGGGCGATGCGCGGAATGGGTCGGGGCATGTGGCTGCTCGACTGGAAAAGAAGCCACCATAGACCAAGTCCGCGGATGCCGCCCCTTTCTGCGCGGGCTACAATGCACGGTCTCACTTCAGCCGATGCCACCTCTCGACTCCCCTGCGTCCGGGTCACGCGTCATCGTTCGCGGCGCGTGCCCCCACGACTGCCCGGACACCTGCGCGCTTCACGTGACGGTGGAGAACGGCCGCGCGATCAAGGTCGAGGGCGATCCGGATCATCCGACGACGCGAGGCGTCCTCTGTACCAAGGTCGCGCGCTACCTCGATCGCACGTATTCCGATCAGCGCGTGCTGCACCCCTTGCAGCGCACCGGAAAAAAGGGCGAAGGCAAGTTCCGCCGGATGAGCTGGGACGACGCGCTGGGCACTATCGCGCAGCGCTTCAAGGCCATCGCCGCATCTCCGGACGGGCCTCAGGCGATCGTCCCCTACAGCTACGCCGGGACGATGGGACTGCTGAACTACGGATCGATGGACCGCCGTTTTTTCCACAAGCTGGGCGCGTCGCTCCTCGATCGAACGATTTGCGCGACCGCCGGCAAGGCGGGTTACGCCGCGACCATCGGTGCGTCGATCGGTACCGATCTCGAGCAATTCGAGAATGCACGCCTGATCCTGATCTGGGGCTCGAATCCGATCGTTTCGAATCTGCATCTCTGGAGCCGCGTCCAGGAGGCGAAGCGCCGCGGCGCCAAGCTGATCGCCATCGATCCCTACCGCAGCCTCACCGCGGAAAAGTGCCACGAGCATCTCGCACTGCTGCCCGGCACCGATGCGGCCCTGGCGCTGGGCATCATGAATGTCCTGATCGACGAGGATCTGCTCGACCATGGTTACATCGCGGATTACACGCTCGGTTTCGAAGCCTTGCGCGAACGTGCGCGTGGCTTTCCACCCGAGCGCGTCGCAGCCCTGACCGGATTATCCCGCGATCGCATCGTCGCGCTGGCACGCGACTATGGAACGATCAAGCCTGCGGTCATCCGGCTCAACTACGGCATGCAGCGGCACGCGGGGGGCGGTATGGCAATCCGCACGGTCGCCTGCCTGCCGGCGCTGGTGGGCGCCTGGCGTGATCCGGCGGGCGGCGCCCTGCTTTCGTCGAGCGGGACGTATCCGGTGAATTTCAAGGCGCTGGAGCGCCCGGATCTCATCTGGAACAACCCGCGGACGATCAACATGTCCACTATCGGCGATGCCCTGCACAAGGCGGACCCGCCGATCCGCGCGGTCTTCGTCTACAACTCGAATCCGGTCGCTGTGGCGCCCGATTCCGGCAAGGTCGCGGCCGGCTTTGCGCGCCAAGATCTTTTTTGCGTCGTTCACGATGTCTTTCTCACCGATACGGCCGACTACGCGGATATCGTCCTGCCGGCGACGACGCAGCTCGAGCACGCCGATGTTCATTCATCCTACGGACATCTTTATGCACTGGCCAACAATCCCGCCATCGAACCTTTGGGCGAGGCCAAGCGCAACACCGAAGTCTTTCGGCTTCTCGCTGCGGCGATGGGTTTCGACGAGCCGTGCTTTCGCGAAAGCGACGACGAAATGGCCAGAAGCGCGTTTATCGCCGATCACCCTCGCGGACGCGGGCTCGATTGGGACGCGCTCAGGGTCTCGGGTTGGAAGCGCCTCGACGTTCCTTCCGCCTTCGCACCGTTCGCCCAAGGCAATTTTCCGACGCCGTCGGGAAAATGCGAGTTTTATTCCGAATCGCTGAGATCGCAGGGCCTCGACCCGCTCCCGGCATTTACACCGCCGCGGGAATCCGCGGCGGCCAATCCGGATCTTGCGGCGAGATATCCGCTCGCGATGCTTTCGCCGCCCGCCCGCAACGCGCTGAACTCGACCTTCGCCAACCTTCCGGTGTTTCTCGAGACTGAAAAAGTGCCGCACCTCGAGATTCATCCCAACGATGCATGCTCCCGCGGGATTGCCGATGGGGACAGCCTGCGCGTGTTCAACGACCGCGGCGCGATGTCGCTCACGGCTCGCGTGACCGAAAAGGCCAGGCCTGGCGTGGTCGTGGCGCTGTCGATCTGGTGGAGAAAGCTCGCGCCCGACGGCAACAACGCCAATGCGCTCACCGGCCAGGCCCTCACCGACATGGGCAGGGCGGCGACGTTCTACGACGTCCTGGTCCAGGTCGAGCGCGCCCCGGGCGTCAAAGACGGCCCGTGAAGGGCGAAGCGGACAGACGTCGCGTCCGGATCAGTCGAGCAGCTCATAGGTTTTGTCGAATACCGACCCGCCGACCACGCTCAAATCGCCGGGTGCGTACTGCACCAGCCAGTCGCCGGGCTTGCCGCGAAGGGTGCCGCGCTCCCGATCGAGCGTCACTGCGAACGGCGCGCGCATGGGCTTCGCCCACACGACCAGCGGCCTCTTGACGTAGGAGCCGGGCTTGCCATGCCGTGTGGGTGCGACCGGCTCATAGCTTGCATCGAATGTCGCGCGCGGCACCGGCCAGCGCTCTCCCTCCACGCCTGTCAGGAGCGCGTCGCCGCGAGCATAGCCCACCGTCCCCTCGCGGGTCTCGAGCGATCCGTTGTCGGGTGCGAATTCCACGCGGACGCCAATCGCACGCTTGCGCGCGCGGCGCGCCTCGCGATCCTCGCGCAGGTCAAGCTCGCTCATGACAAGTCGCTCACGCCAGCGGGACGTTCTTGTCGCGAAGCGTGGCGGTCCAACCGGTCGCCTCGTTGACGACGGTTGCGGCAAAGGCAAAAACGGTCTCGCGCAGCGGTTCGAGCGACGCGGACGTCGCGGCGCCATCCGTCACATCGACGGCCGCAAGCTGCTCGTACTGGTCGTGGATCCTTGCCGCTACCTCCGCCGACGTCTCTGCAAGCTTGATGTACTCGGTTTGCGCAAGGACTCCGTGGATCGCAGCCGAGAATACCGGGAGCAAAGCCGCAAAAAACAGCAGTGTGCTGCCGTGCTCGGACTTGACCTCGGGGCTGGTCGCGGGACCGTAGAACGCCAGCGCGAGATCGACCGAGCCGATGAGCAAGGAGAGAAGAAAAAGCCCGGCCGCAAACAGATGCAGGCGGCGCGCGATGGTGCCTCGACGGCGATGATTGTGCGCGTGGTACTGTTCCTGCGCCGCCATAACGGCGAGTACCCGATCGCGGTATTGCCGCGTGCTCTGTTCTTCGATTTGCGCGGCTGTCGCGCGCCAGATGAAATACCGATCGTGCCAGTAGCGGTTCGCATCGCGCTCCGGCACGAATGGCGGGCGCTCCACGAACTCCTTGCCGAATGGAAGGAGCAATTCCAGGTATCGAAACCGTTCAGCGAGCACTCGGTATTCGAGCCAGCGCTGATGCCAGCGCCGGCCGAACCAACGTATGTCCGAGCGCGGCGAATCTTCCTTGCGTTCGGGTGTGCGACCGATCAGGAAAATGATAAGAATCGACATGATGCATGCCGTCTCGAGTACAAGCGTCCATGGCCGATTGAGCTGCGGGATTTTATGAATCTCGTCGATAAACGGTTGCAGTCCGAACGGCGGCGATATTGAAAAAATAATCGCGGCGCTGCCTAGCGTACCCAGCAGGTAATTGATCAGCACCGCGCCGCGAAAGTCGCCTCCGTAATGCAGCGACAGGCGATCGAACAGGTGGAAATCCGCGGCGAATGCAAGCGGCTCATCGCTCGTTCCCGGCGGCACCGGGTGCGGCCTCGGCACTGCTTCCCCGGAATAACGGCCACCGCTGGTGAGTTGCTCCATCTTTCGCAGAATCCAGGAGGGGCGCAGATTGCCGGCCCACCGCTCGAATCGCGCGAAGGATCGTCCGAGCCAATTCAGACGGCCGACGCGCAGCCGATTGGCCTGAGCGTCCGCCCACCGAGCGTCGTCGCGCAAATCCTCGATCTTGTCGCGTTCTCCGGGAGGCAGCGGCGCCCGCGTCTCCCCGAGCTGCAGCGCGAAAAAAGTTTCGACGCGGGCGAGATCCAGTGCCGGACCGGCGCGCTTCTTGGATGCAATCATCCGCGGAGATTCTCGATAACCGACCGCCGCACTCGCGGCTGGCCGCTATCTTACTGCCGCGAAGCGATTTCTTCGCCCTGGACGGACGCTTATCCGGTTTTGCGGACGAGCCCGACCATCACTCCGAAGATTTCAAGCGAACCTTCGGGCCGGATGACGGGATAGGCTTTGTTCTCTGGACGCAGAATGAACCGACCGCGCTCGAGATCGAGGCGCTTCAAAGTGAATTGATTGTCGACGATGGCCACCACGATATCGCCCCGCCGCGCGCTGCCCCGTTTTTCGACAACCACGAGATCTCCATCGAGGACGCCGGCGTCGATCATCGAATCGCCCTTGACCCGAACCAGGACAGTCCGGGACGGATGCTCGATAAGATAGTCGTCGATGGTCAGAGCATCGCCCTGCCCGTCATCGATCGCGTTAGGCAACCCAGCGTGCACCGGGGACTCGGCGAGCGGGCGCTCGAAAAACCGGCGAGTGGGCGCAAGGCGCCGGTCCGGTGTGGAGTCGAGCAAACCCGCGAGCTTCAGCCGCGCGACCAGCGCCGCGACCGACGACTTTGAGCGCAAGCCGAGCAGGCTGCCTATCGAAGAATAGGACGGCAAGGCCCGGTGACGCGCGTAGTAGTCCTGCAGCGACTCGACATATGAACGATCGTTCGACACGTGGGATACAATAGCGAACGATCGTTCTTCCGTCAAGCGATGTCGCGATGTTATACTTGACGTACCCAACGAGCGGGGTGGGCTTTGAGCCTGCGCGCTTTGGGAAGCGGTCCGCTGCAGGGTTTTGCTTGGGACGGCCGCTGGCCGATCCGAGAGTTTGCGCGCTCGATAGGAGCGGATGATCTAGCTATGCTGGTTGGCTATTTTGACGACAGCGGCACGCACAGAGCAGCGCCGGTATGCGTCTTGGCCGGTTTCATCGCCAATTCCGTGCTCGTAGACAGGCTAGAGCGTGATTGGAGAACCGAACTCCAGACACGAAGAGACCTTTCTTGGTTTCATGCTGTGGATTGCGAAGAAGGCGAAGGCGAATTCGCAACGATGCCTAGACCGCTCCGCGATTCCCTTGCGTTTGGCTTGTCGAACGTAATTTGCAGACAGTCCAATAATCTGCAGTTCATTTGTTCTGCTTTGAAGCGACAGGATTGGGATCGGCACGCGCCGTCATTTTTGAGGGATCGCTGCGGCGATCCTTACTACTTCGTAATCGAACATTGCTTACAGCAAATATCTCGCTGGTCTAGAGAACTTGGCGAACGGCAACGAGTCGCCTTGGTAATTGCCCGTCATCCTGAGCACGATAGGGCGACGGAGATAATCCATGAACGGTATATGAGTGATGCCGCCTACGGCCTAGCTGGTATTGGATCGCTTACGTTTGGCGATCCACGATTGATCGTGCCGCTACAGGCAGCTGACCAATTCGCATATGAAATGTACCGCTACGCCGGCATTTATTCGGGTGAACACACGCCGATGCGGCCGGTCTTGGAGAATTTATACAAAAAGAAAGTGTCGATGTACGCCGCGATCCACGACAAAGACTCACTTGCCGAGATTGGTCCGCGTTCGACGCCGCCGCCTAGGTAATACAGCATCAATGGCTTTCTTGAACGCGGTACTTCCCTCCTTTGTTTGTATGCTTGTTGCCGCCTCGACAAACCGCGCCGACTGCTCGGGATCGTCAGGCGGCGGTTTCCGCGTACTCTTGATGTTCATGAATGGGGCCTCACGCGATGCAACGTAATTGGGATGTGGTTAGAAAAATACTCTTTAAGCTAGAAGAGCAACCTAATGCCGAAGCATATTTAGATGCGCATGCCGTTAATGAATACGACGCGGAATTGGTTTCCTATCACATGCAAATTATGGATCAGGCTGGGCTGATTAAGGCTAAATGTATCAAAGGGCAGACTCTTAATTGTGTCGCTCTATCTATGACCTGGCACGGTCATGAATTTTTGGACGGCATTCGCCGGGACACGATTTGGCAAAAGATCAAGGGGTCCGCGAGAGAAAAAGGTATTGACTTGTCCATTGATGTAATCAAGACGTTAACCGCCATTGTGATTAAAGGCTACATAGGTGATTCGTAGCAGCCTACTTAGCCTTCTTACGCAGCAGTTGTTTGATAGGTGAGCCGCTTGCCTTTCACGCCACGCAACAGATTTTCTGCGCGCTGCTTGTCATCAACGCCAAGCTTGGCGCGATTGCTATAGCGGAAATCGAACTCGGCTAGATAACGATGAAGATGCTGTTTCGCGCAATGCTGATAGACGCCTTTCATGCCGCGTTTGAATATCGAGAAGAAGCCTTCGACGGTATTGGTATGTACATACGGATTCTTGGCAGCTGACGTACTCGCCTGACTTGTGATCGACGTACATATGACCCGCAAACGCAATCCCTGCCGGTTTGTAAGCAGCCGCGCCATCGGTCAGGATGGTTGCTTCGCGGGCAATGTTGGCGCGCAGGATCGGTACCAGCGTTTTCATGCGCATGTCGATCGGCAACAATGCTGTAGCGCGCGTCCGCTGTTGCGGTCGATCAGCGACAGCACGCGATGCTTCTGCGCCGGACCGAAGCGCGGCTTGGACTTCTCCGGATCGCGCCCGATGTAGGTTTCGTCAATCTCGACTCCGCCGCCGCCCTGCCCCATCGGCGCAAGCCCTTGCGAGCGCATCGCTTCGCGGATTCTGTGGCTCATAAACCACGCGCTTTTCAGCGTCACGCCAAGCGTGCGATGCAGTTGGTTCGAGCTGATGCCCTTCTTGCTCGACGCGATCAGGAAGATGGCTTGCAACCAAAGGCGCAGCGGAATGTGGCTGGACTCGAAGATCGTGCCGATCTTGACGGTAAATGGCTTCCGGCAGTCGTAGCACTTGTACACGCCGATCCGCGTGCGTCTTGCCCTGCATGGGCCGGTTGCGCTCGACGCCGCCGCAGTGCGGGCACACCGGACCGCTGAGGCCAGATCCGCGCTTCGACGAATTTATAGGCCGCTTCTTCGTTGTGAAAATGGGCGGCTGAAATAATGGACTTACTCATGACATACCTCCTTGTATGGACTAACTATAGCCCATTAAAGTGGGTACGTCAAGTATAATATCGCCAAGCGATGTTCGCACCCGCTATCGCCTTTGTCGACCTGGAGACCACCGGCATGTCCGCCGGCGAGGACCGCGTCACGGAAGTGGGCATCGTCCGCGTCGACGAAGGCGTCGATGTCGCCGAGTGGAGTACGCTGGTCAACCCGCAGCGCAGCATCCCGGGCGCGGTGCAGGCGATGACCGGCATCACCAACGCCATGGTGGCCGAGGCGCCGACGTTCGAGGGTGTCGCGGATGAAGTGCAGAAACGCGTCTCCGGCTGCGTTTTCGTCGCCCACAACGCCCGCTTCGACTACGGCTTTCTGAAGCACGAATTCGGCCGGCTCGGGCGCGCGTTCAGCGCGAAAGTATTGTGCACCGTCAAGCTCTCGCGGCGTCTCTACGCCGAGGAAGGCCGCCACAATCTCGACGCGGTCATCGAGCGACACGGCTTGACGGTGAGCGACCGCCATCGTGCGCTCGGCGACGCGCGGGTCTTGTGGGATTTCGTGCAAACGCTGTATCGAAACCGTCCCGCCGACGACGTCGACGCGGCCGTCGCGCGGATACTGAAAAAACCGAGCCTGCCCTCGCATCTTGCGCCCGATGCGCTCGACGCGCTCCCCGAGGGACCCGGCGTGTACCGTTTCTACGGCGCGAATGCGTTGCCTCTCTACATCGGCAAGAGCGTGAACGTCCGCGAACGTGTCGCGGCGCATTTTTCCTCCGACTACCGAAGCGCCAACGACGCGCGGCTGTCGGCGGAGGTCACGCGCATCGAGTTCGAGGAGACAGCGGGCGAGCTGGGCGCGCTGCTGCGCGAAGCTCGTCTGATCAAGACGATGCTTCCCGCGTACAACCAGCGCTTGCGCCGCCGCGCGGACCTGGTGGCGCTGCAGATCGCCTCGGAACCCGGCCCACCCGAGTACGTCCCGTCCGAGGCCATCGAACCCTCCGAAGCGCGCACGCTATACGGTCCCTTCGCGTCTCGTCGTGCCGCGCGGAGCACCCTGCTCGACGTCGCCCGGCAGGCGGCGCTGTGCTGGAAGATGCTCGGGCTCGATCGTCGCAGCGGTCCCTGCTTTGCACGACAGCTGCACAAATGCGGCGGCGTATGCATAGGCGCGGAGCCCGCCGAGGCGCACGAGGCGCGGTTGCGAAATGCGCTTGCGCCCTACGCGATGAAGCCGTGGCCGTATAAGGGAATGGCCGCTGTGCGCGAAGTCAACATTACCGGGACCCGCACCGAAGTCCACGTCTTTCGAGATTGGTGCTGGCTGGGCAGCGCGAGCGACGATGGCGAGCTGCAGGACCTCGCCGAATCACCGCCGAGGCCGCAATTCGACCTCGATGTATACCGCATCCTCGCCTCGCACCTGCGGCGTCATCGCGTGTTCGTCATTGCGTCCGTGCCGAGCAGTGACGCCCTGCTCCGGCTGTAGAGAACAGCCGGTCTCGAAGGCGCCAGGCCCCCGTAGCCCGTAAACAACCCCTTGGCAAGTTGCGACAAGAATTGTTACATTCCGGGACGGTCGAGGCACTGACTGCCTGGGAACCGTCCCGACGAAGAACGGGGCGTTCACACCGGCCGATTTCCAAAACGGGCCTCATGTTTGCTGCAGCACGACTATGGTCGTCCCTGTTCGCGCGCGATTCGGGTCCCGACCAGGGAGATTTGGCGCCGTCGCGCCGGCTCCCGTTCGGGCTGCGTCGGGCGCGCTATCCCTCTGACGCGGTGGTGGTCCTCGCCGGCACGCGGCCGGAGTGCATCAAGCTCGCCCCGCTCGTGCGTGCTTTGTCGGGGCATCCGCATTTGCGCGCGTACGTAGTCAATACCGGCCAGCATCCTGATTCCGTTCGTCGTACCTTCCGCGAGTTCGGCCTGGTGTGCGACCTCGAGCTCGCCGCGGTGCCGGCGGGATTGCCGCATCTTGTCGCGGCACACGGGCACATGCGCACCGAAATTCGCGAGATGCTCGCGCGCGTGCGGCCTTCCATGGTCATCGTGCAGGGAGACACACTGAGCGCATACAGCGGGGCGCGTGCGGCCGCGGATCGCGGATGCTTTATCGGCCACGTCGAGGCGGGACTGCGCACCGACTGCATCGCGGAGCCGTTTCCGGAAGAATGGTTTCGCCGCCGGATCTCGCGCTACGCCGGGGTCCACTTTGCACCGACGCAACTCGCCGTCGACCACCTCGTTGCCGAGGGCATCGATCCGCGTACCGTTCATCGCGTCGGCAACACGGGCATCGACAGCTTGCGCGCCTTGATGGCCCAGGACGACCTGGGCGCGCAGCGCCCCCGGCACAACGTGCTGGTGACCATGCACCGGCGCGAGAACTATGATCGCCATGCCGGGCTTGTCTGCGATGCGCTGATCGACCTGGTGGACGCGCGCCGCGAGCTGCACGTGCTGTTCCCCGTTCACCCCAATCCGCGAGTCGCGATGAGCGTCAGGCGCAAACTCGGGTCGCATCCGGCCTTCTCTCTCGTCGAGCCGATGAGCTATCGGGACTTCGTTGCGTGTGCGGCGGGCGCCGCGCTGATCATCAGCGACTCCGGCGGCGTGCAGGAAGAGGCACCCCACCTGGGAACACGCCTGCTGGTCCCCCGCTGCAATACCGAGCGGCCGGAGTGTCTTGCGACGGGTTTTGTCGAGCTCGTCTCGGTGGACCGTGGAACCCTCGTCCGTCAGGCCTTGCGTGCCCTGGACCGGCCGCGGGCGCCGGCGATACCGATCGACGACGCGGCTCCGTTCGGCGCAGGCGACGCGGCGATGAAAATAGTGCGTGCCATCGAGCGTTCGACGGCGCGGCGCACAGCGGCATGACAAGCGCGGTCGCGCCAAGCGCGGGGCTCGGCGCCGCTGGCCCTCCGCAGAATCGTCCCTCGACGGCGGCGGACGCGCGCTCGGCGATTGCAGGGTGGCTGCTGGAAAGCGGCGTTCAGCAGGTCAGCGGCGTACACGCCGGCGCGGTGGCCGGATGGCTCGACGGACACGGCGCTGCGCAATATGTGTATCCCGAGACCACCGGTTATTACTTGCAGTGGCTCGCATCGCACGCCCTGCGATATGGGGCGACTTCACAGCTCATCGACAAGTCCGCAGCGGCACAGCGATGGCTCAGCACGTGGTCCGATTCCGCGCCTGTGCTTCGAACCCGCGTTTACCTCGATCCCCCTCGCGACGATTGGCGTAACGGCGCGCTGTTCTTCTTCGACCTGGCCATGGTCCTGCGCGGAATGGCATGGGCGTCGCGCGCAGGCTTGGTGCGTCCGGACGAAGCATTGGTCACGCGCCTTGGCCAGGCGTTGGGCACGCTAATGGGCAACGACGGCATTTTTCACGCCTGCGTTGCCAACGGCGACGTGTTGCTCCCGACGCGGTGGTCGACTGGTCGCGGATCCTTCTTAGCAAAAGCCGCAGCGGGAATCCTGTTTGCCGCCGACGAGCTGCCGGAATTTCCGGCCGAGCTTGCAAGCTGCGCCAAGCAAACCTTGGACCGCGCGCAGACATGGATGGCCGAGCGCCCTCATGCCGACACGCACCCTTTCCTGTACGCGATCGAAGGCGCGCTTTCGCGTACGCATCATCGGGGCTCCGCGACACTGCTGCCAAGCGTGGCTTTGCAGTTTCGCGAGCTGATCGATCGCTCGCAACACCGGGGCCACGTTCCGGAGTCCGTCGATTCGTCGACCACCCAGCGACTCGACATCGTTGCCCAGGCCGTCCGGATCGGCTGCTTGTTGCGCTTCCAGTGGCCCGCCGGCGGACCCGAGCGCTCTTTTGTATCAAACATGGCGCGCTTACTCGTACGGCACACGACAAGCGATGGCGCCCTGCCCTTCGACCCCGGGGCGGCAGCTCCCCAGTACAGCGCGTGGGGGGCGATGTTCGCGGAGCAGGCGCTCTTCCTGGTCGAACGCGCCGGCAACGAGCTTCCGCAGTCCGAGGGCAACGTGTGCGTTGTCTAGCGAACACCAATTCGATTTGCGGGCGGCGGTGCGCGGCCGATGACTAGCGCCTCAATTTCGTGGCCGTTCACCTGGGGGGCGGGAATGCGGCAACGCATTCGCCTTGCGCCACTGTTTGTGTCGATGTCGGTCGCGGACCGCCTTGCGCGCCCGCGGCCGGTGCACCGGACCCCCGCGTTGCCGCAGCGATGGCGTCCGGGTGTCTCCGTCGTCATCCCCGACCGCGATTCCCCCGCCATGCTCATGGAGGCGCTCGACAGCCTTCATGTCGCGCTCGCCCGAATCGACGAACCCTCTCAGCTTGTCGTGGTCATCAACGGCGCGTCGCTGGGCGACTATCGCCAGGTCTTTTCAAAGTACCCCGGCGTGGAAGTGGTCCACAGCCTCCGTCCGCTAGGCTTCAGCGCGGCGATCTGCAAGGGGATGCGGCGCGCGCGCTACGAGTGGACGTTCCTCATGAACAACGACATGAAGCTCGCGCCAACGGCCCTGCGCGAGCTGTGCGCCGAAAGAGCGTCCGACGTGTTCGCGATCTCTTCGCAAATCTTCCAGCGCAGCGCCGACGGACGCCGGGAAGAAACGGGCTTCACCGATTGGTACATCGACGCATCCGGCGTATCGATATTTCACGCCGATCCGGGGAGCAATCGCGACGTCCGCGAGCATTTGTGCGCGAGCGGAGGCGCGGGGCTGTTCCGCACCCTCCCCCTCAAGCGATATGCGCGCGCCAGCCGCTGCTACGATCCTTTCTACTGGGAAGACGTCGAATGGAGCGTACGCGCGCGGCAGGACGGCCTTCGGGTGCTGTTCTGCCCGCGCTCGCATGTGTGGCACCGTCATCGCGCCACGACCGCCCGCTTCTACGCGTTGCCCGAGATAGACAGAATCGTCGAGCGGAACAGAATCCTTTTCGACGCCCGCAACGCCGTGACGGAGCGCCGAGCGGAGTGGCTAATGACGCGGGTGTGCGACTTGAGCTACGAGTCGCAGCGAGCGCTTGCCCGGTTTCCGATCGCGGCACGTGTAGTCCGCCGCCGCTACGCAGCGCTCCGGCGCCCGCACGCCGACGCGCCGCCTATCCTGCCGCGTCCGCAACGGCATGTCGTCGGGCTTACGTCTTCGTACAGCTTCCATTTGCGGGACAGCGTCACCGCGCCCTCGAGCCGCCCCAGGCTGCTGGTGGTCACGCCGTTTTGCATCTTTCCCCCTCGGCACGGCGGTGCCCGGCGCGTCGAAGCGATGCTTCGCGTCCTGCGATCCGACTTCGACATCGTGCTCATAACGGATGAGGCAGGCCTGTACGACGCACGCAGTCTCACCTACTTCGACGGCCTGCACGCCGCTCGCTTCGTGCAACGGCCGAGGGAAGAACGACCGCTGGCCGATAGCGATCTGCGCCATCGGATATGGACCCACTGCCACGGCGTCTTGGCCGATGCGGTGCGCGATGCAATTGCGCGCTACCGGCCCGATCTCGTTCAAATCGAGCACGTCGAGCTCGCGGAGCTCAGCAGGCATCGCAAGCCCGGTCAGCGATGGGTGCTCGCCCTTCACGATGCATTCGACGCGGCGGATTTCCGCACTCCCGACGCCGCTTCGCGATTGCAAGAGCACTTGCGCCGGAGCTTCGATGCGGTCACGGTGTGCTCACTCGAGGACCATGCGCTGATCGATCATCCACGCGCCGTCTTTATTCCCAACGGTGCGTGGATTCCTTCCCGCTATTTCCCATCGCGCGGCGCTCGGCTGCTTTTTACGGGGCCGTTTCGCTATTCGCAAAATTTCGATGGCATCCGCGAATTTCTGCGCAGCGCCTATCCTTCCATCAAAGCGCGGGTGCCCGAAGCGAGTCTGCTGATACTCGGCGGCGAGGGAGCAGACGCGCGCGTGCGCGGGGATCCGGTTTTCGGGCAGCCGGGCGTCACGGTTTTAGGGCCACGCGACGACGTCGATGAGCTGCTCTCGCACAGCGCTGTTTGTCTTAACCCGCTGTCGGGCATCCGTGGCTCGTCGATCAAGCTCATCGAGTCGCTTGCTGCGGGGCGAGTGTGCGTGAGCACCGAAGAGGGAGCGCGCGGATTCCTGGATACCGATCTCCCGGGACTCCTGGTCGTGCGGCACGCCGGCGACATGGCCCAGCCGATCATCGAGTTTCTGTGCGATGAACCGCGCCGTCATCGGTTGGAGAAGCCCGACGCGATGATACTGGATCGATACAGCTGGAATCGAAGCGCGGAATCGCTGCGAAATCTCTACCGGGACCTTCAGCGGGGAGGCGCGTGAGCATGCGTCGGCCGTCGGCCGCGGCGTATGACCGTATCGCCCATCTGTACGACGTCGATATGGCGCGCAACATGCCTTTCGACGACGTGGCGTTGTATGCGCAGATTTGCTGCGATGAAGGCGGCCGCGCGCTCGAGCTGGGGTGCGGCAATGGCCGCGTCCTGATCGAGCTCGATAGCCGCGGAATCGATGCCGTCGGCATCGATCGCTCACCGAGGATGCTGGAGGAGCTGCGCGCCAAGGCGCTTGCGCGGGCCGCATCGATCGACGTCGGCCTGATGGACGCGCGAATGCTTGCGTTCGGGCCGAGCCTGTTCCAGGTGGTTCTATGCCCGTACTCGTTGGTCACTTACATGACGGGCGCGAACGACGTCGATCTGATGCTCGAGGGAATCGCGCGAGTGCTGCGCCCTGGCGGCGCAGCGGTGCTGGACGCGTTCGTTCCGCGCCCGCTGGCGCCGAGTCCACGCTTCGTGGCCGACTATTCGAGGCCGTTTCGCGGCGCGACCCTGACACGATCGAAACGAATCTCGACCATTGCGCCGGGCATCAACCGTATCGAGCGGCGATACGAGATCGTTTCAGCCGGAGGCACGACGATCGAGCGCTTGCGCACGAGCGAGGAGATCCGCGAATTCACGCCCGACGAGCTCGCCGTCCAGCTGGCCGCGCACGGCTTGGAAGTGGAGCAAAGCTGGTGGGACTATGGCGCCAGGCAGCAGCTCGCCGATGCCCAATTCTTTACCTTGCTCGGGCGGTTGCGCGCACCGCGCTAGCCGGCCAACCGCGCCAAGCCAAATCGTGGGCGCTGCCCTGCACCCGGCGCTCCGCACTATCGCGCGACGTACAGTTCGGGCCACTGAACCTTGAGTTGCGCGAGCTTGGGAAGATCGTTGATGACGATGTACATGCTTTCGGGATGGCGCGCGAGGTAGTCCTGGTGATACGCCTCCGCCGGATAGAAGCCCTGCAGCGGCACGACTTGCGTGACGATGGGCCGCGAAAACGACTTGGCGCCCTGAAGCTGGGCGATGTACTCCTGCGCGATGCGTTGCTGTTCGGCATTTGCGAAAAAGATCGCGGACCGATACTGCGTGCCGCTGTCGGGCCCCTGGCGGTTGAGCTGGGTAGGATCGTGTGCGACGGAAAAGAAGACCTTCAATAGCTGTCCATAGCTTACCTGCGACGGATCGTAGACGACCTCCACCGACTCGGCATGTCCGGTGGTCCCGCTTCCGACGAGTTCGTAGCTTGCTGTCTTCGCCGAGCCTCCCGAATAACCCGATGTGGCGCGCGTCACGCCCTTGACATGCTTGAACACGGCCTCTACGCCCCAGAAGCATCCGCCCGCAAAGACTGCCGTCGCCGGCCCTTTCGCGCTCGCCTTGGGAGCATCCACGACCGGGTCCGGCAGGGCGGCGGCCATGGTAGAGCCCGAGACAGCGACAGCCATCGCAGCCGTTCCAATTATCATTTTCGCAAACCGAAGCATGTCAACCTCCATTGGATGGTGCCGGGAGCCCGCTCTCACGACCCTGCGAAATCCCCGGATGTGCCTGAGTCGTTCCTGTACCTTCGAAGCTTACATCGCAAGGCTCCCGCCCGCTGCCGTCTGCGCAGGGGCGCTCTGCGCGGCTGTTGCGCGGTCCAGCGGCAACTGCGCCGTGACGCGCGTCCCTTTCGGTCCTCGCCCTGCTCGATCGTCAGCGCTCCTGCGAAGCCCGCCATGCGCTGGCGCATGCCGAAAATTCCATGCGCACTGGGTTGCTGCAACGTCTCCTGGGCAACGCCGATTCCATCGTCCTCGATGGTCAGCACGACGCTCTCCGGCGTTTGGTCGAGCTTCACCGTGACGTTTCGCGCGCCCGCGTGGCGGGCGATGTTGGTCAGCGACTCCTGGGCGACACGATACAGGGCGAGCGCGGCGTCCTCATCGAGCCCGACGAGGTCCTCGCGAAAGTCCTCGCTGGTCGCGATTCCGGTCGTTGCCTTCCACAAGCGCAGATAGTCGCGAAGCGCGGGAACGAGTCCAAATTGCTCCAGCAGAAGGGGCCGAAGGCCTTCGATGATGCGGCGCTTGAGCCCCGCTGCGCGCCTCGCGAGCTCGACGATCGTCTTTTGACGCTCGACGAGCTTCGGCGCCACGGCCGGCAAGTCCCGCAATACAAGCTCGGCGTCGAGCATGATGGCCGTCACCAGGCTTCCCAGCTCGTCGTGCAACTCCGCCGCCAGCTTGGCTTTTTCCTCTTCCGCGACGCGCATCAGGTGCTGCGTAAGCTCGGTAAGTCCCGCCGTCTGCTCCGCGACGGTCGCGGCGAGCGCCTCGTTCGCAGTCTCGAGCGCCCGCTCGGCCTCCTTGCGCTCGGTAATGTCGGTCGAGATTCCTATCAAGCCGATGACATTGCCCGCGGCGTCGAATCGCGGTGTCTTGGTTGCAAGCTGTGTACGCACGACCCCGCCGATCGTAATCGTCTGCTCGAAGCGCTGCGTTTGCCTTGAATCCATCACCTGCGCATCGTTGAAGCGTATCGCTTCGGCCTCCGTCGTATCGGGAATATATTCGGCGAGCGTCCTGCCGATGAGATCTTCGGATGATTTGCCGAACGCTTTGCACACGGCGGGATTGACCAGCAGCAGGCGCCCGTCACGGTCTTTGACGTAAACCCAGTCGTCGGTGCCCTCGGTCACCGCACGCAACAGGGCGTTGCTCTCGCGCAGCGCATCCTCGGCGCCGACACCGTGGCGGGGGTCGCTCATCGAGTATGAAACGCTGAAAAGCCCCTCGAGGCGGACGGGTTCGCGACGGAACAGGGCAACCGCGCGCGCTCCATTGGTCGATGCCACCCGCTACCGGTTGCGTATGTCGTAACCGAACCAACCGGTGAAGCCGAGGGCCACACCCAGCCATACGATAGCCATCATCGTGGACTCCGTATAGAACTCCCACATCACGGCATTGATGCTGCAAAGGATTATGACGGTGACTTTTAAGAGCGAATTACCCATGGAGCCTCCGGGATAGCGCCATATTAGGGCATATGGAGCCGATTCGGGGAGCCGGCGGCCGCGACGAATTCCTACAGGAGAATCAGACTATGTCCGATTGCAACCCTCCGTTGCCGTTCCCAAAATGCAGGCGAGCCCGCGCGCACCCGAGGCTTGGCTCCGAACGATCGATTATGAGAAACGACGAAGCATCGAAGCGCCTGGCGGCGGAAATTCTTTCGCGAACGAGGCAAAAGAGCCGAGCGGATCGGGGCGAGCAGCCACCTACCGAGCGCGAGGTCGATCGTGGCGAGCAGGTCGAGTCCCTCAAGGACGAGGCTCGAAATATCCACGAAGAAGCGCGCATGGTGCTGCCCGGCATCCAGGCGCTGTTCGGATTTCAACTCATCGCGGTTTTCAACCGCCCCTTTTTCGATCTCGGGGAGTTCGACCGCGTGCTTCACTTGAGCTCCCTGATGCTGGTCGCGGTCGCGATCGGACTGATCATGGCGCCCGCTGCCTATCATCGCATTGCGGAATCCGGTCGCGTGTCCAGCCGATGGGTGAAGCTCGCGACTCGATACATCGCAAGCGCCATGGCGCCATTGATGGTCGCCATCAGCATCGACATCTACGTTGTTTCAAAGATGATCGTGGGTAGCACGGCCATTGCTGTCGCTCTGGGCTTCCTTGCCGCCGGCTTCCTCGGCTGGCTATGGTTTGCCATACCCCTCATGCGCAGATCAGCAAAGCGCGGGGCTCGTTAACTCGCCTTTCGATGCACCATCGCCGCGAGCTTTGCGCTGCGAGACCGCAGGAACATCGTTACGCTCTGCTGCGCGATCATCTCCATCGGAAGTGATCTCCGGCTCGAAGCCCTCCGCCGGTTTCATCCGGGTCTCTGCGAGCGACCCGAACGTCGTCGGCGAGCTGGAATCCTGCGCGCTGACTAGGCCTTCGCTGTTGCAGTACCATGCGCAGGACGGATTAAGCCGTTCCCTTTGGCGTGCGTTCCGCCGCATTCTTCTATGCCGCAAACTGTGAAATGACGAAGTTGAGGGTATTGGTCTCGGCGACCGGATTCTGCCTGGTGAATCTGCTGGCCGAACCCGCCCATTGCCAGGACGCGCCGGAGACAGGCAACACCGTCAAGCCCAAGGTCTATGCCCTGGTTTCGGCGGTCGGTGAAAAATTCACCATTGTGTCCGCGGTGCATAGCACGGGCAGTCATCTGGAGCCGTACAGACGGACGACCACCCAAGTAACGAATAACATTCTCAATCGCCTCGCCCTGCAGGGTCTGGACAAAGCGATTGCGCATATTGATCCCGACAGCAAGCGAATCTACCTCGCGCTTCCGGCTGCACAGATGGACGAGGTCGCGCCATCACAGCGCGAGGGCGTTGCGATCAGTGAGATCGTGTCGGCTCTGGAGGGGATGCCCGAGCGCCTGGAATGGGACAGGATCGTCGTTGCCACGCCGGCCTACCGGGCGCAGGCAGTCGACGGCATGGCGAGCAAGCTGCAGGGACTCGGCGTCTTCTGGCAGCCGCTTTGTCAAAGCGATTACACCTCGTGCGACTATCGCTTCCACCCTCCGAGCGGCCCGAACGCGCTTACGCCACAAAACAAAGCGATCAAGGCCAATTCGTTCGTCGCGCCGTTTTCCAACATAGAGGTGTGGGTCCTGGATCCGAAAACACTCGCGGTTATCGACAAACAGCAGGTGTTTGACAATCAGAAGCTGGCTGACGCTACTGCGGACATCCTGGATATCAGCGAAAAAGGCAACAGAGAATTCCTGATGAGCCGCATCGTGAACCTTATCGAGCTCTCTATCGACGAGGCGGTCAAGCATACCGAGCTCGCCGGCAAGGTCGAAGTCGGCGAACCCAAGCTGGTCAATCCGGACGACGACAAAAATAAGCGGTAGCTCGCAACGGCGACAGGCTTGGGCGGATCACTGCCGGGCGCGCCGTCGCGTCGGGTTTATTTCTTTGCACGCCAAGCCCCTTTAAGCGTGCTGCCGCACAGACAAACAATTCACGTTGCGTCATCGTGTAGCCGACACTATGAAACACTTCTCCGCATGACACCGAACGCGCGCGTGCTTATCGCCAAAGAGGCGTTGCTGGCCGAGATCAATCAGGAGATGGCGTCCCTGCACGATTGTCGCAACCTTAGAGTGGTGGGTGTCGTGGACGATCCGGCACGCACGCGTGGTGCCAATTGGACGACGGCGGGTTTTCTGCGCTCCGGGTACGATCACGGCGAGTTTGAGTGCCAAAAGGCCATGGGGGATTTTATGGCCGACTTGCAGGAGCGCTTCGACATTTAGCTTGTGGACACAAATGTGAAACACGCGCTGCCGCGAGGAATCAATCGGGAAATGGCGTTTCGGCGAATACGTCGCAACCTTGACACCGATGGGCTAGACGATCTGGGACGAATCCGAGGCGGCAATTGGACGATGCAGGGATTTCGGCGTTCCGGCCACGTTTACGACGAAGCCGAAAGCCAGATGTCGATCGATGAGTTCATGGCCGACACGTGCGAGCGCAACGACATCGTTGAATGACGGGAGGACCACCCCGCCGCGGCCCTGACTTTAGGGTTGCGCCGGGGTTTTTCTTTGCGCAGCAACCGTCCTTAAGTGTGCTTCCGGACAGACACGCTAGCGACTTGAGACCACTGTGCTGTCGTGACAGCTATGACGAAGCGTCGCACAGGAGCGTGACAATTGAACCTGACGAGCACAGAGTGGTGGGCGCTAGCGATCGCTTTGTTTAGTATTGTTGCGATGGCGCGCTAGAGCGCTAGAGCCTGAGGCCCCGCGGTGCTCGCCTTCAGAAGCCCCGCTTCGGCGGTGTTTTTCTTTGGATGGCGGCCTCGTTGTCCCGTCGACACAGCGCGCCGTAGCTTGAGGCCGCTGCAGAGGAAGTCTCCCGCCGGGCTGACGGCCGCATTCTTCGGCTTGGGCGATTAGTGGTCCATATTCGGTTCACGCCTTTGGAGCTCCCGCCCGAGCAAGCGTCCGGCGCGATCGAGCACGCGAAAGGCCGAGGCACGCTGATCGCGCTGGCCCGTTGCCTCGGCGACACGTACTAGCGCCTTCGCGCAGGCCGCTGCCGCTTTGACGAGTTGCGTTGTTGGGGCCTCGTGCAATCGCGCGGGATCTCGCGTCAGGCGCACGGCATCGAGGCATTCGCTCGCTGTCGCTTGGGGATCTAGAGGACGCATGGAGGGATTCTAACCGCTCCAGCGTCACTGTGGTGTACTACTTGTAACCTTCCACCCTCCATCGGACCGGGCTTCGGATTGTCCGGCGGTAGCGGGTTTGAACAAGCCAATTGGACGTGACGGTCAGCAGCAGGGTCGCCGTCATCAGGACAAAGGACATCGCGGCGCCGAACGGCCAGTTCGAAAGTCCCGCGAATTGATTGTAGACGGTCGGGCCCATCATCTGAAAGGTAGGCCCGCCGAGAAGGACCGGCGTGGCGTATGCGTTCATCGCCAGGATGAAAGACAGGATGGTGCCGGCAATCACACCCGGCATCGCGAGGGGAAGGATGATGTGACGAAACGTGCGCCAAGGGCCGGCTCCGAGGCCCAGTGCGGCTTCCTCGATCGTGCGGTCGATTCCCTCGAGCACGGCCTGCAGCGTCAGCACGACAAAGGGCAGGTTGACCGCGATGACGCCGACGACGACCGCAAACTCGGTGTACATGATCTGCAGCGGCTCGCTTGTGATGCCCAATCCGATCAGAATCGAGTTGACGAAGCCGCGATTCCCGAACAACACCATCCACCCCGCGGCGCGAACGGCGTTGCCGACGAACAGCGGCAGGATCACCGCCATCAACAACAGATTCTTGAAGCGCGATCGGGTTCGTGCAAGACAATAGGCCATCGGAAACGCCAGAACCACGCAAATAGTGGTGCACAAAGCCGCGACGCGGATCGTGCGGAAGAGAACGGCGAGATAGAAGGGATCGGTAAGGAACTTTGTGTAGTTGTCGATCGTGAAAGCGTCGACCATCATCTTGGCCGGCGTGTATTGATTCAAGCTGTAGCGAAAGAGAATGACGATTGGAAGCACGATGCCGATCGTCACGACGATGGATGCGGGAGCGACCGTCGCGGCCGCCGTCCATCCGGGCGCACGCTCGCGCGCGGCAGGTGCGGCCACCGCAGCCATGATCGACATCCATCTCGCCCGCGCGCGGGCTCAGCCTTTGAACGTCTTGTCCCACCACTCCTTTAGCGCGGCGTCGTTCTTCGCCAGGTAACCGTAATCGAGATCGATCAGGCGCTTGCGCTCATCGGCGTTGAAGCCGATGCGCTTTTCTGTTTCGGCCGGAATCTTCGCATTGGTGACCGAACCGTTGTAGCCCATGTCCTCGGCGAAGGCTTCCTGCGCCGACGGCTGGAGCATTTCGTTCAGCCAGACATGGGCAGCGTCCTTATTCGGCGCGTTCTTAGGGATCACGAACCCCGAGATGTACAGCGGAATCCCCTCTTTGGGGGCAACGGTTTCGACTTTCGCACCGGCCTTCTGCCATTGCACGGCGCGCGCCTTCCACATGATGCAGATCCCGACCTCCTCGTTCTGCAGAGCCTGTGCCATCGCCTCGTTGGTCGGCACGATCCTGGCGCCCGCCTTCCGGCACGCCATCAGACGCTCCTTGCCCGGATCATAGTTGGTCATGGACCCGCCCGAGGCCAACGCCGCCGCCATGATCGTGAATTGGTACTGGATGTCGATGATACCGAGCTTGTTGCCGTGCCTCGAATCGAGCGCGTCGGCGAAGCTCGTGGGCGGCGTTGCGATGAGCTTCGGGTTATAGAGAATCACCTTGCCCGAATAGATATGCCCCACGCCATACGGATACCTCATCTGCGGCAGCAGGTACTGCGCATTCGGGATCTTCGCGTAATCGACGGGCAAGCACAGGCCGGCGTCGTTCATCTCGTACATCTGCGCGGCCGAAAGTCCCTGAAGGTCGCTCGTGCCGCGCGGCAGCCGTGCTTCAGCGCGCATCTTGGCGCGGCGTTCGGGATCGCCACCGATGTCGTGCACGACCTCGTACTTCTTGGGCATCATTAGCGGCGTGTCGATATTCTTCGACAGGAGCTTCGAATAGTCGCCGCCCCAGGTGCCCACGACCACCCGCCCTCCGGCTTGTGCCCGTGAGGGTGACCAGCCACCGATCGCGGCGACGCCTGCGAGCGCCCCGGCCGCTTTCATCAACCGGCGCCGTGTAATGTCCGAGGTGTGCTTTTCCATAGGGATAGTCTTCCGATCTCGCGATGGCGTTTCGTTGATCAGCTCGTGCTGCCGCCATCATCAGCAAGTACGAGGCTGGCCTGCGCGGGCCAGTGCAGATGGACCCGATCGCCGACGGCATGCGCGGCATCGGCAACCTTGTTCTGTGCTTGCACCATCAGCCGGTCCTGGGGCGTCAAGCGCACATAGTATTCCAGGATTCCGCCGAGATACGATGCGAACTCGACGGTTCCCGGAAAACAGTTGTCGGCCCCCGTGACCCTCGCCGGAGCGAGCGACAGGCGCTCAGGCCGCAGGGCCAGCGTTCGCCCGTTGGCCGCAGCGCGTTCGTCGCAGCGGATACCCAGGCCGCTTTCGCTGCGGAAGACGCCCGGTGTCTCCACGCGTCCCTGAAGGAAATTCGTACGCCCCACAAAACCCGCAACAAAAGTGTTGGCCGGGTTTTCGTACAGATCACGCTGCGAGCCAACTTGCTGCACCTGTCCGTGGGACATGACGACCAGTCGATCGGCCATGGTCAGCGCCTCTTCCTGGTCGTGCGTGACCATCACCGTGGTCAGCCCGAGCTTTTTCTGCAGCTCGCGGATCTCGACGCGCACTTCATGGCGCAACTTGGCATCGAGATTGGACAACGGCTCGTCGAGCAGGAGGACGTCGGGTTCGATCACCAGTGCGCGCGCCAGCGCCACGCGCTGTTGCTGTCCACCCGACAATTCGCGCGGCAGACGGTCCGCCAGGCCCTCGAGCCGCACCAGACGCAGGACCTCGGTGAGCTTCGCCGCGATCGCAGGTTGCGAAAGCTTGCGCATTCGCAGCCCGAAGGCGACGTTGTCGGCCACGCCTAAGTGCGGGAAGAGCGCGTAGCTCTGGAACACGAGGCCTGTATTCCGCTTCCACGGCGGCTGTCGCGTAATGTCATTCCCGCCGAGGCGGATCTCGCCAGCCGTAGGCGCGATGAAGCCGGCGATCATGCGCAACGTCGTCGTCTTGCCGCATCCGGACGGCCCGAGCAGCACCACGAGCTCGCCCTGTCCGATGTCGAGATTGACGCCGTCGACCGCGCGGAAGTCGCCGTACGCCTTGGTGAGACCGGTGAGTTGCAGGCGCGCCATGGGCTCGCGTTACAGCACTCTTGTCAGCTTGACGTAGCGGTCTGTCACCAGCATGGCCGCTCCGACAAGCACGATCTGCAGCAGCGAGACCGCAGCGATGGTTGGATCGATGCGCCATTGCAAATATTGAAGGATGGCGATCGGGAGAGTCGTCTGCCCCGGCGCGACCAGAAACAGCGTCATTTCCAGATTACCGAACGAGATGATGAAGCCGAATAAGGCGGCGGCCACCACGCCCGGCTTGATGACCGGCAGGGTGACTTTCAAAAAGGCCTGGAGCGGGGTCGCGCCCAAATTCAGCGCCGCCTCCTCGATCGAACGATCGAAGCCGCTGAGACTGGCTGTCAACAACCGCACGGTCCAGGGAATCGTGATCATGATGTGCGCGAAGACGAGTCCAGCGCGCGAGCCCAGGAGAGGCAACCCGGTCGCGAGCTCGACCTCGATCTGGAACACGTAGATCGCCGTGCCGGCCACGATGCCCGGAACCACGAGCGGCAGGAGGAGTAATGTATTGAGGGCCTCGCGCCCGGGGAAGTCCCGGCGCGCGAGCACGACGCTCGCGGGTACACCGAGAATCAGCCCGCCGACCATCGCCGCAATGCCCACCTGCAGGCTGGTTACGAACCCGCTGACGAAATTGTTCTGGTCGAAGATGTGAGCGAACCAGCGCAGCGTGTACCCTTGCGGCGGGAACGTCACGATCTCATTGGAAAAGAAACTGAGCCAACAGACGAACAGGATGGGCGTCAGGATGAACGCGTAGCCCAACGCCGCGGCGCTGAGCAGCGCGATGCGGCCGATCCGCCGGGAATCGAGGATTGGCGCATGCCCCGCAACGAGCAACGCCGGGGCTCCTATGGCCCCCCGCCGCATCAGGCCGCCAGACGGTTCTTGTGAAAGCGGCCGGCCTTCATGATCACGGACAGGTTTTCGCCCTGGCCGGTCAACAATTCGAGGTTCTTGATCGGGTCGCCATCGACGACCAGGATATCGGCGAAAGCCCCCGGCTTGACCACACCGACCTTCCCGGGCATGCGCACGATCTCGGCGCCTACGAGCGTGGCCTGCCGGATGATCTCGATCGACGATAGAACCTCGCGGCGCAGCAGGAACTCGCGGCTCTGGTCCACCTGCAGCTGGCCGAGGAGATCGCTGCCGTATCCCACCTGCACGCCGGCGCGCTTGCAGATCTCCAGAGACTTGAGTCCGCCGTCGATCACGAGATCGTTCTTCGCCAGCATCTCGGACGTCATGCCGAATTCCTTCGCACGTTCCTTCATCGCGTAATAGGCGACGAGGTTCGCCACGAGGTACGCGCCTTTTTGCTTCATCAATGCGGCCGATTTCTCATCGATGAGGTTGCCGTGTTCGATAGTACGCACCCCTTGGCTGACGGCGCGGGTGATGGCCTCGGCGGTATAGGCGTGGGCCTGCGTGTAGCGGCCGAACGCTTCGGCCTCCTCGACGGCGGCGCCAATTTCCGCAAGCGAAAATTGCCGGCTGTCGAGCGGATCGTACGGACTCGCAACACCGCCCGACACCATGATCTTGATCTGGTCAACACCCTGGCGAAGCTGCTCGCGGACGGCCGCCCGAACGGCGTCGACACCATCGACGACCTCCAGACAGAAACTCATCGCATTGCAGCACCTGCAGGCACTCGACCCGACATCGGTCCGCCTGCGCACGTCGGAATGACCGCCTGTGGGTCCCAAGGCGCGTCCCGCAATGAACATGCGCGGCCCCGGCAGGAGACCTTGCGCTACTCCGTCGCGCATGCCCCAATCTGCGCCGCCGGTATCGCGCACCGTCGTGAAACCGCGATCGATCATCGAACGCATGAGAGCGGCTGCGCGAACCGTCATCATGGTCAACGGGATGGCTTCGAGATATCGGATGTTTACTTCCGACAGCATCACGTGAACGTGGCAGTCGATCAGGCCGGGCATCAACGTCCGGCCCTTGCAGTCGACTACATCGGCCTTCGCCGCTTTGATCGGCTTCGCTGACACTTCCCGGATCGAGTCGCCTTCAACGAGGACCG
The DNA here is from genome assembly GCA_963745385.1 of uncultured beta proteobacterium. Lineage (GTDB taxonomy): Bacteria > Pseudomonadota > Gammaproteobacteria > Burkholderiales > Casimicrobiaceae > PALSA-1003. Next base: position 362,015 of record CAVUXI010000004.1, read on the forward strand.
AGACTCCGCCTTGGAGTGCGTCCGCATGAGGATCGAGCAACTTGGCGTTCTTGAACAGTATCTGCGCCATCGGAAAAACCTCCGCGCCCCGGCGGCAGCGGGCCCGTGAGCGGACCGATCATGCCATGGCGATATAGGCCATGCAACCAACGGTGTCGGCGGTTCGGCACGAATGAACGCACGCGCTGTCCCTGTCACACGTTCTTGCAGAACAATTGGAGATGAGCTTCAGCGCGTTTTCAATTGGCGCTGCCTGCATGCGCAGAACAACCATCTGCATGCCTTCGCATTGGAACCGTCGCTGAATTGCACGGAGGATTTGGTTATGCAGCAGCCGGATGATCCACGTTTCGTTCTTTGAGGCCAACTTCGACGCGAAGAACACGATGTGCGGAAATTCGGCGCGCTTCGCGATATGCCGTTGGCCTTCGGCGCGACGTCAGCATTTTCAGAAGCCAACACGTTCACCTGACCGCGGTTGAGTTTGCGTTACTGGGCGCTCGATAACGTGCAATGGGCGCCGCGGATGGGTTCTCTCCTTGTCCGACACTCCCCGGGGGCGTTGCCCGATTCCCCGACTCTTCTTGATGTCGCCGTGAGGAGATTGTCGGCGAGACTTACAGATCATCGCGCAAGCCTGTACTGGGGTAGTCGCAGTTTATTGATCCTTGAGCGATTCCCGTTTCCGGCGCGAAACGTGCTTGCAGTCATTCGTTCGCGTCCCGGCGAACCATCCAACGGAGGGACGACCATGAGCCTTGCGCGGCGTATTTTTCTTGCATTGGCACTGGTAGCAGGGCTGCAGACCGCACCCGCTAGTGCGACCGTTATCACTGCGGGAACCTACAATTTCAATCTGGACTTCACCGCCGCGATGCCGTACTCGTGGGCGAATGTCGAGCTCGTCCTTGCTTCCCTACTAACAGGGCAGCACCTTTCGGTCACATTTTTCCCAGACCTAAACGAGGGCGGCCTGGCGGTTGGCCCGACCACAGTTGCGGGCCCTTTTAACTCGCCCGTCACCGTAATTTTCGGAGCTAGCGCCATAGGGTTGAGCGACGGGCTGTTCTCAGTGCGGCTTACTTTAGACACCGGCACTGCGGACATAGGCTCTCCTTTCGCCTTCGTGTCCACTGCTTTTGCCGGTACCCCGATTGCGTCGGCACCCTTGGTCTTTGGGTCGGTGCCCGAACCCGCCACGCTGGTGCTGCTCGGCGTTGGTCTTGCCGGACTCGGATTCGCGCGCCGTCGCGTTTAATTGCAACTCGTTCCTGATCGAACGGCTCGCTTCGGCGGAGATGACGGACCCGGCGAGAACGGCGCATGGTCCGCACGATCTACTGGACCTGTGGGGTGACAACCTTCACGCTGATCGACGCGCCGGGCTAACTTTCTGTTTTGATTGGCGTCCCCCACGGGGATTAGTACCGATCCCCACCATCCTGGCCAGCACAAGCTTACCGAGATTGCCTAGGGACGATTCTGGCCCTACGGTTTTCTGCCAGTAGCGCCATTGGTGTCGCGCAATCCATCGCCGGATGTCGTTTGCACACGTGTGCATCACGAGCGTAGGATGATGCGCGTGTGCAACACGGGGGTCACGGTGAGCCAAGAATCGGCGCGGCGAGCATTCGTGACGGCAGCTGACGTCGCTAGGCGCGCTGGCGTATCCCGCTCTGCCGTTTCTCGCGCGTTCACTCCCGGTGCGAGCGTCTCGATCCAGGCACGTGAGCGCATCCTGCGGGCTGCGGACCACCTCGGGTACCACGTCAATCGCATGGCGCAGAGCCTGATCAATGCTCGCTCGAACCTGATCGGTCTGGTGGGCACCGATCTCCAGCAGCCGTTCCACGCAGAGTTCCTGACGACGCTCTCCGCCGCGCTATTGGCGGACGGCTTTCAATGCATGTTGCTTAACGCGGCCAATGCACAGCGTGACATGAGTGCGTTGATCGCGCGCGTGCTCGAGTATCGAGTCTTCGCGATCGTCGTCATGACCGGTACCCCGCCAGCGCGTATTGTCGAGGAGTGCCTCAACAATGGCGTGCCGGTGATCCTGGTCAACAAGCTGCTGCCGGGATTGGCCGTGGACACCGTCCTTGCCGACCACGCCGCGGGCGGACGACTCGCCGCGGAACACCTATTGTCCGCGGGCTGCCGCCGGCTCGCAGTCGTTTCGAGCGCGGCACGCACCTCGAGTCTGGTGGGTCGCATCGACGCATTTCGCGCACGCGCGGCCGACGCCGGCGTATCGGTGCGCGTTTGGGAAGAGGGCCCTACCGACTATCGCAGCGGGTGGGACGCAGCGCTGTCGCTGCTCGCCGAAGATTCCTTCGATGGGGTTTTCTGCGTTACCGATCTGCTCGCGCTCGGCTTCCTCGACGCCGCGCGAGCGAAATCCGCCCGCTGCGTGCCTGACGACCTCTCGGTGATCGGCTTCGACGACATCCCTCAGGCCGGCTGGCATGCCTATCGGCTCACGACGTTCCGGCAGCCGGTTGAAAGATTGACCCGCGTCGTGATGGACGTGTTGCGCCGTCGCAAGGAACACGCCGAGACACCGCACGCGCTGACGACGGTACCCGTGGAGCTGGTCGTGCGATCGACGGTACGCGGACTCGTCGCCGAGGAATCGGCATGATAAGACCACAGGTGGTTGCCCATCGGGGCAGCAGCGCGAGGTATGCAGAGAACAGCTGGCCGGCGTTCGAGGCGGCGGCCAAGGAAGGTGCGGATTCGATCGAATGCGACGTCCAGGCAACGCGCGACAGCGTCATCGTCGTCCGTCACGACCTTGCGATCGACGACCGCCTCGTGGCCGATTTGTGCTTGGCCGAGATCGAGGCGAGAGCGCCGGGCACCGTAGTCCTCGCTGATCTTCTCGCTTTCGCGGAGAGTGCGCCGATCGATTTGCTGGTCGAGATCAAGGACCCCAACGCGGCCGAAGCCGTGGCGCAGATGATTGACGCAAGTGCGCGACGCGACCGGATCGTGGTCGCAAGTTTTCATGGACCGGCGCTTGCTGCCGTCAAGGCAACCACGCCCAAAGTGCAAACCTCTTTCATGATGGGCAGCGTCGCGGGCCCCGAAGAGCTGATCAGGCTTGCCGCCGCATTCAGAGTCGATGGCGTGCACCTCTGCTGGGAAACGCGTGCGGCCCGGCCGCATCGATTGCTGGACTGCACCGCAATCGATCGACTGCGGCGCGCCGGGCTAGCGATCACTCTGTGGCACGAGGAACGCGAAGACGAGTTACGAGCGATGGTAGCGTTCGAGCCCGATGCCATCTGCACCAACACACCGGCGGTTCTGAGACGCATCGTGGATAGACACGCGACAAAGGGAGTCGCACACGAGATGGCCGGCGAATAATTGCAAGAGATTACCGCGTCGCCGACCGAATGGGTTCGGATGGCGGGTCAATGCGGCGGTTAAAAACGAGGAGGCAACATCATGGATCGCAAAACAGTACTCTGTGGCATCGTCGCCGCTGCAATGCTTTGCCTGTCCGCCACGTCGGCGCTGGCGGAGGAGGTGGTCATCAAGGTGTGGTCGCGGGCCGACCGCTCCGGACCGCTGCGGGCGGGAAACCTCGTCACGGCCGGCGACACGATGAACAAGCTGCTCGTCGCAGCCGGCAGCGACAAACGCGTAAAAATCGAGCTGAACGAAACGAACGCCAAGGGCTATGACGACGACGCGCTCGACCTGTTGAAGGCTTTTGCCGTCGACAAGGGCCCCGATATCTTCGTTCTTGCTCACGAATGGACCGGCGCCTTTGCCGAGGCCGGGTATGCCATGAATCTGGAGGACCACATCGGAAAGAACCCCGAGCTCTACGGCGACATCATCGGCCCGCTGTGGCAGTCGGTGACTTATAAGGGTGCGCGTTACGGCGTCCCGCAGGATTCCGAGGTGCGCATGTTCTTCCTGAACAACGACAAGCTGCTCAAGCTCGGCAAGACCGAAAAGGAGATCGCGGCGCTCCCCGCCAAAGTCGACGCGGGCGAATTCACCGAGTACGACCTGTGCGACCTCGCGGGCCAAGCCGTGCAAAAAGGTGTGGTCAAGTACGGCATCCTCCATCGGCCGAACTCAGGCCCGGATTTCCAGATGCTCACCGAGACCTTCGGGCTCGAGTCCTACGACAAGCAGTCCGCCAAGCTCCAGGCGTCGAAGGCGGCGTTGAAGGATTTCTACACATGGGTGAAGCATTGCGTCGACAAGAAGGCGTTTTCAGCGAACAACACGGCGATGTCGTGGGATGCGATCGAGCACGCCGCGATGGATGGCGAAGAGGCGCTGGTCTTCTTCCACGGCGTGTGGCGCGTCACCGATCAGATGAAAGCCCTGAAGCTCGCCGGGAAGGACGCTTACTTCAAGAAGTTCACCTGGATCAACGCGCCCGCAGGAAAGAAGGGCGGGAAACCAGCCAACCTGTCGCATCCCATCGCCTACGCGGTCTCCGCCAAGTCGAAGAACAAGGAGCTCGCGGCGTATATCGTCGCGCTCGCAAGCCAGCCGATCCCCAATATGCGCCACGCGGTGACGACCAATCACACGCCGATCAATTACGGCGAGCAGTCGATGCCCGAAGTCGTCGAAAAGGGTTGGGCTCTCGTCGCGGCGACGCCCATGCTGAAATACGCGAGCTTCATGCCCAATCATCCGAAGATCGGCCAGTACAACGCGATCATCTTCAAGGGTATTCAGGGGGTCGAAACCGGACGGCTCACGGCGCAGGCGGCAACGGACTTTGTCGTCGACGAGCTGCAGAACGAGTTGGGTAAGGACGTCGTGATACGTAATTGAGCCAGCAGCTTAGGCAGATCCCGGTCGGCGAGCGCGATGCCCTCGCCGGCCGATTGCCGCCGACTCCGATGCCAGACCTTGCGCGCGCGCAACTCCGCCGCCAGCGCGCTAACTTCGCGCTGTTCCTGGGACCTGCGCTCCTGCTGCTCGCCTGCTTCTTCGTCGCGCCGGTCATCGTCGATGTGGTCCTCGCGTTCACAGACATGGATCGCACGCTCGCGGTCACGACGCTTACGCTGGACAACTTCCAGCGCATGCTCACCCGCGACTCCCGGTTACTCGCCTCGCTCGGCATCACCGCCGTTTTCGTCATCTCGACGCTCGGGATCTTCAACCTGACCTTTGCGCTGCTTCTGGCGCTGACGACGACAGCCGTGCCCAAGGGCATGGGCGCGTTCTTCCGCGCCGTATGGCTGCTGCCGCGGATGAGCCCGTCGGTGGTCTACGCCCTGCTGTGGCTGTGGGTGGTCGATCCAAACGAGCGCGGGCTGCTGAACCAGATCCTTGTTCACGTGCTGGGGATGGCGCCGATCGACCTGCGCAGCAATCAACCACTGCTGGTCATCATCATCTCGAACGGCTTCATCGGCGCGTCGTTGGGCATGATCATCTTCACTTCGGCCATCCGCTCGATTCCGGAGCATCTGTTCCACGCCGCGCGTGCCGACGGCGCCGGGTCGCTCGCGATCGTTCGCCACATCGTCTTTCCTGCATTGCGCTGGCCGATCTCGTACATGACCATTCACCAAACACTTTCGCTGCTTGTGAGCTTCGAGTACATCCTGCTTATCACCGGGGGTGGTCCCTTCTACGACACGACCGTGTTTTCGCTGTACGCCTACCGGCGCGCGTTCGAGAATGGCCAGTACGCGTACGGTGCCGCGCTCTCGCTCATCCTCATCGTGATCGGCGTGATCGCGGCGCTCGGTATGTGGCGCCTGATGGACATGCGACGGCTATTGCAGGCGCCGCGGATTGAGGTGCATTGATGGCGCTCGACGCGTCCCGTGCGCCGATGGTCGCGGCCGCGCGGCCGGACTGGCCTGTGCTCGCTCGGCGCGCTCAATTCAAGCGCGTCGCAGCGCAGTCAGCGCTCCTCGCGTTTCTGTTCGCGGTCTCGGTGCCGATCATCCTGCCGTACTTCTGGATGGTCATGATCTCGCTCACGGCGCGCAGCGGCGGAGTCGCGACCGACGTGCTCTGGACCGCCTGCGCGGTGATCGTTCCGGCGGTGCTGATCTACTGCGCAGTCCATCTGCTGATTCCATCGCCGCGGGTGCGGTTTATCGCCGGCCTGACCCTCCTCGTCTCTGCAGGCGCCGTGCTCGCCGCGCTGGTCGGTGACCAGCTGCACATCGCCAACTATCGGTTCCTGTGGCGCACCAACATCATTGAGGAGATCCGTTCGAAGGCGACGGCTGGCGGCCAGTTTCCATCGGTCTGGATCGCGTTCCGCAACTCGCTCGTCCTGGCGCTGTCACAGACCGCGATCATCCTTACCGTCGCGTCGCTGGCGAGCTACTACATTTCGCGCTTCGCATTCCGCGGACGCGAGGCTTTCCTCCAGGGCATGCTCGTGCTGCACGCCTTTCCGGCGATGACGCTGATCATCCCGCTCTTTCTGATCCTGTACTGGGTTCACCTGCTCGACACGATCCCGGGCGTGATGCTGGTGCTTGCCACCATCGAGCTGCCGTTCTACGTGTTTGTGCTGAAGGGCTTCTTCGACGCCGTGCCCTGGGATATCGAGATGAGCGCGATGACCGACGGTGCCACGCGCCGCCAGGCGTTTCGCCTTGTCGTGTTGCCGCAGGTCAAGGTCGGCTTGATCGCAGTCGGGGTTTTCGCGTTCATCCGCGCCTGGGAAGAGTACATCTTCGTACGGACGATGCTCATAGAGAACACGAACTGGGTGATGAGCCTGTATCTGTTCTGGGTTTCGGATGACATCATGGGCGTCGATTACGGCATCGTCGCCGCCGTATCGGTCTTCTACGTCTTGCCCAGTCTTCTTCTCTACGTCTTCTGTCAAAAATACCTTACGCAGATGACGATCGGCGGTATCCGGGGGTGAATGATGGCGTGCATCGAGCTTAAGAATGTTCGCAAACAGTGGGCCGGCGCCACGGCAGTCGAGCGCATCGATCTCAAGATCGAGGACGGCTCGTTCGTCGCGGTGCTCGGGCCCTCGGGATGCGGCAAGACGACTACGCTGCTAATGCTAGCTGGTATTTACAATCCGAGTGGCGGTGACATCGCCTTTGACGGCGCGCGCGTCAACGACGTCGAAGCACGCGACCGCAACGTCGGCATCGTATTCCAGTCCTACGCGCTCTACCCGAACATGACCGTCCTGGAGAACATCATGTTCCCGCTCCGATTCAAGAAGGTCGAACGCGCCGAGGGGATGCGCCGGGCCCGTGAGATCGCGGGGCTTGTGCGTATCGACGCCTTCCTCGATCGGCGCCCCAGCCAGCTCTCAGGCGGCCAGCAGCAGCGCGTTGCGCTTGCGCGAGCTCTGGTGAAACAGCCGCATCTGCTCCTGCTCGACGAGCCGTTGTCCAATCTCGATGCGTCTCTCCGACTAACGATGCGCATCGAGATCCGGCGCATCCAGCGCGAGCTCGGTGTCACAACCATCCTGGTGACCCACGATCAGATCGAGGCGACGACGATGGCCGACCGCATTGTCGTCATGAACGCGGGCCGGGTCGAGCAGGAGGGCGCGGCCGATGATCTCTACGAGCGACCGGAAACGCTGTTTGTCGCGAGCTTCATTGGTTCGCCGCCGATCAACCTGTTCGACGGTCATGCCGAGGCCGAGACCATCAAGGTGCATCAGGCGACGATTCCGCTCGCCGGCTCAGCGAACGGACCGGTCGTGCTCGGCATCCGGCCGGAGAGCCTGCACGTCAACAGTGCCGGGATGCCGGCGCGAATCGTCGCAGTGGAGCCGATGGGCCGCGAAGTGCTTTATACCGCCGACTGTTCTCTGGGGGTTATCCGTTTCCTCGAGGCGGGCCCGGACGCGCGCCATGCGGAGGACGACAACATCGCACTTTCTTTTTCGCCGAATCACGCGTTGCTGTTCGACAAGACAAGCGGGCGGCGGCTTGATGTGCTCGGTTGCGGCCTCGACCAGCACCATGACATCCCGGACGCAAGGCAAAGTTTTGACGGCGATCGTGGGCAGCTATCCGAAGCCGCGCTATGTCTACCCGCAGAACGGCCGATCGTTGCTCGACAGCTTCGGCTTTGCCTTCGACCGTCGCCAGCAGGAACTCGGGCCAGCCGAGTTTTCGAGACTGCTGGACAGGGCGGCGCTCGAGGCGATCAAGGACCAGGACCGCGCGGGCATCGACATCGTCACCGACGGCGAAGAACGCCGCGGCCACTACGTCCTGCATATCGTCAATCGTCTGGAGGGCGTCGACGCCCACAATCGGAAGCCCATCTCGATGCGAGCGGGCACTGCCCGGCAGGACGCCCCGCGTGTAATCGGAAAACTAGGCTACAAGGAGCCTCTGGTTCTGGAGGAGTTTCTGTTCACGAAGACGCATGCCAAGGGCATCGCCAAGATAGGCCTTCCCGGGCCTAGCACCGTTGCCGACTGCGTGGCCGATGAATATTACCAGGGCGATCGAAAGCAGCTTGCCTTCGACTACGCCGACGCAATCCATCATGAAGTCGCGTCGCTGATAGCCGCCGGATGCCAGGTCATTCAGTTCGACGATCCGGTCCTGCTGCGCTACCCGGAGGCGGCGCAAGCCTGGGGGCTGGAGGCACTCGAACGTTGCTTCGCAGGACTGGAGGACCGGGCGACGTTTGTCGTGCATATTTGCCGCGGCTATCCAAACAAGCCGCTGGAGCGGAAAGGCATCAGCTACAAGGCGAATCAGGATTATTACCGCGATATCCTGAGCTGGCTGTCGGAGTCCCGGCTGGACGTCGTTTCCATCGAAGGGGCGGCGAGCAACCTGGACGTGTCGATATTGAGCGCCATCGGCGAGAAAATCGTCATGCTGGGGGTAATCGACGTCGGAGAGAACGAAGTCGAAAGTGTCGAGCCCCTGGTGGCGCGCGCCAACGAAGCCCTCCGCTTCGTAGCGAAACGGCAACTGATTCTGGCGCCGGATTGCGGGATGCTGGAGCTGACCCGCGCGAGCGCCAGAGAAAAGCTCATGAACCTGTCGCTGGCGGCTCGCGCGCTTAACGACTCATGAGCGAGCCGTGAAGCTCGTCACCTACAACATTCAGTACGGGCTCGGCAAAGACAACCGCTACGACCTCGCTCGCATCGCGCGCGAGATCGAGGACGCCGACGTCATCGCCCTCCAGGAAGTGGAGCGCCATTGGCAGCGCTCGGGTTGCGTCGACTCCGCTGCCGTCCTCGGTACACTGCTTCCCGAGCATCACTGGATCTACGGTGCCAATCTCGATATGGATGCGCAGCTATCGCGATGCCGAGGGCCTGCTCGTCAATCGCCGCCGACAGTTCGGCACAATGATTCTGTCGCGACTGCCGATCGTGTCGTCGCGCAACCATATGCTGCCGAAGTACGGAACGCTCGCTCAGCACAGCATTCAGCAAGGCGCGCTCGAAGCGGTCATCATCACCGAGCGTGCAGGCCCGGTCCGCATCTACTCGGTGCACCTGAGCCATTTGAGTCCGGCCACGCGGCTGCCCCAAATCGAAGCGCTGCTCGACATCCACGCGCGCGCGCCGAGCGAGGGCGGAGCCTGGTGCGGCGGTCATCCCGACCCAGCCGCCGGCTGGACGGAAGGCGAGATGCCGCCGATGCCGTTGAATGCGATCCTGATGGGCGACTTCAACTTCACTTGGCGCACGGCGGAGTACGATCGAATCGTCGGCCCCATGAGCCAGCGCTACGGTCGGCTCAATCGGCTCACTGGATTCGTCGATGCCTGGGTCGCGGCCGGCCACCGCGAGGATGAAGGTGCGACCGCCGACAACGGCGAGCGGATCGACTTCTGCTTTGTGTCAGCTGCGTTGGCAGACCGGGTGCAAGCGGCTCGCATCGACGCCAACGCTACTGGTTCCGATCACTATCCGCTCTGGACGGAAATCGATCTGTAGTCGAGAGCGCCGTTACCAGGCCTTTGCAAACTCCCGAATAACCCGCTCGATATGCCTGCGCATTTGATCTTTAGCACTGGCTGAATCGTGTGCTAGTAAAGCGTTAAATATCTTTTTGTGATCTTCGACTGCTGCTTCGCGTAGCGCAGGCGTATGAAAGTGCTGTTCGATCCTCTCCCACATTTCACCACGTCTGCGATCCCAAATGCCGGCGACAATCTGGGCCAGCATAACGTTGCCAGTCGCCGAGGCGATCGCTACATGAAACGCCCGATCCGCAAGCTCGTTGGCCTGTTTGTCCGCCACCGTATCCTTCATCCTGACTATCGACGCATAAATGCTATCGAGGTCGGGATCTTTTGCCTTTGATGCCGCCACGGCACAGATCTCGGGCTCAATGATGAGCCGTCCTCGCAATAGCTCGAACGGCCCGGTCGACGCATCAGGGAGAAACGAAGAGGGCTTTAGCTCGCGCACGTAAATCCCTGACCCACTTCTAACTTCGACTATTCCCCTTATCTCCAACGCGATAATCGCTTCCCTGATCGAGGTTCGACTGACTTTGAAGCGTTTCGCGAGGACTCTTTCCGACGGCAGACGATCGCCACCCGACAACTCACCGCGGCCAATGAGCTTGGCGATCTCATTGGCGAGTCGGTGATACGGGCGGTCTGCGGCGCCAGCACCGACGTCGCTACCGTTCTCCGCGGCGCCTCCTCCGGTGTGGATTGGCCCCTCACGCGAGTAGTAATCCGCGCGTTTTTTCAACTCGGCGATGGTGGGCACGTTTTTCTCTGGCTTCCCGACACGTAAACGAAGGAAACGCGGAACGATCGACTTAAGTTGGACTGCAGTCTGATTGTAGGACTACTGGTCGACCAATTGCAATGTGGTCATACCTGCTTGGCTGACCCCGTATTGTTCGGAATCTCCGCACCACGTTTCATGCCGCCTGTCCGTGGCGAATTCGTATTTAGGCTGGGATTGGCGAGTGAAACAGACCGCGATGTGTGTGCTCCCCAAGAATTGGATCCAGGCTAGAACCGGTGCGAGCGAGGATCGGGCAGCGTCACATACTTTGTTGCAAATTAGTGCAAAGGTTTCGCGGCACACGGTAGTACGATTTAGTGGTTAGACCAATTCGTGAACCACGCGACTCAGGTCTTGCGACTAGGCGTTCACTACGGAGGAGAAAGCAATGAGGAAAGCTTCGACATTGGCTGCGCTGCACGAAGGCGTGACCGTCGCGAGATTGCTCGCGCTGTGCACTGTTATCGTCTGGTCCGGGATCACTTGGGGGCAGACCCTGCCATGGATGAACACGAGCCTCCCGCCCGAGCAGCGTGCTGCTCTGCTCGTGGGGGCAATGAGCCTCGATCAGATGGAACAGCAATTGCATGGTCAATCGGGGCCTATACCCGAGGTTCCATCATGTGGCACCAATCCCATTCGGCACGTTCCGGGGATCCCCGCTCTCGCCATCCCCACTTTCCGTATAAGCAATGGTCCCGTTGGGATAGGTCAAGGGGACTGCACGCCGGTGGCTAAGGCAACCGCGATCGTCACGTCTTTAGGACTGGCCGCATCGTTCGACCCTGCGCAAGCAACTGCCTACGGCGATCTCGTCGGTCGAGAGGGACTCAACGTGGGCATTCACGTTGTTGAAGGGCCGGGTATGGATATGGCTCGCATACCGCAGGGCGGTCGCAACTTCGAATACATGGGCGAAGACCCTTTCCTCGCCGGTTCGATGGCCGTGCCGTACATTCAGTCCATGCAGGCCCATGGCATTATCGGCATGAGCAAGCACTACGTCGGGAACGACCAGGAGACCAATCGGACCACCGTCAACGAAATCATCAACGATCGAACCTTGCACGAGATCAACTTGCTCCCGTTCGAAATGTCGGTCAAGGACGGCGGTGTTGCCGCAATCATGTGCGCCTATAACAGCGTGCAGGACCCTGACGTCGGCCAGACCAGCGGCGCTTTCAACTGCCAAAACTCGTACCTACTCAACACCGTTCTGCGCGACCAGTGGGGCTTCAAGGGTTACGTACAATCAGACTTCGGTGCAGCGAAGAGCACGGCACCGTCGATGAAGGCTGGCATGGATCTCGAGATGCAAAGCGGTGTCTTCTATACCGCCGCTGCTCTCAACAGTGCACTGGCCGCGGGCACCATTACCCTGAGCGATATCCAGACCGCACTCACGCGCCGATATACACAGATGTTCCGCGCCGGCGTCTTCGATCGACCAATCACCCTGACGCAGATCGACGCTACTGGAGACGGTCTTATCGCTCGCTCCATTTCGGAGGCAAGCTCGGTTCTGCTCAAGAATGCGAACGGATTGCTGCCGCTCGATGCCTCGAAAATTCATAGCGTCGCCTTGATCGGGCAAACGCCGTTCTCTAATGCCTTTGTTGGCGGGGGCGGAAGCTCGACCGTGTCGCCGCTGTACGAGATTACCCCGCTGCAAGGCCTCCAGAACGTATTGACGCAAAAGGGTTCGTCGGCAACCGTGACGTTGCTCGTCGCCGCCAACAACGGCAGCAACAACGCCGCGGCTGCGCAGTTAGCTGCATCCTCCGACGTTGCCATTGTCATGGCGGGTGTGATCACCTCCGAAGGGTCGGATCGCCCCAATCTTTCGCTGACCAACAATCAGGATGCGCTGATCGCGGCAGTGGCCGCCGCCAATCCGAACACGGTGGTGGTGCTCATGGACGGCGACGCGGTATTAATGCCGTGGATCAACCAGGTGCCGAGCATTCTAGAGGTGTGGTACCCGGGGGAGGAAGATGGCAACGTAGTCGCCGATCTCTTGTTCGGGAATGCCAATCCCTCCGGCCACCTGTCGATCACCTACCCCGTGAACGCAGCGGACGTCCCGGCCAGCACCACCGCTCAGTGGCCCGGCGTGACGATGCAAGCGCCCAACCCCAACGGGAATGGACAAATTATCAATGTGCCCACGGCCACCTACTCGGAGGGCCTCAAGATCGGCTACCGCTGGTACGACAACCAGAACATTACGCCGCAGTTCTGGTTCGGGCACGGCCTTTCGTACACGACCTTTGCGTACTCGAATTTCCAGGTCACGCCCGCCATTAACGATGGGACGATGCCATTCACGGTGAAGTTTATGGTGCAAAACACAGGCAATGTGGCGGGAGCCGATGTTCCTCAAGTCTATCTTGGCTTTGCGCAACCACTGGGTGAACCGCCGAAGCGGCTGGTCGGCTATCAGAAGGTATTTCTAAATCCTGGCCAGCAACAGCAAGTGACGCTGACGATCGATCCCAACGCAACCAATCACCCGCTGTCCACCTGGGACACTGCAAGTCAGAGTTGGCTCATCGCTCATGGAAAGCTGTCGTTTTACCTATCGCGATCGGCTGGAAACGTCGACATCGTAAGCACGGTGCCGACGACCACGGTCTTTCCGTCCAGCGGAGTCCGCGGAGATGTGAATGGCGACGGCGTCGTGAACTGTCAGGATTTTCAGGCATTGAAGCTTGCTTTTGGAACACGCACTGGCGATCCAGGGTTCTTGCCGACGGCGGATATCGACGGTAACGGGGTTATTGATTTCAACGATTTGGCCGCGCTAACTCGTCTGACAAACGGAGGATGCTGATTTGCGCATCGAATGCGCCGAGGAGCAAGCTTTGTTCGGGCGCGTCAGTGAGACCGTTCCACAAACGGCCGCTGCCCGATTGCAAGAAGCCAGGAGTCGCGGCCGCTCCCAAATAGGGGGACGCGATCGGCCGGGCGAGAGCCCCGCTTCGGCGGGGCTTTCTAGATGTCACGTCTTTAGGGCCGGAACCAGGCATTGCCCACCACAAGATACACGGCGGTCGTCCCGGGGCTGTGCGCCACGTCGATCGCCGGCTTCGGCAGCAACGTTACCGGCCCATGCGTCGATCATAACTATCGGATACTCGTTGGATAAGCCCAGGATCTGCACTGCCGGGTCCCTGCGACGAGAATTTCACCTGAATGCGACCGTCCGTTAGTGTTTCAACCGTGGCTGTGATCGCAATGCCGCGCTGTTCGCCTCGGATCACGCCAGCGCCGCGATCCTGCGACGCGATCGTCAAACCCTGATCCGACATTGCTCCAGCCGCGGCGGCCCAAGATCGATCGAATCGCTGTTGCAGGGTCGGTTGCGAACTGACCGGGACCGGCTCGTAGACAACGCAGGCCCCTAACGACAATAAGGCACCAACGATCACCAGCCGACACCATTGGAGATTCATTTTTTCCGCTCCTCGAGTTAGCGCCGAGTTGCCGGCCCGCATTCCGACCTCATTCGCGAAGCGCGGACGTCGAGCCTGTGGCGGACGCTTCCGCCGTCGTACTGCGTTGGACCATACAATTTGTAACGGATGAAGTATAGACTTGCTCTCCGCAGAGCGGATCGAGCGAGGTTGCGGCATCGTGGCTCGTCGCGATCCCGGCTCGCGAATCAACAGCCTCTAAGGGAGAACGACCATGAATCGTCGCATGATGGTGCTGACAATGGCCGCCGCGCTCGCCGCGCCCGGCATCGCGTTGGGAGCCGACAAGGCAAAGGAGCAGGCGGAGGTGCGGAAGGCGGGGCAGGACGCGCTCGCCGCGGTGTACAAGCTGCAGCCGTCGGCGCGCAAGGCCGTCGAATCCGCGGCCGGCTACGCCGCGTTCAGCAACTTCGGCATGAAGATCCTTGTCGCCGGAGGCGGATCCGGCAAGGGCGTCGCGGTCAACAACAAGACCAAGACGATGACGTACATGAAGATGGCCGAAGTTCAGGCGGGCCTGGGCTTCGGCGCCAAGAAGTTCCAGGTGGTCTGGGTGTTCGACACCGAGGCAGCCCTGAACAACTTCGTCAACTCCGGCTGGGAGTTTGGCGGACAGGCGACGGCGGCGGCGAAGGCCGGCGACAAAGGTTCCGCGTATCAGGGCGCGGTCGCGGTATCACCGGGGGTCTGGATCTACCAAGTCACGGACAAAGGCCTGGCGCTCGAGCTCACCGCCAAGGGGACCAAGTACTACAAGGACAGTGATCTGAACTGAGACGGGTGGTTCGCGAACCCGGCCCACCCGGCCAGGGCGGGCGCGGCATCGCAGTGCCGCCTCCGATTCAACGGTGCCGTGCTCAATGGCGGACACGGCAAAGCCGCGGTCGGGCGCTTGAAATCCGCGATCCTCCCGTCGATGATGCTGCTCGCCCGGGGAGGGAGCCGGGCAAGCCATGCTCGACCGTCAAGCGTCGACCAATCACATGCTTGAGATGCTTGAGATCGTCGATCTCACGGTCGTCGGCACCGTCGCTGCCGCCGGCATATTTCTCGGGATACTGGCGTGCCTCTTGCTCGGGCGCTGGCTCGGGCGGCGGGCCATCGCGCGCTACGGTATCGCGGGCGTACCAAGCATCAGCTCGCTCGAGGCCTCGGTGTTCGCGCTCCTCGGCTTGCTGATTGCGTTCACGTTCTCGGGGGCTCTCTCGCGCTTCGACGTGCGGCGCAATCAGGCGGTGGACGAGGCCAACGCGATCGGGACCGCTTACCTGCGCATCGACCTGCTCCCGGCGTCCGCGCAGCCGCTGCTGCGCGAGACCTTTCGCAAGTACGTCGATGCTCGCATCGAAACGTACCGCGCGCTGCCGGACCTTAAGGCGGCGCGCCTGGAGTTGGCGCGCTCGCAAGACCTGCAGCGCGAAATCTGGGCGCAGGCCGTCGCCGCTATGCGCATGCCGGAAAGCCGACCGGACGCGGAGCTGCTTGTCGTGCCGGCGCTCAATCAGATGTTCGATATCACGACCGTCCGCGTAATCGCCACGCAGATCCATCCGCCCCTGATCGTCTACGGGATGTTGATCGCGCTGGCGCTTGTCTCGGCGTTGCTCGCCGGGTATCAGTCGGCGGGAGAGAAGGACTACGACTGGGTGCACAAGATTGGGTTCGCCGGTATCGTCGCGTTCACCGTCTACGTTATTCTCGACATCGAATACCCGCGCCTGGGGTGGGTCCGCCTCGACGCGATCGACCAGGTCCTCGTGAACGTGCGCGCCGGGATGAACTGAGCGCAACGCCAAACGTTGTGCACGGCGGCCAGCCACCCAACTAGAACGACTGCAGGCGTATTCCGATGCATGGCTAGCCCTCATCGCCCGTGCACTGGAGAGGACCAAGGGCGCGATTCACCATGTCTTGGCGTTCGATGGAGGCATCGCGCCGGTAGCTTGCCGGCGCGACTCGGAAGCGCCTGAGGATCAACCTACATCCCCTCCATGCCCTTCGCCGAAAGCGTCGATCGCGCGCCCGCACCGCGGAGAAACTCCACGAAGGATCTCGCCGCGGGGGCATCCTTCGTGTTCGAGGACACGCCCGCTGCGAACACGGTGTAGCTCTGCAGGTCGCCCGGCACCGGCCCAACCAGCTTCACCTCCGGCACGGGGACGATTTCGCTCACCAAAGCGAAGCCGAGCTCGGCCTTGCCTTCGACCACCGCGGTCACCGAGCCGCCCGGACGCGTTTCGATCACGATGTGAGGCTTCATCTCCTCCGCGATGCCAAGGCGTTCCATAATCTTCACGGCCGCGACGCCACTCTGCCCTTCCTTGGAATGGGCGACCGATTTTGCGGCGAGGAGCGCGCGTTTGAGCCCCTCCGCCGAAGCGATGTCCAGCGGCGCGGAGCCCTTCCTCGCCGCGAGGCCAATGCCGGTTTTCGCCACGCTCTCCACCGAGCCCGTTTCCACCTTGCCGCTCTTCGCGAGGTCCTCGAGCATTGGCGGCGTGAGGATGATGACATCAAAAGCGGCGCCCTCGTCGACCTGCCGCTTGAGGGGCGCTGCGGTGCCGAACGTAATGATGAGCTTGTGATGAGTGGTGCGCTCGAATTGGGGCTGCAGCTCTTCCAGCACGGCACGCATTCCGACCGAGCTGATAATCTTGATCTCGGCGGCGTTCGCGGCGAGGCTCGAGGAGAGGATGGCAACGGCGGCGCAGAAGCGGAAACTCCAGACTCTCATGGTCGGACCTCCCTCAGGTTGGGAGCCGAGTTTGCGCTGATTGGCGTGGTATTTCATCCATCGTCCTTCCGACGGGGAGCGGGAAGCTCCTCGAAATGGCGAGCGAGCTTAAGACCCCGGGTCCGGTTCTGAGGAAGGTTGACGAGCAGGAGCGCCAGCGCACCGAGATCGAGCAACGTATCGTCGGCTGGGAGAAGGAGGACGAGGTCGCGCACGCCCGAGCCAACGTGATGGACGCACCGGTGCGGAGCATGCTCGGCCGCATGGCTCACTAAATGCGGCTCTACAAGCGCAGCAAGCTCAAGGACTTCCTGACGTCGATCCTCGACCGCGTCAGCTCAATCCAGAGCAACAAACGTTGCTACTCTGTTACCGCATCCCCACTCAGTGGTGGGAATAGCGTGGCGTCCCCACGGGGATTGGTAGCAATCCCCACCA
Source organism: uncultured beta proteobacterium (assembly GCA_963745385.1). Taxonomy (GTDB): domain Bacteria; phylum Pseudomonadota; class Gammaproteobacteria; order Burkholderiales; family Casimicrobiaceae; genus PALSA-1003. The sequence goes on from CAVUXI010000004.1 coordinate 379,383, forward strand.
TTCTAGCCCGCACGTTAGCTAAGGTCGCGTGATGTCGCCCCCGCCGATCGGCAAACAGCGAGAACCGACGTGTCGAGCGTCCGCAACCCGACCCATTGCGGAACTTCGGGTCGCCGCAATGCAGACCCTCAACTAACGACAGCGGACGATCTCAACAGTGGTCACCACTACGAAGCCTGTTGTTGTGGAGGTCTCTTGGTTTAAGCTTGGATCTACCGTTGCTTCAATTACGCCTGTTAAGGGAGGAGGTTTCCATGTCTGTGTCCACGCTTTCCACGAAATGCGTCGCGCCGGCACTCGGTGTGTGTGCCCTTTTCTGGCTCGCTGGCAGTGCCGCGGCGGCGGTGGGAGGCGATGGCGTCGCTGCGCCGCAATTGGCAGTCGGTGATCATTGGCAATATCGGGTCACCGACAACCTGCGCCGGGGCGCCGTGTCGCAGCTTGATGTCGAGGTTATTGCGGTAACGGGCCGTGCGGCGCGAATCAGGTTTGACCGTACCGATAGCAGCGGTCGCACGGAATGGATAGATGATGTCGACGGCGAGGGCGGCCTGACCTCAGGGTCCCTGAACCGTGAGCCCGCGCGTCCGTTCAATCCGCCGGCAAAGCTGCTCGTTTTTCCGCTCGATAAGGGCAAGATTTGGCGACAGACGATCAATACGCTGAGAAAGGATACAGGGGTTAAGGATCAGATCCTGATTTACGGTAAGGTCCAGGGCCGCGCCTCGGTGACCGTACCCGCAGGTCGATTTGATGCAATCGCCATCTATCGGACAGTACAGCTCGACGACGCGGAGTTCTGGCGGTCTCGAACAACGCGCACCGACTCGACCTGGTACGCGTCGGCAGTGAAGGCGCCCGTGCGGGAAAAGCGCGAGGCACAATACATCCAAACTGGACGAAGCCACCCCGAGGTCCGCACCGAATCGACTCTGCTCGAGCTGCTCTCGTTCCAGCCGGCAGCGAAGTGACCCTCACGGTGCGGATCCCCTGACGGTCGTAGAACGACCCGTAGCAGTCATCCGCTGCATCCCAAAGCGGCCACTCGACGAGCCAGGTTCAGCGGATAATGACCGAAGCGGTCAATAGCGGGAAACAATGAGTCAGCCAAGGAGAAACAACGTGAACACTTCTACGCAATTGCAGCATGCCACGCGGCGGTTCGCGGCACTGCTCGGAATGATCATTATGGCCGGCGTCTTCACCGGCTGCGCAACAACGCCGTCGACGGACGAGCCGCAAAAGCTCGTCGCCGATGCGCGCACCACGCTCAGCAACTTCCTCCGTGATCCCGACCAGACGTGGATTCAACAGAACCTGAGCCGCGCGAGAGGAGTTCTAATCGCGCCGCAAATCGTCAAGGCTGGTTTCATCTTCGGCGGGTCGGGCGGTCGCGGCGTGCTCGTCGCGCGCGACGGCCGCACGTGGGCGGGCCCTGCATTCTACGATCTTGCGACCGCGAGCGTCGGCTTTCAGGCGGGCGTCGAAGTGTCGGAGGTCGTGATCGTCGTCATGACGGAGAAGGGTCTAAATTCTCTCCTCTCGCCGTCATTCAAGATCGGAGGCGATGCGAGCATCGCGGCGGGGCCCGTCGGCGCTGGCGCGAAGGCCGACATCACAGCAGATTTGATCGCGTTCACGCGTGCAAAAGGCCTGTATGGCGGCCTCAATCTCGACGGGACGGTCGTAAACACGAACGACGGTTGGAACAGCGTGTATTACGGGCGCAGCGTCTTGCCACCCGACATTCTGATACGCAAAAGCGTCACAAATCGGAACGCCGCGCTGCTGCTGGAAGAAGTCGCGCGCGCGACGCGGTAAAGGGTCACACAAGCTTGACACATCGCCGGCGTGATCAAAGAAGCGGCCTAGACTATGTGCCGCTTTCGAGCATTTGCTCGACGAAGTCTGTATGTCTGCTCGTGGCCGGTCGCCGGCATTGATGCGATTGGACTGAGCGGCCGCTGATTAGCGCACATCGGTGATCGATGCGCGAACGGCCGGGGTCGCTCGCAGTGCCGTCGTTTCGAGCGGGCACTGCGTTTGACCGTACCCGACCGAGGCTGTGTGGAAACGCCAAGGTTGCCTAAACCGAAAGATTGCCTAGACTGAAGAAGCAGGTTTCTTCGGAGGGCAGCATGAAGCGATTCGTTGAAGGCGAAGACCGCACTCAGGTTACGCTACTACCCGAATGTCTTGACGACTACGTCGCTGCTGACAACCCGGTACGCGTGATCGATGTCTTTGTTGATGAGTTGAATCTGCATGTGCTTGGCTTCTTGCGCGCGGAGCCGGCGGCGACGGGGCGGCCGTCGTACCACCCTGGTGTGCTGCTGAAGATCTACCTCTATGGCTACCTGAATCGCATTCAATCCAGCCGGCGCCTGGAACGCGAGGCGCAGCGCAACGTTGAGCTGATGTGGCTGACCGGTCGCCTATCGCCAGACTTCAAGACGATTGCCGACTTCCGTCGAGACAATGGTGCGGGTATCCGCAATGTGTGCCGGCGTTTCGTCTTAATGTGCCGGCAGCTCAAGCTGTTTACCCAAGCCATCGTAGCGGTCGACGGAAGCAAGTTCAAGGCGGTCAACAACCGTGACAAGAACTTCACGCCGCACAAGCTGGACCAGCGCATGCAACAGATCGACGAGAGCATCGAGCGCTACCTAAGTGCGCTGGATACGATCGATCGAACTGAGCCGGCCGAGGCTGAGGCGAAGACGGCACATCTGAACGACAAGTTGAAGAAACTCAAGCAGCAGATGCGGCGGTTGCGCAAGATTGAAGCCGAACTGAAGACTCGGCCTGACGAGCAACTGTCTCTGACCGATCCGGACGCTCGGTCGATGGCTACCAGTGGCCGCGGAACCGGCATTGTTGGCTATAACGTCCAAGCGGTAGCCGATGCGAAGCACCACCTGATCGTTGCGCATGAGGTGACCAATACGGGTCACGATCGGGATCAGCTATCGAACATGGCGACGCAGGCGCATGAAGCGATAGGCACCAAGAAGATCGAGGTGATCGCTGATCGAGGTTACTACAGCGGGCGAGAAATCCTGGCCTGTGACGAAGCCGGAATCAGGACCTATGTTCCCAAGAATGAGACATCGAACAGCAAAGCCGCCGGTCGCTTCAGCAAGCTGGACTTTGTCTACATCACCAAGGATGACGAGTACCGCTGCCCTGCGGGCCAGCGACTGGTCTGGCATCACTCGACCATCGAACACGAGATGAAGATCAACGTCTATTACACGTCGGCTTGCTCAAGCTGTGCACTCAAGCGCCAGTGCACCACCGGTAAGGAGCGGCGGGTGCGGCGATGGGAGCATGAGGCCGTCCTCGATGCCATGCAACAGCGACTGGATCGAAAGCCCGATCAGATGAAAGTTCGTCGACGCACCGTCGAACACATCTTCGGCACACTCAAGCACTGGATGGGGTCGACCCACTTCCTCACGAAGACTCTGGCCAAGGTCCGTACCGAGATGAGTCTGCACGTCCTCGCATACAACCTGAAGCGGGTGATGCAGATCCTCGGCATCGCGGGGACGATAAGAGCGATAAGGATCGCGGCAGCGTAAGCTGCTTCTGCGACGCCACTGGACCTCGGATCGCTGCCGAGCTCAGGTGACGGATGAAGCCGACAAGAAGGCACCAAACGCGCCGAAAACCACAATCCGAGCGGCTCTTTAACGCCCAGCACGCCATCACCTACGATTCAAGCCTTTCCACACAGCCTCGACCCTTCTCGGTCATACCCGCGATGAACCCGACGGTCCGCTTCGCCGCGGGAGCGGCCGTTCAGTCACCGCTCATCGATGGGCGCGTTCGGCCAAGAGCGGCCGTTGGCGAATCTTGCCGACCCCTTCATCATTTCGCGCTTCGGCGTGTCATGAGAAGCCCTTCGCAAACTCGGGAACGTTGACGACCACCCCGCTGAGCCGTTGAATACCGGCTCATCGGCGTTTAGGACGGGCTGCAGCGTGTCAGTGAAGTGTCACGTTTCAGTGAGTCCGACGCCTGGGCCGCGTTCCGAACGAGCAACGCCAAGAGCAATGCTTGGTAATATCCAATGCCGCAGACTGGACGGAGGCAAGCATGAGGAAGAGTTCGGGGGATGCAAGGCGGCGCAACAAATTCCAGGTTGACTGGCTTGCCGCCATCGTGCTCGGCGCAGGGCTGTCCGCTGCCACGATGATCGTTCATGCTGAGCCAAACCCGCTGCGGGACGTCTTCTTCGGCCAGACCCACATCCACACGAGCTGGTCATTCGACGCGTACGTCTACGGCAATACGCTGAGTGGGCCCGAGGAGGCGTACCAATACGAGACGGGCAAGCCGATCAAGCATCTCGGCGGCTACATGGTGCAGATGAAGCGACCACTGGATTTCGCGGCGGTGACCGACCACTCGGAGTACATGGGCGACATTCGGCTCGCGAACGATCCGACCTCCGATTTGAGCAAGCTGCCGATCGCCGAAAAGCTCAAGGTCCGGAGCACCGAGGACATGCGAGAAGATCTATCTGTTCGTCGGCACCTCACTATCTGAAGAACGAGCCGATCAAGGAGCTCGCCGGTCCCGAGGTCGCGGGCTCGATCTGGAAGCGGATCGTCGAGATCGCCGACAAGTATTACCAGCCGGGCAAGTTCACGACCTTCGCCGCGTACGAATGGACGTCGACGCCGGACAACCGCAACCTGCATCGCAACATCATCTTCAAGGACACGAAGAAGTCGCCGCGCTGCCGTTCAGCTCGATCGATTCCACCCATCCGGAGGATCTGTGGAACTGGATGGACGGCCAGCGCAAGGCGGGCAACGAGCTGCTTGCCATCTCGCACAACGCCAATCTGTCCGACGGTGTCATGTTTCCGCTCGAGGTCGACAGCAAGGGACGGCCGATCGACGCGGCGTGGGCGCAAGATCGCATGTAACAACGAGCCGCTGTCCGAGATCCAGCAGCTCAAGGGCGCGTCGGAAACGCATCCGGGGCTGTCGCCCACCGACGAGTTCGCCGGATACGAAATCCTGGAAACGCTCCTCGGCGGCGCTGGATCGCGCGCCGAGGTTACACGGCAGCTACATCCGCGAGGCGTATCGAGAACGGTGTCGCCATGCAGGACACGCTTCGGCTACAACCCGTACAAGTTCGGGCTCGTCGGCGCGAGCGATACGCACAGCACCGCGGCCGCATATACCCAGTCGAACTATTTCGGCAGTCATGGACTGGTCGACGCCACGCCCCAGGCTCGGCTCAGCGGCGAGAAGCATGTGGGCCGGTCGCCGAGAAATTCGCGACTTCCGGCCTGGGCGGCGTCTGGGCCGAGGAGAACACGCGCGAATCGATCTTCGCCGCCATGCAGCGCAAGGAGACGTTCGGCACCAGCGGCGTGCGCATCAAGGTGCGTTTCTTCGGCGGCTGGGATTTCGCGCCCCACGCGGTGCAGAGCAAGGACTGGGTGAAGACCGGGTATGCGAACGGCGTGCCGATGGGCGGCGACCTGCCTGCAGCCAAGTCTAAAGCGCCGACGTTCATCGTCTGGGCCGTGAAGGATCCCGATGATGCGAATCTCGATCGCATCCAGATCGTCAAGGGTTGGACGCGCAACGGGCAGATCTTCGAGAAGATCTACAACGTCGCGTGGTCGAACAAGCGCCTGCTCGAACGCGGTGGACTGATCCGCGAGGCGCTGGTGCGCCGCGGTCAAGCCGAGCTGCCGCCGGTGGGCAACACCGTCGATATCAAGAACGCGTCGTACACCAACACGATCGGGGCCGTCGAGCTGAAGACCGTGTGGACCGACCCGGAGTTCGATCCGAGCCAGTACGCGTTCTACTACGCGCGGGTGCTGCAGATCCCGACGCCGCGCTGGACGACCTACGACGCGAAGAAGCTCGGCGTCCCGCCGCCCAACAACGTCCCGTCGACGGTTCAGGATCGCGCGTGGACATCGCCGATCTGGTACTCGCCGAGTGACGAAGCGCGCAAGGGCGCAAAGCCGGGAACGACGATCGCCGACTTGCAGAAAAGTGGCGGCGTGGCGCTGGACGATGCGCAGCTCAAGCAACTCATCGTCGGCAAGACCTTCAAGGTGCGCAACACGGTGACGGGGCAGCAGTTCGAGATCCTGTACGGAGTCGATGGACGACGCCTGATCCTCAGCGTCGATGGCAAGCAGCCTCCGGTCGGAGAGATCGGCGACGTGCTGCACAGCGGCGAGCTCGGATCGCCGGCGCACTACGAGGTTCGCGGCGGAAAGATCATCACGACGATCTCCGGGACGCCATTCGAGATCGCCGTGTACAAGGTGGGCGACAAGTACGTCGCGGCGCGCAGCAACGAGTTCGGCTACGCCAACTACGAGGTCGAGTAGCGCGTCATTTTTTTTGATGCGCTTGACTGCGCGAGCCACAGACGAAGACTACGCGAGAGTCCGCTTTGGCTCCGATAGCGCGAGTTCGCCTTAGTCCAACGTCTGCTTGAGCCAGCGGTCGCCGAGACCTTTGGCAAACGACATGACATAGGTGCCGGAAAAGTCACCGACAGTGTGGGCGCAGTTCCAGGTCCCCACCAGATACTGGACCGATTGCATCGCTTCACCGACGTTCGGCGCGGCAGAAGTTGGGAAAGACACACCAAGCAGAAGGGCGGCGGCAACGAGCAGGGTTCGGCTTGGGTTCATGACTCCTCCATTGAATGACGATGCGCAAGCGCCGCTGCGGATCTTCCCTCCTCGCGCATCCCTAGCGCGGCCAGATAAGCCTTCGGATTCGCTTGAATGGGCGGTTGCGGTCGGATCGCACTCTAGGCAACCCGGCGACCAGACTCAACGGGGTGGCGACGAATCGCCGCATCTACGTGCGAGCTACGCCAGCGCCGACGAAACGAATTGTCTGTCGCGAAGCGGTCTCGCGGGGCTGTGGCCCGCTTGGCTCGGGAAAAGTAGCGCACGTGAAGGAAGCCGTTTCGTGGCCAGCGGGCGATCCATCTCGATCCTCATGGAACTCCTGACTCCGCTGGTTGGGGCGCGGAATACCGCGAACGGCAGAGCTGGAGAAGCCAATAACCGTCCAGTGTGTTGAGGATCGCTGGTCACTCACGTCAAGCAACGAAACAGCCGGTTGGCTGCCCGTACTCGATCCAACCTACCGCGCCTCGCTCGGTAGTTGGGCTGGCATTGAGCAAAGCAAAAAATGGTCTTCGTCCCACTCGCTAGTTCGGCTATCTCGGTCGAACGTCAGCGCGCTCGAGCGGAAACGGCACGCGTAAGAACCAGACTTTGTCGCACTTTACGCATTTGCGCGGCACGTTGTCGCCAAGCCCGCGTGCCGCGCCAACCCCCGGGCAGACGCCCCTCTCACGGCCGGCGCGTGCCGCCGCCTTTTATCTTGCCCTACAAGTTCCGCGCGTTTCTGTCAGGGTCGAGCTGATTCAGGCGCCAAAAAATCGCCCTCTGCTCCGCGCCGGTCACGTCGTAGGCCGCGGCAACGGAACTGATTCGTTGGAAGAGTGCTGAGTCGATCCAAGCCGGGGTCGCTGTCCTTGCGATAGATGCTCTGCGCTTGAGCACGCTTCAGCAGGTTCCAATTCAACGTCATTCCTGACGACATTCTGTCCGTGATCTCAATCAGCACACTGCAGTGAGTATTCGGGTCATGACCTGGGCCTGGGCAACGCCGTTGCCGCCGACACCAAAGCTCGTTCTCCTGGCGCTTGCCGATATTGCCGACGACGCAGGGAGCTGCTGGCCGAGCCAGAACGCGATTGCCGCCAAGTGCTCGATCACAACCCGAACCGTGCAGCGAATCATCGTGACGCTCCAAGAGCAACAGTTACTCATCATCGAACCTCGCTATCGTGCGGACGGGTCGCGTTCGAGCAATCGATACCGACTTCCTCTCGACAACCCCCACGACAAATTGTCCGGGGAGGGTGACACAAGTGTCCAGAGGGATACGACACCAATGTCGTGGGGTGGTGACACGGGTGTCGTAGCAAGAACCACCAATGAACCATCAGTTGAATCACCACTACCACCACCGGCGTCGCTTGGACCATGCGACTCCGCCAGAGCCGATTCTGATGGTGGTGGTGCTGGTTTTTTCTTTCCCAAAGGCTCAAACCGGAGCCTGCGGGACGCATTGATACCCCGCCTTGCCGCCTTGACCCCCGAGCAGGCCCAGCAGGTCCTCGATGAGCTTGCGGGTCGCATAGCGGTGACAGGAGTTAAGAATCCAGTTCGCTACTGCGCCGTATTGATAGAACGAATGCGGCGGGGTGAGTTCTCGCCCGAACTCGGGCCCGTCGTCGCCGAGGCACGACACGCCAACATCGCGCATCAAGCTCAAAGACCGCGGATTGAACAAGGTCCGGTCGGCCAACCAAAGGTCGATGTAACCAAGCTCCCCGAAAGGCTCCGTGAGGCAGTGCAGCGTGCGCGCGTCAGGACAGGTCAGACGTATCGATCGACGCCCAGCGGCGTGAGCTGACAGCCCTCGCAACCCAGCGCGGTTTGCTGGTGGTCCGCGAGTATTCCGACGTTGTCGAGTCCGGGACAGACGAGAATCGGCCAGGCCTTCGAGCACTGGTCGCTGACATCCGCAAGAGTGGTCGCGGCTGGGATACCGTTATGCTGCTCGACACGAGCCGCCTCGCGCGCAAGCCGATCATTTCCGTCATGTTTGAGCGCGATGCCGAGAAACATAACGTGCGCGTCGTCTATAAGTCCGTTCCGGACGAAGACCCGATTACGGCAGTGCTGCTGAAATCCCTCATGATGGGAATCGATCAATGGCATTCCCTCACGAGCAAGCGCAAGGGGCTTGCAGGGATGGCAGAAAACGTTCGCCAGGGCTTTCGCGCTGGCGGCAGGGCGCCACGTGGCTACCGCCTCGCCACGATCGAAACAGGGGCGGTCCGCGAAGGCGCTGCGGTCACCAAGACCAAGCTCGAGCCAAACGATGACGCACCGATTGTCGCGGATTATCTGCGGCAGCGGGCTGAAGGCATCGGCCGCACCGCGCTGATTCGGCAGCTCAAAATAAAATGGCCAGTGACGTCGCTTATCGGCATGGAGTGGAACGCACTCACCTACGCCGGCCACACAGTCTGGAACGTGCACAACGAATTCAGCAGCGACGGTTATAAGGGCGGAGTGAAGCGGCGGCCGCGCGGCGAATGGGTCGTCCAGCGGGATACGCACCCCGCGCTTGTGAGCGACGCGATTGCCGAGACTGTGCTCAAGCGGGTTGAGAAAGCGAGCCTTAGCGATAGCCGTCAGCATGGCGCCGCCTACTTGCTCACGGGCATTCTGAAGACGCCGGCGGGTGCGCCGTGGTACGGAAACCGTACATCAAAATCCGAGTTTTACCGTGCCCAAGCGGGCAAAGGCAGCCGGAGTTTTCTTGCCGAACGTATCGACCGGGCGGTGATTGAGACCGTCGCCAAGGATCTTCAGTCACCCGCGTTCGTCGCCGCCGCGGTCAAGTCGACCCGGGAGAAATTCGCGGCAACGCACGACGAGGACATTACCGGCGCGCGCTCCCAAATCGCCAAGCTCGACGCGCGCAGCGGGAAGCTCCTCGAAATGGCGAGCGAGCTCAAGACTCCGGGGCCGGTCCTGCGGAAGGTGGACGAGCTCGAACGCCAGCGCACCGAGATCGAGCAACGTATCGTCGGCTGGGAGAAGGAGGACGAAGCCGCGCACGCCCTAGCCAACGTGACGGACGCCCAGGTTCGAACCATGCTCGGCCACATGGCTGAAGAAATGCGCCTCTACGAGCGCAGCGCCCTCAAGGACTTCCTGACGTCGATCCTGGACCGCATCGAGCTCGATCCGGACCAGCAAACCTTGCAACTCTGCTACCGCATCCCACTCAGTGGTGGGAATAGCGTGGCGTCCCCACGGGGATTCGAACCCCGGTACTCACCGTGAAAGGGTGATGTCCTAGGCCTCTAGACGATGGGGACGAGGCGTGATTCCAAACAGACGGATGGTGGAGCTAAGCGGGATCGAACCGCTGACCTCTTGCATGCCATGCAAGCGCTCTCCCAGCTGAGCTATAGCCCCCCAGCGAGCCGCGAATTATACGGGCGGCCGACACCCATTGCAAACCGGCGGTGACATTGCACGAGTGTGCGCGAGCCTTTGCATCGTCCGTTGTGAGAGCTGTTTTCCGCTATGATCGGCTGCCCTTCGGCTGGTCTTGCGATGCCTCTGCCCTCTCCTTCATCGGAAGCGACCGCTCAATTGCACGAGCGCGTCATCCTCATCACCGGGGCCAGCGGCGGCCTCGGGCGCGTCCTCGCTCGCGCATGCGCGGCGCGCGGCGCGACTGTGGTGCTGCACGGGCGCGTGGTGCGAAAGCTGGAAGCGCTATACGACGAAATCATGTCGAACGGCGATGTCGAGCCGACCATTCTTCCGCTCGATCTCGCGACGGCAAACGCCGAAGACTTTGCCAACGTCGCGAGCGCGCTCCAGTCGCAGCACGGCCGCATCGATGCCATCGTGCACACCGCGGTGATTCTGGGATCGCTGGGACCCATCGAGCATCAGGCTTTCGAGGCGTGGCTGTCGACCCTGCGCGTCGACCTGCTCGCGCCGTTCGGCCTGACGCGCGCGCTGTCCCCTCTGCTACGAGCTGCTCCCGATGCCAGCGTGACGTTCACGCTCGATACGCGTGGGCAGGAACCCAAGGCTTATTGGGGCGCCTACGCCGTGGCCAAAGCGGGCCTCTCCGCGCTGCTGGCGATCCTCTCCGACGAATGGGAGAGCCGCGACAATCTTCGCGTCAACGGCGTGGTTCCGGGCCCGATGCGCTCGCCGCTTCGCGCCCAGACGCACCCGGGTGACGACGCGGCAAGGCTCCCCGCGCCCGAGGCCTTCGTCCCGCTCTATCTGCATCTGCTGTCCGGGCAGGCGAAGTCCGAAAGCGGGGGCGTCATCGACGGGCAAGCGTGGCTGAGCAGCCGCTGACGTTGTGACAGTGCGATGAAATCCATCATCGATGCGAGCTTGACGGCGAATTCTTGCCGAACTCCGCCAGCCGCAGCAGGACTCTGAGCCGGCGAAAGTCTTCGCCGGGCAACATGTCGGGCAGGATCGCGGTCGCACGCGATGCGAACGCGCCCCCGCGACGAACGACCACGGTCGTGAGCGACGCACCGACATACGAATCCGCGCCGACGCGTCCTTCGATCCGGCGCCCGCTTCGGTCCGTCAGCGCAACCTGAGTGCCGCCGCCGAGCTCGATCGCGACGATCGAGCGCCGCGAGGTGCGCAGACCCCACATCCGAAGGGACACCAGGCCCTGAATTCCCGTCACCAGGACCGCGAGCGCCCGCAGCCATGCGTCTCCGGGCAGCCACGCGATGAGCACCATCGTCGCGACCGTGCCTGCGCAGACAAATACGATCGCACGCCGCGATGCGCCGAGCTCGACTCGCAGAAGCGCCGCATCCTTCATCCGGGCGATTGCACGCCGGCACGCAGCACCTGTAAATCGGCCGTATGGCCTAATCCGCAACCCGAAAACGAGTGACACAGTGTGCCCCCACCCGCCGCGCTTCCGCGCGTCGGCCTCTCGCAGAGGGAGAGGCGCAACTTCGGCGACAACTTAAGCGTTGTTCTTGGCTAGAGCGAGCCAGGTCTCGACGACCGTATCCGGATTGAGCGAGATGCTTTCGATCTTCTGCTCGACCAGCCATTGCGCGAGGTCCGGATGATCGGAGGGTCCCTGCCCGCATATGCCCGCATACTTGCCCGCCTTGCGGCACGCGGCGATTGCCATCGACAGCATCGCTTTCACCGCGTCGTCACGCTCGTCGAAGCTTGCAGCGATCGCGCCTCCGGCGTCTCGATCGACTGCAAGCGTGAGCTGGGTCATATCGTTGGAGCCGATTGAAAAGCCGTCGAAGTGCTCGAGAAAGCGGTCGGCAAGGATTGCGTTGGAAGGAATCTCGCACATCATGATGACCCGAAGATCGTTGCCGCCGCGCTCCAGACCGTTCTTTTTCAGCAAAGCGATGACCTGCTCGGCTTCCGCGAGGGTACGCACGAAGGGAATCATCACCTCGACGTTGGTGAGGCCCATGTCGTCGCGCACGCGCTTGAGCGCCATGCATTCGAGCGCGAAACAGTCGTAGAACTCCGGCGCGATGTATCGCGATGCGCCGCGGAAACCGATCATCGGGTTTTCCTCGTGCGGCTCGTAGGCAGCTCCGCCCAGCAGGTTGGAATATTCGTTGGACTTGAAATCCGACAGCCGGACGATGACCTTTTTCGGCCAGAACGCCGCCGCGATGGTCGCAACGCCTTCGACGATCTTGGACACGTAGAACTCGGTGGGCGACGGGTAACCCGCGACGCGCTCGCCTATCTGCGCCTTCAGATCCGGTGAAAGAGATTCGTACTCCAGCAGTGCCTTCGGATGGACGCCCGCGTTGCGCGCGATGATGAACTCCAGCCGCGCGAGTCCTACTCCTTCGTTGGGAAGCTTGCGAAATTCGAACGCGAGCTCGGGATTGCCGACATTCATCATGATCTTGGTCGGCGATGGCGGCATCTCGTCCATCGCGACGTCGACGACTTCGATGTCGAGCTTGCCCTCGTAGATGTGGCCTGTGTCTCCCTCCGCGCACGATACCGTCACGCTCTGGCCGTCCTGCAGCACCGACGTCGCGTCGCCGCAGCCGACCACCGCCGGGATGCCGAGCTCCCGCGCGATGATCGCGGCGTGGCAGGTGCGCCCTCCCCGGTTGGTGATGATCGCCTGCGCACGCTTCATGACCGGCTCCCAGTCCGGATCGGTCATGTCGGTCACCAGCACATCCCCGGCCTGAACCCGATCCATTTCCGCGGACGATTGCACCAGCCGAACCACGCCCTGCCCGATCTTCTGTCCAATGGCGCGCCCGCTCGCCAGCACCTTGGAGCGCTGCTTGAGGCGGTATCGACGCAATCGCTCGCTGCCCGACTCCTGCGACTTCACCGTCTCGGGACGCGCCTGCAGGATGTAGAGCTTGCCGTCGATGCCGTCGCGGCCCCATTCGATGTCCATCGGTCTGCCGTAGTGCTTTTCGATGGCGATGGCGTAGCGCGCGAGCTCCTCGACTTCCGCGTCCGAGATGGAAAAGCGCGCGCGGTCGCCCGCCGGCACGTCGACCGTCTTGACCGGCGCCTTTGCCGATCCGTCGCCGAAGACCATCTTGATCGTCTTGGCGCCGAGGCTCTTACGCAGGATCGCCGGCTTTCCGGCCTCGGCTCCACGCTTGTAGACATAGAACTCGTCGGGATTTACCGCACCTTGAACGACGGTCTCGCCCAGTCCATACGACGATGTGATGAAGACCACGCCATCGAATCCAGACTCGGTGTCCAGCGTGAACATCACGCCTGCCGCGCCTTGGTCGGAGCGGACCATCCGCTGTATCCCCGCCGACAAGGCGATCGGCGTATCGACAAACCCTTGGTGCACGCGATAAGCGATCGCGCGATCGTTGTAGAGGGATGCGAAGACTTCCTTTATCGCCTCAAGGACGTTCTCTATTCCGTTGATATTGAGGAATGTTTCTTGTTGGCCCGCGAAGGAAGCGCCCGCCAGATCTTCGGCCGTTGCCGACGAGCGAACGGCCACGCTCACCGCCGGCGCGCCCTCGCATAGCGCTCGATAGGCGTCCTCGACTTCGCGCACGAGCGCGGCGGGAAGCTTCGCTTCGGTGATCGCGCTGCGGATCGCGGTACCTGCGCGAGCCAGCGATTCGACATCATCGACTTCGAGGTCCGCCAGCGCGTCGTGGATGCGTTGTTCGAGGCCGTTCTCGGAAAGAAACTCGCGATAGGCGGACGCGGTGGTCGCAAATCCGCCCGGGACTCGGATGCCCTGTGCAGCAAGCTGTCCGATCATTTCCCCGAGGGACGCATTCTTGCCGCCGACCCGGTCAACGTCCTTCAGCCGCAGACGTTCGAACCCGACGACCCGTTCCTGTTCTTGCATACGCGCTCCGCGCTTCGCATGCCCGCGCAGCCGTTGCGACGCAGGAAAGCGCGCATTTTAACGTGCGAATTTCGAAGGACCGCTTTCGGCCGCAAAAAAGAACGATGCGGCGATGGTAGGTTCAGCGTCTCTGAAACGCGGACCGTGGCGCGGCGGTCCCGCCTTTGCGGAACGCGCGATGGGATCAGTCCGATCCGGCTGCTTCTTCCGTCGCGGGTGTGTGCTCGTGCAGCAGCTCGTCGTCGGCAAGCAGCGCGGGCTCTCCATCGGGATGCTTGTGCTTGCTGCGCACTGCGCGACGCAGGCTGCGATAAAGATCGGGATGCGACTCTTTGAGATAACTGATGATCTCGAAGTCGACCCGCTTCACCTGCGAAAGATCGATTTGCTCCACGTGAACGAGCCGCAGCAGCTCGCGCACGGGCTTGGGCATCTCACGTCCGCTTTCATAACGCGAGCCGCCGCTTTGGGTAACGCCGATCTGTGTCCAGAACTGCTCCTGATTGAGGCCCAAACGGCGGCGAATCTCTCGCGGATTCAGAACTCGGTCGAAGAGTTTCACAAATGTCCTGTTGTGTTTTTGAGGAATGGCGCGCAACAGTTAATGCCGCAAAATCCGGCGGTTGCAATACCATTGGCATAATTGTTGACCAAAGCGGCGGCGGGCGCAAGCGCTGTTTATCACCGCCCGCGCTCTCCGGGGCGCCTCCTATCGGAGATCCAGGCGGTTTGCTGCCTGGAACGGGGCCGTGGCCCGGGTCGATTTGGGCCCCTTTCCCCTGCCAACGCCCTGACGGCGCGCAGCTGCCGGAAATTAGCTCCCTAAGATTGTTGACCGCAGACGGCCTGAGACGCGCAACGGGAGGTTGCCGCGCGCGCCGACGCGCGGGCAAGATCGGTCCGTTTTGCTAAGATGCTGCGTTCGCTCACGACGCTTCTGCCCTCTGCCTCATTGCCATGCCACATTACGATCTCCATTGCCATTCGACCTGCTCGGACGGGTTGCTCTCCCCGGGAGACGTCGTCCGCCGGGCGGCCAGCCGCGGCGTCGACGTCCTGGCACTGACGGACCACGACGAGGTGTGCGGGCTGGCCGAGGCGCGCGCGGCCGCCGACGAGGTCGCGATCTCCTTCGTCGACGGAGCCGAGCTTTCGGTGAGCTGGGGTGATGTCACCCTGCACGTCGTGGCGTTGCGCATCGATCCCGAATGCGAGACGTTGCTCGCGGGGCTGACCAAGATCCGCGAGGGACGCGGTGAGCGCGCCAAACGCATGGGCGACTCGCTGGCAGCCGCGGGGATCGCAAACGCCTACGAGGGCGCAATGGCCTTTGTCACCAGCGAGCGTCTGATCAGCCGGACGCATTTCGCGCGATTTCTGGTCGAATGCGGACACGCGCGCGACACCCGCGACTGCTTCTCGCGCTATCTCGTGCGCGGCAAGCCCGGCTATGTTGCCCAGCAATGGGCGACCCTCGATGAGGCCGTCACCTGGATCCACACAGCCGGCGGTCAGGCAGTGCTCGCGCATCCCGGGCGGTACAAGGTCGACCGCCGCCAGATGCGCGAGCTCCTGGGAGAGTTCCGGGATCTGGGCGGCGATGCGATCGAGGTGCTTTCCTCGAGCCACTCGGTCGAGCAGTTTGCGGAATTCGCGCAGCACGCCCGGGCGTTCGGCTTTCTGGCTTCCTCGGGATCGGACTATCACGGGCCCGGTGAAAGCTGGGTCGACCTGGGAGGTATGCCGCCGCTCCCCGCGGATGTGACGCCGGTCTGGCGAGACTGGTAGGCAGTCGGCGCCGTTCTCGTGCGTCGGCGGCGTGCGCAGCCGCCGACGGTGTATGCCTCCGCGCAGCTCGGCACCTAGATCCTTTCGACATGGCCAACCAATACACCGTGTTCTTCGTGTCCGATCGCACCGGCATCACCGCGGAGATGCTCGGCAACAGCCTGCTGTCGCAATTCGAAGGGCTCAACTTTCAGCGCAAGACCATCCCTTTCGTGGATACGCCGGAGCGCATCGACGAAGTGCTGCAACGGGTCGCCGAGACCGCAGAAAAGGAAGGCCGCCGCCCGCTGGTATTCAGCTCGATCGTCGACGAAGCGATGAGCGCTCAGCTCGGCCGGGCAAACGCGATGGTTCTCGATCTGTTCCAGGTCTTTATCGCGCCGCTGGAGTCCGAATTGGGCGCGAAGTCGTCACATGCGGCGGGCCGGTCGCACGGGATCGCCAACAGTCATGAATACTTTGCGCGAATGGAAGCAATCAACTTCACTCAGGCGCACGACGACGGGGCCGCGACCCGCGAGCTCGCCAAAGCGCAGCTCATCCTCGTCGGTGTTTCGCGCTGCGGCAAGACGCCGACGGCACTTTATCTTGCGCTGCAATTCGGCGTTCTCGTGGCCAACTTTCCGTTGACGCCAGACGACTTTGTCGACAAGCAGCTGCCGCGCTCGATCCGGCCGTTTCGCGACAAGCTTTTCGGGCTGACCATCGATCCCGATCGGCTGCAGCAGATCCGCGAGGCGCGCCGTCCGTCCAGCCAATACGCGTCGCTCGACAACTGCCGCTACGAAGTTCGCGAGGCGCTCGCGCTCATGCAGCGCGAGCAGGTGCCAATCGTCGATACGACCAGCCGATCGATCGAGGAGATCTCGACCACGATCCTGCATCGCGCCGGACTGCAGCGGCATATTTTTTAGTCGATTCCCGCAAGAATCCGGCGCCTCAGGCGCGCAAGCCGTAGAAGCGCGCCGCATTCCCGCCAAAGATTGCCTCGCGTTCGGACGGAGCCAGCCCGCCCAGCAGCGCCTCGCTCGCCGCCGACCAATCGCCGTAGGACGCCGCCAGCGTCAGGACCGGCCAATCGCTTCCCCACATGACGCGACTTGGGCCGAAGCATTCGATGACATGGTCGACATAGCGCCGCAAATCGTCGATCCTCCACGCGGCGCCGGCCTCGGTCACCAGTCCCGACAGCTTGCAAAAGGTCGGCGTGTCGGCGGCGAGAGCGGCGATATCGTCTGCCCAGGGCTGCCATCCCGCATGCGCAATGTCAGGCTTGGCGCAATGATCGAGGACGACCGCGAGGTCGGGATGATGCCGCAGCGTGTCCGTGAGCCGGGGGAGTTCGCGCGGCGTTACCAGCGCATCGAGGCGCAATCCCAGCGCGGCGAGCTTTCGCAGCGCAGCTCCCACCCGCGGCTGCGCAATCCAGCCTGGATCTTCGAGGTCTTGGAGCATCGGGCGCAGGCTCTTGAGGCGTTGATTTGCCGCAAGCTCCTCGAGTATCGGCCCCACGTACTCGGTGGACAGGTCCGCCCAGCCGACAACGCCGCGAACGAGACCTTCGCTCGCGTGTGCGACATCGAGGAGGAACCGCGTCTCGGCGACGGTGGGCGCGGCCTGTACGAGCACCACCGCGTCGATCCGGGCGGCCGCCAGTGAAGGACGCAGGTCGCTCAGACTGAAATCGCGGAAAATCGGCGAGAGTGCGGGCGTTGGCGCGAGCCATCCATAGTCGCCCCGGGCGATGTTCCACACGTGGACGTGCGAATCGATCCGCATGCATCAAGCCTTTGATGCGAGTGTATCTGCTGCACGCGCAATTTCGAAGAGGCTAACGATGAGCAAGCAGCAATGACCCAGAACGGCAAGCCTCGCGCACGACGGCGAAGGGGGAGTCTTTGTCGGTGGCGGAACGCCGCGCAACTGGACGACGTGCTTCGCAGCGGGCGTTCCACCGGCCAAGCATGACGGGAAGGGGCGTCGAGCGCGACGCCACCGGACCGTACCGAGAGGTTCCGCAGGCGGCCCGTCGTCAGTTATGATCCCAAGTGATCTCGACACCGAGCAAGGCGACGACCGAGCGCCGCTCTTCCTGCGAACCCTGCAGCCACGGAGGACAGCATGACAGACTCGACACGCAATTCCCGCCCGGACGCTTCTCGCCGCCGGCTTCTTCAGGCGGGCGCAAGCGCCGCGGCGCTGAGCAGTTTTCCCTTCGCACCGCATCTGCGTGCGCAGGGAGCCGGCGGGTTCGACTGGAAACGCTTCAAGGGCGAGAAGATCGAGGTCTTTCTGGTCAAGAGCCCGCGCGGCGATCTGCTCAGCAAGTATCACAAGGAATTCGAGGACATGACCGGGATCAGCGTCGGCTCGGAAATGGTTCCGGAGCAGCAGCAGCGCCAGAAAGCGGTGATCGAATTCAACTCGGGCAACCCGAGCTTCGATGTGATTGCGCTTTCCTACCACGTGCAGAAGCGCCAGTTCGCCAAGAACAACTGGCTCACCGACCTGCGCCCGATGCTCGGCGACAAGACGCTGGTCGATCCCAATCTCGATTTCGACGATTTCGCGCAGGGCGGCCTCAACTACGCGGTCGAGCCCGATGGGCGTGTCAACAGCCTGCCGCTCAATCTCGACCCGTGGGTCGTCTATTACAACCGCGAGGTATTCGATGCCAAAGGCGTCGCATTTCCGAAAACGTTCGCGGAGATGATCGACGCTGCCGGGAAATTGAACGATCCGTCCAAGGGCGTCTCGGGTTTCGTTGCGCGGGGGCTGAAGAACGCCAACGTCCCGGTGTGGACGAGCTTTCTGCTCGGCTACGGTGGAGGCTTTATCGACAAGAACGGCAAGCTCCTCACGGATTCTCCTGAGGCCATCGAAGGCGCGAAGATGTATCAGACGCTGCTTGCGAAATACGGGCCCGCAGGCGTCGCGGGCTACAACTGGAACGAGTCGCAAAGCCTCTTCCTGCAGGGGAAGGCCGCGATGTGGCTCGACGGCATCGGATTCGCCCAGCCGCTCGAGGACCCCACCAAGTCGCGCATCGTGGGCAAGGTCGGTTACGGCGTCATGCCCGCCGGACCCAAGCAGCAGGTGTCGGCGCTTTTCGGCGACGGTGAAGGGATCTCGACATACAGCAAGAAAAAGGGACCGTCGTGGCTGTATCTGCAGTGGGCGTCGAACAAGAGCAATCAGACGCGCATGCTGCAGGCGGCCGCCGGCGCTCCGGTGCGCAAGTCGGCGTACGCGGCAGCGCAGGCATCGAGCGAATTCAAGGCGCCGAAGCAGTGGGTCGAATGCATGTTGACTTCGGCGAAAATCGCACAGCCCGGCCTGCCGATCATTGCGCCGGTGACCGAATTCCGCGACACCTTCGGGGTGGCGCTGACCAACATGATCAACGGGGCCGATCCCGCGACCGAGCTCAAAAAAGCAACCGCCGAGTTCCAGCCCGTGCTCGACAAGAGCGAAAAGGCGTAGCGCCCACAGCTCGCCATTGCGGGGCACCGCCTTTCGCGCGCGACGATGACGTCCGCCATCGCAACTCGGCCGCGCGCGGGCTTTCTCGCGCGCCGCCGGCGAAGCTACCTTCTGTTCATCGCTCCCGCGCTCATCCTGATCGCGGCGGTGATCGTGTTTCCGTGGTTGTTCACCGTCTGGATGAGCGCCTTCGACTGGCGGATCGGCTCGGCCGCACATTTCGTCGGCTTGGAGAACTACGTCAAGCTGGCGACCAACCAGCGATTTCTCGAAGCGATCGCCCACACGTTCTACTTCACGGCGCTGGCGGTCGTCTTCCCCTTGATTCTGGGTACCGTCGCTGCGCTGATTTTCCACCGGCAGTTTCCCTTCCGCGGGCTGCTGCGCGCCATCTTCACTATGCCCATGATGGCCACGCCGGTCGCGGTCGCGCTGGTGTGGACGATGATGTTTCATCCCCAGCAGGGCGTCCTCAACTATCTTCTGTCGCTGGTGGGGCTCCCGCCGTCGCTGTGGGTATATTCGCCGACGCTGGTCATTCCCAGCCTCGTGCTCGTCGAGATCTGGCACTGGACGCCGTTGGTCATGCTGATCGTCCTCGGCGGACTCGCCGCCCTGCCTGTCGAGCCCTACGAAAGCGCAAGACTCGACGGCGCGACCGAGTGGCAGCTCTTCCGCCACATCACGCTTCCCCTCGTCGCGCCCTTTCTGCTCGTGGCGGCGGTGATCCGGACGATCGACGCGGTCAAGGCGTTCGACACCATCTACGTCATCAGCCAGGGCGGGCCCGGGACGGCGTCGGAGACGATCAATCTCTATCTCTATTTGCAGGCGTTCGCCTTCTACAACGTCGGCAACGCCTCCGCGGTAGTCGTGGTGTTTTTTGTCATCATCCTTGCGCTGGCGCTCCTGTTGCTGCACGTCCGCGAGAGGACCAAGTGGACCTGAGCGCCGCGACCCGCGCTCCTCGGAGACAAGTCGACGCCAAGCTCAGGGTCAGGCGCGTCCTTCGCCGCGTCGGCTTCGCGTTCTCGATCGCGGTGATGATTTCTCCGGCAATCCTGGTGTTTCTCTGGATGGTATCGCTGTCGCTCAAAAACGAAATCGACAACATCGCGTATCCACCGGTATTCGTTCCGCATCCGCCGACGCTCGCCAACTTCATCCAGGTGTTTTCCGAAAACTCCATGGGATTGTATTTCTGGAACAGCGTCGTGGTTTCCGGTCTCGCAACCGCGGTCGCGCTGCTTGTCGGGATTCCCGCCGGGTTCGGGATTGCGCGCGCGCAAGCTCACAGGCTCACGGTCGTGGTCCTGATCGCGCGGATGACGCCGGCGCTTTCCTTCCTGATCCCGCTCTACATGGTCTTTCAGTTCCTCGGGCTCAACAACACGCTCACCGCGCTGGTGATCACTCATCTGGTCATCACCGTGCCCATCATCGTGTACATCATGGCGGGCCATTTCGAGACGCTGCCGCGAGAGCTCGAGGAAGCCGCCTTGATCGATGGCGGGACGGTATGGACGACGTTCCGCTACGTGGCGCTGCCGCTGGCGCGTCCGGGCATCGTGGTCGCGACGATCCTCGCATTCATTTTTTCGTGGAACAACTTCGTCTTCGGCGCCGTTCTGGCCGGACGATCGACGCGTACGCTCCCCGCGGCGGTCTACAACGTCCTGACCTTCGAGCAGCTTGCATGGGGGCCGCTGGCCGCCGCTGCCATCGTCGTGACGCTGCCGGTGCTCTTGCTCACCATCGTCATTCAGAAAGAGATCGTCGCGGGATTGACGCACGGCGGCGTTAAAGGGAACTGATCCGGAACCTGATCCGGAGCTGATCGGAAGCTGAACGCGCCGCGCCTTCGCGGTTGCGAACGAGACGCGCATGGTTGTCGTTTTCGGTTCGATCAATATCGATCTTGTGACCCGCGTCGCGCGCTTTCCCGCGCCGGGTGAAACGCTGACGGGCAGTTCATTTCAGATCTACGCAGGGGGTAAAGGCGCCAACCAGGCGATCGCGGCCTCCCGCGCCGGCGCACAGGTGCGGCTCTATGGGGCGCTTGGCCGCGACGCGCTCGCAGATACCTTGCTCACGACGCTTTCATCGTCGGCGGTGGCGACCGACGGCATTGCGCGCGTCGAAGGTCCGAGCGGCTGCGCAAGCATTCTGGTTGCCGGGAGCGGAGAAAACTGCATCGTCGTCGTTCCGGGCGCCAACGAAGTTGCCGATCCGGACGCGGTGCCGGAAGCGATGCTGCGAGCGCAAACCACGCTGGTCCTGCAACACGAAGTCCCGGATCGCGCCAATGCATCCCTGATCGCGCGGGCGAAGCGCGCAGGCGCGCGAATCGTGCTCAATGCTGCGCCCGCGCGTCCGGGAGCCACGAACTGGCTGAGTCAGCTCGACGTGCTCATCGTCAACGAGACCGAAGCCCGCGCATTGGCGATGGAGATAGGCTGGCCCGCAACACCCGTGCGTTTCGCAAGCGAATGCGCTGCCGCTCACCGCTCGCTGACGGTCATCGTGACGCTGGGCGCGGCCGGCGCCATCGCCGCGACCGGTGACGCGCAGACAGAGACGAGCGCACCGGCGGTCGATGTTTTCGATACCACCGGCGCAGGCGATGCCTTTGTCGGCACGCTGGCCGCGGCGCTGGACGGCGGCATTCCGCTGGCGAGCGCGATGCGGCAGGCCGTCGAGACTGCATCGCATGCGTGTACAGTGCAAGGCGCACGCCAACCCTGCAGACCGCTGGCGTCCTGGACCTGACCGTGCGCAGCTGATCGGAACCAAGGAGCCAGGGCATGTGTCCATTGCGTACGGCAAACTCCTGCCCTGTTTGTCATTTTTTCAATCGACCGGTAGTCGCCATGCTAAAACGAATCCTGCTCATCACCTTCCTCTGTGCCGCCGCGCGCGGTGCCGCTGCCACCGACTACACCGACATCTGGTACAACGCGGTCGAACCCGGATACGGGTTCAACATCGTGCAGAGCGATAGCTTCATGTTCGTGACCTTCTTTGTCTATGGGTCGAACAACAGTCCGACCTGGTTCACGGCTCAGGTGAATCAGGACAACACAGGCAACTTCAACGGCCAGCTCTTCTCGACCATGGGCACGTATTTCGCCATGCCGTGGCTCGGCTTCACGGGAGGGCCGGTAGGAACCGTGTCCTTCCAGCCCACGGGGCCTTACACGGCGAGGCTTGTTTACACCGTCACCGGTGTTGCGACCGTGACCGCCAACATTCAGCGGCAGCCGCTGACCCCGATCACCATCGGCGGCAGCTACACCGGCGGCCTCAATCTGTCTCAGGCAGGGTGCGCCAACGCAGGCTCGGGAACGACCAACGTCGACATCGATGTCACGCAGACCCCGAACAACACCGGTCCGGCATCGCTGGTGTTCAGCTACCCCGGAGGCCTGGTGTGCACGTTCAGCGGCAATCTGACCGCTTGGGGAAAGTTGTATCAGATGGCGAGTGCCACCTACACCTGCAACGGCACACCGGCTCGAAACACGACGGGCCGCCTGGATGAAATCGCCGCGACGGCGCACGGCATCGAAGGAACATGGTCGGCGCCGGTGGAAGGCGGTTGCACGGAAAGCGGTACGTTCTCCGCGGTGTTGAAGTAGCCTCGTCGCGCTGCCGCCGGCTTGACAACGCGCAATAGCTCACCAGCCTCCATCTCGACCCGTTATCGGAGACTTTCTATGATGATCCGAAGACTCCTGCTGGCCCTCATGCTATCGATCGCAGCGTTGCGTGCCGGCGCTACGGATTTCACCGATATCTGGTACCTCGCGACCGAGGCGGGATGGGGCGTGAATGTCGTCCAGAGCGACACTTTTATTTTCTTGACCTTTTTCGTCTACGGTCCCGGAGGACAGCCGACCTGGTACACCGGACAAGTCACCGAGGATGCCAACGGCAATTTCAACGGCACGCTTTACTCCACGATGGGGACGTATTTCGCGATGCCGTGGATGGGCTTCACGGGCGGTCCCGCCGGAACCGTCTCCTTCTTCCCGACCAGCGCGACGACCGCGACGCTTGTCTACACGGTGACGGGCGCGCCGACAGTCACCAAGAACATACAACGACAGACCTTGACGTCGATCGCGCTCGGCGCGTCCTACAGCGGCGGACAGGCCGGCGGGTATTCGGGTTGCACGGACCCGTCTCAGAACTTCCTCTACAAGGACACGTTCGATTTGGATGTCACGCAGCAAACCGACAATAGCGTGACGTTCGCCTTCACGTACAGCGGCGTGAGCTGCACGCTGTCCGGCACGCTCGTGCAGCAGGGCAAGCTCTACAGCGTTCCCAACGCGAGCTACGTGTGCTCCGATGGGCTCAACACCAACGCCAGCATGTCCGAGATCCAGGCAACCGCCCAGGGCATCGAAGGTCGGTTCTCCGCCCCGTCGGTCGGGGGAAACTGCGCGGAAGACGCATCGTTCTCCGGGGTCCTGCTCTAGCGTGGCGTTTCGCACGCAAGTTCATAAGGTCCGTTCGCTCTGAGCTTGTCGAAGGGAGCTTGTCGAAGCCTGTCCTGAGCTCTGACGAAGGGGCGGACGAGATAAGTTCGTGGTTCGACAGGTCCGTCCTGAGCGAAGTCGAAGGGCTCACCACGAACGGCCGGTGAGCTCACCACGAATGGCTGAGTAATCCAGTTACCAACGGAAGAGCACACTAGCGCTGCGATGGTCGATGCTTGCGCGGTGGCGCGGCGGCGCCGCCATCGCGTTTCCGCACGCATTCGAACAGGCACACCGCCGCGGCGGCCGCGGCGTTCAGCGACTCGAACCGGCCGGGCATCGGTATGGTTACTTTCTTGTTCGCGATGCCGAGCACAGGCTCCGACAAGCCGCTGCCCTCGTTGCCTATGGCCAGCGCGATCCTGCCCCGATAATCAGCCGTAAATACCGATTCGCCTCCGCGAGCGACCGCGGCGATCAGCGTGCCATGGTATGCGGCCGCCCAGGACGGGAGATCGACGCCTTCGAAGATCTCGAGGTGGAAGTGAGCGCCTTGCGCGGAGCGCAAAACCTTGGGCGACCAGGCAAACGCCGAGCCCGCCGAGAGGAACACCTGCGTCACTCCCGCGGCTGCGGCGCTGCGCAGGATCGACCCGACGTTGCCCGGATCCTGCACGTCCTCGAGCAATAGGCAAAAGTCCGACGCGCCGCGGAAGGCAGGGACCGGCGCCCGCACCACCGCAACGACGCCGATCGAGACAGGTACCTGCGCAAAATCGGCCCACACCGATTCGGGCACGATGAGGACGTCGCGCTCGGGGATGTGCTCCAGCAGGCTGCGCAGCCCGGGTTTGTTCAGCGCCGATTCGACGACGACGACGGATTCCGGCGCGCCGTGGCGCTCCCGGAAGACGCGCAATGTATGCTCACCCTCGAGCACGCATCGCCCGGATTTCGCCCGCTCGCGCGATGACGCGAGGAGCCGTATGGCGTGCTTGACGCGGGGATTGTCAGCCGAGGTTATGCGCGGCACGATGCTGCGTCGCGCGTGCGGGTCACGCGGCGTCGAGTCGGCAGTCGGGTGCCCACGCCGCCGTGCGCATTGCGCTCATCGGCTCGACGGCGCCACGGGATTTCTCTGGACCGATGCGGACGGCGGCCGCGATGCGTTGTCCGCGGGGAGCTGGAAGAAGACTTCGTCCTGCCGGATCATTCCGAGATCGGAACGCGCGCGCTCCTCGATCGCCTCGAACCCCTGTTTCAGATCGCGGACCTCGGCGTCGAGCGCGCCGTTGCGCGCCTTCAATTCCGAGTTCTGCTTCTTCTGCGCCTCGACCTGACGGTCGAGCTCGCGCACCCGGAGCCAGCCTCCTTTGCCCAGCCACATCGGATATTGCAGGGCGAGGAGCAAGGCGGCAAGGATGACTGCGAGAACACGCAAGGCGGAATCCTATTTCAGTTGGTGGAACGCATGCCGTCCAGGATAGCTTGCGACATCGCCCAGGTCCTCCTCGATGCGCAGGAGCTGATTGTACTTGGCCATCCGATCCGACCGCGACAGCGATCCGGTCTTGATCTGGCCGGCGTTGGTGCCCACTGCGATGTCGGCGATCAGGCTGTCCTCGGTCTCGCCCGAGCGGTGCGAGATCACCGACGTGTAGCCGGCGCGCATGGCCATGCTGATCGCGGCGAACGTCTCGGTCAAGGTGCCGATCTGGTTGATCTTGATCAGGATCGAATTGGCGATGCCCTTGGCAATGCCCTGCTGCAGGATCTTGGTGTTGGTCACGAACAGATCGTCGCCGACGATCTGCACTTTCTTGCCGAGCCTGTCGGTGAGGAGCTTCCAGCCATCCCAGTCGCCTTCGGACATGCCGTCTTCGATCGAGATGATCGGATACTTGTCGACCCAGGCCGCGAGGTAATCGATCATCTGCGCCGCGTGAGCCTGGCGCCTTCCGACTCGAGCTCGTACATGCCGTCCTTGTAGTATTCGGACGCGGCGCAGTCGAGCGCGAGCGCGATGTCGGTGCCGGCGGTATAGCCCGCCGCGTCGATCGCCTCGAGCAGGAGCTGCAGCGCCGACTCGTTCGACGAAAGATTGGGCGCGAAGCCGCCTTCGTCGCCGACGGTCGTCGCCATGCCTTTGGAGTCGATGAGCTTCTTGAGCGCATGGAAGACCTCCGCGCCGTAGCGCAGCGCTTCGCGGAAACTCGGCGCGCCGAGCGGCACGATCATGAACTCCTGCATGTCGATGCTGTTGTTCGCGTGCGCGCCGCCGTTGATCACGTTCATCAGCGGCACGGGAAGCATCATTTCGCCCGCGCCGCCGAGATAGCGATAAAGCGGCAGCGTCGATTCCTCGGCCGCCGCCTTGGCGACCGCGCCGGAAACCGCGAGGATCGCGTTGGCGCCGAGTCGCGACTTGTTGTCGGTGCCGTCGAGCTCGATCATCGTCCGGTCGACGAATGCCTGCTCGGACGCGTCGAGCCCGATGATCGCTTCGCAGATCTCGGTGTTGACGTTCTCGACGGCTTTCTGCACGCCTTTGCCGCCGTAGCGCGCGGCATCGCCGTCGCGCAGCTCGATCGCTTCCCTCGAGCCGGTCGATGCGCCCGAAGGAACCGCGGCGCGGCCGCTGATGCCCGACTCGAGCACGACGTCGGCTTCGATCGTGGGATTGCCGCGCGAATCGAGGATCTCGCGCGCGATGACGTCGACGATGGCGCTCATGCGGAAGTTTCCGACAGAAGTATCAAAAAACTTAGATCCCTGATCACGTCTTCATCAATTCCGTCTCGGGAAACCCGGCGCGCTTCACCGCGGCGTCGAGCTCGCGCAGCGTCTCCAGCAGCTCGCGCATCCGGCCGAGCGGCCACGCGTTCGGGCCGTCCGAGAGCGCCTTCGCCGGATCGGGATGCGTCTCCATGAACACGCCGGCGACGCCCGCGGCCACCGCCGCACGCGCGAGCACCGGCACGAACTCGCGCTGACCGCCGCTCGAGGTTCCCTGCCCGCCCGGCAGCTGCACCGAATGCGTCGCATCGAACACGACCGGGCAGCCGGTCTCGCGCATGATCGCGAGCGAGCGCATGTCGGACACGAGATTGTGATAGCCGAACGAGGCGCCGCGCTCGCAGACCAGGATGTTGTCGCCGCCGCTCGCCTCGCGCGCCTTGGCGACGACGTTCGTCATGTCCTCGGGCGCGAGAAACTGGCCCTTCTTGATGTTGACCGGCTTGCCCGCACGCGGCCACCGCGCGGATGAAATCGGTCTGCCGGCACAGGAACGCCGGCGTCTGCAGCACGTCGACGACGGCGGCGACCTCCGCGATCTCGTCTTCGGCGTGCACGTCGGTCAGCACCGGCACGCCGACCTGCCGCCTCACCTCGGCGAGAATGCGCAAGCCCTCCTCCATGCCCAGTCCGCGAAACGACTGCGCCGAGCTGCGATTGGCCTTGTCGTACGACGACTTGAAGATGAACGGAATCGCAAGCGCGGCGCAGATTTCCTTCAGCTGTCCGGCGACGTCGATCTGCAGCTGCTCCGACTCGACGACGCACGGGCCGGCGATGAGGAACAGAGGCCGGTTCAGGCCGACCTCGAATCCGCAGAGATTCATCGGGACCTACGCGACGAGCTGCGGCCCGCGCGCGCACGGAGTCTCCGTGCGCGGCGCGCTGGCGGCTCGAGCGCCGCGTTGACGAACGCGATGAACAGCGGATGGCCGCGCCGCGGGTTCGACGTGAATTCGGGGTGGAACTGGCAGCCGAAGAACCACGGATGGTCCGGCAGCTCGATCATCTCGCACAGGTCGCCGGCGCTCGCGCTCTTGGCCCACGCGCCCGACGCGCAGGCCGGCCGCCTCGAGCCGCGGCAGGTAGTGATTGTTGACCTCGTAGCGGTGCCGGTGCCGCTCGGCGACCGTCGTCGCGCCGTAGATCCGGTGCGCGAGCGAGCCGGGCACGACCTCGCACGGCTGCGCACCGAGCCGCATCGTGCCGCCGAGATCGGAGCTGGCGTCGCGGCGCTCGATCGATCCGTCGCGGTTCTGCCATTCGGTGATCAGCGCGACGACCGGATGCGGCGTGTCCGGCTCGAACTCGGTGCTGTTGGCGTCCGGCGAGCCCCGCCTTGTGCCGCGCGTACTCGATGACCGCGAGCTGCATGCCGAGGCAGATGCCGAGATACGGGACGCCGTTCTCGCGCGCGTAGCGGATCGCCCTGATCTTGCCTTCGACGCCGCGCTTGCCGAAGCCGCCCGGCACGAGGATCGCGTCCATGCCTTCGAGGCAGTCGACGCCGTCGCGCTCGACCGCTTCGGAGTCGACGTAGTGGATGTTGACCTTGCTGCGCGTGTGGATGCCGGCGTGCATCAGCGCTTCGGACAGCGACTTGTACGATTCGGTGAGGTCGACGTACTTGCCGACCATCGCGATGTTCACTTCGTGCTCCGGATGCACCAGCGCGTCGACCAGTTGCTGCCAGGTGTCGAGGTCGGCGGGCGGCGGGCTCAATCTGAGCTTGCGGCAGACGATCTCGTCGAGACCTTCGGCGTGCAGCGCCGCCGGAATCTTGTAGATCGAATCGGTGTCGAGCGCCGGGATCACCGCCTCCGGCGGGACGTTGGTGAACAGCGCGATCTTGCGCCGGTCGCCGTCGGGCAGCGGCCGGTCGGCGCGGCACAGCACGACGTCGGGCTGGATACCGATCTCGCGCAGCTCCTTGACCGAGTGCTGCGTCGGCTTGGTCTTCATCTCGCCCGCGGTCGCGATGAACGGCACCAGCGTCAGATGGATGTAGCAGACGTTGTCGCGGCCGAGCGTGATGCCCATCTGCCGGATCGCTTCGAGGAACGGCAGCGACTCGATGTCGCCGACCGTGCCGCCGACTTCGACCACCGCGACCTCGGCGTCGCCCGCGCCGGCGATGATCCAGCTCTTGATCTCGTCGGTGATGTGCGGAATGACCTGCACGGTGCCGCCGAGGTAGTCGCCGCGGCGCTCCTTGCGGATCACGCTTTCGTAGATCTGGCCGGTGGTGAAATTGTTGCGCTTGCCCATCTTCACGTCGGTGAAGCGCTCGTAGTGGCCGAGGTCGAGGTCGGTCTCGGCGCCGTCCTCGGTGACGAAGACCTCGCCGTGCTGGAACGGGCTCATCGTTCCCGGATCGACGTTGATGTACGGATCGAGCTTGAGATTGGTGACGCGGATGCCGCGGGAGGCGAGGATCGCGGCCAGCGACGCGGCGGCGATGCCCTTCCCCAGAGAGGAAACGACGCCGCCGGTCACGAACACGAACTTGGTCATGGGCGACAAGTTCCGGAAATTCGTAGTTTACCGGAACGACGCTCGCGGCACAAATCGCAAGCCGATCGCGCTCGACGCACGCGAGCCCGCGCCCGTGAGGTTGCGCGGTCGCCCGACGCTTCGAGTGAGCCGCCGCGCAGCCGCTCGCGCGTGCGCTCGCGCCCGAGCGAGCGCCAGCACGGCGTCGATCGCCGGCGTCTCGGCGTGCCGCAGACGAGCACGCGCAGCGGCCATCATCACCTGCGGCGGCTTGAGGCCGTGTCTGCGCCGCGGCTGCCTTGATCGCAGCGCCGATCGCCTCGCGCTTCCAGTCGAGCATCTGCGAACTCCGCGAGCAGCTCGGCCAGCGCCGGCGCGGATCGGCGTCGTCGACGTGCTCGGCGAGCTTCTCCGGCGTCGGATGCGGCGGTCGACGTAGAAGTAGTGCGCGGCATCGGCCATTTCGACGAGCGTCGGCGCGCGGTCGCGCAGCAGCACCGCGACCGCCGCCGGCGTCGGGGCCGCTGCCGCGATCGAGCCCGGCACGCTGCGAGAAACGGCGCGAGAGCCGCGCCCGAGCTCCGTCTTCCGGCAGGCGCTTGATGTGCTCGTGATTGACCCACTGCAGCTTGTCGGCGTCGAATCGCGCCGGCGCGGGATTGACGTGCGCGAGGTCGAACCAGGCGACGAACTGCTCGCGCGTGAAGATCTCGTCGTCGCCGTGCGCCCAGCCGAGGCGCGCGAGATAGTTGACCATCGCCTCGGGCAGAAAGCCGTCGTCCGCGTACTGCATGACGCTGACCGCGCCGTGGCGCTTGGAGAGCTTGGCGCCGTCGGCGCCGAGCACCGTCGGCAGGTGCGCGTAGACGGGCGGCTCGGCGCCGAGCGCGCGGATGATGTTGATCTGCCGCGGCGTGTTGTTGACGTGGTCGTCGCCGCGGATCACGTGCGTGATGCGCATGTCGATGTCGTCGACGACGACGCAGAAGTTGTAGGTCGGCGTGCCGTCGCTGCGCGCGATGACGAGGTCGTCGAGCTCGGCGTTGGCGATCTCGATGCGGCCCTTGACCTGGTCGTCCCAGGCGACGGTGCCCGCGAGCGGATTCTTGAAGCGGATCACCGGCGCGACGCCGGCGGCGGCGTGCTGCCGGGCCTGCGATTCTCGGCCGCCAGCGGCCGTCGTAGCGCGGCTTCTCGCCGCGCGCCATCTGCGCCGCGCGCAGCGCGTCGAGCTCCGTCGGCCGTCATGTAGCAGCGATAGGCGAGCCCGCGCGCGAGCATCTCGCCGAGCACCTCGCGGTAGCGGTCCATCCGCTGCATCTGGTAGAACGGGCCCTCGTCGTAGTCGAGGCCGAGCCACGCCATGCCGTCGAGGATCGCCTGCACCGCCTCCGGCGTCGAGCGCTCGACGTCGGTGTCCTCGATGCGCAGGATGAACTTGCCGCCGTGCTGGCGCGCGAACGCCCACGCGAACAGCGCGGTGCGGGCGCTGCCGAGATGCAGGAAGCCCGGTCGGACTGGGCGCGAAGCGGGTGCGAACGGCGCGTCACGGGTCGAACGGCGCTCACGGCTGCCAGCGCAGGTCGAGCGTCGTCGGCGTCGCGGGATTGACCGGCTCGTTGTGCGAGCCGACGATCGCGGTCCGGGCGTGTGGCCGTGCGGCCAGAAGCGCGCGACGCGGCGCGCCTCGGCCTCGTTGGCGTTGACCGGGAAGGTCTCGTAGTTGCGCCCGCCCGGATGGGACGACGTGATAGGTGCAGCCGCCGATCGCGCGGCCAGCCCAGGTGTCGACGAGATCGAAGACCAGCGGCGCCTGCACGCCGATGGTCGGATGCAGCGCCGACGGCGGGCTCCATGCGCGGAAGCGCACGCCGGCGACGAACTCCCGCGGAACGCCGGTCGCGGTCAGCGGCAACGCGCCGCCCGTTGCACGGCACGACATGGCGTCCCTCGGTCATGCCGCTCGACCTTGACCTGCAGGCGCTCGACCGACGAATCGACATAGCGCGCGGTGCCGGTGCCGGCGATCTCCTCGCCGAGCACGTGCCAGGGCTCGATCGCCTGGCGCAGCTCGATCGTCACGCCGTCGTAGCTCGACGGTGCCGAAGCGCGGGAAAGCGAAATTCGACGAACGGCTCGAACCATTCGCTCGCGAACGGATAGCCGACGACGCTCAGCTCGGCGACGACGTCGCGCATGTCGGCGGCGACGAAATGCGGCAGCAGCCAGCGGTCGTGCAGCGCGGTGCCCCAGCGAACCAGCCTGCCGCGGTAGGGCTCGCGCCAGAAGCGCGCCACCAGCGCGCGCAGCAGCAGCATCTGCACCGCGCTCATCCGCGCGTGCGGCGGCATTTCGAAGGCGCGAAACTCGAGCAGGCCGAGGCGCCCGGTCGGCGTGTCGGGCGAATAGAGCTTGTCGATCGAGAACTCGGCGCGGTGCGTGTTGCCGGTCAGGTCGGTCAGCAGGTGGCGCAGCGACCGGTCGACCAGCCACGGCAGCGACTCGTCCTTCTTGAACTTGTGCTTGCGCGGCGAGCTGCTGAAACGCGATCTCGAGCTCGTAGAGGCGGTCGTCGCGCGCCTCGTCGACGCGCGGCGCCTGGCTGGTCGGGCCGACGAACATGCCGGAAAACAGATACGACAGCGCCGGATGGTTCTGCCAGTAGGTGACCAGGCTCTGCAGCAGGTCGGGGCGTCGCAGCAGCGGGCTGTCGGCCGGCGTCGCGCCGCCCAGCGTGACGTGATTGCCGCCGCCGGTGCCGGTGTGGCGGCCGTCGAGCATGAACTTTTCGGTGCCGAGGCGCGCCTGCCGCGCTTCCTCGTAGAGCGTCGCGGTGGTGGCGATCAGCTCGTGCCACGACGACGCGGGATGGATGTTGACCTCGATGACGCCCGGGATCGGGCGTGACGCCGAGCACGCGCAGGCGCGGATCGCGCGGCGGCGCATAGCCCTTCGATCGACGACCGGCACGCGCATCGCGCGCGCGGTGTCCTCGACGCGCCGAGCAGCGCGATGTAGTCCTCGAGGCGCTTGAGCGGCGGCATGAAGACGTACAGGTGGCCGTCGCGCACCTGAACGCGTCAGCGCGGTCTTGACGACTTCGCGCGGCTTGGCGCCCGCGTGCGCGTCCGGGCCGCCGGCTTGCGTCGCGCCACGCGCCGCGCAGCGAGCGCGCGCTGGGCGCGAACGGATCGACCGGCGGACTCGAGCTCCATCGTCCTCGGGCAGCACTTCGGCAGCGACGCCAAGCGGCAGGCGCAGGCCGAGCGGCGAGTCGCCGCCACGGCGTAGAGACGCTCGCGGCGCAAGCGGCCACGGGCTCGATTCCCAGATCGGCGCCGGCGTCGCGTCGCTGAGTCGGCGCCGCGGCTTTCAGCGGCAGCACGAAGCCGGCCGGGCGATCGAGCCCGGTCAGCAGCAGGCGCGCGAGCCGCGAGCGCTCGGCCGGATCGGACAGGTCGGACTGCAGCGGATCGGCGTTGACCGGCAGCGCCGCTTCGTCCCCGAGCAGCCTCGGCACGTCCTCGTAGGCGGTCAGCACGAGCTCGGGCGGCAAGTCCGAGCGCGACCGCGAGCGCACCGGCGAAGTCGCGCGCCGGCGCGAGATCGGCCTTGCCCGGCACGGCGCGTGTCGGCGATCAGCGACTCGTCGCGCCACAGCGGCTCGCCGTCGACGCGCCAGTAGACGCCCAGCGCCCAGCGCGGCAGCGGCTCGCCCGGATACCACTTGCCCTGGCCGATGTGCAGCAAGCCGCCGGGCGCGAAGCGCGTCTTGCAGGCGACGCAGCAGCGCTTCGGCGAGCTCGCGCTTTTTCTTGCCCAGCGCGGCGATCGTTCCACTCCGCGCCTTCCATGTCGTCGATCGACACGAACGTCGGCTCGCCGCCCTGGGTGAGCCGCACGTCGTGCGCGGCGAGATCGGCGTCGACCTGCTCGCCCAGCGCATCGATCGCCGCCCACTGCGCGTCGCGTGTAGGGCTTGGTGACGCGCGGATCCTCGTGCATCGCGCGTCACGCTCATCGCGACAGTCGAATTGCGGTCTCGCAGACGTCGGTGAAGCCGATGACCGGCGCCGCGTTGCCCGGGTCGGCGGTGCACGCGAGCGGAATGTGTCCTTCGCCGGCGAGCAAGCCCGACGTCGGATCGAAGCCGATCCAGCCCGCGCCGGGCAGATACACCTCGGCCCACGCGTGCAGGTCGGTGAAATCGCGCTCGGGCCCGGCGGGTCCGTCGAGCGGCTTGACGTCGGCGACGAGCTGGATCAGATAGCCGGACGCGAAGCGCGCGGCGAGGCCCAGGTGGCGCAGGATCTGCACCAGCAGCCAGCCGCTGTCGCGGCACGAGCCGCACGCGCTGCTCCAGCGTCTCGTCGGGCGTCTGGACGCCCGGCTCCATCCGCACCAGATAGCGGATCTCGCGTCTGCAGCTGCTGGTTGAGCCGCACCAGCATCGGCACCGTGTTCTCGCCCGGCGCTGATCGTCGCGCGAAAGTCGTTCAGCCACTCTGCCGAGCCGCGGCCCGAGCGGCCGCGGTTTCGAGGAACGGAATCAGCTCCTTGGCCAGCGCCGGCGCGTACGCGAACGGAAACGTCTCGGCGTACGGCTCGACGAAGAAGTCGAACGGGTTGATGACCGTCATGTCGGCGACGAGGTCGACGACGATCTCGAGCTGCTTCGCCCGCTCGGGGAAGACGAGCCGCGCGACCCAGTTGCCGTAGGGATCCTGCTGCCAGTTGAGGAAGTGCTGCGCCGGGCTCGACCTTGAGCGAATAGCCGAGGATCGGCGTGCGGCAATGCGGCGCCGGCCGCAGCCGGACCTCGTGCGGCGACAAGTCGACCGAAGCCGGTCGAAATCGGTAGGACGTGCGGTGCTGCAGCGCGACGCGGATCGCCATGCCGGATCGGCGGCGGTCGTCAGTGTCCAGTCGGGGTTGGGCAGCTCGCGCGAAAACGCGGCGCAGGCCCTCGCCCCATTGCGTGTGGATCATCTGGAAATACGGATCGGACTCCTCGATCCGCTTCTGCAGCTCGATCTTGCAGGCGTGTCGGTCTCGTAGACGACGAGGTCGATCGGCAGTCCCACCGAGATGTTCGAGCGCATCGTCGAGTCGAACGACACGATCGTGCACTTGGTCGCCTCGAGCAGCCCCGTCGCGCGGGTGATGACGCGGTCGATCACCGGCTTGCCGTACTTGCTCTCGCCGATCTGGAAGTAGCAGGTGTCGGGCGTCGCCTCGATGAAATTGCCTTCGCTGTAGACCTCGAACAGGCGCGGCGGCTCGCCGCGCACCTGGCCGCCGACGATGAAGTTGGCGTTGCGAGTCGATGTTGTTCTGCAGCAGATACGGCCCGTCGCGCGTCTTGACCTCGCGCAGCGCGTCGCCGACCAGCCGCGCCACGTCGAACATCGAGGTCGCATTCCACAGCTGCAGCTGACTGTCGCCGGCGCGCGCGCGCTGCTCGAGGATGTTGAGCGCGTTCTGCGTGATCGACAGGTTGCCCGAGGACAGCGTGACGATGACGCGGTCGCCTTCGCGCGCGAACACCCGCATCTTGGAGAAGTTGCCGATCTGGTCGACGCCGGCGTTGGTGCGCGAGTCCGACGCGAAGATCATCCCGGCGTCGAGCGACATGGCAACGCAATAGGTCATTTCGGTAGCCGGTTCAAGCGCGGGGAAAAAGGGCTGATTCTACCGGAAGCGCCGCAGTTATCGCTAATACGTCGGCACGAGGAAGTGCTGTTGATCTCCTCGCCGAGCTCGGAGATGCGGTCGAGGAAATCCATGAGGTATTCGTGCAGACCCTGCTTGATGATGTCGTCGGTGCGGCCGTAGTGGAGCTTCGCGTGCAGCTCGCCCGCCGCGCGCTCGATCTCCCTCGAGTTGTCGTCGCAGAGCACCTCGAGCGTCTCGTGGATGAAGTTCATGCACGAATGCAGCGATCGCGGCATGTCCTCGCGCAGGATCAGCAGCTCGGCCACGCGCCGCGGCGTGATGACGTCGCTGTAGATCTTGCGGTACGACTCGAAGCCCGACACCGAGCGCAGCAGCGCGCTCCACTGGTAGTAGTCGACGGCGCCGCCGACGTCGGCGGCCGACGGCAGCAGCGTGTGGTACTTGACGTCCAGGATGCGTGCCGTGTTGTCGCCGCGCTCGATGTGGGTGCCGAGGCGGATGAAGTGGTAGGCCTCGTCGCGCAGCATGGTGCCGAAGGTCACGCCGCGGAACAGATGCGAGCGCATCTTCACCCAGTCGAGAAACTCGGACACGCCCGCGGTCTGAATCCGATCGTAGTCGTGGAGGCGCATTTCCAGCCAAGCCGAGTTCAGGTCCTCGTACATTTCGGAGGTGATCGCGCCGCGCACCGACCGCGCGGATTCGCGCGCGGCACGCAGACAGCAGAAGATCGACGACGCGTTGGCAGGGTCGAGGATCATGAAGCGCAGCACGTTCTCGGCCGACAGCTGTGGAAAACGCTCGTAGAACGGCGTCGCGAGGCCGGAGGTGATGAGCGGCACGGCCCACGGCTCCGCCCACGCGAGGCCGGGCTCGACGACTTCGTAGGGCAGGAGCGACATGCGATAGGTCACGTCGAGCAGGCGCGCCGTGTTCTCGGCGCGCTCGATGTGGCGTGCCATCCAGTAGAGCTCGTTGGCGGTGCGGCAAAGCATGCGTTTGCTGTCGCTCCAGTGTCAGTTCGCAATGACCCAGGTGTCCTTGGTGCCGCCGCCTTGTGACGAGTTCACCACCAGCGAGCCTTCGCGCAGCGCGACGCGCGTCAAACCCCCGGGGACGAGGCTCACCGTCGTCCCGGAGAGGACGTAGGGGCGCAGGTCGATGTGCCGCGGGGCAAGGCCCGACGCGGTAAACGTCGGGCAGGTCGACAGCGACAGCGTCGGCTGGGCGATGTATTTGTCGGGCTGAGCGAGGATGCGCGCCCGGAACGCTTCGCGCTCCGCCGCGCTCGCCGCCGGTCCGACCAGCATGCCGTAGCCGCCTGCGCCGTGCACTTCCTTGACCACCAGCTCGTGCAGCTGCTCGAGGCAATAGCGCAGGTCCTCTTCCTTGCGCAGCTGATACGTCGGCACGTTCTTGAGGATCGGCTCCTCGGTGAGGTAGAAGCGGATCATCTCAGGCACGAACGGATAGATCGACTTGTCGTCGGCGACACCGGTGCCGATCGCGTTGGCCAGGGTGACGCGGCCCGCGCGGTAGGCAGCGAACAAGCCCGGGACGCCGAGCATCGAGTCGGGTCGAAACGCGCGCGGGTCGAGAAAATCGTCGTCGACGCGGCGGTAGAGCACGTGGACGCGCTGCGGACCGCGCGTCGTGCGCATGTAGACCGCTTCGTTTTGCACGAACAGGTCCTGACCCTCGACCAGCTCGACGCCCATCTGCTGGGCCAGAAACGCGTGCTCGAAGTACGCGGAGTTATGGGCGCCGGGCGTGAGCATAGCGACCGTGGGCCTTTCCTCGCCGGCAGGCGCAACTCCGCGCAGATTCTCCAGCAGCAGGTCGGGATAGTGCTCCACGGGCTTGATCGCCTGCGTGGCAAACAGCT
Organism: uncultured beta proteobacterium; assembly: GCA_963745385.1. Lineage (GTDB taxonomy): Bacteria > Pseudomonadota > Gammaproteobacteria > Burkholderiales > Casimicrobiaceae > PALSA-1003. The sequence continues at coordinate 415,991 of CAVUXI010000004.1, forward strand.
CCGGGAAGAGCCGCATCATCATCTTGCGGTTCTCGAGCATGTACGAGACACCGGACGGCACGCGCAGGTTGTCCTCTAGCACGTAGTAGTCGCCTTCGCCCGCGCGGACGAGGTCGACGCCGGCGATGTGCGCGTAGATGCCGCCGGGGACGTCCATGCCCTGCATCTCGCGCCGATATTGCGAATTCCCGAGCACGCGATCGGCGGGGATCACGCCGGCCTTCAGAATGTCGTGGTCGTGATAGATGTCGTGCAGAAAAAGATTGAGGGCCTTGACGCGCTGCTTCAACCCATCCTCGAGCATCCGCCATTCCTCGGCATGAATGATTCGCGGAACGATGTCGAACGGAATCAGACGTTCGGTGCCGGCGTCTTCTCCATAGACCGCGAACGTGATTCCGACGCGGTGAAACGCGCGTTCGGCTTCCTCGCGTTTCTGCGCTATCTGGTCGGCCGTGGTCTGCTCCAGCCAGGCGCAAAATCCCCGGTAGTGGGGTCGCACCGAGCCGTCCGCGGCCCGCATTTCATCGTAAGGAGGACGGGACACAACGTTGAAATTCACCGATTCGGGTATTTTTAGCAAGACTTGAGCCAGAAAGAGTTTTGCTTTTGCGCGTAGAAGCTTATCTAAATTTGGAGCGTCACGCTTGGCCGGGTTGCCCCGGAATGGCCGCACAAACGCTCGTCATTGGTGCTATTTTTGTCCAGGACATCATTGGACAACCCAGAACGCAGGTTTGACCCTCGTTCCGGCCGCATGCTTAAATACTCGCTCCTGTCTGGGTTCGCGCGGGCGGTTAGCTCAGGGGTAGAGCACTGCCTTCACACGGCAGGGGTCACTGGTTCGACACCAGTATCGCCCACCATGGAACCAAGGGGTTACACGCAAGTGTAACCCCTATTTTTTTGCCTGCGCTTGTGCTCCGCGTTACATCGAGCGAATTTTTGCATAGCATGCGGTGAGAATTCGCGTCCGAGGTGCACGATGATTGCAAATTCCAACACGCGCCTGCAGGTCGATGCGCTGGTTTTCGACGCGTACGGAACACTTTTCGATGTGCAGTCGGTGGCGGAAACCGCCGAACGTCTCCTGTCGGGACACGGCGACGCGGTGGCGCGCGTGTGGCGCACGAAGCAACTCGAATACACCTGGCTTCAGAGCCTGATGCTGAGCGCGACGCAGCGCCGGGACGATTTCGCCGCGCTGACCGCGCAGGCGCTCGACTATGCCGTCGAATCGCTGGGCCTCTCGCTGACCGCTTCCGCACGCCATCGTCTTCTCGACGCTTATCTCGATCTCGCTCCATTCGAGGACGCGGTAGACGCGCTTCAACGAAGTGCGCCGATCCCCCGGGTGATCCTCTCCAACGGTACTCGCGAAATGCTGGAGCCGCTGGCCGCCGCAACCGGTATCGCCCGCCACCTCGATGCAATTCTCTCTGTCGACGCGGCGGGCATCTACAAACCCAGTCCGCGCGTCTACCAGCTCGCGGTCGATCATTTGGATTGGCTGCGTCGCGCATCGGCTTCGTTTCGTCCAACGGATGGGACGCGGCGGCGCAAAGGCATTCGGCTTCACCGCGATCTGGGTCAATCGATCCGGCGCACCTGTGGAGCGCCACGGCCCGAAGCCGGACGCGATCCTGAGCTCTCTGTCTGAATTGCCAGGGTTGTTAGGGAAGAAATAATCGCAGGCAGAGCGCTGCAGGCCGTCGCGAGCGGGCCGACTGCTAGGCGCGCCGGAGGAGGGGCCCCGCGTGAGCGGGGATCCGACCGCGGAGGCACGCACATGATCCGCGGCAACCCGGCGCGTTTGATCCACTTCGGGGTCGCCTCCACGCGCTCCGCGCGCGGAGCCTCGCTCCACCCTCAGCGGATCCCCGCAGCGAGGCCCGAGATAGTACCGAGAAAGTACAGCGAGGGCCGAGCCTCATTTGCCAACTGAGCACAACACCGCAGGCGGCTCGCGCAGCAGGCATGCAGCGCTCTGCTAAGGCATGTATTGCCCGCCGTTCACTTCTATGATCTGCCCCGTGACGTAGCCGCTCATCGCGTCCGACGCAAGATAAAGGAACGTCCCCGTGCATTCGTCCGGCGGTGCCGAGGCGGTTCATCGGGATCGTCGCCTGCATTGCCTTCAGTTGCTCCGCGTTCGAGTAGCGCTCGTGAAACGGCGTCGTGATGACGCCGGGAGAGACGGCGTTGACGCGGATCTTGTCCGCCACGACTTCCTTGGCCCAGCCGCGCGTCGCGGTCGAAATGAAACCCTTTTGCCCCCGCGTAGATGATCGCGCCGCCGCCACCGCCGTGCCGCGCGGCGATCGAGCTGACGTTGATCACGTTGCCGCCGCCCTGGCGGCGCATCACCGGGATCACCTCGTGCATGAACATCGCCACCTGCGTGACGTTGAGCGCCAGCACCTTGCTCAGATACTCGTCGGTGTATTCCTCGATCTTGGTGCGTCCGATCATCCCGCCTGCGTTGTTGATCAGGACGTCGATGCGGCCGCAGGCGGCAAGCGCCTCGGCGACGATCCTGCTGGACATTCGCCGTATGGGTGACGTCTCCGCCGACCAGATGCGCTTCGGAGCCGAGAGATCGAATGTCCGAGGCGACCGATTCGGCGGCCTGCCGGCTGGCGTTGTAATGAACGATGACGCGGCTGCCGAGCCTGGCGAAAGCGCGGGCGGCCGCGGCGCCGATGCCGGTCGATGCCCCGGTAATGAGGACCACCTTGCCGTTCAGATCTGATTGCATGCACGCTCCTTCGGATTATTCGCGGGAAAACGGCTGGCTATCGGGCGCTCCGCAACCTTCCATTCCTCCGCGCGACGTTTCGGTCGCTTCGCATTGCACGGTCCGCGGTGCCATCGCTTGACTGCGCGGCATATTGCGGTGTAACGTTTTAGTGAAACGTTTTACCAATATTGTACACCGCCCCGCGGCGGACAAAACAGGCTTTCAGAGCCGGCCTATCTTGGAGGAGCACGGTAATGAGTTACCGCCGCCGTTGATGGAGGACAAGTCCATCACGATCGAGGATGTGGCGCGACGCGCTGGTGTATCGATCAGTACCGTCTCCAATGCGTTGAACAGCCGCCCCGAAAGGATGCGCAAGGAAACGCTCGCCCGCATCCAGTCGGTCATCGAGGAGCTCGGCTTTCAACCCAACCGCGCAGCTCGCCAGCTCAAGACCGGCCACACGCCGCTGATCGGACTGCTGGTTCCTTCGATCGAGAATCCTTCGTACGGGTTACTCGCCCACGCGGTCGAAATCGTCGCACAGGAGCGCTACGGGTATCGCGTTCTGCTTGGCAGCACCTACCGGAACCGCGTGAAGGAGTCCGGTTTTTTCGACGACCTCCTATCGCATGGTGTTCGAGGCGTCATCGTCATTTCCTCGCTGCCGGACCAGACCCATGTGCATTCCGCGGTGCGTCGCGGAATGATCGCCGTCAGCTACGACCGGCGCGCACCTTCGCGCCAGGTCTCCCCCATCGACTACGTATCGATGGACAACGCCAACGCGGCAAAGCTGGCGGTCGAACATTTGCTCAGCCATGGACACACGCGGCTTGCATTCGTCACTGCGTCGGGAAGAACCTTGTCGCGCACCGAGAAGGTCGGCGGATTTCTCGCCGCAGCGCGCAAGGGTGGCGTTGAGCGGACCGCCCAAGTGCTGGAAGGACAAGCGGCATCCGCATTCGGCGATTCGGAAATGGCGGAGCTGGGCCGTGCGCTGGCCGACGCCATTGCGAGGAGCAGACCCCGCCCCACGGGGATCGTCGCCATCAACGACATGTTGGCCATCGGCCTGATTGCCGGGCTGCGCAATCGTGGCATCGAGGTCCCGGGCGAGGCGTCCGTCATCGGCATGGATGACATCGCGCTGTCCGCGCTCGTCAGCCCCGCGGTAACGTCGGTTCGCCTGCCGTTGTCCGCAATGGCAGAGACGATGGTCGATCGCATCATCAGCCGGCTGGGAGATCCCGGCATCGCGACCGGCGAATTCCTGTTTCAGCCGACGCTGATCGCGCGCGGCTCGGTTGGAAGACCGCTGGCGGAGATAAAACGGCTATCGCCGCGTACCCGGACACGAACGAACCCCGACGCGGCAAAAGAACGGCTGCGCCGGACTTGAACACGGGGATGACCCCGAGCGTCGCAACCCAAGGAGAGAACCCATGAAATCGATTTCCCGTCGCGAGTTTCTGGCGGCAAGCACGGCCGGAACGCTGGTGCTGAGCGTCGGCTTCGCAAAACCGGGGCGTGCCCAGTCGCCCATCACGATGAGAATTTCCTCGTCGATGAGCGCGGATCAGAACGCCGCGCACTATATCTGGTACGAGCGCTTCGCGGCCAACGTGAAGAGCAACCTCGGCGACAAGGTCACGCTGGGCTATTTCCCCGACAGCCAGCTGGGCAAGGAAGCCGACATCGTGCAGCAGGTCAAAGTCGGCTCGGTGGACATGATGATCACCGGGTCTTCGATCTGGGCGACGGTCGCGCCCGAGTTCGGGATGCTCGATCTGGGCTATGTCTTCGACAGCTATCCGCACGCATTCAAGGCGCTGGATGCGGGTGTCGGCGATCAGCTCGGCAAGATCCTGTCCGATCGCACCGGCTGCACGGTGCTCGGCTGGGCATCGCACTTCGGCCCGCGCAGCGTCTACACCAGGAACCCGGTCAAGTCGCTGGCCGAGCTCAAGGGCGTCAAGCTGCGCGTGCTTGCCCGCGCCGGCGTTCATCGAGACCTTCAAGATCATGGGCGCGATCCCGACGCCGATTCCCGATCAACGAGCTCTACACGGCGCTGCAGACCGGCGTAGTCGACGGCTTCGAGCACGACACGGCAAGCGTCCTGCAGTATCGCTTTGCGGAAATCATCAAGAATTGCTGGCTCACCGAGCATCTGTTCAGCCCGATGGTCTGCGTCATCGGCAAGCGCGGCATGGACAAGGTGCCCGCCGACCTGCGGCCGGCGTTCATGAAGGCGGCAGCGGACGCCACTGCCTACGAGCGCGGTATCGCGGCTGAAAAAGGCAGGGCAGCGACGGATGAGCTGAGGCGCATGGGCGTCGTCTTCACGCCGATGGCGAAGGCGGAGCGCGACCAGGTGCGCAAGGAAATGGAAGCCAAGGTGTGGGCTTCTTTCATCAAGGAGTATCCGAACACCAAGCCCTTGTTCGACGCCATCACCGCCGCGCGCACCTGACGGAATCGGCGGATCGAAGCGTGAAGCGACGGCCGACCGGCATCCTGCCGGCCATGACGTTTCTTGCGGGGAGAGGCGGCATCGCTGAGAAAGGCGGCCGCGCATGAGCGGCGCCGGTGCGCAGCTCGCGCCGTTTCGCAACGCCGGTCGCGCCGCCAGCGCTCTGACGCTGCTGCTGCAGACGCTCGAGTACCTCTCCGGCCTCATCCTCGCGCTCGATGTCCTGGTCGTTTTCGTCGCGGTGATCTACCGCTATTTTCTGCACGATCCGGTCGACTGGGCGGAGGAGATCGCACGGGCGTTGATGGTGATGCAGGTATTCTTCGGCGCCGCCACCGTGCTCGGCCGCGAACGCCACGTGGGCATCGACAGCCTGCGCGGCCTGCTGCCGGGAAAATGGGCACCCGCGCTGATCCAGCTCTGCTACTGGATCATCGTCGGCGTCTCGCTCGCGCTGTTTATCACATCGTGCGAGCTCTTCGCCGATTCCCGCGGCCAAACGACGTCGTTCGGCCTGCCGCACATCATCTTCGTGCTTCCCGGTGGTGATCGGCAGTCTGGTGATGACCGTGTTCGGGATTGTCAATGCGCTGGCGGGCCCGCGCCCCACGGTCTGGAAAACGCTTGCCGGCGTCGTCGCGCTGTCGCTCGCGATCTGGGCTTGGAATGCGTTCGTGCCCGCCTACGCGATCAAGCCGTGGTTCCTGCTGTTCGCCGGATTCTTCTTCGGACTGATCCTCGGCGTGCCGATTGCCTTCGTGCTCGCTTTTTCGTCGCTGCTCTTCTTCCTGTCGGACCCGTCGCTGCCGATGCTCGTCTACGCGCAGACGATACTTTCGGGCATGGACCACTTCGTCCTGCTGGCGATCCCTTTCTTCGTACTCGCCGGGCTGGTCATGGAAGTCAACGGCATGTCGTCCCGGCTGATCGAGCTGCTGCTGCGGGCTTTCGGCCGCATGCGCGGAGGCCTCAATCTCATCATGATCACCGCGACCGCGTTTTTCTCCGGGATCTCGGGCTCGAAGCTCGCGGACATCGCGGCCGTCGGCGGCATCATGATGCCGGCGATACGCAGGACCAAGCAGGATGTGAACGAGGCCGCGGGGCTGCTCGCGGCGACCGCGGTGATGGCGGAAACCATTCCGCCCTGCGTCAACATGATCATCCTCGGCTTCGTCGCCAATATCTCCATCGGCGGCCTGTTCATGGCGGGGCTGGTGCCCGCCGGCGTGCTCGCGCTGGCGTTGGCCGCGGTGGCGGTCTACGTCGGCAAGCGCATCAATCCCGACGACGCGTTCGACGTCCGAACGCCTATGATCAAGCTGCTCGGCGGCGCGCTGGTCGGCCTGGTGATGATCCTGATGATCGGCAAGGGTGTGACGTCGGGCGTGGCGACGTCCACCGAGGTCTCGGCGTTCGCGGTGATCTACGCCTTCGTCGTCGGTGGGTTGGCGTTTCGGGAGCTGACGTGGAGGTCGGTGCTGAAGCTGTTTCTGCAATCGGGCTCCATCACCGGCAGCATTCTGTTCATCGTGGCGGCGGCATCCAGCGTCTCCTACGCACTGACCATTCTGCAAATCCCCCAATATCTCTCGTCGGCCCTGATCGCACTCGGCCATCAGTTCGGCAGCAGCATATTCGTTGCCGTTTCGGTGCTGCTCATGATCATGTTCGGCGCAATCCTGGAAGGCGCTCCGGCATTGATTATCTTCGGACCTCTGCTTGCGCCGATCGCGTTGAAGCTGGGCGTGCATCCGCTGCACTTCGGCACGGTCGTGGTCATCGCGATGGGGCTCGGCCTGTTCTCGCCGCCGATCGGGCTGGGACTCTTTGCCACCTGCGCCATTACCGGAACGAAGCTCGAGAACGTGTGGCGCCCGATGATGAAATATCTCGCGGTGCTTTTCATCGTTCTGATGGTGCTGGTGTTCGTGCCCGCATTCTCGTTGTGGCTTCCCGCGCGCTTGGGGTTGGCATGAACGCTCCGAGCGGCCAACTCGATCGAACGCACGCGGTATCGCACAGGTTCAGGAGGCAGTCGTCACGATGTCGAAGGAGGAGCCGCGACCGACAAAGGCCGCGATCATCGACCAAGCACAACAACAGGAGGGAGAAACGATGGGCAGAATCAGTAGACGGAATTTTCTGAAGGCAGGCGCGGGCGCGGTTGCAGGCGGGGTCTTCACGGGTGCCGCGGACCTGCTGATTGGCGACGCCCGCGCGGCGGCCGAAACCTGGACCCCGCAGATCGAGAAAGGCGCGAAGCTCCGCGTCGTGCGCTGGAACAAGTTTGTCCAGGGCGATGAGACGCTGTGGATGCAGAACACCAGGAAGTTCACCGAGCAGTTCAAGGTCGAGGTCGTCGTCAACAGCGAGAGCTTCGACGACATTCGGCCGAAGGCCGCCGTCGCGGCCAATGTCGGCGCGGGTCCCGATGTCATGCTCGGATGGTATGACGATCCCCATCTTTACCCGGACAAGCTGGTGCCGATGACCGACGTAGCCGAGTACCTTGGGCGAAAGTACGGCGGCTGGTACGACGTCTGCCGCGATTACGGCATGCGCGGCAAGGAGTGGATCGCCCTGCCCTTCGGCGCCAACGGCGGCGCCTTCGTCTATCGCGTCAGCCACCTCAAGGCGGCGGGCTTCGATGCTTTCCCGACGACGTTTGCCGAGTTCCTGCGCATGGCGCAGGCGCTGAAGGCCAAGGGCACGCCGGTCGGCATGGCTTTGGGACACGCCACCGGCGACGCGCCGACGTGGTGCTATTGGGCCCTGTGGGGCCACGGCGGCAAGGTCGTCGACGAGAACAGCAACGTCGTTCTCGACCGGCCCGAGACCATCGCGGCGCTCGAATGGGCAAGGCAGCTCTACGAAACCTTCATTCCGGGGACGCTGTCGTGGCTCGATCCGTCGAACAACAAGGCGTTTCTCGATGGCCAGATCAGCGCCACCAACAACGCGATCTCCATCTACTACGTCGCCAAGAACTCGACCGACGAAAAGCTGAAGGCGATCGCTGCCGACATTTCCCACGCCGACTGGCCGACGGGACCGACCGGCAAAGCCGCCGAGCTGCATCAGATCACTCAGGCGATGGTCTTCAAGTACTCGAAGTATCCCAAGGCCGCCAAGGAATACGTACGCTTCATGCTTGAAAGAGAGCAATACGCGCCATGGCAGGAAGCATCGCTGGGCTACGTCATGCAACCGTTGAAGGCCTACCGTGAAAACTCCATCTGGACCTCGGACCCGAATGTCGCGACCTATCGCGATCTGATGCTCAAGATGCGCCATCACGGGTATGCGGGGAAGCTGGGATACGCGTCGGCGGGCGTGATCGCGGACTATGTAGTCGTCGACATGTTTGCCGAGGCAGCATCGGGCTCGAAGACGCCGAAGGAAGCAGCCGAGCGCGCCCAGAAGCGCGCCGAGCGCTACTACAAGGTATGAGCGGCGCAATGACATCGCGGACGCCGGCGCATGCATGTGATTGCCACATGCACATCTACGAAGACCGCTTTCCCCTTGTCCCGCAGGCGGTGTTCAAGCCTCCGCACGCGCCGCTCGCGGACTACCGGAAGGTGCAAAAGGCGCTCGGTCTGTCGCGCGTCGTGCTGGTCCAGCCCAACGGATACGGCTACGACAATCGCTGCATGCTCGAGGCGCTCGCCGAGCTGGGCGATTCGGCGCGCGCGATCGCGATCGTGCCGACGGAGGTCGCGGACGACGAGCTGGATCGGCTGACTCGCGCGGGCGTGCGCGGCATCCGCTATCACCTGCTCCCGGGTGGCATCCTGACGTGGGAATCGCTCGAGCCGATGGCCGCACGCGTCGCCGCCTTCGGATGGCATGTGCAGCTCCAGCTCGACGGCCGCGAGCTCCCGCGTTACGAGCCAGTACTGTCGCGACTGCCGGTTCCCCTGGTGATCGACCACAACGGCAAGTTCCTCGAGCCCGTCACAGTCGATCATCCGGGATTCCGCTCGTTGCTGCGCCTGCTCGAGGGCGGCAATACCTGGGTCAAGCTCTCCGCCCCGTACGAGACATCCAAGATCGGCGCGCCGCGCTATGACGATGTCGGCGTTCTCGCCAAGGCGCTGGTCTCCGCCAGAGCCGACCGCTGCGTGTGGGCCACCAACTGGCCGCATCCAGGGCGTTCCCCGCCTCCCGACACGCAAGCGCTCCTCGATCTGCTTGCCGAATGGGCGCCCGACCAAGCAACGCGCCGGCGCATCCTGGTCGACAACCCGGCGCAGCTCTACGGTTTCTTAGAGACCTAAGCTAAATGTAGCCCTGAACTGCATCACCGATCGTGCCTAGGCCGCGCCGCTACTCGCTATTCCCCGCGACCGCTACGCTTCGCGCGAGGCCCCTCGCCGGGAGGCTCGCGCCGCGGCCTCCTTTGGCGAAGCCGCAAATCAGCGATTGCGTGTCGGCCGCTCAGCGTCGACTCGCAATTCCCCGTCGATCCCGCGTGCTGCGCACGGGGGCCCTCGCCGGGAGGCTCGCGCCGCGGCACTCGGCGACGGCGTCGCGGATCGCGGCGATCGCTGCCGGACGAGGAAAGCTCTTGCGATAGGCAAGCGCGATGCGGCGCGACGGCACCGGCCTGGAGAACGGCACCGGGACGACCAGCTTGCTGTGGTACTTCGGCGTGAGCGCATCGCGCGGCAGCACCGAGACGCCCAGGCCGGAGGCGACCATGTTGCGGACCGTCTCCAGCGAATTGGTGCGCGTCACCGGCGCGCCACCGCGATTGAGCTCGGGACAGGTTTCGAGCACCTGGTCGCGAAAGCAGTGGCCGACGTTGAGCAGGATCGCATGCTCGCCGGCCAGCTCGGAGGGCTCGATCGATTTGCGCTTCGCCCACGGATGCTTCTGCGGCACGACGACCTGGAACGGCTCCTCGTACAGAAAGTCGGTGGTGATGCCAGGCGGCGCAAACGGCAGCGCAACGATCGCCGCGTCGATCCGCCCTGCCCCGCAGTGCCGTCTCGAGGTTCTCGGTCATGTTTTCCTCGATCTCCAGCGGCATCTCGGGCGCGCGATCGTTGAGCGCGGGAATGAGGTCGGGCAGCAGATACGGCGCGACCGTATGGATCGACGCCCAGCCGGAACATGCCGACCAGCTGATTGCGTCCCGCCTGCGCGATGTCGCGAATGCGCGCCGCCTCCTCGAGCACCTTCTGCGCCTGCTCGACGATGCGCTCGCCGACCGGCGTCACGGTGACCTCGGTCTTGCCGCGCTCGAAGAGCTGCGTATCGAGCTCGTCTTCGAGCTTCTGTATCGCCACCGACAGCGCGGGCTGGCTGATGAAGCAGCGCTGCGCCGCGCGTCCGAAGCTGCGCTCCTGCGCGACCGCGACGATGTAGCGCAGCTCGTTGAGGGTCATTTCCGTCGCTTCCGAGGAACGCCGCGAAACCGGGTCCGACTTCCGGGTGCTTGACGCCCAGCTCGACCGTCGCCTCGAGGTAGCCGAGCTTGTTGCCGCAGTCGTAGCGGCGGCCCTCGAATTCGTACGCGAGCACCTTTTCGTCGTCGAGCAGGCGCGCGATGCCGTCGGTGAGCTGGATCTCGCCGCCTGCGCCGGCGGGCATGGTGCGCAGGTGATGGAAGATGCGCGGCGTGAGAATGTAGCGTCCGACCACGCCGAGCTTGAGAGCGTCGTTCCCGGCTTGGGCTTCTCGACGATGCGCGAGATGCGGCTCACACGTCCGTTCGGCGCCTCGGTTTCGACGATGCCGTAGCTGCTGACATCGTCCTCAGCGACCGTGCATCACGCCGATCATCGAGTATTGCTCCCGCTCCGCGATCTCGGTCATCTGCCGCATCACCGGGACGCTTGCGTCGATCAGGTCGTCGGCCAGCAGCACCGCGAAGGGCTCGTCGCCGATGACGCGGCTCGGCGCACAGCACCGCGTGGCCGAGGCCCAGCGCCTCGGTCTGCCGGATGTAGATGCAGTTGATGCCGCGCGGCAGTCGCTGCCTGCACCGTCTCCAGCAGCGCGGTCTTGTGGCGCGCCGCCAGCTCCGTTTCGAGCTCGTAGGCCTTGTCGAAATGGTCTTCGATCGCGCGCTTGTTGCGGCCGGTGATGAAGATCATGTCGGTGATGCCCGCTGCCGCGGCCTCCTCGACCGCGTACTGGATGAGCGGCTTGTCGACGACCGGCAGCATCTCCTTGGGGCTCGCCTTGGTGACCGGCAGAAATCGGCTGCCGAGCCCCGCGACCGGAAACACCGCCTTGGTTATCTTGCGAATGCCATCGTCATCCTAGCCCTCCTTTCGTGGTCTGTTATCGAGCCTGGAATCGGTCATCCAGGCGGCGGCCGGCGGTGCGCACCGCCCGTCATCTCGATCAGTTCATGTTCGTCAAGACCGGCAGCTCAGTTCGGGCGCGGTCGAGCTTGCTGCCGGGATCGGCGCCGGCGACGACATAGCTCGGTTTTCTTCGACACGCTGCCGGCCACCTTGCCGCCGTGCTCCTCGATCAGCTCCTTCGCTTCGTCGCGCGACAGCGTCGGCAGCGTCCCGGTCAGCACGAACGATCAGACCTGCGAGCTTGCCCGCGGCTGTCGCGCCGCGGCGCCGCCTTCGGGCCAATGTACCCCCGCGGCGCGCAGCTGGGCAATGACCTCGCGGTTGTGCGGCTCGGCAAAGAACTGGCGGATGCTCTGCGCCAGCACCGGCCCGACGTCGCGCACCTCGAGCAGCGCCGCCTCGTCGCGCTCGCATCAGCGCGTCGAGCCTGCCGAAATGCCGCGCCAGGTCCTTCGCGGTCGTTTCGCCGACGTGGCGGATGCCCAGCGCGTAGATGAACCGCGCGCAGCGTCGTCTCGCGGCTCTTGTCGATGGCGGCGACGACGTTGGCCGCGGACTTCTCGGCCATGCGCTCGAGCTCGGCGAGCGCGGCGACGCCGAGCTTGTAGAGATCGGCCGGCGTATGCACGACGTCCGCGTCGACGAGCTGGTCGACCAGCTTGTCGCCGAGCCCCTCGATGTCCATCGCGCGCCGGCTGGCGAAATGCAGCAGCGCCTGCTTGCGCTGCGCCGGACAGACGAGGCCGCCCGAGCAGCGCGCGATCGCCTCGTCGGGCAGCCGCACGACCGCCGAGCCGCACTCGGGACAGCTGCGTGGGCATCGACGAACTGCGCGCGCGCCGCGCGGCCGCTTCTCGGCCAGCACGCGCACGACCTCGGGGATCACGTCGCCGGCGCGGCGCACGATGACCGTGTCGCCGATGCGCACGTCCTTGCGCCGCACCTCGTCCTCGTTGTGCAGCGTCGCGTTGGTGACCGTGACGCCGCCGACGAAGACCGGCTTCAGCCGCGCGACCGGCGTCAGCGCGCCGGTGCGCCCGACCTGGACGTCGATCTCGAGGACCTCGGTCGGCATCTCCTCGGCGGGAAACTTGTGCGCGAGCGCGAAGCGCGGCGCGCGCGAGACGAAGCCCAGCCGCTCCTGCTAGCGCGAGATCGTTGACCTTGTAGACGACGCCGTCGATCTCGAAGGGCAGCTCGCGGCGCTTGTCGCCGATCGCGCGGTAGTAGTCGAGCAGCCCGTCGAGGCCGTGCACGACCGCGCGCTGCTTGGCGACCGGAAGAGCGCAGCGATGCGAGCAACGTCGAGCAGCGCATCGCTGTGTCGCGGCGGCTTGCACCTCGCCCCACTCCACGGCGCCCACGCCGTAGGCGAAGAAGGCGAGGCGGCGCGACGCGGTGATCTTCGGATCGAGCTGGCGCAGCGCGCCCGGCCGCGGCGTTGCGCGGATTGACGAAGAGTCTTCTCGCCGCTCGCGGCCTGCGCCGCGTTCAGCGCCGCGAAGTCGCGCTTGAGCATCAGCACCTCGCCGCGCACTTCGAGAAGCGGCGGCGCGCCTGCCGCGCAGCCGCAGCGGAATGGCGCGCACCGTCCGCAGGTTGGCGCGTGACGTTCTCGCCGCGTGTAGCCGTCGCCGCGCGTGGCGCCGACGGTCGAACGCGCCGCGCTCGTAGATCAGGCTGACCGCGAGGCCGTCGAACTTGGGCTCGACCGCGTATTCGACCGGCGTCGACTCTCGAGCGCCTCGCGAACGCGCCGGTCGAAGGCTTCGACCTCCTCGTCGGTGAACGCGTTGTTGAGCGACAGCATCGGCACGCGGTGCGTGACCGCTTCGAAGCGGCGGCGGGCTCGCCGCCGACGCGCTGCGTCGGCGAATCGGGCGTGGCGAGCGCCGGATACTCGCCTTCGAGCGCCGCAGCTCGCGGAACAGGCGGTCGTACTCGGCATCGCTGACCGTCGGCGCGTCGTCGACGTAGTAGCGGTGGTTGTGCGCGTCGATCGCGCGCGCAGCTTCGCCGCGCGCTCGGCGATCTTCGACGGGACCGCGGTCGCGGCCACGCATCGGCCCCGGACGCTAGCCGAACAAGCGCAGCGCGCGCGGGCCGCCGGGATCGATGTTGCGCCTCGCGCAAGCGCCGTCGGCGGTCGCCTGCACCTGCGCACGGATCGCGGCGAGCGACGCGTCGTTGAGCGGCCGCCGATTGTCGTCGACCAGCACGCCTTCGAGCGTCTTGCGTCATGCGCTTGGCGGCCAGCCGCATCTGGTCGAAGACGCGGACCGGATCGGCGACGCGCGGCACGTCGAGCAGGAACACGACGCCCGGCGTCGACAGCGTCGCGCAGGCTTTCGACGCGTGAACGGCTCCTGACTTGTAGTTCTGCAGGCTGTACAGCGGCGCGCCCGTCTCCTCCTGCGAGGTACTCGAAATACCCCGCCGGGTTGAGCCGGAAGCCCGCCGCCTCGGCGACACCGCGCAGGCGCGTGCCGGCGATCTGGCCCAGCTCGCTCTTGAGGATGGTGAGGCCGATCTGGACGTCGAGATCGGCGCAGAAGCGGTCGAGCTCCTCGGCGCGGCTCGCTTCGGCTGCCGTATCGGGCGGCGCATACGCTGCGGGCAGCACCGAGCCGCGCTGCGCGACCAGACGCGGCAAAGGGCTCGATGTCCGGCCGCGTCGCGGCGCCGCGCGATTGGCGAGCAGCAGGCACGCGGCGATCTCCTGCCACGGTCCGGGCTCGCGGCGTCGATCGCGTGCCACGCCGAGCCTGCGCCGCGCCGGCCCAGCCAGCGCACGGCTTGCCGAGTCGCGTCGACAGCGCGCTTCGCCATCGCCGCTGTCGGGACCGGCTGCTGCGGCTGCAGCACCACGACGCATTCGATGTCGGGATCGGGCGCAGTGCCCGCGCGCTCGGCGCGTGGTCGCCGGCACGACCAGCGCGGTCTGCTCGTCCAAGCGCCTCGGCGGCGACCGCCGGCTCGTCTTCCATGTCTTCCGGCGTCGTCGTCGATGCTCGACGCTCTGTGCGGCGCTCGAGCCGTCTTCGCGAAGCTCGGCTCGACGCGATCGCCGCGCCGTGCGGCGCGTCCGCCGGCTGGCGCGAACGCCGCTTCGAGCCTGCGGCGCACGCGGCGCTCCTGCATCCAGTTGTAGACCAGCACGCCGATGACGAGCACGACGCCGGCGGCGAGCAGCCCGAGGAACAGCGGGTTCATCGCACGGTGCGCTCGCCTGGGTTCCTTACTGCGGCGTCGGTCTCGGCCAGCTCGAGCGCTTCGGCGATGTCGACGGCGACGACGCGCGAGACGCCCGGATCGGGCATCGTGATGCCGATCAGCTGATTCGCCATCTCCATCGTGATCTTGTTGTGGCTGATGAACAGGAACTGCGTCGACCTCGGCCATCGTCCGCACCAGCGCGCAGAAGCGATCGGTATTCGGATCGTCGAGCGGCGCATCGACCTCGTCGAGCAGGCAGAACGGCGCCGGATTGAGCTGGAACAGCGCGAACACCAGCGCGATCGCGGTCAGCGATTTTTCGCCGCCGGAGAGCAGGTGGATCGACGTGTTGCGCTTGCCCGGCGGCTGCGCGATGACCTGCACGCCCGAATCGAGGATCTCCTCGCCGGTCAGCACCAGCCGCGCCTGGCCGCCGCCGAAGAGCGTCGGAAAGAGCTTGCCGAAATTGACGTTGACCGTGTCGAAGGTCTGCTGCAGCAGCTCGCGCGATTCGCGATCGATCTGCCGGATCGCGCTCTCCAGCGTCGTCATCGCCTCGGTCAGGTCCTGCGCCTGCGCGTCGAGATACGCTTTGCGCTCGCTCGCCTGCGCGAGCTCGTCGAGCGCGGCGAGATTGACCGCGCCCAGCCCGGCGATCGCCTGCGTCAGCCGCTCGATCTCGCGCCGGCAAGCGTGCTCGCGCGGCCCCAGGCCTTGAGCTGCTCGGGCAACGTCGGCGAGCATCGGCGTGCGCTTCGGCGAGTTGCTCGGCGTACTGCTGCTCGGACAGCTCGGCGGCCTGCTCCTTGAGCCGCATCTCCTCGATCCGGCCGCGCGCCGGCTCGAGCTTCTGATCGGCGGCGAGCCGCGCTTCGTCGCCCGCGCGCAGCTCGGCGGCGATCGCCTCCTGGCGATCGCGCGCCGCCGCGAGCGCCTGTTCGGCGCCGCCGCGCGTCGACGAGCTGCGCCTGCAGCGACTGCTCGACCGGCGTCCAGTCGATCTGCTGCGCGCTCGGCGGCGAGCTGCGCGAGCAGCGCCTGCTGCTGCGCGACCTGCGCGTCGATGCCTTCGCGCCGCCGGGCGAGCTCGGCGATCCGCTCGCGGCACGATGCGCTCGGCGAAGCCCGCCTCCTGCGCCGCGCGCTCGGCCGCGCGCGACGCGCTCGCGCCCGCGCGCCAGCGCGACCTCGGCCTCGTTGCGCGCGTGCGCAGCGCGCTTCGCGCTCGCGCCATTTCGCTCGCCGAGGCGGTCGCGGCTGTGCGCGCGACTTCGGCGTCGATCGCCGCCAGCGCTTCGCGCTCGCGCGTCCTCCTCGCCGGCGAGCGCCGCGAGCTCCTCGCGCGATCTGCGCGCGGCGCTTCGCTCGGCCGCTTCGGCCGCCTGCTTCAACTGCAGCAGCTCGAGCTCGAGGTCGTGGCAGCGCCGCTGCTGCGACGACAGCGCCATGCTCTCGCGCGTGATACTCCTGCTGCCGCGCCTTGAGCTCGGTCTCGCGCGCGTCGCGCGCGCTCGCCGCGGCTGCGGTCGTCGCCGCGCGCCGCGCGATCGCGCGCTCGAGCTCGGCGAGCTCGCGCTGGCGCGCGAGCACGCCGTGCAGCTCGCTGTCGGGCGCGAAGAAGCTGACCGCCTGCGCGCTGACGACGTGCCCTGCCGGCGTGACGAAGGCTTCGCCGACGCGCGAGCGACGCGCGATCGCGCAGCGCCGCCGCAAGATCGTCGCGGCAGCGCACGCCGCGCGAGCCAGTCGGCGAGCACGCGCGCGAGCTCCGGTCGCGCGGCGCTGACCTTGGCGAGCAGCGCGTCGTCGCGTGCGCTGGCGGCCGTCCGCCGCGCGGTCCGCTCGGCGCGTACGCGGCGATGCGGCCCGGCAGGCGCGCCGCCGTCGGTCCAGCCGAGCGCGCGCGTCGAGCGCCGGCAGCTCGAGCGCATTGAGCCGCTCGCGCAGCACGCGCCTCGAGCGCGTCTTCCCAGCCGCGCTCGATGTCGAGCTGCTGCCACAGCCGACGCGCGCGCTCGAGGCCGCGCGCGCGCAGCCACGCGGCGCGTCCTTGCCGCTGCCGATCTTGGCCTGCAGCGCCGGCGAGCGCCTGCGGCGCGCGCTTCGCGCTCGGCGAGCGCGCTGGCTCGCCTGCCTGCCACGCGTCGCCTGCGGCGCGATGCCGCTCCTGCAGCGCCTGCACGACTGTCGTTCAGCGCGGCGAGCGCCTTCCTCGCGGCCGGCCAGGTCGGCGCGTTTCCTGCTCGAGCTGCTCGGCGACGTCGCGATCTGGTCGGTCGACCGGCAGCGCGAGCTCGCGCGATCTCGGCGTCGAGCCGCTCGCGCCGCTGCGCCGAGCGCGCGCCAGCACGCTTGGCGGCATTCTCGCGCCGCGTCTCGGCGACGCGGATCGTCTGCTCGATCTCGTTGATCCGCTGCTGGATCTCGGCCAGCGCGCCGCGACGCCTCCGCGACCGCGGCCTCGAGCGCGCGGCAGCGCCGCGGCGGCGGCGCGCTCCTCTTCGCCGCCGCCTCGCGCGCGCGCGAGCGCCGCTTCGAGCTCGCGCTCCGCCGGCGCGCGTCTCGATCGCGATGCGCCGCTTCCTGCGCGGCGAGCGCCGCCGATCTGCTCGGTGATCTGCGCGACCTGCTGCGCGAGCCGCGCTTCGCTTTCGCGCGCGAACGCAGCTGCTGCTCGAGGCGCGTCACCTCGGCGTTGGCGGCGTAGAACGCGCCCTGCTTTTCGTGCAGCTCGTCGCCGGCCTTGTAGTGCTCGGCGCGCAGCGTCTCGAGCCGGTTCTCCGCGGCGCGCAGCTCGGCCTGCAGCGCCTCGAAGCCGGCGGTGAGATTGGCGATCTCCGTCGGCATGGCGCTCGCGCAGGCGCGCCGCGTCCTGCTGCTTGGCGAACCACAGCAGGTGCTGCGACTGCTTGAGCTGCGCCTCGAGCTCGCGGTACTCGGTCGCGACCTTGGCCTGCGCCTCGAGCCTCGCGAGCTGCGCGCGCGAGCTCGATGCGGATGTCCTCGACGCGCGACAGGTTCTCGCGCGTGTCGGCGAGGCGGCCCTCGGTCTCCTTGCGCCGCTCCTTGTACTTCGAGACGCCGGCGGCCTCTTCGAGGAAGATGCGCAGCTCCTCGGGCTTCGCCTCGATGACGCGCGAGATCATGCCCTGCTCGATGATCGCGTAGGCGCGCGGGCCCGAGGCCGGTGCCGAGGAACAGGTCGTGGATGTCGCGGCGGCGAACCGGGATGTTGTTGATGTAGTACGTCGAGTCGCCGTCGCGCGTCAGCACGCGCTTGATCGAGAGCTCGGCGTACTGGCCCCACTGGCCGCCGATGCGGCCCTGGCTGTTGTCGAAGAACAGCTCGACCGACGCGCGGCCGACCGGCGCGCGGTCGCCGGCGCCGTTGAAGATGACGTCCTGCATCGACTCGCCGCGCAGCGCGGACGCCTTCGACTCGCCCAGCACCCAGCGCACCGCGTCGATGACGTTGGACTTGCCGCAGCCGTTGGGACCGACGATGCCGACGAGCTGTCCGGGCGTGGCGATGGTGGTCGGATCGACGAACGACTTGAAGCCGGCCAGCTTGATCTGAGTGAGGCGCAATTCGGATTCTTCTGGAACGCGACGCCGATTGCGGCGCCTGGAGCTGGGCGAAGCGCGGACGCCGACCGAGTTGCGCCGCCCGGAAAGGCGCAATTATAGCGGATTCAGGCGTGCGCCCGCATGCCGCAACGCCGTCGCGTTATAGCCGATTCGCCGAGCAGCCGAAGGCGCGGCTTACGCCGATGCGACCGGCATGGGTTCGAGGCGCCCCTCCTCGACCGCGTGGCAGGCGACCATGCCGTCGGCGCCGGCCGCGCCGGGCGGCGCCTTGAGCAGCGGCGTCTCGCTGCGGCAGCGCTCGTTGGCGTACGGACAGCGCGGATGGAACGCGCAGCCGCGCGGCGGATCGAGCGGGTTCGGCACTTCGCCGGCGACCGCCGTCGCGCGGCTTGCCGGTCAGCGCGAGATCCGGCACCGCGGCGAGCAGCATCCGCGTGTACGGATGCTGCGGCGACGCGAACAGACGGCGCGTCGGCGCGAGCTCGACGATGCGTCCCAGGTACATCACGCCGACGCGGTCGGCGACGTGGTGAACGACGGCGAGGTTGTGCGAGATGAACAGATAGGTGAGGCCGAGCTCGCGCTGCAGGCGGCGCATCAGGTTCAGCACCTGCGCCTGCACCGACACGTCGAGCGCGGAGGTCGGCTCGTCGCAGACGAGAAACGCCGGCTCGCGTGCGCCAGCGCGCGCGCGATCGAGATGCGCTGCCGCTGGCCGCCCGAGAACTGGTGCGGATACTTGGCGCCGTCGGCGCCGGCGAGGCCGACCTGCTCCAAGCAGCGCGGCGACGCGCGCCTCGATGTCGGCCGCGTCCTTGGGCAGTCCCTGCGCCTGCCGGTGCGCGATCGGGCTCGGCGACGATGTCGGCGACGCGCCAGCGCGGATTGAGGCTCGCGTAGGGATCCTGGAAGATCATCTGCATGCGTCCGCCGCAGCGCGCGCTCGGCATCGGCGAAATCGACGCGGCGGCCCGCGTAGCGGATCTCGCCCCGCGTCGGCCGATACAGGCCGACGATGAGCCGCGCGACCGTCGACTTGCCGCAGCCCGATTCGCCGACCAGCCCCAGCGTCTCGCCGCGTGGCGATCGGAAGGCTCACGCCGTCGACCGCCTTGCAGGATCTGCCGCGGCTTGCGCTCGAGCACGCGGTTGAGCCACGGCGGCGAGACGTCGAAATAGCGTGCGACGTCGATCAGCTCGAGCAGCACGCGCTCTGCGGCACGCTCCGGTCGGCCGATCGATCGCAGTGGCGCGCTCACGCGGCACCACGCTGCTCACGTGCAGCCAGCACGCCGCGCGCGTCCGCCCGCGCGGCAAGAGCTCCGGACGCTCGCCGCGGCAGCGGTCGAACGCGTGCGGGCAGCGCGGGTGAAACGCGCAGCCGTGCGGAATCGCGTCAGCCGCGGCATCGTGCCGTCGATCTGCGCGAGCTCGCTCGCGCTCGGCGACGATCGACGGGATCGAGCCCATCAGGCCCGTGCGTGTAGGGATGCGCCGGCCGATGGATCACGTCCGCGACCGGGCCGATTTCGACGATGCGCCCGGCGTACATGACCGCGACGCGGTCCGCGGTCTCGGCGATCACGCCCATGTCGTGCGTGATCAGCATCACCGCGGTGCCGTGATCGCGGCACAGGCGCTTGAGCAGCGCGATGATCTGCGCCTGGATCGACACGTCGAGCGCGGTCGTCGGCTCGTCGGCGATGATGAGCTTCGGATTCGCGGCGAGCGCGAGCGCGATCACGACGCGCTGGCGCATGCCGCCGGAGAACTGATGCGGATAGTGATCGATGCGCCGCTCGGGCGCCGGGATCCCGACTTCCGCCAGCAGCTCGAGCGCGCGCGCCGCGCGCCGCGGCCGGCGCACAGGTCGAGATGCGTCGTGATCGTCTCGACGAGCTGGCGGCCGATCGTGTAGAGCGGATTGAGCGAGGTCAGCGGGTCCTGGAAGACCGCGCCGATCTCGCGGCCGCGGATGCGGCGCATCGCCTCGGACGCCAGGTTGTCGATGCGGCGTCCCGTCGAGGCGGATCTCGCCGCCGGCGATGCGCCCGGGCGGATCGATCAGGCCGATGATCGCGGCGCCGGTCAGCGATTTGCCGGCGCCCGATTCGCCGACGACGCCGAGCACTTCGCCCGGCGCGATCGTCGAACGAGACGTCGTCGACCGCGACCAGCGTGCCGCGGCGCGTCGGAAACTCGACGCGCAGATGCTCGACCGCCAGCAGCGGCGCGGAGGCGCTCACACTGACCGTCACCGCGCCGCCATTCCGGACGGCGCTTAGATCCCCGATCGATTCAGCCGTTGGGCTCGATCGCTCACTGCAGCTTCGGGATTGAGCGCGTCGCGCAGCCAGTCGCCGAGCAGGTTGATCGCCAGCACCATGATCACCAGCGCGGCGCCCGGAAAGATCGTGATCCACCATTCGCCGGAAAACAGGAAATCGTTGCCGATCGCGGATCAGCGTGCCGAGCGACGGCTGCGTCGGCGGCACGCCCACGCCGAGGAACGACAGCGTCGCCTCGGTGATGATCGCGGTCGCGATGTTGATCGTCGCGAGCACCAGCACCGGTCCCAGGACGTTGGGCAGCAGGTGCCGGAGCATGATGCCCAGCGGACGGATGCCGATGACGCGCGCGGCCTGGACGTACTCCTTGTTCTTCTCGACCATCGTCGAGCCGCGCACCGTCCGCGCGTACTGCACCCAGTTCGAAATGCCGATCGCGAAGATGAGCACGAACAGCGCCAGCGGCCCGCCGTGCGCCTCGCGCGGCAGCACCGCGCGCGCGACGCCGTCGATCAGGAGCGCGATCAGGATCGCCGGAAACGAAAGCTGGACGTCGGCGATGCGCATGATGAACGCGTCGAGCTTGCCGCCGACGTAGCCGGCGATCAGGCCCAGCGTGACGCCCAGCAGCATCGCGAACGATCACCGAGGCGAGCCCGACCAGCAGCGAGATGCGCGCGCCGAACATGATCGCCGACAGGACGTCGCGGCCCTGGTCGTCGGTGCCGAGCAGATATTCCGGGCTTGCGCGCCCGCGAAGCCCGTGCGGCGGCGTCAGCGCGTCGAGCAGGTTCAGCGTCGCCAGGTCGAACGGATTGTGCGGCGCGACCCACGGCGCGAACAGCGCCGCGCCAAGGCAGATCAGCGAGCACGACGCGCCGAGACCACCGCCACCGGCGAGTGGCGGAAGCTGTACGCGAGGTCGCTGTCCCACAAGCGGTAGGCGCGCGCGGGCGTGGTGGTCATAGCCATATGCGAGGCGTCCGCTTTTGATCGTCATTCCCGCCGAAGCGGGAATCCGATGTCGTTGCTACATCGCCAAAGCCACTTGGATCCCGGGTCTCGCTGTACGCTCGCCCGGGATGACGCAGAATATTGTCATTCCCGACGCAAGCGGGAACTCCAGTCGTCGTTGCTACATCGCCAAAGCCACTGGATCCCGGCGTCTCGCTCACGGCTCCGCCCGGGGATGACGCAGCCGTTTCCAATCGCGCTGCGGCTGCGCCTTGCGCTCTCGGACGGCTGCGTCACTTGACGACGACCCACTTGAGCAAGTTGAAGTTGTCGGCGAGCTGCACCAGCTCGACGTTCTTCTTCATCGCCCAGGCCAGCGCCTGCTGATGCAGCGGGATGTGGCCGATGTCGTCGCTGTGGATCTTGAAAGCTTCGGCGATCATCGCGTTGCGCTTCTTTTCGTCGAGCTCGCTCGCGATCTGCGCGCCCAGCTCGTCGACACGCTTGTTGCAGTAGGTGCCCAGGTTGAACAGGCCCTGGCCCGCTGGGCGCCGGCGTCATCATCAGCGCGAAGATGCGCGTTCTGCGCGTCGTACGAGTCCGGCGTCCAGCCCAGCATGTAGAACGACGTGTTGCGCGACAGGATCTTCGGGAAGTAGGTGACCTTGGTCTCGGCCATCAGGTTCATCTTGATGCCGATCTTGCGCCAGCATCGCCGCGATCGCCTGGCAGATGGCGGAGTCGTTGACGTAGCGGTCGTTCGGGCAGTTCATCCCCACTTCGAAGCCGTTCGGGTAGCCGGCCTCGGCGAGCAGCTTCTTCGCGGCGGCGGGATCGTGCGGCAGGCGCTTGTTCAGCTCCGGCACGAAGCCCTTGACTCCCGGCGCGATCATCAGGTTGGTCGGCGTCGCCGCGCCGCGCATGATGCGGCTCTTGATCGCCTCGATGTCGATCGCCTGATAGAACGCCTGGCGCACGCGCTTGTCCTTGAACGGATTCTTGCCCTTGACGTTCGAGAACAGCAGCTCGTCGCGCGACTGGTCCATGCCGAGAAAGATCGTGCGCAGCTCCGGCCCTTGCAGCACGTTGAGGTTGGCGGCGGCCTTGAGCCTGTCGATGTCCTGCAGCGGCACCGGCTCCATCATGTCGATGTCGCCGGAGATCAGCGCTGCGACGCGCGTCGCATCGTTCTTGATCGGCGTGAAAATCGCCTCGGTGACGTTGCTCTCGACCTTGTCCCAGTAGCCCGGAAACGGCACGAACACGGTGCGCACGCCGGGCTCGCGCGACTTGAGCATGAAGGGCCCGGTCCCGTTGGCGTGCAGCGTCGCGGCGTTCTCCTTGCCCTTGCGCACGTCGACCGGCGTCGTGGCGTTGTTCTTCTCGCACCACGCCTTGCTCATGATGTACCAGGTGTTGATCGTGTCGGGAAGGATCGGAAACGGCTCGTTGGTGACGATGTCGACGGTGTGGTCGTCGATCTTGCGGATCTCCTTGATCGTCCCGACCTTGGTCTTCATGTCGGAGCCGTCGGTCTTGGAGCGCTCGTAGGAGAAGATCACGTCGTCGGCGGTGAACGGCGTGCCGTCGTGAAACTTGACGTTCTGGCGCAGGTTGAAGCGCCATACGGTCGGCGCGGTCTGCTTCCAGGAGGTCGCGAGCAGCGGAACGAGCTCGAGCTTCTTGCCGCGGCCCACCAGCGGCTCGAAGACGTTGGCGGTGATGCTGAGCTGCAGCGACTCGTTGAGCGAATGCGGGTCCATCGAGACCGCGTCGCCCTGGTCGGCGAAGCGGTAGGTCGCCGCTGTCGCGCATGGCGGCGATCAATGCGCCGGCCAACAGCGCCAGCGTCAACCTTCCGCGAAGATTTTTCATTGCTCCGTTCCTCCTTGGTTCAAATCGCTTGGATGCCGCCGATCGTTCAGGCGTGGACGGCGGCGTGCCAAATGCTCGACAGCCTGCAGCCCTGCGGTGAGCGCCTGCGCGTAGACCATCTCCTTCCAGTCGTCGGCATCGACGTAGAAGATGTCGCGGAACGCGCGCTTGATCTCGTGGCGCTGGTCGGCGGGCGCTTCGGGATGGTTGTGCGAACCAGTGCTCGACGCGAAGCGCCTGCAGCATCTGCTCGATGGGCAGCGTGCCGTATTCGAGCGCGATGCCGCAGAATTCGGTATCCGGACACTCGTCGTAGGCAGCGCCGCCGATGATGCCGCCTACGCGAGCGGAGGTCGACGATCCATCGAAGAACGACGTCACGTCGCTTCCCCACCACGCCTTGGTGCGGGCGATGTCGCGCGGCGTTCTCGAGTCCGGCGTAGATCTTCTCGCCGTGGCCGCGCGGACCCAGTCCCGTATGGAAATCGATCCACCCGAGTCGCCCGCGGCGAGCCGCGTGCTCGCGCAGCACCGAACGCAGGGTCAGGTTGCTCCACGTCGGCTTGCTGCCGCCGTAGAACATGCCGTCGGGAAAGGCGTACTGGCCGCTGCTCACGGCGGCCTGATATGCCTGCCGTCCGTGCTGAGCGACCCACGCGCCGAGGCGTGCTTCGCTTTCCGTCGACGGCGGCCATGTCGCGGGCAGAAGCAGAGAGTGGATCTCCGCATAGGCCGGATTCACGGGCAGCGGCGCCGCGAAG
Source organism: uncultured beta proteobacterium (assembly GCA_963745385.1). Lineage (GTDB taxonomy): Bacteria > Pseudomonadota > Gammaproteobacteria > Burkholderiales > Casimicrobiaceae > PALSA-1003. The sequence continues at coordinate 440,212 of CAVUXI010000004.1, forward strand.
TCGACGAAGTTTCGGTTGAGGTCGACGTTGTCCTCATTGACGCGCCGCAGATGCGAGAAGCCATAGGGATTGAGCGCGTGCAGCATCAGCACTGCGATGCCCGGAGCGGTCGATCGCGGCGCAGGAACCGATCGTCGTGGAGGAGCGCCGACTGACAGCCCGAACCGCAGAATCCCTCGACGCCGTGCGTCCCGGACATCAGCAGCAGCAGGCTCGGTCGCGTCGGCGCTTGCCGAGCAGCGCGAAGTCCATCGACAATTCTTCGCCCTGTGCGCCGCGCTCGGCTGGATGCACATGACGAAACTGATGCGCATCGCAGGCGCGGGCCGCAGCGACGAATTTGTCGCGCGCTTCGGCGTAGCTCTGCGAGAAATGATCGGCTGCGCTCATCGGTTCAGCGGCATAGCGGCTTCCGCGAGCGCGGCAAGATAGCCGCGCGCCGATGGGGATCACGTCGTCGTTGAAGTCGTAGCGGGTGTTGTGCAGGAAGCAGCCGCTCTCGGCCCCGCCCTGCCCCAGCCGCGCGTAGGCGCCCGGACGCTGCTTGCAGCATGAACGAAAAATCCTCGGAGCCCATCGATGGGTCGAGGTCGCGCACGACGTTGTTCGGCCCGACCAGCGCGTCGGCGACGCTCGCCGCGAACTGCGCCTCGCGCTCGCGTGTTGATCGTCGCCGGATACATCCGTTCGTACTTGAGCGTCGCCGTCGCACCGAACGCCGCCGCGATCGAGTGCACCAGCTCGGTGAGGCGGCGCTCGATGTCGTCCTGCGTCTTCGGCCGGAAGGTGCGCACGGTGCCGACCAGCCGCGCGTCGCGAGGGATGACGCTCATCGCCGCGAGATTGCCGGCGTGCATCGCGCACAGGCTGACCACTGCGGTGTCGATCGGGCTCACATTGCGCGACACGATCGACTGGACCGCGGTGATGATGTGCCCGGCAACCAGCACCGGATCGATGCTGAGATACGGATGCGCACCGTGGCCGCCGCGTCCCTCGATATGGATCTCGATGCGGTCCGCAGCTGCCATCATCGGCCCGGGCCGCACGGCGATCTGCCCCGGCGGCAAGCCAGGCCAGTTGTGAAGCGCGTAGATCTGATCGGCGGGAAAGCGCTCGAACAGCCGTCTTCGACCATCGCCTTGCTCGCCGCCGAAACCCTCCTCGCCCGGCTGGAAGATAAGATAGACCGTGCCGTCGAAGCGTCGGGTGCTGGCGAGATAGCGTGCGGCGCCAAGCAGCATCGTGGTGTGGCCGTCGTGGCCGCAACCATGCATGCGACCCTTGAAGCGCGACACATGCGTCGAAATCGTTCTCTTCGTGCATCGGCAGCGCGTCCATGTCGGCGCGCAAGCCGATGGCGCGGCCGCTGACCGTGCTCTGGCCGCGAATGACGCCGACGACGCCGGTCTTGCCCACGCCGGCATGGAATTCGACGCCCAGCGCCGCCAGCTCCCTGCGTCACGACTTCCGCGGTGCGATGTTCCTCGAAGCCGAGCTCCGGGTGTGCGTGCAGATCGCGCCGCATCGCGGTGAGCTCGGCGTGTTGCGCGCGAAGAAATTCGACGGGGCTCATGGGAATTGATCTGTCTCTGACTAATGCGCCGCGGCCAGCCGCTCGACGCGAAGGCGCGGATCGACGGCATAGTACAGGAGATCGACGACCAGATTGATCAGCACGAAGACCAGCGCAATGAAGCACAGATACGCCGCCATCACCGGCACGTCCGCAAAGCTCACCGCCTGGATGAAAAGCAGTCCCATGCCGGGCCATTGGAATACGGTCTCGGTGATGATCGCGAAGGCGATGATCGCGCCGAGCTGCAGCCCCGTGATCGTGATGACCGGCACCAGCGTGTTCTTGAGCGCGTGCCCGAAGTGAATGGCGCGGTCGCTGAGGCCCCGCGCCCGGGCGAACTTGATGTAGTCGGTGCGCAGCACCTCCAGCATCTCGGCGCGCACGAGGCGCATGATCAGCGTCATCTGGAACAGCGACAGCGTGATCGAGGGCAGGATCAGCGCCTTGAGTCCGCTCTTGGTGAGCAATCCCGTCGTCCACCAGCCCAACGCAACGGTTTCCCCGCGGCCGAACGACGGCAGCCATCCAAGAATCACGGCGAAAACGAGGATCAGCAGGATCCCGATGAGGAAGGTCGGCAGCGAGACGCCGATCAGCGACACCGCCAATAGAATCTGCGAGAGAAACGAATGTCGCCGCAGCGCCGTATACACGCCCGCCGGTATGCCGATGATCAGCGCAAGGAGCGCCGCGGCAAACGCAAGCTCGAGCGTTGCCGGAAGACGCTCCTTGAGCAGCGTCGATACGGGACGACCCTGCCGCAGCGACAGCCCGAACTCGCCGTGCACGGCACGCGCGACAAAACGGCCGAATTGAATGAAGAACGGCTGGTCGAGACCCAGATCGGCGCGAAGCCTGGCGCGGTCTTCCTGCGTCGCGTCCTGTCCCACCATGAACGTGACCGGGTCGCCCGTGAAATTGAACAGCCCGAAGGCGATGAACGCCACCACCATCATTACGGCGAGAGACTGCAGAATGCGGCGGAGGATGAAAGCGAGCACGGTGGTTACGATTCGCTGCAGCCGCCGAAAGCCGCTCGTGACGGCCCGCGACGCCGACCGATGATGCACAAAGCGCTGGGGAGCGTCAATCTAACGCTGAAGTGCATGAATTGAACGGGGCGCCGTTGGCGCCCTGGGTCCCCTCCCAGCGCGGGGATGTCTTCGTTGCGGCTTGCCTGCCCTGTGAATGAACGCTACAACTTCCCGGCGGGCGTCAACTCCTCGGCGCGATGGCACGCAACGCGCGTTTCCCCGAGTTGACGCAGCGCCGGCACTTCTACGCGGCAGCGCTCGATGACGTAGGGGCAGCGCTTATGGAAGGTGCAGCCGGAGGGAGGATTCAAGGGTGAGGGCAGCTCGCCCTTGAGCGTGATCCGCTCGCGCCGGTTTGCACCGCCATCGCCTGCTCCCGAGTCCGCAAGCCTCGACGCCGCCGATCGCAATTTGGGCGTGCTCGCGAGCAAGGCGCGCGTATACGGATGCATCGGCCGCTCGAACACGAACGCCTTCGGGTCCCTGCTCGACGATCTTCCCCAGATACATCACGGCTACCGCGTCCGCGATATGGCGCACGACCTGCAGGTTGTGCGAGATGAAAAGATAGGCGACCCGGTTGCCTCCTGCAGATCCATCAGGAGATTCAGCACCTGCGCCTGGATCGACACGTCGAGCGCCGACAGCGGCTCGTCGGCGACCACCAGGCGCGGATTGAGCATGAGAGCGCGAGCGACGGCGATCCGCTGCCGCTGGCCGCCCGAGAACATGTGCGGATAGCGGCGGTAGTGCTCGGGGCGGAGCCCGACGCGGGCCATCATCGCGCGCGCCGCGGCGCCGCGGGCGGCAGCATCGAGATCGGTGTTGATCGCCAGCGGCTCTTCGAGCAGCGTGCCCACTTTCTTGCGCGGATTGAGCGACGCGTACGGATTCTGAAACACCATCTGGACTCGTGGGCGCAGGCGCTTGAGGGTCGCTTTTCCGGCATGCGCGACATCCTCGCCGTAGAGCCTGAGCTCGCCCGATGTCGGCCGCTCGATCATGGTGACCTGCCGCGCGAGCGTCGACTTGCCGCAGCCGGACTCGCCCACGACGGCAAGAGTTTCTCCCTCGCGCACGACAAAGGATACGCCGTCGAGCGCCTTCACCAGCGCCTTGTGACGAAACATGCCGCGCGAAACGACATAGTGGCGGGCAAGCGCGCGCACTTCCAGCAGAACCGGCGACGTGTTCATGGCGACGTGACTTCAGCCTCGCGTTCCCAGCCGTTGGTCGGCCGGCCGGCGGCGTCGAGAGGAAAATGACAGCGCACCTTGCGCCCCGCCGCGCCCGCGAACGCCGGCGCCTCGCGTCTGCAACGATCGACGGCGTAGTCGCAGCGCGGAGAAAGCAGACATGCCTTGGGACGGTCGTGCTGGCCCGGCACGACACCGGGAATCGCTTTCAGACGTGCACCATCGGCGTTGTGCTCGGGAAGCGCCGCGAGCAATGCCTGCGTGTACGGGTGCTTCGGCGTGTCGAAGATTTCGGCACGGGTCCGGTCTCAACCGCCTGCCCTGCGTATATGACCATCACGCGCTGAACGGTCTCGGCGACGACCGCGAGGTCGTGCGTGATCAAGAGCAGCGCCATGCCGCGCTCGCGCTGGAGCCGGACCAGGAGCTCCAGCACCTGCGCCTGAACGGTGACGTCGAGCGCGGTGGTCGGCTCGTCGGCAATCAGCAGCCGCGGATTGCACGCGATGGCCATCGCGATCATCACCCGCTGCGCCATGCCGCCCGAGAGCTGGTGGGGAAACGCGGACAGCCGCGCTTGCGCATCGGGAATTTCGACCTGCTCCAGAAGCTCGAGCGCGCGTGCGCGGCGCACGCGGCTGCTCGACTTCTCCTCGTCGGTACCGTGCACGCGCAGGGTCTCGCCGAGCTGAAAGGCGACCGAGAAGCAGGGGTTGAGGCTCGCCAGAGGATCCTGGAAGATCATCGCAATGTCCTTGCCGATGAGCGCCCTGCGATCGGCGTCGGACAAGCCCAGCAGATCGCGGCCGGCGAAGCGCATGTGGGTGGCGGCGACACGGCCAGGAAAATCGACGAGTCCCATGATCGCCAACGCGGTGACGCTCTTTCCCGAGCCGGATTCGCCCACGCATCCGACGATCTCACCGGTGTCGAGCGACAGATCGACTCCGTCGACCGCGATCAGCGGATCGCTTTCGCTGCCGAACGTGACGGTCAATCCTTCGACTTCGAGCAGAGCCATCTAGGGAACCTCTGAATAAGTCCCGCGTGGCCACGACGGAGGCTCGCCGGGATGAGATGCACGAAGCGACGCGAAGCCAATGGTAGGCCCCATTGGCGAGCGGCGCGACACAGCGGATCGCCCCTTACTTGCCAAATGAGGCCCCGTCCCGTCCGGGTTTCGCCGCAATGGCCTCATCTGCGTTGTTGCGCGGCTTGCGAATAGCATGAACTATTCGCTACGCCCTCATTTGACAACTGAGGCCTAGCATCTGAAGCCATTGCGACAGAAACGTGGCTCATGTGAGACTTGTTCAGAGGTCCCTTATCGCTTCAGCCTGGGATCGAGCGCGTCGCGCAGCCCGTCGCCCATCAGATTGAACGCGAGCACCGTGATCAGGATCGCGAGCCCGGGAAAAGTTACGACCCATGACGCGCGCTGGATGAACTCGAGCGCGTCGGCCAGCATCGATCCCCATTCGGGCGTCGGCGGCTGTGCACCCAGGCCGAGGAAGCCGAGCGCCGCGGCGTCCAATATCGCGCTCGAAAAACCGAGCGTCGCCTGAACGATCAGCGGCGCGACGCAGTTCGGGAGGATGGTCGCGAACATCAGCCGCAGCGGGCCGGCGCCCGCGATGCGCGACGACGCGACGTATTCCTTGCCCGCCTCGCCGATGACCGCGGCGCGCGCGAGCCTCACGTAATGCGGCAGGAGAACGATCGCGATCGCATACATCGCGTTGATCAGCCCCGGCCCGAGGATCGCCACCACCGCGATGGCCAGCAGAAGGCTGGGGAGTGCCAGCATCACATCCATCAGCCGCATGATCGTGGTCTCCACCCAGCCGCGAACGTACCCGGCGAGGAGCCCCAACACGACGCCCAGCGACAGCGAAATCGCCACCGAGATAAGCCCGATCAGCAGCGACAGCCGCGTGCCGTGGATCAATCGCGAAAGGATGTCGCGCCCGACCGAGTCGGTGCCCAGGACGAATTGCCACGATCCGCCCGGATGCCACACCGGCGGCGCGAGAGTGAAATCGCGAAACTGCTCGATCGGAGAATGCGGTGCGACGACGTTCGCGAAAAGCGCCAGGAAGATGAGCGCGATGACCAGCGCGAGGCCGATCAGCGCGCCGCGGCTCTTGGAGTACGACTGCCAGAACTCGCGCAGCGGCGCCGGCGCGACATCCGCAGGTGTCTCGATCGCGGCCTCAAGCATGACGGATCCTCGGATTGACGACGCCGTAGAGCAGGTCGACGATCAGGTTGACGCTGATGACGATGGTCGCGATCAGGAGGATTCCACCCTGCACCACCGGATAGTCGCGCGACTGCACACCGTGGATCAGCCAGTTGCCGACGCCCGGCCAGGAGAAGATGGTCTCGGTGAGGATCGCACCCGACAGCAGCAGTCCCACTTGAAGGCCGATCACCGTGATCACGGGGATCAGCGCGTTGCGCAGCGCATGCACGAGGACGACGCGCCAGCGCGGCAGGCCCTTGGCGCGCGCGGTGCGCACGTAGTCCTCGCGCAGCACTTCGAGCATCGACGAGCGCGTCATGCGCGCGATCACCGCGAGCGGAATCGTGCCGAGCGCGATCGACGGCAGGATCAGATGCGACAGCGCCGATCGAAACGCCGCGATGTCGCCCGCGCGCAGGGTGTCGATGAGCATGAATCCGGTCGTCGCGGGCACGTCGAAATCGACCGCGATGCGCCCGCCCACCGGCGTCCATCCGAGTTGCACCGAAAAGAACAGGATGAGCAAGAGCGCCCACCAGAAGATCGGCATCGAATAGCCCGTGAGCGAAACGCCCATGACCGCATAGTCCGCGACGGTGTTGCGCTTGAGCGCGGCGACGATGCCGGCTGGAAGACCGACGCAGACGGCGATGATCATCGCAAAGAGGGCGAGCTCGATGGTTGCCGGGAACAGCGCCAGGAATTCCTGCATCACGGGCTCGTGCGTGGTGAGCGACGACCCGAGGTCGCCCTTGACGACGTGACCGATGTAGTCGGCGTACTGCACGGAGAGCGGCCGGTCGAGCCCGAACTGGTGCAGCAGGCGCTCGCGGCGTGCGGGGTCCATGCCGCGCTCGCCGGAAAGGTTCTCGACCGGATCGCCGGGGATGAGATGGATGAGCGCGAATGCGAGCAGCGTCACTCCGATGAAGGTCGGAACGACCAGCAGCGCACGGCGGAGCATCAAGGCGAGCATGAAGAGTGCATTCTAAGGCCCCGCGTTTCCTCCGCCTCGAAGCCGGACGCGGAAGCTCGCATCGGCCGTGGATCGCGGCAGTGCCTGTGCGACAATCCCGTCCGACCTTCCTCCAGGAGATCGAGGCCATGACCCGTCATCGGCAAGCCTTAAGCGTCATTGCGCCGTTTGTCGCCGGGGCGATCCTGCTGGTCGCGCCCGTGTGCTTCGCCCAGAAGTCCAGCGGCACGGCATTCGAAGTGACCGACACTGGTTACCTGCTCACCAATCACCACGTCATCGACGGATGCAAATCGGTGCGTTTGCGCAAGGGAAGCCTCGAGGATCCGGTGCAGGTCGTGGCGTCCGATGCGAATCTCGATCTCGCGCTGCTCAACAATCCCAGCAGGCTGATGGATCGCATCAACCACCGGCGTCTGTCGGGCGGCGCAACGATCCCCTACGCGCGTTTTCCCCAGGACAGCGACTACCTGCTGCTCGGTGAAACCGTCATCGCGGTTGGCTTCCCCTTACCGGGATTTGTCGGTGGAATCAACGTGACGACGGGCGTCGTAAGCTCGACCGATGGCCCGCCCGGCGTCCCGACGATCTTCCAGATTACCGCGCCGATTCAGGGCGGCAACAGCGGGGGTCCGGTGCTTAACACCCGCGGCACCGTCATCGGCGTCGTCGTCGCGCAACTCGACGCAGCCAAGATGCAGCAACTGGCGGGAGTCACGCCGCAGAACGTCAACTTCGCGATCCAGGGCAAGCTCGCGCGGGATTTCGTGCGCAAGTCCGCGGGATCGGTTGCGACGAGCGACGCCGCGTCGCCGCCGCGCACGACCGACACGGCAGCGATCGCCAACAACGCCGCGCAATATACCTATCAGGTGCTTTGCTATTAGGAGCTCGCGGGCGCGACCGTCATTTCCTCGCTTCGTTGGGGCCAAGAAAAGCTCGGTTTGTAATCTTCGCGGAAGACGCTGGATCCCGGGTCTCGCTCATGCTCGCCCGGGATGACGGCGATATCGTCATTCCCGCGCTTCGACTGCGCTCAGCGCAGGCTCCAGCGGGAGTTCACCTTGGCAGTGCCCATCCTGTCGAACGGCATTACTTGGCAGCGAGGTCGGCTTTGCTGCTCCCGATGTCAGCCTTGTCGAAATAGTGGTGCGCGGTCGCATCCATCTTGTAGCCCTTCACTTCCTTACGGATCGGATCGAAGCGGATGGAGTGGGCCAGTGTGATCCACGGCGCCTCTTCCTTGAAAATCACCTGCGCCTGCTCGTAGAGCTTGGCGCGGTCGGCCTGCTTCGGCGTCTGCGCCGCCTTGATGATGAGGTCCTCGAACGGCTTGTAGCACCAGCGCGCCGCATTGCCGCCGCCCTTGACCGCCTCGCATCCCAGGAGCGGCACGAAGAAGTTGTCCGGATCGCCGTTGTCGCCCGACCAGCCGAACATGACGACCTGATGCTCGCCGGTCTTTGAACGCTTGCGGTATTCGGCCCATTCGTAGGTCACCAGCTTGGCCTTGACGCCGATCTTTTCCCAGTCGGCCTGGATCATCTCGGCCATGCGCTTGCCGTCGGGGTTGTACGGCCTCGTCACCGGCAGATACCAGAGATCGAGCTCGAAGCCGTTGGGCAATCCCGCCTGCGCAAGGAGCTGCTTCGCCTTCGCCGGATCGTACGGATAGTCCTGCACCGCGTTGTTGTAGCTCCACAGGATCGGCGGAATAGGGTTTTTCGCCATCTGCCCGTTGCCGAGATAGACGGCCTTGAGGATCGCCTCCTTGTTGGTGGCGAGATTGAGCGCCTGCCGCACGAGCTTGTTGTCGAAGGGCTTCTTCTCGACGTTAAAGGCGATGAAACCGATGTTGAGGCCCTCCTTCTGCAGAACGGTGAGCTGCGGGTCCTTTTTCATCTCGTCCAGATCCGCGGGCTTGGGGAACGCCATTACGTGGCACTCGCCGGTCTTGAGCTTGGCGTAGCGCGCTGTCGCATCGCGGGTGATCGAAAAAATGAGATTGTCGATCTTCGGACGCCCGTTCCAGTATTGGTCGAACGCCTTGTAGCGGATGGTGGCGTCCTTCTGGTACGAGACATATTCGAATGGCCCGGTGCCGATGGGATATACGTCCGCGGCATTCGGCGTGCCCTTCTTCTGCATGGTCTCGAAGTATTCCCTGGACAGGATCGACGCAAAGTCCATCGCGATGTCCGCGAGGAAAGGCGCCTCGGGACGCAGGAGGTTGAAACGGACGGTGTTGTTGTCGACCTTCTCGACGCTGCCGACGATGTTCTTCATACCCATGTCGTCGTAGTACGCGAATGTCTGCCCGGCGGTCATCTTGTGGAACGGATGGCTGTCGTCGGCCATGCGATTCCAGGAGAACACCACGTCGTCGGCGTTGAAGTCCCGCGATGGCGTGAAGTTGGCGTTGCTGTGGAACTTCACGCCCTTCCGCAGCTTGAACGTGTAGGTCTTGCCATCGGGCGAGACCGTCCAGGATTCGGCGAGCGCGGGCACGATATTGGTCGTGCCGGTCTCGAACTCGACCAGGCGGTTGAAGATCGGCACGGACACCGCATCGAAGGTCGTGCCGGTTGTGAAGAACTGCGGCTGAAAGCCCTCGGGACTGCCTTCTGAGCAGAAGACGAGATTGCCCTTTGCGAGCGCGGTCGAGCAGCCCAGAAGCAGGCCCGCGATCAGCGCGGTTCGAAGCAATGGATTCGAGCAGGCGAAGCGTTTGTCAGGCATGGTTCCCTCGGTGGTAATTTCGCGCGCGGCGGCCCGCGCGTGAGATGCGATATTTCTTGCCGTCATTCCCGCCCTTCGGCGGCGCTCAGGACAGGCTCCAGCGGGAATCCAGTGGCTTTGAAAATAAATGGATTCCGGCTCGCGCCCGCTCTGCGGGCTTGGCCGGAATGACGCCAGTTTATGCAACGAACGTGCGATACACCGCACTAGCATTGCCTCTCGCGAACTTCGGATTCGCCATGCTAGCCGCCCCTGCCGTCGAAGGCAACCGGGCGCCGCCGATGGCCACCGGCCCGCCGCACGACGAAACGCGATTTAGTACGTGTAGAACATCCGCTGGATTTCCTTGGTGTCGTTGGTCTTGGTCAGCGCGAGCATCACCAGAATGCGCGCCTTTTGAGCATTGAGCGTATCGGACACGACATAGTCCATCTCGTCGTCCTTCGCCTCGCCATTGCGGGCGACGATGCCGTTTCCGACGCGGCTTGAGCGCACGATGATGACGCCCTTCTTGCGTGCTTCGATCAGCGCCGGCTCCACTGCCGGTCGCGCCAGGCTGCCGTCACCGACGCCGGCATGCACGATCGCCTTCGCTCCGGCGGCGACAAAGGCGTCCACCGCGACTCGGTTCATGTTGGCGTAGCCATACACGATGTCGACCTGAGGCAGAGAGTCGAGCTTCGACACGTCGAACTCGGTGTCAGCGGTGTGCTTGCGCGTAGACATGCGATAGAAGTGCGGCGCATTGTCCTGCATGTAACCCATGAAGCCCAACTCCCAGCTGCGGAACGTGTCGGTGTTGGCGGTGTTGGTCTTGGTCACCTCGCGCGCGCCGTTGATCTGGTCGTTGAGCACGACCAGCACTCCCTTGCCCACTGCCTCGGGACTCCCGGCGAGCGTGACGGCGTTATACAGATTGATGGGACCATCGGCGGAGATCGCGGTCGACGGCCGCATGGCGCCTACGACCACGACCGGCTTTCTGCTCTTGACCACGAGGTTCAGAAAATACGCGGTCTCCTCGATGGTATCGGTACCGTGAGTAATGACGATGCCGTCCACGTCAGTTTGCGCGAGCAGCTCGTTGACCCGTTTGGCGAGCTTGAGCCAGTAGTCGTTGTTCATGTTTTCGCTGGCGATCTGGAACACCTGCTCGCCCTTGACTTCGGCGACCTTTTTCAATTCCGGGACGGCCTCGATCAGCCGTTGCACGCCGACGGTCGCGGCCTGGTAGCCCACCGTTGCGGTGCTCGATGCACCCGTGCCGGCGATCGTGCCGCCGGTCGCGAGAATGATGACGTTCGGGAGCTTCCCCGGCTCCGCGGCGAAGCCCGCAGCACAAACGCAGAAAAGGATCCATGCGGCGGCAAGCTTGCCCACGCGCCGCCGCATATCGTTCAGATGGCTGGTCATTAGGTGGTCTCCTCAGGTGACAGTCGCAAACCGCACCTCGCTCGCCGCGCGTTATTCGCGAGCGGCGAGCAGCGGCCGCGGTTGGGTCAGGACTTCGGGTTGTAGGATCGCGTCGAGCTTTTCCTTGGACAGAAGCTTCTTCTCGAGCACCAGGTCGTAGACGCTCCTCCCCGTCGACAATGCTTCCTGCGCAACCTCGGTCGCGTTGGCGTAGCCGATGTACGGATTGAGCGCAGTGACGACGCCGATGGAGTTCTCGACCAGCGACCGCAAATGCTCGCGGTTGGCGGTGATGCCCTTGACGCACCGCTCTGCGAGCGTCAAACAGCCGTTGCGCAGATGATTGACGCTCTTGAACAGGCTGTGCGCGATGATCGGCTCGAAGGCGTTGAGCTGAAGCTGCCCGCCCTCCGCGGCAAAACTCACCGTGACATCGTTGCCGATCACCTCGAAGGCGACCTGGTTCACGACCTCCGGAATCACCGGGTTGACCTTGCCCGGCATGATCGACGAGCCCGCCTGCATCGGCGGCAGGTTGATCTCGCCAAACCCAGCGCGCGGACCGCTGGAGAGGAGCCGCAGGTCGTTGCATGTTTTGGACAACTTCACCGCGACGCGCTTGAGAACGCCGGAAACCTGCACGAAGGCACCGCAATCCTGAGTCGCTTCGACCAGATTGGGAGCGGTGATCAGTGGAATCCCGGTGATCTCGGTGAGGCGCCGGCAAACCAGGGCTGCGTAGTCGGGGTGCGCGTTGATGCCGGTGCCGATCGCGGTGGCGCCCAGATTGATCTCGCGGATCAACAGCGCCGCCTCTTTCAATCGCTCCTCGTCCTCGCCCAGCATCACCGCGTACGTCGAAAATTCCTGACCCAGCGTCATCGGGACCGCGTCCTGCAATTGCGTGCGTCCCATCTTCAGCACGTCCTTGAACTCTTCGGCCTTCTCCTCGAATGCGCGGCGCAGCACCGCCATCGCGTCGATGAGTTGGAAAATGCCGAACCAGCCGGCAACCTTGAGCGACGTCGGATACACATCGTTGGTGCTCTGGCTCATGTTGACGTGCTCGTTGGGGTGCAAGTACTTGTATTCCCCGCGTTGATGCCCCAGGTGCTCGAGCGCGAGGTTGGCGATCACTTCGTTGGCGTTCATGTTGGTCGACGTGCCGGCGCCTCCCTGGATCACGTCGACGACGAACTGCTCGTGCAGCTTGCCCGCGCGGATTTCCTCGCAGGCCCTGACGATCACGTCGGTCTTTTCCTTGTCTAGCAATCCGAGCTGGTGGTTCGCCAGCGCGGCAGCCTGCTTGATGCAGGCCAGTGCCCGGATCAGGTCGGGATAGATCGAGATCGGATTGCCGGTGATCGGGAAGTTCTCGACCGCGCGCAGCGTATGCACGCCGTAATACGCGTCCGCCGGAACCTGCCGGTCGCCGAGCAGATCGTGCTCGATGCGATATTTGTCGTTCGCCATGGCACGCTTCCTTTGCGCCGCCGCCTTAGATGGAAGCAGCAAATTCGCTCACTTGGCCCTCACTTGGCTTGCTGGCCCAGCGACCCGAGAATCGTCTCAGGCTGCCAGGCCGCACCAATTCTCGATTGTGCCACCATAAGCGGAAGGTGGGCAGTCTCAGGCGGTCATCGCCTGAGCACGATCGCGCCATGACCCGCCATGCACGCGATCAGCCTCCGCGGTTCGTCGCGCGCTGGCGGCGCGTCTCGAACAAACAAATTCCTGCGGCGACCGACACATTGAGCGATGCCACGCTGCCCATGAGCGGGATGGCGACGATGCGATCGCAAAGCTCGCGAGTCAGCCGGCGCAATCCCGAGCCTTCGGCGCCGAGCACCCAGGCGAGCGGTCCGGAAAGGTCGGCATTGAAGAGATTTTCGCTGCCCGAAGCATCCGCGCCTACGACCCAGACGTTGCGCGCCTTGAGGTCGCGGATCGTGCGCGCGAGATTCGTCACCGTCACGAGCGGCACCGCATCCGCAGCGCCCGACGCGGCCTTGGCGACTGTCGGATTGAGCCCCACCGCGCGATCCTTCGGCACGATCACAGCGTGCGCTGCGAATGCGTCCGCGCTCCGCAGGCACGCGCCGAGGTTGTGCGGATCGGTCACGCCGTCGAGCAGCAGGAGCAGCGGCGGCTCGGTAATGGTGTCGAGGACCTCCTCCAGGGATTGCATCTGCATATTTGCATCGACGAGCGCCACCACGCCCTGGTGCTTGTCGCTCCCGGCCAATTGGTCGAGCCGGCGATCGTCGACGTGATGAACGACGACTTCCGCGAGCTGCGCGCGCTCGATCAGCTCGCGGGCGCGGCGATCGTTGCGCGACATGGAGATGTTGATCTCGCGCACGCTCTCGGCGTGCTGGCGCAGACGCGCGATGACGGCGTGGAAACCGATCAGATGTCGAGTCATGGGAGGACGATCCCGAGCGGATTCTACCGTGGCGCGCGAATGCGGGCTTCGGTATAATCAAAGGCTTACTGCACCATCCGCCGCGCCGGGTCACCAAATTCGGCGTGCCGGCCGTCGTTCAGGGCTGTTGTAGCTCAGTTGGTAGAGCAACTGATTCGTAATCAGTAGGTCGGTGGTTCGACTCCACTCAACAGCACCATCTAGGGCCGTTCTCCGCGATAAGACTCACCAACGTTGGTGACAATTCGGAACGATTGGTGACAATTCCGGCTGAGCGCGCGCCGATTCTTGCGCCGAATTCGCGGTATCCTGACCGATATGACTCGGGCTAAATCTGCAGCGCCCAGACTGGCGAAGCTGCTGGCACCGTTGATTGTAATTGCACTCACGCTCGCTCTCTTCGACCTCATCAGCTATTTTCTCGTGCCCGCCTCCTACACGACTTTCGCCCCCTCCTATCGCAATATCCGGCTCCTGTCCCCACCCTCCGCCGGTCTCCCCGAGCTGGCCCGGAACTATCCCCGCTACTACCACCGGGCCGACGACGTTCTCGGCTTCGACATCACTCCTGGTGCCCGCGCGATGGCCGAGGTCGACGGCCATCCCTACGAGATCTTCGCCAACCAGTTGGGATGCTTCGACAGGAACGAGCTGCGCGACTTCCAGGGAACCAAGGAATACTTCTATTTTGCGGGCGACTCGGCCACCTGGGGATACGCCCCCTACGAAAGCAAATTCGCCACGGTCTGGGAGCGCGAAACCGGGAAGTTGGCAGCAAAGTGCGGGGTGACGCACTCGGGGACGTTGCATGAGTTCGAAAAGTTCAAGCGTACCGCCGCCGTGATTGGCAAGTATCCCAAGGTGGTGTTCGTGGGCTTCACTATCAACGATCCCGCCAACGATCTGGCATACCCCCACACGACGGTCATCGACGGATACCAGGTGGACGTCGTATTCCTCAATGACGGCGTACTTGTCCGCCCGAATATCGACGAAATCAGACAAGCCGTCGAAAGCAGCATCCACGAATTGGAAAGCGCCAAGGTCGCCAAGGTCACATGGTTCGACCGATTGAAGACCCGCGTTTGGGTCTACTCGTTGTCGGCCAACCTCGTCAACTACGGAGCGCTTGCGATAGGCAACGCCGTGCGCTCGCGGACGGGTTCGATTTCCTTGGCCGCGCAGGGTTCCCCGTCTTCCACCATGACGAGGTTCGGGGACAGTTTCTACTGGTTCTTTTCGCCAAACGACGTGAAAACGCGGTACGCGAGCGATCCCCGGGCGAATGCGAGCAAGGAAGCCATTGGGCAATGGGCGCGGCACGCCAGGGACCACTCCTACAAGCTCGTCTTCCTGTTGCTTCCGCCAAAATCCGATTTCAATGACGTGGACCTTTTCACGCAGGTCAAGGCGTGGCTTGACTTCAACGGAATCGAGTACGTGGATTTCGCGCAGCTATTCAAAAAGGGAGGCTACAAGGTTGAAGACCTCTACTGGACTTTGGACGGTCACTGGAACGAGAACGGCAATCGGATCGTCGGACGATTTCTCTCGACCCTATCCTCACCGTATCTTTCAAACTGAATCGAGCGGCCTGCCACAACGCGACGATGCTCCCAAAAGACCTGAACACGGATGCACAGCGCCGTAATGGCGACTCGTATATCAGGCCGAACACTCGCGAGCGAACTTGCGTGCTGCTTTCGCGGCAGACTAATGCCCCTGTCCGTTCTCATACTCACTTGCCTGGCCACTAAGCCGCAACCAAGATCTTGCCCGTGACGACTGCATTGTCTTCGCCGCGAAAGCTCGTCGGCTTCATCGCGTCCCTGTTCTTTTTTTCCGGCTTCGCCGCGCTCGTTTACCAAGTCGTCTGGATGCGCTACCTGTCGCTTTTTTTCGGTAGCGACGTGTACGCGGCGGCGATTACGTTAAGCGTCTTCATGGGCGGCCTCTCTCTCGGCAGCGCGATCGCCGAGCGTCTCGTGGACAAGCTTGTGCGCCCATTGCTTTGCTACGGTCTAATCGAAATCGCGATCGGCATGTACGCTTTTTTCTTTCGCGATCTGCTCGCCGGATTCGCGCCATTGCTGGAGTCTGTCTATCGCACGCAATTCGACGCCGCGCCGCTCGTTTACCAAGCCATGCGTATCGGCGTCGCTGCGCTGGTGTTGCTGGTGCCGGCCACACTTATGGGTAGCACGCTGCCGCTCATTGTCAAAAGTTTCGTTCAGCGCGACGGGGAGCTCGGCCGTTTCGGCGGTACGTTCTACGCAATCAACACACTCGGTGCGCTCGCTGGTACGCTGGTCTGCGCATTTGCGCTAGTGCCATTTCTCGGCGTGGCGCATACGACGCTCATTGCCGTCGCGATCAACTTGACCATCGGGACGCTCGTTGCACTTATCTCCCTTCAGATCAAGACACAGCCGTCATATGCGGGGGATACCGAGTCGGATGAAGAACCGGCATCGGCGTGGCGTCACGATCCCGCTGCCGCACGGGTCGCACTGTTTGCCATTGCCATGTCGGGCCTCGCCGCGCTCGCGCTCGAAGTCATCTGGATCCGCATCCTCACGCTTTCATTTAGCGGTACGGTCTATTCGTTCGCGATCATGCTGGCATCGTTTCTGTTTGGAATCTTTTACGGCAGCCGCCAGGCTGCGCGCATGATTGACGCCCATCCCGATCCGGTGCGCTTTTTCGGTTTCGTCGAGATCGGGCTCGCCCTCTCTGTCGCGCTGCTGGGGCTCGGCGCATACATTGCGCCAAAGCTCAGCGGTGCGCTCGTTTGGAGCCTCACCGCCATCTCGCAAGGCAACTTTGCATTCGGCGCCATCGCCGCGCAGTTCGTTGTCGGCGGCGCGCTCATCGTCGTTCCCGCGATGCTCCTCGGGGCAACCTTTCCTGCCGCGGTGCGTATCTGCACACGCGACGCGCGCCACGCCGGCGCGGGCACTGGACGCGTTTATGCGGCCAACACCGCGGGCGCGGTCCTCGGTTCGCTCCTCGCCGGGTTCGTCTTGATCCCCGCCATGGGCAGCCGCGCCAGCCTTGTCATGCTTGCCGCGATCTTTGCCGCCAACGGCTGCCTGCTCCTCTGGCAGAGCGCCGGGCGCACGTTCTCCGTGCTGCGCCATGCGCCCGCGGCCATCACGCTCGGTGCCACGCTTGCCGCCGGGCTCGTCGTCCTGATTCTCCCGCACCAGACTGTCGCCAACTACGGGCTCCAGCAGACCATGCGGCCCGAACTCATCTACCATGGCGAAGGCACCGCGCACTCGGTTGATATCGTACGGTCGTCGAACGGCAATATCATCATGATGGTCGATGGCAATACCGAAGCCGACACGAGCTTCATCCAGCGACGTCACTTCATCCTGAAAGGCCACCTGCCGCTGCTGCTCCACCCGGCTCCGCGCGAAGTCGCGGTTGTCGGGCTTGGACTCGGCATTACGCTGTCCGCCACGGAGCACAACCCTGAGGTGCAGTCGATCCAAGTCATCGAGCTCACACCCGAGATGCCGCGCGCGCACGAAAGGCTCGATGAAGTCACGGGCGGGGTATTGCGCAGCCGCAAGATCCATCTCCGCATAGATGACGGTCGCAATTTTCTGGCAATGTCGGACCGGAAGTTTGACATGATCACTGCCGACCCGATCCACCCGCGAATATCAGGCGTCGGATACCTTTACTCCGAGGAGTACTATCGCGCGCTCAAGCGGCGGTTGAATCCTGGTGGCGTCGTCTGCCAATGGATGCCGATGTACAGCATCTCGCGTCGATCGTTTGACGTGGCGTTTCGTACATTCTCGAGCGTTTTTGAAAACGCGAGCTTCTGGTACGTGCGCGGCCACGGCCTGTTCGTTGCCACCGAGCAACCATTCACGATCGACTATTCGCGTCTCAAGCAACGCGCCGCGGCACCCGCAGTTGCCAAAGACCTTGCCTCTATTGGAATCGCCGACCACAACGCACTTCTCGCGCATCTGCTCATGGGCCCCGCGCAGATCCGCAAGTATCTCGCGGCGTCCGGCGATTCGACTATCAACACTGACGATAATGCGTACCTCGAATACTTCACGCCGTTCGAATTTCTGGACAAAACGAAAAGCATTGTCATCGGGATTGAGCCGTTCGCCGGCTTCGATCCGGGTCTGCTCGTGAACATCACCGACGTCGAGCGCGCCGAAGTGGAGCAGGCCTGGAAGTCGCGGCATGCGCACCTGCTGACCGAGCTCGACGAGCCGCTGCGCTAACGGATTCCGAAGACGCGTCGATGCCAACTCCAAGCAAACTCAGGCGCGTCGCCGGCAACCTGGTCGCAGTGTGCATCAGCTTGGCGGTGGGCCTCGGCCTTGGCGAGATTCTCGTTCGCGCCGCCTTCCATGGGAGCATGGATTTCGATATGGAGATGTGGAAGTACGCGACCCAGATCAAGGTTCCCAGCGACGATCCCCGCGTGGTTCACGAGCATCGCCCGAACGGGAAGGCCTTCCTGATGGGAGTCGAGGTCACTACCAACAGCTTCGGACTGCGCGAAGGGGAGCGGACGAAGGCGAAGCCGCCGGGCATCTACCGCATCATCGCGCTGGGCGACTCCATCACTATGGGCTGGGGAGTTCCACAGGACATGGCCTATCCCGCACAGCTCGAGCGAAAGCTCAACGCACAGCCTCCGAAAGGCTTTCCGGAGGGCCTGCGTTACGAAGTGCTCAACCTTGGCGTGGGTAACTACAACACCGCACAGGAGGTGATGCGGCTGAGAAACATAGGGCTTGCGTTCGACCCGGACCTGATTATTCTCGGCTATTTCATCAACGACGCCGAGCCAACCCCGAAACCCAGCCGCGGCTTTCTCATCGAGCACTCATACCTGTTCGCGTTTGCCGTATCGCGGATTCGCTTGTTCAAGTCCGTTGCCGGCACCTATCTCGACTACTACCGAGGTCTGTACGGCGACGGTGAGCCCGGGTGGCCGGCAGCTCAAGCCGCGCTAAAGGAGCTGACCTCGATTAGCCGGGAGCACTCGATTCCAGCAATGATGTTCATTATTCCCGAAATGCATGACCTTAGCGATAGCTACCCGTTTGCTGGAATCCACCGCCGGCTCGAGCAAGTTGGGGCAACGATGGGACTGCCGGTGGTTGACCTGTTCCCGGGTTTGAAAGGGCGCAAGCCAGAGTCGGCGCTCTGGGTGTCGCCGCTCGACGCGCACCCCAATGCCGAGGCGCAGGGGATTCTGGCCAAAGGCATTTACGAAGCACTCGAAATCCATGCGGCTCAAATCCAGAACCGCGGCGCGGCACAAAAGCCGTTGAGCAGTGCCGCGGCGACCAACCGCTGAGCTCGCAAGCGCTAATGAACTTTCGCACGCGGGAGGGCCAAGGGCCGCTAGACCTTAGCTAAGGACCCTAGACCTCAATCGAGCTCGAACGCATGCTTGTAGTCGAGCTTGAGCGCCGGGTTCTGCTGCTCCTTCTGCAGCACGCAGTTGCCGATCACCAGGGATTCGATCTCGCTTCCCATGAAGCAGCGGAAGGCGTCCTCCGGGGTGCAGACGATAGGCTCGCCGCGCACATTGAAGCTCGTATTGACCAGCACCGGACAGCCGGTGCGCTGTTTGAATGCGCTGAGCAACGCATGAAAGCGGGGGTTGGTCTCCCGGTGCACGGTTTGAACGCGCGCCGAATAATCGATGTGCGTCACGGCTGGAATGTCTGAGCGCGGCACATTGAGCTGCTCGATGCCGAACAGTTTCTTTTCCTCCTCGGTCATCGCGCGCCGGTGCGCCGGCTGGACGCCGGCCACCAGCAGCATGTAAGGTGAATCGTAATCGAGCTCGAACCACTCGCTCACGTCTTCGCGCAGCACAGCCGGTGCGAACGGCCGGAACGATTCGCGGTACTTCACCTTCAAGTTGAGCAGCTTCTGCATGCCCGGCGAGCGCGGATCGCCCAGGATTGACCGGGCACCGAGCGCTCGCGGACCGAATTCCATGCGCCCCTGAAACCAGCCAAGCGCCTTCTGTGCGGTGAGCGCCTCGACTGCCTCTGCGATGACCGCGGCATCGTCGACCACGGAAAACTTCGCGCCGACCGCTTGCAGCCGCTGCTCTACATCGCGCTGCTCGAACTGTGGGCCGAGGTAGGAACCGCGCATTCCGTCAAGGCCTTCGTGCGGACGGCGCGGTTGCGCCCGGTAGAGATGATAGGCGCACAGCGCTGCTCCGACTGCGCCGCCGGCATCACCCGCCGCCGGCTGAATCCAGATGTTCTCGAATTGACCGTCGCGCAGCACCTTGCCGTTGGCGACGCAGTTGAGCGCAACGCCACCCGCAAGGCACAGATTGCGCTCGCCGGTCTCCCGTGCGAGTGCGCGCGTCATGCGCAGCATGATCTCTTCCGTGACCTGCTGGATCGAGGCGGCGATATCCATGTGAAACCGAGTTAAGAGCTGCTCCGGGGTGCGCGGCGGTTCGCCGAACAACGCGTCGAATTTGCTGTTGGTCATGGTAAGGCCAACGCAGTAATTGAAGTAATCGAGGTTTAGCCTGAAGGATCCATCGGGCTTGAGATCGATTAGCTTGTCCAGGATCAGCCGCGCATAACGCGGCTCGCCATAGGGCGCGAGCCCCATCAGCTTGTACTCGCCTGAGTTAACCTTGAACCCGATATAGTAGGTAAACGCGGTATAGAGTAGTCCCAGCGAATGAGGAAAGTGGATCTCCTTCATGACCTGTAGCCGGTTGTCGCGCCCAAGCGCGAAGGAGCTGGTCGCCCATTCCCCGACGCCGTCCAGCGTCAACACCGCAGCAGAGGAAAACGGCGACGGGAAAAATGCGCTGGCCGCATGACTGAGGTGATGTTCGCTGAATACCAAGCGCTCGTTCCAATCGAAATCGGGGCGATGCCGCTTCAATTCACCGGTCAGGTAATCCTTCAGAAACAGTGACCTTGATGAACAGCTCGTCGTGCAGCACCAAGGTGAGGGTGCCGAACACCAGCACCACGCCGGCGGTGACCAGCGGCATGATCGGCAGATGCCGGGTCAGCGCATAGGCGACCGCGAGCGCGAGCACGATGGCGGCCATGAAGGCGCCGGTCGCGGCAAAGATGCCGAAGCGCGAATTGGCGGCGAAGAATACCAGCAGCGGCCCGAGGTCGAGCACGAGCTTGAGGGTCGGATTGAGCTTGGGCTTCTGGGCGGCGGGTCGGCTGGCTGGTCATGGGGCGGGTCTAGCGCGATCCCGCGGCCTTGTCATCGGTCACGAGCGCGCAGCCGGGATCGGGATCGGGCGTCAGGTTTCGATCCCCGCGATGGCGCGTGCGAAATCCCCGGCCGCGAACGGCGCCAGATCGTCGATGCCTTCGCCGACCCCGATGAAATGCACCGGCAGCGCGTGCTTGGCCGCGATGGCGGCGAGAATGCCGCCGCGCGCGGTGCCGTCGAGCTTGGTCATGGCGAGCCCGGTGACGCCGGCGATCTTGTGAAACACCTCGACCTGCGACAAGGCGTTCTGCCCGACGGTGGCATCGAGCACCAGCAGCACCGCGTGCGGGGCGGCCGGATCGATCTTCTTGAGCACCCGCACCATCTTGTGCAGCTCCTCCATCAGCACCGCCTTGTTCTGCAGCCGGCCGGCGGTATCGATCAGCAGCACGTCGGCGCCCTCGCGGCGCGCGGTCTCGAACGCCTCGAAGGCGAGGCTCGCCGCATCGGAGCCCGCCGCCCGCGCGATCACGCTCGCGTGGGCGCGCGCCGCCCCAGATCTTGAGCTGCTCGATGGCGGCGGCCCGGAAGGTGTCGCCGGCCGCCAGCACCACCTTGTGGCCCTCACGATGAAACCGCGCCGCCAGCTTGCCGATGGTGGTGGTCTTGCCGGAGCCGTTGACGCCGACCACCAGGATGGTGAACGGCCGGGCGCCGCCGATCAGGAGCGGCTTGGCGACCGGCAGCAGCACCTTCTCGACCTCCTGCGCCAGCACCGCCTTGACCTCGTCGGCGGTGATCATCTTGTCGTAGCGCCCCTCCCCGATCGCGGCCGCGATCTTGGCCGCGAGCCCGACCCCCAGATCGGCGCGGATCAGCACCTCCTCGATCTCCTCGAGCATGGCGGCATCGAGCTTGCGCTTGGCGGCGAGATCGAAAATGGCCCCGGTGATGGCCGCGGAGGTGCGCTTGAGCCCGCCGCTCAGCCGCTGCCACCAATTCTGCTCTGCCATCGGGGATCTTTCAGGTGCCAGGGAGGGGCCGGAGGGAACCGGTGCGGCGCCATTCCGACGCTCCCGACGAAAGAGCGTGAAGGAATGATGGCAGGCGTGATAGCGGTTTCGTCATGACACCGGAAGAGATGGTGGCTCGGCTGCTCTATCGCGATGCCCTGATGCTGGTGATCGACAAGCCGGCCGGCATGGCGGTGCATCGGGGCCCCAAGGGCGGCGAGAGCCTGGAGGATCATTTCGACGCGCTGCGCTTCGGGCTGCCGCGGTCGCCGGCGCTCGCCCACCGGCTCGACCGCGACACCTCCGGATGCCTGGCGCTCGGCCGCCACCGCAAGGCGCTGGCCGAGCTCGGCCGGCTGTTCAAGCTCGGCGCCATCGGCAAGACCTATTGGGCGGTGGTGGAAGGCGGCCCGGCGGAAGATGAGGGCCGCATCGATCTTGCGCTCGGCCGCCTCGACATCGCGCGCGGCTGGTGGATGAAGCCCGACCCGGACGGACAGCCGGCGGTGACCGAATGGAAGGTGCTGGGGCGCTCGGCTTCCGCCGGTGGGCCAGCGCTGACGTGGCTTGCGCTCGAGCCGCTGACCGGCCGCACCCATCAGCTGCGGGTGCATTGCGCCGCCATGGGCTGGCCGATCGTGGGCGATCCGATCTACGGCACGGCGCCGCGCCCCGGGATGCCGGGCGCGGGCGCGACCGCCATGCAGCTGCACGCCCGCGAGATCGTGGTGCCGCTCTACAAGAAGCGCGACCCGATCCGGGTGACCGCCCCGGTGCCGGCCCACATGGCGGCACGGCTGCAGGCGTGCGGATGGACGCAAGAGGTTCTGGCGCCGGTCGCGTAGGGGCGGCCCTTGTGGCCGCCCTGGCCTCGGCAGAAGGGCGCCCACAAGGGGCGCCCCTATGCGGTCGTTTCAGTACAGCTTCGCCATGGTGCGCTCGAGCTGGCCGCGGTCGTGCGCCTCGCCGCCCAGGCGGCCGGCGGTTTGGGCGGCCAGGATCGTGCCGGTGGTCGGCAGGCTCGCGCGCTCCACGTGGCGGCGCCGCATCCCACAGCTTCGAGCGCACGATCGCCTTGGTGCATTGATAGAACACCTGCTCGACCGTGATCACGATCACGCAGCAGGGCGGCTTGCCGTTGACCACGAAGCTCGCGAGCAGGTCCGGATCGACCGAGAGCGCGGCGCGGCCCACCACCCGGATGGTCTCGCCGATGCCGGGGATCAGGAACAGGAGGGCGACGCGCGGATCGCGCACGATGTTGCGCAGGCTGTCGATGCGGTTGTTGCCGCGGCGGTCGGGCACCATCAGGGTCTTTCGGTCGCGCCACCCGCACGAAGCCCGGCGCGTCGCCGCGCGGCGAGCAATCGAGGCCCTCGGGCCCGCGGTCGCGAGCGCAAAGAACGGCGCCGCCTCGATGAAGGCGCGGTAGTGATCGCTGACGTGATCGATCTCCTTGGCGATCGAGATGTCGGAGGGCGCGTCGTAGAGCGCCGCGAGCTGGTCCAGGGTGGTGATGAGATGGCCGTTGCTTGGCGCCATGGCGCTCCTCCGCGGGTTCGGGCCTCAATCTATCGCATTCTCACAACAGCGAACCGGAATTCGGTCGCGTAGGGTGGGCAACGCGCCCATGCCTCAGCGTCAATGATAGGGCACGCAGAATCGGCGCGTTGCCCACGCGTTCGGACCTCGCGAGTCGGCCGCGTGGGCAAAATTGCGCGACGCCGCGGCAATCATGATCATCGTGCCAGGCAATTTTGCCCACCCTACACGGCCGCCAGCAGCTGCCGGCCGTCGTGGCCCGCGATGGTGACGTCGACGATGGTGCCGGGCGGAAGCGGGGTGGGCAGCCGCACCTTGGTGAACGGCTCGGTGCGGCCGCCGCCGCCAGCCTCGGCAAGCACGCGGCGGCGCGTCCCGATCTCGCCGTCGAGATGGCGGCGCAGCGCCGCCTCGCCCTTATGGCGCAGCGCCCGGGCGCGCTCCGTGACGACGGCGGGCGCCACCGGCGGGCATGCGGGCGGCCGGCGTGCCGGGCCGCGCCGAGAACGGGAAGACGTGCAGATGGGTGAGCCCGCATTCGTCGACCAGGTCGAGCGAGCGGGCGAACATGGCGTCGCTCTCGGTCGGGAAGCCGGCGATGATATCGCCGCCGAACACCACGTCGGGCCGCAGCCGCCGCACCTTGGCGCAGAACGCGATCGCGTCGGCGCGCAGATGCCGCCGCTTCATGCGCTTGAGAATGACGTCGTCGCCGGCCTGCAGCGACAGATGCAGGTACGGCATCATGCGGGGCTCGTCGGCGAGCGCGTCGAGCAGATCAGTGATCGGCCTCGACCGAATCGATCGAGGAGAGGCGCAAGCGCGCGAGCTCGGGCACGCTGCTCGAGAATCTGCTTCACCAGGGTGCCGAGCCGCGGCGCGCCGGGCAGGCCCGCCCCATAGCTGGTGAGATCGACGCCGGTGAGCACCACCTCGCGATAGCCGCGCGCGACCAGGCGGCGCACCTGATCGACCGTCTCGTCCATGGGCACGGAGCGCGAATTGCCGCGGCCGAACGGAATGATGCAGAAGGTGCAGCGATGGTCGCAGCCGTTCTGCACCTGCACGACGGCGCGGGCGCGGCCCTCGTAGCCGTCGATCGGCTGCACGGCCGTCTGCGTCACCCCCATGATGTCGTCGACCGCCGCCTTCTCTCCCGGCACCGGGGTCCGGCCCGGATGGCGCGCGAACAGCGCCCGCGTGTCGCCCAGGATGCGGGCGCGAGCTTCTCGGCATTGCCGAGCACGCGATCGACCTCGGGCATGTCGGCAAAGCGCGCGGGCTCGACCTGCGCGGCGCAGCCGGTGACCACGATGCGGGCGAGCGGCCGCTCGCGCTTGAGCCTGCGGATGGCCTGCTTGGCCTGCCGGGTCGCCTCGGCGGTGACCGCGCAGGTATTGACCACGATGGTGTCGGCGAGGCCCGCCGCCTGCGCGTGCGCGCGGATGACCTCGGACTCGTAGGCGTTGAGACGGCACCCGAAGGTCACCAGATCGACGCTCATGAGCGGACCCGCATCAGGCCGCGCCGGCGGAAGCGAACAGGGCCGGATCGAAGGTGCCGGCATATTCGTACTCGACCGGGCCGGTCATCAGCACATGATCGTCGCGGGCGCGCCATTCGATCAGGAGGTCGCCGCCCGGCAGCGAGACCGTCACCTTGCGCTCGGTGCGCCGCAGGCGCGCCGCCGCGACCGCGGCCGCGCAGGCCGCCGATCCGCACGCCTTGGTCAAGCCGGCGCCGCGCTCCCAGGTGCGCAGCACGATATGGTCGCGCGCCGTGATGGCGGCGAGCGAGATGTTGGCGCGCTCGGGAAAGATCGGATGATGCTCGAGCAGCGAGCCGATCTTGGCGAGATCGTAGGCGGCGACGTCGTCCACCCAGAACACGGCGTGCGGGTTGCCCATATTGACCACCGAGGGCGAGTGCAGGATCGGCTTGTCGATCGGGCCGATCTGCAGCTCGATCGCGCGGGTGTCGCGGAACTCCTCGGCGAGCGGTATCTCGTTCCAGGCGAAGCGCGGCACCCCCATGTCGACGGTGGAAACGTGCGGCGCCTCGCCCTTCCAGCAATTCAGGAGGCCGGCCCGGGTCTCGAACGTCAGCGCGCCCTTGCCGGTCTCCCGGAACAACAGCTCGGCGACGCAGCGCATGCCGTTGCCGCAGGCGCCCGCCTCCGAGCCGTCATTGTTGTAGATGCGAACGAAGGCGTCGGTGCCGGGCGTGCGCGGCGCCTGCAGGACCATCAACTGGTCATAGGGCGCGCCGGCCGGCTGGGCGGCGGCGCGCGCGTCGGCCGGCGTGACGGCGGCGGCCGGCGCGGCCCGCAGGTCCACCACCACGATCTCGTTGCCGAGACCGTTCATCTTGACGAAGGCATGGTTGGCCAGCGCGCTCATCGGGCTCGTCGATCCAAGGTCCGGGCCGCCTTATATGGGCAAAATCGCGATATTGACCAGAGCCGCCATGCAATCCCGACACGCAGCACCGGGATGATTGCATGCATTTCGGGCACGGTGCCGCGGCGCGGCATGTTATGGTTAGCGAGATGCGCGCAGTTGCGCACGCCGGCACTTACCGGGCCGGGGATCAAGGAGACCGCAATGTCACGCTGCCGTCTCGCGCCGTTGCTGGCGATCGCCGCGATCATCGGCTTCGCCGGCCCGCAGCCCGCGCTGGCGCAAACCCGGGTGCCCACCCAATCGATCGATCCGTTCGGCCAGGAGGTGAAGCTCTCGGCCAAGACCATCGTCTATGTGGCGGGCTCGGGGACCTGGGACAAGGCCTATGACGTCCTGATCGAGGCCTTCAAGAAGGTGAATGCCTACCTCGACGGCGCCGGGCTCAAGGCGTCGGGCCCCGCCATGACGATCTATACCTCGACCGACGATACCGGCTTCGATTTCAAGGCCGCGGTCCCGCTGGCGGAGGCGCCCAAGACCCCGCCCGGCAAGGAGATCGCGGTCGGCCAGTCGCCCGACGGCAAGGTGCTCAAGTTCGTGCACCGCGGCTCCTATGACGAGATGAACCAGACCTACGAGGCCATCACCAATTATCTCGACGAGAAGGGGCTCGACGCCAAGGACCTGCTGATCGAGGAATACGTGACCGACCTGGTGACCGCGCCGCAGGACATGCTGGTGGTGAACGTGCTGGTGCCGCTGCGGTAGCGGCGAGACGCGGTCCGCGAAGGCGGAGCATCCAGCGCGGTAGGAGCGCTACTCGGTGCCGGCGAGGCCGGCGCGCCGCACGATCCCGCCCCAGCGCACGATCTCCGACTTGACGAAATCCTGCAGCCCCTCGACCGAAGGATTGTCCATCGGCAGCATCCCGCCGGCGATGATCTGATCGCGGAACTCCGGCGTCGCCACCACGCCCAAGAGCGCGCTGTGCAGCTTGTCGACGATCGGCCGCGGCGTGTGGGCGGGCGCCACCAGCATCTGCCAGGACGCGGCATCGAAGCCCGGGACGGCGTCGGCGATCGGCGGGATGTCGGGAAATTGCGCCAGCCGCATCTTGGTCGAGATGCCGAGCGGGCGCACCTTGCCGGCCTGCAGCATCCCGATCGAGGGTCCGAAATCGATGAAGGCGAGGGGAATGTGGCCGGCCACCACGTCGTTCAAGAGCGGCAGGCTGCCCCGGTAGGGCACATGGCTCATCTCGATGCCGGTCATGCTCTTGAACAGCTCGGCATAGAGATGATGCGGGGTGCCGGGCCCGGCGGAGCCGAACGAGAGCTCGCCCGGCTTCTCCTTGGCGAGCCGGATCAGCCCCGCCACCGAGTGCACCGGCAGCGCCGGATTGACGATGAGCATGAACGGGGTCTGGGCGATGAGCCCCAAGGGAACGAAGTCGGCGACCGGATCGTAGGCGATGCTCTTGTAGATCGTGAGCGCCACCGCGAGCGTGTTGCTGGGCGCCATCAGCAGGGTGTAGCCGTCCGGTTGGGCCCGGGCCACGAAGGCGGCCGCGGTGGTGCTGCCGGCGCCCGGCTTGTTCTCGATCAGAAAGGGACGGCCGAGCCGCTGCTCCAGCTGCTGCGCCACCATCCGGCCCAGGATGTCGGTGCCGCCGCCGGCCGCGAACGGCACCACGATGGTGACCGGCCGGCTCGGATAATCCTGTGCGAAGGCCACGAGCCCGCCCAGCCCCAAGGCGATGAGGGCGGCGAGCAGGCAGCGGATTCGGGCCGAAATGGTCATATCGGGTCTCTGATAGCCCGGGAGGGACGGTTTTGGCCAACCCTGCTTATTCCAGATAATGGGTTTTTATGCCTATCGCGCCCGGCCTCGGCGCGGGCTGGCTGGCGCCTGAAAATGCTGCCTTTGGGCCGGCTTTCTTGACAGTCGGGGCCCGCGCCGTCATAAGCATCGCCGCGGCAACCCGTGGCAGCAAGCTTCGGGGCGTCGTCCAATCCATTCAACCGACTGGAAGAAGCCGGTCCGGACATCTCCGAACGCCGGGATCGAACACGAGGACGAGAACGATGTTCGCAGTCATCAAGACCGGCGGCAAGCAGTACCGGGTGGCCGCCCAGGACATGCTCAAGGTCGACCGGCTCAAGGGCGAGCCCGGGGAGATCGTGCAGTTCGGCGAGGTTCTGCTCGTGGGCGGCGACAACGTCACCTTGGGCAAGCCCACCATCACGGGCGCCTCGGTGGCGGCCGAGGTGCTGGAGCAGGGGCGCGGCCCCAAGATCATCGCCTTCAAGAAGCGCCGGCGGAAGAATTCCCGCCGCAAGCGCGGCTTCCGGCAGGAATTCACCCTGGTGCGGATCACCGAGATCC
The DNA here is from genome assembly GCA_963745385.1 of uncultured beta proteobacterium. GTDB lineage: Bacteria > Pseudomonadota > Gammaproteobacteria > Burkholderiales > Casimicrobiaceae > PALSA-1003. Next base: position 468,373 of record CAVUXI010000004.1, read on the forward strand.
TGACCGACGGCGCCGCCCCCACCATGACGGCGAGCGTGCGCAGGGCCTACGCCAAGCCGGCGCCCGCCGCGTGGCGGCCGAAGGCGACGCCGAAGCCGCGCCCGCCAAGCGCAAGGCCAAGCCGAAGGCCGCCAAAAAGCCGGCCAAGAAGCCGGTGTCGCGGAAAGCCCAAAGGGCCAAATCCAGCGCCGAGTGATGATTTCGACACAAATCCGGGCTAGATTGCCCGGACATCCAGGATAACGACTTCAGGACAACGACACTTCAGGGTAACGACCATGGCTCACAAAAAAGCAGGCGGCTCCTCCCGCAACGGCCGCGACTCCAACAGCCAGCGCCTGGGGCTCAAGATTTTCGGCGGTGAAGCCGTCGTGGCCGGCAACATCCTGGCGCGCCAGCGCGGCACCCAGTGGCATCCGGGACGCAATGTCGGCTTGGGCCGGGACCACACCCTGTTCGCCCTGGTGAACGGTCACGTCGAGTTCCGCACCAAAGCCAAAGGCCGCATCTACGTCTCGGTAGTCCCCGTGATGACGCAGGCTGCCGCCGAATAAACGGCCGACCATATCGAGGTCTGCCGGTATCCAGTCGAACCGGCGGACCCTCGAGGGTTCCATGCAAGGGGAGACCGGATACCGGCTCCCCTTTTCGCTTTTGCGCCTGATGCGCAATCGCAAGCCTGGAGCCCGTGTGATGACATCGCTGGAATTGGCTGCCCGAAAGTCCACCCGCAACGCCGGCCCCGTGGTCATGACGACCGAGCGGCTCGTGCTGCGCAGCGCCGCGCCCGGCCGACGCCAAAGCGATCGTCCGCCTCCTCAATGACCGCCGCATCGCCGAGAATACGGCGCGCATTCCGCATCCCTATGGGGTGGCGGATGCGCACGCCTTCCTGGCGCAGGCGAACCGCAATCCGGCCGAGCCCTCGTTCCTGATCGGGCTCGCCGACGGCACGCTTATCGGGGGCTGCGGGATCGCGGCCACAAGCGCCGGCGACCCCGAGCTCGGCTACTGGATCGGCGTCGCCCATTGGGGACGCGGCTACGCCACCGAAGCGGCGCGCGCGCTCATCGACCACGCCTTCGGGGAGCTTAACTGCGAGCGGCTGTCGAGCCGCGCCCGGGTGAGCAATCCGGCATCGCGCCGGGTGCTGGAGAAATGCGGCTTCCAATGGAGCGGCGTGGCGCTCGTGCGCATCCGGGCGCTCAAATCATCGGCGCCGGTCGATTGCTTCCGGCTCGACCGCGGCCTGTGGGCCTCGCTGCGCAGCTGGGGGAATGCCGATCCGTTCGGACGGGGGACGAGGCCATGAGCCCGCAATGCCTGTTCTGCCGCATCGGCCAACGCGAGGTCGCGGCCCACATCGTCTACGAGGACGAGCGGCTCATCGCCTTCCTGGACCGCGGCCCGATCCGGCCCGGCCACACCCAGATCATGCCGCGCCAGCATTTCGCCTATTTCGACGATGCCCCGGCCGAGCTTCTGGCCGGGATCGTGACGGTCGGGCAGCAGCTCGCCCGCGCCATGAAGCAGACGCTGCGGGTGCCGCGCGTGGCATTCCTGTTCACCGGCGGCGACATCGCCCATGTGCACGCCCATGCGGTCCCGATCCATGAGGAGACCGACATCACGTCGCGCCGCTACATCGTGGAGGACAACGTGACGTTCCGCTGCCTGCCCTCGCCCAGCGACCGCGAGCTCGCCCGCACCGCCGCCGACCTGCGCCGCGCCATGGCGGGACGCCGCGGCGCACGGATCGCGCAGGTGGGGTAGGCTGCGGGAAAACGATCAGCCAAGGGAGTTGCGCCATGCCGGTTCCGTTCGCGATTTCGCGGCATCGACCACGTGGTGCTGCGCGCCACCGATCCGGCCGCGCTGGAGCGCTTCTATATCGAGGTGCTGGGCTGCAGCCTGGAGCAGCGCCAGGGCACGCTCACCCAGCTGCGCGCCGGCAATGCGCTCATCGATATCGTGCCGGCCGACACGGCCGGGCCGGCCGGCGGCAGCTCGCGCAGCGGCGGCGCCAATCTCGATCATCTGTGCCTGCGCATCGCTCCGTTCGACGCGGCCGCGATCGCGGCGCATCTGACGGCGCATGGCGCGGCCTGCGGCGCGGAGGCCTCGCGCTACGGCGCGGAAGGCCGGGGCCCCTCGGTCTATCTGACCGATCCCGAAGGCAACGGGGTCGAGCTCAAGGGGCCGGTCGGGGAGTGAGGAGCAGCCCTCACGACCCGCGGCAATCCGGCCGCGCGCATCTGGATTGCGCCGTCCACCTGTCATAAGCTCCGTGGCGCGACTCGGAAATAATTTGTTGAACGAATTGTTTGAACGGGGGGGGCGCGACGTGCAGCTGATCTGGCCGTGGCAGGACCGGCAACGCAAATTCTCCTGGCTCAAGGCCGGCGCCTTCGCGCTGGTGCTGTTGCCGGCGATCCGGTTCGCCTATCAGTTCGCCACCCGGGAATACGGCTACCTGCCGATCGCGTTCGGCAACATGACCTATTGGTCGGGGGTGTGGGCGACCGTGATCCTGCTCGTGGCTCTGGCCGTGACGCCGGCCATGACCATCTTGCGCTGGCACGCCCTGGTCGACGTGCGCCGCATGATCGGCGTGACGGCGCTGGTCTATACGGTCGTCCATGCGGTGTTCTATTTCGGCTTGCGGTCCTGGAATTTCGCCAACATCGCCGACGAGACCTTCACGCGCCTGACGCTGGTCGTCGCCACGCTCTCGACCATCGGGTTGATCGTGCTGGGCGCGACCTCGCTCGACGCCGCGATCCGGCGGATGGGAACGCAGGAACTGGCAGCGGCTGCACAACACCAACTACGTGATATCCGGCTTGGCGATCCTGCACGTCGCGCTGGCGCGCGGCACCTACCCGGAGCAATACCTGCTGAGCGGGATATTCGTCTGGCTGATGGCCTGGCGGGTGCTGGCCCGCTACCGGCTGGGCGCCGATGCGCGCGCGCTGGCGCTGCTCGCCGTGGCGTCGTGCCTGTTCACGGCATTGCTCGAGGCCGGCTTCCTGTGGAGCCGCCGTGGCTACGACCCGCTGGAGACGCTCGACAACAATTTCAATCCGGCGATGCTGGAGATCGGCATTCCGGCGGCGTGGCAGGTGCTCGGGTTCGGGCTCTTGTTTGCGCTTGGTGCCGTTGCGGTTGCGGCAGCCGCCGGCCGCGCCGCGCTGCGCGTCAAGGCCGCGAGCCTCGCGGCGCGCCAGACCGGATAGCGCGCCTCAATACCTCGCGTTCCCCGGCGTGCGCGGAAACGGGATCGCGTCGCGCACGTTCGACAAGCCCGGTGACATAGGCGAGCGTGCGCTCGAAGCCGAGCCCGAAGCCGGCGTGCGGCACGGTGCCGTAGCGGCGCAGATCGCGGTACCAGGCGTAGTGCTCCTTATCGATGCCGCGCTCCGCCATGCGGGCGTCCAGCACGTCGAGCCGCTCCTCGCGCTGGCTGCCGCCGATGATCTCGCCGATGCCGGGCGCCAGCACGTCCATGGCGGCGACGGTGCGGCCGTCGTCGTTGACCCGCATGTAGAACGCCTTGATGTCCTTCGGGTAGTTCATCACGATCACCGGCTTCTTGGCGTGCTTCTCGGTGAGATAGCGCTCGTGCTCGGATTGCAGGTCGATGCCCCACTTCACCGGGAACTCGAACTTCTC